>NZ_JACHFJ010000029.1 GCF_014201825.1 Acidocella aromatica | reverse complement strand
TGCCCCCTGAAATGCCCTCGTTTTGAGGTAAGGGCTGTCCATTGGAGACAGACGATGAAGAAAGCACGATTTATGCAGGACCAGATTATTGGGATTTTGAAGGAGCATCAGGCGGGTGCCACGGCTGCGGATCTTTGCCGCAAGCATGGGATTTCGGACGCGACGTTTTACACCTGGCGCTCGAAATACGGTGGCATGGAGGTGTCGGAAGCCCGGCGGCTGAAGGCTCTTGAGGAAGAAAACGCGAAGCTGAAGCGGCTCCTGGCTGAGAGCCTGATGGATGTCTCGACGCTGAAGGACCTGCTGGCAAAAAACTCGTGACGCCCGGCTTGCGGCGGGAGGCCGCGACCTGGGCGATTACGGAGCGGGATTACTCACAGCGGCGGGCCTGCCGGCTGGTCGGCATTGATCCGAAGACCTGACGTTATGCGTCGCGTCGTCCGTCCGAGGAGGCAACACGGATGCGCCTGCGCGAACTGGCCGCAGAGCGACGCCGGTTTGGCTATCGCCGCCTGCATATCCTGCTCGACCGCGAGGGGGGGTGATGAACCACAAGAAGCTGTTCCGGCTATATCGGGAAGAAGGGCTGTCGGTCCGCAAGCGTGGGGGCGGAAACGGGCGATGGGCACGCACTCGCCAATGATGCTGCCCGATGGGCCGAACCAGCGCTGGAGCCTGGATTTTGTCTCGGATTCGCTGAACAACGGGCGGCGCTTGCGCGTGCTGACGGTGGTGGACGACTACACGCGCGAATGCCTGACGCTGGTGGCGGATACGCCGTTGTCCGGCGAACGGCTCGGCGCGAACGCGACCAGATCGGGGCACATCGCGGCTGGCCACTGATGATCGTCAGTGACAACGGCACCGAGATGACCTCGAATGCGATCCTGACCTGGCAGGAAAAGCGCTCGGTGCTGTGGCACTACATCGCACCTGGCAAGCCGCAGCAAAACGGGTTCATCGAGAGCTTCAACGGCCGGTTCCGTGACGAATGCCTCAACGAGCATCTGTTCCGCAATCTTGGCCATGCCGGTCGGCCATCGAGGCTTGGCGCGCCAACTATAACGCCGTCAGGCCCCACACCAGCCTCGGCGGCATGGCGCCGGAGGCTTTCGCTCAACACGCCAGCAAGGCATACATCAACCCGCAGACCCTAACTTAAAAATGAGGGCACGTTGGAGGCAGGGTCA
>NZ_JACHFJ010000028.1 GCF_014201825.1 Acidocella aromatica | reverse complement strand
TGACGTGCTCCCCTGGAATGTGACCGTTTTTGTGTAGAGTCTGTTCCTGGGGGATAGACCGATGAAGGGCAGCCGATTTTCTGAAGAGCAGATTATTGGGATTTTGAAGGAGCAGGATGCTGGGTCGAAGACGGCGGATATTTGCCGCCGCCATGGCATCTCGGACGCGACGTTTTACAAATGGAAGGCCAAGTATGGCGGTCTTGAGGTGTCTGAGGCCAAGCGGCTGAAGGCACTGGAAGACGAGAACGCCAAGCTAAAGAAGCTGTTGGCCGAGGCGATGCTGGACAACGCCGTTCTGAAGGATCTGGCGGCAAAAAAATGGTAACGCCCGGGGCGAAGCGTGAAGCTGTTGCTCATGCCCGAGCTGAGTTTGGGATGAGCGAGCGCCGGGCGTGCGAAATTATCGGCATATCGCGCCGTGTGCTGCGCTACGTGTCGCGTCGGCCCGACGATGCGCCGCTACGGGCACGTTTATGCGCGCTGGCGGCGGAGCGACGGCGGTTTGGCTACCGGCGCCTGGGGCTTTTGCTGGCCCGCGAGGGTCTGAGGCCGAACCACAAGAAGCTGCTGCGCCTGTACCGGGAGGAACGCTTGGCGGTGCGCCGGCGGCGCGGGCGCAAACGGGCAATGGGCGCAAGGGCGCCGATGGTCGTACCGGCAGGGCCGAACCAGTGCTGGTCGCTGGATTTTGTCTCCGATGCCCTGGTCGGCGGCCAGCGCTTCCGGGTGCTGACGGTGATCGACCAGTTCAGCCGCGAATGCCTGGCGCTAGTGGCCGACACCTCGCTCTGCGGCGCCCGCGTGGCCCGGGAACTGGATGTCCTCATCGCCCGGCGCGGCCAGCCGGCGATGATCATCAGCGATAACGGCACGGAACTGACCTCAAATGCCATCCTGCGCTGGACGCAGGACCGGCTCATCGCTTGGCACTACATCGCCCCCGGCAAGCCCCAGCAGAACGCCTTCTGCGAAAGCTTCAACGGTAGGCTCCGCGATGAATGTCTGAACGAAACCTTGTTCACCTCTCTGCGGCATGCACGAGCGGTGCTCAGCAACTGGCGGCTCGACTACAATACGGTCAGGCCCCACACCAAACTCGGCGGCCAAACACCCGCCGAGGCCGCACGCCAATGTGCCCTGGGGCATGCCCCAGGGCACATTGAAACCACCTCAACCATCAAGCATGAAGGGGAAAGACACTGCGCCTGAGCGCGAACAAAAAGGGG
>NZ_JACHFJ010000027.1 GCF_014201825.1 Acidocella aromatica | reverse complement strand
GTCGCCAGTTCCTTACCCAACTCGACGCCCCATTGGTCGAAAGCGTTGATGTTCCAGATGGCGGCCTCGGTGAAGATGCGGTGCTCGTACAAGGCGATGAGCTGGCCCAGCACCTCCGGGGTAAGCTGCGGATAGGCCAGCAGCAGGCTCGGCCGGTTGCCGGGGAACACGCGGTGCGGATTGCCGCCCGCCTCCTCCAGCGTGCGCCCGCGCATCAGGGCCTGCGCCTGGCCCAGGCAGTTGGCGATCAGCACCTCATGGTGGTGCCGCAGCTCCGGCTCATGCCCGCGCGCGGCGATCAGGAACTCGCAGGGGATGATATCCGTGCCCTGGTGCAGCAGCTGGTAGAAGGCGTGCTGGCCGTTGGTGCCGGGCTCGCCGAACACCAACGGCCCACTTGGCTGGGCCACGGGGTTGCCATCGCGCGTCACCCGCTTGCCGTTGGACTCCATGTCCAGCTGCTGCAAATACGCGGGCAGCCGGGAGAGGCGCTGCTCGTAGGGTAGCACCGCCCGGGCCTGATAGTTGCACGCATTGCGGTGCCAGACGCCACACAGCGCCAGCAGCACCGGCAGGTTTTGCGCCAGCGGGGCGGAGCGGAAATGCTGATCCATGGCATGCGCGCCGGCGAGGAAATCGCGGAAATGCGCCGCCCCGATGGCGATCATCACCGGCAGGCCGATGGCCGACCACACCGAGTAACGCCCGCCCACCCAGTCCCAGAAACCGAAGGTTTTCTCAGGCGAGATGCCGAAGGCGGCGATCTTGTCCAGCGCGGTGGAGACAGCAGCGAAATGCGCGCCCACCGCATCCTCGCCCAGTGCCGCCACCAGCCAGCGCCGCGCTGTCTGCGCGTTGGTCATGGTCTCCACGGTGGTGAAGGTTTTGGAGGCGACGATGAACAGCGTGCGCGCCGGGTCGAGCGGCTTCAGCGTGTCGGTCAGATGCGCGGCATCGACATTGGAGACAAAATGCAGGCGCGGGCCATCGTGGTACGGGGCGAGCGCGCCGGTCACCATCACCGGGCCGAGGTCCGAGCCGCCGATGCCGATATTGACGACGTCGGTGAAAGCCAGCCCCGAGGCGCCGGTGAGCGCGCCAGAGCGCACCGCCTCGGCGAAGGCGAACAGCCGCTCCCGCATGGCGTGCACGGCGGGGATCACATCCTTGCCATCGACCAGCACGCTGGCGCCGCGCGGCGCGCGCAGGGCGGTGTGCAGCACGGCGCGGTTTTCGGTGACGTTGATTTTTTCGCCCGCGAACATTGCGTCGCGCCGCGCCTCAACCCCGGCATCCGCCGCCAGTTGCAGCAGCAGGGCAAGGCTCCGCTCCGTCAGGCTGGTTTTGGAGAAATCCAGCAGCATCTCGCCAAAACGGGCGGAAAACTTGGCAAAACGCGCGGGGTCAGCGTCGAAAAGCGCGGTAATCCGCGGCGCGG
>NZ_JACHFJ010000026.1 GCF_014201825.1 Acidocella aromatica | reverse complement strand
ATGAAATTGCTGGTCGCTGTGAAGCGCGTGGTTGATTACAACGTGAAGGTCCGTGTGAAGTCGGATAAGTCTGGCGTTGAGACGGCTGGCGTGAAGATGTCCATGAACCCGTTTGACGAGATTGCGGTTGAGGAAGCTGTCCGCCTGAAGGAGAAGGGGGTGGCGACCGAGATTGTTGCGGTTTCGATTGGCGTGACGCAGGCGCAGGAGACGATCCGCACGGCGCTGGCGATGGGCGCTGACCGTGGCGTGCTGGTGGAGACGGACGTTGCGGTTGAGCCGCTGGCCGTGGCCAAGCTGCTGAAGGCGCTGGCCGAGAAGGAAGGCGCGGACATCGTCGTGCTGGGCAAGCAGGCCATTGACGACGACATGAACGCCACCGGCCAGATGCTGGCCGCGCTGCTGGGCTGGCCGCAGGGCACCTTCGCCTCCAAGGTCGAGATCGCCGACGGCACCGCCACCGTGACCCGCGAGGTCGATGGCGGGCTGGAGACCGTGGCGCTGGCCCTGCCGGCGGTGATCACCGCCGATCTGCGCCTGAACGAGCCGCGCTACGCCTCGCTGCCGAACATCATGAAGGCGCGCAAGAAGGCCATCGACGTGGTCAAGCCCGCTGATCTCGGCGTGGACGTCACCCCGCGCCTGACCACCGTCAGCGTCTCCGAGCCGCCGGCGCGCAAGGCCGGCATCAAGGTGCCGGATGTCGCCACCCTGATTGAGAAACTGCGTAACGAAGCGAAGGTGATCTGACCATGACGGCTCTTGTTGTTATCGATTTCGATGCCAGCGGCATCAAGCAGCCGGCCCGTTCCGCCATCGCCGCCGCCACCAAGCTGGGCGGCGAGGTGCATGGCCTGGTGATCGGCAGCGGCGTTGGCGCGATTGCCGAGGCCGCCGCCAAAATCCCTGGCCTGAGCAAGGTGCTGGTGGCCGATGCCCCGGGCTACGCGCATGAGCTGGCCGAGCCGGTGGCCGCCCTGCTGGTGGCGCTGGCTCCAGGCTACAGCCACATCCTGCAGGCGGCCACCGCGGCGGGCAAGAACGCGCTGCCCCGCGCCGCCGCGCTGCTGGACGTGCAGGTGATCTCCGACATCTCCGGCGTGGTTGATGCCGACACCTTCGTGCGTCCGATCTATGCCGGCAATGCTTTGGCCACGGTGAAGTCCGCCGATGCCAAGAAGGTGCTGACGGTGCGCGCCTCCAGCTTCGACCCCGTGCCCGCCGAGGGCGGTTCCGCGGCCATCGAGGCGGTGAGCGTGGCCCCGGTTGAGGGTAAGTCGAAATATCTGGGTTCGGAGCTGTCCAAGTCCGAGCGTCCCGAGTTGACGGCGGCGAAAATCATCATCTCCGGCGGCCGTGGCATGCAGAATGGCGAGAACTTCACCAAGCTGCTGGACCCGATCGCCGACAAGCTTGGTGCCGCCGTCGGTGCCTCGCGCGCCGCGGTGGATGCCGGGTTCGTGCCCAACGATTATCAGGTCGGCCAGACCGGCAAGATCGTGGCGCCGGAGCTGTATATCGCGGTCGGTATCTCCGGTGCGATCCAGCATCTCGCCGGCATGAAGGACTCCAAGGTCATCGTCGCCATCAACAAGGATGAGGACGCGCCCATCTTCCAGGTCGCCGATTACGGCCTCGTCGGAGATCTCTTCAACATCCTCCCAGAGCTTGAGAAAGC
>NZ_JACHFJ010000025.1 GCF_014201825.1 Acidocella aromatica | reverse complement strand
AATCTGCTCTTCAGAAAATCGGCTGCCCTTCATCGGTCTATCCCCCAGGAACAGACTCTACACAAAAACGGTCACATTCCAGGGGAGCACGTCAGTCGCGGCCGAACACTTGGCACGGTCATTCGCCTTCGTCCGGACCGCGACCCAGAAATTCTATGAGCGGCACGTCGAGCCCAATGATCGGGGACTTGATCAAAGGGCGAAGGTTAAGCTGCTGTCCGGCTTCCTCCGCGTTGACTGTGGAGTGGAGGCGGTGGCCCAGGACATCACCGAGTTGTTGAATCAACTGCGGGAGATTGTACCGGAGCTTCCGCCCCTGCCGCCCCTCTGACGCCACGCTCCAATCGCCCTCGCGCGATTGGAGCGTTTGGCGTTTCTGGTTACACCCGCTGGGCGCCGGGTCCTCATTGCTTGTCCTTGCCCCGCGTAACCCATTAATTTCTTGACCGAGGATTTGGTCGCCGTAAGCTTTGCCCCTGACTTGGAGGGGAACATGTCGGCCCGGGTTGCCTTATACGCACGGTATTCATCGGATTTGCAGCGTGATGCCTCGATCGAGGACCAGCTGCGTGTTTGCCGCGAGTACGCGGCCAAGCAGGGCTGGACGGTGGTCGACAGCTATTCCGACCGGGCGATGTCCGGGGCATCGATGCTGCGCCCGGGCCTGCAAGAGCTGCTGGCGGACGCCGGGCGCGGCCGCTTCGACATCATCCTGGCCGAGGGGCTGGACCGGCTGAGCCGCGACCAGGAGGACACGGCGCGGATTTTCAAGCAGCTCACCTTTCTCGGCATCAAGCTCTGCACCATCGCCGATGGCGAGGTGAATGAGATGCATGTCGGTCTCAAATCGACGCTGAACACGCTCTATCTGAAGGACTTGGCGGACAAGACCCGTCGCGGCCTGCGCGGCCGGGTGGAGACCGGCAAGGCGGCCAGCGGCATCTCCTACGGTTATGCCGTTAAGCGCGGCTTCAACGCCGACGGCACGCCCAGCACCGGCGAGCGCGAGATCGTCGCGGCCGAAGCGGAGGTGGTGCGCCGGATTTTCCGCGAGTTTGCCGCCGGCAAATCGCCCCGCCAGATCGCCGTCGAGCTGAACCAGGCCGGGATCGCCGCCCCAGGTGGCAAGGGCTGGGGCCAGAGCACGATCAACGGCAATGCCGAGCGTGGCACCGGCATTCTCAATAATGAGTTGTATGTCGGCCGCCTGGTCTGGAACCGGCTGCGCTACCTCAAGGATCCCAGCACCGGCAAACGCGTCTCCCGCCCAAACAGCCCGGAACAGCTGATCAGCAAGGAGGTGCCAGAGCTACGCATCGTCGACGATGAACTCTGGCAGGCGGCCAAGGCCCGGCAGGCCGAGGCCCGCAAGCGCGGCTTCCCCAAAGCGAGCCGCGCTGAGACCGAGGACGCCCCCGCCACCAAGACCCGCTTCTGGTCCAACCAGCGGCCGAAGCATCTGCTCACTGGGCTGATGCGCTGCGGGGTCTGCGGCGGCGGCTATCACAAGATCAGCGCCACACTGTTTGGCTGCGCCGCGGCGCGCAACAAGGGCACCTGCGACAACCGGCTCAACATCAAGGTGGAGCGCCTGGACGAGATCGTGCTCGCCGGGCTGAAGGGCCGGCTGATGAACCCGGAGATCTACCAGGAATTCCTCGCCGCCTATATCGCCGAACGCAACACCATCCTGGCGCAACGTAATGCCCAATATACCGGGGCCGAGGCGGAGCTGCGCAAGCTGAAGGCCCGGCAAAAGGTGCTGGTGCAAGCGGTCGCCGATGGCTTGCCGGCGCGCACGGTGAAGGATGAGATGATCGCGCTGGAAGCGCGCGAGGATGAGCTCCACGCCCTGCTCGCTAGCCGCCCGGAAGCAGAACCCTCGCTGCATCCGAATCTGGCCACTATCTACCGGGAGAAGGTCGCCGCCTTGCACGAGGCGCTGGCCGACCCGGCCACCAAGGACGAGGCGTTCAATATCATCCGCACGCTGATCGACGAGGTGCGGCTGGTGCCGGAGGATGGCCAACTGCGGGTGGAGATCCGCGGTGCCCTGGCCGGGATCCTGGCCTTGTCGGTCCAAAACGATAAAACCGCCCGGGTTCATCCGGACGGTTCTGTGTCTGTTCTCGTTGAGCAAATGAAGTTGGTTGCGGGGGCCAGATTTGAACTGACGACCTTCAGGTTATGAGCCTGACGAGCTACCGGGCTGCTCCACCCCGCGTTTGTATGTTGTGCAAAA
>NZ_JACHFJ010000024.1 GCF_014201825.1 Acidocella aromatica | reverse complement strand
GAGCTATGGGCTGGGCTGACCAACGCGGCCCTGGAGCGGGCCGGGGTGGGGGAGCGGGTGTCGCACCTGTCCCATGCCGCCAGGGGGCTTGCTCAAGCCCCCACGGCCCATCTGGGACCGTCTGCGACGGCGCTGGAACGCCGCGGGGTGGAGACCGACCGGGGCGACACAAACAGGGCCGTGGAGGCGCACAGGAAGGCCCAGGAGGCCGTTGCGGGCAATGAAGCGCTACTGCCCCACCTGGACAAAGCCGCGCGGGCTGCTGAGCGGCTCCAGGCCAAGCAGCAGGCGGCAGAGTGGGAGCGGCGGGATCAGGCCGCGCTCACACGCTACCGGGCGGCGGTGGAGCAAGCCGAGGCCAAGGGCGACGAGCTGGAGATCGTCGAGCAGCGTGGACGGCTGGCGAAGGCCACGGAGTTGGCCGCCGCCGGCAAGCATCTGGCGCATTTCGGGACGGCGATTAACCAAGCGGGAGAGCAGGCAGTCAGGGAGTTGCGGCAAGACCAAGCGCGGCGGAACCAGGTCAAGGAGCCGGTGCCGGAACTCAGCCCTGAGGAAGCCCGGAAAATGGCGTACAGGGCCATGACCGAGCAGGAGCTACGCGAGCAGATCCAGGATTTGCGCCGGGATACGACGGAATCCAGGCTGAACGCCGATCCGATCTTCCGGCAGCGGGTCGAAAGCTTGGACAAATGCAGCCGCGAGACGGTGGAAGCCAGGGAAAAGGCAGACAAGGCGCGGCGGGATTTGCGGGGCGTGGACGCCATGGAGGCGGCTTACCGGCAGAACCACCCACTCCGGGCTTGGTTGCACGACAAGGGGCTGTTGGGGAGCTGTCAAATCGCGGCCTGGGAACAGCAGCGGCATGGCTTGGAAACGTCGATCACCACAGCGGACGATGCCGTAAAAGCCAGGGAAGCTGCGGAAAAACGGGCGCATGACGTCGCGGTGGAGCGCCAGGAGGACATCTTGCCGGGCATCAAGGCCGCGCTGGAGCCGAAGCGCCAGCAAGCGGCGGAGATGGACGAGGTTCTGACCGAGAAGCGGACGGTCCGGTACGCCCGCGAGGAGGCCGAACGGCAGGCGAAAAGGGCAAGTCGGGGTAAAGGCCTGGGACGCTAGGCTTCCGGCCAAAAACCATCATCCATGATCCGCTCGAAGGACCACGGGCAGGCCATCGGAAAGGTTGCTTTTGGCATGCCAGTCTCCGCGTATGCCTCGGCGCGGGCGTCGGTATAAGCGTCGTCGATAGCCTCGTTTAGCTTGGATTTCAGGCTAGGATTGTCGGCTAGGTGGCGCGTAAGCGCACGTCGCTGGGTGCCGATTGTGACCTCCCATGAGGCACCGCGCCGAACAGGCTGGTACTGCCATTTGAGCAAATGCAAGAGCAGGACCGTGAGGCGGCTGATGAGTTCGCGCTTCTCAGTCTTGCCCATGCTCTCGATTTCCTCGGCGATGTGTTCAATGTCGGCCTGCGTCAGTTTCCCGGCGCGCAGAAGCGCGGCTTGTTGGTTGGCCCAGGCGTAGAAATCTTGGTCGTAAAGGTTGGCACTCATGCGATTGCCTCCTGAGTTTGAATGGTCTCAACCTGCCCACGAAGCCGGGCCTTTCTGCCCAGCTTGGAACGGTTCAATTCTTGCACGGCTGATCGCTGTTCCTCCGCGCCCTTCTTCCACCATGCCACCGTCACCTTGCTGATCGCGGCACGGGAATGGACCCGGAACAGGTCGATCTGACAGCCCATCTCGGACAAGCCGTTGATCTCCAAAACAGCGGGATCAATGACCCTGACCTTGAAATCCTTCCCAGCTTCATACGTGCCTTTTGGCACACCGAGCAGGTCTCGGAAGCGTTCATAGGTGAAGGTTTCCACGCAATTATCCATGTTCGCCCGCAGCCGCAGCAGTTCGTAGAGCGCGATGGCGTACTTGCTGGACATGGCATGAACGACCTCGGCCTTGATGCGCCCCCAGCGGTCAGAGCGGGCCAGGATGCCCCTAAGCTCAGAGGGGATGGCAAACCGCAGGGTGGCTGACGGTGCGCCCTTCTTCGAGGTGATGAAGTGTTCGAACAGAACGGTTTGCAACACGACTTCCTCGGCCCGTTCGGGGTCGAAGTATGTCACAGCCACCTGAACGCCGAGCAGCCGGGAAAGGCTCTCCCGCACACGGTCCAGGGTGTTGTGGGTGCTGAAATTCAAAGAGGCGAGCGGTAGCTCCCATTTTGCGCCGGGCTTAGCCAGGTCGCCGCTGTCATGAGCGTGCATGTAGAGCGCGTTCATCAGCGCCCGGTCCTGAGCTTCCAGGCCGCTGGTGCCGGTGATTTCGATCAGTTCAGCGGGCTTCGGGAACCCGACCGCATTGGTTTTCTGCTGAATCGTGAGGGCCATAGGGTGAACGCAGCACAAATAAGACAAGTCGTAAAGTTAAGACCTGACTTGTTCACCCACTTTGTCCTCTCTCAGCACCCATTTAGTCCTATCTCAGCACCCACTTTGTCCTCTCTCAGCACCCATTTAGTCCTAATTGACGAAAAAGATGCAGGAAAACACTGCATCTTTTGGGCCTAGAAATTGAAGTTATAGAAGTTGAACTTTTACGCTGTGGATAACTTCTGAGCCGGTGCTGGCACCCCGGTGAGCATGGCTCAGGGGGAGGGGATTTGGGCCGGTTCCTGGCTCTCAGCGCTGGCCTGGGGAGCCTCGGAGACCGCTGATGACAGCAGGGCTGGGGAAGGAACCTGCCAGCCCTCGAACGCCTTCCGGTCTTGGTCACGGACGATTCTGTCCAGCAGGGCCGTGAGGACGCGGGCAAAGCGGTCATCCTTGCTGGCCGCATCGAGCAGCAGGCCGCCCAGCACCACTTTGCGCTTGGTATCGAGCTTGCGGGCGCTCTGGTTCACCCTGGCATCGAGGGCGGCGAGTTTGGCCTTTTCCTGGGCGATTTTCTTGAGAACGGCCTCTCTCTTCTTGGCGTAATCCATCAACACGAACTCCAAGCTATGGTGCGAATTTAGCCCGGCAACTGTGGGCATGCTAGACGGAACATTCCATTCCGAAGTATGATGAAGGGCGCACTTATGCAAACCTTCGGTTTGCGTGCGTCAGGGGCCAGCCCCCAGAACCCTCCATCGGAGCGCGGCGTGGCGATCTACCATTGCTCGGTTAAGACGGTCTCCCGATCCACTGGCCGCAGCGCGCCAGCGGCGGCGGCGTACCGCACCGGCACGTTGTTGGTGAACGAACGCGACGGGGTGACGCATGACTACCGGCGTCGGGTTGGGGTTGAGGCCGCGTTCATCGTGGCGCCGCCTGCCGCCGAGTGGGCGCAGGACCGGGCGGCACTATGGAACGCGGCGGAGGCGGCGGAGAACCGGAAGAACTCGACGGTGGCGCGGGAGTACGAGGTCGCGCTTCCGGCCGAGTTGTCGGCCGAGCAGCGCGCAGACCTCGCCCGCACCTTCGCGGCGGCCCTGGTGGAGCGGTACGGGGTGGCGGCTGACGTGGCGATCCATGCGCCGGGCGGGGAGGGGGACCAGCGAAACCACCACGCGCACGTCCTGACCACGACCCGGACGGTCGGTGGAGGCGGGCTTGGCCCCAAGACCCGCGCCCTGGACGATCAGCGCAGCGGCGAGATCGAGCGGGTGCGCGAGCTATGGGCTGGGCTGACCAACGCGGCCCTGGAGCGGGCCGGGGTGGGGGAGCGGGTGTCGCACCTGTCCCATGCCGCCAGGGGGCTTGCTCA
>NZ_JACHFJ010000023.1 GCF_014201825.1 Acidocella aromatica | reverse complement strand
GATGTAAGCACCAAACTCCACCAGACCAGACATCGTTAGCAGGCTGCCATGTCGGCATTGCGCGCTTACGAGCCATGTCCATGTGATGGATTACAATAGGAAACCATGGGCCAATATATCCTGGCTAGGGAGGCTTCCTTTCCTTCAAGCCTGGTGGAGTTATTTATGCTGAATATCAAGGACATCCATGCCGCTCATGAATTTGATGAGCTGAAATCCCACATCTTAACCAGCACGCCGGACAAACAGTCAGTACACGACATGTTGAGCGGCCGGTTCCGACTTTATCATGGCACATGGCACATCGCCGCGACCTACGCGCTGCATAAAAGCCTGAAGCAGTGGCATGATGTGATGCACGACGTGTCGGACGAGTTGGCGATTCTGCATGCCATCTATTACCACGACGCAGACAACGATGAGCTGGTTTCCGCGCAGATCTGGGATCGCCACGCCAGCCATTCGGGCCATGAGGCGATGACCTTCCAACTCGCCGACCGGGTCAAGCGGATGATCGAAGCCACCGCGAAGCACGATGCCGCGCGCCATGCCGATCAGGTGCTCGACTGGTTCCTGGATCTCGACCTCGCCCCTCTGGCCTACGATGCCGATTTGTTCGACTTCAACCGGAAACTGATCCGCCTGGAGAATCATCATCTCTCCGACCAGGCCTTCAACAAGACCACGGCCGATCTCTTCCATTCCCTGCTGCATCTGCCCAAGATCTTTCATCATCCGGTAATGACGCAACAGTTCGAGCAGAAGGCGCGGGAGAACATGCAGCGCTACCTCAAGCTCCACCACCTCTGACCCTAGCCTACCGGCGCAGCAGGCTCAGCAGTTCGTTCACGGGGCGGGTGTTCAGCACATCCGCCGCTTCCAGCCACCCGCGCCGTGCCTGATCTACACCGAAGCGCATGAAGCCGAGTTCGGGCTCGGCATGCGCATCGGTGGAAATCGCCAGCTTCAGCCCCATGGACTTGGCGAGACGGCAATGCGCGTCGTTCAGGTCCAGCCGCTCGGGCTGGGCGTTCAACTCCAGAAAACAGCCGCGTTCCAGTGCCCCGCGCATCACTCGTTCCATGTCCACCGCATAGGCCGGGCGCTGGTTGATCAGCCGTCCGGTAGGGTGAGCGAGGATATTGAAACAGCGCTTGTCCATGGCGCGCAGGATACGTTCCGTCTGCTTCACCTGCGGCAGATCGAAGCGCGAATGGATCGCGCCGATCACCAGATCGAGCTTGCTTAGTATGGTATCAGGCAGGTCCAGCGTGCCATCTTCGAGAATATCGACCTCGATCGCCTTCAGCACGGTAAAGCCATTCAGGCTGTCGTTCAGGCGGTCGATCTCCTCCATCTGCCGCGCCAGGCGCTTCACATCCAGCCCATGCGCCATGCCCAGCCTGCGGCTATGGTCGGTAATGGCAATGTAACCATACCCCCTGGCGCGGGCCGCCGCGGCCATCTCGCGCATGCTCGCCCGCCCATCCGTCGCATTGGTATGGACGTGCAGATCCCCCCAGATATCCTTCACCGAAACCAGTTGCGGCAGGCGGTTCTCCCGCGCGACATTAATCTCCCCCTGGTCCTCGCGCAGCTCCGGCGGAATGTAGCGCAGCCCGAGCCGCTCGTAGAGTTCCTCCTCGGTGCGACCAGCGATCTGACGCACCCCTTTGTGCAGCCCGTACTCGTTCAACTTCAGCCCCTGCTCCACCGCAATCTGCCGCAGCTTGATGTTATGTGCCTTGGAGCCGGTGAAGTAGCACAGGGCGGAGCCGTAACTTTCCTCGGGCACCACGCGCAGATCCACCTGCAACCCGTTGCGCAGCCTCACCGTCGCGCGGGTCGGGCCGCGCTCCACCACCTCTGCCACGGCCTCGTAGCTGGTGAAGCGCTGCATAACCTTCTGGTTGGAGGCTGCCGCCACGACAATGTCGATATCCCCCACCGTCTCGCGCCGCCGCCGGTAACTGCCCGCGATCTCGGCCTGCTTCATCCCCTCGGCCTGCCACAAATTCTGCAATAGCGGAACGGCGATCTGCTCGGCCTTGGAAAGCAACGTACGCGGCTGCGCCACCGCCCCGGAAGCCAGGGCCCGCATGATTTTCGTCTCCAGCCCACGGCCGAAGCCCGGTATGTCGTGCAGCTTGCCCGCATTGGCCGCTTCCGTCAGCCGGGCAACGGTGTCGATCCCCAGCGCCTCATGCAGCTGATGCACGCGCTTCGGCCCCAACCCCGGTATGGCAAGCAGCGCCGTCACGCCCGGCGAAACCTCGCGCTCCAACTCATCGAGCAGCGGCAAATGCCCGCCATGCGCCAGGGTGACGATCTTGCCCGCGAGATCCGGCCCGATGCCGGGCAGCTCGTCGAGTTCCTCATCCCGCATATCCGCCACACTGCGCCCAAACGCTCCCACCAGCCGCGCCGCCCGGCGATACGCCCGCACGCGAAACCTGTTGGCTGCCTCTACGTCGAGAAGATCCGCGATCTTGTCCAGTTCGGCAGCAACCTCTGCATTGCTGACCTGCATGACGCACTCATTTTATATTTGTTTCTATCAGTCCTGCACACTCGCGCAGCTCAGGCCAAACTGAGACAACGCTTCCTCCAGATAATCGGCCAATAACGGCATGCCGAGCAGATACTCCGCCGTACGGCCGTTATAGGCATTCACCGCTTCGCCCCGTAGCGCGCCCCACTCGTCCAGGCTGCCATCGCCACGGCCGAGCCAAGCCAACGTAACCAGGTCGATCTGCCCATCCTCGCTAAGATCCTCGACGACAGCGGTGATTTCAGCCGTCACCGGGTCATCCTCGTGATCTTCCAGCACCGCGCGCATATCGTCATCGCTCGGGTTGGAGCCCGGATCGGGTTCGGAGACTTCATCCTTAGCGTCAAACTCCCGCGCCTTGCCGATGATGAAGCAAATGGTTTCGAGCGGAATGGAAAGGTTCGGTTCGTCCGCCATGGTTGTTTCCCCCGGTTTGAGTCTTACCCACTCGGAATTTTCTACAAAATGCCATAACCTTGGCAGCCGTGTCATTGATTTTCCGCAACATTGCCTGGATTTGGACGGCAAGGCGGTTGGGCTTGGTAATCGGGCTTGGCTCGTTTATCCAGGGTGGCATGCAGGGTGTACTCGTCACGGGCAGCGGCAAACGCATCGGCGCCGCCATCGCCTCACATCTCGGGGCCAAAGGCTGGCACGTCTTTGTTCATTACAACCACTCCAAGGCCGAGGCCGAGGCCGTCGCCACCGGAATCGTCGCGGCGGGTGGGCGGGCCACCGCGCTCGGGGCGAACCTCGCCGATGCCGAGGCGGTGACGCAACTCGTCTCGCGCTGCGAGGCCATCTGCCCACTGACGCTGCTGGTGAACAACGCCTCCACCTTCGAGTACGACACCGCCGCCACCACATCCGCCGCCGCGCTCGACCAAAACATGCGCGTGAACCTCTACGCCCCCGCCCTGCTGGCGCGGGATTTCCACGCGGCGGTACGGGCGCGAGGGGCGGAGGGCGTGATCATCAACCTTGTGGACAACAAGGTCTTCGCCCTCAACCCGGATTATTTCTCCTACACCCTCTCCAAGGTAGCCTTGCAGGGCATGACGCAGATGCTCGCCATGGCCTTCGCCCCGCATATCCGTGTCGCAGGCATCGCGCCGGGCATCACGCTCATCAGCGGCAAGCAGACGGAAGCCGAGTTCATCCGCACCCACAACAACAACCCGCTGGGGCGCGGCTGCACGCCGGAGCAGATCGTGGGCGCGGTGGATTTTATCCTCGCCACGCCGTCCTATCATGGCCAAACTTTAGTCATCGACGGCGGGCAGGTGCTGCAACGCCGCCCGCGCGATGTCGCCTTCCTCGACCGGGACGTCAAAAATGCGGATATCTGAAGCCACGCTGGTCCTGCGCGGGTTCGAGGTTCAGGCCTCGATCGGCATTCATGATTTCGAGAAGGCAGCCCCGCAGCGCCTGCTCATCGACATTGAGCTGACGCTGAACAGCGCCGCCCGGCCCGAGGCCGACCATATCGACCATGTGGTGGATTACGACTTCCTGCGCACGGAAACAGCGAAGCTGCTCACCGCCCGGCATTACGAGTTGCAGGAGACTCTGTGCCACGACATCGCGGAATTCTGCCTCGCCCGGTCCGAGGTACGGCATGTGAGCGTGTATTCGCGCAAGCCGGATGTCTACCCAGACTGCGAAAGCGTCGGCTTTCGCCTCATGGCTTCGAAATAGAGGCAAAAAGAATGCCGCCTTTTTGAAAAAAGGCGGCATTCAAAAACTTCTGTAACTTTTATCCTTACCGCGTCGGCACTGGCGGGTTGCTGCTGTAATCGTAGAAGCCACGGCCGGACTTGCGCCCGTACCAGCCAGCCTCGACATATTTCACCAGCAACGGCGCGGGGCGGTACTTGCTCTCGCCCAGTTCGTTATGCAGCACCTGCATGATGCTAAGCAGCGTATCCAGCCCCACGAAATCCGCCAGTTCCAGCGGCCCCATCGGGTGGGCTGCCCCCAGCTTCATCGCGGCGTCGATATCCTTCACCGAGCCCACGCCTTCCGCCAGCGCGAAGATCGCCTCATTCAACATGGGGCACAGCAAACGGTTGACGATGAAGCCCGGCGCATCCTGCACATCCACCGGCGTCTTGCCCAGCTTTTCGGCGAGGTCACGCACTGCCGCATAGGTGGCATCCGAGGTCGCGAGGCCACGGATAACCTCGACCAGCTTCATCATCGGCACCGGGTTGAAGAAATGCATCCCGATGAACTTATCCGCCCTGCCGGACATAGCCGCCAGCTTGGTGATAGAGATGGAAGAGGTGTTGGAGGCCAGGATCGCGTCCGGCTTCAGCGCGCCGGCCAGTTCCTTATAGATGCTCTCCTTGATCTCCAGCTTCTCCGGCACCGCCTCAATCACGATGTCCGCATCGGCAAGGGCATGCCAGTCGGTGGAGGTGGTCAGGCGCGCCAATGCGGCGGTCTTCGCCTCCTCGGTGATGACGCCCTTGGACACCTGGCGCTCCATGTTTTTCGTCATGGTGGCCAGGGCCTTAGGCAGAGCCGCCGCAAAGGCGTCCACGAGCGTCACGTCAAAACCAGCGATCACCGCCGCGTGAGCGATGCCGTTACCCATAAGCCCCGCGCCGATGACGCCGATTTTGCTGATTGTCATAGT
>NZ_JACHFJ010000022.1 GCF_014201825.1 Acidocella aromatica | reverse complement strand
GTTGTTTGACAATTGCATAGGCTGGGAAGGGATACGCTGGTGGCGTTTCCGGGTTGGGGTTTTTGCTCTGACTTGCTGGATCTGACTTTGGTTAGGTTTGGGGTAGCTTGGTTTGGATGGGCTTTGCTCTGTTCACACCTAAGATATTAGGAAGCGTTGTGGTGTATTTCTTTTGAAATTACGTACAGAACGCTTTGAATTTAGCGTGCGCTGATGAGGCGTGCGCGAGCAACATGTGAGCGGGGTTTTCGTTTTATTTGAAGTCGGTGACGACTGAGAATGGGATGAACTTGAGAGTTTGATCCTGGCTCAGAGCGAACGCTGGCGGCATGCTTAACACATGCAAGTCGCACGGTCAGCAATGGCAGTGGCGGACGGGTGAGTAACACGTAGGAATCTATCCTGGGGTGGGGGACAACAGCGGGAAACTGCTGCTAATACCGCATGATACCTGAGGGTCAAAGGCGCGAGTCGCCTTGGGAGGAGCCTGCGTCTGATTAGCTAGTTGGTGGGGTAAAGGCCTACCAAGGCGACGATCAGTAGCTGGTCTGAGAGGATGATCAGCCACATTGGGACTGAGACACGGCCCAAACTCCTACGGGAGGCAGCAGTGGGGAATATTGGACAATGGGGGCAACCCTGATCCAGCAATGCCGCGTGTGTGAAGAAGGTCTTCGGATTGTAAAGCACTTTTGGCAGGGACGATGATGACGGTACCTGCAGAATAAGCCCCGGCTAACTTCGTGCCAGCAGCCGCGGTAATACGAAGGGGGCTAGCGTTGCTCGGAATGACTGGGCGTAAAGGGCGCGTAGGCGGTTGTTACAGTCAGAAGTGAAATTCCTGGGCTCAACCTGGGGACTGCTTTTGATACGTAGCGACTAGAGTAAGGAAGAGGGTTGTGGAATTTCCAGTGTAGAGGTGAAATTCGTAGATATTGGAAAGAACACCGGTGGCGAAGGCGGCAACCTGGTCCTTTACTGACGCTGAGGCGCGAAAGCGTGGGGAGCAAACAGGATTAGATACCCTGGTAGTCCACGCTGTAAACGATGTGTGCTGGATGTTGGGGGACTTAGTTTCTCAGTGTCGTAGCTAACGCGATAAGCACACCGCCTGGGGAGTACGGCCGCAAGGTTGAAACTCAAAGGAATTGACGGGGGCCCGCACAAGCGGTGGAGCATGTGGTTTAATTCGAAGCAACGCGCAGAACCTTACCAGGATTTGACATGGGCAGGCCTGGCACAGAGATGTGTCTTTCCCGCAAGGGACCTGCCGCACAGGTGCTGCATGGCTGTCGTCAGCTCGTGTCGTGAGATGTTGGGTTAAGTCCCGCAACGAGCGCAACCCTTGCCTTTAGTTGCCATCATTTAGTTGGGCACTCTAAAGGAACTGCCGGTGACAAGCCGGAGGAAGGTGGGGATGACGTCAAGTCCTCATGGCCCTTATGTCCTGGGCTACACACGTGCTACAATGGTGGTGACAGTGGGAAGCTATGTGGTGACACAATGCTGATCTCTAAAAGCCATCTCAGTTCAGATTGTACTCTGCAACTCGAGTACATGAAGGTGGAATCGCTAGTAATCGCGGATCAGCATGCCGCGGTGAATACGTTCCCGGGCCTTGTACACACCGCCCGTCACACCATGGGATTTGGTTTGACCTTAAGCAGGTGCGCTAACCCGCAAGGGAGGCAGCCTACCACGGTCGGGTCAGAGACTGGGGTGAAGTCGTAACAAGGTAGCCGTAGGGGAACCTGCGGCTGGATCACCTCCTTTCAAGGATTTTTCTCCGAGCATTCCTTTTGGAATTTGGAGAATCCGAGAAAATAAAATCCTACGATGGATATCGTGGGTACCATGCCTGTTTTGGCTGAGTTATTTGAAGCGCCATCAACGTATCCCTTTCCTGTAACAGCGGTTGGAACTTTAGTGTTCCGAACCGATGCTGACTTAAACTTCTTAAGTTCAAGACTTTTGGGCTAGTAGCTCAGTTGGTTAGAGCACACGCTTGATAAGCGTGGGGTCGGAGGTTCAAGTCCTCCCTGGCCCACCATTAGTTTGGTGGCTGCGCTGCTTTGCGGCGCGGCAGGCAAGACTGGGGATGTAGCTCAATTGGTAGAGCACCTGCTTTGCAAGCAGGGGGTCGTCGGTTCGATTCCGTCCATCTCCACCATTTTGGTGAAGGTTGTTGGATGCTTGGTGGGTGAAAGCCTGCCGGTGTGTTGTTACAGGAAAAATCGAGTTTCGATTCATCTTTGGCTTCGTTCCTGCAAAGGTCGGGGTTAATGTGGATTGGATGTTTGCTCCCAGCTTAATTGTTGAAGAGCAAGTTTGTTCTTTGTCAGGGTGAATAGGTTTTGGTGCATCTGGATGCGCGTATTGGTTTTCGTGAAAGCGTAAATCGGTCCGGGCTCTTGTGCTTGGGTTGTCTGACCCGTGGAGCGGCGCAAGCCGTGAGACGTAAGCGCGAGTTGTTCGAGTGTTCAGAAGCATGTGTGTGATCTCACTTACCAGTGCAGTCAAACGCTGTCGGGTTTGGTTTTGGTCGTTGAAGTTTTTGGGCGGCGCTGTTCCTAGCGGCGAAGTTCGAAAGCGGAGATCTGGGCTTCAACCTGATGGATGGTTCCTGTGCATGGTGGGTAGCAGTTTGAATGTGTTCAATGTTCAAGCTGTGGTGAGAATAATTGAACGACAAAAGGGCATTCGGTGGATGCCTTGGCACCAGGAGGCGATGAAGGACGTGGCACGCTGCGAAAAGCCATGGGGAGCCGCGAGCAGGCTTTGATCCATGGATATCCGAATGGGGAAACCCCCTCGTAAGAGGATCGTATGCTGAATACATAGGCATGCGAGGCAAACCCGGGGAACTGAAACATCTCAGTACCTGGAGGAAAAGACATCAATTGAGATTCCGCTAGTAGTGGCGAGCGAACGCGGAACAGGCCAGTGCCTCAATCAACGTTAGCAGAACAGTCTGGAAAGTCTGGCAATATGGGTGATAGCCCCGTATGCGTAAGCAATGATTGAGGACTTGAGTAAGGCGGGACACGTGAAATCCTGTCTGAACATGGGGGGACCACCCTCCAAGCCTAAATACTCCCTGGTGACCGATAGTGAACAAGTACCGTGAGGGAAAGGTGAAAAGCACCCCGACAAGGGGAGTGAAAGAGACCTGAAACCGGATGCCTACAAGCAGTCGGAGCACCTTTTGGTGTGACGGCGTACCTTTTGTATAATGGGTCAGCGAGTTTCTGTTCGCGGCAAGCTTAAGCCGGTAGGCGTAGGCGCAGCGAAAGCGAGTCTGAATAGGGCATTCAGTCGCGGGCAGAAGACCCGAAACCAAGTGATCTAGCCATGGCCAGGCTGAAGGTGGGGTAACACCCACTGGAGGGCCGAACCCACGCCTGTTGAAAAAGTCGGGGATGAGCTGTGGCTAGGGGTGAAAGGCCAATCAAACTTGGAGATAGCTGGTTCTCCGCGAAATCTATTTAGGTAGATCGTCGTATGTATACCCTGGGGGGTAGAGCACTGGATGGGCTAGGGGGTCCCAAAGACTTACCAAACCTAACCAAACTCCGAATACCCAGGAGCTTTGTACGGCAGACAGACGGTGGGTGCTAAGGTCCATCGTCGAGAGGGAAACAGCCCAGACCACCAGCTAAGGTCCCCAAATTATGGCTAAGTGGGAAAGGATGTGGGAATTCCAAAACAACCAGGAGGTTGGCTTAGAAGCAGCCATCCTTTAAAGAAAGCGTAATAGCTCACTGGTCTAATAGAAATCCTGCGCCGAAAATGTAACGGGGCTCAAGCCATATACCGAAGCTGTGGGCGCAATTTATTGCGCGGTAGCGGAGCGTTCCGTAGGCCTGCGAAGGGTCACTCGTGAGAGGGCCTGGAGGTATCGGAAGTGCGAATGCTGACATGAGTAGCGACAAACAGAGTGAGAAACTCTGTCGCCGAAAGTCCAAGGGTTCCTGCGCAAGGTTAATCCGCGCAGGGTTAGTCGGCCCCTAAGGCGAGGGCGAAAGCCGTAGTCGATGGGAATCAGGTGAATATTCCTGAACCTGCTAGAAGTGACGAATGCAATATGTTGTCAGGTCTTATTGGATTGACCTGGCTTTTGGAGCATTCCAGGAAATAGCTCTAGCTTATAGACCGTACCCGAAACCGACACAGGTGGACTGGTAGAGTATACCAAGGCGCTTGAGAGAACTATGCTGAAGGAACTAGGCAAATTACTTGCGTAACTTCGGGATAAGCAAGACCCTGCAGTGGGCAACCATTGTAGGGTGGCACAAAAGAGGGGGTAGCGACTGTTTAGTAAAAACACAGGGCTGTGCGAAGTCGAGAGACGACGTATACGGTCTGACGCCTGCCCGGTGCCGGAAGGTTAAGAGGAGGTGTGCAAGCACTGAATTGAAGCCCCGGTAAACGGCGGCCGTAACTATAACGGTCCTAAGGTAGCGAAATTCCTTGTCGGGTAAGTTCCGACCTGCACGAATGGCGTAACGACTTCCCCACTGTCTCCAGCATAGGCTCAGCGAAATTGAATTCCCCGTGAAGATGCGGGGTACCCGCGGTCAGACGGAAAGACCCTATGAACCTTTACTGCAACTTTGCAGTGGCATTAGGAGAGTGCTGTGTAGGATAGGCGGGAGGCATTGAAGCCGGGGCGCTAGCTCTGGTGGAGCCAACCTTGAAATACCGCCCTGAACTCTTCTGATGTCTAACCGAGTCCCGTTATCCGGGACCGGGACCCTGCATGGTGGGCAGTTTGACTGGGGCGGTCGCCTCCCAAAAAGTAACGGAGGCGCGCGATGGTGGGCTCAAGCCGGTCGGACATCGGCTGTTGAGTGCAATGGCATAAGCCCGCCTGACTGCGAGAGTGACAACTCGAGCAGAGACGAAAGTCGGCCATAGTGATCCGGTGGTTCCACGTGGAAGGGCCATCGCTCAACGGATAAAAGGTACTCTAGGGATAACAGGCTGATCTCCCCCAAGAGTCCACATCGACGGGGAGGTTTGGCACCTCGATGTCGGCTCATCACATCCTGGGGCTGGAGCAGGTCCCAAGGGTTCGGCTGTTCGCCGATTAAAGTGGTACGTGAGCTGGGTTTAGAACGTCGTGAGACAGTTCGGTCCCTATCTGCCGTGGGTGTTGGAGGCTTGAGAGGATCTGTCCCTAGTACGAGAGGACCGGGATGGACGTACCTCTGGTGTACCGGTTGTCGCGCCAGCGGCACAGCCGGGTAGCTAAGTACGGAAAAGATAACCGCTGAAAGCATCTAAGCGGGAAACTTACCTCAAAACTAGGCCTCCCTGAGGGTCGTGGTAGACCACCACGTCGATAGGCCGGGTGTGGAAGCGGAGTAATCCGCGCAGCTAACCGGTCCTAATAACCCGATAGAGTTCAAATATACCTCACCAACCCCCATACACAGCAATCATCCATCGCTGTCACAGATCACACACAAAAAAAAGCACCAAAACCAAACCACTCAGATCAGCAGCTTTGATAGCCTGGACGACCTGGTGGCTCTGGCGGGGAGCCTACACCCGATCCCATCCCGAACTCGGCCGTGAAAATCCCCAGCGCCCATGGTACTGTGTCTTAAGACACGGGAGAGTAGGTCGCCGCCAGGTCCTCCAGACTATCAAAACAAAATAAAAACCGCCCCTAAACGCAAATAAAAGCGAAGTAAGGGCGGTTTTTGCACAACATACAAACGCGGGGTGGAGCAGCCCGGTAGCTCGTCAGGCTCATAACCTGAAGGTCGTCAGTTCAAATCTGGCCCCCGCAACCA
>NZ_JACHFJ010000021.1 GCF_014201825.1 Acidocella aromatica | reverse complement strand
AAAAGCTTAGTAACATGGTTGCGCTGACAAAGTTGGCGCGGCGGCAGGGAAGCGGCAAAGGATGGCGAGCCGGTTTGTGCGCGTGGAGATTGTCAAGGCGGGGGCGGGCAGCAGTGCCACTGGCCTGTCGGCCTATATCGCCCGTGACGCCCGGCTCGATCAGAGCGGCGAACGCTTCAACTTCGCGCATCGCGCCGACGAGCTGGAAGCTGGTGGTCTGCTGCTGCCGAAAGACGCGCCGGAATGGGCCGGCGACGCGGCGCTGGTATGGCGTGAAGCCGAGCGAGCCGAGCAAACGCTGGACCGGCAAACCGGCGAGTGGCGCTGGAAGAAGGGCGGGCAGATTGCCAAGCATATGACCATCGCGCTGCCGCGCGAGGCCACGGCGGCGCAGCGCCAGGCGATGCTCATGAAATTCGTCAAGCAAGAGATCCAGCCGCAGCGGCATGGCGTCGCCGTGGAGTGGGCGATCCATCGTGACGACAACAACCCACATGCACATCTGCTGATCAGCACTCGCAGCCTGTCCGGTGACGGCTTTGGCAAGAAGGCGCGGGGGATGAACCCGGATTTTGCCAGTAAGGGCGCCCGCCACTTCATCGGTGAGGCGGAGAATTGGGATCAGCGCTGGGCGGCGTTCCAGAGTGCGTATTTCCAGGAACATGGGATCACGGCGACGGTGCGCGAACGCCGGGTGGTAGCGGAGGCGCATTATACCCGTGGGCAGATGCGGGACGCGCAGGTCACGGCCGAGCGCGAAGCGCTCGCGCAGGAGAACGCGGCGGCCGAGCTGGCTCGCTGGCGCGACCCGGCGCAAATCCTGGAACAGCTGACGGCGCAGCGGGCGATGTTTACCGCCCGCGAGGTGCGCCAGGCGCTGAACAAATCCGGGCTGGAGGGCGAAGCGCGCGAAGCCCTGGAAGCGGCGATCACCGGGCATGCGGAGGTCATCGCCTTGGCTAACGGCAAGGGCGAGGCGATCGGTTGGACCACCCGGCAGGTGCGGGCGGAAGAGCAGGCAATCATCGACGTGGCCGAACGGATTGGCGCCGTCGCCGGGCGCCCGCTGGGGCAGGGCGCCCGCGCGTGTTTGGATGCAGCCCCGCTGCTGCCGGAGCAGCACGCAGCGGCGGCACGGGTCAGCGATGGCCGGCAGCTGGCCATCGTCATTGGCCGGGCCGGGACCGGCAAGAGTTTTACCTTGGGCACGGCGCGGCAGGCGTTTGAGGCGGAGGGCTATCGGGTCATCGGCCTGGCGCCCACCAATGCCGTGGTCGCGGATTTACGCAAGGATGGCTACGGCCATGCCGCCACGCTGCACCGCGAGCTGGGGCAGCTGGAGCGCGGCAAGACCAGCTGGGATGCCAAAACCGTGGTGATGGTGGATGAGGCGGCGATGATCGACAACGCGATCATGGTCCGGCTGTTGCGGGCGGCCGAGCGCTCGGGGACGAAGCTGATCCTGGCTGGCGATGACCGCCAGTTCCAGTCGGTGTCTCGCGGCGGCATGTTCACCGAGTTGGTGGCCAGGCATGGCGCCGCCGAACTGGCCACCGTGCACCGGCAGACGCAGGCGTACCAGGCGCGGGCGAGCGAGGAGTTTGCCCGTGGCGAGATGCTGGCCGCGCTCAAAGCCTATGACCAACGGGGGCAGATTGTCTGGTGCGACAGCTTGGCCGAGGCGCGCGCGCAAGCCGTGGCGGCGCAGTCGGCAGGCGAGGGGCCGGGCTTCCTGTATGCCAGCACCAACAAGGAGGTGGAGGCATTGAACCGGGCCGAGCAGGGGCGGCGCCGGGCGCAGCGTGAGGCGGCGGGGGAGCTCATCCCGGCGCACAGCTTCCAGACGGTACGCGGCGAGGTGTCGATCGCGGTTGGTGAGCGGGTGCAGTTCTACGCGACCGACCGGAAGCTCGGCATCGCCACTTCGGAGTTCGGCACCGTCACAGCGGTGACACCGGAGCGGCTGGAGATCGTCAAGGATGACGGGGCCACGGTCAGCTTCGACCCGGCTAGCTACGATAAATGGGGGCTGGGCTATAGCGGCACCGGCTATAAGGGCCAGGGCAAGACGCAGCCGCGCACCGCCGCCGTCTACGACAACTCCTATGCCTGGGACAGCCGTGCCGCTTACGTCATCGGCACCAGGCACCGGGAGGATTACCGGCTGTTCGTGCCGAAGGAACTGGCGCCGGATCTGGCCACGCTGGTCGGGCAGATCGAAAAGCCGCGCGAGGACCGGGGCGCGTCGCTGCGGTTCGTAGCGGTAGCCGCCGGGCAGACGCAGGATCGTGCCGTGGGCCCCCAAGCCGTGCGGCCCAAGCGCAGCATGTTCGATGGCTTGAAACTCAATGCCGGGCGTTCCCGGCAGGAATCCAGCGGTGCCGCGCCCTCGCGACCGGAGCGGGATCAGCCCGTGGTTCTCCTGCATGAGGCGGTGGAGTGCTATGCGCGCGTCTGGTCAGATATCGGACTGATGCGGGCGGAAAATCTACCCATTCTTGACTCGCAGCGGCGGGCGTTGCGCGAAGCGGGGGCGGCCATGGACGCGGTTCGGCCGGGGGCGACGCAAGATTTGCGCGCGGCTTTGACCTACGAGCCGACGACCCAGCGGGCCATGAACGGGTTGCAAGGGGGCGAGCGAGCCGCGCAGCTGGTGGCCGGGATCAAGCATGAGGAGCGAGTGCGGCAGGAGCCGACGCTGAAAGCGGCGAGGCTGGTGAAAATGTGCAGCCGCTTGGAGGCGCAGCATGCGGGCTTGGGCGGATGGGACCAGGCCGCAGCGCGCGGCGAGGTCGAACGTCAGTTGCATGACATTGCCGGCATGGTGAAACGCGATCCCCAGCTCGAAGCCCTGATGCGCACTCTGTCGAAGGCAGAGGGGATCGCACCAAACTCATGGCTTGGCCGCGTGTTGCAGGCGCCGACGCTGGAGCGGGCGGTTAGGCAGAACATCGGGCAGGACCACGGGCTGAGGCTGTCGCGGTAGGATCAGCAGGAGACAAGCATGGAGCATGAGGTGGACAGGCAGGACGAGGCGGGTGATCCGGCGCAGGCGTTCGAGGATCTACGCGCCGAGGTATCGGTCATGCGCCGGGCCGTGGAGGCGTTGCCGCAGGCTCTGGCGGAAAACCGGCCGCCGGCGCCGCATGATTACCGCTCCGATATCGGCAAAGTCGCGCAAGGACTGGCGGCGGTCGCCGACCGGCTGGGGGAGATCGAGAAACATCCGGCGCTACGGCTGACGCCGGATGCGTACAGCCAGGCGATTGTCCGCGCCGGCACTTCGGTGATGAGTGTGGCTGGGCAGAAACTCGATACGGCGACGCAAAAGATCAACCTGGCGGGGGATCAGCTTGTCGGTTTGATCGGCACCGTACGGGGCCAGGACGAGCAGCGTAGTTGGCTAATGTGGACTGGCTTGGTGGCTCTGGTCCTAGGAGTGCTGCTGTCGCCGCTTGTGGCGGTGGCGTTGCCATTTGGTGGGGGCAACTGGGTTGGCGCCTTTATCATCGAGAGCCATGCTTGGATCCCCAGTCGCTGGAATGCCGGATGGGCATTGTTGCAGGCTGCTGACCAAGTGGGAGCGCAACAAGCGGCGGTCGGTCTTAATCTTGTGCGGGACAATCAGGCTGCCATCGCCGCCTGCCAGGAGGTCGCTATCCGGTCGAGGAAAGACCAGAGCTGCACCGTTATCGTTAAAGTGCCCGTAGGACTGAATAGCCCCTAGTTTTCTAGACGCCTTGCGCTTTCAAAACCTGCTGCCTTTCGAACTCGACAGTAGTAAACCAATGCTATAGGTCCGCCGTTTCGTCAGTTCGTGCGAAGCGGCGGCTCGGGCTCAGTTTTCAATTGAATAAGCTCTGGAAGCTGGGAAGATTCAACTTTAGCGCAGATGTGCGATATATCACCAATGTTGATAGTGATGGGGCTCGCATTATCAGCTTCTTCCGAGGTGCGTGGAAAGACACATAGACGAAATTCCTTCTGGTAGCTAAAGCGCTTTTGCTTCCTAAAAGGAATTTCCTTTAGCGGAATCTCGCCGTGGAAAGTCTCTTCGTTATAATATTCCACTAATTTGGCCTGCGCTCGGTGGTGCTCACCGGCAAGTGCGGTTTTAAGCTGGGCCAAGAATGGAACGGCAGGAGTGATGACAGCAAATTTGCCGAATTGCATGCATCTTTCGTCGATTTGTAGTTGTGCTTGCAGTTCGTCAACCTGTTCAGGGGACAAGCTGAGCTGGCCGTCAATTACCTCAAAACCTGTTGTGTGTATCGCATATACGCAGAACAGGTGTAAGTTATTATGGTGGTGAAAACTCATAGAGACAGGTCCGGCAAGATCGTTTTTGGTTATCTCAACCTCGCCCATTCCCGGAAAATTGATCTTCATGACAAGGTCATGCGGCTGCCACCACATGGCAATGCCCTCTGTCAAATCCGCGCGTCCGTCGCTATCAGCGCTTTCTACCTGCCTAAAATAATCGAGGGTATTAAGATACAGTTCTCCTGCCATAAATTGGTCGGCATAGCGCTCTTCAGTAAAAAATTTGATGAGATACCAAATGTTGGGGACGCTCATGCTGTAGCTCTCGTTAATCGCGAAATTGTCGCCAACCCTACATTATAGCTGCGTGCCAGCTCTTTGAGTGTCGCGCCGTCAATCCGGCGTTGCCGGGCCTCGGCTTGCTGTTGAGGGGTGAGGGCAGGGGGGCGGCCCATATGTTGCCCCCGCGCCTTGGCCAAGCTTCGGCCCTCTGCTGTCCGGGTGCGGATAAGGTCTCGCTCCACGTCAGCCAGTCCAGCCAGGACAGCCAACATGAGCCGTCCGGTACTTGTGCCGGTATCGGCCCATGGCTCGGCTAGAGAGCGGAAGGAAGCACTAGAATCTGCAATTGTCTTCACGATGGCAAACAGATCGAAGGTCGAGCGGGCTAGACGGTCGATTCTCGTCACTACCACCACATCACTGGCCTGCACCTGACGTAGAAGCCGTATAAGCTCCCGCCGGTCTGCCCGTGCTCCTGAAACCTTTTCTTGGTACACGACTGCACATCCGGCTGCATGTAGCTGCCCGATTTGGGCATCCAAAGCTTGGCCGTAGGTGCTGACACGAGCGTAGCCGATTAGCCGGGAAGGGAGGGAGGTTTCGGTCATATCTTTTGGAAGCGATAACCCATTGAACGGAAAAAGCTCAAGAGCATTTCCGAAAGTCTTAAGAAGCGCTCTTGTCGCGTAAATTATAAGCTGATCAACAAATAGTAGTGAAGGGTAGCGAGAAGAAATAAACAAATACAAGGAAAATTATTGAACAATTTTATTGACATAATTTTGAATTACATTTACAAATATAAAGCCAGAATAGTCTGGCATTATATTTAATGGATAAATTATATGTCTGATAGTACAAGAGTTAGGATAACAGACGTATCTGTCGCCAATATTGAGGTGGCAACAGATGCAAAAATAATCCCTGTTAAGGGTGGTTTTAATGTTCAAGTGTCGAATCAGTACGGTGCAGAGATTTTAAAAAATGGTGGTGGGAACGCCGTGTATAAAACAAAAGGCGCCGCCAAAAGAACCGTTGAGAGACACAATAACAACATTAAGTGGCATGAGGATAAGGTGCTACCTTCGCCAAGCATGATGCCGCCATCAACATAGTTTATTGTGAAATAATTATTTTATAATTTGATATTTATTTGAATTTTATCTTCGAGTAGCCACTTAAATTTAAGTGGCTACTCGTCATGCTCATCTAAGCAGATGAAACGTACCGAGTTTGCTAAAGGTTTTTGATTATACAACGTCTATCGCATAACTTGTAAGTCACGCGACAGCCGTAAAGATTACTCGTTCAATCAGAGCAACATCAAATCAGTTCTTGGCCGACAGCGGCACCGAAATCGACCTCTTCGTGGACGTTTTGCGGGGTAATTCCGCCCAAAATTGTAGCCAACTCATGTTTTGTGGTTGTCGCGCCCAAAGCGCGGTAGAGCGTTGCCCGATGAACGCCAAGCAGCTTGGCGACCTCTGCCACAGGGCGGTCTTCTTGCTCCACGAGTTGATAGGCATGGGCGATCTGCTGAGCTGAGAGCGAGGGGCGAGGACCAAACCTAACACCACGAGCCTTGGCCGCTGCCCGGCCGGAGCTCGTCCGTTCCACAATTAGAGACCGCTCGAAATCGGCGATGCCGGCAAATACGGTCAAAACCATGCGCCCGGCTGGGGTAGTGGTGTCCGCCCAGGGCTCGGCCAGGGAGCGCAGTCCAGCCCCAGCCTCCTTGATGCGCTCGGCAATCTCCAGCAGGTCGCGGGTGGAGCGCGCTAGGCGATCCAGGCGCGTAACCGTCACCACGTCACCGGTTCGGAGATGGTCGAGCAACCGCGCGAGTTCGGGCCGGTCGCGCCGGGCACCGCTAACCTTTTCCTCGAAAATGCGGGTGCAACCGGTTTGCCGTAGCGCCGCCCGCTGCTGGGCCAGATCCTGGCCTTGGGTGGAGACACGGGCATAACCGATCCGGGGACCGGAGGTGGGCTTACTGGGCATGCTTCACCTGTCGCAATTTATTATGCGAGTTTTCTATAACTTGCAACCAAGATGCGCGACAAGAAAAACCTTAGCTATTGGCGGAAGTGGACAGCTGTCGCATAATTTATGATAAGTGCGACAATTGGCTTCATCGTTGGATGATTGGCCCCCGCGATTAGGCACCAATCCGGCGCGGTCATGTGGCTTGGCGCTCGCAATAGCCGCGCCGCCGCTTGCTGCGGGCGAGCTTGGTAAGAGCGTTGAGCGCGGTACCTGCATCGGGGTGAAGCTCGAGGCGCTGGCGGCCGGAGGTGCCGATGCGCCCCCAGCGCCGGATGAGTACAGTGCGGCCAAACAGATCAGGCTGGATCTCCAGGCGATAGAAGCGCTGCTCGTTCAGTTCCGGCCGCACGTGGGTCAGCTCCACGACCTCGGGAAATAGCGCGAATTGGACAGGCATGCGGACCTCCGCGACATTTTATATCATAGATAGCTGGTTAGCCCGGCTACCCAGCTATCTTATCTTGCAGCTGGCCTCTCATATCATGGTCGCCCAGGAAGTCTCACGTTTTCGATTGACACGTAGCTTACTGCGCCGCTTAGCCATCCGTGAACCGTTCCCTACTGCGGCGTCGAGTATTTCTTGCCGTCGTATCGGTAGACTTGGTCGCCGGCTTGGATGACCCTGTTGCTCGCATCCAGCACCGTTCCGTGCCGACGAACGATAAATTCAGGCCATCCACCATTTGTGGCTGGCACCATTTCGACAGTGCCGGTCCAGGCGTAGCATGGATAACCTTCGGGATCAGGCTGACCGGGCATGCAATTGCCCGTCGTGTCATCGCCTGTGGTAAGCCCGCCAATATCGGCCCACTGCCCGTTTACTCCGCCAGAGAACATGTATATCTCTTGGCCTTTCAGTCCCTCACCCATCCCGAAATAACTATTCGGAACCAGAACGGCGAAGCGATCATTGCCAAGGTTATATTCCTTTGTGGCAATGCGATCCGGAGACGTATAAGGCGCGCTTGGATTTTTTGGTGGATCAACGTCGCCATACGATCCACTCTGTGTGAAATTTAACTGGGCGTTTTGTCCGAAATTGAAATTTGTCGGCTTAACGATCTCATTGAACGTAACAACGCTGATATTGGCGCTGGCAGCGTGACCAGAATCACCTTTGGTCACAAGGAATACGGCATATTGCTTTTGACCTCCCGCAGTGAATTCACGGGAAAACCAGATCCGTGTCGCTACATAAACATCTGGCGTCGTCGATGAATTAAATACGAAATCTGGTGCCCAGTCTTCATAGGAAACGCTGGTCGGCAGCGGCGTGCCTGACATCCATTTACTCGACAAGGTTTGTGCATCAGCGATCTGCTCCGGGGTCATGACGGTGCTGACTTTATCGCGCTTATCCTTCGAACCTGCATTACTCTGCGCCACTGCCAGATTAAAATACATATACGAGAGCACGACACTCTTCGGGACGCCTTTTCCGTTATCATATAGTTGTCCCAGAGCATCCTGTGCTGACGCGTAATTCTGCTCAGCCGCCTTCTGAAATAATGCGGCGGCTTTGGCATCATCTTCGGTAAAGCCCTGGGCGTTCAAATAATCTACACCAAGATTATATTCGGCTTCGGCGTTCCCTTGATCAGAAGCTTCCTTGAAGTATTTATTCGCTTGCGCATAGTCCTGAGGTACACTTTGGCCCGCAAAATACAGATAACCAAGCTGAGCTTGGGCATCATCATCACCCTGCGCCGCTGCTTCTTTGAAAAAGCTCAGTGCTTGGTCGTTGTCTTGCGCCACTCCCCAGCCATTTGCGTACATCATTCCTAACGCATATTGGGCGTTTGGCAGACCTTGATCGGACGCCTTCTGCAGTAGTGCAAAGGCTTTAGTGTAATCCCGCTGTACGCCGTTGCCGGACAAATAGTTGGCTCCGAGATTTGCCTGAGCGTCGGCATAACCTTGATCGGCAGCCTTTTGATACCAAATGTCCGCCTGCGCCCCGTCATGTGGTAGACCGTTGCCACTGTCGTAGAAAGTGCCGACCGCCCATTCTGCGATTGGTATGCCATGATTGGCAGCGCGCTGCAGCCAATACACGGCTTTGGCATGGTCGATCGGGACGCCTTCACCGCGGTTGTAAATCAATCCAAGATTGGCCTCACCGCGGGCATAGTCGGCAGTGGCTGCTTTCTGGAATAACATCAACGCCTTGCTATAGTCCTGTGGCACACCGTTGCCGGCGATATATAGATCCCCGAGATCGGTCTCTGCTTGCGGGCTATACCAGCCGTCGAATGGGTGAAGGTCGACATATGTTGTCGCATAATCCTTACTCAGAAACGCCTGGTGGCCGGCATTGATCTGATGCTGCCGGTACCATGCTGCAGACCCAGCCATAGCTCCAATGACGACTACTCCGCCCAGTAAAGCTACCCATAGTCGCATGTTTCACCCCACTATTTCTGAGTGAATTTATACGGTTAATGGGCAGGTGTTCAATGCATCATGCGAAGTGAGATCTGGTATTCTCAAGGATTGGGAGGGTGTGCCGAGTGAAGATGCAGGAAACGTTTGAAGAGGCTGGTTTCCTCAGCCGTCAAGCTAAACGTAGCATTCATGATCTGCGAGCCGGGAGTCGCGTATCGTTCGACCTAGCCTATGATCTGAATGAATTGATGATGCGTACGGCGCTCGCCGCCATGAATGCTGCACAGGGCCACAACTGGACCCAGCAGACCGTGGCCGTCCGCCTCCTGCTACGGACTTCCGAGTCCTTCCAGGGCGTCATTCTCCTATCTGAGCGGGGGATGGTATCCCCGGCCCGGGCCCTCGTACGGATGATTGTGGAAGATTCGCTGTGCGCGGCTGCGCTCTTGGAGAAGCCGGATGAGGTTATCAGGATGCTGCGGGATGATGCCGAGACCAGCCGGCGAGGGCAGGCAGCCTTCATATCAGAACAGCAGCTTGGCGACGACCCGGCCATGCTTGCCAAGCTCCGGGCGGCCGTTGAGACTATGGAGAAGAAGAACAGTCGTATCGACTGGAAGAAAATGGCGAAGATTTCCACCATGCTACCGCAATACCTGAACTATCAGCGCCTCTCGGACGGAGCCGTCCATACTTCCGCATCCTCCTTGGACCGTCATATCGTGCGCGATCCGGAGGGGAACGGCTGGACCTACCGGATAGGGCCAGGAGAGCCAGGCGACATAGACGCAACCCTTCACAGGGGAATCCTGGCCGCCATCCCCGTGGCCTTGGTTGTTACGCAGGTTGTCCCAGATTCCAGGACAAATGCAGCCCTTGTTGCCTTGGAGAGCCGCTTCCTCGCTCTGCCGACCGGGAATACCGTTTAGACTCATCTTCCTGCAAAGCGGGAGGGCGAGGTATCGGGTAGTGTTGAAAGACTGCTTCGGGACTGCTTCTTGCGTCGGCCTACGGCCGGGTTGAGTCGGTTCCGGCTGGTACGAAAGTTTTGGTTTTTGGATTACTGCAACACTGCAGATTTGTTTTTCGCCCCCCGTCAGCAACTACTCAATGTACAAATCTTTGTAGGGAAAGATTACCCCCTTATTTTCCCTGAACTCCAAAATACCGGCTACCAAGAGAGCCTGCACATCGTCGTGAACAGAGTTCACATCGCGGCTTACCAGCCGTGCCACCGCCAAGATCGACATAGCTTCGTGCCCAGCCATGAGTTGCAGCAGTTCCTGACGCCGCGGCGTCAGCGTCAGCCGCATCAGATCGAGAGTCGCAAAAGTGATTCGCGGCTCCTGGTGTTTCCATTCAAAAGCATTGGCCAAGCGCGCCCGCGCATCATCAAAGCAACTAACGCTGATCGTCACTGTTCGTTTTTCTTTTTCAGCCATTGCTATACTTCTGCTGTGTGGCAAGGCTCAGTAACAACGCTTTGCTACGAATTAAAATAAGGCAGTAAACACGACCTTAGCTCCCCTCAAATTTGGTCGAATGGAGAACAGTGCGGGACGAAATTCTTAAAACTCGCACCATGCCATTATCCCTGAGCTGACTTAGGAGGGCGTCCACCCTTTGCACCGTTTTGCCGTGCTGCTGCTGCCTTGGCAGCGGACGTTGCTCTACCGGCCTGTCTGGCCATGTAGGCTTTGGTTCCGAACAGGCCAGCGAGTAGACCGGGAACCGACAAATCAGCATCGAGTGCTTCCCAATGAAGGCCATAGCCAGCCCCAAGAATTTCGACTTGGGCCAGTTGCTCATCCGTTGCGGTTTCCAGCCCCTGGGCAAGATGCGGAGGAAACGTAAAGGTGCATCCGTTTGCCAGATTAACGACCATGCGACCGAGTTTTTTGTTGTACCGAGCTTTTGTTGCGCGTGGCTCGTTCAGGTGCGCGATCTTGCCGCGTTCCATCGCGGCGTCAATCTGGGCGTCAGTCAATTCAGCCATGGATCTCCTCCCATCGGGCCAGCAGCAGTGTTTGCTGCTCGAGAACTATCCGCATGGCGCGGCGGACCTCAACGCGGGTCATACCTTCAGCTGAGACCAATTCAGGGGTGCCATCAGCACTGTACAAATTGATCTTAGCATGACCGTCACCGAAGACGTGGACGTGGGCCGGCAGGTGATCGTCGACGAAGATGATCACGCGCAGGCCGTGAGCGCGAAATACAGTGACCATTTCAACCAAATAACCTATCTCGTTGGGTTTTTCAAGGACATTATTTGGAGATGAGGCTGGTCTGGGGCGCTTCCGGATGGTGCGCTGACAACGCACCGCCAGCATCCGCGACGCTCGCCTCTTCCCGCACCTTCATTGCTATCAAAAACCCATAGCTTACCGGAGCTCGAGGTTGCGGCAGAGGCGATATGCCGATCCTCAGCACTAATATCCCCGCCGGGTAAGATATTCTTCAATCGCCTCGTCTAACATCGTCTGTTTGTTTATGCGCTCTTTGAAACCCATAATGCGCAGACGTTCATTGTTCCGCCTGGTGATTCTTACGGTTATTGTGTCGCGCTCCTCCTTTATAGGTACACTGTAGTCGCGCGCTGGCGCGGCTGCTTCCGGCAGAGTCTCCACTTTTGCAGCTTCGCCCTTAGCCGGCATGATGGAGCTCAGGGGGGATAGCGGTTGTTTAGTCACGAGACATCTCCAGGCGGGAGTTGATGTAGAACCAGAGCTCGCGGACCTCTTTGGCGGCCTGGCTATGTGGGTCGACTTCAGGTGCGGTAAGGCCATCCACTTTGGCAGCGGCGTAGTCGATGCGGTCCCACACGAATATCGGCGAAACGACGCCGTGTTGGCTCAGGGCGATAGCCGCCTCCCCTGTCAATTTAACTCGCGGTTTCACCCGGTTGATGATGAAGACGAGTTTCTTCTTTGCAGCGTTGACCATTTCGACAGTCGCGCCGACAGCACGCAGGTCGTCTGGGCTGGGCTGGACCGGGATCAGCACTAGATCTGCCAGAGCAATTGTGTCGGCCACGCTAAGGTTCATTGCTGGTGGCGTATCGATGATAACCGTTTTAATGCCGTGTGCATGCAGAACGTCGAGCGCTGATGAGAGGTCCGGCTCCGCCCTCGTCAAGATGGGCGTTTCGGCCTTTCGGGCATCCCACCACTTAGAGAGCCCGGCCATGTCGTCCGTGTCGATGATAGCTACAGGCCCTGCGCCGGCCCGCTCTGCTTCAACCGCAAGATGACAGGAGAGTGTTGTCTTTCCTGCTCCTCCCTTACGGCTAGCCAGCACGATAGTTTGCATAATGCCAATCCATAATTGATGTGATGTTTGGCTGATTTCAAGCACACAATTTTGGTTACATCAATGCTCGTAAGATTTTTTGAAATATTGCAAGCTTGCTTGCAATATTTCAAGTAGTAATGATTGTTTGATTGTTTTTTGATAAAATCAAACATTTGCAATGCGTTGCTAATATGTGCAGGTTGAGGGAGCGAGGCGATTCGCGCCCTGTGCATTTCAACTTTCTGGTGTGGAGAGCATAGCCCAGAAATAGCAAAACCCGCCTGGAAGGCGGGCCGTGCATACCGGCAAAGGCCGGGAGATTACGTTGTCTGGTAAACACGTTTTCTCCCACCTTTCCGTCTTTTGCAAGAGGATTCTTGCCACGGGCGGACTTGCGCCGATTTCCGGCCGCTTCCGGCGGGCTGCTAAGCAGCTCGATGGGGTTAGAATGAGAGGTCTTTTCAGGAGTTTTACGGCGATCCGCACCGACGTGCATCCGGTGTGGCGGGGCAGCGTGCGGGCCGAGGTGCGGTTCACGCCGCTGCCGAAGAAGGCGGCGGTGCAGCTGTATCACCGGGCGCGGGAGTGGGAGCGCTCGACCCGGCAGCCGGGCCGGCATGGCGGTGCCATTGGCCGCATCGGGCTGGCGGTGCTGCACAGCCTGCTGTTCGATTTCCTCAACCACCGCACCGGCCAACTCGACCCGTCCTATGAGGGCATCGCCAAGAAGGCGGGGGTCAGCCGGGCCAGTGTCGGCCGGGCGCTGGTCCGGCTGCGAAGCTTGGGCATCCTGGATTGGGTGCGGCGCTGCGTCGGCGAGCTGCGCGACGGCCGCTTTGTGCTGGCGCAGGAGCGCAACGCCTATGCGGTGCAGGGGGAAGGGCAGTGGCGGGGCTACCGGCCAGCGTCGGCCCTGCCAGGGGCGCCTGAGCCAGGCACCTGGGGCGAGCATCCATCGCTACCCAGCGCGCTGGCGCAGGCGGTGCAGGATCAAGCGACGGGGCTATCCCAGTCGGCGGTGCTGACGGCGCTGGCCAGTGATCCAGGCGACGCCCTGGCCGTGGCCTTGGCCCGTATGGGCCAGGCGTTGGCGGCGAGGGAAATCCGCGGTTTGTCCGGCGTCTCAGCCTGAGCAAGAAACCTCCTCAGAGTCATAAATACCCTATGCCCGAATAATTTTATCTCTCTCACCAAAGCTTCAACGGACACGCCCTCCGGGCGTGAAGTGTTAGTCTTGGATTTTTGTTACCCTAAAATGTACCATCGAAGCTGTTCGGGGCGGTGACCAGGACCACTAGCTCAGGAAAGATCGAGACATATCACCACCGGCGGCAAAAACTCAGCCCAACGTTTTTGTCGCAGGCTGCTAGCCTCACCACCACAGCCCCAGGCCGTCCGCCTCAAACCAGCTCGACCACGCCACCAGCGAGTGCCGCCTCGGCGCGAACATCATCTGGATCGCCGATCCCATCCCAAGACACGCCATTCCATTTGAAACCGCGCTTCTTCAGCGCCGTGGTGATTGCTTCCCCTGGCGCTTCGGCGAAGGCAACACGTAGCTGCCGCACCGGCTTGGCCGGTGCGGTTTGGGCCTGCAGGCGGCCACGTTGGGGTCTGAGTAGCAGCGGAACAGAAAACCTACACAAGCCCGCCGTCATGCATCATCGATACCGGCATTGCGCGGGTCGCGCAGCGGTCGGAGTTCGCCTCGTGCGACAAAATCCGGCAGCGTGAAGGCATATCGGCCGAGCATGTTGATGTGCTTGAGCCCGAGGGGTGACAGTCGTGCGACGTCCTCGGGCCTGACCTCGTAACCCTCCGACATGAGCTGGTTCAGCGTCGCGTCCATGTAGATCGTGTTCCAGAGCACAACTAGATTGACCGTCAACCCGAGCGCACCGAGTTGGTCCTCCTGACCTTCTCGGTAACGCTGGCGCAGTTCGCCCCGCCGGCCATGAAAGATGACACGGGCGAGCTGATGACGGCCTTCGCCGCGGTTAAGCTGGATCAGGATGCGCCTACGGTAAGCCTCGTCGTCGATGAAGCGCAGAAGGTAGAGCGTCTTCACCAGACGACCGAGTTCCTGGAGCGCTCGGGCGAGCCGGGTCGGGCGGTCATTTGTCTGGAGCGTCCTGGTGAGGCCGGCGGCACGCACCACTCCAAGCTTTAACGAGCCGGCGAGGCGAAGCAGATCGTCCCAATGTTCGGCGATCAGCTTCATGTTGATTTTGTTCGACGCAAGATCATTGAGCACGCCGTAGTCGGCCTTGCCGTCGATGCGCCAGAACCGTGCGCCGCCGACATCGGCGATGCGTGGGCTGAACTGGTAGCCGAGCAGGAGAAAGACCCCGAAGATCGTGTCGGTATAACCAGCAGTGTCTGTCATGATCTCAGTCGGCTGAAGCTCGGTCTCCTGCTCAAGCACGACGGCGAGAAGGTTGAGGCTGTCGCGCAACGTGCCGGGCACGGTGACAGCGTTGAGGCCGGTGAACTGATCGGAGGCGAGATTGTACCAGGTGACACCCCGCTCGCGCCCGAAATATTTGGGATTCGGACCCGAATGGATAGTCCGCACTGGCACGACGAAGCGCAGGCCATCGGCGGAGGCAACCTCACCACCGCCCCAAATCCTCGCGAGTGGCACCGCGTTCTGCGCCGACACCAGCGCGGCGTTGGCGATCGTCAGCGTCTCGGCGCGCAAGAAGTTTTGCTTCACCCAGCTGAGCCGTGAACGCCGCAACGCCGGTGCATCGAGGCGAATCAATGGCTCGAAGCCCGTGTTGGTCGCCTCCGCCACGAGCACGGCGCAAACGCTGGTGGCGATGTCCTCGGCTCGCGCGCCGCCCTCGCTCGCGTGGGTAAAAAGATTGGCGAATCCGGTTCGCGCGTGCATCTCAAGGATCAGTTCAGGCAGATCTAGCCTCGGAAGGCGCGCATCGATTGCCGCGCGGAGCGCAATCAAGCTCGGCGGTTCGTCTATTTTCTCCAGGCGCTCGACCGAAAGGTCGTGACCATCGGGCGTGTTGATGATCGTCACCGCCGAGTTCACCGGCATGCGTTCGGCGGTCTCGCGGTATGCAAGGTCGAGCCGCCGCGACAGCCTGCCGAGTTCTTCCTCGGCCGATGCCGATACGCCAACGGTGCGACAAATCGCCGGCCTCGCCGCCTCCCACGCCGCGCCAGACAGCAGACCTTTTCTGGGATCTGCATAGCGCAGCGAACGAAGCGGGAAGATGTCGCGTCTGCGGATGGCCCGGCGAAGGCCGTCGAGAACGCAAAGCCGGTAGCCGGTCAGGTCCAATGAGCCGTCTGCGGTCTTCAGCTGCCCCAGCCACCCCTTCGGTGCGAACGCCGTAGGCGCCGGTCCCGGGCGCTTGCTGCCAGAGTGGACGACGCGCAGGTACTCAATCGCTTCGAGTAATGGCCGGCCCGCCGGCGCCGCACCGAGATCGAGGCCGGCGAGTAGCGCGGGCGCGTATCCGATTTTGCGATGGTTTTTCCTAAGCTCCGCGAAATAAGTGTCATCTCGGGGTTCGGCGAGCGCCCCGACGCGCTCAACCGCGGCGACGAACGCATCGCGGTCGATCAGATTGAACACGGCCGTGCGCACATCACCGTCCGATGTTTCCTTATCGAGAATAACGATTCCAGCATCGCGAAGCTTGAGCGCGGCGGCGTCGAGATCGCGCAGAGAGCGCAGTCTGGCCTCCTTCGACGCTGCGTCGGCTTGCGCGAACATCGAAGTTGTAACCGCATCAAACAAGTCGATAACATCGTCGCCGGCCGTCGCCTCCAGCGTCCTGACGAAGGCAAGGAGCGTGGCCGCGCGCCGGTCGTTCGGCAGTCGCGCGACCGCCTGCGCCTTTGCCGCCGCCGCGAAGCGCGCGAGCGCCACGATTTTACCCGGCGGCAAACGATCCGTTTGCGGAAGACCGTTGGTGAGCGCGCGGATTTCTTCCAGACGGGCGAGCGCCCGGCTGATTTCGCGGCCACTCTGAATGTATGGGCCGTCGCGCAGGCGATCGAGTGGGCTCTGGCGCTCGCCATCGGGAACCACGATGAGCTCGTCGAGGCTCGCCCGTTGTTCAGGCGTCATCGCCTTGATCAACAGGCGGTGCAAATGCGAGTTTGCGCGCGTCCGAACCCTGGCCACGGCACGCTCAAGCACCGAGAGGCCCGGTAGCAGCACCTTGGCTTCCAGCAGCCACGCAACCGCGCGGTCAAACAAGACCGAAGGGCGATCGGTGCCGGTCCAGCACAACGCATATAGAAAGCGGTTGAGGCGGAACGCGATTCCAAAGTCGGCGAAGGCGCGGTAGCCATAGCGCTCGCGGATGCGAGGACCATGCCGCCAACGGCCCGCGCTTTTTGCGTAGACCGAAATGAGTTCGGCCGAGCCGGTAATCGACAACTGGTCGGCGGCGAAGCCCACGGCCAACGCCGGCGCCATGGCAGGATCTTCGAGCAAAGTCCCGAGGAAGCGCAGCGAGCCAAGCTGGATTGCAACACCGAGACGATTGTGGTCGCCGCGGTGCTCAGCCACGAACGCGCGATCGGTGTCGTCGAGGTGAAAATGGCGAGCGAGTTGGTCCGGTGTGGGTTCGCCGGCGAACTGGCCATACTCGCGGGTTTGGCTGTTGGTAAGAAAACTGACCGGCACCAATCAGCCCTGTTGCGCCCGAGTGGAGGCCCTCGGCGCACGTTTGCCTAGGAGTTCCGTTGCCTGTTCCCGTGGTTGGCCTTTGGCGTCGACGTATGCATAGAGCGTCGATAACGATACCCCAAGCTGGGCAGCGATGTCGCGCGCGGCATTGTCGCGATCGGCCATCATCGCCATCGCTGCTTTGAGTTTCTGCTTTGTCATCACACGCGGGCGCCCGCCTGCGCGACCTCGCGCGCGGGCCGCCGCCAACCCCGCCATGGTCCGTTCGTGGATGAGATCTCGCTCAAATTCGGCGAGCGTCGCGAAGATGCCAAACACGAGTCTGCCGGTCGCCGTCGTGGTGTCTACGTCGCCGGTCAGCACCTTGAGCCCGACCCCGCGCATTTTCAGATCACTGACAAGGCCGACGACATGGGTCAGCGAGCGGCCGACGCGATCGAGCTTCCACACAACGAGAGCGTCGCCATCCCGAGCAACGTCGAGCGCCTTGGCAAGGCCGGGACGCTCGGTCGCCCGTCCAGAACAGACATCTTCATAGATCCGCTCGCATCTAACCCGTTCCAACGCATCACGCTGGAGATCGAGGTTCTGCTCCCCGGTCGATACGCGCATGTAGCCGATCAGCATGTCCGGGACCTCCTGTTCATCAACCTAAGCTGGACATGGTTTATAGGCTATAGGTTTCTGGACGGATTTTTGGGAAAAATGGGGAGATATCGGCGCTACAACAGCACCAGTCATAGTCTTCGCATCAAACCGGGGTTTGTTGCAAAGCGAGGGGCTCAGTAATCCTTGTGTAGGTTTTCTGTTCCGTTGCTACTCAGACCCCACGTTCGGCCAGTGCCGCCTGCTCGGTGGCACTCATCGCCGCCAGCAGCGCGAAACCGCCGCGCAGCGCGTCTTCCGGCCAGCCGTTCAGCTTGGCAGTAAAGGCCAGGCCACCCAGCCGGTATTTTTCCCGGTCCTCGAGCTTGCGCCGCGCCACCGCGAGTTGCGCCCGGCTTTGGGCGAGCGCCGCAGCAGATTTTTGTAGCTTCAGCTCCTTCAGCTCCAGCGCCTCGGCCGCCGACAGTTTCGCCCCGGCTTTCGCCTGCGCCGTCAGCACGGCCAGCCGATCCATTGCCGTTTCGTCAAATCCAGCCATCCGCACCCCCAAAGAAAATCGTGAGACGTCCAGAGTCTAATCAGCATATCTTCTGGTGATCAACTAATAGTTGAAACGACGAGAAAGCCAGTCTAGGCTCAATATACATTTTGCTGTGCAAAATGTGGTTATTGAGGAAAAGCTTAGTAACATGGTTGCGCTGACAAAGTTGGCGCGGCGGCAGGGAAGCGGCAAAGGATGGCGAGCCGGTTTGTGCGCGTGGAGATTGTCA
>NZ_JACHFJ010000020.1 GCF_014201825.1 Acidocella aromatica | reverse complement strand
GGGTCACTTCGGTTGGGTCTGGTTGAATGACCCAGATCTTGGACCACTTTAAGAGGAGCACTTCATGGCGTTACGTCAGATCCACCATCCCGCTCAGCCAGTCAAAAAAGATATTCACGGGGTCATTTGCAGGCGCGGACCGGCGGAGCGCAAAATAATTATATTCATCGTCAATGGTGCGGTCCGACAGCTTTATCAACCGGCCCGCCTCAAGATCATTCCGGATGATTTCCGTAGGGCAGAGCGCAATCCCCTGGCCCGCCAAAACCGCGGCGCGCAGGAGATTGAAATCCTCAAAGATAATATCTGCCAAGCCGTTGCTCTCCGACAGATAGGCCTCTCCGAGCCAAGCATGCCAACCCGACGTATCCGTATCATGCAGCAGATTGCATTTGGCGACGTCCTCGGCCGTGGCAAGTCTGGGATGGTTATCCACAAAACTTTGGCTGCAAACGGGGGCGCTTGCGCCTGACAACAGCCGAACCGCATCCATTTTCGCTACAATCGGCTTATCCTTTGCGTAAACAATGGCAATATCCACATCCTCAAAATTAGTTTCATGGCCAAAAATGGCATATATGATTTTGAGATCGATCTTAGGGTGCGCTTCGCGAAAGAGTGGCAACCGCGGGATCAGCCAGCAAATTGCAACAGATGGGATGACCGCAACGGTCAGTTGCTGTTTTTTGTTCTTTCGGCGCACCTCTTGGCACGCTGTGTCAATATCAGCAAATGCAAGGCGCAGAGCCCCGGCGAGTGAAACGGCACTTGAATCAAACTTAAGCTGTTTTCCTCTCCGATCAAACAGGCTCGTTCCCAGCCATTCTTCAAGGTGCCGCATTTGATGGCTGATCGCAGACGGTGTCACACTGAGTTCTTCCGCCGCGCCATAGAAGGTTCCGTGCCGGAACACCGCGTCAAATACCCTTAGAGCATTTAATGGCGTATAGCCCATGCCGCCCCCAATAGGTGAAGATTTCTCAACTTAAAATGAGTTTTTTTCTTTTGACAAGGCCTGTCTGGTGAAGAAAACTAATCTTAACCCGTGCCGTGAATTTTGGGAATGCCTGATTGCACTTTTGCCGAATATGGCCTCCCGATGTCTCTGGGGGCGTGGCGGGTGTGGCCAGATGTTCCCGATGTCATCGTAAAGTAAACAAGGATTGAACAGGCAATGGAGGGGCTAAAAGGGGAGGCTTCTGGAAACGGAGGGCAGCGTTTGTCATTCAGGAGCCGGCGTTGCGGCTATCCGTTGGAAACTCAATTGGCGTGATCGTGTCTATGGAGCTGATAATCGCCTTCCCTGTGGACAAGTGAGGCATCGGTGGTTGCGGCGCACATAATGTTCGCGTGATCGTTGAAAATGGTTCTGGCATGGTCACAAGTTTACACAAAGACGTCGAACGTCTTTCGGCAATTGGCCCCGGCTTTTGTTTTCCCGGAGGGTACGGTTCTGCCTTTTGAGAAGTAAGCGCTCAACGCACACAGGGAGACTGAGTGTCGGGAAGTGTTTAGCTGTCGACGATTAAAACAACGCATGTGATGTAGATAAAACACATCGAAAAACAATAACGGGGAAAGTCACACGGCAAACTGCCGTGTTACACAAGAAGGAGATAATCTTATGGTTAGCGTCTCAATTGATGAATTGGCCTGGACCGAATATAGGCGCCGCGTGGTGGATGAGCGCCAGCCGGTGCTAATTCCACTGGGGGCTCTAGAACAACACGGTCTGCACATGTCGATGAATCCGGACGTGGTTATTCCCACAGCCATCTCCAAGGCTGTGGCGCAGAATATCAAAGCTCTGGTTGCACCGGCTTTCGCGTATGGCGCGAAGTCACAGCAGAAGAGTGGTGGCGGCAACCATCTCTGTGGCACCACCAGCCTAGATGGCCACACGCTGAGTCTGGCGCTGAGAGACGTTTTGAAGGAGTTCGGACGCCATGGCGCCCGCCGGGTGGCGGTGATCAATGGCCATTATGAAAATCTGCCATTCGCCACCGAGGGCATTGAACTCGCCATCCAGGAGCTGAAGTGGAGTGGGATAGAGGATTTTCGCGTAATCATTATCTCCTATTGGGATTTTGTGACGCAGGACACGATCAAGAAAGTCTTCCCGGATGAGTTCACAGGCTGGGACGTTGAGCATGGCGGCATTCTTGAAACCTCTCTGATGCTGCATCTCAAGCCTGAGCTCGTTGATATGTCGCTTGCGCCAGTTCAGTCTCCGGCAAAATTTCCGCCCTACACGGTGTTTCCGCCAATTCCCGAATGGACGCCGCCGTCTGGCTGCCTCTCTTCGCCGGCCGACGCGACGGAGGAAAAGGGCAAGCTTCTCTTCGACGTAACGGTTGAAGGCATATCGACTGCCCTGAAGCAGGAGCCGCTCTGGCAGCCGTCATAAAACCAAAATAAAGCCGAAATAATAAAAAGCGGAGGATAATGTTGTGAACTACGAGGGAAGTGCCGCCATCAAGGCGGACAAGGTTGGTGCAGTTGAGCGGCATGGGATCGACCCGATACCGATTGCCGACCGCCATGGCTCGTCATTCGAGTTGTTTAAGTTGTGGGTTGGCGCGAATGTAAATTATGTCGTTATCGTCACGGGAGCGTTCGCGCTCTCGGTTGGTGTGACATTCAGCCAGGCCGTTATGGCGATCGTCATTGGCAACCTGATCGGATGTCTGATGGTTGGCCTGACCTCGATCCAGGGGCCGAGGACTGGGACGTCGGGTATGATGACGTCACGTGCCTGCTTCGGACAATTGGGGTCTGTGCTACCGAAAATCGTCAATGTGATATCGGCGCTAAGTTGGTTCTCTATCAATTCGATCGTGGCCACGCAGGCGCTTGAGGAACTATTCAATCTTGCAGGGTTCGGCGGGCATGATGCTGTGTGGGTTGCGCTTACGCTTGTTCTTTCGGCGGAACTAATAGTCGCGATATATGGGCACGCCACGATCATTGCGGCAGAAGGGCTTATTGCTGTGGTTCTGGCTGCGCTCTTTGTTGGCCTGGCATTTTTTGTGGTACCGCATGTGCCGATGCAGCAGCTTTTGGCCTTCAACAACCATCAAGGCACGTTCGGCGCTTGGCTGGTCGCGTTGGGGGTCGTCGTGTCCTACCCGATTGGTTGGACGAACTTCGCTTCCGATTACAGCCGCTATTTTCCATCGGGCATGAGCTGGAAGAAGATCGCGCTGTCGGCCGGTCTCGGGCAGTTCGTGTCTCTTACCTTGTGTGAAGTCATTGGTGTGGTATTCGCGATCGCTATTGGTGGTAATCTGGGCAACGACCCTGTGAGTCAGTTGGGGCATTTCTTGCCAACTTGGTTCATGATACCGCTGCTGATTGCTGTTATTTTTGGTGGCGTTGCCGCCAATGTTCCGAATGGTTATACGGCGAGCTTGGGGCTGCTGGCGCTGCGCCTGCCCATGACGCGTCTTGTCTCGCTGGCGGTCATTGCCGTATTCACGATCGGTGTACGGGTTGCTGTAGTATATTACGGCACCTTTTTCGATGTGTATCAGAATTTTCTGAACTACATGGTCTTCTGGACGGGGCCGTGGGCAGCGATTGTTATCGTGGACTACTTCCTGCGTAACGGAAACTACAACTCCGTCGATATGATGAAGTGGGGAGCTGGACGGTATTGGTACCAAAATGGTGTATTCTGGCCGGGTGTAATCGCCTTTGCCATGGGCATCATTATGTCTCTAGCTTTTTCCAACTCGTCGACCTATGCCAGCCCGTTGATGGCGAATCTTCTAGGGTGGGGCGATTTGAGTTTTGAGGCAGGCATCATCTCCGCGGGGCTGGTTTATTGGGCACTAGCTAGGTCGTATTTCAAGGCGATCGCATCTGCTGAGGTGTACGTGGGGGCGGGCCGAAAGGCATAACCGCAAACAAGCTTGTCAGGCGCGTGTAATTGGGGCGCGCTTGATAATCTGATATCGGAATAAGATCGTGCAGCCGGGCATTCGTTGTCCGGCTGCACGGCGTTTGGGATGCACGCGCGCCATTAGTGCAATCAAGCTATGCCTGCCGGCCTTCAGGGGGGGGCGCTAAGTAGCTTCGTCCGGTGCCGCTGATACTTGTCTGGCCAGCTGAATCACTTGCACTAGGCGGTTCGGTCAACATGTGCACAACAAGCCATTAAGATGAAAAAAACTCATCTTAGGCTGAAAACATATCATTTGACGATGCTGTAAATACACGGTCCTTTATAAAAAGGCGGCAACCGCCAACGATGAAAAATTATAATGGAGAAAACGAACGTGGATCAGATGGCCAAGATGAACATGGAGCGGGAACGTTTACAAAATTTTGCGAATAATGGTGAGAAGGTGCAGCCGACTTTCTCCGCGCAGGAGATGGAGCGCCGTTTGGCCGCCATTCGTGGGTATATGGCCGAGCGGAATATCGATGCGGCTTTGTTCACGTCGTATCACAATATTTGCTATTATTCAGACTTCTTGTTTTGTTATTTCGGCCGCCGTTATGGTCTGCTCGTTGACCACAATAAATCGACCAGCATTTCCGCGGGCATCGATGGTGGCCAGCCCTGGCGCCGCACGTTTGGTGGCAATGTCACGTACACTGATTGGCGGAAGGACAACTACTTCCATGCCGTAGACCAATTGGTTGGTGGCGTGAAGCGGCTGGGCATCGAATTTGATCATGTAAATATTGATCTGCTCAATCAGCTGAAGGCTGAGTTCCCGACCATCGAGTTCGTTGACATTGCGTATCCCGCGCAGCGCTTGCGGATGATCAAATCGACCGAGGAAATCGAGCACATCACCAAGATGGCGAAGATTGCCGATATCGGTGGTGCAGCCTGCGTGGAAGCCGCCAAGGTGGGCGTGCCGGAGCATGAGGTGGCCCTGCATTCGACGGCGACGATGGTGCGCGAAATCGCCAAGACTTGGCCACATGCTGAGTTGCTTGATACGTGGACTTGGTTCCAGTCCGGCATCAACACGGATGGTGCGCACAACCCGGTGACCAGTCGCAAGATCGAGCGTGGCGACATTCTGAGCCTCAACTGTTTCCCGATGGTGGCCGGCTATTATGTCGCGCTGGAGCGCACGTTGTTTGCCGAAACCGCGACCGCTGAAAACATTCGTTTGTGGGAGTTCAATTGCCGTGTGCATGATCGTGGCAAGGAGCTGCTGGTGCCGGGCAACAGCTGTGCAGATGTGGCGCATGAGCTGAACGAGATGTATGCGGCTGAAGGGCTGCTGCAGTATCGCTCGTTCGGATATGGCCACTCGTTTGGTGTACTGTGCCATTATTATGGCCGTGAAGGTGCGCTCGAACTCCGTGAGGATTGCGAAACCGTTCTGGAGCCGGGCATGGTCGTCTCTATGGAGCCGATGATCACCATCCCCGAAGGCAAGCCGGGTGCTGGCGGTTATCGTGAGCATGATATTCTCGTGATCACCGAAGACGGCAACCGCAACATCACCGGCTTCCCCTATGGGCCCGAACATCTGATTGTGAAGTGATGTCCGCCGTGTGGCGCGGGCACCAAAATCCCGCGTCACACGGTATTGGTATGAATTAGAAAAAATACGGGATGGGAAGGAGATGTGCTCATGAATGTTGTAGAAAAGATCAGACCTGATCAGGGCGGAGTGCTACAAGACGTGCAGGATTTTTTTGATCTTGATCTTGCACGCACTGATACGGCAATCGCAGATGCATTGACACATGAGCTCAACCGCCAGCGCCATGGGCTGGAACTGATCGCGAGTGAAAACATTGTATCTCGTGCGGTTCTGCAGGCGCAGGGCAGCATTCTCACCAATAAATACGCTGAAGGTTACCCCGGTAAACGCTATTATGGCGGCTGCGAATACATCGACGTTATCGAGCAACTGGCGATTGATCGCGCCAAGGAGCTGTTCGGTTGCGCCTTTGCCAATGTGCAGCCGCATTCGGGCGCGCAGGCCAATAGTGCGGTGCTGTTTGCGCTGCTCAACCCAGGCGATACCCTCGTGGGCATGAGCCTAGCCCATGGCGGACATCTGACGCATGGTGCTGCCCCGACGCTGTCGGGCAAGTGGCTGCATGCCGTGCAGTATGGCGTGAGCGCGCAGACACAGACCATCGATTATGATGAAGTGGCGCGCTTGGCTCATGAGCATCGCCCACGGCTGATCATCGCTGGCGGTTCGGCGATTCCACGCGTCATTGATTTTGCCCGTTTCCGTGCAATTGCCGATGAGGTCGGCGCCTATCTGATGGTCGATATCGCCCATATCGCCGGCTTGGTGGCGGCGGGCGCGCATCCCAGCCCGTTCCCGCATGCGCATATCGTAACCAGCACGACTCATAAAACCTTGCGCGGCCCGCGCGGTGGCTTGATTTTGACAAATGACGAAGCCATCGCAAAAAAGCTGAATTCGGCGGTGTTCCCTGGGCTTCAGGGCGGGCCGCTGGAGCATGTCATCGCGGCGAAAGCCGTAGCCTTCGGCGAGGCGCTCAGCCCGAAATTCAAGACCTATGCGCGCGCGGTTGTTGATAACGCTGCCGCGCTGGCCAACCGGTTGGCACAAAGCGGGTGCGGCATCGTCTCAGGCGGGACAGACACGCATCTCGTGCTGGTGGATCTGCGGCCGAAAGGCCTGACGGGCAAAGCCGCCGAGCAGGCGCTAGATCGCGCCGGCATCACCTGCAACAAGAACGGTATCCCGTTCGATCCCGAAAAACCGATGATCACCTCGGGGATCAGGCTGGGTACGCCCGCATGCACGACGCGCGGCTTCGGAACCCGCGAGTTCGAGCAGGTCGCGGATTTGATTGCGGAGATGCTGGACGTCATCGGCAAGCCCAACGAGGATGCCGTGACGACGGCGGTGCGCGCGAAAGTCAATGCGCTGTGCGAAGCCTTCCCGCTCTATCCGTCGCTCCGCTGAAAACTTGCCCGCGGTATCTCCAAAGCCAACAAAATCAACCAAAAGCCTAGGACATCATGATCCGATGCAACGCTATTCCGCTCTCGCGCTGATCAAGCAGTCGCTGAACGGCCACAAAGGCTGGAAGCCCCAGTGGCGCGATCCTGAACCAAAACAATCTTACGATGCGATCATTATTGGTGGCGGCGGCCATGGGCTTGGCGCGGCTTATTATCTGGCCAAGAAGCACGGCATCCGCAATGTGGCGGTGCTGGAGAAGGGTTGGATCGGCGGTGGCAACACCGGGCGCAATACCACCATCATCCGCTCGAACTACTTGTTCGATGAGAGCGCCGCACTCTACGATCATGCGCTGAAGATGTGGGAGGGGCTGTCCCAGGACCTCAACTACAACGTCATGTTCTCGCAGCGCGGCGTTTTGATGGTGGCGCACAATGTGCACGATGAGCAGAGTTTCAGGCGCCACGTTTACGCCAACCGCCTGAATGGTGTTGACAATGAATGGCTGACGCCGGAGCAGGCGAAGGCGTTCTGCCCGCCTTTGAACATCGCGCCGGGTATGCGCCATGCCGTGACTGGCGCCGCGTTGCAACGCCGGGCGGGAACGGCGCGTCACGATGCCGTGGCTTGGGGCTATGCCCGTGCGGCGGATGCGCTCGGTGTCGATATCATCCAGAATTGCGAGGTTACCGGCATCGACCGTGACGCCGCTGGCCATGTGACCGGGGTACGGACCACGCGCGGGCGGATCGGTGCACGGAAGATCGGTGTCAGCGCCGCGGGCAGCACGTCACTGGTCATGGAGATGGCCGGTCTGCGCATGCCGCTCGAAAGTTATCCGTTGCAGGCGTTGGTGTCGGAGCCGGTGAAGCCGATCTTCCCGTGTGTCGTGATGTCGAACACGATCCACGCCTATATCAGCCAGTCCGACAAGGGCGAGCTGGTGATCGGCGCGGGCACGGATGCGTATGTCTCCTACAGCCAACGTGGCGCGCTGCATATTCCAATGCACACGCTGGAGGCGATTTGCGAGCTGTTCCCCATCTTCCGCCGCATGCGGATGATGCGCAATTGGGGCGGCATTGTCGATGTCACGCCGGATCGTTCGCCGATTCTCGGCAAGACGCCGGTGCCCGGCCTGTATGTGAATTGCGGTTGGGGCACGGGTGGCTTTAAGGCGACGCCTGGTGCGGCTGACCTCCTTGCGTACACGATCGCCAAGGACGAGCCGCACCCGATCAACGCCCCATTCAACCTCGAACGCTTTGGCGCCGGACAGCTGATCGATGAAGCTGCTGCCGCCGCGGTCGCCCATTAAGGGAAGCCAAGAGATGCTCCTGATACCCTGCCCGTATTGCGGAAACCGGCCCGAGATCGAATTCGCCTATGGCGGCGAGGCGCATGTGGTGCGCGCCGCCGCCCCCCGTACGGTGGACGACACGGCCTGGACCGAATTCCTCTACTTCCGCAAGAACCCGCGCGGCGACCATGCCGAGCGCTGGCGCCACGCCTATGGCTGCGGCCGGTTCTTTAACGTGAAGCGCAACACCTATACCGATCAGATCGAGGCGAGTTATCGCATCGGGGAGACGCTCCCATGACACAGCCCTATCGGCTTTCCACAGGGGGGCGGATTGACCGCTCCCGCACGCTCACCTTCAGCTTCGATGGCAAGCATTACACCGGCCACCCGGGCGATACGCTGGCCTCGGCGCTACTGGCCAACGGCGTGCACCTCGTCGGCCGTTCGTTCAAGTATCACCGTCCGCGCGGCATCCTCACCGCCGGCGGCGAGGAGCCCAACGCGCTCGTCGGCGTGGGGCGTGATGACGCCCATTTCACGCCCAACCTGCGCGCTACCCAGGTGGAGCTGTATGACGGGCTGACCTCGGAGAGCCAAAACCGCTCTCCCTCGCTCATGCGCGATTACGGTGCCGTGAACGATGTGTTCTGGCGCTTCTTCCCGGCTGGGTTCTACTACAAGACCTTCATGTGGCCGAGGAAGGCGTGGACGAAGTTCTTCGAGCCGCGTATCCGGGAAATGGCTGGTCTCGGCCGTTCGCCGAAGACCGCTGACGCCGCCCGTTATGCCCAGCGTTTTGCCCATTGCGACGTATTGGTGGTCGGCGCCGGGCCCGCCGGCTTGGCTGCGGCGCTGGCCGCCGCGAAAACCGGCGCGCGGGTGATCCTGTGCGATGAACAATCCGAGCCCGGCGGGTCGCTCCTGGCCGAGCCCGAGGCGATGATCGATGGTCTAGCGGCGGCTGAATGGCTGAAGGCGGCGCTGGTCCAGCTCGCAGCCTACCCACAGGTGAAGATTCTGCCGCGCACCATCGCCTTTGGTTACTTCCCGCATAACATGATCGGGCTGGCGCAGTCCCTGACCGACCATGACGGTGAGTGGGATGATTCCAAACCGCGCGGCCGGCTGTGGCAGGTGCGCGCCAAGCAGGTGGTGATCGCCGCGGGCGCCATCGAGCGGCCGCTGGTTTTCCCCGACAACGACCGCCCTGGTATCATGCTCGCGGAGGCGGCGCGCATCTATCTGGAGCGTTACGGTGTGCTGCCGGGGCGCCGGGCGCTGGTGTTCACCGCCAACGATGTCGCCTACCGTACCGCCCTCGCGCTGCATCGCGCCGGTTGCGCGATCGCGGGGATCGTGGATCTGCGGCCGGATGCGGGCGGGCCGTTGGTGACCGCCGCACAAAAGGCGGGGCTGCCGGTGTTTCCGGCTTCCACGATTGCCGGCACTGACGGGCGGCTGCGCGTCACCGGCGCCACGATCAAGCCGATCGCGGGCGGCAGCGGGCAGCATGTCAGCTGCGACGTGCTGCTGATGTCCGGCGGGTTTACGCCCAGCGTGCATCTATTCTCGCAGAGCCGCGGCAAGCTCGTGTTCGACAGCACGCTCGACGCATTCCTCCCCGGTGCGCCGGCGGAAGCGTGTAGCGTTGCGGGCAGCGCGGCTGGCTTGCAGTCGCTTAAGGAGGTGCTGGACTCCGGCGCCGCGGCAGGTGGCGGCGCGGCCAGCTATCAGGTGGCTAACGCGCCGCTGGCCCAGGGCGGCTTCATAGGCGCCGTGCCCTACCATGGAGATCCTGGCTCGGTCCGCGCCTTCCTGGATTACCAGAACGACGTTACGGCCAAGGATGTCGTGCTGGCGCTGCGTGAGGGCATGCGCTCGGTGGAGCATGTGAAGCGCTTCACCACCAACGGCATGGCAACTGACCAGGGCAAGCTCTCGAACATGAACGCGCTTGGGATCATGGCGCCGGTGCTGAACAAGCCGGTACCGGCGATCGGCACGACCACGTTCCGCATGCCCTATACGCCCGTGCCGTTCGGCTATTTCGGGGGGTATGCGCGTGGCGAACTCTTCGAGCCGGAACGCCGCACCGCGATTCACAGCTGGGCGGCGGCCCAGGGCGCGGTGTTCGAAGATGTCAGCCTCTGGAAACGCGCGCGCTACTTTCCGCGCGGTACTGAGGATATGCGCCAGGCGGTTGCCCGCGAATGCCGCGCGGTGCGTAACGGTGTCGGCATCTTCGACGCTTCAACCCTCGGCAAGATCGAGGTCGTTGGCCCAGATGCGGCGGAGTTTCTTAACCGCATGTATATCAACGCCTGGACCAAGCTGCAGCCCGGCAAGTTGCGCTACGGTATCCTGCTGCGCGAGGACGGCTTCGTCATTGACGACGGTGTGATCGGCCGTATTTCCGACACGCGCTTCCACGTTACCACCACCACGGGTGGAGCGGCGCGCGTGCTGACGATGATGGAGGACTACCTGCAGACTGAGTTCCCCGAACTCGATGTCTGGCTGACCTCCACCACCGAGCAATACGCCGTGATCGCGGTGCAGGGGCCGATGGCCCGCGAGGTCGTGCAGCCGCTGGTCGAGGGGGCGGATATTTCCGCCGAGGCCATGCCGCATATGAGCATGGTGGAATGCCGCATTGCGGGCGTCCCCGCTAGGCTGTTCCGCGTCAGCTTCACCGGCGAGCTGGGTTTCGAGATCAACGTGCCGGCGGATTATGGCCGCGCCGTCTGGGAAGACCTGATGGAGAGCGGCCGCCCGTATGGCATCACGCCTTACGGCACGGAGACCATGCATGTGCTGCGCGCGGAGAAGGGCTACATCATCGTCGGCCAGGAGACGGACGGCACAGTCACGCCCGATGATGTTGGCTATGCCGGCATGATAGGCAAGGCCAAGCCGGATTTCGTCGGCAAGCGTGCGCTGGCCCGCGCCGCGTTCGCCGCGCAGACCAACCGCAAGCAACTCGTTGGCCTGCTGACCGACGACCCCGCCCATGTACTGGAGGAGGGCGCGCATATCGTCGCCGACCCAGCGCAGCCCAAGCCGATGACGATGCTTGGCCATGTCACGTCCTCGTACTGGAGCGATGCGCTTGGCCGTTCCATCGCGCTGGCTCTGCTGCGCGATGGCCGGGCACGGACCGGAGAGCAGTTGTACGTGCCGCTCGAGAACGGCAATGCCCGCGTCACCGTCGTCTCATCCGTCTTCTACGATCCCGAAGGAGTCAGGCTCAATGGATAATCTTGTGCAGACGAAGCCGATGCCACGGCTCTTTCCACTCAGCGGCAAAGCCATTGACCGGCGCTGCACCCCGGTCAATGGCGGCGCCCGCTTCTCGCTGCGCCTGCCAGCAGCCTCCATCTCAACCGCCTCGGCAGCCCTGGGTGTGGAGTTGGCCGTGCCCGTGAACCGAGCATCTGCGGCGAATGGGCGTACGGCATTGCGCCTCGGCCCCGATGAGTGGCTGCTGTTGCTGTCCGAGGCTGAAGCGGTGCCGGTGGCGGCCGTGCTGGAGGCGCGGCTGACGGACGGGCGCTATTCGCTTGCCGACATCAGCCACCGCCAGACCGGCGTCGTACTCGAAGGAACGGCCGTCACCGATATTCTCAATGGCGGCTGCCCGCTTGACTTCGACCTCGCCGCCTTTCCGGTCGGCATGGCGACGCGCACGATCTTCTGCAAGGCGGAGGCCGTGCTGTGGCGCCAGAGCGAGGGGCGGTTTCATCTGGAGGTTTGGCGGTCCTTCGCGCCTTATGTCTGGAACCTGCTCGCCATCGTCAGCCGCGAATACGCGGTTTAGCAGATGTTCAGCGTTTTTGATCTGTTCAAGATCGGCATCGGCCCCTCTTCTTCGCACACGGTTGGGCCGATGCGCGCAGCCCATCTCTTCATGAGTGGGCTGAAGGAGGCGGGGCAGCTGCCCCGTGTCGCAAGGCTGCGGGTCACGCTGTTTGGTTCACTGGCATGGACAGGCAAAGGCCATGCCACCGACAAGGCGGTGGTCCTGGGCTTGGCGGGCGAACTGCCCGAAACGGTCGATCCCGACCATGCCGACGCCCTGGTGGCGCAGATTGCCGGGCGTGGCGCGTTGACGCTGGGGGGCAGGGATATCTCCTTTTCTCCGGCTGAGGACATTGTCTTTGATCGCGAGACAACCCCGCCGCGTCACCCCAACACCCTGGCGTTCGACGCTTTTGACGGTGCCGGCGCGTTGGTGGCCACCGAACGCTGGTGCTCGATCGGCGGCGGGTTCGTGGCGCGCGAGGATGCGCCTGTCGACCTCGGTGCCATCACCACGCAGGTGCCGTACTCGTTCTCCAACGCGGTCGATCTGCTGCGGATCGGCCACGACACGGGGCTGACGATTGCCGAGATCGTCCGCGCGAATGAGGTGGCGCTCCGCCCGCCCGTCGAGGTGCTGGCGCATGTCGACCGCGTGATCGCCATCATGATGGCGGCGATCGACCGCGGCCTGCAGGGCGAAGGCCTGTTGCCCGGGACGCTGAAAGTGCCACGCCGCGCGCGGGCGTTACGGAAGCGGCTTGAAGCCGATACCAGCCGCAACGACCTCGCCCCCCATGAGAAGATGGACTGGGTTAGCCTATTCGCGATGGCGGTGAACGAGGAGAACGCCGCCGGCGGCCGGATCGTCACCGCGCCAACCAACGGGGCCGCAGGCGTTATTCCCGCGGTCTTGCGCTATTACCTTGAGATGTGCCCTGGCGCCTCGCACGAGGGCATGCGCAACTTCATATTCGCGGCGACTGCGATTGGTGGCTTGTTTAAAACCAACGCTTCGATTTCGGGCGCCGAGGTTGGCTGCCAGGGCGAGGTCGGCGTTGCGTCATCGATGGCGGCGGCCGGGCTCGCCACCGCGCGCGGCTGCACGAATCAGCAGGTGGAAAACGCCGCCGAGATCGCCATGGAGCACCATCTGGGCATGACCTGCGACCCGGTGGGCGGGCTGGTGCAGATTCCCTGCATCGAGCGCAACGCCTTCGGCGCGATCAAGGCAATTAGCGCGGCTTCGCTCGCCAAACGTGGTGATGGTTCCCATCTCGTTTCGCTCGATCAGGTGATCTCGACAATGCGTCAGACCGGCGAGGATATGAACACCAAATACAAGGAGACGTCGCTCGGCGGGTTGGCGGCTAATTTTGTCGAATGCTGAAGGGCGGGCTTGCGTCTTACCGAATGCGCCAACGTAGATAAGCCGCCGGCCGGAACATCGGCGGCCTAAGCACAAGAGCAGGAAGCCGTGTCGCGGGGCAGTATCATGAACTCGCATGCGCTTAAAAGATCCTGATTGCTTTCGCTTCGTCCAGAATGTTTTCGTGGATTTCCAAGTCTTTTGGTTCAGCGGGCGACTCTTCTGCCCGGAGACGACCAATGGTTCCGATACCGACATCAGAAGCAAAACCGACAGAGATGATGAAAATGAGTGAGGAAATGACGGAGGAAATGACATGGAGCTGCCTGGAGGGGCTGTCGATGGAGGCAACTGCCAAGGAGGCGGCAAATCTCGCTGCGAGCGCTTCCAGGTTCGCGCCGGGCACAATTGTCGCCATTCCATTTCTGCCCAACGAGTCCGATGACGACAGACTCCAGGCTGCAGCCGCAATCCGGGCGCTTCATTACAATCCAATGCCGCATATCGCTGCTCGCCGCTTGCCCAGCCGCCAGGCGCTGGAGCGTCTGTTGGCGGGGTGGGCGTCAATGGCGCATGTGGATCGGCTGCTTGTTCTCGCGGGAGATTGCGGGAAGCCTGAGGGACCGTTCGAGGATGCATTGGCGGTCATCAAAACCGGCCTGCTCGCCGAATATGGTATTCGTCATGTGGTGATCTCAGGCTATCCTGAAGGTCATCCAAAAATCCCGCCGCAGGCTTTGGTGCAGGCGATGCGGGACAAGCTTCGCGCAGTGGATGAGTTGGGTCTAAATGCGGAAATAGCGACGCAGTTCTGTTTCTCCGCCGAGCAGGTTCTTGTCTGGCTCGCACAGTTGCGCGACAGCGGCATAACTGTGCCCGTTCGCCTGGGTATACCTGGTCCCGCGAACATGCGCACGCTGCTGCGTTATGCGGCGGTGTGCGGTGTGGGCGCATCGGCATCAGTGCTGGCGAGATACGGGTTTTCTCTGACGCGGTTGCGAAGCCATGCGGGGCCAGACCAGTTTGTGAGTGACTTCTTGGGTGGATTTACGCCGAGCCGCCATGGCGAGGTGTTCGCTCATTTTTATCCGTTCGGCGGCATTTCGGGCCTGTTTTCCTGGCTCGATCGCCAGCGTTTCATTCATGCCCCTGCTGTCAAGGTCAAGTTTTCATGACGACGTCTTATACACTCAGCTTCTCTTGCCATGACCAACCCGGCATCATCGCTCAGGTCAGTGGTGCCATCTTCGAACATGGCGGAAATATCCGCGGGGTTAACCAATTCCAGGATCCGCAGAGCGGCCTGTTTTTCATGCGCGTTGAATTTGTCACGACGTGCGCCCGCCTGGTGCTCGAAGCTGCGTTTGCACATCTGGCCAGGCAATTATCGATGAATTGGCAGCTGCGTGCGCGTGAAGAACGCCAGCGCGTGCTCCTGCTGGTCTCGAAGTTTGATCATTGCCTGGCGGATCTTCTCTATCGAACGCGGCTGGGTGAGCTCGACATGGAGATCTGCGGCGTCGTCTCCAACCACCACAAGAGCGTGCTTAACGCTCCCGAACTCGATGCCATCCCCTTCTACTACTTGCCTGTAACGCCCGCCACCAAAGCGGCGCAGGAGACTGAAATCATCCGGCTCATTAACGAACTCGCCATCGATCTCGTCGTGCTGGCGCGCTATATGCAGATCCTCTCGTCCAACTTCACGGCGGCATTGAGCGGGCGCTGCATCAACATCCATCACAGCTTCCTGCCCAGTTTCAAAGGCGCCAAGCCCTATCACCAGGCGCACGCCTATGGCGTGAAGATGATCGGCGCAACCGCGCATTACGTCACCACCGATCTCGATGAAGGCCCGATCATCTACCAGGACGTGGAGGCCGTGAGCCATGCTGATACGCCGGATGATCTGGTGCGCAAGGGACGCAATATCGAACAACGCGTGCTGGCGCGGGCGGTGTTGTGGCATCTGGCTCAGCGTGTCCTGATGAACGGCAACAAGACAGTGGTGTTCTGGAGTTGAGGGGGCATTGCCGCACGACAGCAATCCTTCACCTGCGAGAAAGACGGAAGGGCAGGGCCATGACGCAAAGCGTGCCGGCTGTCGCGGTCAACCGCATGGCGTTCAGCGGCCTGCTGGCTATGTTCGTGGGGATCGGCGTGGCACGGTTCAGTTTTGCACCGCTAGTGCCGGCATTGGTCAGGGCGCATTGGTACAGTGCCGACAGTGCCTTCTGGTTTGCAGCCGTAAATCTGGCGGGCTATTTCATCGGCGTGGCGCTGTCCAGGTCGTGGCGGCGCGGATATCACGGTAAACCAGCCTTGCTGCTGGCCATGGGCTTCACAGCCGCGGCCACTTCGTGTTGCGCATTGAACTGGGGCTCTGCCTGGTTTGGGTTTTGGCGGCTGGTGTCGGGGCTAACCGGCGGGGTGTTGATGGTGCTGATGGCCTCGGCCGTGGTGGGTAAAGCGCCCGCTGCCGCGCGTGGGCGGGTCAGTGGTTTCGCCTTTTCGGGTATGGGCGGGGGGATGACATTCAGCGCGCTGGCCATACCGCATCTGCTGACCTATGGGCTGGTTTTCACCTGGGCCGCGCTGGGCGCGCTGTGCACCGCCGCGACGTTGATCGTGGCAGTGATCATGCCGCCCGCGCGGATAGAGCCGCCGCTCCGGCATGCCGCCAAGGGCCTGCCGCCGCTGGTAGTGGTTGTGCTGATCGCCGCCTATGCGTTCTCGGCGTTCGGCTTCATGCCGCATATGCTGTTCTGGTCCAGCTTCGTGGCCATTGGTCTTGGCCGCGGCGTGGCGGCCGGGGCGATGATGGCTGCCTGGATAGGGCTTGCTGCTACGCTGGGGCCGCCGCTTTTGGGCCGTGCCGCCGATAGGTTTGGCTTTCTGCCTACGCTGGTGGCGGGCTTCGTGGTGATGGGCTGTGCCGTGGCGATACCGTTGTTCACGCAGGCGGCCCCGGCTCTGGTTCTGTCGGCTCTTTGTGTGGGCGCGGTGGCGTTGGGGACGGTGATGCTGGTCGCCGGCGCAATTGCGGGGATGGTGCCGTCCTCCCGCCTCTCAGCTGATTGGGGGCTGGCGGCCATGGTCTATGCGGTGACGCAAATCGCCGCTGCGGCGTTCCTCTCCCACCTGTTTCACGCCACGGGCAGCTATGATTTGCTGTTCCGTGTGGGAGTGGTGGCCATGGCTGGCGGTGTGCTTTTGATCTCGCTGGCGGCACGGATGGCGCGTTTTATGCAACATGTTGGCGCATTGGTAGAGCCGGGAGATGGGCCGGTTGGAGAGTTCCAGCCGCGCCACCGAGACGAAGGAGAGGGGGAAGTGAGGTCATCGGATATCCACAAGTGAAGCTTGGAGCGACGTAACTCTCCCCGCCCAGGATGACGTGGGCATGCTCGAAGTCCGACCAGATCAGCCGGAAGTGATAAAGCCGATGCTCGAGCCTCTGCCCGGCGATTAAAGCACCAAGATCACCCATCTCGGTGAAGTCGGACAGGCTAAGCCGGTCCGACTCGTGAAGCTGGCGGAAGATGACCTCCTGCTCGGGACTGTCCATGCCATGAAGCTGCGCTGGACCGCCTGGGCGCCATTGCACGACGCACGCGGCATCGAATGCGGCCTCATGCTGCCGATCATGCTCTGTTGCGCCGACCAGATCGGAGCCCCCATGGACCCAGCGCCAAACGGCATCGACACAAAAGAGTACCTCAAGGTCGCCTACCACGACATCTCGCTCGTTATCCCCGCCATCAGAGCATTCTGGATGCCACAGCGCGTCGCAGAAGCCGCCTGGTAAATTACAGCCCGGCCCGTGGGAGGCTCACTCCGGTTACGTTGTTTTGGGCCGATAAAGCCAGGATCCCGGCCAGGACGCCGCGGATCTCCACCCGCAGCTCGCCATGCTCCGGCATGAGCCGCACCTCGTCGATCAAGGGGCGGATGATCGCAAACGCCGCGTTCGAAGATGTTACAGCGCGCTTGCCCTTGCCCCAGCCTTGGATCACACATCCCTGGATACCACGCGCGGCATGACGCGGGCTTCCTTCCAGGAAGAGCCGGGTGCGGGAAAGCCGCCTGCCTGGATACGTGAGGGCGAAGCCAAATGGCCTAGCTACTCGACCACGACCCAATGCCAGCCTCTGCGGCTAATCAGAAGATCAGAGGCAGAGCACGCAAAACCCTACAAGGCGGGGATCAGCTGACGGTTAGGAAACGCCGGCGCCTGACACGACCAGACACCGCAAACAGCCATCCCCCGAAATCACGCCGGCACCACCGTGCCAGCCGCGCCGTCAGCGGCTCGCGTGAGAAAACCTGTTCAAAAGTCTTGACAAATTCGATAAGTTCTACGTACTGTTCTGCACAGAAAAGAAACTCTCGAAAAGGCCATGAAACATGGACATCGGGCGAAGAGGTTTCGTGAACGCATGCGGTGCGGCTTCTGTTTTATTGGTGCCCGGCATTGCAAATGCGAAGATATGGGAAAATTCTAAAAACTCCGCCGGCTCTGTTGCGGACGCTCGTGTGGATAAATCGATCAGAGCGAGCTTCGGCAGTGGTTTTGCCGTCCGCTCTCATGCGCGAGCAAACGGGTTGACCTATGCTGACATAGAACATGTCGGTAACCGGTACGTTGTCGCCTCTGGCGACTTGCAGGATTGGGAAATCTTGTTGTCGGACCGCTCTCTCTGAGTAGCCTGGAATTCGCCTCATCTGCTGACGGTAGGTGACGGTCGTAGGTGGCCTGTGAAGCGCCGATTGAATTGCAGCGGTTTCCGCGACTCCAGAGGAGATAAGTTGTGGCCGAGACAATCAATAGCATTCGCATTCACCCGGGCATCGGCATTGCTCGGCTGGGGGACAGCGACGAGTTTTACCTCGGTCCCGAAGCTCCCGGGATCGTGGTTGATCCGGGTGGCAGCGGCGGTCCGGGGCCGAACGGTGGAACCTACCGCGACAGCGGGCTTCGTTTAAAACGCCAAGCGCAGCGGTATCGGGTCTATGGCTATGATGCCGACGGCAAGGTCGTCGCGGAGCTAACGTCGGATTCCGGCTTGGTCGAATCTATGCGCTGGCGTGTCCATGTCAGGAACATGAAAGCCGCGAATTATGCGTTCCAGGGTGCGTATTTGTTCGATCCAGACAAACTGCGAAACCCGTCCATCCAGCCCGGTAAGAAGCCGATTGAGCGAGACAAATTGATCATTGATGCTGGTGTACATACGATTGCCTCTGGTCAGACAGAACCGGTCGTCATGACGGGTGATGTTTTCGTCGGCATAGGAAAAGTTATGTTGCCGGGCGAATTGCGTTTCGAGGGCTTTACGCCCCAGGATCCTTCAAAAGAAGTCGAGGTCAATTACAAAGCTGCCACGGGTATCGAATTGGGACGGCTTCATCTGGATTCGGGCGGCCGTTTGCTATTCGTTCCCGCGTCTGGGAAAAGCGAATGCGTCACGACACCTAAAGTCGCATTGTCGAACCCGAGTGAAACGCACAGTCCGCCGAATGGGCCGGAGAACGGCAATAACCCGCTAACGAATCAATTCTCTTATTTCAATGTGCCGGGTTGGTGGGATGATACCTGTGGTGGTGAAATTGATGTCACGGTCATGCTCAAGGATGGTACTGTCTTGAGTACCCGCGACAACGTAAAATCAGAAACGGACGAAGGTATCAGGAATCCGCAAGCAGGGGCATGGATAGTCACTGCACCTCCGAAGTTCTCACCTTACATGTACCACGTTGTGTCCATTCTGGATCGCGTATATGAGGCCTTTCCCGAAGCTTATCCCTACGCCGGGATGAAGACGAATTTCTACCGCGATATTTATCCGGTCTTTGCCATGGCGGTTAACTACGGGTGGGTGAGCGCTGAGGCGGCGGGCGTCACGCCAAGCACCAAGAATATTGCCCACGGTCCAAGGCAGCCGGGAAATTTGCTTAGCCCTGCGAACATGTTGGCATTTACCGATCCGTCTGACAAAAGCAAGCCAAATAGACAGATGATCTATCGACTGATGCGGTATGCGCCTGGAAAACGCGGTAGGTTGGTTGATTCGTTGATGCCGGCTCCGCCGCAACGGCCAACCAGTTGGAAGAGTCAAGAGTTTGTAAGCCCTGTGGAAGCCTACAAGATGCCCAAGCTGTGGGGCACGGGCGGTAAGCCTCTACAGAACCAGCAATTAGGCAACAATTTGCCGGATGAATTCTTGAGCCTGACTGACTGGCAGTTGGAACATTTGAAGAACTGGGCAAACGGTGACTTCGAGGTTGGCACTCCGTTAACATTCGAGCCTTTGGAACAATTGCCATTGGAAGAGCAGCCGCATGCACTGGACAGTTCTGCGCTCGAACCGACAATCGGTGGTGGCTTCCACCCAGGAATAGAATTCCCCTACTTAATTCTGTATTCGGAGTATTTCGCTGGACCGTTTCGTGTAGGAAAAGACGTTGAGCCTGGCTCGCTCGCAGCTTTCATGTCGAGTCCCTGGCAAGGCGACTTTTGGTCGTGCAACGCAGCATGGTGGCCGACGCAGCGGCCAGATATCGCTTTCGAGTACGATCGAACGAACCAGACTAGAACTTATAAAGAGTGGTTCCGCGGATACGATGCAAAAGGAGAACCGCTATCGTCCGCTGATGGTTATAATCAGATGGTTTATGCTTGGTCGAAGCTCGGGATGGTGCTCCCAATCAAGGCCGAGAACGGCGAGTTCTTGAAAGATAACGGCGAGACCGTGTTCGTCGAACAGGAGCGTAATCCAGCCCTGGACCGGCCGCCGGTCAAAAGTGATTGATACGTGCTGTCAACCGCACGCGGCCTGACGAATACGACATGGGACGTTATTGTCGTCGGTGCGGGGCCCGCTGGGGCCGCAATAGCGATCACGCTGGCTAAGTACGATCGGCGAGTGTTACTGGTGGAGAGGCGAGTATCCGCCAACTTCAAACTTGGCGAATCACTGCCGCCGGTGTCCATCGGTCTTGTTGAGCACTTCCTCGGAGACCTCGAAGGTCCGGGACAGGACTTTACAAGCTTTTTCAGAACAATCGGAAACCTATCGCAGTGGGAGACCGACAAAGCTGATATATCTGACTTTTTCTTCACGCAGACAGGCTTCGGACTGTGTGTCGATCGACTAGATTTCGATGATGCCATGCGGTCGAAAGCGGTTGCGGCCGGCGCGACCTTGCTCAAGGGTGCCCGCTTCGAATCCTGCTCACGTATTGCTGACCGCTCCTTCAATTGGCGACTGACCCTGACCTCGAACACACAGACCCAGCATCATCACTCACGTTATTTGGTAGACTGTTCAGGCCGGAGGGCGGTATTGGCCAAGACGCTGGGTGTCGAGACCGTCCAGGACGACCAGTTGTTCGCCTATGCGCAATGGTTTTCTTGCGCTGGCGACGATGATGACCGCTATACTCGGATCGAGGCTGCACCATATGGCTGGTGGTATAGCAACCGATTGCCAAGCACGGAAAACTACGAACCCCAGCGTTTGGTGGTATTGCACACTGATTCGGACCTACCTGCGGCGAGAATGGCTGCTTCTCGCGACGGCTTCGATCAATTGCTAGACCTCTCAACTCATATCGCGCCATTGCTCAAAGCCAAAGACTATCGACCCCGTGGAACGATTCGAGGCGCACCGGCCGGTAGCCAGCGATTATTGGATTTCTGCGGAGACGCTTGGATGGCGGTGGGCGATGCGGCGCAAGCATATGATCCATTGTCGTCACAGGGCATCGACAAGGCTCTTCGGACGGCCAGTTGTGCCGGGCACATGATCCATTACGCGTTGACCGACTGTCTACAAGGTGTAGTCGGATTGGACAGGCAGAATTCTTATGTCCAGAGATATGATAAGCAACAACGCCAACTCTGGCAAAACTACTTATCGCAACGAAATCTCTACTATGGCGCTCAACCTCGCTGGCCTGATCAACTGTTCTGGCGGCGCCGTCAATCCCCGGCGACGGCGGATATTCTCAACGACGAAATATCGCTTACGGGTTACTCTTCGGATGTAAATAAGTGTAATGACTAGGTGCGCTCCCGTAGCATACGCAAGCAAGGACTAAGATTCCCTTGAACTGGTGCCCTTGAGACGGTCCTCGATAATCTCTCCCGCTTCCGCTGAACCTACCCCATATAACCTGAACAAGGAGAAAACATAAGATGAAAGCATTGGTCTACCAGGGGGGGGGGCAGAAGCTGCTGGCGGATGTGCCAAAACCGCGCCTCGAGTCTTCGACGGACGTCAAGGTTGACGACGCGAAAGCCAAAATACCAGAAAATATCCAGCCAGCGAGGCGTTAAATCATGGGCGAGTAAATCGCGGAATCCATGGACGCCATCAAATCGGAATTGCTAGGCGGCTTCGTCGGAATCAGCACCCTCGCATAATAGACTGCAGCGATAGTCAAAACTACGCAAATGAGTAACAATGCAGCCACCGTCTTGGCATCTAAACCAGCTTTGCGCTTGGGTGCGTCACCATCATCCATGCAAGGAGAGTGCCCAGTGGTCCCGAAGCCCTCAGCGCCTGGACGAGCGGTCTGCGGGCCGAGGGTAAAAAAACCGCTAATCTTGCCTCCTGCCACAGGGCTTGGCAGTATCAAGACTTTACCTCCGGCGGCGCTTAGCTTGGACTGCGGATCAACTTCTGACTGACCT
>NZ_JACHFJ010000019.1 GCF_014201825.1 Acidocella aromatica | reverse complement strand
AATCTGCTCTTCAGAAAATCGGCTGCCCTTCATCGGTCTATCCCCCAGGAACAGACTCTACACAAAAACGGTCACATTCCAGGGGAGCACGTCAGGCGGAACATAGTTCGACCGCTTTTTGTGAGATCGGCGTCCATGATCGGAAAAGAGGACGAAGGTCAATCTTCGGCTCAGTACCAACGATCCTTATCAAACATCCGCGTGTCGATAATCTCCTGATTCAGTGCTTCTGCTGAAATTTGATGGCGCAAATTGAGCAGGACGAGGTCAAACGCAGACTTTAATGTCGGAAACGGGCAATGCCCAGAGGTCTCGTCGGCCAAACCCAAGAACTGTTCGAGGCGCGAAATCTTTAGAAACGCCTCATGTTTTTCGGCTTTCTCTGCGAGAAAATTAGTCGCCCTTGCAAGGAGACGGGCCCTTTTCTCGTTTTCTATTCTTCGCTCCTCAGCCTCCTGTGCCAGCCGAGCCTCCTCGGCTTCTTTTGCGCGCTGCTCTCTCGCACGGGCGGCACCAGATACGAGCGCTACCATCATGTCGTTCAAATACACTTCGACCCCGGATGATTTTCGGTCATACCAGCGCCCAAAGATTGGGTCAGAACGCCACCGAACTTGTATAGGATCATAGATTTCGACGACGATGCGGCCAGACGGGATATAATCCCAGGTTCGATAGATTTTATAATCTGCGCTGTAGAGTGTGGGGTAGCGGGCGGCCATGTTATCGCGCTGTGCCTGCTCCTTCAGCTCAACGGCTGTAGGCACATGCTGTACCTTTGTCTTTGTTTCATGGATACGAAATCCCAGTGGTTGACCGGAGACTATCACGCTAAACTTTGGGCTTGTTGTTAACTGATGCCCCCTCTCTACGGCAGCTTCTAAAAATGTGTTTATCAGGAGAATGGCCCGGTCGATTGAGCTTTGCCCGATCAAGACGCCAACCTTGTCTTCCGTATTGCTTGTCACGAAACCTTCTCGATCAGGTTTTGCTTTTCGCAGGGTCTTCTCCGTGGCTGCCGCTATGGGGTGGAGACGATCAGGGCGTGTGGCTGGAACCGTGATCCGCCGCCCCACTTTGGCTTCGTCCTGCCTTGCCGCCTCCTGTGCCTGACTAAAGACATCTGCATTGGCCGATGGTTGATGCACTCGCAAGTTCACCTGCTCGGATTGGCCTTTCTGCAAAGGAGGCAAATTTAATTGCTCTACCTTCTTCCCGTGTTGCAACTTGGCCCAGTAACCCAATGGCGGAAGCGGAATACCATGCTTTTTGCATATCTTACGAATGGCGACATCTGAAACGCCGAAGTCCTTGGCAACGTGCGTGACTGGCCTGGACCAGACAAGGTCATAAAGCTCATCGCGGGTCATGATTCTTCCTATATTCGTTGGGCAGTAGGCGGTGGTTCATCATACTATTTTCTATCGTGCATAATGATGTAACCAGACACTGGCACCGCCGACCGGACATGCTCGCGCAAAGCGCACCACATCAGGCTGCGCCATATGACCGCCTTCAGAAGCTACTCTGCAGCCGTAGTTGGATTGGAATGGTCAATGTTATGCCCTTTCCCCATTACTCCAAGCGTACTCCAGTGCTGACTTGGGCGCCTCCTCCGATGCTTACCGCGCTATACGCACACAGGCTGATGAAACGCCGATGGCGCTCGCCTTCAGCTCGGGATTTCCGCCTCTCTAGCACCGCCGAAGCTGCAACGATTTTAACCTGAATAAGCCGTTGTTTTCAATCATTTTATTTTGCCTTTTGGCGTTTATTTTCATTGATCCCGGTCGGCTCGGAGCTATTTTCTTGTTTCCCCTTCCAAAGGAGTTTTTCCCTTGAGTCTGCTGCTTTTCGTGCAAAGCGGTGATCGCATTTCCGTGGCCGCGACAATCTACACGGTGCTCACCGATCCGCTGCGCCTTGCCTCTCCCCCCGCCACGCCCGTGCCCCTGTCCGAGGACGACACGCCCCTGACCGCCGATGTCACCGTGTCTATTGCCGGCACGCCCGCCGCCTCGGGCTTCACCCTGCGCTTCACCGCCCCGCGCGGCGTCACCATCACCCGTATTCCCGGGAGTGCGATCCAATGACCCAGCCCACCGGCCGCCGCTACAGCTTCGAGCTCGACGTCGAGATCAACGACAAGCTCGGCTTCGTCCCCGGCGAACTCGGCACCTACCTCGCCGACGCGCTGTTTGAACTCGACCACGCGGGCCTGCTCTTCGCAGGCCTCAGCACGCCCAAACCCGGCGAGCGTCTGCTCAGCGTGGCGTTCCGGCAGACCGGCTACGCGCGTGGCGCCGACGCACACCCCGTCGAAGCGCAAGCCAGCTACGACCTGCCCCACCGTCCTGAGGACCAGCGCGAGCTGCTCGCCTCGCTGGAGGATGCGGTGCTGCGCCTGAGCGACCTGCTGCGCGACTCCCGCCTGCTCAAGGCCAAGGCTGACGCAACGCGGGATGCGCTCCGCCCGACGATCGTGTGGACCAAGACCGAGACCAAGCGCGCTGAGCAACTGCTCACCGCCATCACATCTCTGCTCGAGGCGCACGCCACCCACACCCAACCTTTGCTGTGAGACACCCAAATGGCCGAACCGCCCGATAAGCCGTCCAAGCCCCGCAAACGCCGTTATCCACCGATCCGCATCGAACGCTTCACCGGTGAGTGGAGCGACCTCGTGTGGCTGAAGGAGGTCAAGCCGCTGGGTCCGGAGATTGGCGCGCAGGCCCCCAAAGACGCCCCAAAGGACGATAACTCCTAACGGGATGTATTTTTCCTACAATTGCAAATCTCGATTGCAATCGGCCGGGTGGCTCGAATTCTGAACCACCCGGCGATCCGCGCCCATTTCCCGGTTGAGGCGCCCCGATACTCGCAGCCATGCGAGGCAAGACGGCTCCCATCCCCAAACCCAAACGCCGACCGGACACTACGGTTCCGGCCGGCGAAGAATCCTGTGCAAAGATTGCGGCGGTCCTCGATGATATCACGGCCAAGCGCCGCGCCTTGGTGCAGGCCCTGGCGCGCCAGACGGCGCGGGAGATGTTCGCCGAGGCCATGGCCCAGCGCGACTGAAGGATTTCGCTTGACCGACACCTTCCAGCCCCGCCTATTTTCCCCTCTCTCCTGTTTTACCTGAGGTAAGACCCGCCATGCCCCAGCGCGTCGCCATCTACGCCCGCTATTCCAGCGACAACCAGCGTGACGCCTCGATCGAGGACCAGATCCGGCTGTGCCGGCAGCGCATCGCCGCCACCGAAGGCTGGGAACTGGAGCAGGTCTATCGCGACGCCGCCATCTCCGGCGCCAGTACCCAGCGCCCCGGCTACCAGGCCATGCTCGACGGTGCACGTGAGGGCGGCTTCGACATCATCCTCGCCGAAGCCCTCGACCGGCTATCCCGCGACCAGGAAGACATCGCCGGGCTGTATAAGCGGCTCAAATTCGCCGGCATCACCCTGTTCACCCTGGCCGAGGGCGAGATTTCCGAGTTGCACATCGGCCTGAAGGGCACGATGAACGCCCTGTTCCTCAAGGACCTTGCCGAGAAGACCCGGCGCGGCCAACTGGGCCGGGTCGCGGCCGGCAAATCGGCGGGCGGCCTATGCTACGGCTACAAGCTTGCCCCCAAGATCATCGGCGACGGCATGATCGAACGCGGCGACCGCCGCATCGACGACGCCGAAGCCGCCATCGTCCGCCGGATCTTTCGCGGCTTTGCCGAGGGCCTGTCGCCGATCGCCATCGCCAAGCAGCTGAACCAGGAAGGGATCCCCGGCCCGGATGGCCGCCCCTGGCAGGACACCGCCATCCGTGGCCATGCCGAACGCGCCACCGGCATCCTGCGCAATGAACTGTATATCGGCCGCCTGGTCTGGAACCGCATGCGCTACATGAAGGACCCCAGCACCGGCAAACGTGTGTCGCGCATGAACCCGCGCGAGCAATGGGTGACCGAGGAGGTCCCGAGCCTACGGATTATCGACCAGGAACTATGGAACCAGGTGCAGCACCGCCTCGCCGGCATCCGCGAAGCCTCCGGTGCCAATGATCCCGACCGGCCGAAGTATTGGGAGACGCGCCGTGCCCGACATCTGCTCACCGGTAAGCTGTTCTGCGCCAGTTGCGGCGGGCACTTAAGCGCCGTCGGCCGCGACTACCTGGCTTGCGGTGGCGCACGCAAACGCGGCACCTGCGGCAACAGCGCCAGCATCCGCCGCTCCCAGCTGGAAGCGGCAGTGATCGAAGCGCTGCGCGCCAATTTGATGGCGCCGGAGGACGTCCATGACTTCGTCAAGGAATTCACCGCCGAGTGGAACCGGCTGGCCGCCGAGAGCAATGCCGGGCGCGCCCATGACCAGACCAGACTGGCGACGTTCCAGCGCAAGATCGACAAGATCATCGAAGCGGTGATGGACGGCTTCCGGACGGAAGAGATGAAGCAGCAGCTGGAGGCGCTGTCACAGCAGAAGGCCCAGCTGCTGGCCCGACTCTCGGCCCCCGCAGTCAAAGCGCCGTCAATCCATCCCAACCTAGCGGAACTCTATCGCCAGCGCGTCGAGACCCTGCAATCGGAACTGGCCACGTCCAACGGCAGCAACAGCGCCGTGCTGGAGGCGTTACGGGATCTTGTTGAACGGGTGGATTTTGGGCCGGGGGCTGAGGGCGGCGAACCGGAGATCATTCTCACGGGCGCCCTATCGGCCATGGTCAGGCTGGGGCTGGGCGACAAAGCAGCATTATCAACGCCCTCCGTTGCTCGGGATGGCGCTGTTTCTGACTTGTTCGCTTGTTCGGTAAAAGTGGTTGCGGGGGCCAGAAACAACCGAGAGTTAACATTGGTCGCCCCCTGCTAATGGGCAGACCGGGCCGATTGCTGCCCGTCCGTTTAAGAACAACAGAGGCGGAAAACGGAAATTGCCGGCCGTTGGTCTGCCGCGGCGGGGGCATCCCCTTGGGACCGGACAGTTATCCAAGCATTACCATTCGATCAGCGCCCCAAAAACGCTTTCATGTGAATCGCCGCATCAGACCCAGCATCACCGGCGGTCTTATGCTCTGGCAGAGCTGTTACTGCCTGCTGGAGGCGTTTGATATGGAATGCCGGATCCGCACCGGATGTCGGCAATCTCGATGCGGCCTTACCTAACGCCGCTTGCAGCCCGTTTGGCGGCAGTTTCGCTGCCTTCGCAAGCTCATTATCCGCCGGTACGGGCGGTGTGACTTCAATGGACACTGGGCCCAAATTCGTCGGAGCGTCTAAGAGATAATCCACAAGTGAAGGGGCGGAGGCCGTTCTTGGGGTCAAAGGCCCCTTATGCAAGTCAAAAATATCCTGAAGCGTCCTAAAAATACTCGTGTGGTCAAATGGTATTAAGCCATCTGGGCGGATGATTTGACCGGCAGATACATACGGTGAAACGATCACGGCGGGCACACGAACCCCATAGCCATCAAACTGATATCCGTCAGGAAAGGGGCCTCCGGGCGACACCGCAGCTCCTGGAAAGACATGGTCATAGCAGCCACCGTGTTCGTCATAGGTGATGATGAGCAGGGTATTCTCCCATCCCGGGCCGCCTCGCACCGCATTATAGACCGAAGCGATCAACGCATCACCGTAGCCGACGTTATGTGGCGGATGCTGGTCATTGGGCATCGCTCCATTCAGCGGATCGGCAAAATATCGAGGTTCAATGAAACTGTATGCGGGAAGCTTCCCAGCCTTGGCGTCCTCCAGGAAGGCATCAAAATGTTGGAACCCGTCGATATGCCACCAGAGCCTCCCCAAGGTCGCGGTTTGCGGAAAATCATGAAAATAGATGCGCCAGGTTTTTCCGCCGTCAGCAACGCGCTCAAACGTTGTGGGCATCATATAGGGCAGGTGTTCGGGGGTGTTGTTGACATCACCACCCGCGCTGCCCGTATGCGCGAAGAGTCTATTCGGCCAAGTCTGGCATGGGGCCGAAGCAAACCACCTGTCCGAGACCCCGAAGGCTCTTGCCAATTGGCTGATCGCCGGGACATGCGCCTGTGTGAAATAATGCATGACTGCATCGGGCGAAGGCGGTGTCTGGCCTGCAGGCTGGGCCATGTAATTGTCGACAAAGCCACCCATAGGCGACGCAAAGCCAGCTTTCCCATGGATTTGCTCGGCGATGTCCGTGAACAACTCCCCTGGATCAGGGGTAGGCACGACCATGGAGGCAGGCCCTCCCGTGGGGTCTGTCCAAACCCAGACATCTTGGTTCGCGGCCCCTTTATGCCAAATATTTTTCTCTGTGCCTTGTAGGCCATCAAAGTTTTCGGATGGCGGATATAGCTTCCCGAGCATGCAGTCGAACGACCGGTTTTCGAGCATCAAAACGACGACGTGCTTTATATTAGGTGGCATGACAAGTCTCCCGGGGCCTTAGCTAACGTCCAACCTTGTTATTGCTATTTTGCACCAAACGACAAAAAGCAAAAGTCTTTATATCCATCTATGATCATGACGTTCAGCCTAAGATGAACTAGCACATTATGGGCAAAGGGGCCGTCAGCTGACTGTCCGCTTCCAGGTCAAAACTACCGATAGCAGACGCAGTCATGATTTTATTCGTCTTCGAGATCAAGCGTCAGATTGCTAACACTATCAAGATTACTGTGATAGTTAGGAAACTTCCTTATAATATTAGTTATCTCGACTTTCAATAAAGAAGCATCGCTGCTAAGCGCCTTTCGAAGAATGACATCATGAACATTTTTTTTAGTGACACCAAGGACTTCTCCCAGGCGACCACACAATCTGCTAAATATAGCTTTTCCATCACATAAATTGATGAAATCTTCGTACTTGAGACCTTTACGATAAACCGTATGTGTTTCGTTAATTGTAATCGCAATTTGACCCGAAATGCTTTCTAAAAATCCTTCTCCAAAGCAACTCATGACGTCATCATGCGTCACATACTCTTTGCTTTTTATCATTTGTTTAAATGCCTCACTTCCCCACAAAGCATCGGCCATTTTAGAGTTTGAAAACTCCCGAGTTTTATTGTTGGAATCCTTTAAAATTGAAGAAACTCTTGTTTTCACGTAGGAATCTTCAACTTCTTTTACTATATTTTCTTTACTAATTACTTCTTTACCTAAAGTCGTTGCCAAAGATTCAATCGAGTCAAATATCGTATCGATATCGATTAGGTAGCTTTCCATTTCATGTCTATCCAGAACAAGCAAAGAGGCATCACAAAATTCGGCGTCAATTGCCCGTGCGTCATCAAGTATTTGATACTTTCGATTATCCGAATCTACCAAGAAAACGAAATCGATATTACGAAGCTCCTTTTTAATTTTTTGAATTTTTTTCCAGGTCGAAATTACACTCTCGCCACCGCTCAGATCTTTAATAGTGATATCATGACCAGCTAATACGCCTTCCAAAAACAGCTTGTCATTTTTTCCTTCTACAAAGAGGACGCGTTTATCTACCTGGCTAAGTCCAATTAGCCGAAGCGGTGTTTCTGCATTTTCTTCCTCTAAAGGAACGATTTCGTCTGATACTATGAAATTCTTACCGTACGCGAATACTCTGTATATCAAATCCTTTGAATGAGTAGCGAGAATCACCTGACTTATGGTCATGTTCTCATATAAACTAGTGATCCATTCCTCCTTTATCACTTTGCTGCTTTCGGGACTATTAAGCTCTTTAAGTTTTGATAAAACTTTACCATCGCAAAAATCTTTTAAGAGTCCGATGAAGTTCATAAGCAAGGACGAGTGGAAATTATTTTCTGGTTCATCAATTATAATTGTTGAAATTTTGTTCGTTAAAAACAACAAATTTAAAATTGAGAACAGCGCCTTCTCACCCGAACTAAAATTTCTGATATCATATTGTTTCGATTTTGAATCCGAACCGTTTTTGCCTAGAAGAACGAATTGGTTTTCAACATGTTTTCCGGAAAAATTTTTAATTGAAACGTGTGGAATCAGCTTTTCAAAAAATTTTTGAGCGACGTGGAAGTAGGTTAGCCTATCTGGCTTGGCTGGAAGCAATCGACTGTAAATATAATCAGAAATGATTTTCTCATATATCGTCGAAAATATTTCATTCGGATTTTCGATAATAGATGTTAAGATCTTACTTTCACTAAAGTTCTCGAGTGATATTGAAGTAAAGTCGATCTTTGGATTTTGGACGATTCTGTTGGAATCAATGAAGAGTATCAAATTTTCCGGAATGTCCTTTCCCCACGAAAGATCAAAGAGCTCTTCATTCTCGATTTGAATTTTAAAATTTCCGTCGTGGCGGAATAATTTAATTGAACCTGTGGCCTCTCCTTGGCAAAATTCACACGAAATATACGCCACATCTTTGGAGAGAAATTCATTTAACTCTTCAAAAAACGCCTCGCTTTTGCCAGCTTTATTTGCGAAATAAAGCTTTTGAATATACCAGATTGACTTAATTATCGTCGATTTACCAGAGCCGTTAATTCCAGAAAAAGCAAATAGCTTTTTATCTGCGTCGAATTTAACATCTATTGGTTCTCGAAACGATTTTACGTTAAGTAATTCCAGCCGCTTTATAATCATAAGATCTATTTCACTCTAACTTGGGGTTCTGGTTTTGATTAATTAATCTACACCTATTTTTCTAGAGGGGGCAATTACTTAGCTATCACAACAATGGTACGACGCTGTTTAGCGGGGACGGGTAATTTAAATAAATCATTATGTGGTTAAGCTAAGCAAAGCTTCCGACTCCGCCCCGCGATGTCCGCTTCTAGGACGCCTAACCTAGGGGCTGGAATGACGCAAAAGGGCGCATTGCTGTCTCTTCACAAAAAGGTGCGGCCCCCGTAAGGGCCGCACCTTTGACGCCTCCCTGCCCCTCGAATGTCATTCATGCCTACACCAACTCCCTCGCTAATTCCTCCGCTTGGCGCAGCACCGCCTGAACCGCTGTATCCTGGAGATCCGGCGGATAGCCATATTTCCGCAAGATCCTGCGTACATCACGCCGCAGCCGGGCACGCGCCGCCTCCCGGTGCATCCAGTCAGTCGGCAGATTGCCTTTGATACTGACGACCAGATCATGGGCAATGATCCGCAGGGCCGGATCACCCATCACATCCCGAGCGCTCTGGTTTTCGGCCAATGCATCGTAGAAGGCGATTTCCTCCTGGCTTAACCCCAAGTCTTCGCCCCTCGCCTGCGCCGCCTTCATGTCCTTGGCGAGCTTAATCAACTCCTCAATGACCTGCACCGTCGTCAGTGCATTGGCATGATACCTGGCAATCGCCTCCTCCAGCCGTTCGCTGAAAGCCCTGGCCTGGGTCACATTCTGCCGCGACTGAGCATGAATTTGCCCGTTGATCAGCTTCTTCAGCGCCTCCAGCGCCAAATTGCGCGCCTGCAGCTCCTTCACTTCAGCCAAAAACTCGTCGGACAGGATGGAGATATCCGGCGTGGCGATACCCGCCGCGTGCAAAATATCGACGATCTCCGTCGATACCACCGCCCGGCTGACGATCTGCTGGATCGCTAACTCCCGGTCGGCCTTGCTCTTACCTCCCTCCGCTCCCGTCTTGGCCATGGCAGCGCGGATGGCCTGGAAGAACCCCACCTCATCGCGAAGCTTTTTGGCCTCATCACTCGCCGCCGCCAAAGCATAAGCCTTGCTCAGCGCCAGGACGGCATCGGCAAATCGCCGCAAGGCCCTCTTGCGCCCTTCCTCAGTCTTTTCCTTGGCGGCATCGACCTGCTGCATTTCCAGCACATGGTTATACGCCCCCGCCATCACCTTCAGCCGCTCCTGCGGTGTGGCGTTTGGCGCCAGCGCCGGCCGGTAATCAAACCCGCCAGGACGTCCCGGCCTAAACATATCGCGGACAACCTCATATTTCTCGACCAGCACCGCGACCGCCTGGGCCTCATCGATACCGGTCTGGTCCTGATCCGCCTTCGAATACTGCCCCAACGCCGCCTTCAGGCTCTGGGCGATGCCGATATAGTCCACCACCAAACCGGCCGGCTTGTCCTTGAACACCCGGTTCACGCGGGCGATCGCCTGCATCAACCCATGCCCTTGCATCGGCTTGTCCACATACATCGTGTGCATGCAGGGCGCATCGAACCCGGTCAGCCACATATCCCGCACGATCACAATCTTCAGCGGGTCTTTCGGATCCTTTGCCCGGATGGCGAGCGCCTCGCGCCGCGCCTTGGGCCGTTTGCCAATATGAGGCTGCCATGATGCCGGGTCTGACGCCGCGCCAGTCATCACCACCTTGATCACGCCCTCGGCATCATCATCGCTATGCCATTGCGGCCGCAGCGCCACGATCTCATCATACAGCGCCACGCAAATGCGGCGGCTCATGCACACAACCATGGCCTTGCCCTGCAGCGCCGCAAACCGCCGCTCCGCGTGCTCGACCAAATTCTTGGCAATGAGCTTCAGCCGGTGCTCGGCGCCCACCACCGCCTCCACCCGCGACCATTTGGCCTTCAGCCGTTCCTGCTCGGTCTCGGCCTCGTCTTCCGTCAGTTCCGCCACCTCGTCGTCGATCAGCGGCCGCTCGTCCTCATCGAGCGCGATGCGCGCCAGCCGGCTCTCATAATAAATCGGCACTGTCGCGCCATCCGCCACGGCGCGGCTGATGTCGTAAATGTCGATATAATCGCCAAACACCCCCTTGGTGTTCACATCGCTGGTTTCGATCGGCGTGCCCGTGAACCCGATGAACGAGGCATTCGGCAGCCCATCACGCAGATATTTGGCAAAGCCATAAGCCGTCTTGCCGCTCTTATGGTTCATCTTGGCGCCGAACCCGTACTGGCTGCGATGCGCCTCGTCGGCAATCACAATCACATTCCGCCGCGCGGTCAGCACCTCATAAACTGTGCTGCCGGGCTCCGGCGCGAATTTCTGGATGGTCGAGAACACCACCCCGCCCGAGGGGCGGTCGAGCATCTGCCGCAATTCCTCGCGGCTTTCGGCCCGCTGGGGCGTCTGGCGCAACAGGCTCTTGCACATGCTGAAGGTGGCAAAGAGCTGCTCGTCCAGATCGTTGCGGTCGGTCAGCACCAGCAGCGTCGGGTTTTCCAGCGCCGGATGCTTCACCGCCACCCCGGCATAAAACGCCATCAGTAGGCTCTTGCCCGAGCCCTGTGTGTGCCAAATCACCCCGACCTTGCGGTTACCCTCGGGCAGCGCGGCCTCCAGCGTGCAGCCAATGGCATGGCGCACGGCATGGAACTGGTGATATCCGGCCAGGATCTTCGCCAGCCCCTTCTCCGTCTCCCCGAACACCACGAAATCCTTGAGCAGCGCCAGGAACCGCCCCTTCTCGAACACGCCTTTCAGCAGCGTCTCCAGCTCCGGCTGCGCCTTGGGCGCCAAATCGCCCCCATCCACCGTCCGCCAAGGCATGAACCGCTCGCGGTCCGCCGTTAGCGAGCCGATCCGCGCCGCCAGCCCATCCGAAATCACCAGCGCCGCATTGCTGCGGAACATCGACGGAATCTGCCCCTTATACGTCTCCAACTGCCGGTGCGCGCCGTCCAGCGTGGCGTTTTCATCGCCGGGGTTCTTCAGCTCGATCACCGCCAGCGGCAGGCCATTAACGAATAGCACCACATCCGGCCGCCGGTTGGCTTGATGCTCGATCACCGTGAACTGGTTGACCGCCAGCCAGTCATTTTCGTTCGGGTAGGCAAAGTCCATCAGCCGGGCGATCTCACCGCTGATCGTCCCATCCGCCCGGCGCACCTCCACCGGCACGCCGTTGGTGATAAATTCATGCAGCCGGCGGTTTTCCTCAACCAGCGACGGGGTTTCCTGCCGCATCACGGCGCGGAACACGTCATCGCGCACATCCTCGGCCAGATGCGGGTTGAGCCGCACGATGGCGGCACGCAACCGCCCCGCCAGCACCACATCGCCATAGCTCTCGCGCTCGGCATGCGGCGTATCCGGCGCAATCGAAGGCCCGCTGATCACCTGATAGCCAAGCTCGGCCAGCCACGCGAGCGCAGCTTCCTCTACATGACTCTCGGCGATCTGCATCACCTATCTATCCCCTGCCAGATTAGCGAGCGCAGCTTTCAGCACTTGAAAGCACACCTTTGCTGTATGCTGGTCCGGTGTGAAGCCCGAGACCATTTGCTGGTACGGATGAATGTAATTCCTAAAATCCTTCAAGCCATGACTAAATTTCTTTACATCGGGCTTTAACAGGTCAATTTCACATGCCACATCGATGAATTGTGATAACGTCCAATCGGGCAATGGCCTGACTTTTCCATCCCCAGATTTCGGACTAGCTGTTGCTCTGTTGAATTTCTCTGGGCTTCTCTGCGCGGCGCCAAGCAGTACGGCTTCAAGAACGCTCCCACAAAGGAAAATGACTGACAAATGAGCTCCGGCTGACAGTGCCGTTCGCGCTTCGTTAAGGCGCGAACCGATGATTTCTGCCACCGACGGCTCAATGGGTAGCTTATGTAAATTTGGAATATTGAACTCGTGGTCCAAAAAATTGTCTGCGGCATGGGCGGACTGGACCTTGCTCTCACCTTTCAAGCGCTGGACAATTTGTTTTGACTTCTCCAGAAGGCTGGTGTCCTTCTTCTTATTGTTGATATCGCAGTCTGCTTCATAAGCATCCAACAACTCAGCCAAAACAGCAGCCACCAACAGATCAGGCTCCTGCTCCCAAAAAGACCGAAGCTTTCGGGCTTTCGATGTTCCGTAGGTTTGATATTTTATGCCGTGAATATTGATCTTATGACGATTGAAAAGTGCTCCAAACGTAGCGTCCGCATAGTTTAAGACATAGCCACCTCCCATTCCGAGGATGGCTTCAAGATAGCGCTTTTCTGATTCGGTGAGACTGCTCATGCTACCGCCTCCAGAGCTTTTTCAGCATCTTTGATGGAGATTTCGCCGGACATGAGCTTGGGGAGCAACAAGTCGCGTGTGGCTTCAACGGCACGACGCTCAGTCTTATTGAGCCACAATCTTGTCATAGAATGGCTGAACCAAATTGTTAAATACCTTATGGATTGCTGGCGTCGCAAGCATTACTTCAAATTTATCGATATCCCCCTTGCCCAAATGGATTACTGTCGTCGCATTCTCCGTCGCTTCAACGAAAGCAAGTGGTGCGATGATGCTGTTGTGTAAAAATGCAGCGGAATAGCCCGGCTTGGGAACAAAGCAGCATACTCGTTGATTTAGCCACGCCTCGTCTCCGCCCCAAAGGTATGCGCGGAATTCGCCATCCATACCAACGAGAATATCGCCGGGCTGAATTTTATAGCCTTTAGGATGCACTTCTTCCGTCCAAACACCAGGCTTTTCAGACGGTAAATCCCGTATGCGAACAAGGGGAATACCATTTTTGGTGGAATTGAATTGTGAAGACGCAAAAGGTGCACCGTAGATTACGGATGCTGCCTCATAGATAGAGGCTATAGACCACCCCGCCGGCTTGCCTTCATCATCCAGGCGGTCGGGGAACAGGGACCAGATTTCCGGGGCGAGATAGGGCGCGCGGCCTTCCATCTTGGCGCGCGTGGGGCCGAAATCGACAAACCAATCCTTGAAAATCACCCGCGCCATCGCCACCAGCGTCTCGTTCATCTGGCAGTTCAGGTCGATCTTGTCATCCAAAGCACCAAGGACGGACGCAATCGCCCGCTGGATTGGCAATGGTGGGTGTGGCAGTTTGAATGATCTAAGTGATGCTAAGGGCTGCCCAATTCCGGGCGTGCCTACTTGTGAGGCATATTTTAAAATTTCTTCTCGGCCAGCCGATGACTTAAAAAAGTAATAGACGAAAAGTGGGCTAGCTTTTTTCTCGTCCAGCTCAATCTTCATTAGGCTGGTGGACAGAAAATAACGTGAATATGCACGTGGAGGTACCAAGGCGACTTCGCCCACGGAGCCACGATGAGGGAAAACAAGTGTGTTGGGTTTAACTACGCACCGTGGCATCGAGTCAGCGAAGTCATCAGATATGTAAACCCAATCGCCCTTCCATGCCCGGGTGTTTGAAATATTTGTTCCACGAATAACAGGAACGCCCGAGGGCACATAGGTATCTGCTTTCATCGCAGAACCAAAAGGGCCGATGGCGATTGCGCCGTTATTAGGTGCGGCAAGAGTGCCCAAAGAAACGTCAGTCCACTCACCCATCACGGCTGCCCCTCCGGCATAGCAAGAAACAGCCCCACGAGCGCTGTGTTGATATAATAGTTGTTCCGCCCGGATTGGTGCTTCTCGACAAACCCCGCCTCCGCCAAGGCATCAAGATATTTCGCCGCGGTTTGCCGGGATTTCAGGCTCAAATCCTTCTGCACATATTCGATGCGCGTATACGGATGGCGGAATAGATTATTGAGCAGGTCCTGGCTGTATAGTTTTGGCAGTTGCGTGCGCATACGCTGTTTCACGCTGGTCATCTGGCTGCGGATGCCCTCCACCAGGGCCAGGGTCGTCTGCGCCGTCTGGGCCACGGCCTCCAGCATATACAGCACCCACGCCTCCCATTCCCCCGTATCGCGCACCATTTGCAGCAGCCGGTAATAATCCGATTTGGTGCGGGTGATATGGCCAGAGAGGTAGAGGATGGGAATGTCCAGCAGTCCCGTGCGGGTGAGGTAGAGCACATTGAGAATACGCCCAATGCGGCCATTGCCATCCGGGAAGGGATGGATGCTCTCGAACTGGTGGTGGATGAGCGCCATCTTGATCAACGGGTCGAGGGCGGAGACCGCATCATCGTTCACAAAACGCTCCAACGCCGACATGTGCGCCACGATCTCCTGCGCGTCCTGCGGCGGCACGAAGACGATCTCGCCATTCGTCTCGTTCTTCAGCGCCGTGCCGGGTGTGGCGCGGAAGCCGTCGTCACGCCGCTTAAGCAGGCGGAACATCTCAATAAGCGTGCCGTTGAGAATCAACCCATCTGTCTTCAACAGGCGGTCATAGCCCAGGCGCAGCGCATCGCGGTACAGGGCGACCTCCTTGGCGGCGGGCGATTGCGGGCCTTCGGGGAACAAATCGGCCTGGAACAGCTCATCCTGGGTGGTGACGATGTTTTCCACCTCGGAGGAGGCTTTCGCTTCCTGCAAGGCGAGCGTGTCGATGAGGATGCCCTGGTTGGGGATCGTCGCGGCCCGGCCCTTGAGCTCCGCCAGCGCGCGGTTGGCGGCGGCCAGCGCCTTCAAGACCGGGACGGTTTCAAGGTCCACGGCCGGAGGCAGCGCGGGGATGGCATAGGTTGGCTTTAACATGACGGCCGGCACATGTTAAAGAAAACGCGTTTTATAAACATGACCCGCCGATATGTCGAAGAAAAATGGGTTTTGCGCACATGATGTCATACGATGACTGACCTCAAGCGCTCCCGGATGCTGGCGGTGAGGTCGTCAGCCTGGGCGAACTGCGCCTCCAACTTCTCCTTCAGCGCCGCGAACCGCTCCTCAAACGGCACGTCATCCTCTTCCGCATCCGCCGCGCCCACATAGCGCCCCGGCGTCAGCACAAAGCCATGGCCGGCAATCTCCTCCAGCTTCGCCGCGCGGCAGAAGCCGGGCACATCCTCGTAGCCCTTGCCCTCGCGCCAAGCGTGATACGTCCCCGCGATCTTGGCTACATCCTCATCCGAAAGCTCGCGCCGCGTGCGGTCCACCAGATGGCCGAGCTTGCGGGCGTCGATGAACAAAATCTCGCCCCGCCGGTCCCGGAACCGGCCATTCTGCTTGTTGCGCGCCAAAAACCACAAGCAGGCGGGAATCTGGGTGGAGTAAAAAAGCTGGCCCGGCAGGGCGACCATGCAATCCACCACATCGCCCTCGACCATGGCGCGGCGGAGTTCACCCTCGCCACTCTGCGCCGAGGACATGGAGCCATTGGCCAGCACCACCCCCGCCGTGCCGCTGGGCTTCAAATGCCAAATGATATGCTGCAGCCAGGCATAATTGGCGTTGCCCACGGGCGGCACGCCATATTGCCAGCGCGCATCCTCGCGCAGCCGCTCGCCGCCCCAATCCGAGATATTGAACGGCGGATTGGCCAGGATGAAATCGAATTTCTCGTCGCGCAGCTCATCCTTGTGAAAGCTGCCCTCATTATTCCAGCGGATCTCGGCGTCGATCCCGCGCACGGCGAGGTTCATCTTGGCCAGGCGCCAGGTAGTGTAGTTGGATTCCTGGCCATAGATCGCCATGTCGCCAATCCGGCCGCCATGTTCCTCGACGAATTTTTCTGACTGCACGAACATGCCGCCCGAGCCGCAGCAAGGGTCGTAAATGCGGCCCTTGAACGGCTCCAGCATCTCCACCAGCACCCGCACCACCGAGCGCGGGGTGTAGAACTCGCCGCCCCGCTTGCCCTCGGAGCCCGCGAACCCGCCCAGGAAATACTCATACACGCGGCCCAGCACGTCCCGCGCCTTTTCCCCCACCTCATGCAAGGCGATGCCGGAAATAAGGTCGACGAGCTCGCCCAGCATCACCTTGTCCAACGCCGGGCGGTTATAATCCTTGGGCAAGACGCCCTTCAGCGAGGGGTTTTCCGCCTCGATGGCCGTCATCGCATCATCAATGAGCTGGCCAATCGTGGGCTGGCGGGCATTGGCCTGCAAATGCGACCAGCGGCCGGCGGGCGGAACCCAGAAGATATTCTCAGCCAGGTACTCGTCCTTCTCCTCGGCCAGACCGGGATCTTCGGCCAGCAATTCAGCGTGCTTGGCCTCAAATGCGGTGGAGATATAGCGCAGGAAAATCAGCCCAAGAGCGACGTGCTTATAATCAGAGGGCTCCAGGTTCTTGCGCAGCTTGTCAGCGGCCAAGAACATCTCCGCCTCGAATCCCAGCTTTGCTCCCTGGACTTTAGCCGCCTTGGTGAGCTTGGGCTTCGCAGCGTCGGTCTTGCGGGGGCGGGCCATGTTCTATCCTGGGTCGAGTCTATTGCCCTGCATGCTATCTGAAGGGCTGAGTCCCTGTCCATTCATTGGACCAGAAACGCATTCTTTAAAATTCCCTTTTCTTTTCTGTTGGTTATGACGAATTCCATTGACAGGCGATCCTCTGGAGCGCGTCATGACCGGGCATTTTCACCGATTCGCGGATAAGACCATATGTCCAGCCAGGGCCCTGAAATCACCGATTCCAATGAGATCGGCATCCGCCTCTCCGGCCTGCCGACCTATGAGGCCGGGGCGGTGTTGTTCACGTACCTGGCGTTCCCGGAATCGGGTGACGAAGCGGAAGAACAGCGCGCCTGGGCGCATGCGGCGCTGTGCCACCTCGCCTTGCAGGCCATTGCCGCCGAGGACGAGGCGGCGTCCTGGGCGCCCCAGGTGGTGAAGCCGGCCTACCCCCTGCTGACCGAGAGCGAATGCCAGGCCGCCCTGCGCACTTATGAGGGGCGCTACCACGACCGCCTGCGGGCCGCGATCATCGCCAAGCCGTTTATAGAGAAGGCCCTGAATGGTGCACCGCCACGATTGCCGCCTGGCGTGACCAAGCTAACCCTCACCGCCCTGGCGGAATGGCGGGACAAGCTCGACAAACCCGACAGCGAGGCTCCCGACCCGAAGAATTTCCTGACCCGGGTGTGGCGTCCAAGCCTGCCGGTGCTGCCTGCCGCGCTGGGGTTGAACATTGTTTACACGCATCTGCGCCGCGGCGGCTTGGCCACGCTGCCCCCGGTTTACCAGCTGTTGCGCAGTCCCGAGATCCTCAAATGCATTGTCGAAACCGCGCAAGCGCTCGAGGCGACGGTGCTGAGCATACCTAAGTTCCAGATCCCCCCTGAGCGGCTGCTGCGCTTCCGGCTGACCTGACCGCCAAAAGGGTTCAAAATAAACTTTTATTTTTGAAGTCGAATTCGCCTCGGGTCCGCCTGCACAGTCAGGCGCATGAAGGCCACCGCCGGACATCCCCCGAAAGCCGCCCGAGAGACTGGCAGTAGCGCCAGCCCCTCGACGCGTCCGGCTGTCCCCACGTTCTCGCCTTCATCGTGCGCCCCCGAAGCCGCTCCGTTCCAGCCCGCTCATCCAGCCTTGCTTGCGCTGGCCGAACTGCTGGCGCGCGCCGCGGCCGAGGCGGCCTTTCAGACCTGAACCCCCATCTGGCGTGTCGGCCCTGGCCGGCGCGCGAATTCGCCAAGAGGATCTCTATCCATGCCGCCCCTCACCACCCCCGCCACGGAACCTGCCCCGGCCTTCCTCACGGTCGAGGCCGCCGCCGAACTGCTCGGCCTGTCTTTGGCCACCGTTCGCCGCGCCATTCGCAATGGTGAGCTTCGGGTCCATCGGTTCGGGCGGGCCGTTCGGATCAGCCGTGAGAGCTTCGAAACCTACATCGCCAACTCCAGCCGGTGACCCTGCCATGCCCCTCGCCGCTTACAAAACCACTCAAAACAACGGCGCCGATATGGCGCCACTTTTGTTTGCAGATCTCCCCGACCAGCGTCGCGTTTCGCATCTCCCGGTAACAAATGGCCGCCGCCGTCGGCGTTATACGCCCGATCAAGACGCGCCCCTGCCTTCCGAGGCGATCAGCACGCCTCAGGGCGGTTCGGGAAAGAGCCGGGATAGGTTTGATGAGGGAACCGACCCGGGCACCTTCCCGATTTTACACTCCAGACAACACCAGCACCAACCCGATCACGGAGGGCGCATGATGAACAACTCAGATGCTTCGGGCATGCTCCAGGCCGTTTGCTCCACCTTCCCTCTCCCGGCGATGCAAATGCAGGCGGAGCAGGCGGCTCAACACCTTGTCGGCAAAGCCGAGCAAGGCAGCTTTTTTGAGTTGATTGAAACGCCCGAAGCCAAGAGCGCTGCCGCCGAAGACGACGCCGTCGCCACGCTCATCCCGACGCCCGAAAACATCTCGCCCCCCGAACCGCCCCAGGCCCACGGCACCAGGTTTTTTGCTCCTGACATCAGCAGCCTGCCCGAGACTTTCGGACAGGCGCTGGCGGCTATCGCACCGCGGTACAATAACGCCACGAAGCAATTCGCCGGGCTGAAATCCGACGCGCAATGCGCCGCCAAATGCCTCCTGACGAGCCACAACAAAGCTGAGCCGGATGACCTGCCCTGCGCGCCCGTCAAACTGCGGCCACTGCTCGAGGCATTCTATCCCGCCCGGATCCGCATGAGCGAAAAGCGCTGGGCCAACATTCGTTCCAGCCTGGCCAATATTTTGCGTGAGGTCGGCTGGATGAAAGAACGTCAGCGCCATCAGCTGATGCCTGAATGGGATACCGCGCTGGAGCCGCTGCAGGTCAAGGCGCATAAAGGCGCGATGACCAGGTTCGCCGGTTATTGCTCGGCCCGCAACATCCTTCCCCAGAAGGTCAATGAGGAGACGATCGACAGCTTCCTGGAATATATCGAAGAATATTCCCTGACGACGAATCTTTCGGGCTTTCGCAGTTGCACCCGCCAAGCCTGGAATCGCCTGTGTGCTCTCGGTCCTGCTGGCCAATTTACCCCGCTGGAAAAGCGCGCCGGCTATAATCGCGTCGGTGTCACCCGCGACGAGCTGCCTGCCGCCTTCGTCAGCGACGTTGAGACTTATCTCGCCCGCTGCGCCAATCCTGGTCCGCTGGATTTCAAATTCGGTAATGGCCTTGCGCGGGAGACGCTGCGCAAGCGTGAGGGCAACATTTATATCGCCGCGCGTTACCTCATCGATCGCGGCTGGCAGAGAGATGAGATCGATTCTCTGAGCAAGATCATGAAGACCGATTTGATCATTCTCATGATGGAGGAGCATTTCAAGCGGCATTCTCCCGACGGCAAAGCCTGGCCGCCGAGCGCCGCGCCGATGGCATCGCATCTTTTTACCATCGCCAAACAACTGGGCAATGTCACCGACAAGGATCTGTCCCTCATCAACGACGTGACCAAGCGGCTTCGTCGCCGACGGAATGTGTTCCCGGAGAAAACCCGGGAGCGTCTGGCGGCCTTTGACGACATCAAGGTTCTGAAAAGCCTCTTCGCCTTGCCGAAGATATGGTGGAAGCGCGCCCAGAAATTTCTGCGCGAGGGGCAGCTTGCGCGGGCTTTCACCTGGGCAAAACGCGCCATCGCCCTTGATATTCTTCTGACCAAGCCGCTCCGGATTTCTGAATTGGCCAGCATCGATTTCGCGCAAGATCTTCGCCGCGATCGAAAGCACCGGATTATCGGGCTATGTGTTCCGGGCCACAAAACCAAGACCGGCCTGCCGATCGAAGCCGAGCTCCGCAAAGATACGGTTGATATGATACAAACTTATCTTTCTGAGCATTCCAAAATTTTTGCACAGAGGACCGAAACCTTCCTGTTTCCGGGCAAGGAGCAAGGCCACGTCGCCCCTCATTCATTTGGCGCGACGCTGAAAACCTCTATTCTGAACGATCTCGGGGTCGTCGTGAATCCTCATCTTGTGCGGGCTTTGATTGCGACGATCATCTTCGATGAAGATGCCGACGGCGATACCGTTGCACAGCATATGCTGGGGCATCTCGATATCACCACAACCAGGTCGCACTATGGAATGCAGCGTGGCCGCGCCGCGCAGCGCCAGTATTCCGCGATCATTTCTCAAGTCCTGAAGCGAGGTGGAAAATGACCAAGCGTCGCTCCGGCCGATCCGGCCGCAAAGCTTTTCGCCATCTGCTGCCGCGTCATGTGCAGAGCCTCCCAGTTTCCGAATGGCCCGCCGGGGATCGGGAGCGCTGGCAACGGGCACAAACTCGCATGTCGCCACTTGATGATCTTTGCTATCTGCTGAACTACGCGCCGGACAGCATCAATACATTTGCAAAGACTTACGGCAGCTATCTGGCGTGGCTCGATAGCACCGGCGAACTTTATCCGGACGAGCTGCCTGCGCAAAGGATCACGCCTGACCGGGTAGGCCGGTTTATCCTGAGCATGCGCGAGCGGCTGCGCGCCTCGACGATCGATCTCACCTTGGGCAACCTCAAATATGCCGCTCGAGGGCTCGATTTTCATCACGATTGGAAGTGGATTACCCGGCACCCGCTGGCACCAACCGCCAGCGAGATCCGGGCATCCCGCCGCCCCATTGCCGTAGCGGATACCGCCGGGTGGATTGAATATGCCACGGCGCTCCTGAACCCGGCTCCGGAAAAGCCTGAAGTCGAGGCCGCGCTTGATTTCCGGAACGGGGTACTGGTGTTTTTCCAGGTGGTTTTCACCCTGCGGCGGGAAAACCTGGCTGAAATCAAGATCGGCCAACACCTCGTCAGGCGAGGCGATCGTTATTTTCTGCAATTCCAGAAGAAAGAGGTCAAGAATCAGCAAGGTCTCGACTATGAAATCCCGGCATATCTCGTTGCTTACCTCGAGACTTACCTGCATCGGTATCGGCCTGTCCTGCTGAACGGCCAGCCTGATCATGGCGGGCTCTGGGTCGCCGAAGATGGCCCCCAATTGGCCATGACGGGCGTTTCGGCTGTCTTCAAAAAAATCGGGCGGCAGATTGATCCGGACGTCACCTCGACGCATCCATTCCGCCACACCAAGGCAACCAGCTTCATCATGCGCCACCCCAAATATCTGGACCTGGCTTCCGCGGCCTTGGGGCACAAGGGACACAGTAGCGTGAATTCAACCTATGATCGCAGCGGCGGCTTATCGGCGAGCCGGCTATGGAATCGCTTGGTCCAGCGCAAGTTCCGGGCTTATGGTGATGACGACCATGAATAAGTTCCCGGTCGCATGGCTTTCAACGAAAGGCAGGCACCAATCATGCGTGCGGTAATTTACGCCCGGTACTCGTCTGACCAGCAGCGTGCGGCGTCGATTGCGGATCAGATCGAGGTCTGCCGGCGCTATATTGAGCGGCAGGGCTGGGTGCTGACGGGAAGCTACGAAGATGCGGCTGTCTCCGGCGCCAGCATGCTGACCCGCGCGGGCCTTCAGCACCTGATGCGCGATGCCCAGGCGGGAGCCTTCGAGGTGGTGGTGACCGAAGCGATCGACCGCCTCGGCCGCAATCTGGCCGATGTCGCCCGGTGCTTCGACCAGCTGAACTTCCGCCGGGTGCAGCTGCACGCCGTCAATCTCGGCGCGGTCACGCAGATGCATATCGGCATCATGGGCACGATGGCGCAGCTGCAGCTGACCGATCTCGGCCAGAAAACCAAGCGCGGCCAGCTCGGCCGCGTGCGTGACGGCAAGATCCCCAGCGGCCTGGCCTATGGCTATGATGCTGTGCCCCCGAAGCCGGGCAGCCAGGAGGCAGGCGAGCGCCGCATCAATCCGGATCAGGCTGAGATCGTCCGGCGGATCTTCCGTGACTATGCCGCCGGCAAGGCCCCGCGCGGCATCGCCGCGGCCTTGAACAAGGAAGGGATTCCCGGCCCCGGTGGCCGCCCCTGGGGTGATACCACGATCCGTGGCCAGGCGGACCGCGGCACCGGCATCCTCAACAACACTTTATATATCGGCCAATTGGTCTGGAACCGCTGTTCCTATGTGAAGGATCCCAGCACCGGTAAGCGCGTCGCCCGGCCCAATCCGGCCGATCAGCACGAGAGCGTGGCGGCGCCGGAGTTGCGGATCATCGACGACGACCTATGGCAGCGGGTCAAAGTCCGGCAGGGGCAAGTCCGCATCGAGATGGGCAAGGACGCAGACGGCAACGCGCTCAACCGCGCGCACCGGCGCAAATTCCTGCTCAGCAACCTGCTGCGCTGCGGCTGCTGCGGCGCCCCGTATGCGGTAACCGCCAAGGATCGGTTTGGTTGCAGCACCTATCGCTCGAAGGGCACCTGCACCAACGTCCTCAGCATCAACCGCCAGCGCATCGAGGCGCGCGTGCTCGCGGCCCTGCAGACCCGGATGCTGACGCCGGAGCTGGTCGAGCATTTTGTCCGGACCTTCGAGGCGGAGGTCACGCGGCGGCAGCGGGAGGCCGGGTCCACCCAGGCCCGGCTGCAATCGCAACTGGGCGCGGTGCAGCGCAAGCTGGAGGGCGTCTTGCGCGCCATCGAGAACGGCGCCTGGAATGACAGCCTGAAGCAGCGGCTCGACGAACTGGAGGCGGTGAAGCGGCGGCTGCAGGAGCAACTGGCTGAAGCTAACGCGCCAACGCCGACGGTGCGCCTGCACCCGAACGCGGCGGCGCTGTATGCGGCGAAGGTCGCTGACCTACAGGCGTCTTTGAATGAGGAGACAATCCGGGCCGAAGCGGCGGACGCATTGTCCGGTCTGATCGAGAAGGTGGTGCTAACGCCCGATGCCACCGCCCCGGACGGCCTGCGGGCCGAGTTGCATGGCGATCTGGCGGCGATCCTGCACCTGACCACGGCGGCAGACGACAACGGCAAATTGTCAGGAATTTCAAACAGTAAAAACCCTCGGTCACGTTATGTTCCCGAGGGTTTACTGTCGGTGGTTGCGGGGGCCAGATTTGAACTGACGACCTTCAGGTTATGAGCCTGACGAGCTACCGGGCTGCTCCACCCCGCGTTTGTATGTTGTGCAAAA
>NZ_JACHFJ010000018.1 GCF_014201825.1 Acidocella aromatica | reverse complement strand
ATCTGCTCTTCAGAAAATCGGCTGCCCTTCATCGGTCTATCCCCCAGGAACAGACTCTACACAAAAACGGTCACATTCCAGGGGAGCACGTCAACGGGCATGCCCGCCTGGGCCCAGGCATTGATGCCCCCGGCCAAATGCCCGGCGATCTTCACACCGGCTTTCGTGCAGCGCTCCGCCGCCATGGCCGAGCGCTTGCCCACGCCGCAATGCAGGACGACATCGCCCTCCGGCAGTGTGTCGGGGTCGAAGGTGGAGAGCGGGTAGCAGACCGCGCCCTCGATCCTGGCAGCTTCATGCTCGGCATGCTCGCGCACATCCACCAGAATCACCTCGCCCTTGGCCAGAGCCGCTTCCAACTCCTGGGGCGTGAACTCACGCAGATCGGTCTTCTTACCGGTGAAGAACAGCATTCATATTTCCTTTTTCAGTCGTCATTGGCGGGAACTGGCACGGCTTGGCATAAAACCTCGGGCGCGCAGAACAGCTCGAACAAAACTTCCAGGATCCGCCGGGCAGGATGGCTGGCGATATCGTAATAGATCGTCTGCGCCTCGCGCCGGGCGGTGACCAGCCCATCCCGGCGCAGCAAAGCCAGATGCTGGGAGACGGTGGAGCTGCGCAGATCCAGGAACGCGGCCAGCTCGCCGACCGGGCGCTCACCTTCCAGAAGCTGGCAGAGGATCATCAGCCGGTGCGGATTGGCCAGGGATTTCAGCAACTCTCCGGCCTGACCGGCCGCCTTGTGCATGACTGAAGGATCAATATTCATATATTCATATATACGAATATTTTTGCATCAGGCAATGCCCCAAATACGCGGCTTTCACGCCCGCGCGCTGAGCACCCCGGCGGCAGCTTGCGGGCGGAACACGGTACAGCCTTTCAGCCCCAGCGCATGGGCGGCGCGGAAGGTATCGGCGAAATCGGCGAAGCCGCAGGTGGCGGGCAGGTTGATGGTCTTGGCTATAGACTGGTCCACATGCGCCTGCAGCGCCGCCTGCATGCCCAGATGCGCCTGCACCGGCAGCGCCCCGGCATCAACGAAGGCAGGCGGCAGCCTCCCGCCTTGCTCCTGCCGCCAGAGCCGCACGGCATGGTCCATCACCGTCACATGCTGCTGCGCGCCAAAGGCGTCGAGGATCATGCGGTCGGCCTCGGCGGCGAAAACCGGCTCAATGCCGGAGGAGACATTGCCCGCGAGCAGGCTGATCGTGCCCGTGGGGGCGATGGCCAGCAGATGGCTGTTGCGGATGCCGTGCGTGGCGATGGCGTCGCGCACATCATCGGGCAGTGCGCGGATGAACGGCCCGGCCAGATAGGCATCACGCGAGAAGGCCAGGAACGCCCCCTTCTCCGCCGCCAGCGCCGTGGAGGCACGATAGGCCGCGTGGCAGATTTCGCGCATCACCCCGCTTGCCCAGTGCCGCGCGGCCTCGCTCCCGTAGTCCAGCCCGAGCATGATAAGCGCGTCCGCCAGCCCGGTGATGCCGAGTCCCACGCGCCGCTTGGCCCGCACCTCCTGCGCCTGGGCGGGCAGCGGGAAATGCGAGACATCCAGCACGTTATCCAGGATGCGCACGGCGATGGGCACGGCAGCTAGCAGTGCCTCCATATCCAGCCGCGCCGAAGGGGAGAACGGCGCGCTGATAAAGGCGGTGAGGTTGAGCGAGCCGAGATCGCAGCCGCCATAATGGGGCAGCGGCACCTCGCCGCACGGGTTCACAGCGCTGATCCGCTCGCAATAGTGCAGGTTGTTCATGCGGTTGATCTGGTCAATGAACAGCACCCCCGGCTCGGCGCTAGCGAAGCTGGCGCGCATCAGTCTGTCCCACAGCTCCGCCGCGTTCACCTCGCGCGTCATGCGATGCGGTGGGGTGGCGGGAAAAATGAGCCGCCAGGGCGCGCCCTCGGCGGCGGCGCGCATGAAGGCGTCCGTCACTAGCACCGAGAGATTGAAATGGGTCAGCACGCCGGGCTGGCTCTTGGCGGCGATAAAGGCTTCGATATCCGGGTGGTCGCAGCGCAAGGTCGCCATCATCGCCCCGCGCCGCGCGCCGGTGGACTGGATGGTGGCGCACATCGCATCCCACACCGCCATGAAGGAGACCGGGCCAGAGGCGATATTGCCCGCGATACTGGCGGGCAGGCCGCGCGGGCGCAGGGTGGAGAAATCATACCCCACCCCGCCGCCTTCCTGCATGGTCACCGCCCCTTCCTGCAAGGCGCGGAAGATGCCGGGGATAGAGTCCTCGATGCCGCCCATGACAAAGCAATTGAGCAGCGTAACCCGGCGCGGCGTGCCCGCCCCGGCGATTACCCGTCCGCCGGGGAGGAAGTGGAACCCCTCCAGCACCCGGTAGAACCGCGCCGCCCACTCATCCCGCCCCGAGGGTTCGGCCTGCGCCAGAGCGTTGGCGATACGGCGCCACGTAGCGGTGATGTCCGGCTCGGCGCTACCGCCATGGCGGTAGCGTTGGGACCAGACGAGACGTGCAATTTCGGTGTCCAATCCTGTGTTGTTCATGGCAACGGCTCCGAGGAGTCGAAGATTACCAGATAAGTCCCGGCATAGGGGAACGGATCCGCATCCACCGGCAACAATGCGGCGATGGCCGGATCTTCATCCTTGTGGCGCAGATAATCGGCATCCAGCACGGCGTGGCGGTCGAGGAACACGTTCATCCCGGCGGAAACGCGCACGCAACCCTTGGAATCCGGCCGGCCAAGGCGGGGCTCCAGCACGTCCGGGTCGGTGGCGTGGAGCTGCAGGCGGATCTCATTGGTCCCGCCATCCGTCTGCCAGCCCTTCACGGCCATCTGCCAGCCGAAATCCCACACGCGGCGGCCCTTTATGCCCAGGCCGCGAATATGGTTCTCGTTATATGTGCCCTCGGCCCGGTAATCGAGGATGGCGGTGGTGTGCGGGAACACGCCAGCCGGGGTGATGAAGAAGCCGTAGCGCCCGGCCCGCCCAGTGGAGACCTTGCCGCCGCCGATAACCTGCCACGGCCCGGTGGGGTCGGCGAAGATCACCCGCAACTGTTGCACCGCCGGGTTGCGGTCCACGGCGAGAACGAGCTGTGGTGTATCTGGTTTGTAGGGCGAGGCGGCGAACATGGCCTGGGTGCGGGCGATCCAGGCGTCGTCATCGGCAAGGCTGCGCGGTGGATTGTCCGGCACATCCCGCGCCATTTCCGCCCGCAACATGGCGATCTGCGCGCTGTAATCGGGCGGCGGCGGGGCCGTGGCCAAGCGCGGCGGAGCCGCGGCGCAACCGGCCAGCATCAGGGCAAAGACCAACAAGGCGAGTCCGGCAAAATAGCGCATGAGAGGCGATGCTAGACGATCCGGTGCGGTGGGCTTTTGACTGAAATCAATGTGTTGCCGCGCCGGGACCGATAGCGTGGTTGGTGGTTGAAAGCCCTGTCCAAAAGGGGATTTTTTCATGAATAAACAGCATCTCGCCTTTGGTGCCGCGACAGCTGCGCTGCTGCTAAGCGGCTGCGCCGTGGCTCCGCCCAGAGGCCCCAGCATCATGGTACTGCCGGGTGCCGATAAAACCTACACACAATTCCAGCAGGACGATTACAATTGCCGCGCCTATGCCGCGCAGAGCATCGGCTATGCATCTTCGGCGGCATCGCAGGTGGCGAATCAGAACGGCACGGCCGCCGCGGTAACGGGTACGGCGGTTGGCGCCGCGGCCGGAGCGTTGATCGGCGCCGCCGCGGGCAATCCTGGGGCGGGGGCGGCCATCGGTGCCGGGACCGGCTTGGCCGTGGGCGCTACCCAGGGGGCCGCGAACGCGCAGGCGTCAGCCGGCGAGCTGCAATGGCATTACAATACCACCTACGCCCAATGCATGGCGGCCAAGGGCAACAAGGTGCCGGAACTGCCGCCCGCGGGCGCCTATGGCTATCCGGGTGAAATGGCGGGCTATTACTATCCGTACCAGCTCTACCCTCCAGCCTATGCCTATTATCCAGGCTACGGGTATCTCTACCCGCCTGTCACCTTCATCTATGGCTTTGACTGGAGCGGATGGCATGGCGGGCCACATCACTGACGCGGCCCCGCGGGAGGCTTACGACCGGGTGGCGTAAACTTGGACGATCTGCCCCCCCTTGCGGGCGACGCCATTCCAACCGGCATGCACCGGGGCATTGGGGTCGTTGGTCGGGCCAGGGTTCAGCTCGGGGTGCGGGTTTTCCAGCGTCGGGTAGATCGGGGTCAGGGTGACATGGTCATAGCCCTGGGCATTGAGCTGTGCTGCAAGCTGGGCTTGGCTCTCAACGCCCGCAATCTGCACCTGCGCGATGGCGACCTTGGAAAACAGGCCCGAGGCGGCGGCCGGCTGGGCCAGGGCGAATGCGGCGGAGGCCAGAAGGGCGAAGGAAACGCGATGGAAACGCATGGGGATAATCTCTCGTAACGGCGACTTAAAGGTCCAAATTTCAAGGCGGCACTCACCGTCTTCGGGCCGCCATATGGGTCCCAGCCCGAGTGTTGATAATCGTTTAATTCTTTCTTTTACTTTGAACTGGAAGTTCATAATTCGCGGGAGCGGACACAACAAAACCCCCGCCTCAGGCTTGAGCCCGAGGACAGGGGTTTGGTTCACTTCTGGAAGTATCCGGGCCGCATCAAACGGCCCAGGAGACGCGCGCTGGCGCGGTTAAGAGCGGGTAACGTAGACTTGGACGGTCTCACCATCCTTCTGTGCAACGCCGTTCCAGCCCGTGCGCACCGGGGAGGCGGGGTCGTTCACCAGGCTGGGGTTCAGCTCGGGGTGCGGGTTCTCGCGGGTCGGGGCGACGCTGGCCAACTCCACGTTGCTATAGCCCTGAGACTGGAGCTGAGCCGCGAGCTTGGCCTGACTCTCGACGCCGGAAACCGGCACCTGCACCGAGGCAACCGAGGAAAACAGGCTAAAGGCGGCGGCGGGCTGGGCAAGGCCAAGCAGGGTAGCAGTCGCCAGAACAGCGGAAGAAGCGAAGAAACGCATCGGAATAATCTTTCGTAACGGTGTTTTTTGAGGTCCAACTTCAAGGCGGCACTCACCGTCTTCGACCCAGGATATGGACCCACCTGGAAAAATTGATAATCCGATGATTTTTTCTTTCTCTATGAACAAATAGTTCATAATCCGCAGGACAGCGGACAGCAAAAAACCCCTGCCCGGGCCTTGAGCCCAATGACAGGGGTTTTGTTTAAGTGCCCGGAAAACCGGGCCCGGAGCTAATTAACGGTCGTAGGAAACGTAAATCTGGTAGGTCTCGCCGTCCTTCACCGCCGTGCCGTTCCAGCCGGTCCGGGCAGGCTCGTTAGGCTGGTTCACCAGGCTGGGGTTCAGCTCGGGGTGCGGGTTCTCACGCGTGGCGGCAACGCTGGACAGGAGAATATGGGTATACCCCCCGGCAGCGAGATCCTTGGCCAGCTGGCCCTGGCTTTCGATTTCCTTGAGCGACACCATCACGGCGTTGGAGGTGGAAATCAGGCCGGAGGCGACGGCAGGCTGGACAAGGCCGAGCATAGATGTGACCGCCAGAACAGCAGCGGAGGCACGAAAACGCATGTGATGATCCTTCCCTATATGAATTATTTTCCCTGGACGACGATTTTAGCCCCGCCCCTTTTAAGGTGGAACGTATCGCCTTCGTTTGAACTATGACCGGTTCCGAACAAATTGACAATCAGGATATTTTTACTTTCACCTTGAATAAACAGTTCATAATCTGCGGGGGCGTATGGATCGTCTGGCGAAAATGACCGCCTTTGCGAAGGTGGCGGAAACGGGGAGCTTCACCAAGGCGGCCCGGGCGTTGCGGCTCTCGCCCACCATCATCAGCAAGCATGTGCGCGAGCTGGAGGAGGCGCTCGGCGTGCGCCTGCTCAACCGCACCACGCGCCATGTCGGGCTGACCGAGATCGGCGGCATCTATTACGAGCAATGCGCCGACCTGCTGGCCCAGCTCGAAGCGCTGGAGAATATCACCGGCGAGTTGCAGAACACCCCTACCGGCGTGTTGCGGGTGAGCACGCCGCTGGCGTTCGGCACGGCGCTAATCGCCCCGCTGCTGCCCGCCTTCTCCGCCGCCTACCCGAAGGTGACCGTCGAGCTGATCCTGACCGACCGCTATGTGGACGTGGTGGAAGAAGGTTTCGACATGGCGGTGACCATGAACCAGCTGCCGGAATCGAGCTATATCACCCGCACGCTGTCGAACACCGGCACCGTGCTCTGCGCCGCGCCGGAGTATCTGGCCCGGCACGGCGCACCGGCAACGCCCGAGGATCTGGCCGGGCATAACTGCCTTGTGGTGGCCAATGCGCCGCTCGGCGCGCCCTGGAGCTTCACCGGCGCCGATGGCGTGGCGCATGCCATAAAAGTGGGCGGCAATCTGCGCACCAACAGCGCCACGGTGCAATTGCACGCCGCTCTGGGCGGGCAGGGCATCGCGCTGCAACCGGATTTTCTGGTGGCGCAGGCGCTGCGGGATGGCCGGATGGCGCGGGTGCTGCCAGATTATGCGACAACGCAGATCATCTTCCGCATGGTGTACCCGCCCGGGCGGCACCTTACCGCGAAGCTGCGGGCCTTTACCGATTTCCTGGTCGCGAATCTTTCCAGCTGAGCACGCCCCGCCCCGCCGCGCGCCCCAGGGCCAGACAGGCTTGCAGCAGATAACCGCCGGTCGGCGCCTCCCAGTCCAGCATCTCGCCCGCCACGAACACACCGGGATGACGGCGCAGCATCAGGTGCTTATCCAGCTCGGCCAAGCTGATGCCACCCGCCGTGGAGATCGCCCGCGCCAAGCCGGCCGGGGCCAGCAGACGCAACGGCAGGGATTTGATGAGGTCCACGAGCGGGGCGGCCGACCCGGCATGGCGGGCTTCCTGCACCAGCCCGATGGCCACGGGAGACAGCCCAGCCTGCTTGCGCAGCCGGGTGGAGAGCGACTCACTGCCCCCGCCCGCCAGCTTCGCGGCAAGCGCCTCCCGGCTCACATCCGGGCGCAGGTCGATCTGCAACGTGGCGGCGCCGTCGCGCGCGATCATCTCCCGCGCCAGGGCGGAGACAGCGTAGATCGCACCACCCTCGATCCCGTCCTTGGTGATCATCAGCTCACCCGGCACCGTCATCCCGCCGCAGGTGAGGGCGATGCGCTTGAGCGGCGTGCCCCCGAATTTGGCCGAGAAATGCCCGGACCAGCCGAGCCGGAAGCCGCAATTGGCCGGGCGCAGCGGGGCGATCTCGATATCGGGCAGCAGCGCGGTCCAGCCGCCGGTGCTGCCCAGGCGCGGCCAGGAGGCGCCGCCCAGCGCCAGCACCACGGCATCGGTGGCGAAGCTCGTGCCGTCGGCAAAGCGCAGATGGCCCCGCTCGTCCCAGCCCGCCCACTCGGCGCGGGTGACGAATTTCACCCCCAGCCCCTCCAGCCGCCGGATCCAGGCACGCAGCAGAGGGCTCGCCTTCATCACCTCGGGGAACACCCGCCCCGAGCTGCCAACGAAGGTGGATTGCCCCAGCCCCTGGCACCAATCGCGCACGGCCTCGGGAGGAAATTCACGCAGGTACGGCGCCAGCCACTCCGCCGCCGTGCCATACCGGGCGAGGAACGCCTCCAAAGGCTCGGCATGGGTGATGTTCAAGCCACCGCGCCCGGCGATGAGGAATTTGCGCGCGAGGCTCGGCATGCGCTCGAACAGCGTGACCGCCAGCCCGGCTTCGGCCATTACCTCGGCGGCCATCAGCCCGGCGGGGCCACCGCCGATCACGGCGGCACGGAAGGGGGAAGATGTTTGCATATCCACGAGCCCTTATGCACCGGGCGGCGCCGGCAAGGCCAGAGCGCCCTTGACGCTGGCATTAGGCATTGACACCATGTTAGGTTGCGTCAACCGAAGCCATGAAAAGCCACGCCGGCACGAAACCAAGGTAACCTCATGAAAACCTGCCTGATCACCGGCATAACGGGACAAGATGGCGCCTATCTCGCGCAGCTTTTGCTGGGCAAGGGCTACCGCGTGGTCGGGCTGCTGCGCCGCTCGGCTTCGTCAGACATTGTGGGCGAGCGCATGCGCTGGCTTGGCATCCTTGACGACGTGGAGCTGATGGATGGAAATCTCATCGATATCTCCAGCATCATCCGGGTGATCCAGCAGGCGAAGCCGGACGAGGTGTATAACCTCGCGGCGCAGAGTTTTGTCGCCGCCTCGTGGAACCAGCCGCTGCTCACCGGCGAGGTGACGGGCATGGGGGCGGTGAACCTGCTGGAGGCGGTACGGATCACCGGCCTCACGGCGCGGGTGTATCAGGCATCGTCCTCCGAGATGTTCGGGCTAATCCAGCAGCCGGTGCAGAACGAGAAGACCCCTTTCTACCCCCGCTCGCCCTACGCCGCGGCCAAGCTCTACGCGCATTGGATGACCGTGAACTACCGCGAGAGTTTCGGCATGCACGCCTCCTCGGGGATACTGTTCAACCATGAGAGCCCGCTACGGGGCATTGAGTTCGTCACCCGCAAGGTGACGGACGGGGTGGCGCGCATCAAGCTCGGGCTGGCGAAGGAACTGCCACTCGGAAATCTGGAGGCCAAGCGCGATTGGGGCCATGCGCGCGACTACGTGCGCGCCATGTGGCTGATGCTGCAGCAGGAGAAGCCGGATGATTACGTCGTCGCCACGGGCCGCACGACGAGCATCCGCGAGTTCTGCCGCATCGCCTTCGCGTATGTGGGGCTGAATTACGAGGATCACGTCGTGACCAAGCAGCAATTTCTCCGCCCGGCTGAGGTGGACGTGCTGCATGGCGACGCCGCCAAGGCCAGAACCGTGCTGGGCTGGCAGCCTGAGACCTCGCTGGAGGAGATGATCGCCGAGATGGTGGAGGCGGACCTAGCCCGCCACCGCGCCAAGATGGGCCGCTAGAATGTCTGGTCCGGTGCTGGTCACGGGGGCTGGCGGTTTCGTGGGCCGGCATGTCTGCGCTGCCCTCACCGCCACCGGAGCCGAGATCATCCGCTCGGAAGCCGACATCACCAACCGCGATGAGTTGCGCGCGATGATCGGGAACAGCCAGCCCGGATGCTGCCTGCATCTGGCGGCCATCGCCGCCATTGGGGTGGCTCGGGCGGAGCCGGACCGCGCCTGGGCGGTGAACCTGCACGGCACGCTGAACGTCGCGGAGGCGATTCGTGACCTCGCCCCGCATTGCCGGATGGTGTTCATCTCCTCCGCCGATATTTACGGCGCCAGCTTCCGCGCCGGCATGGCGCTGGACGAGCAGGCCCCGCCCGCCCCGCTGAACACCTATGGCGCGACCAAGGCCGCCGCCGATCTGGCCCTGGGGGCGATGGCGGCGGAAGGGCTTTCCGTGCTGCGGCTGCGCCCGTTCAACCATACCGGGCCGGGCCAGAGCCCCGATTTCGTGGTGCCCGCCTTCGCCCGGCAGATTGCGCGCATCGAGACCGGGCTGGCCCCGCCGGTGATCAAGGTCGGGGCGCTGAACCCGGAGCGGGATTTCCTCGATGTCCGCGATGTCGCCCGCGCCTATGCGCTGGCCATCGCCCACGCGGAGGAGTTGCCAGGGGATACGATCCTCAACATCGCCTCCGGCACACCGCGCCGCATTGGCGATGTGCTGGCCACGCTGCTGGCGTTGGCCAAAGTGGAGGTGCATGTGGAGGAGGACCCGGCGCGGCTGCGGCCCTCCGACATTCCCCGCGCCATTGGCGATGCCGCCCGGGCGCGGGCGCTGCTGGGCTGGAGGCCGGCCATCCCCTGGGCGCAAACACTGGCCGACGTGCTGAATGACTGGCGCGCTCGCGTGCGGCACGAGGAGGGATAGAGATGCGCATCTGGATCGACGTGGAGGATCTCTTCCAATATGCCGCGCATGCCAACCGCCCGAGCGGTATCCAGCGCCTCGCCTTCGAGCTGCAGCACGCCTTGGTGGAACTGGCGCCCCAGGATGTGCGCTTCGTCCGTCATACGGCATCCGGCGCCGGCTTCTCGTGCATTGACTTTTCTGAAATCGAAGCCCTGTTCAGCAATCTTTCAAAACCTGCCGTACCCGCCCCGCCCCGCCATGCCGCCACGCCGCGCGCGCCAGGGCTGATCCGGCGCTTGGGGCGCAGGCTGGTCGGCACGCTGCCACCCGAGGCCGCGATTCCGCTGCGCCAGTTCAACGCCCAGCAGCGCGCGGCGCTGCGCTCGCTACGCGATGCCGCACGCGCCTGCCTCCGCCCAGGCAAGACCCGCCTCGCCCCGCCACGGCAGGAAGCCGCGCATGATTTCGAGGCCCAGACCGCGCCCGGCGACTGGCTGCTCAGCCTCGGCTCGCCCTGGAATGTGGAGGATTACGCCGCGCTGGTGCGCACCACCTGCGCCCGCCAGGGCTTAAACTTCGGCCTGTTGCTGTACGACATCGTGCCCCTGCGCCGCCCGGAATGGTGCGACCGCAGCGTGACCCTCGCCTTCACCGCCTGGTTCGGCAGCGTGGTGCCGCTGGCGGACCAAGTGCTCGCCATCTCCCGCACCACCGCCGAAGACGCCGCAGCCTACGCCGCCGAAACAGGCATGACGCTGAAAAGCCGCATCGCGCCGATCCCGCTCGGCACCGGCTTCGGCCAGCCGCCGGCCCCCTTGCGCACGGAGCGCCTGCCGCAAGCGGGGAGCTTCGTGCTGTTCGTCTCCACCATCGAGGCGCGCAAGAACCATGCCCTGGCCTTCCGCATCTGGCGGGAGCTGCTAGCCAGCATGCCGCGTGAGCAGGTGCCTACGCTCGTCTTTGCCGGGCGGGTGGGCTGGCTGGTGGCGGATCTGATACAGCAGCTGGAGAACGCCGACTGGCTGGGGGGCAAGATCCGGCTGATCGAGGCGCCCAGCGATGGTGAACTCGCCGCCATGTACGAGGATTGCCTGTTCACCCTCTATCCCTCGCTGTTCGAGGGCTGGGGCCTGCCGGTGACCGAGAGCCTCGCCCATGGCGCGCCATGCTTGGCCGCCAATGCCACCTCCCTGCCGGAAGCGGGGGGCGCGCTGGCCCGGTATTTCGATCCGGATGATCTGCACGACGCGCTGCGCACCGTGCGGGACGTCCTGGAGAATCCGGCGGGACTGGCGGCATGGCGAGCTGAAATCCGGGAGAATTTCCTCCCCGTGAGCTGGCGTGAGAGTGCCGCCGCCACGTTGCGCCTGCTGGGCCATGCATGCTGAGCCTCGCCCACCGGGCATGGCGGCTGCTGCCGCGCGGAACGCGGCGTGCGGCGATGACCCGCGTGGCCGCGCGGATTGCGGTTCCCCCCGCCCCGCCCCCGGCGCGCAGCGATGGCGCGGTGATCGCTGGGGATATCGACGGTAAAAACGGCATAGCCGAGAGCGGGCGCATCCTGGCCCGAGCCCTGGACGCGCGGGGGCTGCTGCGCGGCACCATGCCGCTTGGCCTGCCCAGCGTGGTGCCCGCCTTTGCCGGCACGCTGGCGCCGGAGGCGGCGGTCATCGCCGTGGTCAATGGCCCCGTGCTGCCGGTTGGCCTCGCCCGGCTGCGGCCGCGTAACATGCTGCGCGGGCGGCAGGTGATCGGCGTGTGGGCCTGGGAACTCGCCAAGGTACCAGGTGAATGGGCCGTGGGGGCGCGGTTCGTGCATGAGATCTGGGCACCCAGCCGGTTCGCGGCGGAGGCGTTCGAGGCGATTGCGCCGGGGCGGGTGCGTGCCGTGCCCTTTCCGCTGGCCACCGAGCTGCCACTCAGCGCGGCCGGAGACCGCGCCAGCTTCGGGTTGCCCACGGACCGCTTTATCGTGCTCAGCGCGTTCAACCTCGCCTCCAGCTGCGCGCGCAAGAACCCGTTCGGCACCATCGCCGCGTTCAAGGCCGCGTTCGGGGCAAGCCCGGATGCACTGCTGGTGCTCAAGCTCACCGGTATCGCGCATTACCAGGAGGATCTCGCCGCCATCCGCGCCGCCGTGGGCGATACGCCGAACATCCAGGTGATGACGGAGACGCTGAGCGAGCCGGAGCTGCGCGGGCTGATCGCGGCCAGCGACGTGGTACTTTCCCTGCACCGCTCCGAGGGCTTCGGGCTGATCCCCGCCACGGCGGCGCTGCTCGGCGTGCCGGTAGTGGCCACGGGGTATTCCGGCAATCTGGACTTCATGGCCCCGGAGAGCAGCGCGCTGGTGCGCTACCGGCTAGTTCCCGTGCGCGATGAGCGCGGCGTGTATGCCATCCCCGGTGCGGAATGGGCGGAGCCGGATGTGGAAGACGCGGCCACATGGCTGATGCGGTTGTTCGCGGATTCCACATTGCGCGCGGAAATGGGCGCCGCCGGGCAGCGCCGCGCCATCCAGGCTTTGGGGCGGGAGGCACTGGACGCGGCGCTTACCGCCAATGGCATCGGATGAGAACGCTCGTCTGGCATTGGGGGCGGCGCGGCGCGGGGCCGATCTTCGCGGCACGGCTGGCGGCGGCGCTGAATACACCGCTCTCGCTCGCCGCCGGTGCGGAAATTCTGGCCGCCCCCAACGCCCCGCGCTGCGACTGGCGCGAGCCGACCTATGAGACCCGGCTCGGCTATATCGTCCAGCGCCTGGCCTCGCCCTTTCTGCGCGCCCGCACCGAGGCACATCTGCGCCGCCTCGCCCCCGATTTCGCCCTCTGCGCCATGCCCGCACTGCTCGATGCCCGCATGATCACGGCGCTGAACACGCTGGGCATCGGTTACGGCGTGATCGTGCATGACGCCGCGCCGCATCCTGGCGATGCGCTCAGCTTCCGCGTGCTGGACCAAGCCCGGCTGCTGCGCGGCGCGAAACATCTGTTCTGCCTCAGCAGCCATGTGGAGCAGGCGCTGCGCGGCCAGGGCTTTGGCACCAAGGGCCAGACCCTGACCAAGCTCTGGCACCCGCCGCTGGACCTCGCCGCCGACGTGCCCGCCGCGCGGCCAACTGCCCGGCCACGGATTCTCTATTTCGGCCGGCTGCTGCCCTATAAGGGGCTGGATCTGCTGGCCAATGCGCTGGAGTTCCTGGGAAACAACCGGCCCTTCGAGCTGCGCGTCTGCGGGGACGGGCCGAATACCCCGGCGCTGGAGCGCCTCACGGCAATGCCGGGCGTTGCCGTGGAGCGGCGCTGGTTCGCGGAGGGCGAACTCCCCGGCCTGCTCGCCTGGGCCGATGCGCTGGTGCTGCCTTACCGGGAGGCCAGCCAATCCGGCGTCGCGGCGCTGGCCCTGGCGGCGGGGCGGCGCGTGCTGGCCACAAGTGTGGGCGGCCTGCCCGAGCAGCTTGGCGGCCAGCCGGGGGCGATTCTCTGCGCACCGAACGCCCCGGCCATCGCCCAGGGGCTGCTGGCGTTGAGCCGGAGCCTCGCCCAGCCCGCCGCCGCCACAATCCCACCGCTCGGCTGGGATGAGATGGCCCAAACCATCCTCAGCGTTGCCGGGCCGGGTTGCCGGGGGGCGGAATTGCCCGCAAACTGAGCGGGTGATTGCCGCTGAACTTCCCTACCTTCCCCCCGAAGCCGCCTTCGCCGCCTTCGCCGAAACACCCGGTCTCGCCTTTCTGGACAGCGCCGCCAGCGGCGATCCCCGCGCTTGCGTCAGCTATCTCTGCCTCACCCCGCGCGCCACGCTGCGGCTGGGGGCTGATCCCTACGCCACGCTGCGGCGCTGGATGGCCAGATACCCCGCCCCTGAACGCCCCGAGGGCTGGCCCTTTCCCTTCGCGGGCGGGGCGGTGGGGTGGATCGGCTACGACCTCGCCCGCGAGGAAGCCGGGGTGGAGAGCCGGTTTTCGCCTCTCCCCGGCCTGCCGGGCGGCTGGTTCGGGCTTTACGACACGCTGCTGGGGTTCGACCCGGTGGCGCGGCGGCTGGTTTATCTGGGCCCCGAGGCGGAGTTGCCGGGCATCGTGGAGGCACTGCGGCGCGTGCCGGAGCTGCCGCCCGTGCCCCGACTGGATTGGGCCCCGGAGATGAGCCGCGAGGCGTATCACGCCGCGCATGAGCGGCTACGCGATTACATCGTGGCCGGGGATATCTATCAGGCCAATCTGACCACGCGCTTCACCGCGCCGCGCCCGGTCGGTCTCTCACTGCCCGCTTTGCATCTGGCGCTGCGGCGGCTGAGCCCCGCCCCGTTCGCGGCCTGCCTGCAGCACGAGGACTCCGGCCTCGCCTGCGCCTCGCCCGAGCGCTTCCTGCGCCTGACCGCCGAGGGCGAGGTGGAGACGCGGCCGATCAAGGGCACCGCCGCGCGCAGCGACGACCCGGACGAGGACGCCACCGCCGCCGCAGCCCTGCATGCCAGCCCCAAGGAGCGGGCGGAGAATCTGATGATCACCGATCTGCTGCGCAACGATCTCGGGCAGGTCTGCGCCACCGGCTCCGTGGCGGTGCCGGAGCTGTGGGCGGTGGAGAGCTATGCCCAGGCGCATCATCTCGTCTCCGCCGTTACGGGCAGGCTGAAACCAGGGCTGGATGCGTTCGATCTGTTGGCCGCCACGCTGCCGGGCGGCTCCATCACCGGCGCGCCCAAGCGGCGGGCGATGCAGATCATCGACGAGCTGGAGGCCGGGCCGCGCGGAGCCTATTGCGGGGCGCTGGCCTGGATCGGCTTCGACGGCGCGATGGACAGCGCCATCATCATCCGCACCCTCACCGCCACGGCGAGCACGCTCTACGCCCAGGCGGGCGGCGGGATTACCTGGGACAGCGTAGCCGGGGCCGAGTATGATGAGGCCATGGTGAAAATCTCTCCGCTGCTGGCGCTGGGGCAATGACGGTCTGGCTCAACGGCGCGCTGCGCCCGGCGAGCGAGGCGCGAATCGACCCGGCTGACCGGGGCTTTCTGCTCGGCGACGGGCTGTTCGAGACCATGGCCGCCCATGCCGGGGCCGTGCCGGAACTGACGCGGCATTATGCCCGGCTCTGCGCCGGGGCGGCGCTGCTGCGGATCCCCGTGCCGCTGACGCGCCAGGAGTTGGCGGTGGCGGTGCATGATCTGCTGGCCGCTCAAAGACTGACGGACGCGGCGCTGCGGCTGACGCTGACGCGCGGCCCCGGCCCACGCGGCCTGCTTCCGCCGAGCGCCCCGGCTCCCACCCTGCTGCTCACCGCCGCCTCCCTGCCCCCGCCCGGCGGGCCGCTGCGGCTCGTGACCAGCGCCATCCGGCGGGATGAGGATTCGCCGCTCTCGGCCATCAAGAGCCTGAACTACCTGCCCGGCGTGCTGGCGCGCATGGAAGCCGCCGAGCGTGGGGCCGACGACGCGCTGCTGCTCAACCGCGCCGGGCGCGTGGCGGAGACGAGCATCGCCAATCTGTTCGTGCGGCTGCGTGGCGAATGGGTGACACCGCCCGTGGCCGAGGGCGCGCTGCCGGGAATCAGGCGCGCCTGTTTGCTGGATGCCGGGAAACTGCGCGAGGCACCGGTCACGCCGGAAGAGCTGCGACAGGCCGAGGCGGTGTGCGCGGGCAATGCGCTCTCGCTGCGGCCGGTCTCCATGATCGACAATTACAGCCTGCCCAGCCTGAACATGCCTTAGGCCAAGGACAACACTTCCGAAACAAAGCATGTGATGATGCCACCAATCGCATGTAATCCGCCAATGGGTTGCGCCTAACCTGCCGGTCTCATCCCCGACAGGAAGGACAACAACTTGCCCGACGACCTCCCTCCCCCCATGCGCGTGCTCGTCACAGGGGCGGCCAGCGGCATTGGCCTTGCCACGGCGCGGGCGTTTCTGGCCGCGGGCGCGCGGGTCATCGGGCTGGATATCAGCATCCCGCCCGAGGATGTGCCCTTCCAGCCGGTCGATCTCGCCAATCCGGCCCTGGTGCAATCGGCGGTCGGGGACGCCGCCGCGCGGCTTGGCGGGTTCGACGCCGTGGTGAACTGCGCCGGGGTGGAATACGACGCGCCGCTTTCGGCGCTCGACATCGCGGCGCTGGACCGGATGTTCGCCATCAACATACGCGGCCCGATGCTGGTGGCCGCCGCCGCCGCGCCGCATATCGCCAAGGGCGGGAGCATCATCAACATCGCCTCGGAGCTGGCTTATCTCGGCCGGGCCGGGGCTTCCGGCTACTGCGCCACCAAGGGCGCGATGCTCAGCCTCACCCGCTCCTGGGCGCGCGAGCTGGCACCGAATATCCGCGTGAATGCCGTGGCCCCTGGGCCCATCGACACGCCGCTGCTGAACTACGCCGCCATGACACCGGAGGTGCAGAAGATGGAAACCGGCAACCTGCTGGGGCGCATCGGCAGGCCAGAGGAAGTGGCGGCGGTGATTCTCTTCCTGGCCAACCCTGCGGCCAGCTTCATCACCGGGCAATGTTACAGCGCCGATGGCGGCGCCGCGATGCATTAAGGAGCCGCACATGGTTGAAAGCGTGTTCATGGCCGAACTCTCCTGGCCGGAATGGAAAGCCAAGATTGAAGCGGGGGGCATCATCTTCATCCCGCTCGGCGCCACGGAACAGCACGGGCCACATCTGCCGCTGAATGTGGACGTGATCCTGCCTACCGCCGTGTGCGAGGCCGTGGCGCGCAATGTCGGCGGGCTGGTCGCCCCCACGCTGAGCTACGGCTACAAATCCATGCCGCGCTCGGGCGGCGGACAGAATTTTCCAGCCACCACAAGCCTGGACGCCAACACGCTGAGCCTGATGATCCGCGACATCATCCGCGACATGGGCGCTCATGGCGCGCGACGCTTCGTGCTGATCAACGGGCATTTCGAAAACGCCTGGCCCGCCGTGGAGGGGCTCGATTTGGCACTGCGCGAGCTGCGGCGCGACGGGATCACGGACGTGATCGCGATGCGGCTGGAATACTGGGACTTTGTGAAGCAGGAGACGCTGGAGCGCATCTTCCCCAATGGCTTCCCCGGTACCGAGCTGGAACATGCGAGCCTGATAGAAACCTCGCTGATGCTGCTGCTGCGCCCGGACCTCGTGGATGAAAGCAAAATTCCGCAGGAGGGGCGCGCAAGCTTCCCGCCTTACGACATCATCCCCGCCCCGCCGGGCTACTTACGCCAAAGCGGCGTTCTGGCCGATGCCAGAGGCTCCCGCGCCGAGATCGGGAAATGGCTGATGGATGACCATGTTTCGATGATCACCGAGGCCGTGCGCAAGGAGTTCGGACTGTAGCCGGGGCCAAATGGTATACATCCGGTGAAAGACGCGGGAACTACTTTTTTGGGCGCCGGCGTTCCCTGATGATATCTTCCAGGTTTTCGATGCCGAAGTCGGAGAAAGCTGGGGTGCCTTCCCCATCGGGTCCATAGACCCAGATCAACCCGTCTTCTGGTTCCATTTCATCGATGATTTCGTGTAACCACTGCTCATCCTCCCCCATCTCCTGGGCGACGAGCGCGATGGTCTTGATCGCGCAAATCTTGTTCAACTGCGTGGTCATGCTGCGCGGTGCTCCGCCGGGGTTCGTGGCCCAGTCCAATTCCAGGGCATCAATTCATCGAGCCTATGCGCTGGATGATTGGCGATACGGGCGAGGACGTCGGCGAGCCATGCCTGTGGATCGATGCCGTTCATTTTTGCCGTTGTAATCAGGCTGTACATGATTGCGGCACGCTGCCCGCCGCGATCAGAGCCGGCGAACAGCCAGTTGCGGCGCCCCAGGGCCAGGCTGCGGATGGCGCGCTCCGCCGCGTTGTTGCTCAGGCAAATCCGCCCGTCGCTCAGGAAGCGCGTGAAGGATGCCCAGCGGGTAAGCATGTAATCCATCGCCTTGGCAACATCATTATGGCGCGAGAGTTTGGCGCGCTCGACCCGCATCCAGGTCTCAAGATCGGCGACGAGCCCGACGCTGAGGTCCTGGCGCACAGTCAACCTCTCGGCGGCCGGTTACCGTTAATTGCCCGTTCGATTTCGAACAAAGCGTCGATCCGCTGCACCGCGGTCAGCGCCATAGGCGCGATGAAGGCAGGCGTGCGGCCCTGCGCCTTGCGCTTGGCGTTCTTCGCGATATCGGCCAGTTCGAAGAATTTCCGGCGCGCGTGTGACCAGCAGGCAGCCTCGATGATGGGCCCGGGCGAGCGGCCGGATTCGTAAAGTTTGTTGTAGCCGCCATAGGCATCTGCCTGGAGGATACCGCTGTACCGGGCCAGATGCGTCTGTGGGTGAATCCCGCTCCGGTCTCGAGAGTAGTAAAATACCGCACAGGGCGGCCCGGCACCGCCGAATGGCCGGTCGTCACGGACATAGACCCAGGCGCGCGCGATCGCGGTCTGGCCACGCGCCAGCACCGGCACCGCCATGCACGCGCGCGGCCGCCAACACGGTGGCTTCCATGTGCCGGAACACCGGCCCCAGCGCGACACAGGCGGCGCCCACCAGATCGGCCAAGGTCGAGACGCTGAGCGCAACACCTTCGGCAGCGAGGCGCTCAGACTGGCGGTTGAGCGGCTGGTGCTGGCCAAATTTCTCATGCGCGATCATCGCCAGCAGGCTGGAACCTGCGAAGGCGCGCGGGATGACGTGGAACGGTGCCGGCGTCTGGCTTATCGTCTCGCAATCGCGGCAGGTGAATTTTTCCCGGACATACTGAAGCACCTTGTATTGGCGCGGTGCGCTCTCCAGCGTCTCGGTCACCGTCTCACCCAGCTTGGCCAGCCGCTTGCCGCCGCAGCATGTGCAGGCATCGGGGCCCGGCAGAACGATCCGTTCGCGCGGCAGATGCTCGGGCAACATCAAGTGCCGCCAGCGCCGAGCGGGCGATCTCTTTCAGGGCCTCAATGTCATCAGGCAGTGCGGCAGGATCGACATCCATACCCTGATAGAATCATAAACCCGCAGCGTCACGCTACAGAATTCAGCACTCCAGCGACACAAATTCCAGCTATCCCGCAGCTTGCGGGCGCCAGCTTTGCTGCGGATTCCGCCAATCAATGCCTTCAAGAAGATAACCCATCTGTCCGGGTGAGAGCGCCACGACGCCGTCCACGGTCTGCGGCCAGATGAACTTTCCACGATCCAACCGCTTGGCATAAAGTGACAGGCCAACGCCGTCATGCCAGAGCGCCTTGAGCAGCGAACCGCTGCGGCCGCGGAAGAGGTAAACATCGCCCGCGAACGGATCGCGCCCAAGCCCTTCTTGCACCTGCAGCGCCAACCCGCGCATGCCACGGCGCATGTCGGTAGGGCCAGACGCCAGCCACACCCGCGCCCCAGAGGCCATCGGAATCATCCGCGCAGCACCACCATCACCTGGCGCAGCGCTACAGTCCCCACCTGGTCATCGACCCGCACGCATGTCCCATCCGGCAGGATGATCTCGATCCGGCCCGAACCAAATTCCGCCGCTCGAGCCTCGGGCGGCGCCGCACATGGCGCGGGCGCCCTCATCGGCTTATCAGCGTATTTTACCTGGCGCTCGGCGCTCCCTTCGCTCTCCAGCACCCGTACGGGCAGAAATTCCGGCACAACCGGCGTTGGAGCCAATTCTCCGCTGCGAACCTGATGCCGCCATGTCCAGAGTTGACCACGAGAAACATCGTGACGCCGGGCCACATGGGCAAACACGGATCCAGACGCCTCAGCCTCAGTAACAATCCGAAGCTTCTCCTCCAACCGCCAGCGACGCCGGCGCTCAACCCCAGATAAAATCTCCATCCCAAACCGTCCCATGCTCATAATGACGCTCATACAAGCGCCGTTATGAGCGCTCACTACGAAGTCGCGGCAGGCGGTTCACGCCGGATGGATACCGCGATCACGCCGCATGGACGAATGAACAAAAAATTTTCGAACAGGCTTCAAAGAAGCAATATTATGCTAATGACCGTCTGTGCGAATTATTGTTTCGTCATTAAGCTCCTTGAAAAATGTTTTTTAACAGCCTGCTAAACCAGTTGTATTGAGATAAACTATTTTAGAAAAAGGAGGTGCTACAGCAGAAAAACGATCATGCTTAGCACTTGCCTGCTTCTTCAGCATGACAACGTCTTTAGTCTTGTTTGTGCCCGGGGAGCTTCTCAGCCAAAACGCCCCCTCCTGGTAGAGAGGCGTGAACCGTGCGAATTTGCCCAGGTCTCGATCACTACCGACCGGAGCACGCCTGACATGACTGGTTTGCCTGACTACACTTCGCTGAAGACCAAGCAGCGCGCCCTGCGTGATGGGTTTCATGAGAATCTGTCTCTGCGTGTGCACCGGGCGTTGAGCTGGCTGGATAGGGCGGAGCAATGCGGTGACGATAACGATGCCCGTTTCATTTTCCTCTGGATAGCCTTCAACGCAGCCTATGCCGAAGACCTGGGAGAGGCAACACCGAACGCGGCACGCAGCTTGTTCAGGGATTATTTCGGCAAGCTGGTGCCGCTTGATACCGAAAAGCGGATCTATAATGCGTTATGGCACCGGTTTTCGGGCCCCATTCGTCTCCTGCTTGACAATAAGTTCGTCTACCATCGCTTTTGGAACCACCAAAACCAGTTGTTCGGATATGACGATTGGGAGCAGAAATTCGCCGCCGCCCGCCAGCAGGCGCAACAGGCCCTGGCGCAGCAGAATACGCTGGCGGTACTAACTACCCTGTTCGACAGACTCTACGTGCTGCGGAATCAACTGATGCATGGTGGCGCCACCTGGAACAGCACGGTCAACCGATCTCAGGTCCGCGACGGCGCGGCGATCCTGACCTTTCTGATTCCTTTGTTCATCGACCTCATGATGAATCATCCCGCCCTGCCCTGGGGCAGGGCGCATTACCCTGTCATCCTCTGATCCCTGTTTCTGATTTTTTCGACCACCTTGCCTCACATGCGTCCGTTTTTGACGGATGTGAGGCGTATTCATCGCGCACGGCCGGAAGGCCAAAACTTTTTTTAAATTGATTGCGCCGGCCCAGGCCGTGCGCGGAACGGGGATTTTCCCCCTGAATTAAAAAGGAGATCGCGATGACCCGCAGCTTCCGCAGCGCGCTCGAGGAGTTGGAATTGGATTTGGAGGCCGACGAGCCCCCCCCCTCGCGCTTCTCCCATTGCCCTGGTGAAACCGCCGCTCTGCTCGGTTACGCCCTCAACACCATGACGGCGCTCGACCATACCCAGCCGGAAGTGCCGCAATTCATCCGTTGGCTGGCCTCCAAGCGCGTGCGCTTCGGGGTGGGGGAGAAAGAGTTCGAAGGCTTGCGGCTGAACGGGAGGCAGCCGACGTCCGTCACACCCCTGCAATGGGCGAAACTGCGTAAGGTGCTGCTCCGACGCCATCAGGAATTGCGTGAAACCACTGGCCCCGCTGCCGCCGGGCTTGCCGCCGTGTGCCGTGCCCTGGGGCTGGAGGCGATGGATGCCGCCCTGCTGGGCATCATCTTCCGCTACCGCACCGATAATGATTGCGAGCGCCTGTTTGATCTGTTCTCCATGGCGCGTGGGCGCACCAGCTGCCTGCGCCGCTACAGCGAGAATTTCGCCATCATGCTGAACCAGCCGCAAGCCGATGTGGCCAAGCGCTTCTTGCCCAGCGGCGCGCTTACCGTCTCCGGCAGCATCCGGCTTGATGAAGATGGCGACATCATGCTCCCCGACCGGTTGCGCAGCCTGATCTATGCCTGTGGTGAAACCGGCGAGAGCATGCGCGCCCAGCTGCTTGGCGCCCCGCGCCAGGCTCATCTGCCCTGGACGGCCTTCAGCCATTTGGGCGAGGATTCGGAGATTGCCCGGGCGCTGCTGGGTGCCGTGCTCGATGCGCAAGGCACCGAGGCCGCCGTGCATATCTTGCTCTACGGCCCGCCCGGCACCGGCAAGACCGAGTTCGCCGCCACGCTGGCCAAGCTGCTTGGCGCCCCGCTTTATGTCATTGGCGAGGCCGACGCGCACGGCGAGGAGCCCAATCGCAGCGAGCGTATGAACGACCTGTTGATGGCCCAGCGCGTGAGCGGTGGTGAACGGGCGCTGTATCTGTTCGACGAGGCAGAAGACATCTTCCGCACCAGCCCGTTTGAACGTAGCGCGACGCCGAAGATCTTCATCCACAGGCTAATGGAAAGCGCGCGCGTACCGGTGATCTGGGCGGCCAACGATATCACGGCCTTTTCGTCCGCCGTGTTGCGCCGCATGAGTCTGTGCCTGGAGGTGAAGCTGCCCGAGCGTTCGCGCCGCGCCGAGTTGTGGTGCGAGTTGGCCGAGGCCGAAGGCGTGGCGTTGGATGAACCCATGGCGCAGGATCTCGCCGGGCTGATCCCCACCGCGCCGGCGGTGGCGCGCAATGCCTTGCGCGCGGCCCGACTGGCGGGTGGCGAAGCTCGCACTGCCACCCGCGTGGCCCGCGGCTTGGCCAAGGCCATGGGGCATGGCGTGCTGCCCGCCCCTGAGGCTGCCGAGCTGCCAGGAATTTACGATCCGGCCTATAGCCGCGCTGATCTCGATCTCGCAGCCCTGGTGGCGCGCCTCACGCGCCCCGGTGCGCCGCGTGGCGTCTCGCTGTTGCTGTCCGGTCCGCCAGGCACGGGGAAGAGCGCCTTCGCCCGGCATCTGGCCGCCGCAATGGGGCTGGGTGTGCTGCAAAAGCGCGGCTCGGATATTTTCGGCAGCTATGTAGGTGAGACCGAGCGTAACATCGCGGCCGCCTTTGCCCAGGCGCGCGACGAAGGCAAGTTCCTGATCTTTGATGAGGCCGACTCCCTGCTTGGCGGACGCGAGCGCGCGGTGCGGAACTGGGAGGTTTCCCAGGTCAATGAAATGTTGACCTGGATGGAGACGCATCCGCAACCGTTCGTATGCACCACGAATCTGCCCGAGGGGCTGGATGCCGCCAGCCTGCGCCGCTTCTTGCTGCATGTGCGCTTTGATTATCTCGCGCCGGCGCAAACCGCGCGGCTTTTTGCCAAGACTTTCACTGCGCCCGCCCCGGAACGGCTGGCGACACTCGACCGCCTGACGCCCGCGGATTTCTCGCGCGTGGCCAAGCGCATGGTCCTGCTCGACGACTCGGTCGATGCCGCCCGCGCCTTCTCCCTGCTCGCCGCCGAAATGGAAAGCCGCCTCGGCCCCGCGCGCGGCATGGGTTTTGGTCGCCTGATGTGAGCTGGATTGCCATCCTCTGAAAACGGAACGATCATTGTCCCATGCGCTACGATCCCTCGACCCGCCTGCTGCGTTTGGTACAGCTTTTATCCACTTCTCGCTACGGCGTTACCATGACACAGATGCGCGACGAGCTTGGCGTTTCCCGCCGCACGGTTGAGCGTTTGCGCGAGCAAATTTCCACCCTGCTTCCAGAGCTGAGCTATAAAGAAGATGAAAATCGAGTTCGCCATTGGCGCTTGCCGCCGCGCACGATTCCGCAAGTGCCGCCCAGCCATGGCACGCTGGGCACGCTGGAGACCTTGGCACGCGATCTCGCCGCGAGTGGCGACGATGCCCGTGCCGGCGATGTGCGCGAGGCTCTAACTTGCCTGCGCACCATGTTCGCGCCCGAAACGCTGCGTAAAGTGGAACCGGATATCGAAGCGTTGCTGCAAGCCGAGGGCGTGGCCATGCATCCTGGGCCGCGGCAGAAGCTGGACCGCGAGATGCTAGGCATGATCCGCGAGGCTGTGCTGGGCTTTCGCAAACTCTCCGCCCGCTACCGGCAGGCCGGCGCCACCGAGGCGAGCGCACGCGTGCTCTGCCCCTATGGCGTGCTTTATGGCCGCCGCGCCTATCTGGTGGCACATACCGAAGCGGGCACGCATGTGCGCCTCTGGCGGTTGGACCGTTTGGACAATCTCAATGTGCTTGAGGACGGGTTCAGCCCCCAATCTTTCGACCTCGCTGCCTATGCCTCACGCTCCTTCGGTGTGTTCCAGGAGCCGGCGCAGGAGGTGGTGCTGCGCTTCGCCTCCAGCGCCGCGGAGGATGCGGCGGAATGGCAATTCCACCCGACCCAGACCACCACCCCGCAGGCTGATGGTTCGTTGCTCGTATGCTTCACCTGCGGCGGCATGTTGGAGCTCTCCTGGCATCTCTACACCTGGGGTGAGGCGGTCGAGGTCGTCGCGCCTGCCGGGCTGAAGGCTCTGTTCCAGCCCGCCATTGCGATGCGCACGGCATGACCACCCTGATCTTCGGCGCCGGGCTGGACGGCGCACCAGCGCCGCTTGGCTTGCCGCCGCTCACCGCCATCGCCGGGCCGCTTGGCCTGCTGGATCTGCTCGGCCAATGGCTGGGGCAGGAGTGCAGGCCCGCCCCCGAGTCGGAGCGCATCGCCGCCGCTTATGCCGCTCTGGCGGCGCTGCCGGGGCGGTTCTGGTCAGCTTCTTTCGCGGTTGATCCCTGGGCCACGGCGCGGCGCGTGCTTTGGTTGCGTGATGATCTGTGCTTGGCCGGATGGGATGGTACGGTGGATGCTTCCATGCCGCCGCGCGTGGCTGATCTCGCCGCTCTGCCGCCTTTGCCCGTTGGGCAGCCCGACATCCTGCACACGCTGCTGAACGCGCCTTTGGCGGCCTCTCTGCCGCGCCTCATGCTGTTGGAGCCGCTGGAGGTTTGGCCGCCGCTCTGGCGCAACCTCCTTACCCGCTTGAACGCCACGCCTCATGTCCTGCCCGCAACTCAAGCCAAGGGCGATCTCGGTGCGCTGCAACGCTGGTTTGTCACCGGTGAAGCCGCCACATGGCAGGGGGATGGCAGCCTGACGCTGCTTACCGGGGATGGCGGTGCCGATTGTGCCGACATTATCTCCACCATGCTGCCCAGCTTGCCATTCAACACCGCGCTGCTCGGGGGAGATGCTTCCCCCTTGCCGTTGTTGCTGCGCGCCCGGCATCTGCCCCGTGCCGCGGCGCTCACGGGGCCCACGGTGGGGGCGCAGCTGCTTTCTTTGGCCTTGGCCCTGCACTGGGAACCATTCGATGCGGCCGCGGCCCTGGAATTTCTACAACTGCCTGAGCATCCGCTGGGTGGGGCCACGCGCTTCCTGATCGATGCGATTAGCGCCCATCCCGGTCATGGGGGCGTGCAGTACCGCGAAGCCGTCGAGGCCGCGCGTTTGGCCAAGTTGGCCACCGATGAGACATGCGGCATCGAACCACAGGAGCGCGAGAAACGGGCCCAGCGGCGGGTACAGGATATCGCCGACTGGCTGCCCGCCATGCGCTTTTCCCCGAGGGACAACCTGCCCGCCGCAACCATTCTCTCCGTCTGCCGGCGGATTGCCAATTGGGCCGCGGCCCGCCAACGCCCCGAGGAAGCTGGCCCGGCCAATGCCCTGGAACGCGCAATCGCTCGTAGCGGCATCGAGCGGCTGAGCCCGGTGCTGTTGGGGCGTATGCTGGAAACGGTGGCCTCGGGCGATGTTACTCTTGCCGCACCGGAGGCAGCACCCTGGCGCGCTTTCTCCAGCCCCACCGCGCGCCTTGACACGGCCAGTGCAACATTCTGGTGGCTGGGTCCGGCCGCCACGCAAGCGGCCTCGCCCTGGCGGCTGCATGAGCATGCCTGGATGCGTGGGCGCGGGCTGGAGCCCGATAATGATCTGGCGCCCAAGCGGGCGCGCCTGGGTTTGGTTCGTGCCATCAGTCTGACCTCCGAGCGCTTGATCCTCGTCAGCCCGCGCGGCGGTGAAGAGGCCGCCCAGCCCCATCCGCTGCTCGGCCTGCTGGCTGGATGCTTTGGCGCTTCTCTGCGCGGCGCCTGGACGGAGGCGCAAGAGCTGCAAGCTGGTGGCATGGTCGCCGGGGTGCAACTGTTCACTGAAAGGCTGCCGCCCCTCATGCCGCCCGCCCCGCGGCGGGACTGGGCCGTACCCGCCAAGCTGATCGGCCCGCGGGAAATGGAGTCCCCTTCCGGCCTGGAGAAGCTGCTTGGCTGTCCGCTGGCCTGGGTCCTCTCCTACAAGGCCAAGCTGTATGCCCGTGGCCCCGCCGCGTTGCCCAGCCCCAACCAGATGGTGGGAACGCTCCTGCACGAGGTGATGCATCAGGTGTTTGCCAATGGCTACGCCAGCCCCACTGATGCCGCCGCCAAGGCGCAAGCTTTGTTCGAACGTCTGGCCCCCGAGATGGCCGCGCCGCTGCTCAAGCCCGATTACGCCACGTTCTATGGGCGGGCGCGGACGCGCATCAGCCAGGCGATGGCCGATCTCACCGCCAAGCTGGCCAGCGCTAAACTGCGCCTAGTGGGAGCGGAAGAGAGTTTCACCCGCGCCTTACCCGGTCAGGTAGGTACGCTAGGCGGACGGCTGGACCTGTTGTTCGAGGGCGCCAAGGGCAAGCTCGTGCTGGATGCCAAATGGACCAGTTCGGCCAAGCATTACGCCTCGCGCCTTTCGGAAAACACCGCGCTGCAATTGGCCGCCTATGCGTGGCTCGTCGGCAAGGGGGCAACGGCCGCCTACTACCTGCTGCGCCAGCAGCGCCTGCTGGCGGCCGACATTTATCCTTTCCCCGATGCCCAGGTTCAGGGGGGCGATCTGGCTGCTTGCTGGCAAAGCGCCATGATCGACTTCGCCGATGCCTTGAAGGCACTGAAAGCCGGGCAGGTGGTGGCGGCAGGCATAGAGCCTCCCGCGGAAGATGAACGCGGCCTCGCCATCGAAGCCCCTTGCCGTTTCTGTAACTACGCATCGCTTTGCGGGATCAGCGCATGAGCCTGGATAATCTGACCATCGTCACGGCCGGAGCGGGCGCCGGCAAGACCTACCGCCTTACCCAAGACATCATTCGTACCCTGCGCGACGAAGCCGCGCCTGTGGCGGGTGTGTTGGCCACCAGCTTCACCAAGAAGGCCGCGGGCGAAATCCTGCTGCGCGTGCAGGGGGAATTGGCCGCGAAGGGCATGAGCGAAATGCCGCTGCACGAGGCGCTGATCGGTACCGTGAACAGCGTATGCGGGCGGTTGCTCGGGGACTTCGCCTTCGAGGCAGGGCTCTCTCCCGCCCTCACCGTGCTCGAGGCGGGGGGCGCTGAACAGATGCTGGCCGCCGTGCTCGCCAACGCCGCCGCCACGCGCGAGGAGGCGGCTCATGATGCCGCCTATCGCCTGGGCCTGTCTGGCGAGGCGGCGTGGAGTGGTGATTGGCAGAAGGCCGCGTCGCAAATTGTCACCGCCGCGCGGGCCAACGGCCTCAATGGGAAAGCCCTCGAGGTTAGCCGCCAGCGCTCGCTGGATGGGCTGTTGGCCCTGCTCGGCAAGCCCGCCCCCGATGCCGAGACGCTGGACACCGCGTTGTTCAAGGCTATGGAGCGTCTGCTCAAGGCGGCGAAAGGCTGGGATCTGGATGCGGAAACCGATAGCACACGCAAGGCGCTCAAGGCCGTGCAGGAGGCCGGCGCTCATTTTGCCCTGAGCGAAAAGCGCTATCCTGCTTGGGCCGATTGGGCACGTCTGGCCAAACTCACGCCCGGCGCCAAGAGGCGCGAGGATTTTGCCCCCATCCTCGCCGCCGCCGCGATGCACCACGGGCACCCCCGCCTGCGCGCCGACCTCGAGAAGATCGTCAACGCGGCGTTCGATACCGCGATCAAGGCTTTGGACGACTACGCAGAGCACAAGCGCGAGGCGGGGTTGATCGATTTTACCGATCAGGAGACGCTCCTGCTCGGCCTGCTGGAGGCCAATGCGGAGGTGCGCGAGGAACTCTCCGCCCGGCTGCATACGCTGTTTGTCGATGAGTTCCAGGATACCAGCCCGCTGCAGCTCGCTTTATTCCTGCGGCTCGGCGCGCTGGCGAAAAAGAGCGTCTGGGTGGGCGACCCCAAACAGGCGATCTTCGGGTTTCGCGGCACCGACCCGGCGCTGATGGACGCCATGCTCGCCCATTTGGGCGGCACGCCTAAACCAGAGAATATCCTCTCCACCTCACGTCGTTCGCGCCCCGCGCTGGTCGAGTTCGCTAATAGTTTGTTCGTGCCCATCTTCGGGGCGCAGGGCATGGCCAAAGAGGTGGTGGCGTTGCAGCCGTACCGCAAAGACTATGCCAATGCCCCCACATCCGTGCAGGGCTGGCGTCTGGATGGCAAGAATGCAGGTGACCGCCTTGCCGCTTTGGCTGGGCAGGTGGCCGCATTGCTCGTCGCCCCGGACCGCCCGCAGATCATGGACCCGCAGACCGGGATAGTCCGCGCCGTGCGTGGGGGCGATATCGCCATTCTTTGCCGGGACAACAAAGTCATCGCCACACTGGCCGCCGCGTTGAACGCACATGGCGTAGAGGTGACGGCGCAGCGCGATGGGTTGCTGGTCACGCCGGAAGTGCGTCTGGCCCTGGCTTGCCTGCGCCGTTTGGCCGATACGCGCGACACGCTCGCCGCCGCCGAGATCGCGCATTTGAGTGGTCAGAACTGGCTGAGCGAGGCGGTGAGCGCACAAACCATCACCTCGCCGCGTGTGGCCGCGCTGGACGATGCGCCTGAAGACGCATGTGGGTTGCCCCCATTGGCGGCGCTAGACGAGGCTTTAGCCCGCGCCGAAATATTGCCGCTCATCACGCGTTGGCCGGGGGCGCGGCAGCGGCTGGCCAATCTTGAGGCCCTGCGTGCTGCCGCCCAGACCTACGAGGACCATTGCCGTTCCCTGCGCCAAGCAGCCACTGCGGGCGGGTTTATTGCCTGGCTGGATACGCTTGAAATAGCTCCTGGTCAGCCCGAGGCCGCCTCAGAACACGCGGTCACGATACTCACCTATCACCGCGCCAAGGGGCTGGAATGGCCGCTGGTGGTGATGGCGCAACTGGACAAGACCTTCGAGACCCGCGCTTTTGGCGTGAACGTGGAGAGCGACATTGCCGCCCCGGATCCGAAGGCTCCGCTGACCGGGCGCTGGGTGCGCTACTGGCCCTGGCCCTATGGCCGGCAGAGCGCAGGCGTCCCCCTGGTGGAGCAAGCCGCTGCAACCGCGCTGTTCAAAGCTGCGGAGGCACGGCAGAAGCGCGAGGAGACGCGCTTGGCCTATGTCGGCGTCACCCGCGCGCGCGATATGCTGATTCTGGCCCTGCCTGCCAAGACACCTTGGCTCGATAGCTTTGCGCCAGGGCTGGCAGGGGAGCTTGAGACGATAGGCATCAAAGCCACCGAACCGGAAACGCCGCCCGTCCCCGGCGCTATCACAAGGCTCGTTTGGCCCCGTGGCGCGGTGCCAAGCTTTCCGGCGTTGCGCGTGACGCCCAGCACCGCAGAGGGAGAAACAGCAGCCAAGGTCACATTGACCCGGCTGGGTGAGCAGCTGACTAATAGGGGAGGAGCCGCGCGCGAGGAAGTCGGGGAGGTGCTGCACCGCTTTCTCGCCGCCGATGACCCGGGACGTCCGCTTAGCGAACGTCTGGCTCTTGCCGAACGCCTGTTAGGCGTGTGGCAGAGCGGTTTGGCGGTGGAGGATTGCCTGACCGCCGCCGACCGGTTTTGGGCGTATACCCAGGCAAACTATGAAGCGCCGGAGATCATCCGGGAATGGCCGGTGCAAGTTCGTTTGTCCTCGGGCGAGGAGGTGCATGGGCGCCTTGATGCGCTGATCCGCCATGCCGGTGGCGTGGTGATCATCGACCACAAGAGCTACCCTGGCGCCGCCGCCGCCGCGCGTGCTCAAAGCTACCTGCCGCAGTTGCGCCTTTACCGCGATGCCCTCCGTACTCAGGGGTTCAGTGTCATCGATCTCGTGGTACACTTCCCTGTGCTCGGATTGGTAGCACAATTGCATGTGTGATCTGTAACAGGCCTGCCAGATAAAATATTTGCGCTCCGACTTTGGCGAGCCATTTTCGAGCAGCCTTTGAGGTCATTGTTGGCACGTTGGTTGAATGGATGCTTGGTCATGTCCCTGACGCCAGTCGCTTGGGGCGTGGTGTATGCCAAGTCAGGTGATACTTAAGCTGAACTACGTCTGCTGAGGATTACCCTTGTTCGGTATGAGTGGCTGCATGCCCTCGCAACCAAAAAATCAAACCAAATCAGCTACATAAATCCACCCTCGGATGGCTTTTGGCGTTCTAGAACCCTAGGGCAGGCTTAGGGCAATGTAACTCGAAATCCCGAACCTGATGGCCTATGCTCCTGTCCAGCCAAACATCGTGAAAAGCTTGATCCAATCCTTCAACCGGGGTGCCGCGTGGGGCGCCAGGGAGGTGTGGCGTGCCGACCACCGAGTTGCTGGGCGGGAAGGTCAAGGAATACCGGGTGGTACCGGATGACGTCCTATGCCGAGCCCAACCCGCTTAGGTGTGGGTGATGAGGGCTTGGCCCCCTAAACCAGATCTACTCGTTAGTCCGGCCCCATCTCGCACAAGACGAGCTTCTGCTTCGCTTGGTACACCCACTTGCAAAATACTATGATTCCAATATATTCGAATAATGGAAAAGAATAGGGCTGTCGCGGCTCTTGCGGCGCTTGCCCAGGACTCCCGCCTGGATGTGTTTCGTTTGCTGGTGCAAGCTGGGACGGATGGGTTGCCTGCCGGCCAGATAGCTGAGCGGCTTGGTGTGCCTGGTAATACCCTCTCGTTTCACCTCAACCAGCTTCGCCACGCCGGCTTGGTGACGTTTCGACGGGAGGGGCGCTCGTTAATCTATGCCGCCGAATACCCGGCCATGAATGCCCTTCTGGCCTATCTGACAGAAAATTGCTGCCAGGGAGACGCGGCTGCATGCGGTGTTGGTACCTGCGACAACTCGTCCCTCGTTCAAGACAAATTGAACATATAACAATCAACGAGGAGAACGCCGATGTTTGACCGCATTTATAACGTACTGTTTCTTTGCACAGGTAACAGCGGCAGGTCGATCATGGCAGAGTCGATTCTTCGTAAGGATGGTGCTGCGCATTTTCGAGCATTCTCTGCGGGCAAGCTCTTGGAACTGCCCTGCTTTTGGCGCGTCGCGCAATACGCTGGTCGTAAGCATCGATAAAATTGCTCTTGGTACAAACTTGCGCGTGACCGGCCGTACGCCGCCCTGACGGCACTGAGGAGACAACATCGTGATCGTAACCATTTACCATAACCCGAACTGCGGTACATCGCGTAATGTGCTCGGCCTGATCCGCAATAGCGGCGAAGAGCCGAGGATCATCGAGTACCTGAAAACCCCGCCCAGCCAGGAGGATCTGGTGGGCCTTATTCACCGGATGGCCGTCCCGGTACGCGAGCTGCTGCGCCGCAAGGGAACGCCCTATGACGAGCTGGGGCTGGACGATCCCGCCCTAACGGATGATCAGCTGATCGATGCCATGATGGCGCACCCGGTCCTCATCAACCGGCCCATCGTGGTCACGCCGCTTGGCGTGAAGCTGTGCCGCCCGTCGGAGGTGGTGCTGGATATCCTGCCAAATCCGCAGGGCGGCGCCTTCACCAAGGAGGATGGTGAACTTGTAGTGGATGCAGCCGGGAAGCAGGTGACGCCATGAACGACGCGCAGAAAATGACGACACAAAAGACGGTTCTCATCCTCTGCACCGGAAATTCATGCCGGTCGCAGATGGCGGAGGTGATCTTCAATCACGATCTTGCCGGAAAGGTTCGCGCTCTGTCCGCCGGTACGCACCCGCAGCCGAAAGTGGCTGATGGCGCCATCGAAGCACTGAAACGCGCGGGGCTGCCAACCGATGGGCTTTACCCGAAGGATATGGATGCCGTGATGAATGAGGCCATCGATCTCGTGGTGACCGTCTGCGACAATGCCAAGGAAAATTGCCCGATTTTTCCAAAGCCAGTGCCACGCATCCACATGGCGTTTCATGACCCGCATGGCGAGCCTCTGGAAAGCTTCGTACAGGTTCGGGATGACATTCGCGCCCGGCTGGTTCCCGCTATCCGTGAAGCCCTCGGCCTGTAAGGAGCGCCTATGTCTGCCCAATGTGAAGTTACCGCGAAAGTGGCCGCAGGCGCGCCGATGAGCGTTTTTGAACGTTTCCTGAGTGTCTGGGTTTTCCTGTGCATCGTCGCCGGCATTTTCGCCGGCCAAGTGGCGCCCGGATTATTCCAGGCCATTGGCCGGATGGAAATCGCCCAGGTCAATCTCCCCGTCGGCCTGCTCATCTGGGTGATGGTCATCCCGATGCTGGTGAAGGTTGATTTCGGTGCATTGCACGAGGTCAGGCGGCATGTCCGGGGCATTGGCGTCACGCTCTTCGTCAATTGGCTGGTCAAGCCATTCTCCATGGCGCTTCTGGCCTCGCTCTTCATCGGGCATTTGTTTCGCCCGCTGCTGCCGGCGGGCGAGATCGACAGTTACATTGCCGGACTTATCCTGCTGGCCGCGGCACCCTGCACGGCCATGGTTTTCGTGTGGAGCCGCCTGTCCAACGGGGATCCGCTGTTCACCCTGTCCCAGGTCGCCATGAACGACACCATCATGGTCTTCGCCTTCGCGCCCATCGTCGGGCTGCTGCTGGGGATTTCGGCCATTACAGTGCCGTGGGGCACCTTGATTACCTCGGTGGCGCTCTACATCGTTATCCCGGTCATCCTCGCCCAGCTCTGGCGCTGGCGCCTGCTTGCCAAGGGACAGGCGGCCTTTGACGCCGCCATGGTCAAGATCGGGCCGTGGTCGATCGCGGCCCTGCTGCTGACGCTGGTGCTGCTCTTCGCCTTCCAGGGGGCGGCGATCCTGAGGCAGCCGCTGGTCATCGTTATGCTGGCCGTGCCGATCCTCATCCAGGTCTTCTTCAATTCGACGTTGGCCTATGTGCTGAACCGCGCCGTTGGCGAGAAACACAATATCGCCTGCCCTTCGGCGCTTATCGGTGCGTCGAACTTTTTTGAGTTGGCGGTGGCTGCCGCCATCAGCCTGTTCGGGTTCGAATCCGGGGCGGCCTTGGCAACCGTCGTCGGTGTCCTCATCGAGGTGCCGGTGATGTTGCTGGTGGTCAAGCTCGTGACGGTGTCCAAGGGCTGGTACGAGGCGCGCTGATGGGACCGACACTCATGGTCGAGGACATGACGCCGAATCTGGATGAGGCCAGCTTCAGGGCGGTCGATGAAGACCGCCTGCTCACTCCGCCCCGGCTAGGCCACCCACCGCGCATCCTGCTGCTTTACGGTTCGCTGCGGGCGCGCTCATTCAGCCGCCTCGTCACAGAGGAGGCCGCGCGGATCCTGCGCCGTTTCGGTGCCGAGACACGGCTCTTCAACCCGTCCGGCCTCCCATTGCCGGACGACGTTGAGGCAAGTCATCCCAAAGTTCAGGAGCTGCGTGATGTGGTGACCTGGAGCGAGGGCATGGTGTGGTGTTCGCCCGAGCGCCATGGCGCGATGACCGGAATCATGAAAATGCAGATCGACTGGATTCCGCTTTCGCTGGGAGCCGTGCGGCCGACCCAGGGAAAGACGCTCGCTGTGATGCAGGTCAGCGGCGGGTCTCAGAGCTTCAACGCAGTCAACCAGCTCCGTATTCTCGGCCGTTGGATGCGCCTGATCACCATTCCCAACCAGTCCTCGGTACCAAAAGCCTTCGCGGAGTTCGATGAGAACGACCGCATGAAGCCCTCCCCATATTACGACCGCATCGTGGACGTCATGGAGGAGCTGGTGAAGTTCACCCTGCTGACCCGTGGTTGCGCGGATTACTTGGTTGATCGCTACAGCGAGCGTAAAGAAAGCGCCGAGGAACTATCCCGGCGGGTCAATCAACGGTCGATTTGAAGGAGAGCGCCGTGTTGTGCCTGGCTTGGTCATAAGTGGTGAGGCGCCCGAGTGCCTCCTTCAATCATGCATGAACTGTTGCTTCAGCCATGGCTACATATGTTCATCGCATTTTGTCTGTTCTGGAGCGGCAATGAAGGCAAGCGGGTCGTTAATTGTTTCATGCGACATTTATTGGTGCCATTAAGTATCCATCCGGACTATGGGCGGTTTGGATACTGCCTCTGCGCCCCCTCTCTCGGTCATTGTCGTGGACTTGGTGGCTGGTTTTGCCGCTTTCAGGGGCGTTGCGGTGTCAGTGGGAAGGGGGCGCCGAGTTCGGTATAAATGGCTGTGGGTTCCCGCGACCAGTTTTATAGCCTCAGCCCGCCTCGTCCAAAAGTCTCATGAACGTGGATAAAACCAAATTCGGATGACTGCTGCGCAAGGTCACGGCCTGATACTCAACTGCTTGAACATAGAGGTCAGGCCTGATCGCCCGCATTAACCCGCGCTCCTCCCATTGGCGTGCGTAATGCGTGGGCAAAAAACCGATATAGCAACCTGTCAGAATAAGAAACGCCACGCCTTCGCGGTCGGTGGCGGTTGCGGTGATGCGCAGGCGCGGCATGCCAGCCAAGCCGGAAGGTGCCACGGCATCTGCCTCCGCGATGCTCGCCTCATTCAGATCCCCGCGCGAGAAAAACGGATGCTCCGCCGCGCAGTACAAATGCGAGACCTCATCGTAAAGCGGCAGTTCGCGCAACCCCGGCAGGGTCCGCCCCGCTGGCGTGATGCCGACATGCAATTGCCCGTCCAGCACGCCACGCTCGATCTGGCTCGGCGGGATCATCCGGATATTTACCCGCACATCCGGCCCTCGCGTCTTCAGGGCGCGCAGCGCCCGGGTCACGCGCATGCGCGGCGAGGTAACGAGGTTATCGGTGATCCCGATATTCAGCTCCCCGCGCAGATGCGCATGCACGGCGTTGATCTCGGTACGGAAATTCTCCACCGCCGCCAGCAGCCGCAGCAATGCCTCGTAAACGGCCTGCCCCTCTTCCGTTAGCCGGAACCCCGCCCGACCGCGCTGGCACAATATCAGCCCCAGGCGCTGTTCGAGGTCGGCCATGTGCTGGCTGATGGCGGGGCGGGAGATATTCAGCTCCGCCTCGGCCAAGCTGAACCCGCCGCACTCCACCACGGTGCGAAAGATACGTAGCAGCCGCAGATCGGCTTCGTTCAGGCGAGCTATAGGCGGCATTGCGTAAGTATGCACATAACTAAATGTAATCAAGTTTAGATTTATTGGACCAAATTCCCCGCTTAGTCTCGCTCCACCTTCTTCTCCATCTGCCGGGAGCACAGACGCACCATGTCACCCTATGATTCGCACGACGCGGCCCACCGCCAAGCGGCGGCCGGCCTCAGCCGGGACGAGCTGAACGCCTATTGGATGCCCTTCACCGCCAACCGCGAGTTCAAGGCCAATCCGCGCATGATGACGGCCGCCGAGGGCTGCCATTTCATCGACGGCAAGGGCCGCAAGGTGTTCGACAGCCTCTCCGGCCTCTGGTGCACCGGTTTTGGCCATCGCCGTCCCGAGATCGTGAAGGCGGTTGCCGAGCAGGTCGCGGAACTCGACTTCGCCCCGAACTTCCAGTTCGGTCATCCGCTGGCCTTCAAGCTCGCCACCAAGGTAGCGGCGCTGGCGCCCGAGGGGCTGAACCATGTGTTTTTCACCAATTCCGGCTCCGAATCCGCCGACACGGCGATAAAGATGGCGCGCGGCTATTGGCGCCAGAAGGGCCAAGCCGCCAAGACCCGCGTGATCGGCCGCGTGAAGGGTTATCACGGCGTGAATTACGGCGGCACCAGCGTCGGCGGCATCGTAGGCAACCGCAAGCTGTTTGGCTCGCTGGGCGATGTCGACCATCTGCCCCACACGCTGCTGCCGCAGAACCGTTTCACCAAGGGCCTGCCCGAGCATGGCGCCGAGCTGGCCGACGCGCTGGAGGAACTGGTGGGGCTGCACGACGCCTCGACCATCGCGGCGGTGATCGTGGAACCGTTCTCCGGGTCCGCGGGCATGGTGGTGCCGCCCAAGGGGTATCTGAAGCGCCTGCGCGAGCTGTGCACCAAGCACAACATCCTGCTGATTTTCGACGAGGTCATCACCGGCTTCGGCCGCGCCGGCGGCAATTTCGCCGCCCAGGTGTTCGGCGTCACCCCGGATATCATCACCTGCGCCAAGGCGCTGACCAACGGCGTGGTGCCGATGGGCGCGGTCATCGCCACCGATGAAATCCACGACACCTTCATGGCCGCTGGCGGGCATGACTATCTCGTCGAGTTCCCGCATGGCTACACCTATTCCGGCCATCCGTTGGCCTGCGCCGCCGGTCTCGCGGCGCTGGAGATCTTCGAGAAGGACGACATGGCCGGCCGCGTGAACGCGCTCGCCCCGGTGTTCGAGGATCTGCTGCACGGGCTGAAGGGGCTGAAATACGTCGCCGACATCCGCAATTTCGGCCTCGCCGGCGCGGTGCAGATCGAGGCCGCCCCCGGCGAGCCCGCCCGCCGCCCCTGGGAGATTTCCAAGAAATGCTGGGAGGCCGGCTACTACGTGCGTTACGGCGGCGACACGCTGCAATTCGGCCCGCCCTTCATCGCCGAGAAGAGCGACCTCGAAGGCCTGTTCAACGCCGTGGCCGACGCCATCACCTCGCTCGCCTGATACGCAAGAAAGACTGATAGATTATGACGACTCCCACCGCCCATCTGATCAACGGCCAGATCGTCTCGTGCCCGCAGGCCCGCCTGCAGGATGTCTATAACCCCGCCACCGGCGCCGTCTCCGGCAAGGTGGAACTGGCGAGCCAAGCCACGGTGGAGGCGGCTATCGCCGCCGCCGAGGCCGCTTTCCCCGCCTGGCGCGATACCATCCCCGTCAAGCGCGCCCGCATCCTCGCCCGCTTCCAGCGTTTGCTGGAGGAACGCGCGGATGAGATTTGCGCCGCCATCACCGCCGAGCATGGCAAGGTGACGGATGATGCCCGTGGCGAGCTGCAGCGCGGCATCGAGAATGTGGAATTCGCCACCTACATCCCCGAGCTGCTGAAGGGCGAGCACAGCAAGAATGTCGGCCCGCGCATCGATAGCTGGTCCGAGTTCCAGCCGCTGGGCGTGGTGGCGGGCATCACCCCGTTCAACTTCCCGGCCATGGTGCCGCTCTGGATGTTCCCGGCGGCCCTGGCCTGCGGCAACACCTTCGTGCTCAAGCCCTCCGAGCGCGACCCGCGCGCGGCGCTGCTGATCGGGCAGATCGCGCTGGAGGCGGGCGTGCCGCCGGGCGTGCTGAACGTGGTGAACGGCGACAAGGAGGCGGTGGACACGCTGTTGACCGATAAGCGCGTGCAGGCGGTGAGCTTCGTCGGCTCCACGCCGATCGCCGAGTATATCTACGCTACCGCCAGCGCCAATGGTAAGCGCGTGCAGGCCCTGGGCGGCGCGAAGAACCACGCCGTGATCATGCCCGACGCCGATCTCGACAACGCCGTGAGCGCGCTGATGGGGGCCGCCTATGGTTCCTGCGGCGAGCGCTGCATGGCCATCTCGGTGGCCGTGGCGGTGGGTAACGAGGTTGCCGACGCCCTGGTGGCCAAGCTCTCCACCACGCTTGCCAGCCTCAAGGTCGGCCCCGGCACCGAGGCCAGCGCCGAGATGGGCCCGCTCATCAGCAAGCCGCATTTCGAGAAGGTGCGCGGCTATGTGGATGCTGGTGTCGCCGAAGGCGCGACCCTGGTGGTGGATGGCCGCACGCTGAAAGTGGCGGGCCACGAGCAGGGCTATTTCCTCGGCGGCACGCTGTTCGACCATGTGACGCCCGAGATGAGCATCTACAAGGATGAAATCTTCGGCCCCGTGCTGTGCGTGGTGCGCGCTCACTCGCTGCAGGAGGCGATGGACCTGATCGACGCGCATGAATACGGCAACGGCACCTGCATCTTCACCCGCGACGGCGAGGCCGCCCGCTACTTCACCGATCTCATCAAGGTCGGCATGGTGGGCGTGAACGTGCCGCTGCCGGTGCCGGTGGCGTATCACAGCTTCGGCGGCTGGAAGCGTTCGCTGTTTGGCGATCTTTCCGCCTATGGCCCGGATGCCGTGCGCTTCTACACGCGGCGCAAGACCATCAGCCAGCGCTGGCCCACTGGCGGCGTGCGCGAGACCGCGCAATTCGCCTTCCCCGCCTGACCCTTATCCAGAGAGAACCGCTTTCATGGCGCAAGACTATCCCCGCTCCTACTACGCGGCGACCCGCAATACCGGGCCGTCTTTCCCCCGGCTGGAGGCCGATCTCGATGTTGATGTCGTCATCATTGGCGGCGGGTTCACCGGTGTCGCCAGCGCGGTGGAGCTGAGCGAGCGGGGCTTGCGCGTGGCGCTGCTGGAGGCGGAGCGCATCGGCTGGGGGGCGACGGGGCGCAATGGCGGGCAAATCACCGGCTCGCTCTCCGGCGATGCCGCCATGGTCAAGCAGTTCAGCCGCAAGCTGGGCCGCGCGGCAGCCGAGGATTTCGTGTGGAATCTGCGCTGGCGCGGGCAAGAGATCATCAAGGGCCGCGTGGAAAAATACGGCATCGCCTGCGATCTCAAGCACGGGCATCTGCACGCCGCCTACAAGCCCTCGCACGTGGCGGAGCTGGAGGCGACGTATAAGGACATCCTGGCCCACGGCATGGGCGGGGATGTGGAGCTGGTGCGCGGCACCGCCCTGCGCGATCTGGTGGGGACGGATGTGTACTGCGCCGGGCTGCATAACCGGCGCAACATGCATGTGCATTCGCTCAATCTCTGCCTGGGCGAGGCCGAGGCCGCGCAGCGCCTGGGCGCGCAGATCTTCACCGACACCAAGGTGCTGCGCATCGAAGACGGCCCGCGCCCGAAGGTAGTGACGGCGCATGGCTCGGTGCGCGCCGCCCAGGTGCTGCTGGCGGGCAATGGTTATCATCGGCTGGGCCAGCGCAAGCTGGGCGGGCTGATCTTCCCGGCGACACTCGGCATCGTCGCCACCGCGCCGCTCTCCGAGGCGCAGGCCAAGGAGATTCTCCCCACCGACATCGCGGTGTACGACACCCGCTTCGTGCTGGATTATTACCGCTTGACCGCCGACCGCCGCCTGCTTTTCGGCAGCGGCACCAACTATACCGGCGGCGAGAGCAAGGACATCGCGGCGCAGATCCGCCCGGCTATCGAAAAAACCTTCCCGCAGCTCAAGGGCATCGGTATCGACTACGCTTGGCAGGGGCAGGATGGCATCACCATCAACCGCATCCCGCAGCTGGGCCGGTTGGCGTCCAACGTGTTTTACGCGCAGGGCTATTCCGGCCATGGCATCGCCACCTCGCATATCGTGGCCGAGGTAATGGCCAAGGCCATGACCGGCGATACGCGGGATTTCGATGTTTTCTCCAGCGCCTGGCAATGGCGGCTGCCGGTGGGGCGGTTCCTGGGCAACCAGATGCTCGCTTTGGGCATGTGGTACTACCAGAAGCTCGACGCCTTCCGTTAAGAGACTGTTCCGGAAGTCTACTCTGGTGGCCGTCTGGGTGCGATTTTTGCGCCCCGGTGCTCGAAAATCATGCCCGGACCACTCACCAGAGCGACTTCTGAAATAGTCTCTGAGGTAAAGTTCCAAAAGTTTTTGGTGCAGATTTTTTCAAAAAGCTGCAAAGGATTTCGGGACTTTTTGAAAAAGTTCCCGCGTCCCCAAAACTTTTGTAACAGCTACGCAATTTCGCGCTTGAACGGCAATGCACCCGGCGGCAGCGGCGGTGCGTCCAGCTCCTCGGCGTATTCCACGAGATAATCCACGATCTGCGAGGCGGGTGCGAAACCGTCCGGTTCTGTCTTGTCGAACAACTTGTTGGGCAGCCTGTCGTGCCACGCAGAGCCGTTGGCCACCAGCGAGTCCCAGCGCTCGGTGCTGTGGCACTACATCGTACCTGGCAAGCCGCAGCAAAACGGGTTCATCGAGAGCTTCAACGGCCGGTTCCGTGACGAATGCCTCAACTGACGTGCCCCCCTTTTTGTTCGCGCTCAGGCGCAGTGTCTTTCCCCTTCATGCTTGATGGTTGAGGTGGTTTCAATGTGCCCTGGGGCATGCCCCAGGGCACA
>NZ_JACHFJ010000017.1 GCF_014201825.1 Acidocella aromatica | reverse complement strand
TAATCTGCTCTTCAGAAAATCGGCTGCCCTTCATCGGTCTATCCCCCAGGAACAGACTCTACACAAAAACGGTCACATTCCAGGGGAGCACGTCAGCGGCAACAAGAATCTGATCCTCGTTGGGCATCTGCGCCGCACCGACTGCTCACTGGTCTCTGATGGTGCCGCTGCGGTCGTCCTGGCATCATCCGATACCGCACGCAGCATGAAGCAAGCTGTACGGTTTCGCTCGGCGGTACAGGTCAATGACTATCTGCCAATGTCCAAGCGCGACATCATCGCTTTTGAAGGACCTCGTCTTGCTTCGCAGAAGACCCTGACCCAATCCGACATTTCTCTTTCCGATCTAAGCTTCGTGGAAACCCATGACTGCTTCACGACCGCCGAACTGATCGAATATGAAGGCATGGGCCTTACACCACCAGGACGCGACGCCCAAGCCATCGAGGAAGGGTGGACGGAAATGGATGGCCGCCTTCCCGTTAATCCGTCAGACGGGTTAAAGGCTAAAGGTCACCCATCGGCGCAACCGGTGTATCCATGCACGCCCTATGCGCCATGCAATTTCTGGCTACAGCACGGGGGGGGCCAAGTGCCAGGCGCTGAGTTGGCTGGCTTATTCAATATGGGCGGCGCAGCAGTTGCCAATTTTGCAAGCATTCTGGAGTGCCTCCGCTAGATGCCAAGTATCCTAAAAAATTCTTTCGTAACCAGGGAGAGAAAAATGAACAAAATCTATGCTAGCGCCACAACGGCGCTGGACGGTATCGTATTCGATGGTATGACGGTGATGTCAGGCGGTTTCGGGCTGTGCGGCATTCCAGAAAAACTCACTGTCGCGCTTCGAGAGTCCGGTGTAAGGAACCTCACGGTCATCAGCAATAATTGCGGAACCGACGGCATCGGCCTGGGTGCGCTGCTTGCAACACGGCAAATTCGCAAGATGATCTCGTCCTATGTCGGCGAAAACAAGCTCTTTGCCCAGCAATATCTATCCGGCGAACTTGAGCTGGAATTCGCGCCGCAGGGCACACTGGCTGAACGCATCCGCGCCGGCGGGGCCGGCATTCCGGCATTTTTCACGCGCACCGGCATCGGTACGCTGGTGGCCGAGGGTAAGGAGACGCGCAGCTTTAATGGCGCGGAGTATCTGATGGAGCAAGCCCTGACCGCAGATCTTGCCATCATAAAGGCATGGAAGGGCGATACGGAGGGTAATCTGATTTTTCGCAAGACAGCCCGCAATTTCAACCCGGTGATGGCAACGGCCGCGAAGATCACCATTGCCGAGGTCGAACATCTGGTCCCAGCCGGCCAGTTGGCTTCCGACCATATCCATACACCAGGTATCTTTGTACAGCGGATTATCGAAGGCACCGCCTACGAAAAGTACATCGAACAGCGCACCGTGCGCAAAAGGGAGAATTAACATGGCATGGACCCGCGAACAAATGGCAGCCCGCGCCGCCAAGGAACTATGCGATGGTTTCTACGTGAATCTGGGTATTGGTATTCCAACGCTGGTGGCAAACTACATCCCCTCAGGGATGAATGTAACCTTACAAAGCGAAAACGGGATGCTGGGCATGGGGCCATTCCCGTTCGAGGGCGAGGAGGAGGCTGACCTCATCAATGCAGGGAAACAGACCATTACAGAGTTGCCCAAGACAAGCTATTTCTCATCGGCCGACAGCTTCGCCATGATCCGTGGAGGTCATGTCGACCTCTCAATCCTCGGCGCCATGCAGGTGGGAGCAAATGGTGACCTCGCCAATTGGATGGTACCAGGCAAGATGGTGAAGGGCATGGGCGGCGCCATGGATCTGGTGGCCGGCGTGAAGCGCGTGGTTGTTGTGATGGAACACACTGCGAAGGATGGAGAGCTCAAGATCCTTGAATGCTGTACCCTGCCGCTGACCGGCCAGGGCGTTGTTGATCTGGTGATTACCGATCTAGGCGTACTCAGCGTCAGCCGGCATGGCGGAGGCACGACACTCCTTGAGTTGGCACCGGGCGTAAGCCTGGATGAGGTACGGTCGAAAACTGGCACAGCTTTTACCGTGGCTGGATAAACGACACCAAGCAAAAAGCCGCCATCACTGAGATGGCGGCCCAAGTTTAGCGGGAATTTGAAGAAATCGCCTACTGGTTCTTAGAGCTCGATGATAACCTTGAGCGCGTTGGTCGCCGCGGCGCGCTGGAAGGTATCGTAGGCATCCAGCATGTTTTCCAGCTTGAAGCGATGGGTGATAAGCTGGCTTGGATTAAGCTTGTTAGCCTGTACCGTCTTCAGCAACATAGGTGTGGTAACGGTATCAACCAGCCGCGTGGTGAGGGTGATGTTGTGAGCCCACAACCGTTCGAGATGCAGGTCCACCTTGGCGCCGTGGACACCGACATTGGCAATCGTGCCCCCCGCCGCCACAATGTCCTGGCACAGCTCGAAGGTCGGCGGAATGCCAACCGCCTCGATGGCCACATCCACACCATTGCCGCCGGTCAGAGCCATCACTGCATCAACAGTACTGTCCTTGCCGCTGTTTACGGTCCGTGTCGCACCGAACGTTTTCGCCACGGCAAGGCGGTTGTCGTCTAGGTCGATCATGATGATTTCGGCTGGCGAGTAGAACTGCGCCGTGAGCAGCGCCGCCAACCCCACCGGCCCAGCACCGACGATAGCCACAGTGGCGCCGGGTGAGACTTTGCCGTTCAGCACACCGCACTCATAGCCGGTGGGCAGAATATCGCTGAGCATAACGAGCGCCTCTTCATCCATGCCCTCCGGAATCCGGTGCAGGCTGGTTTCGGCAAAGGGGATGCGCGCATACTCCGCCTGGGTGCCATTGATGGTATGCCCCAGTATCCAGCCGCCCTGGCGGCAATGGGAATACATCCCGCGCCGACAGTAATCGCATTTACCGCAGGATGTGATGCAAGAAATCAGCACGCGGTCGCCTTTCTTGAAGCTCTGCACACCATCGCCGACCTCATCGATCACGCCCACGCCTTCATGCCCGAGCACGGTACCCGGCTTCACCGTTGGTACATCGCCTTTCAGGATGTGCAGGTCGGTGCCGCAGATCGTGGTCTTGGCGAGCTTTACGATCACGTCCGTCGAAGCCTCGATGCGTGGTTTCGGCACATCCGCAAGTACCTTCTGGCCGGGTCCCTGGTAGACTAATGCTTTCATCTTATGTTTCCTCCTTGTCCAGGTTATATGGGGTGGGTTCAGCGCAAGCGGGAGAGATTATCGAGGACCGTCTCCGGCTTCTGATCCACGGGGATTTCAGCAAAGTAGAACTGCCCCGGTGCCAGGGGGGGCAGCGCCGCGCCGGACCAGAGCGCGGGCCCGACCTCCAGCCCTGCCGCCTTGGCGAGCCCCGTAGGCGGCAACGGCATAACAAGGCCGTCCACCATCTCCGCCAGGGCCTCCCCGGCGTCCCCCTGGGTGCGCCAGACGATCCCCCAGCGATAGTGGCGCGCCACGTTCACTACAGGGCGGCAACGTGCGGCATCGCCAAGCTGCGCCGGGGCCTTACCATCCTCCAGAAAAACACCGCCGACCGGCGCCGAGGACACCGAACGGAAGAAGTCCGCCATATACATGGCCGCGTCCTCGAGATCGTCATCCTCGACGGTGACATCATCTCGCCCCGTCAGTTGGCTTGCCATACCCAGCCAAGCGCGAGGGGTAGCCATGGCCAACACCACCGGCACCTGGCCGCGCACAGCGCCAGCCACAGCTTCGGCCACCTCGGCCAGAAGCTGGCGCGGTCCTTCGGCCTCCAGTAGCTTCCTCAACGGGTAGGAGGTCCGGCGCTTGGCCGCCATCTCGGAGGTAAGGGCGGGGTGGCGCTTGGCCCAGGAGCGGAGCAGGTCGTCCACCTCCAGCACCGCAATATCCGGACGCAACAGTCCATTGGCTTGGCCGAAATAGGCGAGATAAGCGGCAGCACCGAGCCAGGGATCCCCTGCCTCGCCAAGAAGAAGCCGCCGGGCATAGCCCGACGACTTCAGCCATACGCGCAGCCCCGCCTTGCCGGATATATCCGGCAATTTATCGACGAGGCTCTGGCTCATTGCTTCTCGTCCCCAAGTGCGCCCAGATTGGCAAGCCGCGCCTCCAGCTCGGCAATGCGGACATCCTTGGGATGTTGCATATAGTTCGGCTTGGGCTTGTCTGCATCACGGATCACATCCGGGCCGCCCATATAGAGGATCGAAACATCATCCCCCCAACAGCCGAAATATTGCAGATGCGAGGGCGGTTTCGGCTTGTTCCACTCCTTGATGAACTCGGCATAGGGCTTTGACCGCGCAATGCGGGCCTTGCGCTCCTCCGCCCGGGCCTGGGCCGTGGCTTCGAAATTGATGGCCAGCGTGGCAGAGTCGAACTTCACCTTATAGAGACGCTCGGCAACCTCAGAGGACATCAGCCCTTCCTCGATGTCCTTGATTACGTTCGCCGGTTCGCGCTCCAGCAGATCACCATACCCCGCCCCTGCCCCCTGGGAGATCATGAACAACTCGCCACGCCGGGAGATCTCGAACCCCATGCCCATATGGTGGGTGGTGTAGGATGCGCCATCGAAAGGCCTCTCGTTCATGATCTCCTCGATCGAGTGGCGGAACTTCTCGGGCTCGTTGATGAGGATGTCGTAAACATCCACGCCCTGGACCTTGCTCAGCGGGTAGCAGCCGCAGGCATAGCCGCCGAACAGCCCCTGCAGCGGCGGTATCTTCGCGCCCTGGCAGGTGGTCATGAAGCCCCATTGCGAAGAGTCCTTGGTCGCCACCATCATGGTGTAGCCCTGTCCGCCCCGGTACTTGCCGGGCGCGATGGCGTCGCGCGTCATTTTTTTCGACACGAGTTGCAGGAACGGTACCTCCTCCTCGTTCAACTCCTGCTCGCCGATATCGGCCATGGTGGCGAAGATCGGCGCCAAGGCGTGCTCACCGTCACGGTCGACAACCGCGCCAGCACCCATGCCGTTGAGATCGGCGCAGAGATTGCCCAGCGTCTCGCCATGCTGGCTTACACCACCCCAGATGAAGGTGTTGATCATGTTAAAGGTCGGCGCATGCACCTTGGTGAATTTCTCCGGGCAGCTATAGAGGAATTTCGCCACGGCATGCTGGCCGGCGGTGAAGCCGGTGAAGATCGACATCAGGCTCTGCGAGTTCGGCGCATCATAGGAGCAATTCACGATCGAATGCGGATCGGTGATGACCTCGATGGGCGCGAAGGCCGCCTGACCACGCGGCAGATCCGGCCAGACATAGCACAGGAACACCTGCGCCAGCATGCCCTTGAGCCCCGCGACGATGGTATTTGTGGCACGGTTGGTGAATTCCGGGCTGGACCCGCGGAAGTCGAATATCAACCGGTCGCCGGTCTTGGTCAGCTTGCAGTTGATCTTCACCACGCAGTTCTCGCGCAAGGTCGAGTCCTGAATGATGTAGGTGCGTACCGTCATGTCCGGCCATTCGCTAACGCGCCGCTTCACTTCAGCCCGGACATTCTCCATGGTCAGACGCAGCGTCGAGATCAGTGCCTCGGGACCATCGGTGTTCAGCGTCTCCTCGATGCGCTGCTTGATACGCAAGCAGGCGAAAAGCTTCACCTTCATATCCTCGTATTGCAGCTTTGGCTCACGCACCGAATTCTGCAGAAAGGTCAGGATATCCCGTTTGATCTGATAATTCTCGACGACCTTGAAGGGCGACATCTTCAGCCCTTCATCGCTCGGGCTCTCCGCCATGGAGGGCATGCCGCCCGGCTCAATGGCGCCGTTCTCCCCTTCGTGCACGGTGGACGCCACCCAGCACACCAGCTTGCCCTCGTGGAAAATGGGCAGGATCATGCTCTGGTCAGTATTATGCACGTTGCCGTAGCGGGAGTCATTGTGGATAAAGCCATCGCCCTCGCGCACGCCGACGGTAGGGTCATTCAACCAGTTTTTGATGATAAACTTGATCGGGTGATGCACCAGCGCCGAGAAAATCAGCACACCGCCAGCACTGGCAATGGCAAGGTCGCCAGACGCGGAATAGACGCCAGTGATGACGTCTCCCCATTTCGCGCCCGGGGCGGCGCCCATCTGCTCCACCATCTCATAGCCTTCATCGCAGCCGGACTGAATGCGGTCGCGGATCTTGGCGATACTGTGAACATCGTTGAACGCCGTGATCGCCGCATCCTCATCCCGGCTGCGGGGCATGAGGTCATGATTCTGCATGATCTCGGGGTCAGGCCCCAGGAACAGCGTGGTATCGTCGAGGAACTTCTTGATCAGCTCCATATCGGCGGCTGACGGCGTCTTCAGCGCCCGTGCATTGCTCATTTGGTTCATCAGGATATCCTCCCAAAAATCAGGGTTTATGCCGTTGACTTATTCGTTGCGTAGAAACCAGGAAGCCCCTTGCTTGGCGGCGACAAAGGTCCAGCCCGGATCGACGAGGAAGGTCGTCACCTCCGAGGCGATGATCGCAGGCCCCGGAATTTCCACGCCAGGCTTGACGTCGGCCCGGTTCCAGACCGGGGTGTCGCGACTCCCCTGATGACCGACGAAATAGCAGTTCCGACGGCTGGAGGGTGCAGGCGGAGCTTGGCGTTCACCCTTCGGCAGGGGCTTAATATCTTCGAACTGCACCGTTTGATGATGCACGTAGGACGCAACGCGGATGGTATTGATGCGAATACCCGCCTCCGGCGCCTGCGAGCCTTCACCGAAGCGCTTGCCGTAATCATTGGAGAATTGCGAGATGATCGCCAGCACATCGGCTGGGCCATGCACCTCATGCTGCGGAATCACCGCCGTGGTCTGCACGAGCTGATTACCGTAACGCATATCCAGCTCCAGGCTGTGGCGGATGTCCTCCGGTGCCACGCCCTGGCGGAGCAGATCCCGCTTACCGCGTTCGCGCAGCTCCGCAACGATAGCGTTGAAACGCTCGTAATCGTCGAAGATATGGCGCGAGTTGGAATCGTACAGCACCATATAGAGCGACTGTTCGTGGATATGGAGCTGATGCATGTTGCCCGCTCCCACGGCAGAGAACACAGAGCTGAAAGGCGGTGCTAGAATGCGGTCGATATTCAGGTTCTTGGCGATGCCACAGCAATGCAACGGGCCGTTGCCACCATAGGCGAGCATGGTGAAGTCCTCGGGATCATAGCCACGGGCTCGGAGTTCGGTGAACAGGCCGTTGGCCATGTTGTCATCCACCTTCTCACGGATCAGCAATGCCGCATCGATGACCGAGCAATCCAGCTCGTCGCAGAGCGTGTCTTCGATCACCGATTTGGAGCGGCGTGGATTCAAGGGAATGGAGCCCCCAGCATAATTTTCAGGATCAAGATAGCCAAGCAACAGATCCGCATCGGTCACGGTGGCGCGCATCCCTCCACGATCATAGCAGGCCGGACCGGGGTCGGAACCCGCACTCTCAGGGCCGCATTGCACGGTCTTGTACATACGGTCGTAAGAGGCGATGGAGCCGCCGCCCGCACCAAGTGTGACCAGATGCACCATAGGCACCGAGACCAGCCAGCGGTCGATAACCGGATTAAAATCGTAGTGCTTGATGCCGCCTTCGACGACGATGCCGATATCATAGCTCGTGCCCCCCATATCGGTTGCCACAACATTGCCGAGCATCGCCTGCAGAGCCAGATGCTCCGAAGCGCCAATGCCGGAGACCGGCCCGGAGTGAATGGTCTGCAGCGCATCGGTGGAGTTTAATTGCGCCATACCGCCCGAATTATGAATCACCAGCATCGGCTTTTCATAGGAATGGGACCGTAGATTCTGCTCCAGGGCAGAGAGCGCATGATACATGGTGGAATGCAGGTAGCCATCAACAATCGCCGATGTGGCGCGAACATATTCGCCCTTGCGTCCAGCCACTTGGTGCGAGAGAATGACCGGAATGGCACCCAGGAGATGCGAGGGATATTCCTCCAGGATAATTTCCTCGATCCGCTGTTCATGCGCCGGACTCACCACGCTGTTCACCAACGCGACGACGATGATCTGCGCCCCACGGTCAACCAATTCACGAATCTGTAGGCGCACATCGTTTTCATCAAGCGGCATCACCAACCGACCTTCGAAATCGACACGTTCACGCACACCACGGATCATGTGCGGTAGAATCAACGGATCGGGCCGCTGGGCGTTTGGCATATCCTGCTGGCCAAGATTATCCAGCCCCTCGCCATAGCCACGAGCGCGGCTGAGCGGTACGGTCGCCTCATACCCGGCGGTAACCAGCATGCCCATCCTGGGTCCCTTATGCTCGATCAGCGCGTTGGTGCCAAGCGTCGTGGCGTAGCGGACGGAGTCCACGCCAGACATGATATCTTCAAGCTCAAGATCAAGAACATTACATGCTTTACCTAAAGCCTCGTTGAATCCCATAGCCAAGTTGTGATGCGTTGTAAGAGCCTTTGCCTCGACATATTTGTCACCCCAAACGACGAAACAGTCGGTGAACGTACCCCCGATATCGACAGAAACTCGTTTCATGTTTCCTCCAATTTTGCTTACTGCACCGAAAAAAGCGGTGGCGGAGGTCTAGCCCTCCGCCTTCAGTTTAGTGGTTATGCCCAATGGCGGTGGTTACCGCCGGTCCCGCATAGGGCTCGGACTCCTTGCCCCGGGCTTCCCATTGCGCCTTCAACGCCGGCAGGTTGACCTCCATATCAAACAACGGGGGATGACCCGGGATCGCGTATTCGGTTTCCACCTGGGTGCCACAGCTCGGGCAGCAATATTCGAGAATGCGGACCCATTCTGGATCTGGACTGAATGTAAAACGATATTTGTCAGGATCAATGATCGGCGGATGGATCTCGCGCGGGTCCCGGTTATGGACCAGAAGGCCTTCCTTATAATTTCCCTTAGCTGAGCCAACCACATGGTTGCAGACTCGGCATTCCCAGTTCTCCGTTTCAAGATCGATGCGAAGATATTCGGTCATGGGAACTTTCATATTTTAATCCTCCCTATTCAGCATGACATCGCCGAGATCAGTGACAACAAAGCGCCAGCCTTTCAGAACCCGGCAGGTGAAATAATCCTCTTCTAGAATCGCCGGACCAGCGGCATGGTCGCCAGGCTGCATGTTGCCCAGGCGATAAACTGGCACGGTGATACGCCCATCCTGCGCGGTGAGGATGGTACGGCTGCCCGAAGCTCGCGCGGGGTTAAGCGCCTTGACACCAGCCGTTCTGGAGCCGCCGCTCCGCAGCAGTTTGACCGCATTGACTTCAAGATCAACGTTGTCCGCCTCAAAAAAGGCGGGAGGAAACACAGCCTCGCCTTGCAGAACCTGAGTAGCAACACGACCATCTGGAAAAGTTGCAACCAAGCTAGCCTGAACTGTATAGCTGCCATCCGCACAGCCTTCCGCAAACATATCACGCGAGGCCTTGGTATTCAGATTTTCCAGCTTCTCGTGTAGTTCCTCGGCCGAGAATGCATCGAGCGACACAACATAACGCTGCGAGATATCGCAGGCGCCAATGCCATAAGCCGAGAATACGGCAGCCATCTGCGGAACCGCCACTTGACGGATCCCTGCCTGCTCGGCTACGCCACAGGCATTTAGTGGCCCGGCACCGCCAAAGGCAAGCATCACCGTGTTCTCGGAAATATTGGTGAAGCGATGCAACTCATCGGCGATCTTCGCTTCGTAGGCCTTTTCCATTGTGATGAGCGCTGCGTCGATACCCAACCCAAGTGGATCAGCAATGTTCGTCTTCACCGCCGCTGCTGCACGATCACGGTCCAACCCCATGCCACCGCCAAAATAGGAAGTAGGATCAAACAAACCGCAAAGTAGACTGGCATCGGTGATCGTCGCCTCCTTGCCGCCACGTCCGAAACAAGCGGGGCCAGGAACTGCACCGACACTCTCGGGACCGATGGCGATGTGCCCATCCTTCACCCGGAAGATCGAGCTGCCACCAGCTCCCGCACTCATGATTTCGCAAAGTGGGAAGGACACGCTTATGCCCTCCACATGTCCACGCCTGGCCTCGGCCACCTTGCCTTCAACACACTGGCCGATATCGGTCGTCGTACCACCCACATCTATGGAAACCACATCAGAAAAGTCATAGATCTTAGCAAAGGCTTTCATACCTTCCATGCCGCCACGCGGGCCAGAGCTGTACGTCTTGATAGCAATGGTCTTGGCAACTCGTGATGCATCACCATCATTCCGGAAGATCAGCAGCGGATTCTTCATGCGGAATTCGCGCAGGCGGTTCTCCGCGTTATAGAGAAACCCCTCCATGGACGGATGCAGAAAAGAATTAATAATAGCCGTCCATGTCCGACGTTCGGCCTCCTTGTCTGTTGTTAAATCACTGCCGTAGAGGATTGGCACCGCCCCCAGCAAATGGCGTGGGAATTTGCGTAGTGCCACCTTTTTGAAGCGGTCTTCAATATTTTGAAATCCAGGGCCATCGAAGCTGACCACCAAGCGGTTTGCACCGGCAGCAGTAAGCACATTGATCGCCTTCACCACTTCGACGTCCGCCTCTGCTCCCATGACCACGTCAGTGTTCAGAAAGACGATACGTTCGCCGATCAGAGCCTCGAACAATTCCCGGTCGTGTTCGGCAAGAAGCTTCGGAAGGTTCCGCTCGGCACCGTTCAGGATCAGCCCCAGGCGTGGCCCCTTGCGCTCACAGATGGCGTTGGTACCCTGCGTAGTGGAATACCGGATAAGATCGACCTCTTCCAGAAGCCTTTTCACATCAGTATTCCCGTAGAGCACACCAGAGGCTTTCTGGAGCCCTTCGAAGAAGCACTTGCTGAGGTCATATGGCGTGGTCAGAATTTTCGTTTTTTTGACCTTTTCGCCATCCATGATGCAAATGTCGGTCAGCGTGCCGCCATTATCGATGTTGATTTGTAATGCCATTTTTGAACTGCCTTCTCCCTTGCCTTTGACGTGCCCGGCTCCTCGTCTCTTGTGGGCAACCAGAGCACTCTGCTCCTTGAACGAATGGCTCATCAGCAAGGCCTATGCCAAATATCGTAAAATACATAACGATCTGTTTTTTCTAGGATATTCTATTGTGTCCGGGAGTGCAGACTAAACTGCCATCACGTTGTCTTTTCGGATGATCGTCCGATTTCCGGTCCCTCTTGCGCGACGCAACATGTCTGCGTGGCATTTCGCTACCTCCTGGTTTTTCATCTGGAATCAAGCCTGCAAGCTTTCTGGAACCTGGACGGTCTCCCATCATTATAAGGTCCATCTCTCCAGTTTTTTTGACTGGCATGGCTTTTGCTGAGCTTTTACTTTGACTGAAGCAACAAGAACCCAACAAGGCATTTTCACGAGGAACTTCTTTATCATGATAGATATGTCACCATTATCCAGCGTTCTGCCGGTCGATCGTATCGCCGTCTGCCTACTGACGGGCTTTCTTGGTTCGGGAAAAACGACACTGCTGAACCAGCTAACCAAACACCCAGAAATGGACGGCACGGTGGTTCTGATCAATGAATTCGGTGAGGTGGGCATTGATCATCATCTTGTTGAGACAATGGATGAATCGATTTTATTGTTGGATTCCGGCTGTCTATGCTGCTCGGTGCATGGCGATTTTGTACGGGTACTTCGCGACCTGCATGAGCGTGCGTCGCGCCGCGAGATTCCGCCAATCAAGCGGGTCATCGTGGAGACAACGGGCCTAGCAGACCCAATGCCGGTTATCTACAGTCTCATGGAGGACCGCTATATCGCCGCTCGCTATGTCTGCGACAGCGTGCTCACCGTGGTAGACGCCAGCCGCGGCCGTGCTCAACTTGAGCAACACCAAGAGGCCATACGGCAAATTGTCATGGCTGATCGACTGTTGATCGCTAAAAGCGACATATCGGAGCGCACAACTCTGGAGGCACTGCAGGGATGGCTAGACACGCTCAATCCTTCGGCGCAACGCTTGCGGGTCACGCACGGCAACATCGCTCCGGAGCAATTATTTTCTAGCGGCATCTACGCGCTATCGCCGAAGATCCCAGATATCGCCGCCTGGTTGGGCGAAAAGACCCACCAGCGGCTTCATCCCGGCAATAATCACTACGCCCATGATCCTGATGTATCGAGCTTTACTGTTCGTTTCGAACGTCCCGTGACGTGGCGCGGGCTATCGGTCGTTATGGGGCTTATCCTGCAGGAGTTTGAGAGGAAATTGCTGTGCGCCAAGGGGGTGGTGAATGTCGCAGGACTGACGGAACCGGTTGTACTGCAATGCGTACAGGGTACCGCTTATCCACCGGTGCGGCTGAAGCATTGGCCAGCCACAGGGCCATTGTCCGATCGGCATGGCTGCCTTGTGTTCATCGGGCGCGGACTTGAAAGTACGGCTCACAGCGAGATTGAACGGCGGCTGGCAATCCTACCAAATGACGAAGTGGCTATGCGGACGATTGCGGCCACGCCATTGCTGCCCACGCGGTGCTGGCTGAACGAACGCATGCCTTGGCTTGGGCGAGGATGCTACGATACGCCCAACTGGATTGTACAGCCGCCGATCAGGCCCCACCGGTCTGTGCACTAATAGTCGCAGTCTCTAGGTGTTGCTTTCCACTGAGAAGTGACCCGGGAAGAACGGTTTTTGCCACTGAGATTTGACCACGTTTGACTGTTACCCCATCTGCCCAAGGCGGCCGAACTGCTCGCCGACCGCGGCCATGATAGAACTGGTTCCGTGCCCCCTCACCGAACGATGTACCGTACCGTGCATTCCAGGCCGTAAAAACCGCAAACACCAGTCGCCTTCATCAAGCTCAGGTTCGGCCTCGGAGCGCCTACCCTGCCGGGCATTGCCCGGCAGGGTATTTTAATGCTGCGGCTGGGCGGCACCTTCCTTGTCATGCACAGCGAAGCGCTCAACCATGGTGGCACTCGCCTCATTGAGGCCAATAATGCTGACCTTCTTCCCATGCCGGCGGGCCTTCAGCACCACCTTGTCCAGCGACGCTATGGCGGAAATATCCCAAAAATGCGCTTGAGAAACATCGATAATAATGTCGGCGGCGGGTCCGTTCACCTCGATCTCCTTCGCAAAAGAACCGGCCGAGGCGAAAAATACCTGCCCCTCGACGGCATAGGTTTGGGTCCGCTCGTCAGCTGAAAGCGTGGAAACCACCCTCACCATGCGCGCCACCTTGGCGGCAAAGAACACGCCGGACAGCACCACGCCCACCAGCACGCCTTTGGATAGATCGCGCGTGGCTACAACCGTCACTACCGTCGCCAGCATCACCACCGAGGATTGCCATGGGTTGCGCCGCAGTTGCGGAATGGAGCGCCAGGAGAAGGTATTGATCGAGACCATGATCATCACGGCGGTGAGCGCGGCAACCGGCACATAGGCCAGGAGACGTTGCAGCATCACCAGCAAAACCAACAGCACAGCCCCTGCGGTGAGGGTCGAGAGGCGCCCGCGCCCGCCGGAGGAGACATTGATAACCGACTGCCCGATCATCGCACAGCCGCCCATGCCACCGAAGCAGGCCGACACGATATTGGCGATGCCCTGGCCGATGCTCTCGCTCTCCTTGCTGCTATTGGTATCGGTCATGTCATCGAGGATTTCTGCGGTGAGCAGAGATTCCAGCAGCCCCACGACCGCCATGGTGAGCGCAATCGGAGCAATGGTTTTCAGCATATCCGCCGTCAACGGCACATGCGGCAGAGCGAACACCGGCACGGTTGTGGGCAACTGGCCGAGATCAGCAACCACCCGTGCATGCAGATGCAGACCAAAACAAGCCAGGGTGAGTACCGCAATGGCCACCAAAGGCGCAGGTACCGCCTTGGTGATGTAGGGGAAGCCATAAATGATGGCGAGACCGGCGGCGATAAGCACAAACGTGACAGGCTGCGCGCCAATGATCTGCGGCAACTGCGCCAGGAAGATAAGAAGCGCCAGAGCATTGACAAAGCCAGTGAGTACCGATTGCGAGACGAAACGCATCAACCGGTCTAGCCGCAAGAGACCGCCTAGAACCTGGAACAGCCCCATGAGGATGGTTGCGGCGAACAGATATTGGACGCCATGGGCATGCACGAGACCGGTCATCAGCACAGCGGTGGAGGCGGTGGCCGCAGAGATCATGGCTGCCCGCCCGCCGACGAAGGCAATGACACAGGCAATGACCACCGAGGCGTAAAGCCCGACCTTGGGATCAACGCCGGCGACGACAGAAAAGCCGATCGCCTCAGGAATGAGCGCCAACGCAACGACTACGCCGGAGAGGATTTCGGTACGAGGGCTGTATCGCCATTGAGATATGTAAGGGGAGAAACGTTCCATTGTACCTCGGCAAACGACCATCATGCGGACCGCCGGAACGGTTCGGAAATGGGAAAGCATGATTTGTGCGTGGTCTGGCGGATCGGCGGCCGGAAGAGCCACCCGGAATTGCACCGGGTCCAGGATACTTGCCGCCCCTCTAACAAGGCTTTGGCTGCATTGCAACGGATTTACATCCGCAGCGCGGGACCCAGGCGAAATTTGCGCAGAGCCAACCGGATGTCGGCCGCCTCTATGCCCGGAATGTCACTGCCGACCAGCACCACACGACGGCGCTGAAGATAGTTAAATCCACGTTGCCCAAATCCCCCTCCCCTGGCCGACGCGCCGACAAACTCATTTTTGGTATCCAGCAGGACGTCGTCGGGACGCGGCATATCCATGAGCGGCTCCAGATTCAGGCAGTGAAAAAGCCATAACGACCTGTTCGGCGGCCATTGATGAAAGGTTACAGCCAGGCTGAAACATGTTCTTCACTAGCCGCCCTCTCTTGTTTTTAAAACGATCGATCTATTATTAAAAGCGTCTGCTTTTGGAGCCATCATGCCCCGCCCCCGTACCCTCGATGATGACGCCCTGCTCGACCGTGCCCGCGACCTGTTCTGGCGTAAGGGCTATACGGCCACCTCCCTGCGCGATCTGACGTCGGCCACCGGCCTCAGCGGGGCGGCGCTGTATAACAGGTTTGGCGACAAGGCCGGACTGTTCCGGGAAGTGCTCCGCCGCTATGCCGATACCGGGCTGAGTGCGGAACGCCTGCCGCGCCTTTCCGCCTTGGCGGACCCCTGCGCCGCCATCACGGGCTTCTTTACCGAGCTTTTGGTGCTTTCGCTGGCGCCAGACCTGCCCTCGGGTTGCCTGCTCATCAACACCGCCCTGGATGGCGGCGCTGATGAGCCGGAAACTCGCACCCTGGTACGCGACCGCCTGAGCGAGGTGGAGGCATTTCTGCGCGACCAGACCGGGCGGGCGATGCAAGCTAGGCTGCTGCCCGGAGATGCCGATCCCGCCCTTACCGCAGAAGCACTCTTTGGTGCCGTGCTGGCGTTGCGCGTTCTTGCCCGGCTGGACCCGAACCCGGCACGGCTGCGCCGGATGGTTGAGGCTGCCCTTACCCCGCTCGGCCTCTCCTTGCCGACAATACCGCAATATTGAACGGAGATACGCTCACATGCCGCCCCTCGTGCAACCCGTGCAAGCCTGTGTGTTCGATGCCTATGGTACGCTGTTCGATTTCAGCTCCGCCGCCGCACGCTTTCCGGATATCCCAGATGACGCTCGCGCCGCGCTGACCACCCTGTGGCGTGACAAGCAACTGCAATATACTTGGCTGCGCGCCCTGCAGGGGGCCTATGCGGATTTCCGGCAGGTAACGGCGGAGGCGCTGGAATTCGCACTGGACAGCCTCGGCCTAATGTCGCCAGCCCGCCATGCGGCTCTAATGGCGCTGTATGAGGTGCTCTGCGCGTTCCCCGAAGTGCCGGATGTGCTAAAAACCCTGCGTAAAGCGGGGTTTAAAACCGCTATCCTTTCCAATGGCACACCCGAGATGCTGGCCAACGCCATCGAGAGCGCTGGTCTTTCCGGCCTGTTCGATGAGGTGCTCTCCGTGCACCCCTTACGCACCTACAAGACCGACCGGCGGGTATACCAATACGCACTGGACAGGCTGGGGGTTCCCGCATCCGCCATCAGCTTTCAATCCTCCAATGGCTGGGACGCCTTCGCCGCCGCCGATTTCGGCATGCGTGTGGTCTGGTGCAACCGCTATGGCCAAAGGCGAGAACGCCTGCCGGGAAAACCCGCTTATGAAATTACCACGCTCGCCGACCTGCCCGCCTGCCTGGGGCTCGCGGCTAATCCAACCCCAGCAACACAGCCAAGGAGAGGTTCGCCGTTTGCAGTTGCGTGTGCAGTTGAATCACCTCACGCTCACGGTCTCCAGCAGCAGTGATGAGGTCGGTTTCCATCCTGGCATCCAGCCCACCTGCGGCAAAGGTATGGCGGGCATCCTCGGCGATAGAGGCAGCCTGCGCGGCGGCCTGATCAGCTTGTGTTGCTTGGCGTTGCAGTAATGAGATGCTTTGCTCCAGCGCTTCGGCGCCGTTCCGGGCATCAGCCAAGCTGGCCGCATATTGTGCGCGCAGGGCGGCGCGCGTGGCCTCGGCGGTTTGAATTGCTGGACGGTTGCGATTGAACAAGGGCAAGGACAGCGCAACCTGCGGCCCGGCGCTGACCACGCCTGATGTATCACGCCCGCCTTGCGCGCCGAGGCTGATGGGCAGGAACTGGCTGCGGATTACGGCTCGGAGTTTTTCATCGGCTTCGGTATAGCCATAACGCAGGGCCAGAAGGTCCGGCCGGCGCCGCGGCAAGGTGGCGAGGGCTTGTTGCTGACGCTCTGGTGGAATTTGCGCCACATCAGGCGGGGTTAGAGCAACCGGGGTGCCGGACGGTAGCGCCAATAGCGCGTCGAGTTGCGCTTCATCCCGCGCCTGGGACCGCTCCTCGCTATTCAAGGCGATGCGGAGCACCGCCAGCGCAGTTTGCGTGGCTGACACATCCTGTTGGGTGAGATTACCCGCCGCCGTCTGTACCTGCACATCCTGCTCCAGCGCCGTCAGCGCCTGATCATCGCTATGCAGGCTCGCCAAGTCGGCGGCCTCACCGGTCAACGTCACCCCAAGTTGCGCCGCCCGCGCGGCCACCTGCCATTCCTGCCAGAGGATGTTTGCATTCACCTGCAACAAATGCGCCTTAGCGGCATTTACATCGGCTGAACGGGTAACAAGGAGCGAGACATCTTCACCCAAGCTGCCCGCGATGGCGGACATGGAGGCCGGGCCGCCCAGCAGCGCCTCGAACCCTATGGAGAGCGATGGGTCAGGCGGTGTTCCGGCGGCCAGCAGCTCCGCCTGGGCGATGCCAGCCTGCGCCCGCGCGGCCACCAAGTCAGGATCCCGTTTCATCGCCAGGGCGACAAGCTGTGCCAGCGTCAAAGGTTGCGCGGTTGGTAGTGGTACGGCAACCTGTGCTGTGTCCAGCAAAGGGGCGGGATGATAAGCAGCGCAGCTTGAAAGCCCGGCAAGAGCCAGCAGAACCATGCGCTTCACGGCTGTGTCTCCGGCTTCCGTCCGCCACGCCCGGCCAGATAGAGAGCAGGCAGCAAGTTGGTGCAGAGCAGCGCACTCCAAAGAATGCCCCCGCCGATGACCACCGCCAGCCCCCGTTCCGGCGCGGCGCCGGTACCAAAGCCGAGGGCTGTGGGCAGCATACCAAGAATCGCCACGGCGGTGGTGAGAAAGATGGGGCGGAAGCGCACGTTCAGCGCCTCATCCATGGCAGCTTCCGGGCTCATACCCGCCGCCTCGTTACGCTGGGCTCGGTCCAGCAGCACCACGCCGTGATTCAAACTCACCCCGGCCAAGGCCAGGAAGCCGATTAACCCGATCCCGTTCAGCCCCAGCCCGCTGGCCGCCAGGGCTAATCCGCCGCCGGTCATCGCCAGCGGAATCTGCGCCAACAGCAAGAGCGGCACGCGCCGGCCGGAGAAGCGCAGGAACAGCACCCAAACCAAAGCCGTAACGGCGGCGATGGCGGCCACGCCCAGCCCCAATGCGGCACGCTCCAGCATCGGGTACAACCCACCGAAAACGATCCGCTCGCCCAGTGGCAGCTTCAGCCCAACCAACGCGCGCTTCGCCTGGACGATGGCGATATCGGGCGCGGTGGTGGGGGTGGCGAGAATTTCCAGCGCTCGGGCACCATCAATGCGCATGAACTGGTTGGGGCTGGTGGTGAACGAGATATCCGCCAACGAGCCCAAAGGCGTGGCACTGTCCGGCCCCACCGGCAGTGCGTCGAGCCCTTCCTGAGAGAGCAAGCGCGGGTCCGGCAGGCGCAGATAAAGCGGTAGCGGCGCAGCGCCATCCGGCAGTTCAGCCACCACCTGCCCGGCCATAAGGGTGGAAACCTCACCGCTCAATTCCGCTGGCGTCATTCCCGCCGCCGCCAGCGCGGCCGCATGCGGGGTGATGCGGATTTGGGTCTCCGGATAACCCTGATCATTGAACAGATCACTCAACCCCGGCACGCGGCCGAGGCGATGGGCGATTTCCTGGGCGGTGGCGGACATCTGGCCAAGATCATCGCCGTACAAATCCAGCGCGAAGGGCTGCGGCAGGCCGTTCAGGCTTTCGCCCAACCGTTCGATGGTCGGCGTGTCGATGCCTGTTTGTAGCGAGGGGAATTGCGTTTCCGCCTGCACGCGGTTGGCAATAGCATCCAGGCTGGCGCCGCCCGCGCCGGGTTTCAGGCGGATGGTGATCTCTCCGGCATAAGCAGGCTCGGTATAGGTGGAATCAGCAGCCGAGCCGATGCGCGCCAGCACGTGCTCAACCGCTGGGTCTTTTGCCAGCCGGGCGAAGAGGCGGCGCATCAGCGCATCCGTATCAGCGAGCGACGTGCCTGGCGCCAGGGTGAAGGATTCGAGCAGCACGCCCTCATTCGGCAAAGGCAGCACATTCACCGAAACCAGGCTCATCGCCCCAGAGCTCGCCAGCAGCAGCACCACGCAGACCAGCACGGCGCGCTTCGGGTAGGCCAGGGCGAGGCGGAACAATCGGCGGTTCCAGCCCATCAGCCGGATGAGCAACGCATTGGCCGTGCGCGGCGGGCGCACGGCATGGCGCGGCAACAGCCCCAGCGGAATCAGCGTGAGAGAAACCAGCAGCGAGGCGCCGAGTGAGAAGATCATGCCCAACGCGAAGGGCACGCAGAATAGCCCGGCCAGCCCGCCGGTGAATAGCAGCGGCACGAAAACCAGCATGGTGGTGAGCGTGCCGATGATATCCGGCGCCATGATTTCCCGCACACCTCGCCAGATGCCTGGCCAGGTGTCATCGCCCGCTTCCCAGCGATGAAAAATGCTTTCCAGCACGATGATGGAATCATCCGCCACCAGCCCAAGCGCTACGATGATGGCGCCGAAGGTGAGCAGGTTGAGGCTTTGCCCGGTGGCGTACAGCCCGGCAATACCCAGCAACAGCGAGGCCGGAAGAGACAAGGCCAGCAGCCAGGCGCCGCTGCCGCCCCCCAACACGGCGAGCAGTCCAGCAATGGCCAACACGCCGCCGATGAGCAGATTGCGGCGCAGATCGTCGCTCGTTGCCCCCACAAGATGGCCCTGATCGTAGATCCGCACCACGGAAACGCCTTGCGGCAACGGCACGCTTTTGATGGCCTGTGCCAGCGCCCGCGTCACGGGCAAAGTGGAAGCACCCTGCTGTTTGAAAACAACCAATGCGATAGCGGGCTCGCCATCCAGCAATTCGCGTTGATGCACCGGCTCCGTGCTGTGCACAACGCGCGCCAGCGCCCCCAGCGGAATCGGCCCATGGGGGCTCATCACCGGTACTTGTGCCAGCGCGGCTGCACTTGGCGCGTTGCCGAAGGTGATAAGAGAATCCGTATGGCCAAGGCTGAGGAAACCTCCCGGCACCAGCATGGCCTGTCCGGCCAGCGCTTGTTGCAAAGCCCGCACGGAAACACCGGCCTGCTCCATGGCGGCAAGGTTAGGCTGCACCCAGAGCGCCTCATCCCCCAACCCTGCGGAGGTAACAAGCTGCACCCCGGGCACCGCGCGCAAGGCCGGCACCAGCCGCATCGCCACCGCTCGCGCCACCTCCGCTTGTGAGGCGCCGGGAGCAATGCGCACTGCGTAATCCGCCACTTCGTTGATGGCATTGCCCATAATCTGCGTGAAAGGCTGCGCGCCCGGCGGCAGGCTGGTCTGGGCGCGTTCGATAGCACCGTTCACCGCCTGCAAATCCGCCTGGGCGCTGGTAGTGGCGGCAAAGCGCATATCGGTCTCCACCAGCCCGTCGCTGATGGTACTGCGGACATTGGACACTCCCGGCAGGCCGAGCAGCACACCCTCCAGCGGGGTGGCCACCATCGCCTCCATATCCGTGGCGGTAGTGCCGGGCAGATGCACCGAGACACTCACCTCGGGATAGTTGAAAGCGGGCAGAACCTCCTCGGGGATATTGAACAGCGCGAACAGTCCGTAACCGAGTAACGCCGCATAGATCATCAGCCACAAGGCCGGGCGACCGAGCAGGCGGAGCAAAGCGGCTGTCATAGCTTAATCCGGCGGCTGATATTGGGAAGCGATGCCGCGATGGTAGAGCAGCGCAGCATCCTGGACGATGACCTGATCCCCGGCAACAAGGCCCGAAAGGATTGGCGTTTGCGCGCCCTGCGCCGCGCCCGGCACCACCTGCACGGCGTGGTCGCCTTGCGCGTCATGCAGCATCACCCACCAGCGTCCATCATCCAGTACCAAAGCCGAGCTGGGCACCAGCAGCACTGGGCGACGTGGCAAGAAGAGACTAAGAGTGCCCGCTTCGCCGGGCTGCAGCGCCTGGCCTGAAAATGCCAGAACCACCCCGCCATCGGCCTGTGTGCCCTGCATGCCGAGCAGCGTAACGGGCACAACGGGCGCGCCATCGGCGGGGATGAACCGCGCCGCCGTGCCGGGGAAAAGTGTGGCTGCCCGCGGGCCGTAGAGCACCGCCTTCACCCAGGCGCCGGCGGCCGGTTGCACCACCGCCACGGCCTGCCCCGGCTGCAAGGCTGCCCCCGGCCCAGCAGCCAAGCTTTGCACTTGCCCGGCCACCGGGCTTTGCAGGCTAGCGGCGGCGCGTAACGCCGCAAGCTGGGCTCGGGCCGAAGCCGCCGCCGCCTGGGCCTGCGCCACCGCCGCATTGGTGGAGAGATGATCCGCGAGCTTGCCCCGCTCCGCCGCCAAGGAGGCGTTGGCGGCGTTGCTTGCCCCTTGTGCCGCGGCCAGTGCCGCCGCGATCTGCTGACCTTCAAGGCGTCCTATAATCTGACCCGGCTGCACACTTTCGCCCGGCACCACGGAGAGATTGGTGAGCACACCGGATTGCAGGGCGGTGATTGCGATGGGTACACTTGGCTGCACAGAGGCAAAGCCGGAGAGGATGGGCGCTTGCTGGGTAACCCCCACCGTCACCCAGCTGGCCGGAGCCTGCGCGGTGAGGGCCAAACCAGTCAGAATGAGCCAGAGCGGCACGAATGTTGATCGTCGAATCATCCGGCCTTGATACGCGCCCCCGCCGGGCAGAACGGCGCTATTTCGATGATAATTTTATCATGTTCAGGCTTCCATCGAAGGAAAGTGCAGCGTTACCTGCGTGCCCTGGCCCGGCGCGCTTTCAATCTCCGCCCACCCGCCATGCAGTTCCATGATCGAGCGCACGATAGATAGCCCCAGCCCCGAACCCTGCGTCGCCTGGTGGCCGCGCGCCGGGTCGGTCTGGTAGAAACGCTCGAACAGCCGGGGCAAATGCTCGGGCACAACGCCAGGCCCCTGGTCGGAAACAGTGATCTTCACACCCCTGGCGGGGCCACCGGAGACGGTCAGCAGAATCTCCGAGCCCGGCGGCGCATAGCGCACGGCGTTGGCCAGCACATTGCCCACCGCCTGCCGCAGGAGCAGCGTATCCGCGTACAGCGTGGCGGCTCCCTCGATGCGGAGATGCAGTTCCTTGGGCCGGGATTGAGCCTGATATTGCGCCACCACCCAGGCACAAACCTCGGCAGCCTCGCAACGCTCATGGCGCAGTGCGTGGCTGGGATTCTCCACCCGTGCCAAGAACAGCAGATTCTCAATCAGCGCGGTGAGGCGCTGGCCATCCTCCAGTGCGGAGGCGATGGCGGCCCGATATTCCGCCTCGTCGCGCGGGCGGATGAGGCAAACTTCCAGGCTGCCATTGAGGATGGAAAGTGGGGTGCGCAGCTCGTGCGCGATATCCGCCGAGAAGCGGGACAAACGCTCGAAGCTGGACTCGAGATTGTCCAGCATCTGGTTGAAAACCTTAACCAGCCCAGTCAGCTCCCACGGCCAAGGTGGATCGAGCGGGATGCGCCGGGAAAGCTGCGCGGGGGTGATGCTTTGCGCCACCTTGGCGATTCGTGTCACTGGCTCCAGCGCATGTGCGGCGGCCAGCCGCCCTGCACCCAGCAAAAGCGGTACCATCAGCAGGAAGAACACGGCCAAAGCGCGGTGAAAATCCGTCAGCAGCGCTTCATCCCGCGTGATGTCCAGCCCGATTTGCAATACCACGTCTTGCGGTCCTTGCAGAGGCAGGCAGGTAAGCAACCAAGAGCTGCTCCCGGTCTGATAAGGTGTGAGCGTCAAGCTTTGCACATCGCGCGTTGCGGGAAACAAGCGCGCGGGCAGCATGGTGGCCATGCCTGGCGTTTCGCCCGCCAGCTTTCCCGCCACGAGCACCCTGGCTTCATAGGCACGCAGCCGGGCGCCATCGGTCTCTTTCAAAATCTCACTGATGAGCATGTTCGGCGCGCCAGCGCCTTCATTCAGATCATCCTGAAACTCCGCCGCCTTGGCCTGGAGAAAGTCCCGATGCGCGATGGCAAAATTGGCATCAAGCTTCCAGTTGGCCAGCAGCGCGAACAGCCCCACCGCCAGCAGCGCCCCCAGCGTGTAGAGCAAGGCGAGGCGGCCACTGATGGAGGCGGTGCGGAGGGTTGGAAGCCTCATCTATCCAGCACATAGCCCGTGCCGCGGATCGTATGCAGCAAGACCATTTCAAAGGGCGTGTCCAGCTTGGCGCGCAAGCGGCGCACCAGCGCGTCTACCGCGTTGGCTTGCTGGTCATGGAACAGGCCCCAGACCGCCTCGGCGATGAGAGTGCGCGATAGCACCCTCCCCTGGTTGCGCGCCAGCAACAGCAGCAACGCATATTCCTTGGAGGTAAGCTGCAGAACCAGCCCCGCGCGGGTGACGCGGTGGCGCAGGGTGTCGATCTCCAGATCCCCCACGGTCATCAGGCTGGAGCCGGGTCCCGCCTTGGGCAGCCTCGCCAGATTACGCAGCCGGGCCAGAAGCTCCGCGAAAGCGAAGGGTTTGATGAGATAGTCATTGGCGCCGAGGTCGAGACCGCGCACCCGATCCTCTACATGGTCGCGTGCGGTCAGGAACAGCACCGGCGTGGCCCGCCCGGCTGCGCGCAAGCGTTTGAGTACCTCCCAACCGTCCAACCCGGGCATCATCACATCCAGGATGATCGCGTCGAATTCACCCGCCAGCGCCAGGGCCAGCGCGTCAACGCCATTGCCCACCGCGTCCACGGCATGGCCATCCTCGCGCAACCCCTTGGCGAGGTAGTCGATCGTCTTCTGTTCGTCCTCGGCCAGTAGAAGTTGCATTGCCCGGCTTTCGAAAGCCCACCACTTAACCGTACATCCAGTAGAGGGCGAATAAAATGCCACGGTTTATGATCAGCAGTACCCTCAAGCTACGCCGCGGCGCCGTGCTCCTCGCGGGCGGCGGACCATACCTCGCGAGCCGCGTCCGCGTTCACGACGGCGATGCCGAGGCCGACCAGCAGGTCTGGCCAGGCCGAGCGCCAGAGATAGGCCGTGACCACGCCGGCTAGGATGATGGCGATGTTGGCCAGCACATCATTACGCGCCGAGAGGTAGGCGGCTTTGGCGAGGCTGCCGCCATGCGCGCGGTGGCGCGCCAGCATGAACGCGCAAGCGGCGTTGACGAGCATCGCGCCGAAGGCCGTGATCGAAAGCAGCATGGGCGAAGGTGGCTCCGGGTATAGGAATTTCTGCCATGCCATCCAGAGTGTGGCGAGACCGGGCAGAAGCAGGATGCCGGCCAGGGCCATGCCAAGCCGCGCCCGCTTCTTCAGGCTCCAGCCGAGGGCCAGCATGATGAGGAGGTTGACCGAGGCGTCCTCCAGGAAGTCGATGCTGTCGGCGAAGAGCGAGACCGAGCCGATGACCAGCGCCACAGCAAACTCGATGCCAAAATAGGCGAGGTTGAACGTACCTGCCCAGAATACGGCCCGCCGGAAGCTGGGGTTTGTGATGGCCTCGCTCAAATGTCATCCTCCTGTATGTTGCGGACACGCATCGCGACGATGCGCCTACCGGAAACCGGCCCGGCCGCCTTCTCCAAAGTCTGTTTTCATCTCTTCCATGGCATAGGGGGGTAGGCTATACAACCCAGATGAGCCATACTGTCCGTGACAAACAGCGCCTGCTGGCGCGCGTGCGCCGCATCCGCGGCCAGGTTGAAGCCATCGAGCGTGCGCTGGAGAGCGAGGCCAGTTGCGAGAAGGTGATGCACCTGCTCGCGGGTATGCGCGGCGCCACGGCCGGGCTGATGGCGCAAATCGTCGAGGACCACGTCCTCACCCATCTCGTGGATGCCGACAAACACCCCGGCGCCCTGAACGAGGACGCCGCCGAGCAATTGCTCGAAGTCGTCCGCACCTACCTGAAGTGAGACCCTGATGCAGACCCAGATGAGCCACGAGGCCAGCCACAGCCATATCTTTCTAGGCGCCGATCACGAACGCAGCGAGCGGCGCACCTGGTGGGTGATCTGGCTCTGCGGCGCGATGATGGTGGCGGAGATCGTGGGCGGCTGGCTGTTCGGCTCCATCGCCCTTGTCGCCGATGGGCTGCACATGAGCACCCATGCTGGCGCCATGCTGCTGGCCGCTCTCGCCTATCGCTACGCCCGCCTGCACGCGAACGATCCGCGCTTCTCCTTCGGCACCGGCAAGCTGGGCGACCTCGCGGGCTTCTCCAGCGCCATCATCCTGGCCATGATCGCGCTGCTGATCGGCTTTGAAGCCGTGAGCCGCTTCCTCTCGCCTGTGCCAATCCATTTTGCCGAGGCCATCCCCATTGCCTGCCTCGGGCTTGTCGTGAACATCGTCAGCGCCCTGCTGCTTGCCGGCGGGCACGACCACGGGCACAGCCATGGCCACGGGCATGCACATCATGACCATGATGATGAGCGCATCATCCCCACTTCGTTCGGCGAGGTTCGGTTGGAGGTTTTCGAGGATGGCGTGCCGCCGCGCTTCCGCCTGCGCGCCGCTCCTGGGTTCGATATTCCCGCCGACGCCGCCATGATCGAGACCATGCGTCCCGATGGCGTGCGCCAGAGCTTCGGCTTCGTGGCACGCGATGGCTATCTTGAATCCGTCGATGAAATTCCCGAGCCGCACGAATTCGCAGCTGACGTCAAACTCTTCGATCAGTCCTACAACGTCACGTTCGAGGAACATGAGCACGCCAGCGGTGCTGCCGGGCGGGACAACAACATGCGCGCCGCCGTGGTGCATGTTGCCGCCGATGCGGCCGTTTCCGTGCTGGTCATCGTGGGTCTGCTACTGGCCCGCACCTTCGGCTGGTTGTGGATGGACCCGCTGGTCGGCATTGTCGGCGCGGTTGTCATCGCGAGCTGGGCCTTGGGGCTGATCCGCGACACGGGGGGTATTCTGCTGGACATGACGCCGGACAGGGGCATGGAACAGAAGCTGCGCGACGCGATCGAGCGCGACGGCGACGAGCTGGCCGATCTGCATCTCTGGCGGCTCGGCCCTGGCCATCTGGGCGCGATCCTCTCCGTCACCACCTCAAGTGATCGTACAGCCATCCACTATCGCGAGCGCCTTGGCCGGTTCAAATCCCTGTCTCATCTGACCATCGAGGTTCACGAATCCCGGAGCCAGAACAGCTGAATCATGCGGCCCTGACAGCCGAAAACGCCGCTGTCTCGCAGCGGCGTTTTTCTTGACAGATATCCGCCCTTCCATCAGCTGCATGCAGATATAGGTATGGCTCAAACTGAGGGAGGCTTTATATAGCTGATTTGGTTTAATTTTCTGGTTGCGGGGGCCAGAAACAACCAAGAATCGGTCTAATTGCTCCATGCTGAAGTGCTACGCATTAGCCCATGATGTTTTGTGTTGTAACAGGTCTGTGCACATGTCCAATCGACAGCCGTCTCGGACGCCTTCGACCACCAGCACCACCGTACCAGACAACTCATTAGAAGCACACGCAAGAAAACTAGGTTAGCGCCCGTGAGGAAGCACGGGCGCGGAAATGATCACATGGAAGAGCGACCGGAGCCGGTAGCAGGCAGCACCGACTGCGCCGCAGGTTTCCGGTTGAGCGCGGCATAAACCGCCCCTGCCACGACGAAGGTGGCAGGGGCCGAAAACGAGGCCAGCATGCCAGACATGAAATGCAGCCCCAGCCCGGACGCAGCGCCAATCAGCCAGGCGCCGAGCCCGGCGGGGTTGACCGCTTGCACCTGCGCCAGCCCCCAGGTGGAGAGACCATCTTCGGTGCCGGTTTCCATGAAGATATGCATCAGCGCCACCGCCACCCAGGCGACCACGAAGATACCCTGATAATCGAGCGCCTGCAGAATGTAGGCGAAGACATTGGCGCGCATCAACACATAGGCGATGACGCCGACGACGCAGGCCCACAGCACCTTGGGCAGTTTCAGGCGGAACACCGTGTCGACGAAATTCTCAATATTGACGGCGGCGAGATAGTAATTGGCGGTGTTGATGCGTGTCTGCGTGACCGCGACGAAGCCGAGACCGGCAAAGCCGAGGAGCTTGAGCAGCGCGAATACGACCGAGACCTCGGTGACGCCGCCCTTGGTCGGCAGGCTGGCGGCAAGGAAAATGCCCGCGAGCCCGTTGAGCAGGAAAGCCACCGCGTAAAACGGCATGCCAAAATTAAAGCGGGCGTGATAGCGCGCATCCTCCTCGCGCCCGAACCGGGCATAGTCGTAGGTGTACATCATCAGCACCCACACGCCCATATAGGCGACGAAGCAACTCCACCAGCCGCTGGCCGGAGCGCCACTCGCCGGGGCGAGATTGAGCCAAGCGTTGGAATAGCCGTACTTGGCAATGGCTAGGCCAATCGCGGCGAGCAGACCGGCGAGATAGAATGGCAGCAGCACCGCATTGAATTTATCGAGCCAGTTCTGGATGGAGCCAAAGATCAGCACCACGGAGTAGACGACAACAATCAGCGCCGCGACGGAATAGGCCATGTCCATGTAAGTCTGCAGGGCCAGCGCGATGACCGAGCCCTCGAACACCGCGTAATAAATCGCGGTAGCGAAAAAAATCAGCGTGGCAAGGGCAGCGCCGGTCCGGCCAAGCAACACGCGCGAGAACAGCGCCACGCTCAAGCCCGTGCGAGCCGCATGGCGCGCCAGCACGCCGTTGACGGCGCCGTAGGCGATGACGGACAACACCATGCCGATGATTGCATTGCGCGAGCCATAAGCCAGCGCCAGCGATGCCGCGACCACCAGATAAAACATGGCCGAGCAGACCGACCACCATGCCATGGTCAACGGTAGGCGCGCCATGCGCTGATCTGCGGGGACGGGACGGTTGGAAAACTCAAGCCCGTCGGCAACCTCCAAGGATCCAGCCATTTCTTGTTTTCTCCCTATTTTTCTATGTTTGATGATACGGGAGGGGGCCTCCCGCGCTTATGGGTCATGCGGGAATCAGCGCCTTATTATGCTGCGCTACATGCTGGCCCAGGATGAGGACATAGACGCCGTGACGGTCGAGCTCCGCCACCCAGCCAGGTTCGAGGACAATGGTGGTGGTAACTTCCTGGATCACCGCCGGGCCCATAACGACATCGCCCGCGCCCAAGCGGGCGCCCTCATAGACAAGGGTGTCCTGCGCCACGCCGGAGGCGTCGAAGATCATCTGCCGGGTGCCGAGCAGCGCCGCGTGCGCACCCTGGCCGGGGGCGATGGTCATTCGGGCCGGGCGGTCCATGGCACCGGAGACGGCACTCTCGATATTCACCACCTCGACTGGGCTTTGTGGCTCGGCATAGGTGTAGAGCTCCTTGTGTCGGCCATGGAAGGCGGCCTTCAGGCGCTCCAGCGCAGCTTCATCGATATCGAACGGATCGACATTGACCGTGCATTCATGAACCTGGCCGACATAGCGCATGTCGAGGCTGCGGCGGATGCTGATCCGCTCTGGACCGAACTGATCCGCGGCGAGATCGGCATGGCCTTGGGCTTCGAGCTGCTTGAAAGTGTCGTTCAACCGTTTCGCGGTCGTCGCGCCTTCGAGCCGGGCGGCGATCGGCGCCATGTAGTTGTAGCGCACATCCGAGATAATCTGGCCAAAGGCGCAGAGGCCAGAGGCGAGTTTGGACACCAGAATGCGGTTGATGCCCATCTCACGCGCCAGGGCGGTGATATGCGCGCCGGTGGCGCCGCCCGCGCAGTTAAGCACGAAATCACGCGGGTCGTAGCCGCGCTCCACCGAGACGCGGCGGATCGCGTTCACCATGTTGTTGTTGACGATGGTGAACATGCCATAGGCCGCTTTTTCAACGCTGATGCCCAGCGGTGCGGCAAGATGCGTGGTGATGGCAGCACGGGCTTTTTCGACATCAAGCGGCAGCCGCCCCCCGACCAGGCCCCCCGGGTTGAGGTAGCCGAGCACGAGATTGGCGTCGGTGGTGGTCGGCTTGTCGCCGCCTTTGCCGTAGCAAGCCGGGCCAGGAACGGAGCCCGCCGATTGCGGGCCCATCTGCAGCAGGCCCATGGCGTCGATCCAGCCGATCGAGCCACCGCCCGCGCCAAGCGTCTCCACCTGGATCATTGGCACGCCGATGCGATAGCGCAGGAAGTCGATGTCCTTGGCGATGTTCGCCTCGCCGCCGCAAGTAAGAGTGATGTCGAAGCTGGTGCCGCCCATATCGACGGTGATGATGTCCTTCAGCCCATAGGACTCACCTAGATAGAGCGCCGCCCGCGGCGCTGAGGCAGGGCCGGAATTGATGGCGTAGACGGGTTTTTCCGCCACCACAGCGCTCAGCGCGAGGCCGCCATTGGACTGGAAATAACGCACCGGCTGGCGCGCGCCGAGGTCCTGGAAGTAAGCATCGACGGCAGCGACATAGCGGCCCAGAATCGGGGCGAGATAGGCGTTGACCACGGCCGTCGAGGTCCGAGTATATTCTCGCACCTGCGGGTAGAGCTGGCTACCGATGGTGATCTGCACACCCGGCATGATCTCGCGCACGATGGCGGCGGCGCGCAGCTCATGCGCGGGATGCAGCACCGACCAGACGAAGCTGATCGCCACGGATTTTACGTCATGAGCGAGAAAATGCCTGCAGGCGGCGCGCACATCGTCTTCGTTGAGCGGGGTATGCACGGAGCCGCTGGAGAGCACGCGCTCACGCACGCCGCAACGCAGATAGCGCGGCACCAGCATGGTCGCAGGCGGATAATCGGGATCGTAACGGTAGCCGTCTTCCTTGTGGCCAAGGCGGATCTCGATGCTGTCCTCATGCCCGCTGGTGGCGATCAACCCCGTTTTCGCGCCGGTATGGGTGATCAGCGCGTTAAGCGCTACGGTGGTGCCGTTGATGCAAAGATCGGCGTTGGAGACCAACGTGGTGGGGCTGATGCCAGTTTCCTCCTCGATCAACGCCAGGCCGTTGCGGATGGCCTGGGTCGGATTCTGCGTCGTGGAGAGCGTCTTGAAGATGCGCACGCCGCCATCGCGGTCGGCGAGGATGAAATCGGTGAAGGTGCCGCCGGCGTCGATGCCCAAGCGATATTGATGGTGCATGGTCGAAATCCTTGAATGCTGTGCAGAGGTCAGGCGGTGGCGCGCAGTTTCGCGGTGGCGGCTTCATCGACGCGCAGGCTGGTGCGGTCGGTGATGATGACGCCATAATCAAGCCGAGCGCCGTCGAGGCTAACTAAGCCATTGCGTACATCCTCGACGACCATCGCCACCGGGCGCTCGAACGGATTGCCATAGCCTCCACCGCCAGGGTTACGATTCGCCGCACGCTCACCGGGCAGGATCTTCTCGACGACATTTTTGGTGATGACCTGCGTCTTGCCACCGCGGGCGATCTCCAGCCGGCCGACCTTGGGCGCGACTAGAGTTGAGCTCGCACCGGCCGCACCCATGGCGGGGATGCGCCGCCCCTCGCCGAAGGTGACGAGCGTCATCGGGCCGTCCAGTGGTTCGACCTCCCACACCGTGCCGGAGCCTCCGCGATATTTGCCTGCACCGCCAGAATCCTCCATCAGCGCATAGCGGTGGATGATAATCGGATAGCTGTGCTCCAGGATCTCGATATCGCCAGAGTTGAGCGCGCCGAAGCAACATTCTGGGCCGCAGGCGTGCCAACCGTCCTGGCTGGCCGTGGCGCCTGCGCCGGAGATAATCGAGGCCAGCACCATGGTAACGTATTCCTCGTCATGCCGCTTGTCCCAACCCGCGATGTTGCAGCCATTGGCATGCCCCCAGCTGGCGGACACCTTCGCCGGCGCCGCCTGCTCGAAGGCCTGACGAACGGCGTCTGTCAGCGTTTCCATCGGCGTGGTCGTGGAGTTCATGTGCGGGGCAGGCGAGCGGGCGTTACAGAGCGTGCCGGGCGGCCCCATGTCGGTGCTCACGCAGCGATACAGCCCCTCGTTATAAGGCGGCGGCAATTGCGCAAACATCATCAGCCCAAGATAGACGCCGGAATGGCTGTTGCCCTCGTAGCTGTTGATGAAATAGGGCACTTGCGGCGGCGAGGCGATGGCGATGTGGCAGTTATCGCCCCTGATCGTCACCGTAGCGCTGATCTCCATATCCCCGAAGCCGTGGCCTGCATCTTCCAGAATTGCGGTGCCGGTGTAGGTGCCATCCGGCACTGCGGCAATCAGCTTGCGCATGTGTGCCTCGGCCATGTCGAGCAACTCGGCGATGCAATCCTGCACCAGCAGCTTGCCGTATTTGTCCATCAGCCCGATCAGCGCGCGTGCGCCAACCTGGCAGGCGCCGATCAGCGCGTTGAAATCGCCCTCCTGATCGCGCCGGGCGCGCATATTGGTGAGCAGAAGATTCATCACATCCCGGCGCGGGAAGCCGCGGTCCCACAGCTTGACGGGCGGGATGCGCAGCCCCTCGGCGTAAATTTCAGTGGCGTTGGGGTTGTAGCCGGCGGGCACCGGGCCGCCAACATCGGTGAGATGGCCCTTGCAAACGGTCCAGAACACCAACTCACCCTGGTAAAACACCGGATAATACATGCAGGTGTCGATGATATGGCTTCCGCCATAGGCCGGGTCGTTATGCAGGATGAGGTCGCCCTCGTGGATATCGCCCCCGAAGAATTTCGCGACGGCTTTCATCGCCGGGATCAGGCTGCCGAGATGAATCGGAATATCCTGCCCCTGTAGAATCATCTCCGGCGTGTGGTTGAACAATGCCGTGGAATAATCATGCGCGAGGTTGAAGACCGAGCTTCTGGCCGTCTGCTCCAGCGTCAGCGTCATCTCGCGCTGCGCGGTTTCCAGCACGCCGCGCACCACCGACAGCGTAATGGGATCGATATTTTGACGTTTCATGGTGTCCCCTATTCTTCTTGGCCAAAGACGCGCCGTTCGGCTTGCGCCTGTTGTAAGCTTAAGGTGCGGCTTGTGGGTGGGGGCGTCTTGTTCCAGAGTGCGCATTTTCTTGTCAGCCAGCGCAGTGAGGTCAGCGGAGAGCAAGATTCCTTTGCGCGGGCGGCGCAAAGCGGTTATGCCTTGGGTTGGCCGGGATATGGGAGGGGAGATCTTGTCTCTGGAATGCTACAGCACCGCTGGCGTCGCGCTGGGTGAACGGGCGGCCTATTGGTCTGCTGTGATCAGTGACACCTACTTTCCACTCCACCTCAGCTACCGCGATGAAACGCGGTTCGACGGCAGGGTAGAGCGGCGGATGCTGGGACCAGTGTCACTCTCGCGCCTGCGCACCGAGGCGGCGCAATATGAGCGCTTCACCGATCAGATCCGCACCGGCGAGGCGGGGCATTACCTCGTCACCATTCCCTGCTCAACCCCTGTGCAGTTCCACCAACTCGGACGCACCGTCACCTGCGGTATGGGCGGGTTTTTGCTGGAGCGCGGAGACGAGCCGTATCGCTTCTCCTACGACGCCCGTAACGATCTGTTCGTGATGAAGGTCTCGCGTGAGGCTCTATCGGCGCGGGTGTATCAGCCCGACCGCTTCTGCGCCTCCGTGTTTGACGGGCGAGACGGGTTGGGCGGGCTATTTGCCGAGACCGTGCGGCGCGCCCACGCCATGGCCGCCGACCTGGTAGCGGGGGATATCTTGGGGCGCCAGCTGATCGAACTACTCGCCTTGTCGCTCGACCGGCAGGCCGATTGCTCGGAAAGCGTACCGTCGGTGACCCGGGCAGCGCATTTGCTGCGGGCGCAGAAGGCGATCCGCCAGCACCTTTCCGACCCGGATTTGTCGCCCGAGACAGTGGCGGCGGCGTGTGGAATCTCCAAGCGCTATCTGCACGAGCTGTTTAACGAGACTGGTACCACGGTGGCGCAATATATCCGCGTCTGCCGGCTGCACGCTGCGCGGGACATGCTGCAAATGCCTGGTCAGCAGCGTTTGTCGACGATCGCCTACCATTTCGGCTTCTGCGATCAAGCACAATTCTCGCGGCAATTCCGCGAACTTTTTGGCCAATCGCCGCGCGCTTATCGAGATGCGCTGCACGGTGGCGGCAAACCGAACTAAGCTCAAGGTGCCATTATTGCTTCATGCCGGTCTGGACCGATCCAATCTCCCCGGCCGTGCCAATTGAACCGACCCAGCAAGGGCAATAGGGACGTTGTGATCAGCCCCTTCACCGCGCTTTTGTAGTTCTAGGTGGAGCGCCCAGCCTGGACGGTGAGGGGAATGTCCGCTCCAAGGACGACGACCGCCCCCGGCGGATAGCCGAGATGGGCGACCCCCTGCCTCTCGGATGTCATTCATGTCTCCACCAACTCCCTCACTAATTCCTCCGCTGTTGATTTCTGAGGAACAATTCATTCGGGACTTTTCCTCCGTCGGGCGTTGACCACTTTCTGGCGCACACGAACGGCCGTTATGCCACTCAGCTCCTCCAAAACTGGCCCGTTCCCTTACGGCCCCAAGGCGGCCGTTGGGCACTTCTCCAAACCAGCAGCGATGCAAAAGCATACGGTATTCAGCTTCGATATCGGTTTGACCAAAAGCCCGTATTTACCTTCGGGACGCAACCAAATCGTTACAGGAACAAGCAAAAAAAGCCATAGGTGGTTTCAATAGCTTTGATTTGTGTGATTGCGATTTGGAGAGGGCGCGTTCGACGAGGAACTAAACCCCAATCCCCTTCTCGTTCTGCTGCGTCGTGGAGGTGGGCCGTAGATGCAAAGGCTAGAAAGCTCCCGAACCTCGTAAACGACCTCAAAATATCCAATAACTGGCACAAGCGCGTTGAAGATTCCGCGTAGACTACCGGCACTTATCCTTTTATTTATCCTGACACTGCAACGGGCCTTAGTTCGCACCAAGACGCAGGCAGTCCAACGCCATTGCCACCGCCTTACGGCTCTCGTTATTGCTGCGCCAATACATTGTGACCGTGGCGGCGCTGCCAAGGGGCATAGGGAGAATATGTAACAGGTTCATCGCCTGGAAACGCGAAGCCGCACGATGCGATGCCGTGCCCAGTAAGTGGGAGTTCTGCAACAAAGTGATATTCAGGATCGACGAGTTGGACTCGACGCTATAGCGTGGCAGGCTGAGCCCGGCCTCGGCGAGTGCGTTATTAAGCGCGCCACGCGTGGGAGTGCCCTCTGGCCAGACGATCCAAGGGTAGGCCAGCATATCTTCCCAGGTGAGCGATTCACGCTGCGTAAGCGGGTGCGCGTGGCCAACAACAAAGTCCACGGGATCTCGGTACAGCGTCTCGGCTTTGAAGTCGTCCGCGGCCTGGGATACGACGGCACGCCCAACAATAATGTCAACTTCTCCATGCTGTAATTGTGGAAGCAGTCGGTTCATTGTGTCCTCATGCACCCGTACCTGGGCACACGGCATCTGTTCCACCAGCTTTGCCACCGCTAGCGGCACAAGATCGGCTGCCGAGACGCCGGAAGTACCGATGGTGACCATGCCGCTCCCGCTTTCCCGCAACGCTCGCATGTCATCGCGCGCACTATCTAGATGGCCGTCGATGCGTTTGGCATGCTCGATCATCGCTTGGCCGTAGATGGTGGGCCGCAGGCCGCGCGCATGGCGCTCGAACAAGGTCAATTGGAGATCATCCTCCAGATCCTTGAGCCATTTCGAAAGCGCCGGCTGGGTCGTGTTCAAAGCCTCGGCGGACTGGCTCAGATTACCTGTCTCGGCGATGGAAAGCAGCATTTGCAGATGCCGCAGTCTAATGCGTTGGGTCCAGTCCATGGTGTTGAGCGCCCTTCGACGATATACGAAAAAAAATATATATAATATGAAAATACAATTTCTATGGAATAGCGTCCAAGATTAAACGTCTTCCACAAATAACACCCGCCACAAGCAGGTAGTCCAGAATCCAGGAGACGCAATATGACAGTGGGCATGCAGAGCGCTGGGCGTGAAGCTTATTATGGCAAGATTACCGAGCGTAATTTGTCGCCCTTATGGGAATCGCTGCACGCGCTGGTACCGAACGCGCCGCGCCCGCAGGCGGTGGCCACGATCTGGAAATATGCCGAGTTGCGTGACCTGATCATGGAATCTGGCCGCATCATCAGCGCCGCCGAAGCCATCCGCCGCGTGCTGGTGCTGGAAAACCCCGGCCTGCCCGGCAAGTCGAGCATCACCTCCAACCTGTACGCCGGCCTGCAGTTGATCCTACCCGGCGAGATCGCTCCCAGCCATCGTCACACACAGTCGGCACTGCGCTTCATCGTCGAAGGCAAAGGCGCATGGACGGCGGTTGACGGCGAGCGAACAACCATGCACCCAGGTGATTTCATCATCACCCCTTCATGGACTTGGCATGACCATGGCAACCCGACGGTTGAAGAGGGCGGCGAGCCGGTGGTGTGGCTCGACGGGCTGGATATTCCGCTGTTGCAGCAACTTGATGCGGGCTTTGCCGAAACCTATTCGGAAGAGACACAGCCGATCAGCCGCTCCGAGGGCGACAGCCTCGCACGTTATGGCTACAACATGCTGCCCGTTCACTATGAGCCAAAGAACGGTAATTCGCCGATCTTCAACTACCCCTACGCCCGCAGCCGTGAGGCGCTGGATATTCTGTCGCGCACCTCAGAACTGGATGCCTGGGACGGTATAAAACTGCGCTACGTGAACCCGGCCAATGGCGGCTATCCGATGCCGACGATGGCGACCTTCATGCAGCTTCTGCCAAAGAGTTTCCGCGGCCGCTCATACCGCACCACCGATGCCACCGTTTTCAACGTGGTCGAGGGCAGCGGCATCGTACACATTGGCGAACAGACCTTCGCTTTCGCGCCGCGCGACATCTTTGTCGTACCGGCATGGCAGACCGCGCGGTTTGAAACGGACACCGACGCTGTACTGTTCAGCTATTCTAACCGCCCGGTTCTAGCCGCGCTGGACCTGCTGCGCGAAGAACGCCTCTGACGGCGGATCGCGCTTCCCTTTCGACATAGAATACAAGGACTTCAATGCCATGACTTACGTTTTTCCGCCCGAGGCGCCGATCGCCCTGCCCGTCGTGGGTTCAGACAACCTTTTCCCTGTCCGCCGCGTGTATTGTGTGGGGCGTAATTATGCCGCGCATGCGCGCGAGATGGGCTTCGACCCGGATCGTGAGCCGCCTTTCTTTTTCTGCAAACCCGACAACGCCGTTGTTCCGGTGGCCCAGGGCACGACGCTTGAACTGGAATATCCCGCCGAGACCAGCAACTACCACTACGAGGCCGAACTGGTTGCGGTGATTGGCAAGGGTGGTTCGAATATTCCCCTGGAGCAGGCGCTCGACCATGTGTGGGGCTATGCCGTGGGGCTGGATATGACCCGCCGCGACCTGCAGATGAAGATGCGTGAAATGGGCCGTCCGTGGGAGATTGGTAAAGCCTTCGACCGCTCCGCACCGATCGGGCCGATCCATCCGTCAAGCGCGGTGGGCCATTTTGAAAAGGGCAGCATCTGGCTGACCGTCAATGGCGAGACCAAGCAGAAGAGCGACATCACTCATTTGATCTGGTCGGTGGCGGAAACCGTCTCCTACCTATCGCGCTTCTTCCGGCTGGAGCCGGGCGACGTGATTTTCACCGGCACGCCAGAGGGCGTCGGTGCCGTCAAGCGGGGCGATCTGATGACCGTGGGCGTGGAACACCTTGGAGAATTGCACGTCAAGATTGTCTGAGCGTACTGCCGGAGAGGAAACAATAAGTGGATTTCTATAGCTTTTTTAATAGCTCCACGTCGTGGCGGGTGCGCATCGCCCTCGCCCTGAAAGGCCTTGATACGGATTTTCATGGTGTGAATATCCGTACCGGCCAGCATCACGATGCCGACTATGTGCGCGAGGTTAACCCCTCGGCCACGGTGCCGGCGATCGTGGACAATGGCTTCCACCTAGGCCAGTCGCTGGCGATCATCGACTGGCTAGATGGCAAACATCCAGAGCCGCGCCTGATTCCCAAGGAGCCGGCGCTGCGCGCACGGGTACTGGAATTCAGTTATCTGATCGCTTGCGACATACATCCGGTCAATAACCTGCGCATCCTGAAATATCTTCAGGATGAAATAAAAGTTTCGCCCAAGCAGAAGGATGAATGGTACGCACACTGGATCGGCGAAGGCATGGCCGCAGTGGAGCGGCTGCTGGCCCAGGCCGCCGAAACCTATGGCGGCCCCTGGTGCTTCGGCACACAGCCGACCCTGGCGGATTGCTGCCTGATCCCACAATTCGGTAACGCGCAGCGCATGGGCTGCGACATGACGCCGCACCAGCGGACACGCGCTGTGGTCGAGCATGCTGCGGGGCATCCGGCTTTCGTGAAAGCGGAGCCAAAAAAACAGCCTGACTATACTCCCCCACCCCCTGCTTCCTCCAACAAGGACAAGATCAAGGCATGAGCAACAACGAACGGATGCGCCGCGTGATTGTTGTCGGCGGTGGAATTGGCGGCCTCGCGGCGGCATTGGCAGTTGCACGGGAGAATATTCAAGTCCTGTTGCTTGAACAAGCCGACCAAATCGGCGAGATCGGCGCTGGCATTCAGCTAGGCGCAAACGCCTTCAACGCGTTGGACTGGCTTGGCGTGGGCGAGCGGGCGCGCAGCAGGGCCGTGTTCACCGATTCACTCACGATGATGGATGCCGTTGACGCGAAAGAGGTTGCACGCGTCGAAACGGGAGACGCATATACGAAGCGCTTCGGAAATCCATACGGCGTGATCCATCGCGCGGACATTCATCTGTCCATCCTCGAAGCGGTGCAGGGCAATCCTCTGATCAAGTTCCGTACCAGCACACATGTGCAGAGGATCGAGCAGGACGCGAACAGTGTTACTGTGATCGACCAACGCGGAGAGCGTTACACGGCCGATGCGCTGATCGGCGCCGACGGCGTGAAGTCCGTTGTTCGCGCCACATTGATCGGCGACGAAGCTAAAGTCACCGGCCACGTGGTGTACCGCGCCGTGGTCGATGTCGAGAACATGCCCAAGGATCTACAGATCAACTCGCCGGTGGTGTGGGCCGGGCCGCACTGCCATCTGGTGCATTACCCGCTGCGCGGCGGCAAACAGTATAACCTGGTTGTGACCTTCCACAGCCGGCAGAAGGAAGAATGGGGCGTTACCGATGGCAGCAAGGAGGAGGTGCTGTCATATTTCGAGAATATTCATCCTCTGCCTCACCAAATGCTGGACCGTCCGAGTTCTTGGCGGCGCTGGGCTACCGCAGATCGCGATCCCGTGGAGCAGTGGAGCTTTGGCCGCACCACGGTTCTTGGCGATGCCGCGCATCCCATGACCCAATATCTGGCACAAGGAGCCTGCCAGGCGCTGGAGGATGCTGTTGTTCTTGGCGAGGCCATCCGTGCCACGGGCGAAGATTTTGTTGCAGCATTCAAGCTATACGAGCAAGTGCGCATCCCCCGGGCCGCACGCGTGCTGTACTCGGCGCGCGAGATGGGCCGCATCTATCACGCCAAGGGGGTAGAGCGTCTTGTGCGTAATTCACTATGGGTGGGGCGCACCCGCGAACAATTCTACGATGCCATGCAATGGCTCTACGGTTGGCGTGCGGAGGACTGCCTTGAAGGGAATCGTTTGACGGCCGCATCGTGAAAACTGCACTTGAATATTCCACTCTGATCATAAGAACGCCGCGCTTACTGTGAGAAGCCGGACATGTGCGCCTGTGTAAGGCACGGAGTGGTAGTACCTAAAGTTATCATCCTATAATTAAAATAATTAAAAATGGGGGAAACATGAGAATCGTCAACGTATCCGAAGTAATCGACCAACACGGCTTGACGACGTTTCAAATCTTAGTTGTAAGCCTTTGTTTTTTGATCGTGGCCATTGAGGGCTTCGATACAGCATCAATCGGCTTCCTGGCGCCAGCCATTCGCCAGGAATGGGGGCTGACGGCACCGGAAATGGCACCGCTGTTTGGCTGTGGATTGTTCGGCCTTATGGCTGGGGCGTTCGTATTCGGGCCGATATCTGACAGATTTGGCCGCAAGATCTCGCTGATCATCTGCGTGCTGTTTTTCGGCGTCGCCAGCCTCGCCGCGGCGCATGCGCAGTCATTGTTGCCGCTCGTGGCTCTCCGCTTCCTGACGGGTGTGGGCATCGGCGGCGCAATGCCGAACGCGATCACGCTGACATCTGAATATTGTTCTGAGAGGCATCGTCTGTTTCTCGTGACAGGGATGTTTTGTGGCTTTACGATCGGCTCGGCGCTTGGCGGCATTGCTTCCGCTCATATGGTTGGTGCCTATGGCTGGCGGTCCGTATTGCTGCTCGGCGGCATCCTACCGATCGTGCTCGTCCCTTTCCTAGTCGGGTTCCTGCCGGAGTCGGTGCGCTACCTAGTGCTGCGGGAGAAAGCCCTCGCGCGTGTTGCCACGATCCTCAAGCACATTTCCTCAACAGATGACTATTCAAACGTGCGCTTTGTCGTGACCGAAGGCAAGTCACATGGATTGCCCGTTGGCCATCTGTTCAAGCCCGAACTCGTTGTCGGCACGTTGCTGCTCTGGTTGGCATTCTTCTGCAGCCTGCTGGTCATCTATCTGTTGTCGAGCTGGCTCCCCACCCTTATCAAGAGTACGGGAACCACGTTAGAAACAGCCTCCATCATTACTGCGATGTTCCAGGTTGGCGGCACGTTGGGCGCTGTCATTCTAGGCTGGCTGATGGATCGTTTCAATCCGCAATATGTGCTGGCGGTTTGCTACGCGACCGCCGCAATCTTCATCGCGGCGATCGGAAGCTTAACCACGTCGACCTTTGCGCTGGCCGCCGTCGTCCTTTTGGCGGGGTTCTGCATCTCCGGCTCCCAGGTGGGCGCCAACGCACTGGCTGCGAGTTTTTATCCAACTGATTGTCGTGCCACCGGTGTAAGTTGGGCGAACGGCGTCGGGCGTATTGGGTCAGTTGTCGGTTCGATGAGCGGGGGCGCGTTGATCGCCATGCAACTCCCCCTGTCGGCTGTATTCGTGGTCGTCGGATTTCCGGCGCTTATCGGCGGTGCTGTCATGCTGATCTTCGGAAAACACCGCGCGCCGCGAGGGCGCTGAACGGGCACTCGGCCCCCCATGAGCGACGGGGGGTGGGCGACTAGGGAATGACCGTGTTTCCGGGGGATGGGACGCACAGCAGCCGAGCAGTTATCGGCCCAATTCAGACGTCAATGCATTTCAAGGCTCGGCAGAAGGTTCTGGTGCAGGCTCTGGCCGACGGCGTCCCGGCGCGCACGGTCAAGGATGAGATGATCACGTTGGAAGCGCGCGAGGACGAGCTCAACGCCCTGCTCACCAGCCGCCCGGCGGCGGAACCGTCCCTGCATCCGAATCTGGCCACTATTTACCGGGACAAGGTCGCCGCCCTGCATGAGGCCCTAGCCGACCCGGCCACCAAGGACGAGGCGTTCAATATCATCCGCACGCTGATCGATGAGGTCAGGCTGGTGCCTGAGAACGGCGAGCTGCGGGTGGTGACGTGCTCCCCTGGAATGTGACCGTTTTTGTGTAGAGTCTGTTCCTGGGGGATAGACCGATGAAGGGCAGCCGATTTTCTGAAGAGCAGATT
>NZ_JACHFJ010000016.1 GCF_014201825.1 Acidocella aromatica | reverse complement strand
GCATGCCCCAGGGCACATTGAAACCACCTCAACCATCAAGCATGAAGGGGAAAGACACTGCGCCTGAGCGCGAACAAAAAGGGGAGCACGTCAAATTCTTTCGTGATGAAAGAAGAGACGCGCTCAAAAATGATGATGTTTTGTTCGAAGCTCTGACTAGCTTACATGCTCGTGCCCTTCTGGTGGCGAGGGAAGCAATATGTCTGCTTCAAGGTGGCTTTCCCGATGGGGCCATGAGCCGTTGGCGGACGCTCCACGAATTTAATATTGTTGCACATTTTCTTCTTATCCAAGACGAGGATACTGCCCGCTGTTATTTGGCCAGCGCCTACTTTCAAGCCTTAAAGCACGCCAAACAAGCCAGGGATTATGCCGACCGAGATCAATCGATTGCGGTTAATGATGATGTGATTGAGGCGCTTGAAGGACGATGCGAAGAATTGAAGCTTAAATTGGGTGATGACCTGAGTGACGATTACGCATGGGCACGGGCAGCTTTACAGCGAAAACGCGTAACCTTTCTTGATCTTGAGAAGGCAACTGAACGAGATTTTTGGCGGCCACGATACCGTTGGGCGTCTAAGCATATTCACGGCGGCCATGAGGGGAGCAGGGGCATGTTGGGTATGTCGGAAGCCGACAAGCATGTTAAAATGCTAGTTGGCCCTAGTAATGGAGGGTTTGTCGATCCAATTCAAATGATTGCGCACAGTGTTGCAGACGTGAGCGAAGCACTTTTTTCCTCTAAGCCCGACATAATGCGCAAGATTGTAGTCGCAGTTCTTTGGTTGTTTGCCGAAGATGTTGGCCCGGTAGCAATGAAGTGTCAGGAGGATTTCTGTCGTCTTCATGGCTTTTATCCTGATATATAATCAACATCGGGCTGGGATTGTTTGAGGGGTAAGCTGGGCCGGAACCTGCCTCTCCCCCAATCCACATCTACGCGTCCTCCCGTCCCCAACCAAAACTGCGCCACCAAGTAATCCGCCCGGATTGCGCCGCCGCGTCGGCAAATTGTACCCTAGGGCATGGACAGCCCCTCGCCAGACATCACCTTGCCCCCCAACGCTGTGACCGACCCGCACGAGGTGCTGCACCGCCTATTCGGGCTTTCCGCCTTTCGCGGGCAGCAGGAGGCGGTGGTCTCGCATGTCATCGCCGGGGGCGATGCGATTGTGCTGATGCCAACGGGCGGCGGCAAATCCCTCTGTTACCAGCTGCCCGCCTTGTGCCGGGGCGGGGTGGGCATCGTCGTCTCGCCGCTGATCGCCCTGATGCGCGACCAAGTGGCCGCGCTGCGCCAGCTCGGCGTGGCGGCGGCGGCGATGAACTCCAGCCTCACTGGCCCCGAGCGCGCACAGGTGCGGGCCGATCTCCGCGCCGGGCGGCTGAAGCTGCTCTACGCCGCGCCCGAACGGCTGCTGATGCCGGATTTCCTGGAAATGCTGGACGGCGTGAAAATCGCGCTCTTCGCCATCGACGAAGCGCATTGCGTCAGCCAATGGGGGCATGATTTCCGCCCGGAATATCTGGAGCTGGCCCAGCTGGCGGCGCGCTTCCCCGGCGTGCCGCGCATAGCCCTCACCGCCACGGCGGACCCGCAGACACGCGAGGACATCGCCCACCGCCTGGCGCTGGACGAGGCGCGGCTGTTCCTCTCCAGCTTCGACCGCCCGAACATCCGCTACGCCGTGCTGCGCAAGGAGGCCCCCATGCGCCAGCTGCTCACCTTCCTGCGCGCGCATGAGGGCGAGAGCGGCATCGTCTATTGCCTCAGCCGCAACACGGTGGAGCAGACGGCGGCGGCCCTGAACGAGCATGGCATCAAGGCGCTGCCCTACCATGCCCGGCTGCCGCCCGAGGTGCGCTCCGCCAACCAGGACGCCTTCCTGACCACCGAGGAAGGGCTGGTGCTGGTCGCCACCGTGGCGTTCGGCATGGGCGTCGACAAGCCCGATGTCCGCTTCGTCGCGCATCTGGACCTGCCCGCCAGCCTGGAAGCCTTCTACCAGGAAACCGGCCGCGCCGGGCGCGATGGCCTGCCCGCCGAGACGCTGCTGCTCTACGGCATGCAGGATCTGGTGATGCGCCGGGGCATGATCGAGCAGAGCGGCGCGCCGGCGCAGGTCAAGCAGATCGAGCGCACCAAGCTCGATGCGCTGCTGGGCGTGTGCGAGACCGTCACCTGCCGGCGTCAGGCCATCCTGGCGCATTTCGGCGAAACCCTGGCCCAGCCCTGCGGCAATTGCGACAACTGCCTGACCCCGGCCGAAACCTGGGACGGCACGGTGGCGGCGCAAAAGGCGCTCTCGGCGGTGGTGCGTACCCGCCAGCGCTTCGGCGTCGGGCATCTGACCGACCTGCTGCTGGGCGTGAAAACCGAGAAGATCGAGCGCTTCGAGCATGACAAGCTGCCAACCTTCGGCGTCGGCACGGAGCTGGACCGCAAGGGCTGGGGCTCGGTGTTCCGCCAGCTCATCGTGCGCGGGGCGCTGGAGGTGGACCACGACAATTACGGCGCGCTGTGCCTGACGGAAGCGGGCGAGGTGATCCTGCGCGGCAGGGAGAGCGTGCGGCTGCGCCAGGAGACCGCCAGCGGCAGCGCGCGCACGCTGCTGAAGAAGAAGGCCGGGCGGCTGGAGGTGGCGGCGCAGGACCAAGCGCTGTTCGAGGCGCTGCGCGCCGAGCGCACCCGGCTGGCCAAGGAGCAGAACTTGCCTGCCTATGTCATCTTCCACGACGCCACCCTGGCGGCCATCGCCGCCGCAAGGCCGGGGGGCGAGGCGGATCTGGCCCAGATCCCCGGCATGGGCGCCTCCAAGATCGAGCGTTACGGCGCGATGATTTTAGGCGTCGTCGCCGCCGAAGAGGGGCGATAAGCCTCCGCCCCCTTGTCCCCCGGCGAAAACTCAGCTTGAAGCGGCGTTTTCGCTGACGGGGATAGACTATGAGACCATTGCTGGGGGTTGATTTCGGCACGACGAACAGCGTCGTTTCCGAACTCGCGCCGGACGGAACCGTGCGCAGCCGGCGCGTCAGCCTGGGCCTTGCCGATTTCGACGTGTTCCGCACCGTGCTGTGCTTCTGGAATGAGACCAGCAAAGGCCGGAGCACCCTGCATCACGCCGCCGGCCCCGCCGCCATCGAGGCGTATCTGGACGACCCGGTGGATAGCCGCCTGATCATGTCCATGAAGAGCTATCTGGCGCAGCGCAGCTTTACTCAGACCAACGTCTTCGGCCGCGTCTTCTCGCTGGAGGAGATGATCGCCGTGTTCCTGCGCGCCCTGCTGGGCGAAGGGCATGACGGCGTGCACATCGTCGCCGGGCGGCCGGTGCGGTTCGCCGGGGAGTTCGCCGATGACGAATTCGGCGAGGCCCGGCTGCGCGCCGCCTATGCCGCCGCGGGGTTCACCTCGGTCGAGACCGCGCTGGAACCGGAGGCGGCGGGCTACCGCTTCATCCGCGCCCTGACCGCCCCCGCCACCGTGCTGGTCGGCGATTTCGGCGGCGGCACCAGCGATTTCTCGCTCATCCGCTTCACACCGGGGGAGACGCAGCCCATCACCTCGCTCGGCCATAGCGGCCTTGGCATCGCGGGCGATGCGCTGGACTACCGGATCATCGACCATGCCGTCTCACCCCTGCTGGGCAAGGGCGACATGTACCGGGTCATGGACTCCGTAATGCCCGTGCCCGCCGATTATTACTCCGGCTTCGCCCGCTGGCACCGCCTCTCGCTCATGCGCACGCCGCGCATCCTGAGGGATATGGAGGAGGTCGCACGCACCGCCATGCATCCCGCGCGCCTGCGCCACCTGATCTCGCTCATCAAGGACGAAGTCGGCTACCAGCTTTACCAAGCCGTCAGCAGCGTGAAGGCTGAACTCTCGCGCACGCAGACCGCCCGGCTGCACTTCGAGCATGAGGGCTTTATCGTTGACCGGACGATCCACCGGGAAGAGTTCGAGGCCTGGATCGCCCCCGATTTGGCCCGCATGGCGGCAAGTGTCGATCAGGTACTGCAACAGGCGAACCTGCCGCCGGAGGCGGTTGACCGTGTCTTCCTGACTGGCGGCACGTCTTTCGTGCCCGCGGTGCGGCGGATTTTCGCCGAGCGCTTCGGGCCTGAGCGGCTGTCCGCGGGCGGGGAGTTCGTCTCCGTATCGGAGGGGCTGGCCCTGATCGGGGCTGATCGCGCCAAGACAGGAGTGTCGCGCAAGATCAATGCTTGAAACTTGCCGCATGGCCAAAACCCGCACTACCCTGCCACCCATGTCCGAGCAAAACTTCGCCGCCGAACAATACGCCCCACGCGCGGCCGATTACGTGACCAGCGCCGTGCATGCGCAGGGGGAGGATCTCGACCAGATCGAGGCGCTGGTGACAGGCCATGCCGAGGCCGTGGCGCTCGATCTTGGTTGTGGCGGCGGGCATGTGAGTTATCGCGCCGCCCCGCATGTGGCCCGCGTGGTGGCGGTGGATGTCACGGCTTCCATGCTGGAGCAGGTGGCTGCCAACGCGGCGGCGCGTGGGATGACAAATATCGAGACACGCCTAGCCCCGGCGGAGGCGCTCCCTTTCCCGGATGCCAGCTTCGACATCGTGCTGTGCCGCTTCACCGCGCATCATTGGCAGAATCTCGCCAAGGGGCTGGCCGAGGCGCGGCGTGTGCTCAAGCCGGGCGGGCGAGGGTTGTTCATCGACACGGTCTGCCCCGCCTCGCGTGTGCTGGATACACATATGCAGGCGGTGGAGCTGCTGCGCGATCTCTCGCATGTGCGCAACTATTCCATCGCGGAATGGGTGGCGGAGCTGGCACGGGCCGGGTTCACGGTGCAGGGCACAACTCTGCGCCGCCTGCACATGGAGTTCGCCAGTTGGACGGCGCGCACCCGCACGGCGCCTGACCTTGCCGCCGCTATTCGGCATTTGCAGGACACCGCCTCGCCAGAGGTGCGGAGCCATTTCAACATCGGCGCGGATGGCAGTTTCGACATCGAGGCCGCCGCCTTCGAGGTGACGGGCTAAACCAGCCCCGCCGCTGTGTCCGCAAACTGGCCCCAGAGCGTGCTCATCGCCTGCGCCAGCCCCTCGGGCGTGTTGCCGCCCGGTGCCGTGGCGGCAAAGCCTTGCAGCCGGAAATCCTGCGCGCTGGCCGGGCGTGTGCCGATCTGCGCCTGCAGCGTCACGATGCCGCTGGCGTCGGGCGTGAAGCGCAGCACCTGGATCTCCACATACACATCCGGCGCGGCGCCTATCGCCCCGCCATCCTGCAACACCGTATCGCCGGGCAGGCGCTGGGTGAGGTTCTGCACCATCACGGTTTGCAGCATCGAGGACAGGGGGGCAGCCCAAAGATCATTGGCATAGGCGTTGAGCTGGTAAGCGTCGCCGGGGCGCACGAGGTTGTTCTGGTCGAGATCGCCAGGGACGCCGACATTGCGCACCCCGATGCGCTTGCCATCGCCCCCGCGCACCGCCCCCGGCACCGCCGCCAAGCGGTAATAACGCGGCGGAGACGACGCGCACCCCGCCAGCGTGCCCGCCAGCAGGAGGGAGAAACCACGCCGCCTCATGGCCCCTTCCTCCCCAGCAGCAGCGCCTGCGGGTTGCGGCTGAGATAATCCGAGAGTGCCTTCAGCGATTGCATGGCCGCGTTCGTCTCCTGCAGAACCTGCTGCGTGTTGCGCTGGAAGTTGGAATCCGTGCCGTAACCCTGGTCGAGCGCCTGCAACGTGGCATTGGCGCTCTTCAGCGTCGCGGCCAGTTGGGCGAGGCTCTCCTGCATCGCCTTGCCGCCCAGCGTGTTGTTGGTGGTGACCAGCAGCTTGTTCAGGTTATCGCCGATCTGATCGAAGGGCATCTTGTCCATTTTGGCGGAGAGATCAGCCAGATTGGTCAGCATCTCATCCAGCCCGCCGGGCTGCACGGGCAGCACCAGCGCGCCGCCTTCCTGCGTCACCTTGGCCGGGGCGGCGTTGGGCACGTAGTCGAGCGAGATCATCTTCTGCCCGGTCACATAGCTGGCGGTGCCCATTTCCACGCGCATACCCTTGGCCACCAGGCGTTGGAAGTCGCTCAGCGGATCGTAGCTCGCCTGCAACTGGCTGGAGGTGAGCACGCGCTCGGGTTGCACCTGCATGGCCACGCGCACCCGCGCATTGCCGGTGGCTTGGTCGATCTCCAGTTTCACATTGGTCACATTGCCCACCTGGATGCCCAGCATGTTCACCGGCGCGCCGGGGGTCAGGCCGTTCACGTCGCTGGCCATGTAGGCCACAAGCGGGATCTGCGTGTGGTAGGAGGCCGAATCCGCCTCCTGGTGCGAGGCATAGAGCCGGAAGCTGGCGCCGCTGGGGCTTGGGGCTTCGGTCATGGCGGCGGGAGGCACATTGAAGGTGACACCGCCCGCCAGCAGCGCCTGCGCCGATTGCAGCTGCAATTGAAGCACGCCGCCCTGCACGCCCAACGCCACGCCGGAGGAGTTCCAGAACTGGCTGTCGGGCCGCACGAGGTTGTTGTACGGCGCGCGGATGAAGACGCTGACCTTCACCGGCCCCAGCCCGTCGCCCAGATCGTAGCCCAGCACCTCGCCGACCACGACATCGCGGTAAAACACCGGCGAGCCGGATTGCAGCGAGCCGACGCTGTTGGCGGTGAGGGTGTAGGTGCTGCCGGGTTCGTCCGAGCGCACGCCGGGCGGCTGCTCCAGCCCGGTGAAGCTGTCCTCGTAATCGCCGCCCGGCGTGCCGGGGTCGACCGAGATATACGCGCCGGAGACCAGAGTCTCGAAGCCGGAGATGTCGGTGAAGTTCAGGCGCGGCCGCTCCACCCAGTACCGCGCATGGCTGTTCAGGAAGCGCGCCCCCACATTGTTCATCCGCACCTTGACGATGACATGGCTGTTATCGCGCGCAAGGTCGATGCTCTCCACCGTGCCCAGCGCCACGTCCTTGTATTTCAGCTGGGTCTGCCCGGCTTCCAGCCCCTGGGCCGTGGTGAAGCTGAGGGTGAGCAGCGGTCCTTGCTCGAGGAGCGTGCGGTAGCCGAGATAACCCGCGATCATCGCGGCGACGACGGGGATCAGCCAGACGAACTGGAAGCGCGGCCGGCGCAGATGCGCGCGCGGCTGGCCCTGGGGGGGCGGGGTTGTGGTGCTCATGCCTCGGCCTGCTCCGGTTGTTCGAGCGCGTCCCACATCAGCCGGGGGTCGAAGGCGCTGACGGCGAAGATGGTCAGCACCACCACGGCGGCGAAGCACATGGCGCCGAGATTGGCCTGCACATTGGCGAAGCGCCCGAAGCGCAGCAGCGCCACCAGGATGGAGACCATGAAGATGTCGATCATCGACCAGCGGCCGATGAAGTCGATAAACCTGTAGGCGCGGGCTCGGGCGATCAGGAAATCCGTCCGGCCGAGTTGCGTCAGCACCAGGAGGTACACCATGAGCACCAGCTTGATCAGCGGGATGGTGATGCTGGCGAAGAACACCAGAAATGCGAGCGGCCACAGCCCGTTCTGCGCGAGTTCGACGATGCCGTGCATGATGGTGTAGCCCTGCGTTCTTGCTAGTTGGGTGACGACCATGAAGGGATAGAGGTTGGCCGGGATGTAAAGCAGCGCCGCCGCCAGCACCAGGGCCCAGGCGCGGGCGATGCTGTTCTCCTTGCGATGGCGTAGCGGGGTGTGGCAACGCCGGCAGGGTTCGCCTTCCTCGGCGTGGTTAAGCAGGCCGCAGAAATCGCAGCCGATGGGGCCGGCCTCGGTATGCTGGTGCGGATGGTTCCCGCGCTCATCCAGCTTGCGCCACAGGGCCTCGATGTCCAGGCTGCCATCGGCGGCGGCCATGGCCAGCATGTAGCCGATCAATGCGTAGAGCGCGGTGTCCAGATGCACGGTGGCCATGCCGGTGAGGCGCGTGTAGGCGACGAGAAAGCCGAGCAGATACACGTCGATCATCGCCCAGGGCGAGAGCGGCAGATACCAGCGGAACAGCAGCTTGAGCAGGCGCGGCGGAAGCACATGCCGCCCGCCCAGCACCAGCAGCAGAATGGCGAGCTTGGCGGCGGGAGCAAGCAACGTGACGGCAAAGACCAGCGCCGCCACCAGCCCCCAGCCCTGGGCCAGGAGCTGCGCCGGGCCGGTATCCAGCCGCGCCAGCGAGAAGCGGCCATAGGCCTCGATTTCCAGAAACGGCGCCACCAGCGCGAACAGATAGAAGGGCAGGGCCGCCGTGGCGCAGGCGAGGGGGAAGCTGATATTCACCTGCCGCATCCGCCAGAGCGGCTCCGCGCAACGGGGACATTCCGCCACCATGCCGGGGCGGCGTGGCCCCAGGCGGCAGAATTGGCCGCAATGCGGGCATTCCCGCCAGTCCAGCGCGTCGGCCGGAATGGGCAGGGCGCTGGGCATCAGGGCGCTGCGGGCGTGGTGAGCATGCGGGCAGGGACGCACGCCGGGGCATGCGGCGTCAAGCCGTTCCCCCCTGGTCAGGGGGTTTGATCAGGGTCAATGTGAGCGCGGAACTGGGCGGTTATCCGCAAGGCCAGGAGACATGACCCTATGCTGCTGAAGCTGACGCGCAAACAAATCGGGCTGGCCGCCGGTGCCGCCGCTATCGCCGTGTTTGGATGGTGGCTGCTGGCCCCCGGCGGCAATGGGCGGACGCTGTATGGCGATGTCGAGATCCGCCAGGTGGACCTCGCCTTCAACGCCGAGGGGCGAGTGGACCAGATGCTGAACCAGGAGGGCGACAAGGTGAAGGCCGGGCAGCTCCTTGCCACGCTGGACGACGCCACCTATGCCAACGCGCTCGACCTCTCCAAAGCCAAGCGCGATGCCGCCAAGGCCCAGCTCGACCTGCTGCTCGCCGGCTCGCGCTACGAGGATATCGACCACGCCCGCGCCGCTCTGGCCGCTGCCCAGGCCAATTTGGCGCATGCCAAGGTCTCCTTCACGCGCCAGCAATCTCTGGTGGGGCGCGGCGCCACACCGCAGCAGACGCTGGACGACGCCCGCATGGCCCTCGATTCCGCTCAGGCTCAGGTGAACGGTGCGCAGGCCCAGCTCACCGAGCTGATCAACGGCCCGCGCAAGCAGGAAATCGACGCCGCCCGCGCCCAGTACCAGGAGGCCCAGGCCCAGGTGGCTCTGGCGCAGACCGAGGAGGATCGCACGAAGCTTTATTCCCCGGTGGATGGCGTGATCATGACCCGCGTGATCGAGCCCGGCACGGTCGTGCTGCCTTCCAACACCGTGTACTCCATCGCCAATACCTCGGAGACCTGGGTGCGCGCCTTCGCGCCCGAGACCATGCTGGGTCGCGTGGCCCCAGGCACCAAGGTCACCATTACCGAGGACACGCCCGGCGGTAAAACCTATCACGGCGTGATCGGTTATGTGTCGCCGATGGCCGAGTTTACACCCAAGACGGTGGAAACGCCCGATCTGCGCACCCAGCTCGTCTACCGCTTCCGCGTGCGGGTGACGGACGCCGATGACGGGTTGCGCCAGGGCATGCCGGTGACCGTGACGCTGCCATGACCCCGCTCGCCCGCGCCGAGGGGCTGAGCCATGTTTTTGCCAGCAAGACCGGTTCAACTAAGGCGCTCGACGCCATTACCGCCGAAATCGCGCCCGGGGTGATTACCGGCGTGGTCGGGCCGGATGGAGCGGGCAAAACCACCTTCCTGCGGCATCTGGCCGGGCTGCTGCGGCCCTCGGCGGGGCGGGTGGAGGTGCTGGGGCACGATATGGCGAATGACGCCGCCGCGGCGCATCCGTTCATAGGCTACATGCCGCAGCGCTTCGGGCTGTATGAGGATCTCAGCGTGGCCGAGAACCTCGCTTTGTTCGCCGATCTGCACGGGTTGCGGGACGCAGCGCGGGAAGAACGCGCCAAGCTGCTGCTGGAATTCACCGGTCTCGCCCCCTTCACCGCGCGCCAAGCCGGGGCGCTCTCGGGCGGCATGAAGCAGAAGCTGGGCCTCGCCTGCGCGCTGCTGGCCCGGCCCAAGCTGCTGCTGCTGGACGAGCCTTCCGTTGGCGTGGACCCGGCCTCGCGCCGGGAGCTGTGGCGCATCGTCGAGCGCATGATGGGGGAGGCGAAAACCGCAGGCACCGAGATGGGCGTGGTCTGGGCCACCTCGTATCTGGACGAAGCCGAGCGCTGCGCCTCGGTACTGCTGTTGCACGAGGGCAAGCTGCTCTCCGCCGCACCACCGGCCGATTTCCTCGCCCCCATGGCCGGGCGGGTGTGCCGGGTAACACTTCCCGCCGCCCAGCGCCGCCGCGCCGTGGCTATAGCCAAGTCCCTGCCCGGCGTGCTGGACGCGCTGGTGCAGGGCGACAGCCTGCGCCTTGTGCTGGCCCCAGGCGCCGCCCCGCCTGACGCCGCCTTGCTCGGGGGCAGTGAGACGAAGCTGGTGCCGCCGCGCTTCGAGGATGGGTTCATGGATCGGCTGATCGCCGCCGCCCCGCCACAAAAAACCGCGCCCCCGCCGCCCGTGGCGAGCTTTGCCGATGGCGCGGTGATCGAGGTGAATCACCTGATCCGTCGTTTCGGGGAATTCGTGGCGGTGAACGATGTCAGCTTCACCATCGCGCGCGGCGAGATCTTCGGCCTTCTCGGCCCCAACGGGGCGGGCAAATCCACCACCTTCCGCATGCTATGCGGGCTGCTGCGCCCCAGCTCCGGCAGCGCCCTGGTGGCGGGGGAAAATCTGCTCGCCGCCGCCGCCCAGGCCCGCGCCAAGCTTGGCTATATGGCGCAGAAATTCTCGCTCTACGGCGAACTCACCGTGCGCCAGAACCTGGATTTCTTTGCCCGCGCCTATGGGCTGGACCGCGCCGCCCGCCGCCTGGCCATTGCCGACGCGCTGGCGCGCTTCGAGCTTGCGGAGGCGGCCGACAGCCTCGCCTCCGCCCTGCCGCTGGGGCTGAAGCAGCGCCTCTCTTTGGCCGCCGCCCTGATGCACAAGCCGGAGATATTGTTCCTCGACGAGCCGACCTCGGGCGTGGACCCGCTCAACCGCCGGGCCTTTTGGGCGCGCATCGGGGAACTGGCGGCGCAGGGCGTCACCGTGCTCGTCACCAGCCATTTCATGGACGAGGCGGAGTATTGCGACCGTCTCGCCATCATCAATGCCGGGCGCGTGCTGGTGACCGACACCCCCGCCGCGCTCCGCGCCCGCGTGCGCACGCCCGCGCTGCCGGACCCGACGCTGGAGGACGCGTTCATCGCCCTGGTGGAAGGAGCCGCCGCATGAATCTCAGGCTGCAACGCCTGCGCGGGCTGGTGCGTAAGGAGGTGCTGCAAATCCTGCGCGACCCCTCCGCGCTGATGATCGCCTTCCTGCTGCCCTTCATTCTGCTCATCATCAACGGCTTCGGCCTGTCGCTGGACGCGCATCACATGAAGATTGCAGCGGTGGTGCAGGCCGGGGGAACGCAGACGAACGGCGTGGAACAGGCGCTGGATGCCTCGCCTTATCTCTCGGTGTACTGGGCGCCGAGCAGTCAGGCCGCGCGCCAAGCGCTGGATACGGGCGAGGTGCGCGGCATCCTCACCCTGCGCCAGGATTTCGCGCAGAAACTTGCCCGCCCGCAGCGCTGGCCCGCTGATGCGCAGCTCGCGGTAAACGCCACCGACCCCAACACCGCGCGGCTGTTGCAGGGCTACGTGACCGGCGCCTTCACCTCCTGGCTACAAGGCGAGGCGGCGGAGCGAGCGCTCTCCTTGGGCGGCGGGCCGGTGCTGGAGACGCGCTATTGGTACAACCCGCAGCTCAGCTCTACCGATTTCATCGTGCCGGGCGTCATCGCGCTGGTCATGTCGATGACCGGCACGCTGCTCACCGCGCTCATCGTGGCGCGCGAGTGGGAGAGGGGCACGATGGAATCCATGCTCGCCTCGCCCGCCGGGATGGCCGAGCTGGTGGGGGCGAAGCTTGGCACGTATTTCGTGCTGGGCATGGGCTCCATGGCGCTCTCGGTGCTCATCACCGTGTTCGTGTTCGGTGTGCCGCTGCATGGCGGGCTGTTGGCGCTCACCTTCACCGCCGCCTTGTTCCTCATCTTCACCCTGGCGCAGGGGCTGTTCATCTCCACCCTCACGCGCAACCAGTTTGTGGCCGCGCAACTCGCCTTCATCACCACCATGATGCCCGCGATCATGCTCTCCGGCATGTTGTTCGACATCGCCTCCATGCCGCGCTGGCTGCAGCTCGTCACCTATCTCTTCCCCGCGCGCTATTTCGTCTCTGCGGTGCAGACGATCTTTCTCGCGGGCGATATCTGGTCCGTGCTTCTCCCCAATCTTTGTGGTCTCGCCATCGCCGCTTCGCTCACCGTCGCCGCCACGCTGGCCATCACGCATCGCCGATTGGACTGACCCGCCATGCTCGCCCGCACCATCGCCCTCATCATCAAGGAGCTGATCTCCCTCTGGGCCGACAAGAAGACCCGGTTCGTGATGCTGATCCCGCCGCTGATCCAGGTCATCGTCTTCGCCAATGCGGCGAATTACGACGTGTGGCATGTGCCTCTTTCGGTGTGGAACGAGGATCTGGGTGCACAATCGGCGGAATATATTCGCGGCTTCTCCTATTCGCCCGCTTTTGCCACGGCGCCCGATGTCTTCAGCCCCGCTCAGGCGCAGAACGTGCTGGAATCGAAAACTTCCGCCGCAGTTCTGCATATTCCACAAACTTTCTCGGCCGACATGCTGGCGGGCCGCCCCTCGCATGTGCAGCTGCTCATCGATGCGCGGCGCTCCAACACGGCACTTCTCATCGGCAACTACGCCGCCGAGATCACCGCCACTTATAACCAAAGCCTGCACCCAGGCATTCCGCCGCCGGTGGATATCGAGCTGACCAATTTGCTTAACCCGGAGCTGGAGAGCCAATGGTTCATCCTGCCAGGGTTGGTCGCCATTCTCGCGCTCATCATGGCCACACTGGTCAGCTCGCTCTCACTGGCGCGCGAGAAGGAGCTGGGCACTTATGAGCAGATGCTGGTGACCCCCTTGCGCCCGGCCGAGATCATGCTGGGCAAGGCGGTACCGTCGCTCATCGTCGGGCTTGTGGAGGGGAATATCGTGCTGCTGGCGGCGCTCATTTTGTTTCAGCTGCCGTTCAAGGGCAATCTGCTGGTGCTGGAGTTGTGCCTTGCCATCTTCAGCCTCGCGGGCGTGGGCGTGGGGCTGGCCATCTCCGCCTTTACCCGCACACAGCAGCAGGCGATCCTCGGCGTGTTCGTGTTCGTCGCCCCGGCGATCATGATCTCGGGCTACGCCACGCCGGTGGAGAACATGCCACCCGCCATGCAGCTGCTCAGCCTGCTTGACCCGGTCCGCTACATGCTGGTGATCGCGCGTGGGATGTTCCTGGAGACGCTGCCCGCCAGCGTGGTGCTGGCGCAGTCCTGGCCGATGGCGCTGATCGCCGCGGTGACGCTGATTGGGGCGACGTTCATGGTGCGGCGGTCTATTTCGTGAGGGGGCGGGTTCCGACCCGTTATGGTCATTTCCGGCCCATGGCAGCTTAATTTGATAGCGGCCATCGCCTAGTTCTCCATTCTTTGGGGAAATGTGTCCAAGCCAGTTATTTTAACCGGTGGATTAGCTATAAAGCCTTAATAGGAAGGGCACCTTGCCCTGTATTGCACTCAACTGCTCGCGTTGACTTGGATGTGGTAGAATACACAAGACTTCGCTGCGCAACGTCCTGCATTCGCCGGAAGTGAAAGGCAGGGACACGCGCAGCAGGATGGACAGTTTGATGGCTTCTTCTGCTTGGTTCGGATTTGCCGTGGCGCTTGGCATCGGGCTGCTGATCGGGCTGGAGCGTGAGCGTAGCAAGGGCTCAGGCGCTGGGCGGCGGGCGGCGGGGATACGGACGTTCGCGCTGCTGGCGCTGCTCGGCGCCGTGGCTGGCCATCTCGGCGGGGGGCTTCTGGCGCTCGTCATGCTCGGTGTGATGGTGCTGGCGGGCCTGTCCTACTGGAGAGACCGCAGCGACGATCCGGGGTTGACCACCGAGGTCGGGCTACTGGCGACACCGCTCCTCGGCGCACTCGCCATGTCCGATACCAGCTTGGCCGCTGCGCTCGGCACGGCGGTGGCGGTGCTGTTCGCCATCAAGGCGCCGCTGCACGGATTTGTCACGCATATCCTCACCGCGACGGAGGTAACGGATGGACTGATCTTCGCGGTGTCGACGCTGATTGTCTGGCCGCAATTGCCAGACCGATACATGGGCCCGTTCGCGGCGCTGAACCCGCACAGCCTGTGGTTTCTCGTTATCCTGGTGATGGCGATCGGCGCGTGCGGCCATGCGGCGACGCGCGCGATGGGCACGCGCTTCGGCCTGCCGGTGACGGGGCTGGCGTCGGGCTTCGTGTCTAGCACCGCGACGATCGGCGCGATGGCGGCGCTGGCGAAACAGGCGCCGGCCAGCATGAATGCCGCCGTGGCGGGGGCGGTGTTCTCCACAGTGGCAACCTTCATCCAGCTCTCGGTGCTGCTGGCGGCTCTCTCCCGCGCCACGCTGCTGTTGCTGGCGCCGGCTCTGGCGTCGGGGGCGGTTGTTGCGACACTATATGCTTTGGCCTTCGTGCTGCGTGGAGGGCGCGCGGCGGCGGCGGCGGAGCCCGGCCGGGCCTTCAACCTCAGCGTTGCGCTCGGGCTCGCAGCGCTGATCGCGGCGATGCTGCTAGGCGCGGCAGCGCTGCGCGCTTGGGCGGGCGAGACCGGAGTGATGGCGGGGGCACTCTTCGCGGGATTTGTCGATGCGCATTCGCCCGCAATTTCGATCGCTTCGCTGGTCGCAGGTGGGAAAATGGCGCCGAGCGAGGCAGTGCTGCCGATTCTCGCGGCGGTGACGAGTAACACAGTCTCGAAACTGGCGATGGCGCGCGGTGTGGGAAGCCAAGGCTTCCTGCTGCGCATCGCGCCGGGGGTCGTGGCGCCTGTGGCCGCGGCCTGGGTGGCGGCGCTGGCGCTGGGATGAGGCAACGGCAAGCAGGGTACAATACTTCGGTATTGCAACGAATATAAGGGGCACACGACGGACATAAACGACGGCTTGGGCGTTGCCCTATTCCGTCCGGTTCAACCAGAAGGAAACTCCAAACCCGCCATTCCGCTTTCCCCCCAACTCAGAACTGCTTCCAAGCCCCCATCTTGATTTGCGTCAAGGACAGGCCCGGCCTCGCCGCGCACAAGGTAACGGCATATTTCGTGTAATAAGGGGCCAAAAGTGCCGATGAGCCGGGGAATTCTTGTTGTTGGCGCGGGGCCGGTGGGGGTGAGCCTGGCGATGGGGCTGCGGCGTTACGGTGTGCCTGTGCGCGTTGTCGAGAAGGCGCTGGCGCCCTCCGGCCAGTCCCGCGCGCTGTTTCTGTGGACCCGCACGCTTGAATTGCTGGATGCCGATAATCTCGGCGCGGCACTGCTGGCCGCCGGGCGCAGGATCGAGGCCGTGAACGTGCTGGCTGGCTCCAAGCGCATCGGGCGCGTCGAGTTTTCGGAGATCGACAGCACCCACCCCTACGCCCTCATGCTTCCCCAGGCCGAGACCGAGCGCATCCTCACCGAGCAGCTAGGCCGCCTGGGCGGGCGGGTTGAGTTCGGCACCGAGCTGACCAATTTCATCAACGCGCCGGATTGCGTAACCGCCACGCTGCGCCATGCCGACGGCAATGAGGAAACATTCGAGGCCGATTATCTGGTGGGCTGCGATGGCGGCGCCAGCTTCGTGCGCAAGCAGCTTGGCCTGTCCTCCTCCGGCCCCGCGCAGCAGAGCGACTGGCTGCTGGCCGATGTGCGGCTCGATGGCTTTGCCTCCCTGCCCAGCGAACTGAACTCCTTCTGGCACGAGGACGGATTCCTCGGGATCTTCCCGCTGCCCTCAGGGTATTACCGTGTTATCGCGGATCTGCACGGCATACTGGGCGAGCGCCCGGAAACGCCGGAGCTTGCCCAGGTGCAGGCGCTGGTGGAGCAGCGCGGTCCAGGCGGGATCACCGTTTCCGACCCGATCTGGCTCTCCGCCTTCCGCATCCACGAGCGCAACACCTCCAGCTACCGCGCCGGGCGCATGTTCCTGGCGGGCGATGCCGCGCATCTGCACAATCCGGTGGGGGCGCAGGGGCTGAATATGGGCATCCACGATGCCGTCAACCTCGCATGGAAGTTGGCGATGGTGCATCGCGGCGTGGCCAATGCCGAGACGCTGCTGGAAAGCTACACCGCCGAGCGCCATGCGGTGGCGGAAGCGCTGGTCACCAATCTGGACCGTGCCGCCACGGTGGCGATGCTGAAGAATCCAACGGTCCAGATTGCCCGCAACCTGCTGGGGAATGTGTTCTTTGGCCTGAAACCGGCGCGCAAGGCCATGGCCGAGAGTGTGGCCGAGGTTTCGCACAGCTACCCCCACAGCCCGCTCAACGGCACGGAATGGGTCGGCATACCCGGCCCGGCCCCGGGCGAGCGCCTGCCGCCGCGCCCCGACGAACCGCCGATGGGGGCAGGGGACTCACCCCGCTTCGCCTTGTTCGCGGCTTCCAGCCCGGCGGTGCGTGAGTTGCAGCTGCAATTCGCCGGGCTGCTGGAGCCTCATCTGCGCCCGCAGATCAGTCCCGGCACGGTCTGGCTCGGCCGGCCGGATGGCTATGTCGCAACCGTCGCGTTGGAGGAGAACATCCGGCAGATTGAGGATTATCTGCGCGCCTATGTGTCCGACAGTGCCAGCTTGGCAGTGATGTAACCTGGCTCCGGGGCTTCCAGCGCCCCGGCATGGTGCTTGAGCTGCTCCACGAACCAGCGCCCGGCGGGGCCGGGCGGGGCGTCGGCGCGGTAGGCGGCGGACATCGCCATCTGCACCCGCTCCGGCGCGTCCAGCAGTTTCAGCTCCACCAGAGCGCCCTCGCGCAGATCCCGGGCCACCATCTCCAGCGGCATGCCGCCCCACCCCAGCCCAGCCAGCAAAAACGCGTGCTTGGCTCCCATATCCGCCAGCCGCCAACTGCGCGGGGACATCACGCTGAATTCGCGGCCCTTGGAGAGATCCGTGCGGTCGGTGAGCACGAGCTGCACATGCTGGGCCAGATCCTCGCAGGTCACGCCACCCTGGATTTGCGCCAAGGAATGGCGGGGCGCGGCCACGAACACGATACGCACCGGCAGCAGCCGCTCGGTGACCAGCGCCGTGGAGCTGAGCGGCAGCGAGCCCATGATGCCGATGCCGCATTGCTGTTCCAGCACCGCCTTGGCCACGCCGCCCAGCGCCTCCACGTAGAGCCGTAGCGGCGTGACGGGGAAATGCTCGCCGAAATCGGCGGCGGCGCGGGTGAGCACGCTCATGGGGAACATCACGTCGATGGCCACCGACAGCTCCGGCTCCAGCCCTTCCGCCATGCCCTTGGCTCGCGCCTTCAGCGCCGCGAGGCTCGCGGTGACGGTCTGGGCGTCGGCCAGCAGCAGCTTGCCCTGCTCGGTGAGTTCGGGGTAGCGCCCTTCGCGCCGGAACAACGTCACCCCGAGCTGGCATTCCAGGTTGGCGATGGCCTGGCTGATGACCGATTGCGCCCGGTGCAGCCGTCGCCCGGCGGCGGAGAAGCTCTGTGTTTCCGCCGCGGCGATGAACATGCGCAGCTGGTCCAGGGTCACGCCTTCGAGCATCTTGCCGTCCTATCGGTAAAACAGATGGTATCCATATTTTTATATAGGCTTCTGTAGGTGGTTTGACAGCTTTAGTCAGGCGGCATCGCGCCGTTAAGGCGTTTAACCGGAGTATCCCTGATGAAGCTTTGGCATATCGATTCGTCCGTTCTGGGCGAGAATTCCGTCTCCCGCCAGCTCACCGCTGGCATCGTCGCCCGCGAGGTCGCGCAGAATCCGGGGCTGGAGGTTTCGTATCTCGACCTCGCCGCCACGCCGGTGCAGCATCTCTCGCCGGCGCATATCGGCGCCATGTTCGGCCACCCGCCCGCCGATGCCGCTACTCAGGCGGACATCGCCCTCGGTGCCTCGTTCCTCGACGCGCTGTTCGCGTCCGACATCATCGTGATTGGCGCGCCGATGTATAATTTCGGCATCCCCACCCAGCTCAAGGCCTGGATCGACCGCATCCTCATCGCGGGCAAGACCTTCAAGTACGGCGAGAACGGCGCCCCGGTCGGGCTGGTTCCGGCGGGCAAGAAGGTGATCGTCGCCTCCTCGCGCGGCGGGCTGTACTCCGAGGGTAACCCGGCAGCACCCTATGAGCACCAGGAATCGTACCTGAAGGCGGCTCTGGGCTTCATCGGCCTCACCAACGTCACCATTATCCGCGCCGAGGGCGTGGCCGTGCCGGACATCAAGCCCCGCGCCATCGCCAACGCCGAAGCCGCCATCGCCGCTCTCTAAAACAAGGACATCCAGAACCATGAAGACCAAGCTTCTCGCCCTGGCCGCCCTGGCCCTTCCTTCCCTCGCCCTGGCCCAGAGCGTCGCCGACGCCAACCCCGCCGATGTGAAGGCCGGCGCCTATACGGTGGAGCCGAGCCACACCCGCGTGCTATTCGCCGTCTCCCATATGGGCTTCACCACCTGGTATGGCGATTTCACCAATGTCTCCGGCAGCCTGAACCTGGACCCGGCCAAGCTGAGCTCCACCAGCTTCGACATCACCATCCCCGCCAACACCGTGAGCACCACCAACACCAAGCTGGATGGTGAGCTGAACTCCCCGGAATGGTTCGACACGGCGAAGTACCCGACCATCGAGTTCAAGTCGGAGAAGGTTGTGCGCACCGGCAAGGACACCGCCCTGGTGACCGGCGAGCTGACCTTCCACGGCGTGACCAAGCCGGAGACGCTGAAGGTCACCTTCAACGCCGCTGGTGTTAACCCGCTTTCCAAGCAGTATACCGTGGGCTTCAACGCCACCGGCACGCTCAAGCGCTCGGACTTCAACCAGAAGACCTACGTGCCGCTGATCGGCGATGACGTGACGCTGACCATCAGCGCTGCGTTCGTTCAGTAACATGTCCGCACGTTCGCGCTACGATTCCGTGGCGATTGCCCTGCATTGGCTGATCGCCCTCGGCATTCTGGTGCAGATCGTGATGGGTCTGGGGATGGCGCATCTCGCCATCCCCGTCGGCCTTAAGTTCCAACTCTACCAGCTGCATAAATCCATCGGCATCACGGTGCTGTTCGCGGTTTTTTTGCGCGTGCTCTGGCGGCTGACGCACAAGCCCCCCGCGTTGCCCGCCGCGATGCACACCCTGGAACGCCGCGCCGCCGATGGCGCGCATCTGGCGTTGTATGGCTTCATGCTGGCCCTGCCGCTCACCGGCTGGGCGCTGGTCTCGGTCTCGCCCTATAATATTCCCACCGTGCTGTTTGGTCTCATCCCCTGGCCGGACCTGCCCATTCTCTCCACCCTGCCGGACAAGAACACGGCCGATGCCGTGGCCGGGTTCATCCATAGCCGTCTCGCATGGGTGCTTGCCGCCGTGGTGGGGTTGCATGTGCTGGCGGCGCTGCGCCACCATTTCGTGCTGCGCGACGGTATTCTGCGCCGCATGCTGCCCTTTTTGAAAGCCTGACGATGAAAGCCTTTCTGATCCCCGCCTTTTTGCTGGCCGCCAGCCCGGCCCTCGCCGCCACCTGGACAGTGCAGCCCGACGCCAGCACGCTCGGCTTCTCCGGCACGCAGACCGGCGCGCCCTTCTCTGGCGAGTTCAAGCAGTGGAGCGCCACGATCTCCTACGATCCGGCGCACCCCGAGGCCGCGCATGTGCATATCGTGGTGAACACCGGCAGCGCCCATACCGGCGACAAGCAGCGCGACGAAGCCATGCCCGGCACCGACTGGTTCAGCGCCGCCGCCTTCCCCCAGGCGGTGTTTGATGCCACCGGCTTCACCCCTGGTCCCGCCAACCACTTCACCACCACCGGCACGCTGACCATCCGCGGCATCAGCCACAAGGTCACGCTGCCCTTCACCCTGGATGTCGCCGGAACCCAGGCCACCGCCGAGGGGGAGATCAACCTTAACCGTGGCGATTACGGCGTGGGGCAGGGCAACTGGGCCAGTGGCGACTGGGTGGGCCTGCCCGTGGGGGTGAAATTCGTGCTGGTGGCCAACACCGCGCCGTAAACCTTACAGGCAAAAAACTTTCAGAATCAGCCCTCACCGGCTATGATTCCGCGCATGGCGATTGATCTTGGGGCGCAGCGTCTAATCTCACCGGCGATGCGGGCGCAGCTGCGCCGGCGCATGGCCGAACTTACGGGGCTTGTGCTGGCCCTGGTGGCGCTCGTGTTCTTGCTGGCGCTGGCCACTTACAATCCTGCCGACCCGTCTTTCGACACCGCCAGTGGCGCGTCTGTCACCAATCTCGTCGGCCCTCCGGGGGCCCTGGTGTCGGACTTGTTGCTGCAAGGCTTTGGAGCGGCGGGCTGCATCCCGCCGCTCATCCTACTCGCCTGGGCGTACCGGCTGGCGGCACGCGGCAGTATCGGCCGGGTGAAGACACGCCTCGTGATTGCCACCTTCGCCATGCCGCTTTGCGCCATCGCGCTGGCCTTGGCGATGGTCGTCATCCCCGGCCCGAAAATCTCCTGGCCCGGTGCGGCGGGGCTCGGCGGCGCCGTGGGCGACATCGTCACGGGGCTGATCGGCCAGGCTGGCAGCGGCGGCCATGCGGTTCCCGCCGTCGTCATGGGCGTTACACTGGTCCTCGGGCTGATCTGCTTCGGCTATGCGCTCGGCATCAGCCCTGGCGAGTGGCGCGCGGGTGGGCAGCGCGCCGCGCGGGCGGCGGCTGTCTCGGTGCAGCAGGGGCGGCGCGGAGCGGAGGCTGTCTCCTCCTGGCTCAGCGTGCTGCAAACCACCGCCGAGCAGGAGGCGCCCGTCCACCGGGAGCCTTCGCTGCAGCCGCGCAGCTCCTGGGGGCCTTCGCCGCAGGAGGATGACGAGGATGATACCGAATTCACCGCGCCGATGCGGCCCATCAGCGCCACTCCGGCCCCCGCGGCGCAGGCCAAGCCCGCGGTAAAGGCGAGCGTCATCTCCCGCCCCGCGCCTCGGCAGGAACGCCTGCCTCTGCCTGAGATGGGCTGGACGCTGCCCTCGCTGGACCTGCTGCGCCCGGCTCCGCAGCGCGCGGGCACCGGCCCCTCCGAGGAGGCGCTGCAGAATAATGCCCGTCTGCTGGAGACCGTGCTTCAGGATTACGGCGTGCAAGGCAAGATCGTGGAAATCCGCCCCGGCCCTGTGGTCACGCTCTACGAGCTGGAACCGGCGCCGGGCATCCGCTCCGCCCGCGTGGTCGGGCTGGCCGAGGATATCGCGCGCTCGCTCTCCGTCATCGCCGTACGCATCGCCACCGTGGCGGGGCGCAATGTCATCGGTATCGAGGTGCCGAACGCCAAGCGCGAGACCGTGTATCTCTCCGAGTTGCTGGGCAGCGGGTTGTGGGAGAATATGAACGGCGCGCTCTCGCTCGCCTTGGGTAAGGACATCTCGGGCGCGCCGGTGGTGGCCGATCTCGCCCGCATGCCGCATCTGCTGATCGCGGGTACCACCGGCTCCGGTAAATCGGTGGGCGTGAACGCCATGATCATCAGCCTGCTCTACCGGCTCTCGCCCGAGCAATGCCGCTTGATCCTGATCGACCCGAAGATCCTCGAACTCTCCGTTTATGACGGTATCCCGCATCTGCTCACCCCCGTGGTGACGGAGCCGCCCAAAGCCGTGGCGGCGCTGAAATGGGTGGTTCGAGAGATGGACCGCCGCTACCGCGCCATGAGCCAGCTCGCGGTGCGCAACATCGCCGGGTACAACGACCGCGTGAACGAGGCCCGTGCCCGTGGCGAGGTCGTCACGCGCCGGGTGCAGACAGGCTTCGACTCCGAAACCGGCAAGCCGGTGTTCGAGGAACTTCCCCTGGCGCTGGAGCCGCTGCCCTTTATCGTCGTGTTCATCGATGAAATGGCCGACCTGATGCTCACCGCGGGCAAGGAGATCGAGATGTGCGTGCAGCGTCTGGCGCAGAAGGCGCGCGCGGCGGGTATCCATGTCATCATGGCCACACAGCGCCCCTCGGTGGATGTGATCACTGGCACCATCAAGGCCAATTTCCCCACCCGCATCTCCTTCCAGGTGATCTCGAAGTTCGACAGCCGCACCATTCTGGGCGAGCAGGGGGCAGAGCAGCTGCTGGGCCAGGGCGACCTGCTCTACATGCAGGGCGGCGGGCGCATCACCCGCGTGCACGGTCCGTTCGTCTCCGATCAGGAGGTGGAGGCCGTGGTGGAATTCCTGCGCGAGCAGGGCGAACCGGCGTATCTGGACGAAGTGACCGAGCCCGCCGAGGACGAGGAAGGCCCCGCCATGCCTGCGGGTGCCGTGGGCGGGAACACCACCTCCGAGAACGCGCTCTACGACCAGGCCGTGGCCATCGTGGCGCGGGACCGCAAGGCCAGCACCTCCTACCTCCAGCGCTGCCTGACCATCGGCTATAACCGCGCGGCCAAGCTCATCGAGCAGATGGAGAAGGACGGCATCGTGAGCCCTGCCAACCATGTAGGCAAGCGCGAGGTGCTGGTCCGCCCTGAGCGAGGCGACGAGTAGGAGGTTTTGGCGTCAGCCTATGTTGCGCCGCGAAAATTTTCTGGCGCTTTTGCTTTGAACTATGCCAGCATTGGCTTCTTCCCCACTACTGCATGGAGTGTGGCTGATGCTGGACAAGACCATGATCAATGAGTTCTCCCACGTTAAGCCAGGCGACACCCCCTGGCGCACGGACGGGCTGCGCAGCTTCTTTCTGTACAAGGACCTCGGCGTGGCCGATTCCACGGGCGGGCGGGTGATCGCCCAACTGGTGAAGGCCAATCCGGAATTTCCTCCCACGGGCGGCGGCACGGGCTGGCACCGGCACATCGCAGATTTCCACATCGTCTTCATGACCAAGGGCTGGGCCCGGTTCATGTACGGGGACAAGGAGCACTTGGTGGAAGCCGGGGACTGCGTGCATCAGCAGCCCGGCATCACTCATTATTTGTTCGATTACTCGCCCGACATGGAATATCTCGAGATCACGTCTCCGGCCGCGTTCGGCACGGTGGAAGCGGTAGGCCCGTGCGCGATCCCGCCGGCCACGCCGTGGAGTTGAGCGGCGCGGTATCGCGGCGGATTTATGTCATCCACGTAGAAAAGGGCCATCAAAGGGCCCTTTTTACGCCGACATATAAAACGCTTGCGCGCGTGATCAGAAATCCAGGTCGAGTTCGATGATTTCCTGCGGCTCTTCCTTGGCGTCGGCAATCCATTCCTTCATCGGCGACCAGGAGAGGATGGTGTCGCAATATTCCTGGCAGAGCGGGCCGACATTCACGTCGTAGGACAGGAAGCGTGTGACCACAGGAGCGTACATGCAGTCAGCGATGGTAGGCAGGCGGCCGAACAGGAAGGGTCCCTTCCAGGTGTTCAGGCATTCGCGCCAGATCGAGGTGATGCGGTCGATATCTGCCTGGGCGGAGGACCATACGGTGAAGCCCGGCTTGCGGAAGCGCAGGTTCATCGGCAGCGAGGACCGAAGCGCCGCGAAGCCGGAATGCATCTCGCCCGAGATGGAGCGGCAACGCGCCCGCGCCACCTTCTCCTCAGGAAGCATCCGCGCCTCGGGGAACGCCTCGTTGAGGTATTCGGCGATGGCGATCGTGTCCCACACGCTCACCTCGCCATGGATCAGGCAGGGCACCAGGATGGATGAGGTGCGCATCAGCAATTCCTCGCGCGCGCGCGGGTCATCCGGGGAGACCCGTTCCTCGGCAAAGGAGATGCCGGAGAGCTTGGCCAGTAGGAAACCGCGCAGCGACCATGAGGAATAGTTCTTGCTGCTAATCAGTAGGGTCGCCTCAGCCATGTTCACCCTTTCTTTTTAGACCAAATGAACCCATGATTAACAATGTGGACTGCGACAAACAATGGGTTTCAAGCCCATTAATCGCGAAGGCACAGCTCTGGGGTTAGTGAACTACTATGATTTATCAGCTTTATCAGGCGCAAGTCGATTTTGTGGATCCGTGGCGTAAAATGGCGCGGAATACCAGCCGTTTGATCCGCGCCGTAACCCCTCGCTCCCCTTACGGCATCTTTCTGCGCCATTTTGGGGCAGCTTTGGAGGTGTTCGGCTATGCGGGCACCACCCATGACCGGCCGCATTTCGGGATCAAGACCGTGCTTGTCGGCAATGAGGAGGTGGCGGTACGTGAGGAGGCGGTGTTCTCCACGCCTTTCGGTACCTTGCTGCGGTTCCATAAGGAATCCGGCCGCCAGCAGCCCAAGGTGCTGGTGGTGGCCCCGCTTTCGGGGCATTTCGCGACGTTGCTGCGCAACACCGTGGAAACCCTGCTGCGCGACCACGACGTGTATGTCACCGACTGGCACAACGCGCGTGACATCCCCCTCGCCGCCGGACGCTTTGGGTTCGACGAATATGTCGAGCACATTATCAAGTTCCTGGAAAAGCTCGGGCCGCGCAGCCATGTGGTCGGGGTTTGTCAGCCGACCGTGGCGGTGCTGGCCGCCGTGTCCGTCATGGCCGAGGATCACAACCCAGCCACCCCGCGCAGCATGACGCTGATGGCCGGGCCGATCGACACCCGCCGCAACCCCACCCGTGTGAACCTGCTGGCCAAGAGCAAGGATATCCACTGGTTCGAGGAGAAGATGATCGGCATCGTGCCGTGGCGCTACAAGGGGGCGGGGCGGCACGTCTATCCCGGCTTCATGCAGCTCACCGCCTTTGTCTCGATGAACCTCGACAAGCATATCGGCGCGCATATCCGCCAGTTTCGCTCACTGGCGACAGAGGATTACGAGGCCGCCAACACGCACCGCGATTTCTACGACGAATATCTGGCGGTGATGGACCTGCCGGCGGAGTTCTACCTGGAGACTGTGGAGCGCATCTTCATGAAGCATGAGCTGGCCACGGGGGAGCTGAAATATCGCGGCCGTCGGGTGAAGCCGGAGCTGATCAAGAAGACGTTCGTCTTTACGGTTGAGGGGGAGCGCGACGACATCTGCGGCCTGGGCCAGACCTCGGCGGCGCTGGATCTGTGTTCCGGCCTGCGCCCGCTGCTCAAGCGCCACCATGTGCAGACCGGCGTGGGCCATTACGGCGTGTTCTCTGGAAAGCGCTGGCAGAACGAGATCTACCCGTTGGTGCGCGAGGTAATCCAGTTCGCGGTTTAGCGGTTTAGACCACCGCGCCCGCCGCGGCGCAGAAGGCCACGACCAGGATTGGCTTGGCCCGCCCGGCGGTGAGCAGCATCAGCGCCCCGGCCGCCACCGGCAGGTCCCACGGGCTGCGGATGGCGCTCAATGTAAGAAGGTTAACAAAGGCCGCGCCGAGCAGCCCGACCACGGAGGCGTTGAGTCCCTTCATCACCGCCGCGATATGCGGGCGGGTGCGTAACTGCTGCCAATAGGGCAGGGCGCCAGCGGCGATGAGCAGGCCGGGCAGGAAGATCGCCGCCGTGGCAATGGCCGCCCCCTGATACCCCGCGGTGATGGTGCCAAGGAACGCCGCCACGGTGAAGAGCGGGCCAGGCATCGCCTGGGCGGCGCCGTACCCAGCCAGAAATAATTGCGGCGAGACCCAGCCGGGCACCACCACGGCATCGCGCAGCAAGGGCAGCACCACATGCCCGCCGCCGAACACCAGCGCCCCGGCACGGTAGAATGCCCCGGCCAGCCCCCACGGCCCGGAGCCGGGGGCGAGGAAGGAAGCCAGCAGCAGCAGGCCGAACAGCGCCAGGCAGAATAGGGCGGGGAAATGCAGCCTCAGTTCGCGCTTGGCGTCCTCCAGTTCGCGGGCGAGGCGGCGCTGCTCCCGGTGCCGTACCAGGCCGGAATCATCCAGCGCCAGCCAGCCGATCACGCCGCCAATGACGAGGATCAGCACCTGTCCGCCCGTGTCGGGCAGCATGGTTAGTACGGCGGTGGCCAGAAGCGCCAGGGCGCGGCGTGTCCGGGCAGAGGCTCTGCGCCATCAGCCACACGGCCTGCGCCACCACGGCTACAGCCGCCAGTTGCAGCCCGTGCAGCACGCCACGCGCCAGGGGATTGCTCTGGAACAGCCCGGCGTAATGCGCGATGGCGGTCATCGCCAGGGCGGAGGGCAGGGTGAAGCCAACCCAGGCCGCCACCCCGCCGAGAAAACCCGCACGGTTCAACCCGATGCAGAAGCCGGTTTGCGAGGAAGCGGGGCCGGGAAGGAACTGGCACAGAGCTAGCAGGGCGCCGTAATCCTCGGTGCTCATCCAGCGGCGCTTTTCCACGAACTCCTTACGGAAATAGCCCAGATGCGCGATGGGCCCCCCAAACGAGGTGATACCCAGGACGAAGAACGTCCGAAAGACCTCGAATATGGAACCCTTCGCCATCAGCCCGGAGCCAGTAGATGCCCCAGCGCGCGCCCGCCCAGAATATGGGCGTGGAAATGCGGCACTTCCTGGTGGCTGTCCGGCCCAGCATTGCAGATGAGCCGGTAGCCGCTTTCCTCAACGCCGAGCTGCCTGGCCACATGGCTCACGGCGCGCCAGAAGCCGGTGATCTCCTCCGGGCTGGCCTTGGCGCCGAAATCGGCGATGGAGACGTACTTGCCTTTCGGCACCACCAGCACATGGATCGGGGCCTGAGGGCGGATGTCGGGGAAGGCGAGGACGAACTCGTCCTCGTAGAGCTTCTGGCAGGGGATCTCGCCGCGCAGGATCTTGGCGAAGATGTTACCGTCATCATAGGCCATGGCTGGACTCCTTACGGGATCTTCTTGGTGGGAAAGCCGAGTTGCAACGGCTTGCGCGCCGCCTTTTCGGCGATGCCGCTCATGCCCTCGCGCCGGGTCAGTTCGGCCCAGACCTGCTCGGGGCGCAACCCGGCATCAACCCAGAGCACCAGCAGGTGGTAGAGCACGTCCGCACTCTCGCCGATCAGCGCGGTGGTCTTGCCGGCCACGGCCTCGATGACGCACTCCACAGCCTCCTCGCCGAATTTCTGCGCCACCTTCTCGGTGCCGCGCGAGAGCAGCCGGGCGGAATGGCTCTGGTTCGGATCGGCATCCTTGCGCGAGAGCACGGTGGCCCAGAGCCGGTCCAGCACGCGTGCATCGGGTGCCGCGAAAGGCGGCGGCACCGTGACCTGCCGGCGGGCCGGGGCGGGCTTGGCGGCCTTGGTCTTCGTGGTTTTTGGCTTGGCTGCCGCGGCCTTTTTCTTAGGCGCGGTTTCCGGCGTCTTTTCGGCTTTCTTGGCCATGGCGGGCGGTGGACTCCTTACGCTGGCAGTATTGCCCGGGGCTGGCGGACCGGCAAGTGTGCGGCCGCCAGGGCGTCCTTCACCTGGGCGATGGTGAACTGGCCGAAATGGAACACGCTGGCGGCGAGCAGCCCGGTGGCTCCGGACTGTGCGCCCTCGATGAAATGGTGCAACTCGCCCACCCCGCCCGAGGCGATGACCGGCAGGCGCACGGCGTTGCACACGGCGCGGAGCAGCTCAAGGTCGAAGCCCTTGCCGGTGCCGTCGCGGTCCATGGAGGTGAGCAGGATCTCGCCCGCGCCGTAGGCTTCCACCTGTTTGGCCCAGTCCAGCACGTCGATTCCCGTGCCCTTGCGCCCGCCATGGGTGAAGACCTCCCATTTGCCGGGGGCGGATTGGCGCGCGTCGATGGCCACGACCACGCATTGGCTGCCGAATTTCTCGGCCGCCTCGCGCACCAGCTCGGGGCGGGAGATGGCGGCGGAGTTCATCGAGCATTTATCGGCCCCGGCCAACAGCAGGCGGCGTATATCGGCCACCGAGCGGATGCCTCCGCCAACGGTGAGGGGCAGGAACACCTTTTCCGCCGTGCGGTGGACGACATCCAGGATGGTGTCGCGGTTGTCGGAACTGGCGGTGATGTCGAGGAAGGTCAGCTCGTCGGCCCCGGCGGCGTCGTACACCACTGCCTGTTCCACCGGGTCGCCCGCGTCGCGCAGGGAGACGAAGTTCACGCCCTTGACGACGCGGCCATCCTTCACGTCCAGGCAGGGGATGACGCGCAGCTTCAGCATGCGGCGAGCGCCTCCGCCGGGGAGAGCGAGCCATCGTACAGCGCGCGGCCGAGGATGGAGCCGTTGAGGTTGGGCTGGGTCACGGCGGCCTGTTTCAGCGCGACGATGTCCGCCACGCTGGCCACACCGCCCGAGGCGATGATGGGGATGTTCACGGCCTTGGCCAGCGCCCTGGTCTCGGCGAGGTTTAGGCCGGTCTTCATACCGTCGCGCGCGATGTCGGTGTAGATGATAGCGGCGATGCCCGCATCCTCGAAGCGCTTGGCAAGCTCAGGCGCGGGGATATCCGAGGTCTCGGCCCAGCCCTCGGTGGCCACCATGCCGCCCTTGGCGTCGATCCCGACCACCACGCGGCCAGGAAACTTCTTGGCGGCCTCGTGGACCAGCGCCGGGTTCTTGGCCGCGGCACTCCCCAGGATGACGCGGGAGATGCCCGCCGCCAGCCAGCGCTCCACGCCCGCGATGTCCCGGATGCCGCCGCCGAGCTGCACGGGGATGGAGACATTGGCGAGGATGGATTTTACCGCATCCTCATTCACCGTCTTGCCCGCGAAGGCGCCGTTGAGGTCCACCACATGCACCCAGGAGAACCCGGCTTTCTGCCAGGCGGCGGCCTGCGCGCCCGGATCGGTGCCGAACACCGTGGCCTGGTCCATCTCGCCGCGCAGCAGGCGCACGCAGTTGCCGTCCTTGAGGTCGATGGCGGGGTAGAGTGTGAGTTTCATTTTAATAACTTATAATAAAAATGGCCGGGCACGATCGCCCCTTTGACGCGCGCATACGCCGGATGAGTGCCCCAGCGGGTGAAGCCTTCCGATTCGTACAGCGAAATCGCGCCTTTCTGCGTATCACGCACGTCCAGATTCAGCACGGAAAAGCCGAGCGCGCGCGCACGCTCTTCGGCCTTGCGCAGAATCATCCGCGCCAAGCCGTGGCCGCGCGCATAAGGGGCTACGAAATGGTGCATCAGATGCACGGCGAAGGCCTGGGCCTCGTTATTGCGCGAGGGTTTTTGCAGCTGCGCCGCGCCGTACACGATGCCGTCCATGCGGCCCACGATCAGCTCGCGCTCGGGCACCAGCAGCACGCCGCGGTAATATTGCTCGACCACCCCAGCCTTGGGCGGCTTGAGCCAGCCGAAGCCGCCGCCATCGAGGATGGCTGCCGTGGCCGCTTCCGCCAGGGCGTGCAGGTCCACATCATCCTCGAAGCTTTCGAGACGTTCGGCGACCAGCGATGCGGGAGGAGGCAGGGCAGCGTAGTTCACGGCTGCGTCTTGGCGCTATCTTGGCGCGTAATCAAGTCATCCCGCACGCTTTGCGGGGGTGCCAGCAGCGCATCCCATTGTGCGGGGGAGAGCTGCTTGTCCCAATCGCCGTGCCCACCTTGCGCCAGGGCGAAAACATGCGCGGGCGGCAGGCCCAGGCATGCGGCCAGAGCCTGGGCGTGATGCGCGGGGATGGTCCGGTCCTGCATTTCGTAGGTGATGAACACCTTGTCCCGCAGCGGGGTGAGGGCGGCGCAGGAGTCGTAATCCGTGCCGTCGGCATCGAGCAGCAGCTTCACCGGGATATAGGGGTAGCGCTCGGCGGCGACGGCGCTCATCCGGTCCCAGGGCACGAAGAGCAGCACGCGCGCCGGGCTGCCGGCGGCGGCGGCCTGAGCGGCAATGCCTGCGCCCAGCGAGTTCCCGGCAATGATCAGCGGCGCGCCGGGATAGGCCAGGCGGGTTTGCGCGGCCAGGGCGCGGGCCTCGGCCAGCACGGTGTCATGGGTCGGGGTTTCGCCCGCCCGCATGTCGTAGCCCGGATATTCGGGGAAGAGGACGCGGTAGCCATGCGCGGTGAAGAACGGGCCGTAATCCCGCGCGGCCTCCCAGGCCTGCTGGTTGTTGCCATGGAAGAACAGCACCGTGCCGATGGGTGCGCCCTGAGGCTGCATTACCCAGCCGATGGTCTTGCCATCCGGCCCCAGCAGCGGCGGCAGGTTTATGGGGGCGTCATGCGCCGCCAGGGTGGTGCCGACATAGAGCAGCCGGTTTTGGTTATGCAGCAGGTAGCTACAGGCCCCGGCATAGGCGAGGGCTGCCAGCAGGGTCAGGCCCAGGAACGTGCGCTTGATCATTATTCTGCCTCCCCTCCTTTGTGGGCTTCAGGGTTCCCAGGTAAGGAAATTCCCCAGGATTTGCAGCCCCACCTGCTGGCTCTTCTCGGAATGGAATTGCGTGCCAGCCATGTTGCCGGTGGCGACCATGGCGACGACCTCCCCCTCGTAATCGGTGGTGGCGATGATCTGGTCCACCGAACCGCCCTTGAGCGCATAGGAATGCACGAAATAGGCATGGTCGCCCGGCACCAGCCCGGCCAGCAGGGGGTGCGAGCCGGGGATGAAGCGCAACTCGTTCCAGCCCATATGCGGCAGACGGGCGTTGCCAACCTCCATCGGCGCGATCTCGCCCTTGATCCAGCCGAAGCCCGGGGTGACGCCGTGTTCCAGCCCGCGCTCGGCCATGAGCTGCATGCCCACACAAATGCCGAAGAACGGCGCGCCCTGCGCCACGCGCTTGAACATGGCCTCTTCCAGCCCGCTCACGCTGGCCAGCCCCTTGGCGCAATCGGCGAAGGCGCCCTGGCCGGGCAGCACAATGCGGTCGGCACGGGCCACGAGGTCCGGGTCGGAGGTAATCTGCACGTTGGCCTTGATGCCGCGCTGGGCGGCGGCGACCGCCAAGCCGCGTGCAGCGGAGGCGAGGTTGCCGCTCTGGTAATCGATGACCGCGACCAGCATGGCTTAGATCACGCCCTTGGTGGAGGGGATGTCCCCCGCCACGCGCGGCTCGATGGCCACGGCGGCGCGCAACGCCCGGCCCACGGCCTTGAACGCGCCCTCGGCCACATGATGCGCGTTATGCCCGGCGCGCTGGATGACGTGCAGGTTGAACAGCCCGTTGCCTGCCAGGGCGCGGAAAAACTCCTCCACGAGCTGCGTGTCCATCTGCCCCAGCATCGGGCGCTCGAAGCTCACATTCCAGACCACGAAGGCGCGGCCGGAAAGGTCGATGGCGGCTTCCACCAGCGCCTCATCCATGGGCGCCACGGCATGGCCGAAACGCTGGATGCCCCGCTTGGCCCCCAGCGCATTGGTCAAAGCCTGGCCCAGCACGATGCCGACATCTTCGACCGTGTGGTGCGCATCGATATGCAGATCGCCCTTGCAGCGCACCGTCAGGTCGAACAGCCCGTGGCGCGCGAAGGCGCTCAGCATATGGTCGAAATAGCCGACGCCAGTGTCGATATCGGTCTTGCCGGTGCCGTCCAGGTCGAGCCGGAGGGTGATATCGGTTTCGGAGGTCTTGCGGCTGAGTTCGGAGATGCGTGTCATGCCGAACGCGTACAACAATGGCGCGGGAAATTAAACCGCGCATGGTGGCGGCAACGCTCTGTTGCGGTTTTACCGGTTGGACCAGCGCGCCCCGCACGGGTAAGACCTGCGGCATGGTCCGCCGCGTTACCGCCAAACTGCCGTATCTGCTCGGGTTTCTCATCGCCGTCGGGCCTGTCTCCACGGACATGTACCTTCCCGCCTTTCCCCAGATCGCGCGGGAGTTCCACAGCGCGGCGGCGCCGCAATACTCGCTGGCGGCGTATTTCATTGGCCTCGCCATCGGGCAGATGACCCAGGGCGCGCTCTCCGACCGCTTAGGCCGGCGCACCCCGCTGCTGGCCGGGTTGGTGCTGTACACGCTGGCCTCCATCGGCTGCTGGCTGAGCTGGAGCGTGGGCTCGCTGGTGGTGTTCCGCTTCCTCACCGCACTCGGCGCTTCGGCCGCCACGGTGATCCCCCGCGCCATGGTGCGCGATCTCGCGGACGGTCCCGCGGCGGCGAAGCTGTTCTCCAAGCTGATGCTGGTGATGGGCGTGGCGCCGATCACCGCGCCGATGCTGGGAGCGGCGCTGGTGGGGTGGTTCTCCTGGCGCGTGATCTTCGCGGTTTGCGCCGCCTATGGCGTGGCGGCGGTGGTGCTGGCCTGGAGGTTCATGCCCGATACCCTGCCGCGCGAGCGCCGCACCATCATTGGCACAATTGAGGTGCTGATCCGCTACGGCCGGATTTTTCGCGAGCGGGCTTTTCTTACCCATGCCTGTGTCAGCGCCGCCAACTCGGCCTGCTTGTTCGCGTATCTCTCCGCCACGCCGCAGATATTCATTGGCGAATACGGGTGGAGCAGCGCGGGGTATGCCGCGCTCTTCGGCGTCAATTCCATGGCCTATATCGGCTACAACCAGCTCAACCCGGCGCTGGTGAACCGCTTCGGCGTTCCTGCCGTCATCAGCTTTGGCATCGCGGCGCTATTGGGAACCACGCTGTATCTGGCGGCGTTGGCGCTGCATCCTCTGGGGGCGCTGCCCTTGGCGGGCGGGTTGCTCGCGGCCGAGATTGGCTTCGGCCTGCTCACGCCCTGCGCCATGGTCGGCGCGCTCTCGCGGCATCAGGCGCATGCGGGCAGCGCCTCGGCCCTGCTGGGAACCATGCAATATGGCGGCGGCGCCGTCGCGGGTCTCGCCGTGGGCGTGCTGGCAGATGGCACCGCCCGCCCCATGGCTTTCGCGATGCTGGGTTGCGCTCTGCTGGCTCTGCTTGCGGCGCTGTACCGTCCTCGCCTAAATTTTGCCCCGGCGGAGTGAAATAAAGAGACCATGTCCAGATCCAATCTCATCGGTATTCCGGCCTGCACCAAGTTCGTGTCGGGCTATATCCAGCATGCGACCCCGGCGCGTTACGGTGCTGCGCTGGTTGCGGCGTCCAACGCCATGCCCGTGCTTATTCCGCCCGAGGGCGAGACCATGCTGCCGCTGCTCGAGCGCATCGACGGCATCATGTTCAACGGCTCACCCTCCAACGTGTCGCCGATGCGCTATGGTGTGGATTTCGACGCCACGCCCGACGCGCACGACCCCGAGCGGGACGCCACCACCCTGCCGATGATCCGCGCGGCGCTGGATATGGGCATGCCGATCCTGTGCATCTGCCGTGGCTTGCAGGAGCTGAACGTGGCGCTCGGCGGCACGTTGTATCAGGAAGTGCATAACATCCCCGGCCGCATGGACCACCGCTCGCCCGAGGGGGAGCACCGCTTCGACATCAAGCACCCCGTCTCGCTGACCGGCGAACTCGCGCATCTGATTGGCGCTGCCGAGATCCAGGTGAACTCGCTGCATGGTCAGGCCATCGACCAACTCGCTCCGGGGCTGGTGGTGGAGGGGATGGCCCCGGATGGGACCATCGAGGCCGTGCGCGTGGAGGGAGCGAAGAGCTTCGCCATCGCCGTGCAGTGGCACCCCGAATGGGAGGTCACGCATTTCCCCGACCGTGAGCGCCTGTTCCGGGCCTTTGGCGAGGCTTGCGCCGAATTCGCGGCGAAGCGGAAGTAACATACGGAAAACAAACGTTTGTCCAAAAGCTGCCGCAATGCGGTATATGATGACCCTTGAACAAGGAGGGTCATCATGGACATCCAGACGGTGAATAATCAGTACGGCCAGTTGCAAACCCAGACGCAGCAGACGGTGGGTGAGTTGCAATCCCTGGCGCAGAAGATGCAGGCCGCCGCGCAGGCCGGGAACATGGATGCGCGCGAATGGCTGTTGGATTTGAAGAGCATCGCGCTCGCCATCCGGGCCGAGCAGAATCAGGTCGCCAATCTGCTGCAATCTGTCCAGAACATGCTGGCCAACCAGTCTCAGGGGCAGCAGAGTCCGTGGGGCGGGCCGCAGCAGGGGTATCCGCAGCAGCCCATGCCGCCGCAGGGGTATCCGCAGCCGGGCTACGGCTACCCGCAGCAGCCCCAGCAGGGCGGAATTTTCGGCTCGTTCCTCAACTCCGGCTTTGGCCGGGCGCTGGAGATGGGCGCCGGGTTCGGGATCGGCGAAGAGATCATCGACAAGATCTTCTGAGACAAACGGGGGGCGAAAGCCCCCCGAACTGTTTCATGCATAATCAGCCTCGGTGGTTTCATCCTGCCCACGGTCATCGGCGATGGCGTGGAACACCGGGCTCAGCACCGCCGCCACCGCCGTGTTCAGCAGCACGGTGGCCAGCGCGATATAGCTGGGCAGGGTGTAGCCCAGAATGTGGAACGCCCAGATTGCCCCGGTGAAATGGTTCTCCGCCGCCAGCCATGTGGCGCTGGCGATGCCCACAACCCAGCCCGCCAGCAGCGCCCAGCCATTGAAGGCGCGGGTGAAGACCGAGAGGATCACGGCGGGGAAGGTCTGGATGATCCACATGCCGCCCAGCAGCTGCAACTGCACCGCATAGGCCGAGGGGATGGCCAGGATAAACGCCACCGCCCCCACCACCATGAAGATGGCGAAGATTTTGGCCACCAGCGTCTCGCCTTTATGGCTGGGGGAATGGATGAACTGCGTCCAGATGTCGCGGGTGAAGATATTGGCCGAGGCGATGGCCATGATGGCCGCCGGCACCAGCGCGCCAATGGCGATGGCGCCAAACGCCACGCCCACGAACCAGCCGGGAAAGGCGTTGAGCAGCAAGGCGGGCACGGCGTAGTTGGCGCCGTATTTGGCGAAGCCATCGGCGAATTGCGGCATGCTCCTCACCCCGGCGGCTAGGGCCATGAAGCCCATGAGCGCCAGCAGCCCGAGCAGTAGCGAATAGGCTGGCAGCAGCACGGCGTTGCGCTTGATCACGCGCGGCCCGGCGGCTGAGAGGATGCCCGTCATGGTGTGCGGGTACAGGAACAACGCCATGGCGCTGCCCAAGGCCAGCGTAGCGTAGCCGCTATAGGCCCCGGCGGAACTGGGCGGCGGGGTGGCGAGCAGCAGCTTCTGCGCCGGAACCTTGGCGAAGATGGTGCTGAACCCGCCCAGCTCCGAGGGAATGACGACGATGGCGGCGATGACGGTGATGTAGATCAGCAGGTCCTTGACGATGGAGATCATCGCCGGGGCGCGCAAACCGGCTGTCCAGGTAAAGGCGGCGAGCACGGCGAAGGCGGCGATGAGCGGCACATGGCCGGGCAGGCCGAGCGCGCCGATGATTGTCTGCATGCCGATGAGCTGCAAGGCGATATAGGGCATGGTGGCGAGGATGCCCGTGCCCCCGATGGCCAGGGCCAGCCAGCGATTGCCATAGCGCCCGCGCACGAATTCTGGCCCGGTGATGTAGCCCTTGGCCTTGGCCACGCGCCAGAGCCTGGGGAACACCACATAGAGAATGGGGTAGATGAGCACCGTATAGGGCATGGCGAAAAAGCCGAGCGCGCCCGCTCCGAACATCAGCGCCGGAATGGCGATGAAGGTGTAGGCGGTATAGGCATCGCCGCCGATGAGGAACCAGGAGACCCAGGTGCCGAAGCGTCGCCCGCCCAGGCCCCATTCCTCGATATGCCCCAGATCACCGCCGCCCGACTGCCAGCGGCTGGCGGTAAAGCCCAGCACCAGCACGGCGGAGACGAGAAGAAAGAAGACAATGGAGGCGGTTGCGTGCGGCATCACTCGGCCTCCCCATGGTCTTCCACGCGGTACACGACGTAGATCAGCAGCGAGCCCACAGGCACGACGAGGATCTGGTACCAGTAGAAGAACGGAAAGCCGAACAAAGCGGGCGCGGCGCGGTTGAAGAACGGCACGGCCAGCGCCAGCACAAAGATCAGAAACAGCAGAATTCTTATCATTGTCTCACTCCCTGGGCGAGACATGAAGCACCCCGGAGGGGTTGGCAAGTTAGCAGCGGACCGTGGCGAAGGGGGTGGTATCGGGCGGCCCGGCGGCGAAGAGATGCGCCAATGCGCCTTCGCGCGGCAGGGTAAGTAGTGTGGCGCAGACGGTGCCAAAGCCGTGGTTCTCGGTGGCGGGGATGTTGATCTTTTCCGCGCGCTCGCCGGAGGAGTCGGCGAGCAGATTGCCCCATTCGCTGAAGGGGGCGGCGGTAAAGCGTGGCAGATGCCGGGTAATGCGGGGCAGGGTGGGGTCATTGACCTCGCCGGAGGTGACCATGCTCACCCCTTCCGGCAGAGGCAAAGCCTCGGGCTGCCCGGAACCGAGGCCGCGCACGAACCAAGCGGCGCGGCCATCGGCCAGCACCATGTTGAAGGGGCGGTAGAGCGAGGCGTCGAGGTGCGAGATGGCTTTGGCGGCGTCTTCGGCGCTCTCCGCACACAGGGCCAGCAGCGGCAACTCGCCCCGGCTACGCTTGTCCGGCGCCGGGCCGAGCGTGCCAGTGCGGTTGAGCACTGTCGCCATCACCCCCGCGCGGTTTAGCCCCAGCCATGTGCCGCCAGCCAGCGTGTCGCGCCCGCCGCAGATGCCCGGCCAGTATTCGCCGGGCGGCTCCCAGGCGCGGGTGGCCATTTCGTCGCGGTTGGCGGCGATGAAGGTGCCATCCGGCGTGAGGCGCAGGATGATCGAGCACATTGGTTCAGCCCTTCGCGGCGGCGAGGATCATGTCCAGATGATCCGGCACCGCGAATTGCTCGCGCCGCAGACTGGCGATCTCATAAACCTGCACGTCACCAGCGTCGTCGGCGGCTTGCAGCGGGATTTCGCGCAAATCCCCCGTCAGCTTCACCCGGAAACCGAGCGTGGAGACGGTAAAGAACTCGCCGACGCGGATATCGGTGCCCGGAAGATTGTTCCAGGCGCTGCGGATGTCGAAGGGACGGTCATAGATGCGATGGCCGATCTGGCTCACCTCGGCCTGGACCAGAAGATCGGGGCTGATGCCGGTTTCCTCGTTCGCTTCGCGCAGTGCGGCGGTGCGGGAGCTTTCGGGTTTGCCGTCCACCTCGTCGATAAACCCACCCGGCACGGCGAGCTTGCCGCGTCCGGGGTTGTGGATGCGGGTGATGAGCGCGACTTGGCCGTGATCGTCGAGCAGCACGGCATCCGCCGCGTGGCGCAGATGCACGCGCCGCTGGGTGCCGTCTGGCAGGGTGACGCTGCCCAGCGAATGCACGGCATGGCTGGGTTCGTCGCCGAACTTCCCGGCGACGCAACGCGCCACGATCTCCGCCTTCAAGGCGGGGTCGGTGAGCATGTGGTCCTTGATGATGTCCATGCCCTGGAAGTTAGGCCGGTTTTGGTCTGGGTCAAACCGGCTGGGGCTGGGCCTCGGGGAGGGAGACGGCTTTGCCCCGCTTGGCCTTGGGCTTACGCGGCGGGGCGTTGCGCGCCATGCCGGCGACGCCGCCCACGATCAGCGCCAGCATGATCAGCGCGAACGGTCCGCCGATGACCAGGGCGGGCAACAGCCCACCCGGCAGGGGGGTGGCGTACATCCACCCGTTACCCGAACACGCGCTTGAAGATGGTGTCCACATGCGCGTGGTGCATCTCGGCGGCCATCGCGGCGTCGATGGTGGCTTCCGGCACGCGGCCGGCAACTTCCGGGTCGGCCAGCAGATTCTCGCGGAAGGTCTTGGCGTCGGCGGTGCCGAGCTTGGTCCAGGTGGCCATGGCGTTGCGCTGGACGATCTTATAGGCGTCCTCGCGCAGGATGCCCGCCTTGGTCAGGGCCAGCAGCACTTCACCGGAATGCACCACACCGCCCAGGCTCTCCAGGTTTGCGGCCATCTGCTCGGGGTAGATGGTCAGCTTGTCCATCATGCCCGCCAGACGCACCAGGGCGAAGTCCAGGGTCACGGTCGCGTCCGGGCCGATGCCGCGCTCGACGGAGGAGTGCGAGATGTCGCGCTCATGCCACAGCGTCACGTTTTCCATGGCCGGGATGACGGCGGCACGCACGAGGCGGGCGAGGCCGCAGAGGTTTTCCGAGAGCACCGGATTGCGCTTATGCGGCATGGCGGAGCTGCCCTTCTGCCCGGCATGGAAGAACTCTTCCGCCTCGCGCACTTCGGAGCGCTGCAGGTGGCGCACTTCGGTGGCCAGACGCTCGACGCCCGAGGCGATGACGCCCAGCGTGGCGAAGAAGGCGGCGTGGCGGTCGCGCGGGATGACCTGGGTGGATACCGGCTCGGCGGCGAGGCCGAGCCGTTCGGCCACGTATTCTTCAACGCGCGGGTCCACATGCGCGAAGGTGCCGACCGCGCCGGAGATGGCGCAGGTGGCGATTTCGGCGCGGGCGGCGAGCAGGCGCTGCTTGTTGCGGGCGAACTCGGCGTAATGGCCCGCGAGCTTGAGGCCAAAGCTGGTCGGCTCGGCATGGATGCCATGGCTGCGCCCGATGGTGAGGGTGCGCTTATGCTCGATGGCGCGCTTCTTCAGCGCCGCCAGCACGAGGTCCACATCCGCCAGAAGCAGGTCAGCCGCCTGGGTGAGCTGCACGGCGAAGCAGGTATCCAGCACGTCCGACGAGGTGAGGCCCTGGTGGACGAAGCGGCTATCCTCACCCACGCGCTTGGCCAGCCAGGTGAGGAAGGCGATAACGTCGTGGCGCGTCACGGCTTCGATATCGTCGATCTCCTGCGTGTCGGCCTCGGTGAACACGGCCATCGCGGCATCGCCCTTCTCGCGGATCACCTTGGCGGCGCTTTCGGGGATGGCGCCGAGCTGGGCCATCGCCTCGCAGGCCAGGGCCTCGATCTCGAACCAGATCTTGTACTTGTTCTCCTGGGTCCAGATGGCGGCGGCTTGCGGGCGGGTATAGCGGGGGATCATCGGCGGGGCTCCTGCGGCGGACAAATTTGAGGCACGCCCTAGACCCACGCTCCGGCATTGACAAGGCATGCCGGCGCAAGCCTATGCCACGGCATGGACATTTTACCCCTGCTCGTCATTCTGGCGCAGATTCTGCTCATCGATCTGGTGCTGGCCGGAGATAATGCCATCGTCATTGGGCTGGCTGTAGCGCGGCTGGCACCCGAGCAGCGGCGCAAGGCGATCCTGGCCGGGACCATTGGCGCCACGGTGATACGCATCCTGTTCGCGCTGGTGGCGGTGAAGCTGCTGGCGGTTATCGGGCTGACACTGGCTGGCGGCGTGCTGTTGCTCTGGGTGGCGTGGAAGACCGCGCGCGAGCTACGCCAGGGCGGGCATGAGGAAGGCGGCGAGGGCGCCCCGCCCGCGAGCCTTAAAGGTGCTATTTGGAAGATCATCGTCGCGGACGTCTCGATGAGCCTGGACAACGTGCTGGGCGTGGCCGGGGTGGCGCGGGAGCATCCGGTGGTTTTGGGGATTGGTCTTGCCATCTCCGTCGGGCTAATGGCGTTGGCTGCGGATTTCGTGGCCAGACTGCTCACCCGCTACCATTGGCTGGCCTGGGTGGGCATTGGCATTGTGTTCTATGTGGCGCTGAAGATGATCTGGGAAGGCTGGGCGGAAGTCGCCCACGCTCTGGTGTAGAGACTGTTTGACAAGTCTCTACAAATAATTCCTCGATATTGTAAAAAATTTGGCTTTCGCCCCCTTTAGAGACCCAGCTTGTCGCGCAACTGATAGTACCACGCGCCGATGACGGTGAGCGGCACGCGGAAGGTTTTGCCGCCGGGGAAGGGGAAATAGGGCAGGGCGGCGAACACGTCGAAGCGCGAATTATCGCCCGACACTTCCTCGGCCAGGATGCGCCCGAGCAAATGTGTGGTGGTCACGCCATGGCCGCTATCGCCATGCGAGAAGAACACCTTCGGCGCCAGACGGCCGATCTGCGGGAAGCGCGTGAGGGTGAGGGCGAAATTGCCGCTCCAGGTATAGTCGATGCGCACGTTCTTCAGGCTGGGGAAGGTTTTCAGCATCAGCGGGCGGATCTTGTCGACGATGCTGGCCGGGTCGGTCCCGCCATAGACGATGCCGCCGCCATACAGGATGCGGTTATCGGCGCTGCGGCGGAAGTAATCTAGCACATAGTTGCAGTCTTCCACGCAGACATTGGAGGGCAGTAGGCGCGCGGCTTCCGCGCCCAGCGGCTCGGTGGCCAGCACCTGGGTGGAGACGGGCATGATCCGGTTCTCAAGCTGTGGCAGCACGCCGTGCAGATAGGCATTGCCGCACACGAACACGTAGCGCGCCTTCACCTCGCCCTGAGCGGTTTTCACCAGCGTGTGCTCAAGGTCCACATACACCACCGGCGAGTTCTCGTAGATCACCCCTCCCAGGGACTCGAAGGCCGCGGCCTCGCCCTGCACCAAGTTGAGCGGGTGCAGATGCCCGCCCTTCTTGTCAATCAACCCGCCAACGTAGCGGTCTGTCACCACATGCTTGGCCAAGCCCGCCTGGTCCACCATCTCGAACTGGTCGTGCCCGAAGCTGTTCCACACCTTCACATGGTGTTCCAGCTCGCGCATCTGCTTGTGCGTCAGCGCGGTGGTGAGCATGCCGGGGGTGAGGTCGCACTGGATGTTGTACTTGGCCACGCGCTCGCGGATGATATTGCCGCCCTCATTGGCCAGCGCGCCGATCACCTTGCCCACCTTCTCGCCATAGCGGGCGGAGATCACGTCCAGATCGCGCGAGTAACCGTTCACGATCTGCCCGCCATTGCGGCCCGAGGCGCCATAGCCCACGCGCACGGCCTCCAGCACGATCACGGAGAAGCCGCGCTCGGCCAGTTCCAGTGCGGCGGAGATGCCGGTGAACCCGCCGCCGATGACACAGACATCCGCCGTGTGGCTGCCCTGCAGAGGCGGGCGCGCATCCTGCTTGTTGGCGGTCGCCGCGTAGTAGGATTTCACATGCTCAGTCATTTTTGTTGGGCCCCATTAATAAAACACCAAACACCGCTCCCAGCACGGTCATGGTGATAACCATTAATCTTATCTTATAAGCTGCGGCTTTTGCCTGCGCCACCACCTCGCGGCGCATGTTTTGTTCCGCCGCCGCCACGCGCGCGGGCAGCGGGCCGGTGCCGTTGGTTACGAGTGCTGCCGTGTCCGGGTCCACCTTGTCCGCCAGCGCGGCGATGGCCGCCGCCTGCGAGGCGGCATTGGGTGCTGTGAGCACGGCGTCCAGCGCCTCCTGCTGGTGCAGCTCGTCGATCACCGGAGCGGGGATGGAGAAGCTGGCGAAGGTGCCGATCAGCCCTGGCAGCAGAAAGGCGCAGAGCATGAAGCCGAGACGCGAGGTGGAGATTTTGACCATGCTTTAAAACCATCTAATGAAAGTTTTGGCAACTATATACTTGACTAAGTGCCGAGCGGTTTTGCTCTGTTCTGACGAATACGGATCGGACAAGCGGAATTAGCGGTGGCGTGAGAACAGGTCGCGCTGGAATTGATTGATCCCTGAGTCACTCCAATCAACTTCTCGCTTTGTCGCGGGTATGTGTCTTCGACGAAGTTCGTTGTTGTAGAACAGAGTGCCGTGGATACCCATAGCGTCTCGCTTCAGGATCGGTCGTGTCCAAATAGGTGATAATATAAGAATTGCTTCTTCTTCGCCCAAACGAGAGAAAAAATCCTCAATGAGTTCAAGGTCTTGGTCATTCGGAAAAATCGCCGCGTATTCCTCTTCCGTAGCCTGGAAAACACTATAGGTGGCGTTTGTCGCGCCATCGATGATCTGAACGTTCTTCATGCACAGTAGTATGTCGGCAGGGTCAAACTCAGGCAACAACCCGGAATAAGCGCTGCTTAGTCAAGTATATAGTTGCCAAAGTTTTTGGGTCTGCTCAGCGCGTGACGTGCTCCCCTGGAATGTGACCGTTTTTGTGTAGAGTCTGTTCCTGGGGGATAGACCGATGAAGGGCAGCCGATTTTCTGAAGAGCAGAT
>NZ_JACHFJ010000015.1 GCF_014201825.1 Acidocella aromatica | reverse complement strand
AATCTGCTCTTCAGAAAATCGGCTGCCCTTCATCGGTCTATCCCCCAGGAACAGACTCTACACAAAAACGGTCACATTCCAGGGGAGCACGTCAAGGGTAGTGATGCACGCCCAGTTTTGTTTTTAGGAAGTGGCGTATCTCGACGATATCTTGGTAGCCCTGGGTGGATGGAATTGTTGAAGCAAATTGCATCTTACGTGGGGGTGGGAGAGGATAAATTTAATTATCTTGCGCAGAAAGTCGACAATGACCCGGCTGCTTTGGGTACCAGTCTAGTTGAAGTTGTACATGAATGGGCCTGGACTTCTGGCCGAAACGAGTTTCCGGCAGAGTATTTTAATTCGTCTACAGATAAATCTGTTTTTTTAAAATTTTTGGTTGCCAATTATCTCAAAACATTTGGAAAAATATCTGAGAATCACGAACTTTCATCTGAATTTGATCTGTTCAGAAAGTTATCTCCGCACGCAGTCATCACTACAAATTTTGATGAATTGGTGGCGGATATGTATCCACATTTTGAAAGGGTTGTCGGAGAAAAGATAATTCCGATGTCCATGAATATCACGGGTGAGATTTATCAAATTCATGGAACTGTAGACGAGCCGCAAAGCTTGGTTCTAACCAAGGAAGATTATGAGCGCTTTATGAAAAAGCGTCGATATATCAGCAGCAAAATGATGACGTACTTTGCGGAGTATCCGGTTTTTATATTTGGTTACGGTTTAGGGGATGCCAATATCAACGCAATCATATCTGATTTAGGTGAGGCGCTAAAAGACTCTGGGGGTTTTATTGATAACATATTCTACGTTGAATGGGTCGAAGATATACTTCAACAGAAAAGTTTAAAAGAAGAGCATGTCGTTCCTGTTGATTTTGCGGGGGCTCCGGCTCTGAGGGTTCGCTCTATCGTCACAAGTGATTTTTCGTGGATATTAGAGGCTCTTTCGGATCTTTCATCTCCAATTTCGGTCAACACAAAGGTATTGCGTCATTTAGCCGCCCGTGTTGTGGAGTTGGTTCGCGTTGATGCGCCTAAAAAAGAAATGCAGATCGATTATAGGGCGGTTGAAAATTTGTCAGATGATCCTGAAGCTTTAGCGTCTGTCTTGGGTATTACTAAGGTTGCAAACCCAAATATAACACATCCATATCTTCTTTCGCAGTTGGCCGGTAAGGTGGGGTACAAAAGTTGGAATAAATTAACGCCTCTTATGTCAAAGGCGAATGATGTTGTGGGCTTCGATATTAAAAGTTCAGATAATGACTATCATATTGCGATTCCGAATGGAAAATCCACTATAACCCGTAAATACTCTGAGAAAATGTTGGGGCTTTTGAAGGAGCTTAAACAAGAGAAGAGTGGAGGGCTAATATAAGGCTACTCCCCCGCCTCCCTAGTCACCCGCACGCGCTCAATCCGCCGCCCATCCATGGACAGCACCTCAAACTTCCACCCGCCAAACACAATCGCATCGCCCGTGCGTGCGGGGCGCAGCAGCAGTGCCAGGATCAGCCCGCCCAGCGTGTGGTAGCTGCCTTCGTTCGGCAGAGTTGGCAGATGCAGCCTGGCTTTTGTCTCATCCACCGGGGTCAGGCCGTCCAGCTCGTACACTGAATCGGCGGCCGGTTCCGGCGCGTGGGCCGAGGGGCCGGAATCGTCGGCGTCGCCCACGATGGCTTCCAGCACGTCGGCGGCCGTGACCATGCCCTCGAAGCTGCCATACTCGTCCAGTATCAGGGCGATGCCGAGTGTCTCGCCCTTCAGCCGCTCCAGCGCCTCCAGCGCCGTTACGGAATCGGGCAGGGCCAGCGGCTGGCGTAGCGCCTCGGCCAGCGAAAACTCCTTGCCGTCCAGCACGCGGTCGAGGATCTCCTTGGCCTGCACCACGCCCGCCACGTTGTCGATCGCGCCGTCGCACACCACGAAGCGCGAATAGGGCGAGGTGCGCAGCCGGGCGACGATGTCCTCCCTCGGCGCGGTGCGGTCGATCCACACGATCTCCGTGCGCGGCGTCATGATCGCGCGTACGGGCTTGTCGGCCAGGCGCAGCACGCGCTCGATGATGTCGCGCTCCTCCATCTCCAGTACGCCGGTCTCGGCACCTTCCACGAGGATCGCCTTAAGCTCTTCCTCGCTCACCGCGCGGTTGTTTTCCGGCGCTTCGCCAAAGACGCGCAGCACCAGCGATGTCGCCTTGCCCAGCAACCACACCGCCGGGGCCGCCACGCGGGCCAGCAGGTTGAGCGGCCCGGCCATGATCGTGGCCACGCGCTCCGGGTGGCGCAGGGCGAGCTGCTTGGGCACCAGCTCGCCAAATACCAAAGTGAGGAAGGTGATGACGATGACCGTGCTCACAACCGCCACCGGCGCGGCATAGGGGGCAATATAGGACAAGCGGGAGAGAGGTTCCTCCAGCCGCGCGGCGAGTTGGTCCCCGCCGAACGCGCCGGTGAGAATCGCGATGAGCGTGATGCCCAATTGCGAGGCGGGCAGGAAGCTCTGCGGATCGTCCGCCAGCTTGCGCGCGTGGGCGGCGCCGGGCACGCCCTCGCGCTCCATGAGGCTGAGCATGGCCCGGCGAGCCGAGACGAGGGCAAGCTCGGCCAACGCAAAGGCGCCGTTGAGCAGGATGAGCAGAGCCAGGATGAAAATCTGAAGTGCGAGGGCCATGGCCATGCTTGTATCGAAAATTTGCGGGGCGTGCAGCCATGCCGCGCATGGCTGACGTTCGTTTTGCCTTAGTTGGGACACAATCGCGCCCAGCCGACGCCTTACTGGAACGTCATAAATCGTTACACGCGGGGCTAGTCCCGGGGTTTTTGGATCGCAAGGCCATGACGTACCAGTCACCAATCCAGCGCCAGGAGGCGCTCATCTCCACCGCCAAGCAGCGCAAGGGCTGGGCGAATCCGGCATCCTGGGCGGCTGCGCTCGGCGTTGGCGTGGTGGCGTTTGGCTTGTGGGGGGCGGCCAACCGGCCCGCGACCAATATCGCTCCCTATCACGGGGAGATCGGCGGTTTCGCCTTCTCGCCCTTCCACAAGGGCGAGAGCCCGGAGAGCGGCAAGTACCCCAGCACGGTTGAGATCAAGTCCGACCTTGCCCTGGCCGCCAAATACACCCACAACATCCGCACCTACACGGTCGAAGGCGATCTCGGCCAGATCCCGGCCCTGGCCGAGGGCATGAACCTCAACGTCACGCTCGGCGGCTGGCTGGACCGCCACCCGGACGCCAACGCCAAGGAGTTGGCCAAGCTGGTGCAGGTGGCGAACGCCAACCCCGATGTGAAGCAGATCATGGTCGGTAACGAGACCATCCTGCGCACCGACCTCACCGTTCCGCAGCTCGTCGCTGACATCAAGCAGGTGCAGGCGCAGACGCATGTGCCCGTCTCCACCGCCGAGCCCTGGCATGTTTGGTTGAAACATCCTGAACTCGCGAACCAGGTCGATTTCATCACCGTGCATCTGCTGCCCTATTGGGAAGGCGTGCCGGAGAACATCGCGGTGCAGGATACGATGAACCGCTTCGAGGCGGTGCATAAGGCCTATCCGAACAAGCGCATCGTCATCGGCGAGGTGGGCTGGCCCTCCGACGGTATCGACATCGGCGCCGCCCGCGCGAGCAACATCAATCAGGCCCGCTTCCTGCGCGATTTCTTCAACCTCGCGCAGCAGAAGCACATCGACTACTTCGTGATGGAAGCCTTCGACCAGCCCTGGAAGACCAGCTTCGAGGGCCGCGCCGCCGGCTACTGGGGCATGTTCACCCTGGACCGTCAGGCCAAGTGGTCGCTGACCGGCCCGGTTGAGAATAATCCGCACTGGATGGACTACGCTCTGGGCGCGACCCTGGCCTCGCTGGCGGCCACCATGCTGCTGCTCTCCCGCCGCCCGGATATCCGCTTCCTCGGCAAGCTCACCTTCGCGGCGCTGGTGGAAGGCTTCACCGCCATCCTGGCTCTGCTGTTCATGAACATGAGCGAGACCTATCTCTCGCTGGGTGCCGCCGCCGTGTGGGGCGCGCTGGCCGCCGGGCAGGGGCTGCTGCTCTTCCTGCTGATCGCCGACAGCTTCGATCTGGTCGAGACCATCTTCGGCCGCGTCGCCAAGCGCCATTACGAGCCGATCCCGGCCCCGGCTGGCGCGAAGCTGCCCAAGGTCTCCATCCATCTGCCCATCTGCAACGAGCCGCCGCACATGGTGAAGCAGACGCTCGATGCCCTGGCTAACCTGGACTATGACCGCTTCGAGGTTCTGGTCATCGACAACAACACCATGGACCCCGCTGTGTGGGAGCCGGTGGCCGAGCATTGCGCCCGCCTGGGGCCCAAGTTCCGCTTCTTCACCCTGGGCAAGTACAAGGGCTACAAGGCCGGCGCGCTGAACTTCGGCCTGCGCGAGACCGCCCCGGACGCCGAGATCATTGGTGTGATCGACTCCGACTATCTGGTGGAGCCCGACTGGCTGCGCTCCATGGTTCCCGCCTTCGACAACCCGAAGGTCGGCTTCACCCAGTCGCCCCAGGACTACCGCGACAATGACGGCTCGCTGTTCAAGCGGATGATGTTCTGGGAATATGCGGGCTTCTTCCACGCCGGCATGGTCACCCGCAACGAGCGTAACGCCATCATCCAGCACGGCACGATGACGCTGGTCCGCAAGCAGGCGCTGCTCAACGAGCACGGCTGGGCGGAGTGGTGCATCACCGAGGACAGCCAGCTCGGCCTGCGCCTGTTCCGCGCCGGGTACGAGGCGGTGTACTCCAAGAAGTCCTTCGGCAAGGGTGTGATGCCGGACGACTACACGGCCTTCCGCAAGCAGCGTTTCCGCTGGGCCTATGGCGCCATGCGCATCGTCCGCGCCAATGCCGACGCTCTGTTCAACCCCTTCAACAAGGAGCTGACGCTCGGCCAGCGCTGGCACTTCATCACCGGCTGGCTGCCCTGGTTCGGCGATGCGCTGGGGATTGTGTTCCTGGCCATGGGCCTCGCCTGGTCGGCCGGGCTGATCCTGGACCCGGTGCGCTTCGAGTTCCCGATCGTCCTCTTCATGCTGCCCTCGATCGGCCTGTTCTTCTTCAAGATCGCGCAGATCCTCGCCCTCTATAAGAACCGCGTGCCCTGCGGCTTCGGGGACCGGATCGGCGCCGCGGTGGCGGGGCTGGCTCTGTCGCACAGCATCGGCAAGGCGGTGTGGAAAGGCCTCTTCAGCAACAAGCTGCCCTTCCTGCGCACGCCCAAGATGGAGAACGCCCCGGCCCTGGTGCAGGGTCTGGTGATGGCCCGCGAGGAGCTGGTGATCCTGGCTCTGACCTGGGGGGCGGCGCTGGGGGTCGGCTTCGGCCACCACTGGGCGACGCTGGAGGCCAAGCTCTGGGTGGCGGTAATGGTGATCCAGTCCATGCCCTACCTCGCCTCGGTCGGTGTCTCCATCCTGGCCTCCATGCCGGCCAAGGCCGCCAAGCCGGTGATGGTCCAGGCCCCGGCCAAGGCGCCCGCCAAGCTCGGTGCCATGCATCCGGCGGCTGGCGACTAAGCCGAAGTGAACTTAGACCTAAGCAAAGGGCCCCTTTCCGGGGCCCTTTTTGCGATTAAGCTTGCATCGCCGAGCCTATCCTGTGCATAAGGCCGTCACCAACCGCGAATGCGCGACCAGGGCGTTTATGTCCCTGGCCTTGGCGGCTGGTTTGTCTTTTGGGGGCGGGGACGTCCCTTCTCGGGCATTTTTGTACCCGTCCTTTTCCAATATCGCGCGTGGAAGCCGGACAATATCGCCATGGAGCTGTTCCTTGGCGCCGGAGACGTTTGTTTATGACTGATACGACTTTTGAAGCTTTTGGCTTCGCTACCCCCATTCTCGCCGCGCTGAAGCATGCCGGCTTCATCAAGCCCACCCCGATCCAGGCTGGCGCCATCCCGCATGGCCTCGCCCGCAAGGACGTGCTGGGCCTCGCCCAGACCGGCACCGGCAAGACCGCCGCTTTCGCGCTGCCCATCCTGCAGGTCATGGCCGGGCATAAGCTGCATAACCGCCGCTTCTCCACCCGTGCGCTGATCCTGGCGCCGACCCGTGAGCTGGCCGTGCAGATCGAGCAGGAATTCAAGAAGTTCGGCGCTGGGCTCGGCCTGCGCGTGGTGCTCATCGTCGGCGGCGTGGGCCGCTCCGGGCAGGTTACGCGCCTTTCTCGCGGGGCGGACATCGTCGTCGGCTGCCCAGGCCGCGTGCTGGACCTGATGAACACCAAGGAGCTGATCATCGACCAGTGCGAGTTCTTCGTGCTGGACGAAGCCGACCGCATGCTGGACCTCGGCTTCTTCCCCGATATCCGCAAGATCGTGACGCATCTGCCCACGCGCCGCCAGTCTGCCCTGTTTTCGGCCACCATGCCGGCGGAAATCTCCAAGCTGGCGGAAGGCCTGCTGCGTGACCCGGTGAGGGTGACGGTGGCGGCGGTGTCCTCCACCCCGGCGCGCATCGCCCAGAGCGTGCATTTCGTCGATGGCTCGCAGAAGCGCGACCTGCTGGTGGACCTGCTGCGCGACCCGGCCCTTACCCGCTCCATCGTGTTCACCCGCACCAAGCGCGGTGCGGACCGCGTGGCCCTGCAGCTGAACGCCGTGAAGATCCCGGCCGTGGCGTTGCATGGTAATCTCGGCCAGAACGCTCGCCAGCGTGCGCTGGATGCCTTCAAGTCCGGCGAGGCCCGGGTGCTTGTGGCGACCGATATCGCGGCCCGCGGCATCGACGTTTCTGGTGTGTCCCACGTGGTGAACTTCGAGCTGCCGAATGAGCCGGAGAGCTATGTGCACCGCATCGGCCGTACCGCCCGTAACGGCGCCGAGGGCGTGGCCGTGGCCTTCTGCGATGCGACCGAGCTGCCGTACCTGAACCAGATCGAGAAGCTCACGGGCATCAAGATGGAAGTAGCGGGCGGCACCCGTCCGTCCCAGGCGATGCCGGTGAAGAAGCCGCAGCGTCACCCGGACATGGTGGTGCGCAAGGTGAAACCCGCCAAGCCCCGCCGCCCGCAATATGGCGAGCAGCGCAAGACGCGAGCTGCGTAAAACAACCAAAGGCGAGGGCATTGCTCCTCGCCTTTTTTAATTATAGCGGCCTGACACCTGCTTCGGTGGCGATGGCGTGCAGGTGCAAATCCATCTCCTCCACCGGCACATGCGCCACTTGCTGCGCGGCATAGGCGCAGCCCAGGCGGAAGGCGTGGGGCAGTTCGGCTAAAGTGCGGTCGTAATACCCGCCGCCATAGCCCAGCCGATGGCCCTTGGCGTCGAACGCCACCAGTGGCACCAAGATGAAATCAGGCACGATCGGAGCGCCCTCGGGGTAGAGCGTACCGAAGCGTCCGCGTAGCAGTTCGGCTTGCGGCGTCCAGGCGCGGAAGATTAGCGGGTTACCGCGTGGAGGTGTTTCCGGCAGGCCGATGACATGGCCGCGCTCATGCAAGCCATGCAGCAGCGGGCATATGTCGATCTCATGCGGCATCGGCCAGAACCCGGCCACCACAGCGCCCGGTGGCACGATGCCCGAAGCCAGCACATGCTTGGCTAATTTCGTGCCCAGGCTCGGGTCCCAGCCCACGCGCAGGCCCAGTATTTCCGCCCGCAGCGCCGCTTTTTGTTCGGCAAGCTCCAAAGTCTTAAGGCGCGGTCAGGCGGAATTCGATCCGCCGGTTCTGCGCGTAATCGGCCGGGGTGTTGCCGGTGGCGATCGGGTTGTTCGAGCCTAGCCCCGAGGTGACCAGCCGGTTCTCCGGCACGCCGTCGGCGATCAGCAAATCCAGCACCGTCAGCGCGCGTGCCGAGGACAGGTCGAAATTCGACTTATACGGTCCGCCCTTGATCGGCTGCGCATCGGCATAGCCATCCACGGAGAGCACCCAGTTTACATTTGGCGGGATCTTCGCGGCGATCTCCTTCACCGCATTCGCGACTTCCGCGATCTCGGCCTGACCCTCCGGGGTGATGGTCGCCTCATCCACGGGAAAGAGCACGTCGCTCTCGAACACGAAGCGGTCGCCGACGACCTTGATATTCTTCTGGCCCTTCAGGCTTTCCGAGAGTGTGCGGAAGAACACGCTTTGGTATTGCTGCAACTCCTCCACCTTGCGGGCTAGCGCCTCGTTAAGCTGCTTGCCGAGGTCCACGATTTGTACCTTGTCCTTGGCGTCGGCGGCTTGGGAGGCATCCAGCGCCGTCTGCAGCGCGGCGAGCTGGGCGCGCAGCGCGGCCATCTGCTGGTTCAGCAGCGCGATCTGCGCCTCATCCTGGGCGGAGAGCTTCTGCGCGTCGGCGAGTTTCTGCTGCATGTCCGGCGTACCGGCGATGGCTTCCATCTGCGCCTGCAAGGCCGAGATGCGCCCGGTGGCCGAGGCGGCTTGGGACTGGGCGTCGGAAAGCTGGGCCTGGAGCGATTTCTGCGCGCCTTGCAGCGCGGTGATGGTGGCCGTATCCGCCGAGAGCTGCTGGGTGAGGCTGGCATTGGCCGTCTGCGTACTGGCGAGCTGCGCGTTCAGTGCGGCCAACTCCTGGCTCAGCGTCGCATCCTTGGTGGTTTCCATGGAGAGACTCTGCGTAAGCTCGGCGATCTGCTGCTTCAGCTTGTCGATGGTGTTGTTGGAGCCGGTCAGCGCCGAGGAGAGGAACGCCTCGGCCAACACGAACACCAGCAGCACGAAGATGGTGACCATGAGCAAGGTGGAGAGCGCATCCACATAGCCCGGCCAAGCCTCCAGCCCGTTGCCCGTGCCGCGCCGCCGGCTCATGCGCGGGCGTTATCCGCCAGCCCGGCGATGGTGCGGGTCATCACCTTCAAATCGCTGCGCAGCTCGGAGAGGTTCTGGGCGCGGCCCTGTTCGCTCTCGGTAAGCAGGCGGGAGAGCAGCAGCTCGATATTGCGCAGATGCGCGCGTGCCACCTCATCCGCTGGTTTGGGCTCGGCGAGGCGCGCGAGGGCCGGTGTCAGCTCCGTCTGCGCGGTGGCGATTTTTTCCATCAGCTGCTGGTTCACGCGCAGCGTGTCGGAAAGATGCGCGAGGCGCTCGGTCATCGCCACTACGGCGGCATGGCTTTGCACCCGGCCTTCCTCGCCGCGCGCCAGCAGGCGCTGGAGCTGGTCCATGTTCTCCGCCGTCTGTTCCAGCAATGCTTGCACGTAGATGGGGATGCTGCCATCGCCATCGCCCGAAAGAGCACCGGTGGAAAGCCGCGTCAGCCCCGCCAACCATTCTTCAAGCTCATTGAAGAAGCGGTTCATCGCCTGTCCGGCGGTGAGGTCCAGAAAGCCAAGGATCAGCGCGCCGGAGAGGCCGAACATTGAGGAGGAGAACGCCGTGCCCATGCCCGCCAGCGGTCCGGCCAGCCCGCCCTTGAGCTGCGCGAACATCCCGTTCACATCCCCGCCCGCGAGGTTCATGCCGTTGATGACCTCGGCCACGGAGTTGACCGTGCGCAGCAGGCCCCAGAACGTGCCCAGCAGGCCAAGGAAGATCATCACCCCGGTAACATAGCGGGAGAGTTCGCGGTTCTCGTCCAGGCGGACGGAGATGCCATCCAGGATCGTGCGCATCGCGGGGCCGGAGAGGGTGATGCGCCGCTCGCCATCGGCGCGGCCGTGCAGCATGCGCGCCATCGGGGCCAGCAGCACCGGCGGCGTCGCCTGCTCCAGCCGCTCGCGGTGGCGGCGGAAATCCTCGACCCACGCGGCCTCGGGATACAAACGCTGCACCTGACGGATGTTCCAGAACACGCCGAACAGCTCCACCGCCACGATGACCGTGTTGATCACCGGATTGGCCATGTAGAAGCGCGCCAGCTGTGGCGCGAGCAGGGCCGCGACGCTGTATACCACCACACAGAACAGGATCATGCGGATCAGGTAGTTGGTCGGCTTTGTCATTTTCCGGCTCCCGTGCCCGCGGCCACAATCGTCTGGTCGTCAGCATGCCCGGGTGTCGCGCCCGCGGCGCGGGGCACGATGTTCTGCACCGGCACGCCGCAGGCGGCGAGCACGGCCTTCACCGCAAGAGCGCGGGAGAGCGAGAGCCGCATGGCCGCCGAGGGATCGGAGGGGTTGGCCGGGGCATGGGCATCGATGCTGACCATGCCGCCCTCGTGGCAGAAGGGCCTGAGCGCATTGGCGGCGCTGGCTGGCAGGTCTGCGCTGCCGGGGGCGAAGTTGATCCGCACAGGGGCCAGAGCTTTCAGCACCTCCGTGGGAACGGAGGGCGGCGGCGGCGGCGCCTTGAGCGTTGCCGGGGCGGCTTGCGGGGCGGCGGGCGCGGCCTGGGGTAGCGGCGGTGGTGCGGGTTTGGCCGCCACAACCGCCGGGGCCGCGTGGTGATGATGCGCGATATGCGGCATGGGCGCTGTAGCTGCGGGTGCCGGCTTGGGGGCGGGCGGCGGGGCTGGCGGGGTGCCAGCCAGTTGCTGCAACGCCGCCGCGTTCACTGCCACCTGCGCCTGCGCGCATGGGGCAACCAGAGCCGAAAGACCTGCCAGGAGCAAAATTCGCTTCACGGCAGAAACCTTAACGTCAAGCCTTGGCCGCCGCCAGACCGTCCTGCACCACTTCCAGCAATTTGGGGTGCAGATGCGGGTTTGCCGCCACCACGGTGTTGGCGATCTCATCCTTGCCTTCGGCATCGGTGGCATAGCCGCCGGCCTCGCGCACGATCAGCATGCCCGCCGCGATGTCCCACGGGTAGATGCCGGTTTCCCAATAGCCATCATAACGCCCGGCCGCGACCCAGGCGAGGTCCAGCGCAGCGGAGCCGAAGCGGCGGATGCCCGCGACCTGCGGCATCAGCGTGCCCAGCGTGCGGGCGAAGGAGAGGCGGCTGCGCGAGGCGGAGACGGCGAAGGGAATGCCGGTGGCGAACAGCGCGTCCTTCAGGTCGCGCCGGGCGGAGACGCGCAGGCGCTTGTCGTTGAGATACGCGCCGATGCCTTTCTCGGCCCAGAACATCTCGCCGTTCACCGGGCAGTACACCACAGCGGCATGGATCTCGGAGCCGCCATCCGGCAGGCGCTTCTCCAGCGCGATCGAGATCGCCCAATGCGGGATGCCGTGCAGGAAGTTGGTGGTGCCGTCCAGCGGGTCGACAACCCAGCGCCAGGCCCATTTATCGGAGCCGGAAGCACCTGACTCTTCCATCAGGAAGGCATAGCCCGGGCGGGCCTTCTCCAAATCCTCGCGCAGCGACTGCTCGGCGCGCAGATCCGCCTGGCTGACGAAATCCCCCGGCCCCTTAACGGAAACCTGCAGATTCTCGACTTCCATGAAATCGCGCAGCAGACGCTTCGCCGCTTTGTTCGCCGCGGCGTGCATCACGGTCATGTGCGGGGAAAGACGTGGCATCATGGCAATGCACTCCTCGTGTCAGAATAAAGTGAGGGGGCCGTTGGCCCCCTCGTGTTGGAGATCAGCCCTTGGCGCGTTCCACGTAGCTGCCGTCCTCGGTGCGCACCACGATGCGCTCGCCAGCCTCGATGAAGGGCGGCACCAGCGTTTTCACGCCGTTGGAGAGCTTGGCGGGCTTATAGGAGGAGGAGGCGGTCTGCCCCTTCACCACCGGGTCGGCCTCGACGACTTCCAGCGTCACCTGCGGCGGCAGGGTGATGCCGACCGGGTCGCCTTCGACCAGCGCAACGATGACGGCCATGTTGTCCTGCAGGAAGGGGGCGGAATCGCCCAGGATCGCGGCGGGGACCATGAACTGCTCGAAGGTCTCGGGATCCATCAGCACGAGGTTCTCGCCATCGGTGTAGGAATAGGTGAAGTCCCGGTCCTCGGTGGTCAGGCGCTCGACGGTATCGGCGGTGCGCCAACGCTCGTTGGTCTTGTTGCCGGTCTTCAGGTTGCGCATTTCCACCTGGATGAAGGCGCCGCCCTTGCCGGGGGTGATGATCTGCTGCTTCAGCACGGTCCAGCGCTGGCCCTCGTGTTCGATGACCTGCCCGGCGCGGATAAGGTTAGCCTGCTGCTTCATGGGTTCTGCCCTGCCGATTGAAAACTTGAATGATCGTAAGGCGGGGGCTTACGCCGCCAGGGCGATTTCGGCAAGCCACCCCCTGGGGGCGCGGCAAGCAGGTTAACGGGAAAATAGCGATTCCGCAGGGTGGGGCTGGGAGATTAACACGCCGTTCATCGGTGCGGTTCTAGGTTGAAAGCAGCTTGTAGTCGTGAAGGGTTGCAAAAAGCCGCCCGGCCCAAGGATCGCCTTTCATGAACACGTCCTCCATCGGCATTGCCCTGGCGCGCAAGGGCGCCAATGCGTCGCTGCTGGTTCTGCCCGCCGCCATGGGGCTTGCCGCCCCGGCCGCCGCGCAGAGCGTGATCTCCACCAGCCACTATGCGCCCGTGAACCTCGCGCGGTATGGCAATGCGGGGGTGAGCATCGCCAACGGCGTGACGGTTGATAGCCAGAGTTGGGCGGCGCTGTGGGATTTGAGCCCGGCTCAGCTCAGCAATGCCGGGCAGGTGCAGGCCGCCAATGGCGCGGGCATCTGGCTCGGCGGGGGCGGCGGCGTCACCAATACAGGCAGCGTGGCGGGCAATAACGCGGTGGAGTTGTGGGCTTCGGGAAGTGTGGCCAATAGCGGCAACATCAGCGCCACGCGCTACGGCGTGGTGGTGAATGGCGGCGCCGGGCAGGTCAGCAACAGCGGCGCCATCAGTGCGGGGTTCGACGGCGTGAGCCTCAACCAGGGCGGCGGCGTGACCAATACTGGCTCCATCTTTGGCGGGCATATCGGCGTTTACACCGGCAACGGCGCGGGCAGCGTGACCAATAGCGGGCAGATTTCCGCCAGCCGGGGCGATGCCGTCTCGCTCTATTCCGGCGGCAGCCTCACCAATACCGAGACCGGGCGGCTGCTGGGCGGCTATTCCGGCGTGTATGCGGGCGGCGACGGCTCGCGCATCACCAATGCCGGGCTGATCAGCGGGCCGGATTTCGGCGTGTATCTTACCGGTGCGTCCTCGCTCAACAATAGTGGCACCATCGCGGGAGGGATCGGCGGCGCGATCGATACCGGGGGTGGCGGGGTGGTGGAGAATACCGGGCTGATCACCGGCACCACCGCCGGGGTGAAGCTGGCCAAGGGCGGCACGCTGGACAATGCCGGGACCATCGCCGGGGCGACCGGAATTATTGCCAGCGGGGCGGTGGATATTATCGACACCGGCAGCATCATCGCCACCGGGGGCGGTAATGCGATCAGCCTGTCGCGCGGGGCGAGCAGCATCACGCTGGGCACCGGGGCGCAGATCGTGGGGGATATTGCAGGCAATGGCACGGCGAGTTCCATCTCGCTCACCGGCGGCGGCACGCTCTCCAGCGACATCATGGGCTTCGGCAGTGGCGGGTCGCTCATTGTGGCGCAGGGGGCGAGTTGGGCCGGTACCGGCACCTGGAATGTGGCGCAGATGGTGAATAATGGTAGCTTCTCCGCCGGGCTGGCCACGGCCCCGCTGCGGCTGAACGGCAATTTCAGCCAGAGCGACACGGGCACGCTGGTGGTACTGGTGAAACCGGGGCAGGTTTCCAGCTTCAGCGTCACAGGCACGATCAAGCTGGGTGGCACACTCACTTATGTACTGGCACCGGGCACCTACACCCCCGCGAGCTACCAGTTCTTGGAGGCGGATGCCGGCCTGAGCGGCAGTTTTGCCCAGGTGGAACAGGTGGCGCAGCCGCTCACGCTCTCGCTGAACAGCCAGGCGGCGCGGCTGCTGGTGAACAGCAACTTCACCGTGGCGCCACAAGGGGCGGGGTTGCTGCCCGACCTCTCACAGGCCATGACGCTCGACGCCCAGACCATGGACGATCTGCTGCTTGGCCACGCCATGTCGCCAGGGGCGGGGGCGGAGTGCCGCAACGCCCCGGCCCAGGGGGACGGTAAGGCGGGTATCGCCTCGGCCATCGCCAGCGGGTTCTGCGCGGCCGGAGGCTGGGTGGAGGCGGCGGGCTCCAACCTCGCCACCGATGGTTTCAACATGACCGGCGGCGGGTTTCTCGCGGGGGTGGACCATGCCATCCCCGCGACGGACGGGCGGATCGGCCTCGCCGCAGGGTATGATGATGCCGCCATGCGCGGCAAGGGCACGGGAACCGCCGATCTGGAGACGGTCCGCCTTGGCCTCTACGCCAACCAGCCTATGGGGGCGTTCGTCCTCAGCGGCGCGGTGCTGGATGGTATCGTGAACGCCAGCACCGCCCGCCAGACCGGGGCGGACGCCGCGGTGGCGCGGGAGAATGGCAATGTGCTGTCCCTCGCGGCGCAGGCGGCGCTGCCGCTGGCCTGGGGCGGATGGGACATCAGCCCCGCCGCCGGGCTGCGGGTGACCCGCGTGGCCATTGGTGGGCTGGCGGAAGGCGCTTCGGTGCAGGCTTTCGCGCTGAATGGCGGCGCGTCCTCCGGCGCCACGGTGACGCCGTTCCTGCACCTGAATTTGGGCCGCGGTTATGTTGCCGCCTCGCACATCGTCATCACCCCGCGCGTTACTTTCGGGGTCGAGGGCAGCTTGGGCAATCCTGGCGTGGGGCTGGGGCTGGCCACGCAGGACGGCACAGCCTTTACCCTCAACCCGCAGGAGCTGTCGCCGGTCTCCGGCGTGGTGGGGCTGGGGCTGCGCATGGCCAAAGGCGATTGGGCGCTGGATATCGGCTATAGCGGCCGCTTCGCCGGCAACTGGTCGGCGCAGAGCTTGCAAGCGGCAGTCTCGGCGCGGTTTTAAGGGACTGGTTCAGACGAAAAAATTCTTTAGTGAATTGAAATTATTGAAAATTTTTACGGGGTTTGGCGCGCTTTTTATAAAAAGCGCGCCAAGATTCACAGCTTATGTCAGCGGCGCGCCGCTTGCACAGGCGGGGCAGCTGACCAGCCCACGGCGATGGTGAACCACTACCGTGGTCCCGGCGGGAATTTCAGCATGGCAGTAATCGCAGATCAGGGCGATCGGGAACACTTCCTGGCCGACGCCTTCAAAGACGATATCCTGGCCCCCCATACGCTTAGGCCACGTCTCTTGCTTGACGATATCGCCGCGGAAATGTTCCTCAAAACGCACCCACCGGTCAATTTGATCTTGGGTTAGGCCATTGGCGCGCAATGATTTCAGCATGAGCGCCTGCCGGTGATCCATCAGCTCATCTGAGATGATCATCCAGTGATGCGCGTTGCGCGGGCGATTGCCAAAATAGACTTTCTCGCCGAGCAGGCAGCGTTTCATGAACACGTATTGCTTGTCGGTCACATGTTCTTTTTGGACATTTTCGAAGAAGGGGGCGAGTTGCTCGTCGGCATAGACCATGTCGTAGAACGCTTCCAAGATTTTGCGAACCTTGTCGCCGTCTTGTTGCAGTTCCATCCATAGGGCGGGGTCGGTTTCCGGGTAGGGGATCTCGGATTCCGTGGGGGCGGCACTGGCTTTCTCGGCCAGCAGATCATCCGCATTCACGGGGGCCAGCTGCATATCGCCCGCGGGCTTGCAACGGCAGGGCATGAAGTAAGATTTGGCCCGCAAGGTTTCCGAGAGGCCACGCTGTGTCCGCTCGGGCAGTTCGCCTTCCAGGCACTTCAATAAGCACGTCTGGCAGCTGCCGGCCTTGCAGGAAAACGGCACTTCGATCCCGGCCCTGAGCAGGGCGTTGAGCACGGTCTCGTTGGTTCGTACAGCAACGGACCGTCCCATATAGGTAACGACGGGGGCGTGCGTTTCAGTCACCACATAATTCCGATCTTGCGTAAGGGGGCTGTGAGCAGGCTTGGCATATTCATGTCTCTGGGCGGGAGAGAAGCCGGAAAATTACGCGGGTAAGTTTGGCTGTTTTGATGAAGTGGCGCTTGCGTGCTGAATGAAATGGAAGCAGGGAGGAAGCTGCTTGTAGGTGATGTTCTGATGAATGTTAATTTTTGTCAAGATTTGTGCCCGCCGCAAGCTCCCCAATGGGCTCTCAGCATACGGCATGGCATACCGGATTTGCCGAAGACCCGCGTGAGGGTGGGCATGCGATGCGGGCGGATAGAGGCAAAGTTCCCAAAAAGGGGCGAAGCCATGATTCAAAGTGGGGCAGGGGCGTTATAGCGGCACTTTCCCCAGCCCGCCGGGACGGTCGAGGATATAAATCGGAAACGCTGTGCCGCTGATCTTGCCGCGCAGGTTGCGCAGAAGCTCCCGCCCGCGCTCCGGTTCCACATGGAAGCGCGCGGTGCCGGGGGCGGGGTCTAGCTGGTGCAGGTAATAAGGCTTGATCCGCGCGCGCAGCATGGCGCGGAACAAATCGGCCAGCGCGGCTTCACTGTCGTTCACGCTGGCCAGCAGCACGGTCTGGCCCAGCAGCGGAATGCCCAGCCGTGTCAGCTTGCGGCAGGCCTCGTTGGCGTCCGCCGTCAGCTCCCGCGCATGGTTGCTGTGCACCGCGATGTAGAGCGGCTTCTCGATCTCCAGCGCCTCCAGCAGCGTCTCGTTCACCAGCGACGGATCGGCCACAGGCACGCGGCTATGGATGCGCAGCAGCTCCACATGCGGGATCGCCGCCACTCGGCGCAGCATTTCGCCCAGGCGGCGGGGCGAGAGCATCAGCGGGTCGCCGCCGGTTAAAATCACCTCGCGGATGCCCGGATGCGCCGCAATGTAAGCGTAGGCCGCCTCCAGCTCATCGGCCGAGAGCACCCCGCCATCCGGCCCCACCTGCTCGCGCCTGAAGCAGAACCGGCAATAGACGGGGCAGGCAAGCAGGGGTTTCAGCAGCGCACGGTCCGGGTAGCGGTGCACGATGCCGGGGAGGGGCGAGAGCGCCTCGTCGGCGATGGGGTCCGTGCTCTCATGCGGGGCGGTGATTAGTTCGGCGGCGCTGGGGATGAATTGCAGCCCCAGCGGATCGTCCGGCGACTCGATGAGTGCGGCCAGGGCGGGCGGCACGGCAATGGCGTAGCGCGCGCCGACGGCCTCGGCCTCGGCGACGCGGTTCTGGGGCAGCAACCCGGCGCGGGCCAGCTCGTCGGGGCGGCGCAGCGTGCGGGGCTTGGGGGAAATACCATCCGGCATCGGGGTGATGTAGAACGTGCGCCATGCGCTCTCAACCCTGGCAGACACTGCCCGACCGTTTTCCCCGTCTCCTGCGCCGCCAGCGCCTGGCCGCCGCCGTGCGCGCCTTCTTCGCCGCGCGCGGCTATACCGAGGTGGAAACCCCCTACGCCGTGGCAGCGCCGGGTGAGGAGGTGCATCTGCGCGCCCGTCCGGCGGGCGACAAATGGCTGAACACCTCGCCCGAATTCGCCATGAAAAAGCTGCTGGCGGGCGGCTCGGGGCCAATCTTTCAGCTCGCCCGCGTCTGGCGCGACGAGCCCTGGTCCGACACCCACGCCCCTGAGTTCACCATGCTGGAATGGTACTCGCTGGGCGCGGACATGCAGGCGCTGATGGACGAAACCTTTGCCCTGCTACGCGCCACTCTGCCGCCCGAGGTGAGTTGCCGGGGCATCACCACGCGCCTCGACGAGCCGGAATTCCTCACCGTGGCCGAGGCCTTCCAGCGCTATGTGGGGGCGGATGTGTTGGCCACCGCCGATGACGCGCCCGCTTTGGCCGCCCAGGCTGGTGCAAAACTGCGCGAGGGCGAGGATTGGGAGGATTTGTTCTTCCGCCTGCTGCTGGAGCGGATCGAGCCGCATCTGGGCCGCGAGCGCCCGACCTTCCTCACCCATTGGCCCGCCGCCCAGGCGGCGCTGGCGCGCAAATGCCCGGATGACCCGCGCGTGGCGGAGCGGTTCGAGCTGTATGTTTGCGGCATCGAGTTGGCCAATGCCTTCGTCGAACTCACGGATGCCGAGGAGCAGCGGGCGCGCTTTATCGCCGACCGCGCGCGGCGGCATGCGCTCTATGGCGAGGATTGGCCGATGGACGAGGAGTTCCTTACCGCCGTGGCCGCGCTTCCCGCTTGCTCGGGCATCGCTCTGGGGTTCGACCGGCTGGCCATGCTGGCCACGGGTGCCGCGCGCATTGCCGATGTTTTGTGGCTGCCTTGACGTAAGTCATCAAATTGTTACGTGCAAATGGTATATCCCAGCGCTTAGGAGGGTTTATCCATGCGCCGTGCCGTTCTCGCCTTGCCGCTAGCTCTTGCCGCCTGCGCCCACGGGCCGAGCCTGCAATCGCGCATGGCCGCTTATATCGGCGCGCCAGAGGCGAGTCTCGTGCAGTCGCTGGGCGTGCCGGACAAGCAGATCACCGTGGATGGCGTGCAGTATCTCGCCTATGTCCATGGTCATGCTGAGGTCATGCCAAACAACATCGCCATGGGTGGCTTCGGGCCTTGGTACGGGCCGTACTGGGGGCCGTATTATGGGGGGTACATGCAGCCCTTTCCACAGAATATCCAGGTCTGGTCCTGCGAGATCACCTTCGCCCTGAAGGATGGCAAGGTGGCGGGCTTCACCCTTAAGGGCAATGATTGCCGTTAAGCTGCGGCGATGGCCTTGAGCATCGCCTGAACACCGGCGGCGGGACCGTCGGGGTGGTTCCATACCGCGCCGACCACGGCCAGGAATTCCGCGCCCGCACGCACCAGCGGCGCGCAATTTTCAGCCGTGATGCCGCCGATGGCCACACAGGGCACTTCCATCGTCTCGGCCCAGATCTGCAACGTCTCGATCTCCGCCATTTCCGGCGGCTCCTTGGTGGAGGTGGGGAAGAATGCGCCAAAAGCCACGTAATCCGCCCCAGCCTCCGCCGCCTCCATCGCGAGATGGCGGGAGTTATGACAGGTCACGCCCAGCGTCAGCTCGCCCAAAATCTTGCGCGCCTGCTTGAGGGGCATGTCCGTCTGGCCGACATGGGCGCCGTCGCAGCCGAGCTTCATGGCCAAGTCCGGCCGGTCGTTGAGGATGAAGGCGACATCCCGGCTCTGGGCGATGGGGCGCAGGCGGTCCACCGTGCGGGCAATCAAATCGTCCGGGACGTCCTTCAGGCGCAATTGTAGGGCGGCCACGTCCCCGGCATCGAGGGCGGCGGCAAGTTGGGCCTCGAAGTTATCGGGCAGAACCGGCGGGGTAATGAGGTAGAGGCGGCAATCGTTTGTCATGGCACCAGAAGCTGGAAAATAAAGAAGCGGCCTTTTTGGAAAAAGGCCGCCCCCAAAAACTTTTACAAATTGTTAGCTTAGAACTTGCCGAGATAGATGTCGATGATCTTGCCCAGCAGCTCCAGGACTTCCTCGCGCGGGCGCTGGAAGGTGTTGCGGCCGATGATCGAGCCGTTGGCGCCGCCATCGCGCAGGCCACGGATTTCCTCATACAGCGCGTCCAGGTTCTTGGCCTCGCCGCCGGAGAACACGACGATACGCTTGCCGGCGAAGCAGGACTGCACGACATGGGCGGTGCGCTTGGCCATGGTCGAGGCGTCGAACCCGGCATAGGACTTCTTGGCGGCTTCGAGCGAGATCACATCCGTGGGCGGCTTGACCTTGATGATGTGGGCACCCAGCAGAGCGGCCATGTGCGCGGCGTAGGCGCAGATGTCGAGCGCGGTTTCGGCGGCCTTGTCCAGGTTCGGGCCGCGCGGATAAGGCCACACAACCACGGCCAGACCGGCTGACTTGGCCTCCTCGGCCATCTCGCGGATTTCTTCCATCAGGTCGAACGCGAATTCGGAGCCTGGATAGATGGTGAAGCCGATGGCCGAGCAGCCCAGGCGCAGCGCGTCGGAGACGGAGCCGGTGATGGCCTGGTTCTTGTCGGTGGCGAGCGAGTTGGAGGAGTTGACCTTCAGGATGGTCGGGATCTGACCGGCGAACTCGGAGGCGCCGACTTCCAGCATGCCCAGCGGGGCGGCATAGGCGGAGAGCTCAGCGTCGATGGCGAGCTGGTAGTGGTAGTACGGGTCATAGGCGGCGGGGTTGGGGGCGAAGGAGCGGGCCGGGCCATGCTCGAAACCCTGGTCCACCGGCAGGATCACCAGCTTGCCGGTACCGCCCAGCTTGCCCTGCATCAGGATGCGGGCCAGATTCGCCTTGGTGCCGGGGTTGTCGCTCTCGTAATGCGAGAGGATTTTCTTAACGGTCTGCGTGATCGCCATTTTGTCCCAACCTATGAATAATTTTGCAACCGTGCGCCCTGTAGCCGATGGCTCGGCGGATGTCATCCGCCTTGGGGCGCGTCGTGGCGGCACAAAAGCTCAAAAAATGCGGCCAAATCATGGTGCCGGGGGCGCTGGCGGTAAAAAACTTCCGGTGAGCCATGCCGCGATGTGCCGGGGGGCGCCGGGTGTGGACAGATCCAGCGCCGGGGGCGGGGCGGAGAGCAGCAGCGCCCCCTGGGCGGCGGCGTATTCGGCCACCTGGCTCCAGGCCGGGCAGGGGGCGAGCACTACGCCCGGCAGGCCGAGCTTCAGCGCCTCCCAGGCGCGGCCGGGGGCGGGGCCGCAATCGAGCAGCGCGGGGCCAGTATATGCCGCCGCCGCCAGCAGCTCGCGCCACCATAAACCGCCCGCATAAAGCGCGGCACCGGGGGTGGAAAGCAGGGTGACGGGGTGGCCGCAGGCCATGGCGGCGCGGATATCGGGCAGCCCATGCACGATGACCGCAGGTGGTAAACTCATTACACTATAATCATGTTTTGGGCGTTAAACCTTACCTTGACCGCCCACGGCGCGGTCATGTTCTATAGTCGCATGTCTGAGTCTGAATCAGAAGACGAAATCCTGGACCGTATCGAAGCCGCGCTGCGCAAGATCGCCAGCCTGTCCAAGCCTGCTGGCGGTGAGGCTCTCGACCGCGCCACCTTGGCCGAGGGGCTGGATCAGGTGATCAACCGCCTGCGCACGGCGATCGATGAGGTCCACCCGCCCGAACCGACGGAGTGACGCCATGGCCCAGGTCACCATACGCATCAATGGTTTCGCCTATACCGTCGGCTGTGAGGACGGGCAGGAAGAGCATCTGGGCCAGATGGCCGCCGAGATCGAGCAGCGGATCACCAGCATCAAGGCGATTGGCGGGCAGTCCGGCGAGGCGCGGTTGCTGATGCTGGCCTCGCTGCTGCTGGCCGACGAACTGCACGACCTGCGCGGGGCGTTGGCCGCCGCCGAGGCTCGCGTGATCGAGGCGCAGGCCGCCAAGCCCGCACCCGCCGATGAGCAGCGCCGCGCCCGGTTGCGCCGGGTGGCGGCCCGGGCGGAAGAGATCGCCGCCGACCTTCTCGATAGCTGAGAGAAGGTTTTAAAACCCTGCCCTGGAGGTCGTCTGGGCGTGATTTTATGCGCTCCGGTGCGCGTGTAGCCCATATACGCTCTGTTCCGGTGCTCAAAAATCTCACTCATGCAACTCACCGAAGCGCGTTTTAAAGCCATCTCTGACCCGCGCATAGGACGCATTGCACCGGCGGCCATCGCCGCCTAAATAGATGGCTGGAGCTGCCCGGTGCGTCAGGCAAATCATCCCCAGGGCCGTTAAGCATCTCCCTCGGGGGCTGGCTCTGTCCGGACCATTGGTCCGGTTACCCGGCGCCCACCTGCACAAGCAGGCCTTGGGAGGATGTACACGCCAACGGCCAGGGTGGCTCCACGTTCCCCGGCAGCGTGGAAAAACCTACGTGTGACAATCGTTTATTGACCTGCCGCCGCGGTTTTGGCATCGTTACGCGGGGTGGGAGAGCTTTATGACACGTTCTGAACTAATCGCCGGGCTGGCGGAAGATAACCCTCATCTGACCGTGGCCGAGGTGGAGCGCATTGTATCGGCGCTGTTTGATGAAATGACAGCCGCGTTAGCGCGCGGCGAGCGTGTGGAGTTGCGCGGCTTCGGCGCGTTTACCGTGAAGAGCCGCCAGGCCCGCGCCGGGCGCAACCCGCGCACCGGCGAGACGGTGCAGGTGGCGCAGAAATCCGTGCCCTTCTTCAAGGCCGGCAAGGAGCTGCGCGAGCGCATCAACAAGCCCGCCCCGGCCCCGGCCAAGGGCAAAAAGAATGGTGGAGCGGAAACCTGACCATCCTGAAAACAATCGCCGGCTTTGTCCTCATCGTCGCGCTGGTGATTCTGCTTCTCTCCAATCGTGATTTCGTCCCGGTGAATTTCTGGCCGTTCGGCGGCATGCCTCTGCCCTTGGGCGGGGTGCTGCTCGGCGCACTGGGCTTTGGCTTTCTCTCCGGGCTGATTTTCCATCTGCCCCACCGTTTCCGTGCGCACCGCCGGGCCAAACGCGCCGAAAAGCGCGTGGCCGAGCTGGAGGCGCAGCTTACCCCGACACAGGATACCCCATGAAACGACTTATCGCCGCGATCGACACGCCCGAGTTGGACCGGGCGCAAGAGCTTGTGCGCGGTGTGGCGCCGCATTGCGGGCTGGTGAAGCTGGGGCTGGAATTCTTCCTCCGCCACGGCCCCGCGGGGTTCACCCAGGCGGCGCAGGGTAATCCGGTGTTTCTGGACCTCAAGCTGCATGACATTCCCAACACCGTGGCCGGGGCCGTGCGCTCGCTGCTGCCGCTGGGGGCGGATATGCTAACCATCCATGCCGGTGGCGGCGCGAAAATGATCGAGGCGGCGGCAAAGGCGGCCTCGGAAGGTGCGAAGCGCCCGAAGATCCTGGCCGTGACGGTGCTGACCAGCCTGGATACCGAGGCCCTGGCGGCGACCGGCGTCTCGGGTGGCCCGGCGCAGCAGGTGCTGCGTCTGGCGCGGCTGGCGCTGGAGAATGGCGCGGACGGGCTGGTCTGCTCGGCGCATGAGATTTCCCGCCTGCGCGACGCCTTTGGCGAGAAGCCGGTGCTGGTCGTGCCGGGCATCCGCCCCAAGGGCGCCGAGATCGGCGATCAGGCGCGGGTGATGACGCCGGAGGAGGCCGTCTCAGCCGGGGCGGATTACATCGTGGTTGGGCGGCCCATTACGGGTGCTGTGGACCCGGTGGCGGCTGCGGCGGCGATCGCCGCGAGCATCGCGTGACCAAGGTCAAAATCTGCGGGATCAACAGCCCCGAGGCGTTCGACGCCACGGTGCAGGCGGGCGCGGATTATCTGGGCTTTGTGTTTTTCCCGCCTTCGCCGCGCTACGTCACCCCGGCTGAGGCGGCGCTGCTCTCCGCCCGCGCTCAGGGTGGGCCGCTGCGCGTGGGGTTGTTCGTGAATCCCGGGTTCGACGAGATTGACGCGGTGCTGCAAAGCGTCTCGCTGGATATCTTGCAGGTCCATGCCTCGCCCGCCGCCGTGACGGCGCTACGGGACCGCTTTGGCCGCCCTGTCTGGCGCCAGCTGGGCGTGACCAGCGCGGCGGATTTCCCCGCCAAGGACGAACATGCCGATGGCTATGTGGTGGAGGCCAAGCCGCCGCCGGGGGCGACGAGGCCTGGTGGCAACGCGGTGAAGGCGGATTGGGCGCTGCTCTCCACCTTCCGTCCCGCCAAGCTCTGGCTGCTGGCGGGCGGGCTGAACCCCGGCAATGTGGCCGAGGCCATCGCCCAGACCGGCACGCCGGGGGTGGATGTATCCTCCGGCGTGGAGACCGCGCCGGGGAAGAAATCGCCCGAACTGATCCGGGCGTTTGTTAAGGCCGCGCGCGGTTAGCGCACGTATTCCCGCACCACCGGGGCCAATGCCTCGGCGATGCGGCGCATGCCCTCGGCATCGGGGTGCAAAGGCGGGTCTGGCGGGTTCAAATGCGGGTCAACGAACAGCGTCGGGTCGGTGTGTCCATCCGTTTGCAGCAGATGCCCGACATCCATGAAGGTGACGGTCTGGCTGTCCGCGTAATGCTGCGCCAGGGCGGCGTTGGTTGTCCGCGTCTGCGCGTCCACCCAGGGGGAGCGGATGGAGGGCAGCACGCCCAGCAGCAGGATATGCGCGCCGGGCAGGCGGCGATGGGTGTTCTCGACCACGGCCTCGATGCCGGGGATGGTCATCGCCGCGTCCCAATGCACCTTGCCGAAATTGTTCGCCCCGATGAGGATGATGGCGAGTTGCGGGTGCAGCCCCTCGACCTGCCCGTGATCCAGCCGCCAGATCAGGCTTGAGGTGGTGTCGCCGATGAAGCCGAAATCCAGCGCGCCGTAGGGGGCGTAATACTGGTTCCAGATGGGTAGGATATCGTCATACCCATGCCCGCCATGGCGCTGCCAGTAATAGGTGATGGAGTCGCCTAGCCAGACAATCTTGGCGTCCGGGTGGGTGCGGGCATCCTCCAGCGACGCGTCCCAATGCTGGTGCCAGACAGGCAGGTTCAGCCGGTCGATGGGTGCTTCGGCGAGGTTCACCTTCGCCTGCGCGGCGAGCGGCAGGGTCAGGGCGAGAGTTGTGAGCAGGCGGCGCATGGTCACAGCCCCAGCATCAGCAGGCCGAAGCTGCCCGCGCCGAACGCCGCGCAATACCAGGCGAAGGGCTTCAGCGCCCAGGAATCGTGCTGCTTGAAATAGCGCATCAGGAAGGCGGTACTGGCATAGGCCACCACGCCCGCCACAATGGCGGCGAGCAGCGAGACGCCGAACAGTGCGTGCAGCTCGTGCGCGCGCAGCAGCTTGGGGATCTCGGCGACGCTGGCGGCGAGGATGACCGGCGTGCCCATGAGGAAGGAGAAATGCGCCGCGTCCTCATGGTTGATGCCCCGGCGCAGGCCGCCGACGATGGCCGAGCCCGAGCGCGAGATACCGGGCAGGAAGGCGAGGCACTGGAACAGGCCGATGATCAGAGCGTCCAGGTTGGTGAGATGCCCGCCGCGCAGGGCGGCGCGGCCGCGCAGGCGCTCGCCCGCCAGCAGCAGGCCGGCATTGGCGATGAGGAACAGCGAGGCGATAAGCGGGCTGCCGAAGAGATGCGCGATCGGCTTTTTCAGTATCGCGCCGATGAGCACGGCCGGGATGGTGGCAATGATGAGCTTGAGCAGCAGGTCGCGCGTCGCGCTCACCTCCGCCTGATAGCCGATGCCCAGCACCCCGCGCGCCATGGCCAGCCAGTCGGCATAGAAATAGGCGAGCAGGCCGATGGCGGTGCCGAGATGCAGCATGACCAGGAAGGGCAGGAAATCCGGGCTGGACTGATCGATGGGCCAGTGCAGCAGCTTCGGCACGATCACGGCGTGGCCCAGGCTGCTGACGGGAAAAAGTTCCGTCGCCCCCTGCAGAATCGCGAATAATACGGCGTGCACGAAATCCATGTTGTCTCCCCGTCAGGCTGCGGCGCGGCATTGGCGCCCGCATCTGCATTGCAGAATTCTCCTCCGCCGTTAAGTCAGGGGCATGCAAGTTTCACAAACCCCGGGACGGGCCATGGTTGCGCTGCTGGCGGTCGCCTGCGCCGTGGTGGTTGCGAATATCTATTACGTGCAGCCGCTGATCGGGCTGATCGGGCCGGATGTGCATATGAGCCCGCGCGCGGCGAGCCTGATCATGAGCTGCACGCAGCTTGGCTATGCGGCAGGGCTGCTGCTGCTGGTTCCGCTAGGGGACATCGTGGAGAACCGGCGGCTGGTGGTGCTGACTATCGCCGCCTGCATGCCGCCTTTGCTGTTGGCGGGGCTGGCACGTTCGGGGCCCGAGATGCTGGTGGCCGGTGCGGCGGTGGGTGTGACCTCGGTGGCGGTGCAGATGCTCGTGCCGCTGGCCGCGCATATGGCGCCGGAGCAGTCGCGCGGGCGCGTGGTCGGCACGGTGATGAGCGGGCTGCTGGTGGGCATATTGCTCGCCCGGCCTGTGTCCTCGGCCATCACCGCCGCGTTCGGCTGGAGGGTGGTGTTCTTTCTTTCGGCGGGGCTGATGGCCGTGCTTGCGCTGCTGTTGCGCTGCATGCTGCCCGAGCGCAGCCCCGGCGCGCGGCAGGGCTACGGCGCGCTGCTGGCCTCGCTGTTCGCCTTGCCGTTCAGGGTACCGATTTTGCGCCAGCGGGGCTTGGTGCAGTCGGCCTGTTTTGGCGCATTCTCGTTGTTCTGGACCGGTGTGCCGCTTTATCTGTCGCGGGATTTCGGCTTCACACAGCGCGGCATTGCGGTGTTTGGCTTGGCCGGGGCGGCGGGGGCGCTGGTGGCGCCCATCGCGGGAAGCTTGGCCGATAGGGGGCATGGCCGGGCCGCCACGTATGGCGGGCTTGCGTCCATCGCCTTGGCGTTCGCCTTGGCGTGGGCGGGTGGCGAAGTGCATTCGGCGCTGGTGCTGGCGGGCGCCGCCATGCTGCTCGATGCGGGGGTGCAGACCAGCCTGATCGTCGGTCAGCGGGCCATCTACGCGGAAGCGGCGGAGATCCGCTCGCGGCTGAACGGGCTGTTCATCGCCGTGTTCTTCGTCGGCGGGGCGGCGGGTTCCGCGGTGACCGGCGCGCTGCTGCTGCATGGCGGCTGGCAGGAGTTGTGCGGGCTGGGAGCGATGCTGCCGCTGCTGGCGTTGGGGTATTGCCGGCTGGTGCGGGCGTGAGCGCAGGCGCCGTTTGGGCGGTGGTGCTGGTTAGCCTGGGGTGCGTGCTCATCCGCCCCTGGGGGATGCGCGAATGGATGCCCGCCCTGGCGGGGGCGGTGCTGTTGGTGCTGGGCGGGGCGCTGCCGCTGCGTGAGGCACTGGGCGCGGTGGGGCAGGGTGGCGATGTGTATCTGTTCCTTACCGGCATGATGCTGCTGGCCGAGCTGGCCGCCGACCAGGGCGTGTTCGCTTGGGCGGCGGGGCTGGTGGCGCGGGCGGCGAATGGCTCGGCGCTGCGGCTGTTTGGGCTGATCTATGCCATGGCGGTGGTGGTGACGGTGTTTCTCTCCAACGATGCCACGGCCGTCGTCTTCACCCCTGCCGTGGCCGCCATGGTCCGGGCGGTGCGGGCCGAGGACCGCCTGCCTTATCTGCTCATCTGCGCCTTTGTGGCCAATGCCGCCTCCTTCGTGCTGCCGATCTCCAACCCCGCCAACCTCGTGGTGTTCGCTGATGCCATGCCGGATCTTGGCCATTGGCTGGGGGCGTTTGGCTTGTCTTCGGCGGCGGCCGTCGGCGCCACCTTCCTGGCTCTCTGGTTCACCCAGCGGCGCGGGTTGCGGCAGTGTCTTGCTACACCGGGGGCGGTTGCCCCGCTTTCGCGCGGCGGCAGGCTGACACTGGCTGGGCTTGGCGGGATGACGGTGCTGTTGCTCACAGCCTCTGGGCTGGGCTGGCGGTTGGGCTTGCCAACGCTTTGCGCCGGGTTGGGCAGTGCCGCGCTGGTGGCGGTATTTACCCGGCAGCCGGTCTGGCGGCTGGCGCGGGAGGTGTCCTGGGGCGTGCTGCCGATGGTGGCGGGACTGTTCGTAATGGTCGGGGCGCTGGACCGGCTGGGGCTGGCTGAAGCGATAGCGCGGAGTGTGCGGGCCGTGCCGGGCGGTGAGGTCTGGGCCGTGGGGCTGGGGCTGGCGGGGTTGAGCAACCTTATCAACAACCTGCCCGCCGGGCTGCTGGCCGGGCATGCGCTGGGGCAGGCGGGCCAAAGGGTGACTGCCGCGGCGCTGATCGGTGTGGATCTCGGCCCGAACCTCTCCATCACCGGCTCGCTCGCCACGCTGCTCTGGCTGACGGCGTTGCGCAAAAACGGGATCAGCGTGTCCGCTTGGCGGTTCCTCCGCTTGGGCGCGGTGGTGATGCCGCCGGCCTTGCTCGCGGCGCTGGTGGCGCTGGCCTTGGCGGGCTGAGGATCGCCGCATGACGTTGGCTCGGGGAGCTGTGCGCGGGGCGGCGTGGGGCTTTGCCACTGTGCTGGCCGAGCGTGGGGTTGGCTTCATTGTCCTTGGGTTGCTGCTGCGGGTGGTGCCGGCCTCGGTGGTGGGGCTCATCGCCATTGCCTCCGCGATTTCCGATCTCGCAAGGCTTGTCGCCAATAGCGGGGCGGGGGAGCAGGTGCAGGCCAGCCCGGGCGACATGAACGTGGAGGCGGCGGCGTTCTGGAGCCAGTTCCTCGCCTCGCTGCTGTTCATGGCGCTGCTCTTTACGCTCGCGCCGGGATTTGCCGCGCTGTACGGCCAGCCCGTGCTGGCCCCTGTGTTGCGCATCATGGGGCTGAATGTGGTGCTGACGGCGTTTCTCGTCGTGCCCTCGGCGCGGCTGGCCACGCAATTCCGCTTCCGCGCGGTAGGCCTGATCTCGTTGGGCAGCACGGTTGCCGGTGGGGCGGTGGCGCTGCCCTGCGCCTTTGCCGGGCATGGGGTGGCGGCGCTCGTTGCGCAGCGCATGGCGGGGGGGGTGCTTTATGCCGTGGTGGCGTCTGTTGCCGCGCGCTGGGTGCCGCCACGTCCGCCCTCCTGGCCTGTGCTGCGCGAGGGCTTCCGCTTCTCTTTTCCGCTGATGCAGGCGGGGCTGGTCGATTACATCGCCGTCACGGGCTATGTGATGCTGGCGGGCTTGCGCATGCCGGTGGCCGTCCTTGGCGAGTTCCGCATCGCCCAGCGCTTGTTCGAGGTGCTGCAGGAGGTTGCCTTCATGCCCGCGCGGAACGTGTTCATGCCGGTGCTGGTGGCGGTACGGCACGATCCCGCCCGGCGCTTCGAGACCACGCGGCAGATGCTCGACCTGCTCTCCATGGTCATCTTTTTCGTCAGTGCCGTGTGCGGGGCGGCGGCGAGGCCCATCGTGCTGCTAATGTTCGGGGCGCGTTGGGAGGCGGCGGTGCCGGTATTCGCCGTGCTGACCCTGACGGCCCCGGCGGCCGCCTTATACAGCGTGGTCAACCCGATGCTCACCAGTGCAGGGCGCACGCGGCTGGTTTCGCGCTATGCCTTAGTCAACGCCGTCACCATTGCCGTGGCGGCATGGTTCGCGGCACCTTATGGGCTGCTGGCACTGGCCTGGGCGTTAACGGCGCGTGGGGTGCTGGGAGTGGGGCTGTTCGCGCTGGCCATGCGCCAGGGGCTGGAGGGGGCGGTGGGGCCGGTGTTGCGGCTGCTGATCCTGCCCTGCGTGGCGTTGGCCATGGCAAGACTGGCGGCCTGGGCGGCGCTGTTGGTGTTCCCTGGCCAGAACCTGCTGGCGCAGCTTGGCGTGGGGGCCGCGGTTTCGGGGGGCGTGTTCGCCCTGCTGGTGTTGGCTTTGGCGCCGCGCCGCATGTGGGAGATGGCGCGGCGGCTGCATGGGGCCCTGCTCGGCGCGGGAGGGGGATGACGGGCAATTTGCTTGCCCCTGGCGCCCCGTGCTGGTTGAATGAAACCGCGCCATGAGAGATTTATCGCCCTTCACCCTGCTGCGTCCCCAATGCCAGAGTGCCGCTCTGGTGCTCACCTCGCCGCATTCGGGGCGGTATTACGGCGTGGAATTCCTTGCCCAGGCGCGGCTCGACGCACAGGCCATCCGCCGTTCCGAGGATAGTTACGTGGAGGAGCTGTTCGGCGGAGCCCCCGCGCTGGGGGTGCCGCTGCTGGCGGCGGAATTCCCGCGCGCCTGGTGCGATGCCAACCGCGAGCCCTGGGAGCTGGACCCCAGCATGTTCGCGGACGAACTGCCCGACTACGTGAACCGCCACAGCTCGCGCGTGGCGGCGGGGTTGGGGACGATCGCGCGGATCGTTGGCACAGGCGAGCCGATTTACGCCCGCAAGCTGAGCTTCGCCGACGCCGAGGCGCGCGTGCGCACGTGCTGGCAGCCCTTCCACGAGGCGCTGGCCGGGCTGATTGAGGAAACCCAGGCTGAATTCGGACATTGTTTGGTGCTGGATTGCCATTCCATGCCGACCCCGCCGGGACGGAACGCAAACCGGCCCGATATTGTGCTGGGCGACGGCCATGGCACAAGCTGTACCCCGGCTTGGACCGCGTATATCGAGTCCTTGCTCACCGGATACGGATTTTCCGTGCGCCGCAACGACCCCTATGCCGGGGGCTTCATCACCCGCCATTACGGCCGCCCGCGCGAGGGCGTGCAGGTGGTGCAGCTCGAGGTAGCGCGCGGGCTGTACATGCATGAGCGGCAATTCGCCCGGAACGCACGCTTTGCCCTGGTGCAGGAGCGTTTGAGCGGTTTTCTGCGGGATATGGCCGATGCCATGCGCCTATGGGGGGGCGCTGGCCCGGGCTATTGCGCGGCGGCCGAATAAAAAAAGGCGGCGCTAATACAGCGCCGCCAAGTTTAGGGAGGAAACGTCCAAGAAACAGGGGAGAAACTCACCCTGTATTTATTTGTATATGCCAATTTATGTTGCAGTGCAAGAAAAATTTTGCAATGCAGCAAAGCAATCCATGCAGCGGAAAGTAAAACAAATAAATTCAGATACTTGGTTGTTTGTGGCGGATTGCGCGCCAGGGAGGCTTTACCTTCCCGCTGCTGCCGATTATGAAGGTGGCACGCAGGGCGTAGCAATTTATGCTTGCCCTGGCCGTGTACGGAGGGGTGGCCGAGAGGCTGAAGGCGGCGGTTTGCTAAACCGTTATACGCTGTCAAGGCGTATCGTGGGTTCGAATCCCATCTCCTCCGCCACGCACTTTGAAGTGTTGCAGCAAAATACAGCAACAATCAAAACTGCCCAAATTTATGGTAACACCTATCTGGATACACTCAGTTGCCGCACGTTGGCGGATCAGGGCGTATGGCAGGCTGTATCATGCCAATATAAATAAGTAAGTAATACTGACCTTTTTTCCTTGTTTTTCACGCGCGCGTGCATGAGAGATAGCCCTTTTGTCCCTGGACCGCATTTTACAGATTTGAGGGTGTACCCCTGCTAATCCTGCTAAAGTTGCTAAACCGCGCCACCCCCCCAGGTAACAAAAAACCCCGGCGCTATGTCCGGGGCTGGTTTGGAATTGCGTGGAGGGCGGCGTAGTGGAGTCCGCCGCCCTCCTGCTCGCCTGCGGGTGGAGGGAACCAAAAACCCCGCTAGGCGGTTTCTACCCGAACAGCTTCCGCTTCGGGCGCTGGCCTTCCCCGGTAGTGCTGCCCGGTAGTGGCGCGTTTGCATCGGTCCGCAACTTATCCACCGCCACCGCCCAACTTGCCGCCAAGTCGCCGCGCGGGCCGTGGAATAGCAAATGCCAATCGGGAAGGCCGGGAACAGTTCGGGCGGGCGGCTGGAGCTGCGCTTCACGCTTCGCGCGAGAATAGGGGCCACTGATTCCGATGGCGGCCAGGGCTTCGTATCGCTGAATGAGTTCGGCCTCCAGGGCCTTGATCTCGCCCAGCAGCTTAGAGACTTCGGGAGAAGCCTCGATTACTGCCGATAGGGCGCTGTTCAAGCTGCTCTGGCACCAGCCCAGAGCCTTCTCGGCATCCTGAGCTTGGCGCTTCAACTCGCCCCGTGCAGCGCGGGCAGCGTCCAGATCGGCGCGGGCGGTGTCCAGTTCGGCTTGCAACTCCTGGCGGGTGGAACGCTTCGGAACCTCCCGGCCAAGCCTCGCGGCCACCATGTCGGCCACAGCCAATTCCTGCGCCTCCGAGAGAGCTTTTTCGGCAGCTTCAACTCGGCGCTCGGCGGAGGAAATTGGCTCCCATGAATTTGAGGAGAGGGAGGCCAGTGCGGTTTTTTCCTGCTCAGCCTGCTTCAAGGCCGCGATGGCGGCGGCTAGTTTCTCGCGCTCCGGGGTCATCAGAGCTTCCTTGGCGCGGGCACGCCGTAGTGCCTGGAGACGCTGCTTGATGCTTTGGCTGCCGCTGCACCTTGGCCGGTTGCCTGGGTGTGCAACGCCTTCAACCCGGCAAGATTGATGGCGCTATCGGCGGCAATGCCCAGCGAGGCGAGGCTCTCAACATAGCGCTCGCGCTCGCGCATTTCAGCTAGGCGTCGCGCAACTTCGGCTTTCAGATTCATATGAGGTTCCCCTAACAATGTGGTAGTATATTACCACATTTTGCCCGGCCATTTCTACTTCGTTTTCTACTCAAAGGGTTTTGTCACGCTCTGTCTTTTCTCCATTGCGTGGAGTTGGGATCATCGGGCCTAGGCTGCCATCCGATTGGCGGTACATCCGCCCAACTTCGCGCAGTTCTCCGTTCTCGCCACGTTCAACGATGACGCGGCAGATTTGAATGGCCTTTTCCGGCGCAGGGGTCTTGGCTTCCAGCCTGGTCAGCCGGTCTTTGATTTTAGCCATTTTGCTTGCTCCTTTCCTCCAGCGCCGCGATGCGCTGCTCTAATTCGTGGGTCTCGATTGCCTTGCGCTGGCCTTCCACCAGCCCGGCAAGGGCGGCGGCTTCGTCGGTGGTGATCTCGCCCCGTGCGGTAGCTTCAATGATTTGCGCCGTGGCCTCGATGACGTCCGATGCGGTTTTGATTTTGGGCAAGTCGATCATCACCGGCACGCCCCGCCGCACTGGCCAGAGACGATCCATGATGATCTTCGCGGCCTGCATGTCGCCGGTTTTAGCGGCGGTGATGACGGCGCGCAGGATGCCCTCGGCGTCGGCCTGACCTATCTGCTCTAGGGCCATCAAGGCGGCGTTGCGGGTGCCTTTTGGCTTGCCCGCTGGGTTGCCAGATTGTCCCGGCTTAAACCGGGTCTCCTGCTTTTTCCCTGCTTTTTCAGACATAGGGAGTCCTTTCAGGTGAATGAATTTGCCCGCCACGGCGGCGAAAAGGTTAAAACCGCCTGCGGGCTGTCGGTGTTTATTGTGCCGCGCCCCACGGACCGACTAACGGGCGATGGTCAGCAGGCCGCGCACCATACGTTCGTGTTCAAGGTTGATGATCTTCCGGCCTTCGCTGCCAGGTGGTGGAAGTTCCGGCTCGTTCATGATCGCGTGACGCTCGGCTCGTTCAAGCTCAGCATCGAGGCGGCGTTCCTCCGCCTCGCGCTTTGGGTTCGGTTTGCCGATTGCTTGCCACGGGTCGAATTTCAGTAAGCCGCTCATGGTGCTAACTCCCAGGCATCGCGGCGCGGCGCACCGTCCAGCATCGTCTTGGGCGGCAGCCGCGTCACCCATCCGCTCTCTTCCAAGATGGCGATGATCCGCTTGGCTGTGGCTGCATCACGTAGCTGGTTCGGCCCGCGCTGGTAGATTTCGGCAAGATGGCGTTTGGGCTTGCCCTCAGTCTGCCACCACTCCACGAGATGCCGGGCCAGTTTCAGATCGGGGGCGATGCTTGCGCCGTCCGCCAGGCGCTTCATCTCGGCGGCGTAGTGCTGCACCAGGGCGATGCCGTTTGCCATTGCCTCGGCCCCCACCTCTACCGCTTCGGGATCGCCGTATGCCTCGAGCACCGCAGCCAGCCGCCCAGAGTGCTCCGCCATTTTGCTGGCGAAACCGCGAATAGAGGAAAACTCACCGCCTGGTGCAAGCCGCTGCTCGATTTCATCATGGAAGGCCACCATCATGGCCTTGGCGTCGTCGGTGAGTGTCAGCACTTGGGGATCAAGCCCGCCGGAACCGTCGAGCATCCGATGCGGCCTGTCGAGAAACTGCGCTAGACGGGCCTTGTAGTCGGCCAAAACCAAGGCACACTCTCGCGGGGCCTCGCGATATTTCCGCGTCCCCGCAGTGCTTGCCGGGGCCACAATCAACATGCGCGCCATCAAGCCAATGTCGGCAAAAGCGGGGTCGCATGTGAGGATTTCGGCAACGCCAGGCTGCGCCATAAGGTGCATCGAGCACCGCCTGCCAGGCAGGAAGGTATTGCCGGTCAGCACGCGGCGGCGGCGGATCGGGCCGCCATCCCAGAGCACATTCAGCAGCCCAGCAGTGCGGATTTTCGATTCGTCAGACATGCCATGCCCGCCCAGCATTAAACCGCCCTCGGCACTGAACACGCCACCCCATGGCCTGGATTCGGCAAGCTGGAGCACAATGCCCTCAGGCGTGGCGTCACTCATCAGCAACATCGGCGGCGCTGGGGGCTTGGGTTCCGCGCCAACCGCCTCAATGGCGCTTCTCGCTGCGGCTCGGCCATTTTTGGCAGCCTTTCGGGCCTGCTCAATGGCTGCTTTCCAGGCGGGATGATCGGCGGCGAAGTATCGCGCCTCGGCCTCGTAATCGGCGCGCAGTTGTTCCTCCTTCGTAAAAACAGGGCCGAGAGCCAAGTTATCCACGCTGGATTTGCGCTCGCCAGATTCCGCGATGCTCAGGCACAACACCGTCAACGCGCTGCGGCCATTCAGCAGCTCAACATCGCGATGCGGCGCGATGACCAGCGCGGCGGCGGCAAGAACCGATTGAGCACAGATCGCCCAGGGTGCTTGGGTTTTCATGTGGATGGCGTCGGCCACGTCGCGCAGCCCGCCCAGGGCTTCGATAGGATATTCAGCAGCCGGTGGAATGTCGCGGTACAGCGGGCGCTTGGCGTCCGGCGGGGCCGATGCGGCGGCCACGGCGTTGGCGGCGATGGTGGCGGGGTCGAATTTGAGAATCTTGCCGGTGTCGCTCATCGGGCAGCACTCCCCAGTGCGCTGGCAATCGTCGCCTGCACCTCGGCGGCTTCCAGCCCGGCAGCAATGCCAGCGTGAGCCATCGCCCCGGCAATCTCAGTGGGTGAGAGCGAGCCAGATTGAACGAAACGCGCCAAGCTGAAGGTCTCGGCGTTTAAGGCCGCGTTCCGACTGCCGGTTGTGGTGCCTGCAACGCGCTGCACAGCGTTGTGGAGGGCGGCGGTGGCGTAGTTGCGCGCCTTGTCCCCGTGGGTGACGTGCAGAGGCTGCCAGGAAGGTGCTACGGCGGGTTTGGGGGCAGGCGTGAGCCATTCCGGCCACTCGGCTATAGGGGCGTCAGAGAGCACCTCTAGCCTAGCGCTGGGCCAGTAGATAATTGAGCCTCCCTCGGCCCGCACGTCGATGCCAGGAGCAATGCGAGCTGTACTGCACCGTAGGCCCGGCTTGTGGATGAAATACAAGTGTAACCCGCCGCTGCGCGTGCGGTGCGCGCGGGTTGCGGGCAGGCGGTGGCGATTGTCGCGCCACCACTCAAGGCCATTGTGCTGGCGGTCGATGTCGAGCACTGCCAGGTTGCTTGTTTCCCCGGTGCGGATGCCGACCAGCACGAAGCCAAATTGGACGTGCATGGCGCGGATGCGCTCTGGATCGGTGCTGGCGGCCTTGTGGCCGTTCGGCGTGCGGGGCGTTTTATCTTGGGCCACCGGGTAAACTGCCCAGCCACGGGCGGCGCATTCAAGAGCGTGCTGTAGGGGTGTCATTTCGTGCCCCCTTCAACCATCTCCAGCAACGTGGCTGCTAGGCGCTCGCATTCGGCGGCGTCAGCCAGTTGAACCGCGCGGCAACGCGGATCAGGCTCCCGGCGGCGGCGCAGCCACTCGCTGCGGCTGGTGAGATGCGCGGCGGCGCGGCGCAAGGTGCGGGTGGCGGTGGAGTTTTTGGGCTTATGCATGTTGCAATCTTTCAAGATTGCGCTTGTACTTTGAGCTGGGAGAAACTAGGTTTCTGGTGTCAGCCGAGAAACCCGTTACGTGCTTCCCAGCCCCGTGCCACAAGCGCGGGGTTTGGTTTTTAAGCGGCGTTGGCCTTCGGAAGGCTTGCGATAAACTGATTCAGGCTATCAGCCGGAACCACGGTTGCGCGTCCGATCTTGCGAGATTCCAGTGCCCCGGACTTCACGAGGCTCCAAAAGGTGGAATGGCCGATGCCAAGCGCAGCTTGGACCTCGGCGGGGCGGAAAAGTAACTTCATAGCATTAGACATTTTTGGCTCCGTTGACTTGGAGCCTGATTATGGACACCAATGGATGCCTGCATAATCTGCACAAAACTATGAATTTTAGGGGGTTTCGTGCGGGGGTGGTGGAAACAACGCCCACTCGCCATCCTTCGTGTACCAAGGCGGCTGCAAAAGCGTTTCGACATGCTTTCTGATTGTCCGGCCCTGCATTGGAATGCTGACCTCGTTAAGTGTTGCAATCAAGAAACGAGCAAACGGCCCTTCCGTGGTTGCGCCTGGATTTCTCTTCATGGCGTATTTCCAAAGCGAACCTAAGAAGGCGATGACTGCGGGGTCCTCGTGATTTGTTGGACGCTTCGGTTGTTTCGGCCTATCCATTTTTTCAGAAAATTCGGCAGCTTCTAAGAAGGTGTCTAACTCATCGACCAATGCTGGATGGCTAATTTCGGAACAGTAGGGATTTAGTTCGAACCTCAAGCGTTTTGCAGCAGCGATTACCTGTGGAGAGAATTTAGGCAGCTTTGAAACCCGGTAATTTTCAAGGTGCATCTCCACCCGTTCCCACCACCAGGGCGGCATGGGCGGCAGGTCGCAGCTAGTGCGGATGCGTTCTTGCGCTGCTTGGTCCAGAGAAACCACCAAATGCGTAAATCGCTCTTTAATTTCAGCCCGCTGCGATTTTATAAAATCCTCCCAATACAGGTCCCGCCTAATGAGCGCCTCATCGGTTGGCGCTGTCGGATTAGGCGTGCTATTCGTGGGCTTGATCTCGGTCATTTGGTTGCAGTCCTTTTGTCTGGATCATCAGGGCGCGGTGAGGGTGATGACCTCCCGCGCCCGCTTGTTTCACGCGGTGGCGCGGATCGTCGTCACGTTCCCGGCTGGCTTAACAGCCGGGCTGGTGCAGTGCCGCGCCCATGCATCCATCAGCTTGCGCCGCTGCTCGAAGTGATCGGTGCGGGCATAGGCGGCTTCCACCTTGTTCTTGTTCGTGTGGGCCAGTGCGGCCTCGGCCACCTCGCGCGGGAAGTTCGTGCTCTCGGCGCACCAATCGCGGAACGTGGAGCGCATACCGTGAACGGTAAACCCCTCAGCCACGGTGGCCAGGGCCTTGCTTAGGGCCACGTCCGATAACGGCTTGCCGGGTTTACCGCCAGGGAACACGAGCCCATCAGGCTTGTTCTGTAGGGGGCGCATGGTCTCCAAGATTGCCACGGCGGCGTTACTCAGTGGCACGCGATGCTCTTGCTTTGCTTTCATGCGCGAGGCGGGGACGGTCCATGTCTTGGCCGCCAGATCAAGCTCGTTCCATCGGGCCCCGCGCGCCTCACCGGACCGGGTGGCGGTCAGAATCAGGAGCCGCAAGCATAGCGCGCTGGTGCTACCGCTGGCGACCAGCTTCCCCCACGCCTCTGGTAGATTGGCCCAGGGCAGGGCGGCATGGTGTTCAACGGCGCGCACCTTCGCCCTGGCGGGCAATACTTGGTCAAGGTAGCCGGTCCAGCGTGCCGGATTGTCCCCGGTGCGCCAGCCGTGCACCCCGGCATAATCGAGCACGGCTTCTACGCGGCCACGCAGCCGGGAGGCGGTCTCCGGCTTCTCCTTCCAAATTGGGCGCAGGATACGCAGCACCTCGTCCAGGCCGATGCTGCCGACCGACATGCTGCCGATGACCGGGCTGGCGTAGGTTTTTAGGGTGTTGGTCCATTGCGCCGCGTGCTTTTCATTCTTCCAGCCTGCCCGGTGAGCCTCGATATAGAGCTTCGCCACGGCATCGAAGGTCCGGCCCTCGGCATTCATGGCCAGGGCTTGGCGTTCACGGCGCTGGTCGAGCGGGGAGATACCTTCGCGCAGATCGTTTCTGAGTTTTCGGGCGGCCTCGCGTGCCTCGGCCAGCGTTACATCGCGCAGCGGGCCAAGGCTCATCCAGTGCGGCTTGTTGGCCATCTTGTACCGGAACGCCCAGGATTTGGACCCGTCATGCCGGACACGAAGATAAAGGTTATCGCCGTCCGGGTAGTTTCCGACCTTCACCAGGGCGTTGATAGCCAAGGCGGTCAGGCGCTTGCTCGGCCCTTTAGCCATTAGGCAGCCCGCCGATTAGCAAGTTTAGCAACTTTAGCAGGGGTACAGGTGCAAATGCTCATTTTTGCGTGTCCGGCGCGGGGTGAATCTCTTTGGTGGATACACCCTAAATCAACATTGTTGCATACGCAAGAGGATTTAGGCGGACGGATTTAAAGCAAAAACAGTCATATATACTAGTTTTTGTCGATGTCCATAAACGGCTGTGGATACATGTTAGGCGGACATCTCCTCCGCCACGGGCCTGCGTAGCTCGCTGGGCAGCCTAGAGCCACATCCCAAAAAGCTACATTATTCTGTCAATAATTCCCCTTTCGCCGGGCTCGTATTGGCACCACTGTGCGCCTAACTCCCAATAATCAACGTGAGAAAATCGTAGGTTAGGCAGAGCTTTAGGCCGAGGCAAAGAGTGTAGAAAAACTGACCGAGGGGCAGGTGAAGAAGCTGTTGCGCACCGGGGAACCCGGCATGAACGGCGATGGTACTAACCTATGGCTGTAAATCGGCAAGGCCGGCAGCGCAGCAGGTGGCCGATGGCCGCTGTTTCGAGGCCGTGGCCACGTTATACATAGAGACGTAACGCGCCGGGTGATGGAACGCCAAACATGCGAGCCTATGTCTTCCCGCATTTTGGCGCCAAGCCGGTGGCAGAGAGCGGCAGCGTGTCCGCACTAGGCAGTGCGCTTTGTGGTGTTGAGCGCCCGCCGTTCCGGTAAAGGCAGGGGGCGACGTGGAGCGAGTTTGATCTGGAGAACGCGATGTGGGCGATTCCGGCGGCATGCAGCAAGATGAACACTCTGCACCGCGTGCAGCTGAGCGTGCAAGCAGTGGCGGTGCTGCGCGAGGCGGAGAAACTGAAGCGGGGCGTTGTCTGATATCGTACTGAATAAGTGGGGTCTGGATAATGCCACACTGAACAGTTCCGCTCAAACGAAAAGAAGTTTGCGACAATACGAGTAGCTTTGTCAGGGGAGCTTCTTTCGATCATTGTTTACAACTTTGAAGATTCCAAAGAAGAGCAGAAACGGCAACTGGGCACTACACTTCAATAGCTTGGTGCAACACAGCGAGACATTAAGGGTGAATTTTTTCGTTGTTGATCTAACGATATTGTGCATCTCATAAGATGCAATTTAGAAACAAATGAACTGGGCTCGGGACTTATTTTTTTATGGTAGAACGAGTCCCGAATCTCTTGACTAAGCCACTGAGATATAAAAAATATTTAATTTACTTCATATTTGAACTTGTTGTGCGAAAGTTTACGCACTCGAAGTACGTTAATCAATCAAACTGAATTTTGAGTGGGAATGTTGTGTTCATGCTTTGCCCTCCCAAAAACAAAGAGCGTTCGACACTCGCTCATTACATGCTGATAGTTACGTTTCCTTTATTTATCTATGCCATTTTTTCTTTGATTTTTTTTGGCAGAACGGGGAGCTTGACGCACTGGTACTTGGGAGTGGGCAGAGACCCGCTATCTGTCATATGGTTCCTCCACTGGTGGCCCTTTGCCATTTCTCATGGTCTAAATCCATTTATTTCAAATTATGTTTGGTTTCCCCATGGGGATAACATGACATGGCGGACCTCGGTGCCGTTTGCTGCTCTGTTAAGCTTCCCAATCACGGTGCTGGGCGGTGCGGTCCTGTCCTACAACCTATTAAGCTTGATGGCGCCAGTTCTCTCCGCGTGGACGGCCTTTCTGTTGGTGCGATACCTGACACGTGACTGGGCTGCAGCTCTTGTTGGAGGCTACTTATTTGGATTCTCCTCTTACGAAAGTGGCCAGCTTCAGGGGCATCTTAATCTCGATCTAACTTTCTTGATACCTCTTGCGATCTTGTTGTGCGTAAGACGCATCCGGAGACAAATGGGGCGCACAGGCTTTGTGATAGGACTGGCGGTAATTTTTTTGGTTCAGCTAGGGCTGTCAAGCGAAATTTTGGCGACATTGGTCTTTCTTGGCGTAATCACATGGGCCATCTTCCTGGCATGTGCCCCAAAGGCCGATCGGCTTGGCTTGTGGCGTCTGGCAATCGACATTGTTTTTGCAGGCATGGTCATGACAATATTGGCCGTGCCATTTTTATTTTATTTGGTAGAAGGTTTGTCAGAGGTTCCACCAATAATCAACTCTGCAACAACTTATTCAGCTGACCCACTAAACTACTTGATACCGACAGGGGTTGCCTACCTTGGGAGAACGGTTTTTGCTGCTGTTGCTAGTCAATTCACTGGCAACACAGCGGAACAAGGAGCCTACTTAGGTTTGCCTCTGATTTTCCTCATGATGCTTTATTTTCGCGCTCATATTACTCTTCCTTATGTTAAAGCCTTGTTGATTACAGTAATTGTACTCGCCGTATTGAGTTTAGGGCCCTGGCTACATGTTGCTGGAGTGCAAACTCAAATGCCGTTGCCTTGGCGGCTTGGTGAAAAACTTCCTTTGATTCGCTCGGCGCTACCAACACGTTTCACGATGTACGTGTCGCTTATTTCGGCGATTGTCGCGGGGCTATACTTGGCGACGCCGAGCGTTGGGCGTGGGCCGTCCCGGCGGTTTGCACTCGCCGGGCTTGCATGCCTGTTTATTGTGCCCAATGCACGTATGCATACCTGGACCCGCTGGCCAGAACAGCCGTTTTTTACGCCGCAAAATACGAAACAAGCGCTCGGCACGAAAGCAAATGTAATTATTCTTCCCTTTGCGGACGAAGGGGAGGGGATGGCTTGGCAGCTGGACGAGGGCATGCAATTTAGCCAATCGGGCGGTTATACCGGCTTCGCTCCGTATTCGGAACAGGCCTTTCCAATTTTGAGTGAGTTTCTTACGGGGGTGCCTGGGCCCGACTTCGGCAATGATCTTGCCGCTTTTTGTGAAACGCATCATGTCGATGATATTCTGATCGGCCCGGGCACACAGCCCCAGTTGGTCGCGGCAATTGCGGCGCAGGGCTGGCTGCAGCACATGGACCATGGGGTCGATGTCGTGAAGGTTCCGCTGCCATCAGCGCTTAATTATTACTATCTGGAGGGTGATTATTGGCCTTCATCCGCGCAGCAGAACTGGATGGGTCGGCAGGTTCGTATTGTTACCCATGGAACACCAGTAGAACTGACAATAACGGGGAAAGGGCGGCCCCTTTCTGTCCCTGTACAAATTACGGTTACTACTCCATCGAGTCAGGTCGTTTATACTGTCGGACAAGCAACGATGCAGGTCCTTTATATACCGGCGGATACGATTGTTACCTTGACGGCGAATCAAACATTTGTTCCAAATAGAATTATTTACAATGGGGACAAACGAGAGCTGTCTGTCTTATTGTCAATTAAAAAAGGTTAAACCAGTGGAGGGTATTAAGGGGCTCTTTCAAAAAGCTCTCGCGCAATGCGGGGCCCACGATTCATGGGGCAGGATGTTTTCGCCTCTGAGCCCTGACACATGGCGTTCGATCGCAGACACGGAGAATAGTCATGCCGGATCAAAATACATTGATTGAGGCCGCGCTAGGATTGCTGGATCGTTATATCAAGGTCTTGCAAAATGCTACCGGTAGCTCCGAGTTTAACCAAAACTACTATCTAACGCATCGGGCCCGCTTTGCCCGGACGCTGGAACTCATCCCCGCCGCCAAAGGCAACAAAAAAGCACTCGAGATTGGTGCTACGGCATTCTTTCAAGTCGCGCTGCGCGAGGTGTTTGGCTATGGTTTCGTCGCAGGCACAGCGTTCAGCGAGCGGGTAGAAGAGAAGATCTATCGTAGAACCATCGACGTGGCGGGGCATCGGGCTGAAAACCTGACTTTGAGCATTAATGTTGAAAACGATATCTTCCCCTTTCCGGATGCTAGCCTCGATTTCGTTCTGTGCTGCGAGGTTATCGAACATCTCGATGTCGATCCTATGTTTATGATGAGTGAGATTAACAGAATCTGCGCGCTTGGTGGGCAACTGCTGCTAACCACGCCCAATTGTTGCTCGGCGCGCAATGTCAACAAAATGTTGAATGGATGGCGGCCGCATTTTCACATGCAGTACTACCGCAACCGTTCTCCATATAGGCATAATTTTGAATATGATGTGCACGCCCTAGTGGCCCTGGTTAAAGCCGCGGGGTTCGAGGTTGAGCATGTGGCCAGTCACGATGTCTTTGAAGCGCCGATGCCTGACATTGTTGAAATGCTGAATCGCCAAGAATTTCCAACAGACTTTCGTGGTGACTGTCTATTCTTAATGGCGCGAAAAACCTGCGCGATCCGCGATCGCTGGCCCGCCGAGATGTATGTAACCCCATCAGAATGGCCCTAAATGCTAAATAAGCTCTTTAATCTGTTTGAACGCGCCTCACCACGTTTAGCGGAAGAAGTTCGCGAAGCTAGATACACGCTCCGTGGCTGGCGTTTTAACGACCTCATGCGGCACCAGGAGGACGTGCTGAGCCGCATGCCCACGAACCAGGCTAGCATCGACCATAGTCTGGCGGTTTTGCGCACCCGGCAGTTGTCCGGCCCGCGCCTTGCCTTCATCAGCAATATGCCGCCGGATACAACCGGCATTGCCTCTTGCTCTTTTTACACTTGGCAGGGCAGCGAGTTGCCGGTCGATATCTTCTGTCCGGTGACGGACACGGACTGGTTTTTCGCGAATGAACTGCGTCTGCGCGCTGGGGGAAGGGAGGGTACATACCTTTTCGACGCCGGGACTTTTCTGACTGCAGATTGTTTGCACCGCTATGCAGCCATCGTGATTGCCCTCGGCAATTCTGGGCACAATGTCTATATCCACGATATGCTGCGCAAGGCTGGAGAACTGGATGGCGACCTAAACCGAGTATGCCTCTATGTTCACGACCCCGTGCTTCTGCACTTGGTCGAACGCGGTACAGGGCTGACCGGTGCAGCTCTAATCGACGCCCTTGTCCGCATCAAGGCCAAGCACGGGCCGGTTACGAACGCAAACCAGATAGATGCGCGCAGGGTACATGAAAGCTTAGCCGATGCAGGATATTGCGGCGCCAGCTATTTTGCTGACCTTGGAGTTAAGCGCTTCCTGGTGAATTCCAATGCTGCGGCAGAAATTCTGCGGCATGATATGGAGGCGATGGGAGGCAGCATAGAAACGCTGTTCCATCCGGTCTTTTTGCCGTCTGGCATACAGCGCACACGGCCAGTCAGCAAAACTCCAGACGCGCCGCTGGTCGTGGGTAGTTTTGGCTACGCAGGGTCTTCGAAGCGCACCGAGTTGCTTGTGGCTGCGGTACATGAGCTACAACGCGAGGGGATAAACGTTCGCCTGCTGCTTGCTGGTTTCGGTACGGCTTATTACGCGGATGTGCATGCGACCATGCTGGCCGGGATCGCGTTGGACGTGAGGGATGCGCCAACCGACCGGCAACTTTGCGAGGCTATGCTGGAGGTCGATGTTGCTGTGCAGCTTCGCGCCACGAACAGAGGCGAAAGTTCCGGTATCGTTCCTCAGCTAATCGCTCTGGGTCAGCGTACCATTGTTTCCGATATTGGCGCCTTCCGCGAATATGGAGGTGCGGTCCAGAAGGTGCCAGAACAGGTAACTGCGTCCGAATTGGCCAAAGCCGTTTTGGCTGCCGCCATTGCCCCGGCGCCAGAGGAGGCGATGCGGAACTACGCCCAAAATCATAGCCCGGCGCGATTCCGAAGTCGGTTGCTGGAAACCCTAGGGATCAGGCTTGAGCGTCCGGCACCGTCGGCGACTTGCCTTCCATTGCCTATTGACCAGCCGCTCATTCCCTCCTCCGAATTTGAGTAGCTGACATGATTGAACTCGCGTCTCACATGGTCGAGGGGGCAAGAGTCGCAGGCAGCGTGCATGCCACAGCACCGGCGAACACGCCGAGCGTTACGGTGCGCCGCCGTTCGAGGTGGTCTATCCAACAGGCGGAGAGTCCCGATAGCGCGAGAAGGACAAATACCATCAATCGTCTCGGTTCCGCATTCTGCAAGACCGGTATGTCGATATAGCCGAAATCCTCGCTAAGGTTGCCCGTATAGTGCTGCGGGTTTTGTTGTTTGTATTGTTTCGATTGTGTTGTATTCTCCCGAGGACAGGTAAACATCAAGCACGCATTAATTGTGAGAGCTTGCAGGCGCGCGCAAGCCCAGCGCGCCGCCGACCTGTCTTGCGGAGGATGAGCGATGTCCACTGAGGCGGTTGCGGTTTTGGCGGTTGGCGTGGGGCTCCTGGCCCTGTTGTTGATTTGGGGGAGCTTGTTCCGCCGCCCGGGTGATGGGCAGATCCTCGCTACTGGCATGCCGGGGCGGGCTACCGTGCTGAGTGTGCAGGAGACCAAACCCCGCGGCGGTGTCGGTCCAGAGGCGCTTGTGCGGCTGGATGTCGCCCCGCGCGAGGGGGCGCATTTCGAGGTTCTGCTGCAAATCCCGTTCACGCAGCGCCATGCCCGGGCGCTGAAGCCAGGGCAGGTGGTGCCTGTGCGGTTTGACGTGCTCCCCTGGAATGTGACCGTTTTTGTGTAGAGTCTGTTCCTGGGGGATAGACCGATGAAGGGCAGCCGATTTTCTGAAGAGCAGA
>NZ_JACHFJ010000014.1 GCF_014201825.1 Acidocella aromatica | reverse complement strand
CCTCAAAGAATGCGAGTGGAGATGGGGCAAGGATCCTGATACGATCCTCGCCGAACTCATCAAATTAATGGTCTAGAGCCTTTAAAAAAAGCCCCCAAACCCGCAAAAACTTTTAAAACTTACTGATAGCCTCGGCGAGCACGATATCCCGCGCCGTCACCCCGCCCGCTTCATGCGTGCTTAGGCTGATTTCCACCTGGTTATACACATTCGACCAATCCGGGTGATGGTCCGCCTTCTCTGCCAGCAGGGCGATGCGCGTCATGAACGCGAAGGCTTCGGTAAAATCTTTGAACTTGAAGCTCTGGCGGATGGATTTGCCATCCTCCGCCAGCACCCATTTGCCGGGCAGGGTTTTCAGTTCGGTTTTGTCGAGCAGCTTGGGCATGGCATGTCTCCTTCAGCGGAAGATAGGCAGTCATGCCCCGCTTGCAAATTTACCCCAGGCTCCAGGCCAGAATGGCCTTCTGCGCGTGCAGCCGGTTCTCCGCCTCGTCGAACACCACGGAGGCTGGGCCGTCGATCACCTCGGCGGCCACTTCCTCGCCGCGATGCGCGGGCAGGCAGTGCTGGAAGATGGCGTTGGGTGCTGCCAGGGCCATCAGCTCCTGCGTCACCTGATACGGCGCGAAGGCGGCCTCGCGCGCGGCGGCCTGGTCCGGGCTATCGGACATCGAGAGCCAGGTATCGGTCACCACGCAGGCAGCACCTTCAACCGCGGCTTCCGGGTCGATGCCGACTTCCACATCGGCGCCCTCGGCCTTGGCCCATTCCAGCACCTCGGCGCGGGGCCAGTATCCGGCCGGGCAGGCCAGATGCAGCGTGAAATTGAAACGCGCCGCCGCCTCGATGAATGACGCCGCGACATTATTGCCATCGCCCACCCATGCGATCTTCTGCCCGGCGATCGGCCCGCGATGCTCCTCGAAGGTGAGGATATCGGCCATGATCTGGCAGGGGTGCGAGAGATCGGTCAGTCCGTTGATCACCGGCACGTTGGCATGGCGCGCCAGCTCGTGCAGCTTCTGGGCGGAATCGGTGCGCAGCATGATGCCGTCGGCAAAGCGGGAGAGCACCTGCGCGGTGTCGGCGATGGTCTCGCCGCGCCCGAGCTGCATCTCGCGTGAGGACAGCACCACGGCCTCGCCGCCCAACTCGCGGATCGCCACCTCGAAGGAGACGCGGGTGCGGGTCGAGGGTTTCTCGAAGATCATCGCCAGCGTCTTGCCGGTGAGCGGCTTTTTACCGTTGCGGCGGGTGCGCTTGAGCGTGGCAGCGGACTCGATCAGCCCGCGCAGCTCGGCGGCGGAGAAATCCCGCAGATCCAGAAAATGCCGGGGAGCCCCGGCGCGCAAATCGATCGCAGCGCTCATTTTGCCGCAGCCTCCGTCTTTTCCGCCATCTGCGCGGCCACTTCGCCGAGCAGTTCCAAAGCCTCGTCACATTCCGCCTTGCCGACGATCAGCGGCGGGGCGAGGCGCAACACATTGTCGCCCGCCGCCACGGTCAGCAGCCCCTGCGCCAGGGCGGCGTTCTGCACATCGCCATTCACGGGCACGCATTTTAGCCCGAGCAGCAAGCCAGCGCCGCGCACTTGCGTAAACACATTGCCATGCGCCGCCACCAATGCTTGCAGCCCGGCGCGCAAATAGGCCGCCGTGTCGCGCACTTGGTCCAGGAACCCATCGGCCAGGATCACGTCCAGCACCGCGTTTCCGGCCGCGCAGGCCAGCGGCCCGCCACCATAGGTGGTGCCATGGCTGCCCGGCACCAGCGCCTTGGCCACCTTCTCCTTGGCCAGCACCGCGCCGAGCGGGAAGCCGCCGCCAATGCCCTTGGCCACGGAGATGACATCCGGCGAGACCACGGCCCATTCATGCGCGAACAGCTTGCCGGTGCGGCCCATGCCGGACTGCACCTCGTCGAACCCCAACAGGATGCCGGTTTCGTCGCACAGCGCGCGCAGGTCGCGCAGGAACTGCAGATCCGCCGGGCGCACACCGCCTTCGCCCTGCACGGGCTCCACCAGCACGCCCGCCGTCTCGGGCCCGATGGCCGCGCGCACGGCGTCGATGTCGTTGAAGGCGACATGGTCGAAGCCCTCGACGGGGGCGCCGAACCCGGCCTGATATTTGGGGTTGCCGGTGGCGGAGATCATCGCCAGCGTGCGGCCGTGGAACGCGCCCTCGAAGCAGATGACGCGCGTGCGCTCCGGGTGCCCGGCATCGGCATGCGTCTTGCGCATCGCCTTCACCAGCCCCTCATTCGCTTCCGCGCCGGAATTGCAGAAGAACACGCTGTCCGCGAAGCTAGCCTCGACAAAGCGCGCCGCCAGACGCTCGGCCTGCGGGATGCGGTAGAGGTTGGAGACGTGGATCACCTTGGCCGCCTGCTCGGCGATGGCCCGCACCAGATGAGGATGCCCATGCCCCAGCGAGGAGGTGGCGATGCCTGCGCCGAAATCCAGATATCGGCGCCCCGACTCATCGAACAGATAGGCCCCTTGGCCGTGTTCGAAGGCGATATCGGCCCGATTGTAATTCGGCATTAGCGCGGAAATCATGGATGTGCTTTCAAGGCGTCGGAAAGCCCGGAATAAAGCGCATATGGCCCAAAAAAGTCAATTCCAGCACCGTGTTAAACTCAGTCTTCTGGTGCTGTTCTGTACCCTGCCGTCATTGTTTGAGGGTTATGCGATTCTCTGGGGCCAGCGCCAGGGGCTGGTGGGCAAGGCCCTGCGCGATGGGCTGGATTTCTGGGCCGGGGGCTTCCTGCTGCTCAACCGCCAGCTGCCGGTGTTGTTCGACCACACGGCCTATCAGGCGTTTTTGCAGGGGTTGTATGGCAAGTTGCCGTATCATCTGTGGAGCTACCCGCCGAGTTACGGGCTGATCGCCGCCGGGTTCGGCTGGCTCTCCCCTTGGCACGCGGTGCTGGCCTTCGACGCCCTGACCTTGGCGCTGCTGGCTTTGGTGCTGCGCTTCGCGGGCAAGAGCTGGTGGTTCGTGGCGGCCGTGCTGCTGGCCCCGGCGGCGCTGGAAGGCGCGATGGAGCACCAGAACGCGGCGCTGATGACGGCGCTGATCGGCGGTGGGCTGCTGCTGTTGGCTAGGCGCCCGCGCTGTGGCGGCGTGCTGATTGGCCTCGCCACGGTGAAGCCGCAGCTCGGGCTGGTGCTGCCGCTTTATCTGCTGCGCCGCTCGCCCATTGCCTTTTTATATGCGGCGCTGGCGGCGGTCGCGTTGGCCGCCGCCTCGCTTTGGGCGTTTGGGCTGGGGGCATGGCAGGGGTTCATCAACTACACCAGCCCGATGATGAGCAATGTGTTGCTCACCGGCCAGCCGCCGGAATTCGCGGGAGGGCTGGTCAGCGTATTCGCCGCCGCCAAGCCGTATCTGGGCGTGCAGGGGGCGTTGGCGGCGCAGGGCGCGGTGAGCTTGGCGGCGGTGCTGGCAGGGCTGTGGACGCGCTCGGTCCCGGCGCTGCTGGTTCTTTCGCTGCTCGCCAGCCCGTATCTGCACGATTACGACCTGCTGGGCGCGGCGCTGGCCACGGCGCTGCTGGTGGAGGAGGGGCTTGCCACAGGCTTCGTCACGGGGGAGCCGGTGCTGTATTTCCTCGCCTGGTTTGGGCCTGGGCTGCTGCCCTGGGCGCCGCAATACGCGCATCTGGTGCCGTTGGGGCTGGGGCTGCTCTTGGCAAGCGCGTGGCGGCGTGGTGCTGTCCGCGCATGAGACTCCTGACCGGTTCCGCCCGGCTCGCCGGTGTCATCGGCTGGCCGGTCTCCCATTCCCGCTCCCCGCGCATTCATGGCACATGGCTGGAGCGCCATGGTATCGACGGCGCTTATGTGCCGCTGCCGGTGGCGCCGGAGAATTTCGCCGCCGTGGTGCGTGCCCTGGCTCAGGCCGGATTCGCCGGGGCGAATGTGACGATCCCGCATAAGGAGGCGGCGTTTGCCGTGTGCGACCGCGTGGACGAGACCGCGCATCGTGCGGGGGCGGTGAATACGCTGGTGTTCACGCCCCAGGGTATCGAAGGCCGCAATACCGATGGCTACGGCTTCGTCGCCAATCTGCGCGCGCATGGGGTGAACCCGGCGGCGGGACCTGCGTTGATTCTGGGCGCGGGGGGGGCTGCGCGGGCCATCGCGGCGGCGTTGCAGGCCGAGGGGGCTGCCGTGACTTTGTGCAACCGCACCCAGGATCGCGCCGAGGCCCTGGCCGCCGCACTGCCGTCCGCCAAGGTGCTGCCCTGGGGGCGGCGTGCCGAGGCACTGGGAGATTACGCGCTGGTGGTGAACACCACCTCGCTCGGCATGATGCATAATCCGCCGCTGGAAATGAGCCTGGAGCGCGCCGCGTCCGGTTTGGCGGTGGCCGATATCGTCTATGCCCCGCTGGAGACGGCTCTGCTGGCCGAAGCCGCCCAACGCGGGCTGAAGCCAGTGGAAGGGCTGGGGATGCTGCTGCACCAGGCTGTGCCGGGCTTTACCGCCTGGTTCGGGGTGACCCCAAGGGTGGACGAGGAATTATACCGGATTGTCGCCGCATGATGGTGCTGGGCCTTACCGGCGGCATCGGCATGGGTAAATCCACCGTCGCCGCCATGTTCGCGGCACGAGACGTGCCAAGCTTCAATGCCGACGAGGCGGTGCACGCCCTGCAGGCCCCCAACGGTGCCGCGATTCCGGCCCTGGCCGCTGCTTTCCCCGATGCTGTGAATAACGGCGTGCTGGACCGTGCGCGCTTGCGTGCCGAGGTGCTGGCCGATGATGTGGCGATGAAGCGCCTGGAAGCCATCATGCACCCGATGGTCCGGGCCATGGAGGCCGAATTCCTCGCGGCGGCGCAGAAGGACGGGCGCCGCGCGGTGCTGCTGGACATCCCGTTGCTGTTCGAGACGGGCGGGGAAGGTAGGGTGAACAAGGTGATCACCGTCTCCTGCCCGCGAGAGGCGCAGATTGCCCGCGTGCTGGCGCGTGGGGTGCCGCTGGCGGATGTCGAGGAGATTATCTCCCGCCAGATGCCCGATGCCGAGAAGCGCCGCCGGGCGGATTACGTGGTGGAGACCGGCGGCGCGCTGGAGGAGACGCGGGCGCAGGTGGCGCGCATCATCGGGGAGTTGGGCCTATGAGCCGGTCCGTTTTGTTCGATACGGAAACCACGGGGTTCGAACCGCTGACCGGCGACCGCGTGATCGAGATCGCGGCGATCGAGCTGATCAACGATCTGCCGACGGAGAACCAGTTCTACGCTCTGCTCGACCCGGAGCGGGACATCCCCTCGGACAGCACGCGTGTGCATGGCATCACCAACGCGCATGTCGAGGGTAAGCCGAAATTCGCCGATGTGGCCGACAAGATGCTGGAATTCTTCGGCAACGATCCGCTCGTCGCGCATAACGCGCCATTCGACTTCGCGTTCATTAGCGCTGAATTGGAGCGCATTGGCCGCCCGAAGCTGGACAAGGCGCGTATGATCGACACGCTGGTGCTGGCCAAACAGCGCTTCCCCGGCATGCCGAACAGCCTGGACGCGCTGTGCCGCCGTTTCGAGATCGACCTTTCCGCCCGTACCACCCATAACGCGCTGCTGGACTGCAAGCTGCTGGCCGACGTGTATGTGGAGCTGACCGGCGGGCGCCAGCGCGGGCTGACGCTGGATACCGAGCAGGGCCTGGCCTTTGCGCAATACGAGGCGCCGAAGAACCGCGCGAAGCATTTGTTCCAGCCCACGGCGGAACAGCTTGAGGCGCATGAGGCGTTCATAGGCAAGCTGAAGGAGCCGGTCTGGCGGCGGGAATAGGAAAATTCTGGGAAAACCCGGAGAATTCGCTTAGCCTCCTTATGCCGGGCCGTTACGCCGGCCATGCCCGCATTACGGGCCAAGACCATAAAGGGGAAATGCCATGGAAAACCATGTCTATAAGAAAATCGAACTCGTCGGGACGTCGGATACCAGCGTGGAGGACGCGATCAACTCGGCGATCACGCGTTCGAGCAAGACAATAAGAAATCTTCGCTGGTTCGAGGTCACGCAGGTTCGAGGCGAAATCCGCGACGGCAAGGCCGTGCGCTACCAAGTCGGGCTGAATGTGGGCTTCACCCTCGACGGTGATTAAACATATCGGCCAAAGCGGCCACGTTCCGGTGTGGCCGCTTTGGCCGAAGCATTTGGCTTACATCACTTTCTGGCGATGCACCGGGCGCACCCATTCGCGCACATGCGGCCAGAGATCATGGTCGGAGATCTTGACCAGATCCTTCTCCACCGTGCCGGCCATCTTGGCGGCGGCCTGTTTGCTCAGGTGCTCGCGGATGGTGGTCAGCGTATGCGCCGGGGCCACCAGCACTAGCTCGTCGTAGGTGGAAACATCATGGTTGAGCTGTTCGGCAACCCAGGCGGCAAATTTTTCTCTGTCCTGCGCGTGCGGGTGGTTGGCAGCACCTTCGTGGCCCTCGGCCGGGTTCACGCGGCTCGACGAGTGCAGGGTGTTGTCATCTTCTGTCGGCCGCACGAAGCGGGCATGCTCCCCGTTGGCAAGGGCGAACAGAACCTTGAGGTGGATCGACATGTGTATAGGCTTCCTTTTCGTCTTCGTTAACTCAAGGAAACTCTGCGCCCGCCGGGGGAGCAGCTCATTGATCCTCGTCAAACGCCGTTCAGCACCTCGTTGATGCCATCGAGTGCGAGGAAGCCCATGGCGTTGCGCGTTTCCACCGTGGCCGAGCCGATATGAGGCAGCAGCACGGCATTTTCCAAGGCGAGGTAGCCGGGGTGCAGGGCGGGCTCGTTGTTGAAGACATCCAGCCCCGTCGCCGCGACATGCCCGCTTTGCAGAGCCGCGATCAGCGCCTCGTCATCCACCGAGCTGCCGCGCCCGGTATTCACCACGATGGCACCGGGCTTGAGGCGCGCGATGCGCTCGGCGTTCAGCCAGTGCCGCGTGGCCTCGCCGCCGGGGGCGTTGATGGAGAGGAAGTCGATGGCGGAGAGGAAACTCTCGTCATCGGCATGGTAGATCGCGCCGTCTTCCAGCTCCGGGCTCAGGCGGGTGCGGTTATGGTAATGTATTGTCATATCCAGCGCGCGGGCCATGTGGGCGAAGGCGCGGCCGATACGCCCCATGCCGAAAATGCCCAGCGCCTTGCCCGAGACATCCCGCCCCAGCAGGAAGGTGGGGGAGAAGCCGGTCCAGTTGCCGGCGCGCAGCAGGCGCTCGCCCTCGCCAGCGCGGCGCGCGGCCATCAGCATGAGCAGCAGGGTCAACTCGGCGGTGGCGGCGGTCAGCACGCCCGGGGTGTTGCGGATCTCGATGCCCCGCGCGGCGGCAGCTTCAAGATCGATATGCTCGACCCCGACGCTGGAGGTGGCGATGACGCGGATGCTGGAGGGCAGGGCGGCGATGAGCGCGGCGTCGAAAGTGTCTCTGGTGGTGCAGAGGATGGCGCTGACGCCGGAGAGATTCTCCAGCAGCGTCTGCGGGGAGAGCGCGGCTTGCAGATGCAACTCGCGGGTTTGGTGCTCGCGCCGGGCGCGGGCCATCACGTCGGGGGGCAGGTCTCGTGTAATCAGCAGCATGGCGGCAGAGGACAGGGTCTTAGCGGCGCTGTCAAAGTTCCAAAAGTTCTGGCAGCTATATACTTTGTTATGTAGTTCGACTTTTGCTGCGCTAATTGCCTGGCGGAGCTTCGGTAAGCCGAAACTTTACTTCAGAGATATCCAGTCCGTGGGTGTTTTCTCCGCTAAGTGAATAACTGTCGAGTTGGTAAAGCAAGCCTTTCTTCAGTAGAAGCGCAAAACCAAAACCATGTTTCAACCCCTCAATTTGCGCATATGTGGCATAGCCGAGTGCATGCGGACCTTGAATTGCGTCTAAATCGTCAGAAACGGATATGGTTGTCAGGAAGCCCAAGCCAGTATTCTGCCGTTCTAAAACCACCGCTTTAGAAAATTGTCGCTGAAGCCGCTCAACAAACTCCGGTGTTTCATCAAAGATTGCCGGTAAAACAGCCAATTCAAGCGAAATGAAGCCGATCACCATGTTCTCCAGTCAGATGGCAATTTCGTTTATCGTAAAATAGCTTCTTTCGCGAGAAAGCGGCCCGCTTGGCCAAGTATATAGTTCCAAAAGTTTTCGCGGATGTGGGGGCTTTTTCAAAAAGCCCCCACGACTTCACTCAGACCACCCGGAAGTTCTTGAACTGCCAGGGGCAATCGGCGTCCACATCCTCGGCGAAGAGTTCGCCGCGCTTGAGCAAGGGCGTCCACTCGGAATACGCACCCGTCATGGTGCCGAGATAGGGGGTGGTGATCTCCAAGATGCGGGCATGGTCGATGCCATCGGCCTCGACGACGCCACGGCGCGGGTTTTCCATCGCCCAGATCACACCGGCCAGTACGGCGGCCGTCACCTGCAAGGAGGTGGCGTTGTTATACGGAGCCAGCGCGCGGGCCTGCTCGATGGAAAGCTGCGAGCCGTACCAATACGCGCCCTTGGCGTGGCCCATGAGCAGTACACCCAGCTCGTCGATGCCGGAGGTGATCTCATCCTCCATCAGGCGCTGGCGCTCCTGCATCTCCCAGTTCTTGCCGGCGAGTTCGTGCACGGAGAGCACGGCGTCGTCGCAGGGGTGGTAGGCGTAATGCACGGTCGGGCGGTAGGTGGCGGCGCCGTTCTCGGTCAGGGTGAAGTAATCGGCGATCGAGATGGCCTCGTTATGCGTGATGAGAAAGCCGTGAAACGGGCCTTCCAGCGGGGTCCAGGTGCGCACGCGGGTGGAGGCGCCGGGGCGGTTGAGGTAGATCGCCGCGTCGCAGCCGAATTCGTGCTTCATGCCGTCGGGCGGCAGGGATTTCTCATGCGTGCCCCAGCCCAGTTCGGCGGGCTGGCAGCCTTCGCCGACGAAGCCGTCGATGGACCAAGTGTTGACGAACTCGCCGCGCTGCTTGGGGATGTTCGCCACCTGGGTGTCGCGTTCGGCGATATGGATGACCTTCACGCCCAGGTTCTGGGCAAGCTTGCCCCAGCCCGCGCGGTCCGCCGGCGGGGCAGTGATGGTGTGGCCGGTATCGGCGGCGAGGTTCAGCAGCGCCTGCTTCACGAAATGCGAGACCAGCCCCGGATTGGCGCCATGCGCGACGACGGCGGTCGGCGCGGTGGCGTCCGTCTGCAGGGCAAGCGCGCTCTCGCGCAAGGCGTAGTTGGAACGCTGTGAGGGCGAGAGGGAGAGGTCGGTATAGCCGCCAGCCCAAGGCTCGACGCAGGTATCCAGATACAGCACGCCGAGTTCGCGGCAGAGCTGGATCAGCGCCACGGAGGAGACCTCGACCGAGAGGTTGAGCAGGAAATCCCCGGCGGAAAGGCGGGCGGTGAGCACCTCGCGGTAGTTCTCCGGGGTGAGGGGCAGGATTTCCTCCGGCACGCCAAGTTCGCCCGCCACCTTGTTGCCGCGCGTATCGGCGGTGAGGATGGAGACGTTCTCCTTCGGCATGTCGATATGGCGCAGCAGCAAGGGTAGCACGCCCTGACCGATGCTGCCGAAGCCGAGGATCAGCAGGCGGCCGGAAAAACGCACATGCGCGGTCGCGATGTCATGGGGCATCGTCGGGGGGACTCCTGGTAAGACGGGAAAGCGAATTCATCCCGGAACCCTGGTTTGTAGCCGAAGGTCCCGGGCGCGAGTTTGAAGCTTCTATGTCAGGCTTCGATGTCGTCTTGCGGCGCGTAGCCTGCGGTTTCCAGCATCGCCGGATCACGGACCTCGACCAGGGCCGCACGGTCGAACCCGTTGAAGCCGGTGCGCAGGCAGGTGCCATAAGCGCCGAGCTGGCCGATCTCGATCCAGTCGCCCTCGGAAATGTCGTCGGGCAGGATGAAGGGGCCGTGCATCACGTCCAGCGAGTCGCAGCTGGGGCCGAAGAAGCCGAAGGCGGCGTCTGGCGCGCCTGGGCTGGGGCGGCTCCGCAGCAGCTTGGTGGGGAAGCGGAATTTCAGCGCGCCGGCATCGGCGAGGGCGCCGTAAACGCCATCGTTTATGTAGAGCATGTTGCCCTTGCGCAGCTGCACCTTCACCACCACGGAGCTGCCGCCCGCGACCAGCGCGCGGCCGGGCTCGGCCCAGAGCTTCACGCCGGGGAGGTTCAGCTCGTCGAAAGCGGCGTCGATCTCGGCCATGAAGGCGCCGAGCGGCGGCGGGTCGATGTCCGGGTAGGCGGCCGGGAAGCCGCCGCCGACATCGATGACCTCGATGCGCACGCCAGCGGCGCGGATCACTTCGCCAGCCAGGGCCATGGCGTCACGCCAAGCCAGAGGGTCGGTGCATTGCGAGCCGACATGGAAGGCGACGCCGAGCTTGCCCGCATGCGGACGGGCGGCGCGCAGCAGCTCCACGGCGGTGGCGGCATCCGCGCCGAACTTCTTGGAGAGATTGATGGCCGCACCGGTCTCGGGCAGAGCGAGGCGCACGAACAGGCCAGGACGGGCTTCGATGCGCGCGGCTTCCGGCGTGTTGGTCTCTTCCAGAATCTTGCGCAGCTCATCGGCGGAATCGAGCACGAAATCACGCACGCCGTTGATGATCCAGGCCTCGCGGATGGCGGCGCGGGACTTCACCGGGTGCATGAAATGGATGTCGGCACCGGGGAAGAGGCGGCGCACCAGCGAGACTTCGGAGATGGAGGCGCAGTCGAAACGACGGATGCCGCCTTCCCACAGCGCGCGCAGCACGGCGGGTTCCGGGTTGCATTTCACGGCGTACAGCACGTCGCCATTGAAAGAGGCGGTGAAGGCCTGGGCGGCGGCGGTGATGACCGCGGGGCGGATGCAGTGCAGCGGCTCTTCCGGGCGCAGGGTTTGCACCAGGCTGGCGACATCCGGCAGCGCTTGGACTTCCGGGCGCAGGGAGATGTGACGGTGCAGCGGTCCGACAGGCGGGCGGTTTTGAATCAGGCTCATCGTGAGAAATCCTCGCAAGACGCCACCGGGCGCAATGGTCCCGGCCGATTGTTCAGAATAAACAAAAGCAGTCACGGCACGCGCTACAAGGGCGCGGCGACGTGGATCAGGCGGTGATGCGCGGACTTCGCATCGTTATGTTCCGCTCCAGTAATCTGGGTAGCAACATCAAGCGTCTCCCAATTGATCCCAGCCCTTGCGGACTGGCTCGACCTACCAGGATGCGTCTCGTCGTTGCTGTACCCGGCCATGACCGGGTTCGCGGCACGTGCGATGCATCTATGCTCTCCCCCGTAGGGGACAAAGCGGAGTGCGGACTACGGCAAATGGACGTTGTTTTGTTATGCTATTTACGCATAGCAAAAACGACTAAACGTTAACTCTGGTGCTACGCGATGGCGCGGGCTTCTGTGGCGGCATAATTGCGCTGTAAAGTCTCGGCCGTGTTGGCGTCCTGGCGGTGGTCGATGACCATGTAACCGCGGCCCCAATTGGTCTCGATGAAATCATCCACGCCCAGCGCCTGCAGCTTCTTGCGGATCTTGCAGATGAACACGTCGATGATTTTCGGGTTCGGTTCGTCCAGCCCGCCATAGAGATGATCGAGGATCGCCTCCTTGCTCAGCACCACGCCTTTGCGCAAAGCGAGGATCTCGGCGATCTGGTATTCCTTCTTCGTCAGCGTGACGGGGCGGCCCTTCGCGTAGATTTTTTTCGCGTTCATGTTGATCTCGACGGAGCCGATGCGCAGCGCGTTCTCCTGGAACCCGCGCGAGCGGCGGATCAGGTTCTGCACCTTCATGAAAATCTCCTCGTGGGACAGGGCGTCCACGATCAGGTCGTCGGCCCCGGCCTGGAGTACGCGCAGCCGGGCGGCCTCGTTCATGGTGCGGGCCACGGCCACGATCGGCGCACGGACGCGGGCCATGCGCAGCTTGCGGATAATTTCGAGGTCGCCCAGCCGTTCCTCGGACAGGCGCAGCAGGATGGCGTCGTAATCGTAGAACTTCACCAGATCGAGGGCTTCCTCGCCGTCATTCGTCTCATCGACGATGGCCAGGCGCGAACGCAAGAAAGCCGTTAAAAGATCTTTTTTATTCGACGCGGTCTCAAAAGAAAGGATTTTCATACTCGCCTCCGCAGGATTGAGGCGAAAATACAACCATAGCAAGAACTCGTCAATAAATTTGTTTAATGTTCCCGTATAGAGTGTAAATATTAAGATTATAGAAATGAAAACCGACACATTTTTATGTGTGAAGGGTGAAAACCACATTATGCCTCTTAAATTGGCATGATCTGCGGGATGGTGGCGTGGCTTTTGGTTTTGCAATAACCTGGCCGCAAAGCCCGCCGCGCAAAAAACAGCGGTGAAGGAGTGTCTATGCAGCCTGAAATCCGCCACACCGCTTCTGCCTCGTCGATCTCCCTGCTGGATCTGTTCAGGATCGGCATTGGCCCGTCCTCGTCGCATACTGTCGGCCCGATGCGCGCCGCCAACGCCTTTCTGCGCGCCTTGGCCGGGCGGGAGGGGGAGATCGCCAGGCTGACCGCTACGGCCTATGGCTCGCTGGCCTGGACGGGAAAGGGACACGCCACCGACAAGGCGATGGTCCTGGGGCTGGCCGGTTGCAGGCCGGATGAAATTCTTCCCGATGAGGCGGATAAGCTGTTTCACGGCATCGGCACGGCGCATGTGTTGCGTCTGCCGGATGGGCGGGAGATCGGCTTCGATCCGGTGCGGGATGTGAGCTTCGACCGGCAGATGCAGTTCAAGCGCCATACCAATGCCATGCGCTTTACCGCCTTCGATACCGCTGGGCGGGAGGTATTGTCCCAGCTTTGGTTTTCCATTGGTGGCGGCTTTGTGGTGCGTGATGGCGAGGAAAGCGAACCAGCGGCGGAGATTTCGGTGCCGTATCCGTACGGCACCGCCGCGCAGCTGCTGCACGCGGCGCAGGTGGCTGGATTAAGCATTGCGGAACTGGCGCTGGCGAATGAGGGCGCGCGCCACCAAAATGAAGAAGTTCTTGGCTATATAGGTAGGGTTGCGGAGGCGATGTTTGCCTGTATCGAGCGCGGCCTGACCCAGCAGGGCGAGCTTTCGGGCGGGCTGCATGTGAAGCGCCGGGCCCGGCATATTTATGCCGGGTTGCAGGGCAGGGCGCAGCGCAACGAGTTCATTCCGCATACGCATCTAGATTACGTCTGTGCCTTCGCCATGGCGGTGAACGAGGAGAATGCCGCTGGCGGGCGCGTGGTGACGGCCCCCACCAATGGCGCCGCCGGGGTGATACCCGCCGTGCTGCGCTACTACCGGGATTTCTGTGATACCGCCGACGAGGCGGGGGTGCGGACATTCTTCCTGACCGCCGCCGCCGTTGGCGGGCTTATCAAGCGCAATGCCTCTATCTCGGGTGCCGAGGTGGGGTGCCAGGGGGAGGTTGGCTCGGCTTCGGCCATGGCCGCGGCGGGGCTGTGCGCGGCGTTGGGCGGTAGCAATGCGCAGGTGGAGAATGCGGCAGAGATCGCCATGGAACACCATCTTGGCATGACCTGCGACCCTATCGGTGGGCTGGTGCAGGTGCCGTGCATCGAGCGCAACGCCTTTGGCGCGATTAAGGCCATCACCGCCGCGTCGCTCGCCTTGCAAGGCGATGGCACGCATATCGTATCGCTGGATGCGGTGATCGAGACCATGCGCCAGACGGGATTCGATATGCAGAGCAAGTACAAGGAAACCAGCCTGGGCGGGCTAGCCGCCAATGTGACGATTTGCTGATTTGTGGTTTTATGTGGCTTTATGTTGTCACGGCGCCGGTTGGCGTGCGGATATTTGGGTATTCCAGGGCGAAGGATTAGGGCATGAGCTTTCCTACACAGGCGCGCGCGGTCATCGTCGGTGGCGGCATTATCGGCTGTTCCACGGCCTATCATCTGGCCAAGCTGGGCTGGGAGGTGGTGCTGTTGGAGCGGCACAGGCTGACCTCGGGCAGCACATGGCACGCCGCTGGGCTCGTTGGGCAGTTGCGCACCAGCGCCAATATCACCCAGCTCTTGGGCGAATCGGTGAAAGTTTACCGCTCGCTGGAGGCAGAGACCGGGCTGGCTACCGGCTGGAAGATGAATGGCGGGCTGCGTCTGGCCTGTAACGAGGAACGCTGGATCGAGGTAAAGCGCCAAGCCACCACGGCGCGGTCCTTCGGGCTGGAAATGCATCTGCTCACCCCCGCCGAGGCGCGGAAGCTGTGGCCGCTGATGGATGTGCATGATGTGATCGGTGCCGCTTATCTCCCCACCGACGGGCAGGCCAATCCCAGTGACATCACGCAGTCCCTGGCCAGGGGGGCACGCATGGCCGGGGCGAAGATTTTCGAGAACGTGGAAGTCACGGGCTTCGAGATTGAGAAGGGGCGCGTGGTGGCGGTGCTTACCGATAAAGGGCGCATCGCCTGCGAAGTGGCGGTGAACTGCGCCGGGCAATGGGCGCGGGAGCTGGGACAGCTTGCGGGGGTGAATGTGCCGCTGGTTTCGGTGGAGCACCAGTATATGGTGACCGAGCGGATCGAGGGCGTGAGCTCCGACCTGCCCACCTTGCGCGACCCGGACCGGCTGACCTACTACAAGGAGGAAGTCGGCGGGCTGGTGATGGGCGGGTATGAGCCGAACCCGATCCCCTGGGCGCGGAAGGGCTTTCCGAAGAATTTCGAGTTCCAGCTTCTCGACTCGAATTTCGACCATTTCACCCCGATCATGGAGCTGGCGATGGGCCGCGTGCCCGCATTGCAGACAGCCGGGGTTAAGCAGCTCATCAACGGGCCGGAGAGTTTCACGCCGGATGGCAATTTCATCCTGGGCGAGGCGCCGGAGCTGCGCGGGTTCTTCGTCGGCGCGGGGTTCAATGCGTTCGGCATCGCCTCGGGCGGCGGGGCGGGCAAGGTGCTGGCGGAATGGATCGCGGGCGGAGAGCCGCCTTATGATCTGTGGCCGGTGGATATTCGCCGCTTTGGGCGCAACCACCAGGATGTGGAATGGGTGCGCGAGCGTACGCTGCAGGCCTATGCGCGGCATTATACCATTGCTTATCCGTCCGAGGAATTCACCACTGGGCGCCCGCTGCGCCGCTCGCCGCTTTACGCCACGCTGAAGGCACAAGGGGCGGTGTTCGGCGAGAAGCTGGGCTGGGAGCGCCCGAACTGGTTCGCCGCTGCCGGCGAGGTCGCCGAGGACCAGTACACCTATAAGCGTCCCAGCTGGTTCACTGCCGTGGCGCGCGAGCATAAGGCCATCCGCGAGGCGGTGGGGCTGATCGACCAGACCTCCTTCGCCAAGTTCATGCTGGTGGGGCGAGATGCCGAGGCGGCGCTCTCCTGGATTTGCGCCAATGACGTGGCGAAGAAGCCGGGCAGCCTGACCTATACGCAGATGCTGAACAAGCGCGGTGGCATCGAGGCGGACCTCACCGTGGCGCGGCTGAGCGAGACGGAGTTCTACATCGTCACCGGCACGGGCTTCGCCACGCATGACGCCGATTGGATCCGCCGCAACATCCCCGAGGGAAAGGACGCGCATCTGGTGGATGTGACCTCCGCCAACGCCGTGTTCAGCCTGATGGGGCCGAAAGCGCGCATGGTGCTGGAGAAGCTGACCAGCGACGATGTCTCCAACGCGGGCTTCCCCTTCGGCCAGTGCCGCAAGCTCAGCGTGGCGGGCGCGCCGGTGCTGGCGCTGCGCGTGACCTATGTGGGCGAGCTGGGCTGGGAGCTGCATGTGCCGGTGGAGTTTGGCGCGGCTTTGTACGAGGCGCTAATGGCGGTCGGGCAGGAGTTCGGCATTGCCAATGTGGGGTACCGGGCCATCGAGACGCTGCGGCTGGAGAAGGGTTATCGCGCCTGGGGCGGGGATATCGGGCCGGATTATACGCCGCTTGAGGCCGGACTTGGCTGGGCGGTGAAGTTCAGGAAGACGATGCCCTTCCTGGGCCGCGAGGCGTTGGAGGCGCAGAAGCGGAACGGCGTGAAGAAGCTGCTCGCCACGTTTACCGTGGACGATCCATCGGTGATCCTGCTTGGCCGCGAGACCATCTACCGCAATGGCGAGCGCGTGGGCTGGTTGGCCTCTGGAGGGTTCGGTCATACGCTGGGTCTGCCGATCGGACTTGGCTATGTGCGCAACCCGGCGGGGGTGGACGAGGACTTCGTGCTTTCGGGCACCTACGAACTGGAAGTCGCGGGCGAGCGCGTGCATGCCAACGTGCATCTGGCGCCCCTGCATGACGCGAAGATGGAGCGCATAAAGGCATAGAGTAGTTCTGAAAGTTTTAGGGGCAGCCTTTAAAAAGGCTGCCCCTAAAAAACTTCCGTTAGTTCGGCTGTGCGAGCTTGCGCAGCAGGTGCTTCTGGATCTTGCCCGTGGAGGTCTTGGGCAGATCGCCGAAGATGTACTTCTTGGGGATCTTGAATCCCGCCAGACGCTCGCGGCAGAAGGCTGTCAGGTCCGCCTCGGTGGCTTCCATGCCGTCCTTCAGCGTGATCACGGCCAGTGGCACTTCGCCCCATTTCTCGTCTGGGGCGGCGACCACCGCTGCCTCGCGCACCGCCGGGTGGCGGTAGAGCACATCCTCCACCTCGAGCGAGGAGATGTTCTCGCCGCCGGAGATGATGATGTCCTTCGAGCGGTCCTTGATCTCGACATAGCCATCCGGGTGCAGCACGCCGAGATCGCCGGTGAGGAACCAGCCATTCTTGAATGACTCAGCCGTGGCCTTGGGGTTCTTCAGATAGCCTTTCATCACCACGTTGCCGCGGAAGGCGAGTTCGCCCAGCGTCTGCCCGTCCATCGGCACAGGCTGGCCGGTGGGGTCGAGGATGGTGAGATCCTCTTGCGTCGCGCCCGGCACGCCCTGGCGGGACATCAGCTTGGCGCGCTGGGTGACATCCAGCGCCGGCCAGCTCGGCTGGATCTCGCAATTGGCGGAGGGGCAGTAGACCTCGGTGAGGCCGTAGACGTGATGCACGCGGAAGCCCAGGCGCTCCGTGCCCTCGATGATGGCGCTCGGCGGGGCGGCTCCGGCGGTGGCCACCAGCACACGGTGGGGCAGGGGCTTGCGCTGCTCGGCGGGGGCGTTGATGAGCATGCCCAGCACGATTGGCGCGCCGCACATATGCGTTACATCGTGGCGCGCGATGTGGTTGAAGATCGCGGCGGCTTCTACCTTGCGCAGGCAGACATGCGTGCCGCCCACGGCGGTGACGGCCCAGGTGAGGGTCCAGCCGGAGCAGTGGAACATCGGCAATGTCCACAGATATTTGCTGTTGCGCGTCAGCCCCATGGTGAGCGCGATGCCCACCGCGCCGAGATACGCGCCGCGATGCGAATACACCACGCCCTTGGGGTTGCCCGTGGTGCCGGAGGTGTAGTTGACGGCGATGGCACGCCATTCATCGTCAGGCAGCGCCCAGTCGGCGGGGGCGTGCGGGGCGATCCAGTCTTCGTATTCGGGAGCGTCCAGCGTCAGTCCGGCGGGGGCGGCTTCGTCGGCAATCTCCACCACCGGGATGGTGTGGCCGATCTGCTCCAGCGCGGCGCGCGCTTTTGGGGCCCATTCGCGGTCCACCAGGAAGAGTTTGGCCTCGGAATGCTCAAGGATGAAGGCGATGGCTGCGGCGTCGAGTAGTGTGTTGATCATGCACAGCACAGTGCCGGCCAGGGGAGCGGCGTAATGCGCTTCCAGCGCCACCGGGCCGTTGGGGGCCAGCACGGCCACGCACTCGCCGGGCTTTACGCCCGCGGATTTGATGGCGGTGGCGAATTTGCGCACGCGCGCGGCAAACTCGGCGTAGTTATAGCTGCGGTCGTGATGGGTGACGGCGGTCTTGGTGGGGAAGACACGCTCCGCCCGGCGCAGGAAGCTGAGCGGTGAGAGCGGCACATAATTCGCCGGGTTCTTGTCCAGATCGGTTTCGAAAATCGAGTGCAGCAGCTCGCTCATTCTCAGGTCCTCATCCCATATCGGTTTGTTGCTTTTCGGTGTTTTTGGAATGGCCGCCTTGACGCTGGTCAAGACGGCCATCCGGCTTAGCTTAGAACAGATCGGCGGCGAGTTGCAGCAGCGGGGCCGCGCCGTTGTCGATGGCGGCTTCCAGCGCTGCCGTCTGCGGCAGCAGGCGGCCGGTGAAGACGCGCGCCACGGCAAGCTTGGCCTCGTGCAGCTTGGTGTCACCGCCTTTTGTGGCGGTGGCGGCCATGCGCGCCCACATCCAGCCGAAGCTGACCAGGGCGAACATGCGCAGATAGTCGCAGGCGGCGGCGCCGGTTTCGGCGATGTCCACATTGCGGGCCTGCACGCGGGTGGTCACGTCGCGCAGGCGGGCGAGGGCGGCTTCCACCGGGGCGGTGATGTCGTCGATGCCGCCCACGGCGCGGGCCTCGGCCAGCTCGGCGGCCATGAGGTCGAAGAACTCATGCGCCAGCTTGCCATTGGACAGACCCAGCTTGCGGCCCACGAGGTCGTGCGCCTGCACGCCGTTGGTGCCTTCGTAGATCTGCGCGATGCGGGCATCGCGCACGAACTGCTCCATGCCCCATTCATGCACATAGCCATGCCCGCCGAAGACCTGTTGCGCCATCACCGTGGATTCGAAGCCGAAATCGGTGAAGGCGGCCTTGATGACCGGGGTGAGCAGGGAGACCAGGGCATCGGCCTTGGCGCGCTCGGCGGCATCTGTGTGATGGTGGGCGACATCCATGCGGATGGCGGTCCACACCGCCAGGGCACGCCCGGCCTCGGTGAAGGCGCGGATGGTGAGCAGCATGCGGCGCACATCCGGGTGGCCGATGATCGGCGCGGGCGCGCGGGAATCGCCGGGGGCGCGGCCTTGCAGGCGGTCCTTGGCGTAGGCCACGGCCTTGCCATAGGCGGCGTGGGCGATGCCCAGGCCTTGCAGGCCGACGAACAGGCGCTCGGCGTTCATCATGGTGAACATGGCGTTCAGGCCGCGGCCCGGCTCGCCGACGAGCCAGCCGGTGGCGTTGTCGTAGTTCATCACGCAGGTCGGCTGGGCGTGGATGCCCATCTTGTGCTCCAGCGAGCCCACCGAGAAGCTGTTGCGGGCACCCAGGCTGCCATCCGCGTTCACGAGGAACTTGGGGGCGAGGAACAGGGAGATACCCTTCACGCCCTCGGGCGCGTCCGGCAGGCGGGCCAGGACCAGATGGATGACGTTGCCGCCGAAATCATGGTCGCCGGAGGAGATGAAGATCTTGGTGCCGGTAATGGCGTAGCTGCCATCGCCATTCGGCACGGCCTTGGAGCGTAGCAGGCCGAGATCGGTGCCCGCGTTGGACTCGGTGAGCGCCATGGCGCCGGTCCATTCGCCGGAGATCATCTTCGGCAGGTAGGTGTTCTTCAGCTCATCCGAGGCGTGGGCGACGATGGCTTCCACCGCGCCGCGCGTGAGGCCGGGGAACAGGCCGAAGGAGAGATTGGCGCCCGAGAGCATTTCATCGACCAGGAATTGCAGCGTGCGGGGCAGGCCCTGGCCGCCATATTCCGGCTCAGCGGAAAGACCGCACCAGCCGCCCTCGGCATAGGTGGCGTAAGCCTGGGCGAAGCCCGGGACGGTGATGACCTTGCCGTCTTCCAGGCGGCAGCCGGTGGCGTCGCCGGGGAGGTTGAGGGGGGCGATGACTTCGGCGCAGAACTTCCCGGCTTCTTCGAGCAGGGTTAGGGCAAGATCGTTATCGAAGCCCTGTTCGGCGAAGAGGGTGGAGAGTTCGCTGGTGTCGATCGCCTGGGTGAGGAGGAAACGAAGATCGTCGAGCGGCGGGGTGTAATCCACGGCGGAACCTCATTCTTGAACTGGTTTTTCAGCGCCGCGCATCTTTCGGCCGCGGTCCAGTCTGCGTATGTATCAAACGGTCGTTACAGTCAAGCTAGGGGCTTCTGGCGCGTGGCTGCGCGGTGAATTAAGAATGGAATGACGATGACAAGAGAACCTGACAAAACGGGGCGCCGGGGGAACGCGCACAGGCAGGTGGTAGCCACGGACGAGGTGAGCGGGCGCACGCTGGATATTCTGAACGCCGCAGCCGCTTTGTTCGCTGAGCGAGGATATCATGGCGCCTCGATCCGCGACATTGGCGAGCGCGTTGGGCTGCTGGGTGGGTCGCTGTACCACCACATCAAGTCCAAGGAATCGTTGTTCGTGAAGATCCACAATATCGCGCTGCAGAACGCGGCGGATAAGATCGAGGCAGCGATTGCGGATTTGGCCTCGCCATGGGAGCGGCTGGAGCGGGCGAGCGTGACGCTGGCGGAGTTGCAACTCGATCCGGCCTCTATAACCATGCCGCTGATGAACGATTTTCACCAACTGCCGCCGGAGTTGCAGGCGCAGCTTATCGAGACGCGCGATAATTTCGAGGCGTTGTTCGACCGGCTGGTGCGGGATGTGCCACTGGATGATGGGATAGACCGGAAGATCTACCGCATCTGCCTCCTCACCCAGCTGAACAGCCTGTGCAACTGGTACAGGCCGGGCAAGTACACCCCCGCCCAGATTGGGCGGGAGGTGATGAAGATCTTCAAGCCGTCAGGAATGAATCCACAAGGTTGTTGAAGCGGTCTGTGTGTTCGATCTGCGTCCAATGCCCGCAGCGGCCGAACATGTGCAGCTCGGCGCGGGGGATGAGCGCAAACAGGCGCTGGCTGGCTTCGGGCGGGATGACCTTGTCCTCGCGGCCATGGATGATCAGCGTCTCATGCGATAGTTGCGCGATGTCCGCTTCCGATGAGGCGAGGGCGTCCACGCCTGCCTGGCGCGGGGCAGGGAACATGGCGGAGAAGCTCTCCTGAAACCCCGGGCGGATTGAAGCGCGGTAGCGCAGCTCGGCCAGCTCGTCGTTCACTAGGTTGCGGTCATAGGCGAAGATATCCAGCAATGTCCGCATCGTCTCGAAGGAGGGCTGGTAGCCCCAGACGGCATCCAGCCCCGGCGTGATGGGAAAGCTGACACCGACGCTGCCCATGAGCACCAGGCGGCGCACGCGTTGCGGGTATTTGAGCGCAAAGGCCAAAGCCAGCCCGCCGCCGAAGGAATTGCCGACAAGGTCGATTTGTTCCAGCTTCAGCGCATCCAGAAAATCAGAAAGATGCTTGAGCCAGAGCGTTTTGCCGTACACGGCGCCCGCAGGGCGCTCGGTGAAGCCGAAGCCCACCATGTCCGGCGCGATAACGCGGCGGCTTTGGGCGAGCGGGCTGATATTCAGGCGCCAATTTGCCCAGGCGGAGACGCCGGGGCCGGAGCCGTGAATCAAAACCGCCGGGAAACCCTCACCAACGTCGTGGTAGTTGGTGAGGATTTCGCCGGCGGCGATCGATTTGCCGATTTCGGGGTTCATTCCGTCGCTTCTGGCGGGCGGCCTTTAACCTCGCCCCCTGCGGCGAAGTGCCATGGCGGGACTTCGCGGAGGATGACGCGGACGGCCTCCTTGGGGGCACCGATGGAGGAGACGACGGCTTGCGTGACCTCCTTCACCAGCTTTTCCTTCAGCTCGAAGCTGCGGCCCTCAATCAGGGTGATTTCGACGATCGGCATGGTTACGCTCCCACCGTGAAGGACACCGCACCGAGCGTTTGGAACACGGTGCGGATATGCTCGCCAACGCTGAGCGAATGCGCGGCGGTGGCGCCCCCGGCGAGCACGATATCGCCCGGCATCAGGCTCTCGCCCGCGCGGCCGACCAGACGGGCGGCGGAGACCAGCGAGCGCACCGGATTGCCGAGAATGGCGGCGCTGCTGCCAACCTGCACGGCGCGGCCATTTACTTCCATGACGATGCCGAGATTGGAGACATCGGTATCCGGTTTCGACCACGCGCCGACATAGAAGCCGGAGGAGGAGGAGTTGTCGGCGATCACGTCCGGCAGCGAGAACTTGAAGTTCTTGTAGCGGCTGTCGATGATCTCCATCGCCGGGGCGACGGCTTCCACCGCGGCCAGCGCCTCGGCGGCGGACACTTCGCCGGAGAGGGGCTTGCCGATGATGTAGGCGATCTCGGGCTCGACGCGCGCATGCACATAGCGGCCGAGCGAGAGCGTGCCGCCCTCCTCCAGGCGCATGGCGTCGGTCAGGCGGCCCCAGATGACCTCGGACACGCCGACCTGCTGCATCTTGGCGCGCGAGGTCAGGCCCATCTTGTAGCCCACCCGGCGCTCACCGCGCGCCCAGCGCCGCTGCACGTTGAGCAGCTGGATCGCGTAGGCGTCCTCGATGGTCAGGTCGGGATGTGTCTCGATCAGCTGCGTCGCCTCGGTGGCGGTGCGGGCGGCTTCGTCGAGCGTTGCGGCCAGAACGGAAAGATTGGCGCTCATGCCATTTCACCACGCTGCTTGAGGATGTCGAGGGCGACGTCGATGATCATGTCCTCCTGCCCGCCGACCATGCGGCGCTTGCCGAGTTCGGTGAGGATTTCACGGGTATCGACGCCATAGGTCTTGGAGGCGTTCTCGGCATGACGCAGGAAGGAGGAGTACACCCCGGCGTAGCCGAGCGAGAGGCTCTCGCGGTCCACGCGCACAGGGCGGTCCTGCAGCGGGCGCACGAGGTCGTCGGCGGCATCCATCAGCGTGTAGAGGTCGCAGCCGCTCTCGATGCCGTAACGGTCCAGCACCGCGATCAGCGCCTCCAGCGGCGCGTTGCCCGCACCGGCACCCATGCCGGCGAGCGAGGCATCGACGCGCACGGCGCCGGCCTTGAGGCCCGCCACGGCGTTAGCCACGCCCAGCGTCAGGTTATGGTGGGTATGCACGCCAATCTCGGTCTCCGGCTTCAGCGCCGCGCGCACGGCGGTGACGCGCTCGGCATATTGCTCGGGCAGCAGCGCGCCGGCGCTGTCGGTCACGTACACGCATTCCGCGCCGTAGCTCTCCATCAGCCTGGCCTGCTCAACGAGTTTCTCGACGGGCGCCATGTGCGCCATCATCAGGAAGCCCACCGTGTCCATGCCGAGCTTGCGCGCGGCTTCGATGTGCTGGCGGGAGACATCGGCCTCGGTGCAATGCGTGGCGATACGCACCGAGCGCGCGCCTGCATCCTTGGCGATTTTCAGGTCGTGCACGGTGGCGATGCCGGGCAGCAGCAGGATGGTGGGCACCGCGTGCTTGCACACGCTGGCGACAGCGGCGATCCACTCGGCATCGTCATGCGCGCCGAAGCCGTAGTTGAAGGTGGAGCCGGTGATGCCGTCGCCATGGCTGATCTCGATGGCATCGACCTTCGCCGCGTCCAGCGCGCGGGCGATGGCGGTGACGGTGTCCAGCGAATACTGGTGGCGGATGGAGTGCATGCCGTCACGCAGCGTGACGTCCTGCACATAGATCTTGTTCGGGTTGGGGCGGGCCATTTACGCAGCCTCCTTGATAAGTTCGCGCGCCGCCCAATGATCGGCGGTGACGAGCGCGGCGGATGTCATGATGTCGAGATTGCCGGCATAGGCGGGCAGGTAGTGCGCCGCGCCTTCGACCTCGAGCAGGATGGTGGTCTTGAGGCCGGAGGTGAAGCCGATACCGGGGATGCGCACGGGCGCGTTATCGCCGATATTCTCGAACTGCACCTTCTGCTTCAGGCGATAACCAGGCACGTAGGATTGCACGGCCTTCTCCATCTCGGCCACCGAGGCCTCGATCGCCTCGCGCGAGCCGCCCTGGCTGAGCACGAACACGGTGTCGCGCATGATCAGCGGCGGTTCGGCCGGGTTGAGGATGATGATGGCCTTACCGCGCTCCGCGCCGCCGAGCTTCTCGATGGCGTGCGAGGTGGTCTCGGTGAACTCGTCGATATTCGCGCGGGTGCCGGGACCTGCCGACTTCGAGGAGATCGAGGCGACGATCTCGCCATAAACCACGCGGTCAACGGCACGCTTCACGGCATAGACCATCGGGATGGTGGCCTGGCCGCCGCAGGTGACCATATTCACGTTCGGGGCGTCGATATTGGCGTCGCCATTGATGGCCGGGATGGTGAACGGACCAACGGCGGCGGGGGTCAGGTCGATAACCTTCTTGCCGTCGGCTTGCAGGATCGCGTTGTTCTTGATGTGCGCGCCGGCCGAGGTGGCGTCGAACACCACCTTGATATCTTTGTAGTTGGGCAGCTTGCGCAGGCCCTCGATGCCCTCATGCGTCACCGGCACGCCCAGGCGCGCGGCGCGGGCGAGACCGTCGGAATTCGGATCGATACCGACCATGGCGCCCATCTCCAGGTTCTTGGAGGTGCGCATGATCTTGATCATCAGGTCGGTGCCGATATTGCCGGAACCGATGATGGCGGCTTTAACTTTGGCCATTCTGTTACTCCTTCGCGAAAGCGGCGCGCACGGCGCCGAGACCTTCGATGCGCACATCGAACACGTCGCCCGGTTGCACGCCCACCATGGGGCCGAGCGCACCGGAGAGGATGGTGTCGCCCGCCAACAGCGGACGGCCGAGCTTGGCCATCACCTTGGCCAGCCACAGCGCGGCGTTGAGCGGCGAGCCGAGGCAGGCCGCACCGGCGCCGACCGAGACGGGTTCACCGGATTTTTCCATCACCATGCCGCACAGGCGCGGATCGAAATCCTTCAGCGTGACCGGGCGGGAGCCGAGCACGTACAGGCCGGAGGAGGCATTGTCGGCGATGGTGTCGGTAATGCGGATGTCCCAATTGGCGACGCGCGAACCGACGATCTCGATGGCGGGGACAGCGTACTCGATAGCACGGAACAGGTCCGCCGCGGTGAGCTGCGGCTCGGTAAGGTCGCGCCCCAGCACGAAGGCGATTTCGGCTTCGACCTTCGGCTGCAGCACGTCGGAGAGTGCCACTTCCTCGGCATCGCCGCGCGCCATGTCGGCGAACAGCATGCCATAATCGGGCTGGCCGACGCCGAGCTGCTTCTGCACCGCGAGCGAGGTCAGGCCAATCTTGCGCCCGACCAGACGCCGCCCGGCATCCACCGCACGCTGCGTGTTGATAGCCTGCACCGCATACGCGGCTTCGACATCGCCTTCCGCCAGCAGCGTGCGGATCGGGGCGGCGGGCTTGCCGCTCCGTGCCGCTTCAAACAGCAGGTCAGCAGCCTGCCGGATCGACTCTTGAGAACTCATGAAACCGCCTTACAGTTTGACGCAGACATTGGTCATTTCGGTATAGAATTCGAGCGAGTGGACACCGCCCTCGCGCCCGATGCCGGAGGCTTTGGCGCCGCCGAAGGCCGTGCGCAGATCGCGCAGGAACCAGGAGTTCACCCAGCAGATGCCGACTTCCAGCTTGGAGGCGACGCGATGGGCGCGGGAGAGGTTCTCCGTCCACACCGCCGCGGCCAAGCCATAAGGCGTGCCGTTGGCGAGCTTGATGACCTCCTCCTCGGTGTCGAAGGGGCGGATATGGCAGCATGGCCCAAAGATTTCCTCGGTCACGATGGCAGCATCGTCAGCCGCGCCGGTCCAGATGGTCGGCTGGATCCAGGCACCGCCGGCGAGGTCGCCCGGCATGTCGGGGATGCCGCCACCGGTGACAACCGTGGCACCCTGCTCAACCGCCTTGGCGTAGTAGGAAAGCACCTTCTTGCGGTGGGTATCGCTCACCAGCGGCCCGATGCCGGTGGTGGGGTCTTCCGGGCGGCCGAGCTTCAGCCCCTCGGCGCCGGCCTTCAGGCGGGCGACGAACTCATCGAAGATCGGACGCTGGACATAAACGCGCTCGGTGCCCAGGCAGACCTGGCCGCAATTGGCGAAGGCGGAGCGCATGGTGCCCTCGATGGCCTTGTCCATGTCGGCATCAGCGAAGACGATACCAGGGTTCTTGCCGCCCAGTTCCAGCGAGACCGGACGCACGCCGCGCGCGGCTTCGCGCATCAGCATCTCGCCCGAGCGGGTGGAGCCGGTGAAGGTGATGCCGTTCACGCCGGGGTGCTGGGTGAGGAACTCGCCAGCCGAATTGCCGCCGAAGCCATGCACCACGTTATACACGCCCTTGGGCACGCCGCAGGTGTTCATCACCTCGCCGAGCAGCGTGGCGGTGAGGGGGGTGGCCTCGGAGGGCTTGACGACGACGGTGTTGCCAAGTGCCAGCGCCGGGCCGACCTTCCAGGTCATCAGCAGCAGCGGCAGGTTCCAGGGCGAGATGACGGCGATGACGCCGCGCGGGCGGCGCAGGCCGTAGTTCAGCGCGCCTTTGCCGTCGGGCGTGTCCATCGGGAAGCACTCGGAGGAGACGGTCTTCGCCACGTCGATGAACATGGTGAAGTTGGCGGCACCGCGCGGAATGTCGATATGCGAGGCCAGGGACATCGGCTTGCCGGTATCCAGGCACTCGGCTTCCAGGAATTCGTCGAAGCGGCGGTTGATCTCGGCGGCAACCTTGTTGAGCAGCGCCGCGCGCTCGTTCAGGGTCATCTGGCCCCACGGGCCTTCCATGGCCGCGCGCGCGGCCTTCACCGCGGCGTCGATCTCGGCCTTGCCGCCTTCGGGCACGGAGCCGATGCGCGAGCCGTCAACGGGGCAGAAATTGTCGTAGAACTTGCCCGTCGTGCCCTGGGTGAATTCGCCATTGATGAAATGCGCGGCGTCGCGGCGGGCGCTGGACTCGGCCAGCGGGCGGCGCGGTTGCGAAAGAGCGTTCATGGTATCGTCCTCGTGAGCTGGTGAGGGGAGGGGATCAGGCCGCGAGGCCGATGGCTTTGAGCCCGGCGGCGGCGGCAACGCGGTCATCGTCCTCGGAGCCACCGGAAACGCCGATGCCGCCAATGACCGTGCCGTTTTGAATGATGGGCATCCCGCCGCCGAACAGAACCACATGCTCGCGGGAGGCGATGCCGTCCAGCAATACTTGGCTGTGGTTCAGGGCTGTGGCGAGGCCGTCCGTGCTGGCGCCGAAGATGGCGGCGGTCCAGGCTTTGTCGCGCGCGATGTCGATGGAGGCGACGAAGGCGCCGTCGGCGCGCAGGCAGGCCACGAGGTGTCCCCCGGGGTCCACCACCGCCGCCACGACGGCAACACCGCGCGCCTTGGCTGCATGTTGCGCCGCCTGCACCGCGGTGAGCGCGGCTTCGGTGGTGATGCTGGTGATGGTCCGGGAAATACTCATGGTCTGCCTTTGCTGTAGGTTAGGTAACGACGGACAGGAACGCTTCGTTCAGCTGCCGCTCGTAATAGAAGATAGCCTTGCCGATCTCGGTGTGGTCCCAGGTGCGGGTCGGGCTGTCGGGGTAGTAGGTGTAACCGCCGGCGAACACCTCGTTGCGGTTGCCGGAGGGGTCGAAGAAATAGATCGTCTGGCCACGGGTGATGCCGTGGCGAGTTGGGCCGACATCGCGGGAGATGTCATAGCAGGTGATGATATCCGCCGCATGGCCGACATCCGCCCAGCTTTCCAGCTCGAAGGAGACGTGGTGCGTCTTGCTCGGCTCGGGATGCTTCACGAAGGCGACGTCATGCGCTTTCATGCCGCAGGAGAGCCAGATGGCGAGCAGGCCGTCCGGCGTGTCCAGGCGCTCGGCGCAACGGAAGTCGAGGACCTTCTCGAAGAAGTCGAGGTTCTCGTCCACATTCGGGCCGTAGAAGAGGGCGTGGTCGAAGCGCCGCGCGCCCATGCCATGCGGCTCCACGCTCCACACATCCGGGTTGTGGATGAGCGGCTTCGGCTCGGAGAACTCGGCATGCGCGTAAAGCTCAAAGCGGTGACCGGAGGCGGTGGTGAAGCCGATACGCCGGCCAATACCGGGCTGCTCTCCGGCGGGAACGTGGTCGACCGGGTAGCCATAGGCCACAATGCGCTTCTCGAAGCTGTCGAGATCGGCCTCGGAGGCGACCTTGAAGGACATCAGGTCGGATCCGGCGTGGTCAGCCTTGCGCAGAATGACGGAGTGATGGTCGAATTCATCGCCGCTCTTGAGGTAAACGCGGCCATCCTCGCCGGTCATTACCTCGTGCAGGCCGATGCGCTTGGTGTAGTGGTCGATCGCCGCCTGCATGTCGAGCACGCGGACCTGCACGAAGCCTGGGCGTAAAACTCCGGTGAGAGCCATTTCTTGTTTTCTCCTAGGTTATATTAGGCGTTTGTTTGTGCGGCTGGGGCGCCTCAAGCCGCAATGAAAGATCGCCGAGGGCGTAAATGGCGCAGGACAGAACCAGCCCCACAGCCTCATCCGCCTCGGACACATGCGCCCGGCTCATCGGGTCGGTCCTGTAATTCCCGGAGAGCACACGCGCGCGGCAAACGCCGCAGCCACCGCGCCGGCAGCCCACGGGGAGCTTGCGCGGCAGGTTCTTCAGCCGGCCGAAGCCCTGCGCACGCTCGAGCGCCACCAAGACGCGCTCATTCTCGTAGCAGGTCGCCTCGCCGGCGTTTTCAACGGTGATCTTGTACGGAGCTGGCATCAGGCGCCGCCGCCGGTATGGCAAGGTTCCGTGCAGAAAGGCTGGTTTCTGAACATTTCATCCTGTCACTTGTTTTCCGGCGGCGCTCGCTTGCGCCGCTGTCTTAATGTTGAGGGCGGTTATCGGAGATCGGGAGGGAAGTGTCAATAATAATTTCGAGATTTTCGAGAAACTCGCGAAAAACAAAAATTGCTGCAGATGCGAAGGCTGTGGATTTTTTAATGAACTTGCATTTTACTTTACGAAAACCGTATTTTTATTGGACTGGTTACACGAACAGCCGACCGGCAGAGGTCTGGAGTTACAGCAAGCATGGATACCAATATGGCATCGGCACTGGCCCATGGCCCGAGGGTGGCCTCGGCCCGCAGCCTGGTGGAAGCGGCGCATGATACGATCCGCCATGAGATCCTCACCGGCTCCCTGGCGCCCGAGACCAAGCTGCGCTTCGAGATGCTGCGTAAGCGCTACGGCTTTGGCGCAAGCACGCTGCGCGAGGCGTTGACAAGGCTGGTGGGTGAGGCGCTGGTGACCTCGGAGGAGCAGAAGGGTTTCCGTGTTGCCCCGGTCTCGCTGGAGGATCTGGCAGACCTGACCCGCACGCGCATCTTCGTGGAGAAGGAGGCTCTGCGCGAATCGATCTTGGCGGGGGACGACGCCTGGGAAGGCCGGGTGGTCGCCGCGTATCACCGCCTCTCCAAGATCGAGGCGAAGCTGGCTCAAGGCCCGGAATATCAGCAGGATGAGTTCGAGGAGCGCAACCGCGAGTTCCACCAGGCGCTGATCAGCGCCTGTCCCTCGCGCTGGCTCAACCACCTGTATGGCATCCTGTTCCAGCAATCGGAGCGCTACCGCCGCATCTCGCTCGTCAATCGGGTGGTCTCGCGCGATGTGCATGGTGAGCACAAGGCCATTTTCGAGGCCGCTCTGGCGCGCGATGCGGATCTAGCCTGCAAAGTGGCGGGCGAGCATATCGAGCGGACGCTGGCGATCATGGCAAAAGTGTTGGCGGGATAGGGGGTTGGCCGGGGTTTCTTGAAATCTCGAAATTATTATTGACCACCGAAAAAAACTTCCCTAGAAATTTCTTCCAGTGAGATGCGCGAAGAAAAGAATGGCGCACCATGGTCTAGGAGGAAGCTGCATATGGCAAGCCGGAACCCCCCGGTGGCCGAGCCGCCGCAAGGTGCTGTGGAAAGCGCGTACGCCTTTGTCCGCGTGTTAGGGACGCGTTCGGGTCGGTTTGTGGAATTCGAGTTTGGAATCGGATCTGATGATCTGAAGGTGGAATTGATTCTGCCTTTCCAGGCCTTCAAGGAATTCTGCCAGGAGCGGCATGCCGAGATCCTGCCGCCGGCGGAGGGCGTTGCCACCGAACTGGACCGTCTGGCCTGGCGCGCGGGGCAGCCCGGCCTGCTCCGCCAGCCTGATAAAAACTGAAAAAGCCTGGTTTCCGCCTGCAATAATTACAACAAGCCGGGGTGCTGAACGCGCTCCACGGAGAGGATACGCATGACTGTACAGATCAAGACGATCGACCTTGCGCCAAAGCGCCATACATTTGGGCATATCGCCCGGCGTTTGGGCGAGGACAAGCCCGCCTCGCGCTACCAGGAGGCGACGTTCGACATCCAGGCAACCACGAATTTCCATTACAAGCCGCTTTGGGAGCCGGAATATTGGACCTACGACACGCGCAAGACCACCGTGGTGATGCAGGACTGGTACAAGCCGCTCGACCCGCGCCAGTATTATTACGCCGCCTACAATATCGCCCGCGCGAATATGAATCAGGCGGCGGAGCGGAACTTTGCCTTCGTGGAAGAGCGTGGCCTGCTCACTAAGGCTTCCGAATCCGCCCGTGGGGCCATCCGCCGCGGGCTGTTGCCGCTGCGCCACCTGCACTGGGGCAGCAACATGAACATGACCGAGATCTGCCAGCGCGGCTATGGCACCGCCGTTACGGCGCCGTGCATCTTCTCGGCGGGTGATCATCTCGGCATGGCGCAATATGTCAGCCGCATTGGGCTGCTGCTGGACAACCAGACCGGATCGACGCTGGATGAAGCCAAGCAGACTTGGCTGAACGATGCAGCCTGGCAGGACACCCGCCGGTTGATCGAGGATACGTTCGTCGAACGCGACTGGTTCCACCTCTTCGTGGCGCAGACGCTGGGCGTGAATGGCGTTCTTCTCTCGTTGATCTACAAGAATGTCGAATCCGCTTGGGACGATGCCGGGCTGACCGTGGCGCTGCTCACCGAGTTCATGAACGATTGGCGCGCCGAGGAGAGCCGCTGGAGCGATGCGGTGATCAAGATTGTCGCGGCGGAATCGGAGGAGAACAAGGCGCTGGTTTCCGGCTGGGCGAAGCACTGGATTGGCCGCGCCACAGAGGCGGCGAAGCCCCTCTCTGTCGCGCTGCTGAATGATGGCGGTACCGCCGCTATCGCCGCCGGTGAAGCGGCACTGAAGAAGGCTGCCAGCCTCGGCCTCGCGGTTTAAGGAAAGGAAACGAACATGGCCCAAATCGCCTCCATCACCCTCGTTCATACCGACGAGGCCCGCCCCATCATCGAAGCCATCATGGCTGATAATCCCGGTGTGCGCGTTATGAACATGCCAGGTGCTGTCAAGCTCGATTGCGACGGGACGATCACGGTGAAGCGTGCTTCCGTCGAGGAGCGGATCGGCCGCTCGTGGGACCCGCAGGAGATCCAGCTCGTGCTGGTTTCCATGGCCGGGAACCTGGACGAGGATGACGATCACTTCACGCTGAGCTGGCGCCACTAATTAAAAACGTAGAGGAAACAGAAAAGATGAGCGGTACCAAGAAGCTTGGATTGCGGCAGCGTTATGAATACCTGACGCGCGGGCTGGACTGGGAAACCAGCTACCAGCCGATGGACAAGGTGTTCCCCTACGATTCTTTCGAGGGCATCAAGATCAAGGATTGGTCGGCTTGGGAAGACCCGTTCCGCCTAACCATGGATTCGTACTGGAAATTCCAGGCGGAAAAGGAGCGTAAGCTCTACGCCGTGATCGACGCCTTCGCCCAGAATAACGGCCAGACCGGGATTTCCGACGGGCGTTATGCCAATGTGCTCAAGCTGTTCCTCACCGGCATCTCGCCGGAGGAATATCAGGCACATCGCGGCTTCGCCTTCGCTGGGCGGCATCTTCGTGGTGCCGGCACTCGCGTTGCAGCGCAGATGCAGTCGATCGACGAACTGCGCCATCTGCAGACGCAGGTGCACACGATCAGCCATTACAACAAGTACTTCGATGGCATAGGCGAGTTTCCACACATGCATGACCGCGTGTGGTATCTCTCCGTGCCGAAGAGCTTTTTCGACGATGCGCGCTCGGCCGGGCCGTTCGAGTTCATGATCGCGATCGGCTTCGCCTTCGAGTACCTGCTCACCAACCTGCTCTTCGTGCCGTTCATGTCGGGCGCCGCCTATAACGGCGACATGTCGACCGTGACCTTCGGCTTTTCCGCGCAGTCGGATGAGAGTCGCCACATGACGCTGGGCATCGAGGTGATCAAGTTCCTGCTGGAACAGCACCCGGACAATCTGCCGATCGTGCAGAAATGGGTGGATAAGTGGTTCTGGCGTGGCCACCGCCTGCTTGGCCTTGTCGCCATGATGATGGACTACATGCTGCCGAAAAAAGTGATGTCCTGGAAGGAAGCCTGGGATATCTACTTCGTGGAAGCCGGTGGCGCGCTGTTCCAGGATCTTGGCCGTTACGGGCTGAAGATGCCGAAATACGCCGATATCGCCACGGCGGAAGCCGAGCATATCTCGCACCAGAACTGGGCGGTGTTCTACCAGTACACCCACGCCGCGGCCTTCCATACCTGGATGCCGGATGCCGAGCATCTGGACTGGCTCTCTGAGAAATATCCCAACACGTTCGACAAGTATTATCGTCCGCGCTGGGAGATGTGGGCGAAGATGGAGAAAGAGGGTAAGCGTTTTTACAACAATGCGCTGCCGCAGCTCTGCCAGACCTGCCAGATCCCGATGGCCTATACTGAGCCCGGAAATCCGACCGAAATCTGCTTCCGCTCCACGCAGTACAAAGGTGACACCTATCATTTCTGCTCCGATGGCTGCAAAGACATCTTCTGCGATGAACCGGAGAAGTTCAGCCAGGCTTGGCTGCCGGTGCACCAGATCTTCCAGGGCAATTGCGGAGGCGCCACCGTGCCGGATGTGCTGCGCTGGTACAATATGAATGTCGGCGCCGATAACATGGACTATGTCGGCTCGCCGGATGAGAAGCTGTGGAACGAGTGGCACGCGGAAAAGCTTCGTCAAGCCAGCTGAAATAACAAAAAAAGACGCATGGCACCACGCGTGCCATGCGTATCCCTAAGGAGGAAAATATGTCCGTTGTCGCGCTTGCGCCCGGTTATGAGTCCAAGGTCGAGATCCGCGATCTCGAAACGAATTTTCACGGCAACATCCTGATCTTCGTGCATTGGGAGGAGCATCTCTCCTTCTGTTCAGCGATCGCCTTTCCACTGCCCCCAGGTATGCCGTTCGGGGCTTTCGTGAGTGAGGTGGTTGCGCCGCACTATGCCGCGCACCCGGATGCGGCGAATGTGGACTGGTCTAAGACGCTCTGGTCCATCGACGGCGAGAGGAAGTCGCCGGATTTCAGCGCCTCTTTGGCTGCCAATGGCCTGCACCACAAATCGCTGGTGCGGTTCTGGACGCCGGGTCTTTCCGGTGTGGCCTTCTCTTGAACTGAATGGAATAGGCTAATGAGCTACCAGCTGACCGTTGAGCCGGTGGGGGAGACCATCGAGGTCGAGGAAGGCCAGACGATCCTCGACGCGTGCCTGAGGCAGGGGATCTACCTGCCTTACGCCTGCGGGCATGGCCTGTGTGGCACCTGCAAGGTCGATGTTCTCGATGGCGAGGTGGACCATGCGGATGCGTCCAGCTTCGCGCTGATGGATTTCGAGCGCAGCGAAGGCAAGACACTTGCCTGCTCGGCGCGAATGAAAAGCGATGTCACCATCGAAGCGGATATCGAGGAGGACCCGGACCAGCGCCGGATTCCGATTCAGGACTTCAACGTTACGGTTGAGACGCTTGAGAACCTGACTCATGACGTGAAGGGGCTGCGCCTTCGTCTCGAAGGCAAAACCATCGATTTCCAGGCTGGCCAGTACGTCAATCTGAAATTGCCGGGGGTGGAGGGCACGCGCGCTTTCTCGATTGCGAATCCGCCATCGGAGAATGGGCATGTCGATCTGCAGATCCGCCTGTTGCCGGGCGGCAAGGGCACGACCTATATTCACGAGGTTTTGAAGGAGGGAGACAAGCTGACCCTTTCGGGTCCGTATGGCCGCTTCTTCGTGCGTAAATCCCGTGGCGGGCCGCTGCTGTTCCTGGCAGGCGGCACGGGCGTTTCCAGCCCGCGCTCGATGATCCTGGACCTGCTGGCCGAGGGCTACGCGGAGCCGATCACGCTGATCCATGGCGTGCGGACCCGGGCCGATCTCTACGGCGAATCGGAGTTTGAGGCGCTGGCCGCGAAGCACCCGAATTTCCGTTACGTTCCAGCATTGTCGTCGGAGCCGGAAGGCTCCGATTGGGCCGGGGAGCGGGGGTTTGTGCATGATGTGGCAGCAAGGCTGTACGATAAATTATTCGAGGGTTTGACTGCTTATCTGTGCGGTCCGCCGCCCATGATCGAGGCATGCGTCAATATGTTGATGCAAGGTCGTTTGTTTGAGAAACATATCTTGACTGAGCGGTTCCTTACCGCCAAAGATGACAAAAAAACGACGAGGAGCCCACTGTTCAAGACGATATAATCAAGCCGTTTGCTTGGAATCCGCAGGACTAAATCCCACCCCGGCGGGACTGAGAACGTTACGGTTTAGTTTATTGCGCTGTTGCCTGTTCAGCTTCGTGGTGCCGCTAGTCGGTGTGCTGCGTCAAAACGGGACAGTTCGGAGAGACTAAGCGCGGCTCAAAAAGGGCCGCGTGCCACAAATACAGGGAGAAGGAAATGTCGATGAAGCTGAAGCTGCTGACGAGTGCCGCCGCGCTGGCTGTGGCTGGGTCCGTGTTTACCGCCACCGCCGCCAAGGCCGAGGAGCTTTGGGATCCGTACCTGCGTGGTTTTGGCGAAGGTATCCCCTCGGGTGCTCTGGCGCCTCCGGGTTTCTATGGCGAGTTGGACAACTACTACGCCGATTACACTAAGTACGACCGTAACGGTAACTCGATTCCAGGCACGCATCTTTCCGCGCTGGTTGAAGTTCCGGTGCTGATCTATATCCCGAACTTCAAGGTTCTGGGCGCGACCTACGGCATGGCGATTGGCCTGCCGTTCGATTACACCTCCTACGCGCCAACACAGTCGGAGCATCCGGGTGGCGGCAATCTGGGCATGTACAACACCGTACTGATCCCGGGTGCTCTGTCCTGGCAGTTGCCTCATAATCTGTTTGCACGCGTCAGCCTGACCGTGCTGCTGCCGACCGCCACGAACACCATGAGCGATTACTTCCAGGGCAATGTGAAGAATGGCGGCGTGCCCTCGGGTAACGCGTTCACCACCTTCCAGCCTGATTTCGCTGTCAGCTGGCTGTATAATGGCTGGAATGTCACCGCCGCTGGCCATGTCAGCTTCAACGTTGGCGATGACAACAATTATGCTGGCATCCACGGCAACAGCTATCACTCCACCTCGGAGTTCACGGCGGACTACGCTGTGACCAAGACTATGGGCAGGTGGACGCTCGGCGTTGGTGGCAGCCAGGCGAATCAGTTCAGCAACGATACGCTGAATGGCGCCTCGGTAGCGAATACTCGTGTGACCAGCTACAGCGTTGGTCCGATCGTGGGCTATGAGTTCCCCGGTGGAATGAGCGTGACCGCGGTCTGGAACCATTTCGTCAGCGTGCATAACGACGTGGGCGGCGACTTCGTCGATTTCCGCTTCCTCACCGCGTTCGAAGGCTAGCTTAAGCAACACGGCAAACGGCCCGGTGCAAACCGGGCCGTTTTTGTTTGTGTTTAATGCAGCGTCAGCATCAGGGCGATGGGCAGGAACACCAGCGCCGCGATATTGCCAATGAGCACCATGGAGGCCACCTTGTCCGGTTCCTGGTTGTAACGTTCGGCGAACATGTAGTTGAGCACCGCAGGAGGCAGGGCGCCGAAGATAAGCAGCAGAGCCCGCTGCTGCGGCGGCAGGGGGATGATGGCCATCGCCGCCCATGCCATGGCCATGCCCAGCACCGGGCGCAACACGGCGCCAAGAATGCCGAACCCCACGGCATGAAACCGCGAATCGGCTAGCCTTGCGCCAAGGGCGAAGAGCATCAGCGGGATCGAGATATCGCCGAGCATCTTCATGGAGACGAGCAGTGGCGGCCAGATTTGGAACCCCGCCAGCGCCACCGCGAGCCCAACAATGGCCGCCTGGATGGAGGGCGAGCGCCACACCCCGGCGAGGCGTGCCTTATGGTCGAGCAGCCAGGTGCCGAAGGAGAATTGCGAGACGTTGGAGACAAGGAAGGTGATGACCGCCGGAGCCAATGCGTGCGGGCCGAAGGCGAGCACGGCGATGGGTAGGCCGAGATTGCCGCAATTATTGAACATCAGCGGCGGCACCAGGGTTTTCGGGTCGATTCGCAGCAGCCGCGCGATGCCCCATCCGGCCACGCCGCAACCCGCCACCACCAGCAGCGCCGCCGCCGCCAGCGCGGCAAAGCCACGGATGTGGAAATCCTTGTCCGCCATCGCGCTGAACACGAGGGCGGGGGTGAACACATCCATGTTCAGCCGGTTGGCGGTGGAGAGGTCCGGCTTGGTGCGCCGCCCGACGATGTAGCCCAGCGCGCTGATCGTGAATAACGGGAACAGCACGGAAACGATATGGCTGAGCATGGGCGGTGCGGTGTTTGGCGCTAGTACACGCTACCCGGCTTCACCGCCGGGCCGGAGGAGGGCTTGAACTTGCGGGCCAGGCGCTCGGTGCCACGTGCGAGCAGCGTGGCGTCCACTCCCACGGCGACGAAGCCGCAACCGGCATCGATATAGCTTTGCGACAAGGCTTCATCCGAGCTGAGGATGCCCGCCGCCTTGCCGGCCTTGCGGATGCGCGCGATGGCATCGAGGATCTTCCCCTGCACCTCCGGGTGGTCGGGCGCGCCGAGATAGCCGAGCGAGGCGGAGAGATCGGCCGGGCCGACGAAAATGCCGTCCACACCCGGCACGGCCAGGATGGCGTCGAGATTCTCCAGCGCAGTGCCGGATTCCACCTGCAATAGCAGGCAGACGCTGTCATCGGCGTGGTCCAGGTAGTCGCCAATCCGCCCCCAGCGCGAGGCGCGAGCGATGGCGCTGCCCACGCCGCGGATACCGGCGGGCGGGTAGCGCACGGCGCTCACCATGGCGGCGGCCTGTTCGGCGGTCTCGATCATCGGGATCAGTAGGCTGCGCACGCCGATGTCCAAAAGTTGCTTGATGCGGTGCGGCTCGCCAACCGGCGGGCGGACAACGGCCTCGGTGCCGTAGGGGGCGATGGCCTGCAACTGTCCCAGCACGCTACGCAGGTCGTTGGGCGCGTGCTCACCGTCGATCAATACCCAATCGAATCCGGCCCCGGCGCAAATCTCTGCGGAATACGGGTCCGCTAGGGTCAGCCACAGGCCGATCATCGTCTCTCCCCGGGCGAGGGATGATTTGAAAACATTTTCGGTGGAGTCTGGCATCTTGGCGTTCCGTGTGTGTGATTTCTGGTGTTTTAGCGCCTTTTGCGATGCACCACAAACCAGGGGGCGAGTTTGGTGCTGGCGAGATGCTCTATATCCTGTAGGTATTGAAATATACATAATCAGTGTTGGACCCGAAAATCTCGAAATTCTATTCCAATGTCAGCCATCGGGGGCTGTTCCCCGATATTCGTACAACAAAAGCAAGCAAGGAAACGCAAGCATGCTGGACGATTTTTCGCAGTCCCCTCTCGGCGCCATGCTGGAGGATGATCCCGCCACCGGCCATTACCGCTGCCGCCGCGACATCTTTACCGACCCCGAGCTGTTCGAGCTGGAGATGGAGCACATCTTCGAAGGTAACTGGGTGTTCCTGGCGCATGAGACGCAGATCCCGAACAACAACGACTACTTCACCACCAATATCGGCCGTCAGCCGATCGTCATCGCGCGCAACCGCAATGGCGAGTTGAATGCCTTCATCAACGCGTGCAGCCATCGCGGCGCGATGATTTGCCGTCGCAAGCGCGGCAACCAGGGTACCTATACCTGCCCGTTCCATGGCTGGACCTTCAACAACTCCGGCAAGCTGCTTAAGGTGAAGGATCCCGAGGGTGCGGAGTACCCCGAGAGCTTCAACAAGCAGGGCTCGCACGACCTGACCAAGGTGGCTCGGTTCGAGAGCTATCGCGGTTTCCTGTTCGGCAGCCTGAACGCGGATGTGAAGTCGCTGGCCGAGCACCTGGGCGAAGCCGCCAAGATCATCGACATGATCGTTGACCAATCTCCTGAAGGGCTGGAAGTGCTGGATGGCGCCTCCACCTATGTGTATGACGGCAACTGGAAGCTGCAGGCCGAGAATGGCGCCGATGGCTACCACGTGACCGCGACGCATTGGAACTACGCGGCCACCACCGGCCGCCGCAAGGAGCTGGAGCGCGAGGATGGCGTGCGCGCCATGTCCGCCGGTGGCTGGGCGAAAACTGGTGGCGGATCGTACTCTTTTGAGCATGGCCATATGCTACTCTGGACCAACTGGGCCAACCCCGAGGACCGTCCGAACTGGAACCGCCGCGAGGAACTGGCGGAGAAGTTCGGCCAAGCCATGGCGGACTGGATGGTGCTGCGCTCGCGCAATCTGTGCCTGTACCCGAACGTCTATCTGATGGACCAGTTCAGCTCGCAGATCCGCGTTCTGCGCCCGATCTCCGTCGATAAGACCGAGGTGACGATCTACTGCATCGCGCCGAAGGGCGAGGATGCCGAGGCCCGCGCCCACCGCATCCGCCAGTACGAGGATTTCTTTAACGCCTCCGGCATGGCGACGCCGGATGACCTCGAGGAATTCCGTGCCTGCCAGGAAGGTTACAAGGGTCGCGCCGCGGCGTGGAACGATCTTTCGCGCGGTGCCAAGCACTGGGTGAAGGGGCCGGATGAGACGGCCAAGGTCATCGGCCTGAACCCGCTGCTCAGCGGTACCCGCACCGAGGATGAGGGGCTGTACGTGGAACAGCACCGCTACTGGCTGGAAACGATGAACAAGGTGCTGGAAGGTGAGTTCCAGGCCGAAGAAGAATAACGTCAAGAAGCACGGGATAAAAACGATATGATCACGACCGAACAGGTCCAGGCGTTCCTGTATAAGGAAGCTCGTTTCCTCGATGACCGTCAGTGGGATTCCTGGCTGGAACTCTATGCGCCGGAAGCTGAATTCTGGATGCCGTCCTGGAAGGAGGACGATGCGCTGGTGACCGATCCCCAGCGCCAGATCTCGCTGATTTACTATCCGAACCGCGGCGGGCTGGAGGATCGCATCTTCCGTATCCGCACCGAGCGCTCCAGCGCCTCGACCCCGGAGCCGCGCACCTCGCATAATATCAGCAATCTCGAGGTCCTCGAGCAGAGCGCCAACGAGTGCAAGTTGCGCTTCAATTGGTTCACGCTGAGCCATCGTTACAAGACGACCGACACGTTCTTCGGTGTGTCGTTCTACACGCTTGACATCTCTGGTGCGGAACCAAAGATCACGAACAAGAAAGTGGTGCTGAAGAACGATTACATCCACCACGTCGTCGACATCTACCATATCTGACCTGGGGAGGGAGGGTATCATGGCTTTCAAGGTTGCGCTCAACTTCGAGGACGGCGTCACGCGCTTCATCAACTGCCCGGAGACGGACACAGTGGCTGACGCGTCCTATCGCGCCGGGATCAACATCCCGCTGGACTGCCGTGACGGCGCCTGCGGCACCTGCAAACTGTTCTGCGAGTCCGGCAAATACGATGGCGGGTCCTATATTGAGGACGCGCTGACGGATGAGGAGGCAGCCCAGGGTTTTGCCCTGGCCTGCCAGATGCGCCCGCGCTCGGACCTCGTGCTGAACATTCCGGTGCCTTCGTCGGCCTGCAAGACCGGGCCGGTGAAGCAGACCGCAACGCTGGAAGCTGTGAACAAGCTCTCTCCCACGACGATCTCGTTTTCGCTCAAGCTGGCCGAGCCGGTGACATTCCTGCCCGGCCAGTATGTGAACATCGAGGTTCCTGGTACCAACCAGCAACGAGCCTATTCCTTCAGCTCCGCACCGGGGGCGGAGGTGGCGAGCTTCCTCATCCGCAATATTCCTGGCGGGTTGATGAGCACGTTCATCGCCAACGCGCAGCCAGGCGTGGAGCTTAACTTTGTCGGCCCCTCCGGCAGCTTCTTCCTGCGCGAGGTGAAGCGTCCGCTGCTGCTGCTTGCCGGTGGCACCGGGCTTGCGCCGCTGCTGTCCATGCTGGGGCATCTGCAGGCCAAACCGCCCGGGCATAAGGTGCATCTCATCTACGGTGTCACCAACGACGAAGATCTGGTGGAAACGGCGGCGCTGGACGAGTACGCGGCGAAGATTCCCGGTTTCACCTGGGAAGCCTGCATTGCCAACCCGAATGGCGCCTATCCGCGCAAGGGCTACGTGACGCAATACATCCTGCCTGAGCACATCAATGGTGGCGATGTCGATGTGTATCTCTGTGGCCCACCGCCGATGGTCGAAGCCGTGCGCAAATACTTCGCTGATAGCGGCGTCACCCCGGCGAGCTTCCATTACGAGAAGTTCAACCCCAGCGCCCCGGTGGACAAGGCGGCATGAGCGCTCCTGCCTGGCCCGGAAGATTCGCGGGCAAAATCGCGGTGATCACTGGCGCCGCGCAGGGCATTGGCCAGCAGGCCGCCCTGCGTATGGCGCGAGAGGGAGCATCCTTGGTGCTGGCCGACCGTTCCCCACTGGTGGATGAGGTGCGGGATGAGGCGCGCTCGCTTGGCGCCGAGGCCATCGCCGTGCAGGCGGACCTTGAGCAATATGCGGGGGCCGAGGCGGTGATGCAGGCGGCTGAACAAAAATTCGGCCGCCTCGATGTGCTCATCAACAACATTGGCGGCACGATCTGGGCCAAGCCCTATGGCGAGTACACGCCGGAGCAGATCGAGGCGGAAATCCGACGCTCGCTGTTCCCCACGCTTTGGGGCTGCCGCGCGGCGCTGCCTTTATTCCTGGCGGGCAAGGGCGGGGCGATCGTCAACATCTCTTCCGTCGCCACGCGCGGGCTGATGCGCGTGCCTTACGGCGCTGCGAAGGGCGGTGTGAACGCGCTCACTGTGAATCTCGCCTGGGAATATGCGGCGCAGAACATCCGCGTGAACGCCGTGGCCCCTGGCGGCACCGAGGCCCCGCCACGGCGCGTTCCGCGCAATACGGCGGAGCAGACCGATAGGGAGAAGGCTTGGTATCAGTGCCTCATCGACCAGACGCTGCAATCGAGCCTGATGCACCGATACGGCACGCTGGATGAGCAGGTGAGCGCGATCCTGTTCCTGGCCTCCGACGAAGCCTCCTACATCACCGGCATCACGATCCCCGTGGCCGGCGGAGACATAGGTTAGTCTTCAAGTCTGGCTGGGGCGGGCCAGCCCCAGTCGGTATAAGTTTCCACGATCACGCGCGACATCACCGAAAGCATCGGCGAGGTGTCTCCCGCCCGGCGGCTCATGATGATCGGCGAGGCGGCGGCGGGATCGTCGAGGTCGCGGTACACGATGTCGTCGCGCTTCAGCCTCGCCACGGAAACCGGCACGATGGCGCAGCCGATCTCGGCGGCCACCAGCCCGATGGCGGTTTGCAGCTCACGAGCTTCATGCACGATATTTGGCTCCAGCCCGCGGTCGTGGAACAGCGAGATCACTTGATCCGCATAGCTCGGGCGCGGCTCACGCGGATAGATGATCAGTGCTTCCCGCGCGAGTTCGGCGAGGCCGAGCGGTCCTTCGGCGCTGGCCAGCGGATGCGCCACCGGCAGCGCCACCACCAGCGGCTCGTTGCGCAGCACGTCCCGCCGCACGGCGGGATCCTCCAGCCGGATGCGCCCGAACCCGACATCGATCCGCCCCTCCTTCAGCGCCGCGATCTGCTCGTAGCTCACCATTTCCACCAGGCTCAGCTCCACCTCTGGCGCCGTGGAGCGGAAGCGGCGGATCAGGTTCGGCAGTGCCGCGTAAATGGTGGAGGGCGCAAAGCCGATGACGAAGCGCGGCTTTCCCGCCTCTTTCAGCCGGTGCATCATCATCCGCACCGTGTCCACGCGCTCCAGCACCTGCACGGCCTGTTCCAGAAACAGCCGCCCAGCCTCGGTGGTTTTCAGGGGGCGACTCTCGCGCTCGAAGAGTTGCAGCCCGAGTTCCTCCTCGAGCTGTTGGATCTGTCGGCTCAAGGGCGGTTGCGCGATATGCAGCCGCTCGGCCGCGCGCGTGAAATTACGCTCCTGCGCGACGGCGACGAAATAGCGCAGATGGCGCAGTTCCATAAAATATTCCTCGGTAGTCTCAAGGCCTTGCCTGAGCCATGTTCTCTACCGTGGCAATATGCGCGCACTGGCCGGTGATGCAAGCGGGGGGGCGGTTACCGGCGCGGAATGAGCCGCAGGCCCCGCAGCAGCGGCGGCATGGTCAGCCCTTGGCCGACGACCGAGAAGATGACCACGGCGAAGGTGGCGGTGAGGATGGCATCGCGATAGGGCAGAGCGGGCGGCAAGGAGAGGGCAAGTGCGAGGCCCAGCGCGCCGCGCAGGCCGCCCCACCACAACACATGCTGCATGGGCAGCGGCATGGCCCAGCGTGAGCGGGCAAAGCACAGGCAGAGCGGATACACGGTCAGCGCACGGCTCAGCAGCACCAGGGCGATGACGGCCAGCAGCCCAATCTCGGTTGGCTCGGTTATGTGCATGCCGCCCACGGCCAGCCCGATGAGCAGGAACACCAGCGAATTGGCGATAAAGGCGATGAACTCCCACAGCGCCAATACGAACTGACGGCCATGCGGGGTGATCCGGCTGGCGTCGGTCTCGGCCAGAATGCCGAGATTGCCGATCACCAACCCGGCGGTGACGGTGGCCAGCACACCCGAGCAGCCGAGATGCTGCGCGAACAGAAAGGCCCCATAGGCGGCGACGGTGGTGAGCGTGCTCTCCACCAGATGGTCAGTCGTCCGCCCCGCCAGCCCCAGCACCAGCGCCGCAGTGGCCAGCCCGATAAGGATGCCTCCCGCAACCGTCCAGCCAAGGCTCAGCGCCACGCCGGGCAGGCTCTGCGGCGCGCCGCTGGCCTGCGCCCAGGTCAGCACCAGGGTGAACAGCACCGCCGCCACACCGTCGTTGAACAGGCTCTCGGACTCCACCAGCAGGCGCAGCCGCCCCGTGAGGTTGTTGTCCTTGAACATGGCGATAACCGCGACCGGGTCGGTGGCCGCGATCAGCGCGCCGAACAAGGCCGCCGTTGGCAAGGGCCAGCCCAGCCCCCAGACCATTCCGGCACTCACCGTTGCGGCGGCGATGAGCGTGCCGGCGATGGAGAGTACCAGCACGGGCAAAGCATCCTGGCGCAACTCGCGCCAATGGATGTTGATCGCGGCCTCGAACAGCAGCGGCGGCAGGATGAGGGTGTAGATGATCTCATGCGTGAGGGTGATGCCGGTATGCACCCGCGCCATGGCCAGCACTGCCCCGGCCAGCACCAACCCCACCGTGTAGGGCAGATGCAGGCGCCGCGCGATGAGCGCCACGGCGATGGCGGCAAGCAACAGGCCGAGCGTGCTTGTGATAAGGGTGTCCATAATATCTGGTTTCTGGGGTATGGGGGCGGCGCTGTGAAGCCGGAATCGGCGGGGGCAGGTGGCAATCCGCAAAGCCGTGCTAAAGGGTAAGCAACCGATAACGATCTAGGAGAGTTACATGGCCTATGAAACGCTGCTCGTCGAAACCCACGGCGCCGTCACGCTCATCCGCCTCAACCGCCCACAGGCGCTCAACGCCCTGAATTCCCAGGTGCAGAAGGATCTCGTCGCCGCCTTCGCCGCCTATGATGCCGATTCCACCCAGCGCTGCCTGGTGCTCACCGGCTCCGAGAAAGCCTTCGCCGCAGGGGCGGACATCAAGGAAATGCAGCCGCTGAGCTTCGCCGACATGTATGGCCAGAACTTCTTCGCGGGCTATGAGCAGGTTACCGCCACCCGCAAGCCCTGGATCGCGGCCGTGGCCGGATTCGCCCTGGGCGGCGGCTGCGAGCTGGCCATGATGGCCGACTACATCATCGCCGCCGACACCGCGAAGTTTGGCCAGCCCGAGGTGAAGCTCGGCGTGCTGCCCGGCATGGGCGGCAGCCAGCGCCTGACACGCGCCGTGGGCAAGGCCAAGGCCATGCAGATGTGCCTGACCGGGCGCTTCATGGACGCCGCCGAGGCCGAGAGCGCCGGGCTGGTGGCCCAGGTGGTGCCCGCCGCCGGGCTGCTGGACGAGGCGCTGAAGCAGGCCCAGGCGATTGCCGACATGGCGCCGCTGGCCGCCATCGCCAACAAGGAGGCGGTGAACGCCGCGTTCGAGACCACGCTCTCCACTGGCGTGCATTTCGAGCGCCGCCTGTTTAACGCGCTCTGCTCCACCGCCGACAAGGTGGAAGGCATGGCCGCCTTCTCCGAGAAGCGCAAAGGGGTGTGGCGCGGCGCGTAAAACCTGGATTTTGGGCAGGTCTGCGGCCGTAAAAGTGTTTACTTTTACGGCCGCAGGTATGTAAAATACTTCACATAATTACAGTTTTTTTGCAGTTTTCGGGTGGCTTTGGCGACATTTTTCTCTCCCTATTCCGTTCATGAGTTTGTATGTGTCTGTTGCATCGCAACAAGCGCTCCCCTAACCCGACGGAAGACTGAAAATGTCCTATCAAGACCATATTTCGCAGGTTTCCCAGCTCGTCCAGGCCAAGAACGGCACCTGGGACGGCATCAGCCCTGAATACGTGGCGCGCATGCGTCTGCAGAACCGGTTCACCACCGGGCTCGACATCGCCAAGTACACCGCCAAGATCATGCGCGAGGACATGGCCGCTTACGACGCCGATCCCGCCAACTACACCCAGTCCCTGGGCTGCTGGCACGGCTTCATCGCCCAGCAGAAGATGATCTCCATCAAGAAGCATTTCGGCTCCACCAAGCGCCGCTACATCTACCTCTCCGGCTGGATGGTCGCCGCCCTGCGCTCCGAGTTCGGCCCGCTGCCGGACCAGTCCATGCACGAGAAGACCTCCGTGCCCGCGCTGATCGAGGAGATCTACACCTTCCTGCGTCAGGCCGACGCCCGTGAGCTCGGCATGCTGTTCCGCGACCTCGATGCCGCCCGTGCCGCTGGCGATGTCGCCAAGCAGAAGGAAGTGCAGCACAAGATCGACACCTACGAGACCCATGTCGTGCCCATCATCGCCGACATCGACGCCGGTTTCGGTAACGCCGAGGCGACCTACCTTCTGGCCAAGAAGATGATCGAAGCCGGCGCCTGCGCGCTGCAGATCGAGAATCAGGTGTCCGACGAGAAGCAGTGTGGCCACCAGGACGGCAAGGTGACCGTGCCGCACGAGGATTTCGTGGCCAAGATCCGCGCCCTGCGCTACGCCTTCCTGGAGCTGGGCGTTGAGGACGGCGTGATCGTCGCCCGTACCGACAGCCTCGGTGCTGGCCTAACCAAGCAGATCGCCTTCTCCAAGGAGCCGGGCGACATTGGCGACCAGTACAACGCCTTCCTGGATTGCGAGGAAGTGGAAGCCGACGCCGCCCATAACGGCGACGTGATCATCAACCGCAACGGCAAGCTGCTGCGTCCGAAGCGTCTGCCCTCCAACCTGTACCAGTTCCGTCCGGGCACCGGCGCGGACCGTTGCGTGCTGGATTGCATCAACGCCCTGAACCACGGCGCCGACCTGCTGTGGATCGAGACCGAGAAACCCCATGTCGAGCAGATCGCGTCCATGATGGACAAGATCCGCGAAGTGTGGCCGAACGCCAAGCTGACCTACAACAACTCGCCGTCCTTCAACTGGACGCTCAACTTCCGCCAGCAGGTCTATGATGCCTGGAAGGAAGCCGGCAAGGACGTCACCCCGTACGACCGCGCCAAGCTGATGAGCGTGGACTACGACGCCACCCCGCTGGCGCTCGAAGCCGACGACAAGATCCGCACCTTCCAGCGCGATGCTGCGAAGCGCGCGGGCATCTTCCACCACCTCATCACCCTGCCGACCTACCACACCGCGGCCCTGTCCACCGACAACCTGGCCAAGGAGTATTTCGGCGAGATGGGCATGCTGGGCTACGTGGCTGGCGTGCAGCGCAAGGAGATCCGTCAGGGCATCGCCTGCGTGAAGCACCAGAACATGTCCGGCTCCGACATCGGTGACGACCACAAGGAGTATTTCGCGGGTGAGGCTGCCCTGAAGGCGGGCGGCGTGCACAACACCATGAACCAGTTCGCCGCCTAATCAGCGTCAACCGGTTCACGGGATTGGGCCCGGGGGAAACCCCGGGCCCTTTTTGTTTTACGCGCCTTTAAAGCCGGTCAGCACGTTCACCGCGTTGATGCCGATTTCCGCCACGGCGTAGCCGCCTTCCATCACGAACAGCGTCGGTTTGTTCAGCGCCTTGATCATCGCGCCGATGCGCGTGAAATGCTCGTGCTCCAGCTTGAAATGCGAGATCGGGTCGTCCTTGTACGTATCCACGCCGAGCGAGACGACCACCACATCCGGCGCATAAGCCGCGATCCGCTTGATTCCCTCTTGCAGCGCCGCTTCGTAGCCCGGCCATTCCGTGCCCCAATGCAGCGGGAAGTTCAGGTTGTAGCCTTCGCCCTTGCCAGCACCCTTTTCATCCTCGAAGCCCAGCAGATACGGGTATTCCTGGTCCGGGTGGCCGTGCAGCGAAACGAAGAACACATCGTCACGATTATAGAAGATTTGCTGCGTGCCATTGCCGTGATGGTAGTCCACGTCCAGAATCGCGACGCGCTTGGCCCCGTCATCCAGCAGCTTCTGCGCGGCAATGGCGGCGTTGTTGAGGAAGCAATAACCGCCGTAATGGTCGGCCCCCGCATGGTGCCCAGGCGGGCGGCAGAGCGAGAAGGCTGCGCGCTCGCCGCCCTGAAGCAGGGTCGCGCCGGTCAGCGCCACATCCACTGAGGATTTGATCGCCTGCCAGCTTGTGGCGGTGAGCGCCGTGCCGCAGTCAAAGCTGTAAAAGGCAAGCCGTCCGTCCAGCGAGGTTGGCACGCGGTCCATGCGCATTCCCCGCGTCGGCCAGGTGTACGGATAGGCGGCGCCGGAACGGCCCAGTTCCACCCATTCCTTGTGTGCGCTTTGCAGCAGCTCCATTAGCCCCGGCGCATGCACGCGGGTGATGGGCTCCAGCGGGAAAATTTGCGGCGCGATTACCTCGCCCAGCTCCATTTCGCGCACCCGCGCCAGCACCAGCTCTGCCCGTTCCGGCTTCTCGAAGGCCGGGACAAACTCGCCGAACAGCAATTCTCCTGGGGCGTGATGCAGGAAATGGTCCGCGCTATAGACAATCTTCATGCCGCTCATCCTTTTTGGTGCAAGGCAAGGGCATCATATGCGGGGTTGGTCATGCGTCCAGCGGGGTTCCGCAATTCGCGGCGATGGGGTAGGCGATCGTTGCCTTGGTGGTGGGCCGGGTATAAGTGGCAAGAGACAAGTCAAACGGGAAAAGATTTCATAAAATGACGCTGCTTTGGATACTTCTTATCGTCACCTTCATCTTTTCTGCCATATTCATGCTGCCGACCCGCTGGTACACCGGCATGGCGGGCTGGTTGCAGAAGTCCGGCGCCCAGCACCACCAGCACCAGCTTGAGCAGGAGTTGACGCGCCAGACCCAGGGGCGGCCCTTCGAGCAAGACAAGAGCTTTTTCAAGGACGGTGTTGGTCTCGCGCTGGACTTGACGCAGCGCCTCGCCTTCGTCGCGGTGCGCGAGGAGGGCGGGCTGAAATCCGCCATTCTGCCCATTGCCGCGCTGCGGACCCACGCCGTTGGCGAGCGCCGCGACAACGGCTTCTACGATTATTACGTGGACCTGACGGTGGACGACACGACGCACCCGGTATGGCGCCTTGTCTGCGGTGAGAACCCGGATCTGGCCGCCAAAATCGCCATAGCGCTCGACGACGTTAAGGCCTAACGACGCACCAGCGTACCCGCCATGCCCGCGGCGATGGCCACGGCGTCCTCCAGCCGCCCGATGGCGGCCCTTCGCCCCGTGGCCTGCACGAAGCCGCAGGCCGCCCGCACCTTCGGCCCCATGCTCCCGGCGGCGAAGCAGTGCGCCAGCAATTCGTCCGGCGTGGCCTCGCGCAAAGCAGTCTGGGCCGAGGTGCCGTAATCCAAATACACGGCGGGTACGTCGGTGAGCAGGATGAGCAGGTCGGCGCCGATCTGTTCCGCCAGCAGCGCGGCGGAGGAATCCTTGTCGATGACAGCCTCCACGCCGCGCCATTTCCCCGCCGCGTCCCGCGCCACCGGAATCCCACCGCCGCCAGCGCAGATCACGAAGATCCCCGCTCCGGTGAGGCAGGCGATACCGCCCGCATTCAGCAGCCGCTTGGGCGTGGGTGAGGGCACTACGCGCCGCCAATATTTACCGTCCGGCGCCACATGCCAGCCGCGCTCGTTGGCAAGTCGCTTGGCCGTGGCTTCGTCGTAAACCGGGCCGATAGGCTTGCTCGGCTTGGCGAAGGCCGGGTCGTCCGCTGCCACCTCGATGCGCGTGAGCAGCGTGGCGATCTCCATGCCCTCCGGCAGGGCGTTGGCCAGTTCCTGTTCCAGCAGATAGCCGATCCAGCCCTCGCTCTCGGCATCCAGGCTGTCCAGCGTCTGCGCCGAGCCGGCCGGGCCGGCTTCCGCCTGCAACGCCAGCAGCCCCACCTGCGGGCCGTTGCCGTGGGTGAGGGTAACGCGATGCCCCTCGGCCACCAGCGCCGCCAGCTGCGTGGCGGCGTGGCGGACATTCTCGTGCTGCGCCGCCTCGGTCAGGGCCTCGCCCCGGCGCAGCAGCGCATTGCCCCCCAGGGCGGCGACGATATGCATCAGCCCAGCGTGGCGACCAGCAGCGCCTTGATGGAGTGCATGCGGTTCTCCGCCTCGTCGAACACGATGGAGGCGGGGGATTCGAACACTTCTTCAGTCACCTCCATGGCGGTGATGCCGTAGCGTTTCTCGATCTCCTGGCCCACGCTCGTCTCGGTGTTGTGGAAAGCAGGCAGGCAGTGCAGGAACTTTACCGCCGGATTGCCGGTGGCCTGCATCAGCGCCATGTTCACCTGGTAGGGCAGCAGCAGCTTGATGCGCTCGGCCCAGATCTCCTCGGGCTCGCCCATCGAGACCCATACATCGCTATAGAGGAAATCCGCCCCCGCCACGGCCTTCTGCGGATCGGCCTCAAAGCTGATTTCCGCCCCGCTCTGCGCCGCGATGGTGTGCAGCCGCGCGATATATGTCGGGTTGGGCCAAAGTGCCTCGGGCGAGCCGATGCTCATGCGCATCCCCAGCTTCGCCGCCCCCATGGCCAGCGAGAGCGCGACATTATCCTTGCCCTCGCCCAGGAAGGCGAATTTGAGATCCTCCAGAGACTTCTTGGAGTGTTCCTGCATGGTCAGGAAATCGGCGAAGACCTGGGTGGGGTGGGAGTCGTCGGTGAGGCCGTTATACACAGGCACGCCAGAATATTTCGCCAACGCTTCGACATCCGCCTGCGCGAAACCACGAAACTCAATGGCGTCGTAAATCCGCCCGAGCACGCGGGCGGTGTCCTTCATGCTCTCCTTATGGCCGATATGGCTGCCGCTTGGCCCCATATAGGTAACATGCGCGCCCTGGTCATAGGCTGCCACCTCGAAGCTGCTGCGGGTACGGGTGGAATCCTTCTCGAAGATCAGCGCGATGGTCTTGCCCTTCAGCCGCTGCACCTCGTACCCGCCTTTTTTGGCGGCCTTCAGCTCGCCAGCGAGTTTCAGGATTTCAAGAATTTCGGTCTGGGTAAAGTCTTCCAGCGAGAGAACGGAACGTCCGCGAAGATGAGACATAATGGCTTCTCCTTAAATGGCGTCGCGGCGGATCGGGCAGGTCATGCAATGCGCGCCGCCGCGCCCACGCCCCAGCTCCGCGCCTTCGATGGTGATGACCTCCACCCCGGCCTTGCGCAGAAGGGTATTGGTGTAAACATTGCGGTCATAGGCCACGACCACGCCGGGTTCGAGCGCGAACACGTTGTTGCCGTCATCCCATTGCTCGCGCTCGGCCTCGTACGAATCGCCGCCGGTCTCGATCACCCGCAGCTTTCCGATCTTCAAGGCGCTGGCAACGACGTCTAGGAAGCTGCCGGTTTCCTCGACGATGCGCACGCCGTTGTCATCGGGATAGAGCGAGAACGGTTTCAGCCGGTGCACCACGTCGGGATAGATGGTGACAAGATCGTGGTCGCAGAAGGAAAACACCGTGTCCAGATGCATGAAGGAGCGGTCGCTTGGCATCAGGGCGGCGATGACGCGCTCCGCCGCACCCTTTTCGAACAGCCGCCGTGCATATTGCGTTACCGCCTGCGGTGTGGAGCGCTCGCCCATGCCGATGAGCACGATTCCATTGCCCACGGGCATGAAATCACCGCCCTCCAGACTCAGCGATCCGGCATGTTCCTCGGCGGCGTTGAAGTATTTGTGGAATTTCGCGCCCTTGAAACGCGGATGGAAATTATACACCGCCGCGACATTCGCGGCCTCCTGCTGGCGTGCGGGCCAATGCATGGGGTTGATGAACACGCCATTGCCCGCCCAGCATGTGGTGTCGCGCGTGAAGAGCTGGTTGGGCAGAGGCGGCAGCACGAATTCATGCGGCGCGCGGGTAATACTGAAGAGCGCATGCGGCACAAACGGCAGCTCCGCGCGGGCGATACCGCCGATCATGTAAGCGGCAAGCTGGTTGGCGGGCAATCCGGCGAGCCAAGCGCGTAATTCGGCATCCACGCCGGTGGCGCTTTGCGCGGTGCCGAGGCGCTTATCCAGCAGCCAGTCCCGCGCCGTTGTATCGGCCAAGGTCTCGGCCAGGGCCTTGCCAAATTCCAACACTTCTACCCCGCGCTCGCGCAAGGTATCGACAAACGCATCATGCTCCTGCCGGGCTTTTTTTACCCAGATCACATCGTCGAACAGCAACTCATGGCAATTGCCGGGGGTGAGGCGGGTGAGGCTGAGATCGGGCCGGTGCACCAGCACCTCGCGCAACTTGCCGATTTCGGAATAAACGCCTGGGTCCGAAAATATCGTGGTCATGGCAATATCCTTCATGAATTGCGTGCGAGCACGTAGGTGTAGAGCGTCACGCGCTGATTCTCGCCGGTTTCGCGGTACACGCCCTGGATTTCGTTCTCGAAGCCAGGGAAGAGGTTGCAGCCTTCCTCGACAAGCCGGAAATAATCCAGCACCGGATCATCCACACCGCCATAGCGCTCGCCAGGCACGATGAGCCCGATGCCTGGCGGATAAACCAGCGCCAGCGTGGCGGCGACGCGCCCCTGCGCCTGTTGAAGGGGAATGTAATCCACCTCGTTGCGCATCAGTTTTTCCCAAGCATCGCGCGGCGTCATCACCTGCCGGGGCAAATGCGCGGCCTCGAAGCATTCGCGCTGCAAGCGGCTGGCATCATGCATTTTGTAGAAATCATGCAGCGTGCGGCAGAGATCGCGCAGCCGCGTTTCGGCGTAACGCGCACCATGGCGGCGTACGAAATCTGGCATCACCTCGATCAGCGGCGCGTTGGCGTCGTGCAACTCCTTGAAGGCGGTGAGTGCGGCGAGCAGCGTGCCGGCCTTGCTTGCTTCCACTCCTGGCGTAAGCAGGAAGAGTATAGAGTTGAGGTCGTTCTTCTCCGGCACGATGCGCCGCTCGCGCAGAAACTCCGCCAGCACAGGGGCGGGGATGCCATGCTCCGTGTACGCGCCCGTGTGCCTGTCGAAGCCGGGCGTGAGCAGTGTGAGCTTGTTCGGGTCGGTCATGGCGTAGCCATCGGCAAGGCCGGGGAAGCCATGCCACGCCGCGCCCGGCGCCAGCGTCCAGGCCTGCGGATTGCTGGCCAGCTCGTCCTCGGGCAGCTCCTCCCAGGCTATGCCGCCGATTGCATCCGGCACGAACGGGTCGAAGAACCACGCCTCGTCCAGAGTTTTCGCCGCTGCCGCGAAGCTCTTGGCCAGCGCCCGCAGCTTCTTGCGGATTTCGATGCCAATTCGCACCGTGTCATCCCACAGCACTTGCCCGGAGCGGCCCCTCATCATCTGCGCGCCGACATCGAGCGAGGCGAAGAGCGGATAAAACGGCGAGGTGGAATAATGCAGCATATACAGCTCGTTGAAGCGTCGCTGCTCCACCCGCGCGCGGCCCTGCACATGCGAATCCTTCACATGGATCTGCGATGCCTGCGAGAACCCGGCCAGTTGCTTATGCGTGGATTGCGTGGCGATCACGCCCGGATCACCAGCTTTCAGCTCCAGCCCCATGGCGTAGCGGCCTTTGAAGAGCGGGTGGAATTTCATGAACCCCGCCCAGGCTTCGTCGAAGAGGATATACTCGCAGAGTGGCCCGAGCTTTTGCAGCAGCATCTCGGCGCTGTAGATCGTGCCGTCGTAAGTGCATTGCTCCAGCACCAGAGCGCGGAAGGGGCGGGGCTTGTCGGCCATGCTCTTATCAGCCACCAGCGGGTTGTGCCTGATGGCCGCGCGGATTTTTGATTCATCCAGCGCTTCCCAGGCAATCGGCCCGATCAGCCCCTGCGCGTTGCGCGTGGTCTCCAGATAAACCGGCACGCCGCCGCCGAACAGCAGTGCGCCATGCACAGCGGCCTTGTGGTTGTTGCGGTCGAACAGCACAAGGTTGCCCGGTGCGATGATGGCGGAGAGCGCGATCTTGTTCGAGGTGGAGGTGCCGTTGAGTACAAAATAAGTGCGCTCGGCGCCGAAGATCTTCGCGGCCTCGATCTCCGCCTGCCGCGCCGGGCCCTCATGCACCAGCAGATCGCCCAGTTCGACCACGGAATTGTCTAGATCGTTGCGGAACACCGCCTCGCCCAGGTGCTCGACAAACACATTGCCGATTGGGCTTTTGCGGTAAAATACGCCGCCATTATGCCCGGGGCAGGTCCAGAGCTGGTTGCCCTGCTCGGCGTAATCCACCATCGCGCCAAAGAACGGCGTCTTCAGGCTCTCAGCATAGCGGCTGAAATGGTTAAGGAGGTTCTTGGCGATGAACTCCGGCGTGTCCTCCCCGGCGAAGACATAGCCCGAGATCAGCCTCAGCGTTTCTGCGTCGATCTCCTGGAATTCATGCCGCCGGGCGAAGAGGAAGATTGGCATCTCCAGGCCGCGGCCGCGCACCATGCGGATGAACCGCCCGACATCGCCGAACGCTTCTCCCGCCCCCCATTCCACCAGAATGCAGCCGATGGAGGCATCCGCCAGCACCGCCTGCTCGGCATCCGCGAGGTCCACCACATCGGTGATCGTCACCTCCCGCGCGGCGACGGCCTCGACGAGGCGCGCCAGATGCGCGCGCTCGGTACGCCCCATGCCTGCGGTCTCCACCGCGAGCAGGAAGCGGAACATCATCTCGAAACTCATCTCAGGTGACTTTCACCGTGCCGTTGAGGAACAGCCACAGCGCCAACGCCGCCACCGCGAACAGTGCCACCACGGCGATCTTTTCGTAGGTGCGCAACAGCGGTTCACCCGGCCTGTGTTCGTGCTGCGCCCAGATGAACACCGGCACGCCGAGCGCGAACAAGAGCGTGGACATCAGAACGAATTCTGGTCCGGCGGCATAGAGCATCCATAGCGAATAAACGGAGCCGAGAAGGCCGGTGGTCAGCGCATTCGCCTTGCCTTCGCCATGTGTTTCCACGTAGCCATTGGCGCCTGCGTACACGGCCAGATACAGCGTGCTGGCAAAATAAGGCGGCAGGATCATCACGCCGGTAATGTCGATGAGCCACAGCCATGCGTTATGCGCGAACAGCACCACGAACAGCGTGGTCTGCATGACGATGCTGGAGAGCAGCAGCGAGGGTGTCGCCGCGTGCGCGGCATTCTCGCGCGCCAGAAAGCGCGGGAACACGCCGCCCTTGGCGCCCTCATAGGGCAGTTCGGCGACCAGGATGGTCCAGGCCAGCCAGCAACTCAGCACCGCGATGAGCAGCGAGACATTGACGAACACCGCGCCCCATTTGCCGACCACCTGCTCCAGCACATAGGCGGCGGAAGGATTGGCCAGCCCGGAGAGCTGGGCCTGGTGCATGAGGCCGAATGGCAGGATGGAGAGCAGCGAGTATAGCACGGTGCACACGCCGAGCCCGATGAAGGTGGCGGGCCCAACCTGTGACATCTTGCGCGCACGGTCAGAAATCACCACCGCGCCCTCGATGCCGATGAACACCCAGAGCGTGACCAGCATCGTGCTCTTCACCTGGCCGAAGACATTGCCCAGCCCCTGTGCGTGACCCCAGATATCGAACATGAAATTGCCGCCGGTCATGAAGTAGGCCATGACGACGAGTGCCGCGGCGATGGTGGCGATGTTGAGGAAGCTCGCCAGCACGTTCAGCGCCGCCGTGCGCTTCACGCCGGACATCACGATCCCGCACATTACCCAGATCAGCACCGATGCGCCGATGATCGACGGCCAGTTCTGCCCATTGCCGAAGACGGGGAAGAAATAACCGAGGATCTGCATGATCAGTACCGCGAAGGCGACATTGCCGAACGCGGCGGAGAGCCAGTAGCCCCAGGCCATCTGGAACCCGGCGAAGGGGCCGAACCCTGCCTCGGCATAGCGGTAGATGCCGGCCTTCAGGTCCGGCCGCTTGTCCGAGAGGATGCGGAAGCTGGCGGACAGGAAATACATGCCGACAAACGTTATCACCCAGGCGATGGCGATGGCCCCCAGCCCAGCGGCGCCGGACATGTTGGCGGGCAGGTTGAACGCGCCGCCGCCGATCATCGAGCCGACGACAACGCCGCTCAGCATCAGCAGGCCGAGTTTGCGAGCCTCCGGATGCGCGCTTTCATCGCTCGCGCTAGGGCGGGACGGCAGGGGGCCGGTCTGGTCCATTTTCGGTCCTTTCCATGTGTGGCGGCAGGGCTGCCGGCCATTGCTGCCCGCGCCCCGTTCTCGCCGCCAACTGAGCAAGGATCCGCCCGTATTGCGTTGACCTGGGTCAACTGCCCTGCATTATTTGCTTTCGGCCTCCCGGAAGAAGTTGATGATGGCCGAGAAATCTTCCCCGCCATGGCCCAGCTTCTCGAAGATGCTGTAAAGCGCCGCCGCCTGCGCGCCCATGGGGCTGGAGGCCCCGGCGGTCAGCGCCGCTTCCTGCGCGAGGCGCAGATCCTTCAGCATCAGCGCTGTGGCGAAGCCGGGCTTGTAGTCGCGGTTGGCTGGAGAGGCGGGGACCGGTCCCGGCACCGGGCAGTTGGTGGTAAGAGCCCAGCACTGGCCCGAGGATGTGGAGGCGACGTCGAACAGTGCCTGATGCGAGAGCCCGAGCCGCTCGCCCAGCACGAAGGCCTCCGCCACTCCGGCCATGGAGATGCCGAGGATCATGTTGTTGCAGATCTTCGCCGCTTGGCCCGCCCCGGCATCGCCGCAATGCACCAGCCGCTTGCCCATCTTTTGTAGCACCGCCTCACCCTTGGCGTAGGCTTCCGTCGTGCCACCGACCATGAAGGTGAGTGTGCCCGCCGCCGCACCCACCGTGCCGCCGGAGACGGGGGCGTCCAGTGTCAGCATGCCCATGCCCGCGCCGAGCTTATGCGCCTTGCGGGCGCTTTCCACGTCGATGGTGGAACTGTCGATGAACAGCGTGCCCGGCTTCGCCTCGGCGGTCAGCTCGCCCCATACGGAGAGCACATGTTTGCCCGCCGGCAGCATGCTGATGACGACATCGGCATGGCGCACGGCATCGGCGGCGCTGGCGGTGAATTTCAGCCCCTGAGCCTCGGCCGCCGCCTTGGCGTTGGGGGCGAGGTCGAAGCCCGTGACGGCAAACCCGGCTTTCACCAGATTACCAGCCATCGGCAGCCCCATATTGCCGAGCCCGATGAATGCGATGTTCTTGCTCATTGTTTCCTCCTGCTTTTGGTTTTCTAGAAGAGCTTGTCAGGGGAATTCTGGAAGTATGAATCCACCAGCGCCGCATCCACTTCTTCCAGCGTGGCCGGTCGCCATTTCGGGTTGCGGTCCTTGTCCACCACGGCGGCGCGCACGCCCTCGTAGAACTCATCCGAGGCCAGTACCGTATGCACGGCGGCGAATTCGCGTTCCAGCGCGTCCTTCAGCGACTTGTCGGCCCGCGCAAGCCGCAGCAGCCGCAGCGTCACCTTCATGCTGGTGGGGGATTTCTGCGCCATCACCGCCAGTGTCTTCTGCGCGAATTCACTACCCGACGCCTTCAGTGCACTGACGATCTCCTCCACGCTGTCATGCGCGAAGGCGGCGTCAATTTCCGCACGGTGCGCGGTCATTGGCGGTATCACGTTCTGCGCGAAATCCTGCACCAGGGCGCGGATATCTGCCAGTGTGGCGGAGACGGGCAGGGTGGTCAGCGCGTCGAGCATGGCCGGGAGCTTCTCGCTTGGCACGAAATGGTCGGCGAACCCGGCATAAATCGCATCCGCCCCGCCAAAGCCATCGCCCGTGAGGCCCATGAAGGTGCCGACTTCGCCCGGCGCATGTGCCAGCAGCCATGTGCCGCCGACATCCGGGAAGAAGCCGATGCCCGTCTCCGGCATGGCCATGCGCGTGCGCTCCGTCACGATCCGCACCGAGCCATGCGCCGAAACGCCGACGCCACCGCCCATGGTGATGCCGTCCATGAGCGCGATATAGGGCTTTTTGTACTCCGCGATATGCGCGTTCATCCGGTATTCAGTGCGGAAGAAGGTCGGCCCGAAATCCAGCGCCTTGTCCCGGTTATCGTAGAGCGCGCGGATATCCCCGCCCGCACACAGGCCGCGCTCGCCCTCGCCGGTGATGAGCAAGGCCCCAACGGCGGGATCGTCCTCGAAGCGCGTCAGCGCCGCCTGGATATGCTGCACCATCTCGAAGGTCAGGCTGTTGAGCGCCTTGGGCCGGTTGAGCCGGATGCGCCCCAGCGCGCCAGCACGTTCAACCAGGATATCGGGGGTTTCCGCCATGTGTGGTCCTCGTTTCAAGTCTTCGCGGTAATGCCGCGCGCGATGATCACGCGCATGATCTCGTTCGTGCCTTCCAGGATCTGGTGCACGCGCAAATCTCGCACGATCTTCTCCAGCCCGTAATCGGCGAGATACCCATAGCCGCCATGCAGTTGCAGCGCCTGATTGGCGATCTCGAAGCTGGCATCGGTAACAAAGCGCTTGGCCATGGCGCAGAGGCGCGTTGCGTCGGGCGTCTTGGCATCAAGTGCAGTTGCGGCGCGCCAGAGGAAGGTGCGCGCCACTTCCAGCTCCGTCGCCATATCGGCGAGGCGGAATTGCAGCGCCTGGAATTCGTTCAAGGCGGCGCCAAAGGCCTTGCGCGTGGCCATATACTCCACCGCCTTCTCGAACGCCGCCTGCGCCCCGCCGAGCGAACAGGCGGCGATGTTCAGCCGCCCACCATCCAGCCCCGCCATGGCGATGTTGAAGCCCTTATTCTCCTCGCCCAGCATATTGGCGGCGGGCACGCGCACGCCATCGAAGGTGACGGTGCGCGTGGGCTGCGCGTTCCAGCCCATCTTCTTCTCATTCGCACCGAAGGACAGGCCCGCTGTGTTCTTCTCCACCACGAAGGCGGAGATGCCGCGCGCGCCGGCATCAGACGTGCGCGCCATCACCACGTAGATATCGCTGCTGCCAGCACCGGAGATGAACTGTTTCTCGCCAGTGAGCACGTAGTCATCGCCATCGCGCACAGCGCGGGTACGCAAGGCTCCAGCATCCGAGCCAGCACCCGGCTCGGTCAGGCAGTAGCTCGCCAGATGCTCCATGCTCGCCAAGCGCGGGATGTATGTCTGGCGCAGCGCGTCCGCGCCGAAACGGTCGATCATCCACACGCACATATTATGGATGGAGAGATACGCGGCAACGCTGGGGCAGCCCTTGGCCAGCGCCTCGAACACCAGCACGGCCTCCTGCCGCCCCAGCCCGGAGCCGCCCACATCGTCACGCGTATAAATCGCCCCCAGCCCCAGAGACGCCGCCTTACGCAGCGTCTCCACGGGAAAATGCTTGGCCTGGTCCCACTCGATGGCGAAGGGCGCCAACTCCTCGGCGGCGAACCCCTCCGCCATCTCGCGGATGGCGCCCTGTTCCTCGTTGGGATGAAAATCCATGGCTCAGCTCATCGTGGGAATAACGAAGCTCGCGCCATCCTTGTCGGTGGAGGGCCAGCGGGAGGTGACGGTCTTGGTCTTGGTGTAGAATCGGAACGAGTCCGGCCCGTGCTGGTTCAAATCGCCAAAGCCCGAGCGCTTCCAGCCGCCGAAGGTGTGGTAGGCGATAGGCACTGGAATAGGCACATTCACCCCGACCATGCCCACCTGCACGCGGTTGGCGAAATCGCGCGCCACATCGCCGGACTGGGTGAAGATGGCGACGCCATTGCCATATTCATGGTCGGTGGCCAGCGAGATGGCTTCCTCATACCCATGCGCGCGCACCACCGAGAGCACGGGCCCGAAAATCTCTTCCTTGTAGACGCGCATCTCCGGCGTCACATGGTCGAACAGCGAACCGCCGATATAGAAGCCGCCCTCATAGCCTTGCAGCTTGAACCCACGGCCATCGACCAGCAGCTTCGCGCCTTCCTCCACGCCCACGCCGATATAATCAGTCACGCGCGCGAGCGCCTGTGCCGTCACCAGCGGGCCGTAATCGGCGGCGGCATCGGTCGAGGGGCCGATGCGCAGGTTTTCCACGCGGGGGATCAGCTTTTCCACCAGACGCTCGGCGGTTTTCTCACCCACCGGCACGGCCACCGAGAGCGCCATGCAGCGCTCGCCCGCTGAGCCATAGGCCGCCCCCACCAGCGCATCCACCGCCTGATCGAGATCGGCATCGGGCATGATGATGGCATGGTTCTTGGCCCCGCCGAAGCACTGGGCGCGTTTACCGGTTTCGGCGGCGCGATGGTAAATATATTGCGCAATCGGCGTGGAGCCGACAAACCCCACCGCCTTGATGTCCGGGTCGTCGAGGATCGCGTCCACGGATTCCTTGTCGCCATTCACCACGTTCAGCACGCCCGGCGGCAGCCCGGCCTCGATGAACAGCTCCGCGATGCGCAGCGGCACGGAGGGATCGCGCTCCGAGGGCTTCAGGATCATGGCATTGCCGCAGGCCAAAGCCGGGGCGGCCTTCCAGAGCGGGATCATGGCCGGGAAGTTGAACGGGGTGATGCCCGCCACCACGCCGAGCGGCTGGCGCATCGAGTAAACGTCGATGCCCGTACCGGCGGAATCAGTGAACTCGCCCTTCAGCAGATGCGGCGCGCCGATGGCGAATTCCACCACCTCCAGCCCGCGCTGGATGTCGCCCTTGGCGTCCGGCACGGTCTTGCCGTGCTCGGAGGCGAGCAGGGTGGCCAGCTCGTCATACTCCTTGTTCACCAGCTCCAGAAACTTCATCAGCACGCGCGCGCGGCGCTGCGGGTTGGTGGCCCCCCAGCCGATCTGCGCCTCCCGCGCGTTTTCCACCGCCGCCCGCAGCTCGGCCTTGGTGGCCAGGGCCACCTTGGCCTGCACCGCGCCGGTCGAGGGGTTGAACACATCGGCAAAGCGGCCAGACGTACCGGCGACACGCTTGCCGCCGATGAAATGCCCGATCTTACGCATGATTTTTGGGTCCTCCGAATTATACCGCACAGCTTGCATGAATTGGCGCACGATCATAGGGGTAGATTCCCAAAACCATTGTGCAAAAATTCACATGAGCCGTAATTTCGACTGGGATCTGCTGCAATCCTTCCTCGCCGTGGCGCGCACGGGCAAGCTTACCATGGCGGCGCGGCGGCTGGGCATCGACCATTCCACCCTGAGCCGCCGCCTCACCGCGCTGGAGGCGGCGCTGGGGGCCAAACTCTTCGAGCGCCAGCTTTCGGGCTATACGTTGACACATCAGGGCGAGCATCTGCTGGGCCGGGCGGAGGCGATGGAGAGCACGGTGCTGGCCATCCAGTCGGATGCCGGGCGCGAGCGCGCCCAGGTCTCGGGCACGGTGCGCATCGGCGTGCCGGAGGGGTTCGGCACCGCCTTCCTCGCCCCGGTGATCGGGCGGCTGGCCGAGGCGGAGCCGGATTTGCAGATCGACCTCGCCGCCACGCCGCGCGGGTTTTCGCTCTCCAAGCGCGAGGCCGATATCGCCATCGCGCTCTCGCGCCCGGCGCATGGGCGCATCCATGCGCGCAAACTCACCGATTACGCGCTGGGCCTCTACGCCACGCCCGCTTTGGCGGTGGCGGTGAGGAGCGTGGAGGACATCCAGACCCTGCCGTTCATCTCCTATATCGACGATATGCTGGTCGCCCCCGAGCTGGATTACGTGCCCGCCATCGGCAAGGGCATAGAGCCACGTTTGCGCTGCTCAGGCCTGCTGGCCCAGCACATGGCCGCCGCCGCCGGGGCAGGGCTGTGCATCCTGCCGTGCTTCCTGGCCGATGCGGATGCGCGGCTGGTACGGGTGCTGCGAACGGAAATCCGGCTGATCCGCAGTTTCTGGCTGCTGGTGCCGTCCGATATCCGGGAGCTGGCGCGCATCCGTGTGACCTGCGATTTTATCGCGGAGGAAGTGGCCAAGGCAGCGGGGCGGTTTTTGCCAGGGGGAGGGTAGGGTGACGGGGGGAAGCGGAATGGTGGCTTTAAGGCTTGCAACGGGTGAGTACAGAGACGCCTAGTTGAACCCAAATTCTTGCATTAACGTCTGATCATGGACAGCAAAAAAACCTCTATGCTCCTACCTTTGCGAGCGCAGAAAGTCTCTTTGGATGGGAACTAACCCCCCTACGAGAAGTGCATCCAAAGATCGCTCTCTAAAGCAACTTGCCGAGGACGTAATTGATTCTGCTGGAAGGATGGCCAGTGCGTCCGGGATACAGATCCAGAATTTTGAAGATGTGATAGAGCAGGCTATCGATCAAGCGATACCGAAGCTTTCGGCAAACCTCTACAAAGATCTGCGCGACGGAGCTCCTGGCTTTGTAGATAAAGCGCGGCAGTTTTGACGTGCTCCCCTGGAATGTGACCGTTTTTGTGTAGAGTCTGTTCCTGGGGGATAGACCGATGAAGGGCAGCCGATTTTCTGAAGAGCAGAT
>NZ_JACHFJ010000013.1 GCF_014201825.1 Acidocella aromatica | reverse complement strand
TTTGGAGAAATCCAGCAGCATCTCGCCAAAACGGGCGGAAAACTTGGCAAAACGCGCGGGGTCAGCGTCGAAAAGCGCGGTAATCCGCGGCGCGGGGCTAGCGGCGAGTTGCCGCCATATTTCACTGAACTTGGACATTCCGTTTTCGTTTTTTATTGGTTGGCGAGCTGGGCGGCGGCGGCGGCGGCGGTGGTGATGCCCGCCCAGTCGCCCGCATTGATGGCGGCGCGGCCCACCATCCAGGAGCCGCCGACGCAGATGACATTGGGCAGCCTAAGATAGCGCGGCGCGATCTCGGGTATGATTCCGCCCGTGGGGCAGAAGCGCAACTGCGGCAGGGGCGAGGCGATGGAGGAGAGGAACGCCGCGCCGCCGGCCGCCTCGGCGGGGAAGAACTTGGCGAAGCTGTAGCCGCGTTCGATCAGCGTCATCGCCTCGGACACCGTGCCAATGCCCGGCAGCGGCGCGATGCCGCAATCCTCGGCGGCGTCCAGCAGCCTTGGCGTGGCGCCGGGCGAAACCGCGAAGCGCGCCCCGGCCTTGGCGGCGGCGGTGTAATGCGCGGCCTCCATCACCGTACCCACGCCGGGGATCGCCCCTTCAACCTCGGCGGATATGGCGCGGATCGCTTCCAGCCCGGCGGCGGTGCGCAGCGTGATCTCAATGGCGGGCAGGCCGCCAGCCACCAGTGCCCGCGCCAGCGGCACGGCAAGCGCCGCATCGTCGATAATCACCACCGGCACCACCGGGGCGGCACGCAGGATCTGTTCCAGACCGTCTTGCAACATTATTGACCTCCATTGGAGAAAATCGAAGCACCGGCATCGGCGGTGCCGACAGCATGGCGGAAGGCGCCGAACAACTCCCTGCCGACACCGTAATGATTTGCGGAGAGATCCGCCACCACAGCCTTGCGGGCTGAAAGATCCGTCAGCACGGTCAGCTCGCCGGTCACGCCGTCCACGCGCACGATGTCGCCATCCCGCACCTTGGCGATTGCCCCGCCTTCGGCGGCTTCCGGCGTCACATGGATCGCCGCTGGTACCTTACCGGAGGCGCCAGAGAGACGGCCATCGGTGACCAGCGCCACCTTGAAGCCCTTGTCCTGCAGCACGCCCAGCGGCGGCATCAGCTTGTGCAGCTCCGGCATGCCGTTGGCCTTGGGACCCTGGAAGCACACTACCACCACCACGTCGCGGTTCAGCTCGCCAGCCTTGAAGGCCGCCTGCACGTCTTCCTGTGCATGGAACACGCGTGCCGGGGCTTCGATGACATGGCGCTCCGGCGCCACCGCAGAGGTCTTGATCACCGCCCGGCCGAGATTGCCGGTGAGGAGCTTCAGCCCGCCCGTTGGCTGGAACGGGTTTTTGTTCCCGCGCAGCACGGCTTCATCCCCGCTGACGGTTGGGGCAGGGCGCCAATCCAGCTTGCCCTCGTTCAGCCAGGGCTCGCAGGCATAAGCGGCAAGCCCCTGACCCATCACGGTCCGCACATCCGGGTGCAGCAGCCCGGCATCCAGCAACTCGCGGATCAGGAACCCAGTGCCCCCCGCAGCCGCGAAGTGGTTCACGTCCGCCGAACCATTGGGATAAACGCGCGTGAGCAACGGCACGGCGTCGGAGAGGTCGGAGAGATCGTCCCAGGTAAGAACGATGCCCGCCGCCGCCGCCATGGCCACGAGATGCAGCGTATGGTTGGTCGAACCGCCCGTGGCGTGCAGCCCCACCACGGCGTTCACGAAGCTGCGTTCATCCAGCATCTCGCCCACCGGGGTGTAGTTGCCGCCCAGGGCGGTCAGCGCCAGGGCGCGCTCGGCGGCGGCGCGGGTCAGGGCCTCGCGCAACGGTGTGCCGGGATTCACGAAGGACGAGCCCGGCAGATGCAGCCCCATGATCTCCATGAGCATCTGATTGGTGTTGGCCGTGCCGTAGAAGGTGCAGGTGCCGGGGCCGTGATACGCCTTGGCCTCGGCCTCCAGCAGCTCCTCGCGCGTGGCCTTGCCCTCGGCATAAAGCTGGCGGATCTTCGCCTTCTCGCTGTTGGAAAGCCCCGAGGTCATCGGCCCGCCAGGGATGAACACCGCAGGCAGATGCCCGAAGCTGAGCGCGCCGATGACGAGGCCCGGCACGATCTTGTCGCAAATGCCCAGGTAAACAGCCGCGTCGAACGTCTGGTGCGAGAGCGCGATGGCCGTGGAGAGCGCGATGACATCGCGCGAGAACAGCGAGAGTTCCATCCCCGCCTCGCCCTGGGTGATGCCGTCGCACATTGCGGGCACGCCGCCCGCCACCATGGCCACGCCGCCCGCCTTGTGCGCGGCGTCGCGGATGATGTCCGGGTAATGCTCATAAGGCTGATGCGCCGAGAGCATGTCGTTATACGCGGTGACGATGGCGAGGCTCGCGGCCTTGCCGCCCGTCAGCGCCACTTTGTCGCCCGGCGCGCAGGCGGCGAAGCCATGTGCCTGGTTGGCGCAACCCAGCCCCTTGCGGCGCGGCGTGTGCGTGGCGGCGGCACGGATGCGCGCGATATAAGCCTCGCGGGTCTTGCGGCTGCGCTCGGCGATGCGGGCGGTAACGTGCTCGATCTTGGGATGAACCATGGCTCAGGGACTCCAGAAAATTTCGGTGCCGGGACGATGGGCCAGCACAGCCCCCACCGGCAGGGCGCTGGCTTGCGCCAGAACCGCGCGTTTGGCTTCGCCCTCGATGTGCAAAGCCAGATAATCCGCCGCCAGCAGCACCGGCAGCGTCAGGGTAATGCGCGGCTCGCCTGCCCCCGGCGCGTGCATCGGCAGGGCCAGCGCGGCGCCTGTGGGGTTAAGTGCGGCGTCCAGATGATCGCCGCGGGGAAAGAACGAGGCCGTATGCCCGTCCGCGCCCATGCCCAGCACGATGGCGGCAAACGGCAAAGGCAGCGCGCTCAGGGCCGCCTGTACTAGCGCACAGCCCGCCTCGGGCGTGGCCGCGCCGCTGTAGAGCGGCAGGAACCGAGCCGCCGCCGCGTGGCCTTGCAGCAGATGCATCCGCACCAGCGCGGCATTGGAGCGCGGAGAACTCTCATCCACCCAGCGCTCATCCACCAGCGTCACCGTCACCTTCGCCCAGTCTAGCTTCTGGGTGGACAGGGCCTGGAAGAACCGCACCGGCGTGGTGCCGCCGGAGACCGCCAGCGCGGCAAAGCCCTCGTGCGCAATGCGCCCACGCAGCGCCGTCGCCACGCTTTCGGCTAGCGCTTCGGCCAGAGCCTCGGGGGAGGAAAACGCCCGCATCACGAGCCGCCATCCGCCCAGGTGCGGCCATCACGCTCGATCAGCGCGATCGCCGCCGACGGCCCCCATGTGCCCGCCGTATAGGGCTTCGGCGGCTCCTCGGCATGGCTCCAGGCCTCCAGGATCGGGTCGATCCAACGCCATGCGGCCTCCACCTCGTCGCGGCGCATGAACAGCGTCTGGTTGCCGCGCACCACGTCCAGCACCAGCCGTTCATAGGCGTCCGGGTTGCGCACGCCAAATGCGGTGGAGAAGCTCATATCCAGCGGCACCTGGCGCAAGCGCATGCCGCCCGGGCCGGGGTCCTTGATCATCAACCGCAACTGCACGCCCTCATCCGGTTGTAGGCGGATGACGAGTTGGTTGGGCTTGATCGGCCCGGCCGAGGGCTCGAACACCGAATGCGGCACCGGGCGGAAGGCGATCACGATCTCCGACACACGCTCGGCCAGCCGCTTGCCGGTGCGCAGGTAGAACGGCACGCCCGCCCAGCGCCAGGTCTCCACCTCCGCCTTCAGCGCCACGAAGGTCTCGGTCATGCTCTCCGCCGCGCCCAGCTCTTCGAGGTAGCCCGGCACAGCTCCACCGGCGGAGGCCCCCGCCCGGTACTGCCCGCGCACCACGTTCTGGGAGGACAGCGCATCGGCAATCGGCTTCAGCGCCCGCAGCACCTTCAGCTTTTCATCGCGCACGGCGTCGGCGTCCAGCTGCGCCGGCGGTTCCATCGCCACCAGGCAGAGCAGCTGGAGCAGATGGTTCTGCACCATGTCGCGTAGCGCGCCGGCGGTGTCGTAATATCCGGCGCGGCCTTCCACGCCGAGGCTCTCGGCGGCGGTGATCTGCACATGGTCGATATGCGCGGCATTCCAAAGCGGCTCGAATAGCCCGTTGGCGAAGCGCAGCGCCATCAGGTTCTGCACCGTCTCTTTCCCAAGATAATGGTCGATGCGGTAGATCCGCTCCTCGGGGAACACCCGGCCGATCACCTCGTTCACCGCCTTGGCCGAGGCAAGATCCCGCCCCACCGGCTTTTCCACCACCACGCGGGCATTGCCCCCCGCCAAGCCAAACCGGCCCAGATGCTCGCAGATCGGTCCGAACAACGACGGCGCGGTGGCGAGGTAGAACACCCAGATGCGCTCTTTGGTCGGTGCGAGCGCCTGAGCCAGCTCCTGCCAGCCTTCCTCCCCGGTGGCGTTCACCGCCACGTAGCGCAAGCGTGCCAGGAAGCGTTCCATTGCCTGAGCATCCCGTTCCGATGCTGGCACATGCTCCTCGATCGCCTCGCGCGCCAGAGCCAGGAATTCATCCTCCCGCAAATGCGCCCGCGCCGCGCCAATCACCGTGGCCTCCTCGGGCAATTGCCCGGCGAGGTCGCGCTGGAACATGGCGGGCAGCAGTTTGCGCTTGGCCAGATCCCCGGTGGCGCCGAACACCACCAGGGCAAAGGGAGAGACGGGAATTACACGGCTGGTCATGGCTCTTCCATTCAATCAAATGATGGCGGGGGCTTGTATCCGGAATACCCCGCCCCGGTGTTCCTGTTATTGAGGTGCCGCAAAGCCCCCCCCAATTCGGCGAGGTCGACAGTGAATTTCACACCGAGCACGAAGGCATCGGGGATGTTGGTTTTTCGGAACGGTTCGGCGGACTGGTCCGGGTTGAGGATATATTGCAGGTTCGGCGTAATGGTGAACGCCTTGCCGATGCGCGCATCGTAGTTCAGCTCCATCATGATCTCGCGGTGCGGAATACCCCAGCCCGTACCGCCGACAGACTCACGCGCATCGGCGATGTTCTGGATGAAGGCGCGCGAGAATTCTTGATCGTTGACCACAAAACCCAGCGTATCGCGCGGGCGGCCCCAGGGAATACCCTGCTGCACGGCGCCCAGCTCGTAATAGCGGTCCTCGGCCACGGCGCCCGTGATCTTGGTCATGAACACGCCGAAGACCGAAAGCCCCTGCGGCGTCACCTGCTGGTTGAAGCGCAGGAAGAAGCCGGAGCGGTCGTGGTGCTGGGCATAGGGCTGATTGGCGGGCAGGGCTGGTTGGCCGGTGGCGTCGTTCAACGGGTCGGAATAAGCGCCGGTATCGTACCACGCGCCGATGGCGTACAGTCCGCCCGCCGGGGTGTAGCCGAACTCCACCGGCATCACCACGCCGGTATCGCCCTTGCCGCCGAAATTGAACCCATGATCGACAAAGGTCTTGTCGATGGGGCTCACCTCATACACGCCGCCATGCACATAGGTGTTGGGCGTGAACAGGAACTTCGCATCGCCACCCCAGGCGGAGGCTGGGAAGTAGGTGAAGTTGGCGTCCTTGAAGATGAAGGTCGGGTTGCCGCAGGCCGAGTTGGACTGGAACTGGCAGTAAAGCGGCGAGGTGAAGAAACTGATGTTCGATGCCACGCGACCAAAGTTGACATCTAGCCTGCCGCCGAACAGCTTCTGCTCGATGCTGAAATTCGCCAAATGAAGGTTCTGTGTGCCCCAGATCTCCTGCACCGAGGTGTTGTTGCCGATATCGTCCTCCTCCAGATTGCGCCCATGCCGCTGCGTCACGGCGATATGGATGGTCATGCCGTCCAGCCCGGCGATCTTGCCCATATCGAAATCGCCGCCGAGGTAAAGCTGCCCGGCATATTGCGAACCCTGGCGGATACCGCCGTAAGGATTGCCCGCAGCTTCTCCCGTATAATTCAGCGAGATCGACACACCATCATCGTAAAGCTTCTGGCCAAGTGTTCCAGTCTGCGTTGCCGTTTGGGCATGCGCGGCGGTGGCGAGCGCCAGAAGGCTGGCGCCGCAAAGCAAATTCTTGAGTATTTTCCTGCTAACCTTATTGGTTTTCATTGATCGTCTTTTGCGGTGGTTACGCCGCTTTCGGGTTGAGTTTGGGTTTGACAACGCCAAGGATGAGCGCCGTGAGGAGCGTGCCAGCGGCGATGGCGATGACGTAGATGCCAAGATGCGTTACGGCATCGGGGATTGGCAGGACGAAGACGCCGCCATGCGGAACTTTCAGCTCCACGCCTCCGAACATCGAGATCGCCCCGGCCAGCGCCGAACCGGCGACATTGGCGGGAATCACGCGGAACGGATCCTTGGCGGCGAAGGGAATGGCGCCCTCGGTGATGAAGGACAGGCCCAGCGCCCCGGCGGAGATGGCAGCCTCGCGCTCCTCTTCCGTAAAGCGGCTGGGGAACAGGCGCGTGGCCAGGAAGATAGCCATTGGCGGGGTCATGCCGCCCGCCATCACCGCGGCCATCGGCGTGTACACCTGGGCCGAGAGCAGCGCCGCGCCAAAAGAGTAGGCCGCCTTGTTCACCGGCCCGCCCATGTCGAACGCCATCATCCCGCCCAGCAGCAGCCCCAGCAGAATGGCCGAGGAGCCCTGCATGGATTTCAGAAAGTTGGTTAGGAAAGCAAGGATATCGGCAATCGGCGTGCCGATGACATAGACCATCGCCAAGCCCGTGATCAGCGAACTGAGCAGCGGCAGCACCAGAACAGGCATCAACCCCTGCATGGCGCGCGGCAGCTTGATCACGCGGGTGAGGAACAGCGTGACATAGCCTGCGAGAAACCCGGCGGCGATGGCGCCGATGAAGCCCGCCCCGATCTGCGAGGCGAGCAACCCGCCGATCATGCCCGGCGCCAGGCCCGGCCGGTCGGCGATGGAATAGGCGATGAACCCGCCCAGGATCGGCACGAACAGGGTAAAGGCGGCCTTCGCGCCGATCTGGAACAGCGCGCCCGCGAATGTATGCGCGGCGGCAGGCTCGGTGGCGTAGATGCCGCCAAAGGCGAAGGCCAGCGCGATAAGCAAGCCGCCCGCCGTGACGAAGGGCAGCATGAACGACACGCCCGACATCAGGTGCTTATACGGTCCGCTCTTGGGCGCGGCGGCAGGGTTCACAGTGGCGGTGCCACCCTGCGCGGTCGCCTGTTTGAAGGCGCGTCGGATCAGGTTTTGTCCGTCATTGATCGCGGCCTTGGTGCCGCTCTCAAAAAGCGGCTTCCCGGCGAAGCGCGAGAGTTCCACATTCTTATCGGCGGCGATGATCACGAGATCAGCGGCGGCAATCTCCTCCGCCGTCAGCGGCGTCTGCGCGCCGACGGAGCCTTGCGTCTCCACGCGGATTTCATGCCCCAGCGCCTTCGCCGCCTGCTGCAACCCCTCGGCGGCCATGAAGGTATGGGCGATGCCGGTGGGGCAGGAGGTCACTGCCACGATCTTCTTGCGGCCAGCCGCGGGGGCCTCTTGCAGCACTGCGGCGGCATCGGCCAGCACCTGGTCCACCGTGGCGCGGATCGTCCGGCTCACCGCTGTATGTTCGGGCAGGATGGCACCTTCACCCACCAGCACCGCGAGGCTCGCATCGCGCGTCTGGCTGGCGTTCAGCTTGTTCAGCACGCCCTCGGCGGTGCGCACTTCCACTTCTATGCTCTTGCCCTGGGCGGTGGCGGCCTTGCGCAATGCCTGCGCGGCCAGCACCCCGGTGACTGTTGTCCCCTCGGCCGCGACCGAGGCGATGATCTCGCTCATCTAAAACTCCCGTTTTTATTCTTGGATGTTTTGAATTTTAACATTGGCGCTCAGCGCCTCGATGTCGCCACGCGGCGGCAGATTTGGCCCCGCGAGCGTGAGTTTTCCGGCGGCAAAGGCGGTGGAGAGCCGGGCGATACGCTCCAGCCCCGCTTCTTCCCGCAAGGCCGCCATGATTCCGGCGACCATGGCATCCCCCGCGCCAACCGTGCTGGCGGCATGCACGACGGGCAGCGAGGCGCGCAGCACTTGGCTTTGGGTGATGAACAGCGCGCCATCCTCGCCCAGCGAGACCACGACAAGCTGCACCCCTCGCGCAATCAACCCGCGAGCCGCCTCGATCACCGCTGCATCGCTCGTCAGGTTGTGGCCCGCGAACTGTTCCAGCTCGGCCCGGTTGGGCTTGAGGCAGAAGGGCAGTACCGCCCCCGCCAGCGCGGCCTTCAGCGGCGCGCCGCTGGTATCCAGCAATACCCGCGCCCCGCGCTTGGCCAGGGCTTCGGTCAGCGCGGCGTAGAAACCCTCATCCACCCCGCCCGGCAGGCTACCTGCCAGAAGCGCCAGCGTGCCGGTGGTGGCCAGGGCGTTGATGCGCGACACCAGCGCCTGTAATTCCTCAGCGTTTGGTGTCAGGCCTGGGAGGTTGATGTCGGTGGTGTCGCCATCATGGCTGAGCTTGATGTTGGTGCGCGTCTCGCCAGGGATGCGGATGAACGCATCCTCGATCAGCTTCGTCATGAACAGCGTCTCGAAGCGCAGCGTGTTGTTTTCGCCCAGGAAGCCGGTGGCGGAAACCTTGTCGCCCCAATCGGCCAGGCAGCTCGCCACGTTCACGCCCTTGCCGCCGGCGTTGAAGCTCACCCCCTGCGCACGATGCACATGGCCGGGGCGCAGATGGCCGAGCAGCACGGTCTGGTCGATGGCCGGGTTGAGGGTGACGGTCAGCGCGGTCATTCAGGCGTTTCCTTCCAGGGCGCGCACATCGGCGGCGGTGGCGGCGGTCAGAGCGCGCTGGGCCAGGGCCTCGATGGCGGCGAAATCGGCCTCGCGCAGCTTCGCCTTCACGGCGGGGATGTCGCGCGGGGTCATCGAAAGTTCCTTCACCCCCAGCCCGGCCAGCAGCAGCGCCCCGAACGGATCGCCCGCCAGCCCGCCGCACACGCCCACCCAGCGGCCATGCTTCTTCGCCCCTGCCACGGTCTGGGCGATCAGGCGCAGCACCGCCGGGTGCATGCTATCCGCCTCGGCGGCCAGCTCCGGGTTCTGCCGGTCCATGGCCAGGGTGTACTGGGTGAGGTCGTTGGTGCCGATAGAGAAGAAGTCGCAATGCTCGGCCAGTACATCGGCCTGAACGGCGGCGGCGGGAACCTCGATCATGATGCCGATCGGCAGTTCCGGTGCGCCCAGGCTGGCGCGCACCTCCTCGCAGATCTCGCGCAGGCGCAGGATCTCGCCCACCGAAGTCACCATCGGGAACATGATGGAAATATCGCCGCCCTGAGCAGCGGCGCGATAGATGGCCCGCAGCTGCGGCAGCAGCAGATCCGGGCGGCGCAGCAGCAGCCGTGCGCCGCGCACGCCCAGGAACGGGTTTTCCTCGCGCGGCAGATGCAGATGCGCCACCTGCTTGTCCCCGCCGATGTCCAGTGCGCGGATGATCAGCGGCCGTCCGCCCAGCGCCTCGGCCATGGCGCGATAGGTCTCGGCCTGCTCGTCCTCGGTCGGGCTGGCGCTGGCTTCCAGGAACAGGAATTCCGTGCGCATCAGCCCCACGCCCTCGGCCCCTTCCTCCAGCGCCAGCTTCACTTGGTCGGGGCGGTTGGCGTTGGCGGCCACTTCCAGCCGCACGCCGTCCTTGGTGGTGGCGGGCTCGGCGCGCTTGGCCATCTCGGCCTCGCGCTGCGCCTGCAACTCCGCCGCCCAGGCGCGGGCGGAGGCGATATCCGCCTCGGATGGCGAAACATAAATCCGCCCGTTCAAGCCATCGACAATCGCCATGGCCCCACTGCCCGCAGCCTCCAGCCCCGCGCCGCCAGCCACGATGGCCGGCAGCCCCAGCGTGCGCGCCAGGATGGCGGTGTGCGAAGTTGGGCCACCCTGGCTCATGGCGAGGCCGATCACGCGGTTCATGTCCAGCGAGGCGGTGTCGGAGGGCGATAGATCCTCGGCCACGATGATGCAGGGCTCGTCCGGCAGATCGCGCAGTGAGCCGGTGGCGGCGGACGGGTCCAGCTTGCCCAGCACCCGGCGGCCGACATCGTGCAGATCCGCCGCGCGCGCCGCCAGCACCGGGTTACCCAGCGCGCTCAGCCGGGCGGCGAGGCGGTTCACCGCCTCGGCCCAGGACCATGCCACGCCATGCCCTTCCACCATCAGCTGGCAGGTGAGGGTGATGAGGTCTGAATCGTTCAGCAGCTCCGCCTGCGCCTTGAAGATCGCGGCATCCTGCGGGCCGAGGCGACGGGAGGTATCGTCGATCAGCGCCACCATCTGCTGGCGGGTGGCGGTCAGCGCCTCGTTCAGCGTGTTGCCGCCGTCGATGAGCGAGGCCGGCACATCCGCGATCTGCGGCTCATGGGTGGCGAGCGTGTGCAACCGCCCGATGGCGATGCCTGGGCTCGCCGGAATACCCTGGATAAAAGCCAGTTCGCCCGGCGGCACCCAGCCGCGTTGAGGCTGGGCGGCGGCGCGGGCGGCGGCCTTGGCGGCGTCGGCTTTCTCCTGCGCCGTCAGCCCGGTGATGCGCGCCTGCAACCGGGCCAGCCCGGCCAGCGCGTCCTCGCCCTCGGCGGAGACGGTGATGCGATCGCCCAAGCGCAGCCCGAGTTGCAGCAGCGCCACGAGGTTGCGGGCATCGGCGGTTTCGTTGCCATGGCGCACCTGCACGCGCAGCCCGGTGGCGCGCACGGCTTCCACCCAGGCCGAGGCCGGGCGGGCGTGCAGCCCAGCGGGATAATCCACCACCCAGTCAAAGCTCTCGGCCAGATCGGCCGGAGCGGCGGTAACGTGGACGGGGGCGGGGTTGTCCTGGGTCAGGGCGTCGATGATCGTATTGGCATCGCGCGTGGCGCACAGCGTCTCAAGCCGCGCCTCGTCCTGGATCAGCCGGGTGAGACGGCGCAAAATGGTGATATGCTGGTCGCCCTGCGCCGCGATGGCCACGATCAGCCGCGCGCTCTGCCCGGGGTTCCACTCGATCCCCCCCGGCACCTGCAGCACGGCGATGCCATCGCGCCGGACCATGCCTTTATCCTCGCCCATGCCATGCGGAATCGCCACGCCATGGCCGAGATAGGTGTTCGCCACCGCCTCGCGCCGCAGCATGCTGGCGGCGAAATCCGGCGCCACGCAGCCTGCGGCGATCAGCAGCTGGCACGCCTCGCTGATGGCGGCGTCCTTACTCACGGGGGCGGCGTTCAGGCGGACCAGTTCACGCCCCAGCAGGGCGTCTTCAATGGCTAGTGACATTGGATGTTTCCTCAGACTCTTGGAGCTTAAGAAAACGTTTTCACGATTGAATGTCAAGCACTATTCTGCAAATCGCCTGTACTGCGCTGCACAATGCTGCTAAACCCTTGCAGGATTTGGGCGTGATGTGCTGAATTGCATGAGAACGTTTTCTAGGCGTGGGCGGAAACAATGACTGTCAGCATCAAAGATGTCGCACGGGCGGCGGGTGTATCTCCGGCAACGGTGTCGCGCGCGCTCAGCGGCGGCAAGGTGAGTGCCGAATTACGGGCGCAGGTGGAGGACGCCGTGCATCGCACCGGCTACCGGCCCAACCTCTCCGCGCGGCGGCTGCGCTCGCAGGAATCGCAGACCATCGGGCTTATCGTCGCGGATATCTGCAACCCGTTCTTCACCGCCGTCGCCCGCGCGGTGGAGGACGAGGCCTACAAGGCGGGCCTGCGCGTGATCCTCTGCAACACCGATGAAAACCCTGAGAAGGAGTCGATGTATCTGCAGCTGATGGAGGAGGAGCGCGTCACCGGCGTGATCTTCGCCCCCACCCGCGCCACGGCGGGCAGGCTGGGCAAGCTGCGGCTCAACTATCCCATCGTGCTGATCGACCGTGCGGACATTGCCAGCGGGCAGGATGCGGTGGTGCTGGACAATGCCGCCGCCGCGACCATGCTTGTCGAGCATCTGCACGGCCAGGGCTACCGGCACATTGCTGGGCTGTTCGGCAATGCCAGCACCACGGGCATCGAGCGTCATGCCGGTTTCACCGCCGCCATGCAGCGCCTCGGGCTGCAACCAGAATCGCGCTTCGTGGCCCCGAGCATCGAGGCGGCGGAAGCGGAAATCGCCAGTTGGCTCAGCCACGGTCATGCACCCGAGGCGGTGGTCGCCAGTAACGGCCTGCTGCTGATGGGCGTGGTCAAGGCAATCCGCGCGGCGGGCAAGCGCATCCCCGAGGATCTGGCCGTGGCGGGGTTCGACAATGAGAGCTGGACCGAGCTGGCCGGGCCAGGGCTGACGGTGATCGAGCAGCCCGTAGCCGAGATCGGCCGCACGGCGATGCACCTGCTGCTGGAGCGCCTGGAAACCCCGGGTGCGCCGGTGCGCAAGGTGGTGCTGGGTGGGCGCTGCGTGGTGCGCGGTTCGACCAAGGCGGTGCAGCCGCTTCTCGCCTGATCTGGGTTTGATCAGGGTCAAGATTTTTCCCGCCGCGTTGCGGTATAAGCGGCGCCATGAAAGCGGAAGCCGCATGGGGCAGCGTGGTGTCGGTGCATGGCGCCGTCGTCGAGGTCGGGTTTCCGGCCGGGGCGCTGCCCGCCATCAATACAGTGCTCGTGGCCGAGTGGGACCAGCCGGAACCGCTGGTGCTGGAAGTCCAGGGCCATGCCGACGAACATACGGTGCGGGCCATCGCGCTCCAGGCCACGGCTGGCTTGGCGCGTGGCGTGCGGGTGCGTGCAACCGGGGCGGCGCTGGAAGTGCCGGTGGGCGAGGCCGTGCTCGGCCGGTTGCTGGATGTCACCGGCCAGCTGCGGGACCGTGGTCCGGACCTGCCCTCGGGCACGCCGCACCGGCCCATCCATAACGCCCCCCCGGCGCTGAAGGCCGGGCAGGCGAGCGATAAGATTTTCGAGACCGGCATCAAGGTCATCGACCTGCTGGCCCCGCTGGCCCAGGGCGGCAAGGCGGCGATGTTCGGTGGTGCCGGTGTGGGTAAGACCGTGCTGGTGATGGAGCTGATCCACGCCATGGTCGAGAAATACCAGGGCATCTCGGTCTTCGCCGGGGTGGGAGAGCGCTCGCGCGAGGGGCATGAGCTGCTCACCGACATGACAGGCTCCGGCGTGCTGGCCCGCACCGTGCTGGTCTATGGCCAGATGAACGAGCCCCCCGGTGCCCGCTGGCGCGTGCCGCTCACCGCACTCGCCATCGCCGAGCATTTCCGCGACGACGCCCACCGCAACGTGCTGCTGCTCATGGATAACATCTTCCGCTTCGTGCAGGCCGGGGCGGAGATTTCCTCCCTGCTGGGCCGCTTGCCCTCCCGCGTGGGCTACCAGCCGACGCTGATGACCGAGGTCGCCGCCTTGCAGGAACGCATCGCCTCCGCCGCGGGAAGCGCCATCACCGCCATCCAGGCCGTGTACGTCCCCGCCGACGATTTCACCGACCCCGCCGTCGCCGCCATCTCCTCACACATGGACAGCATCGTGATGCTCTCGCGCGATCTTGCGGCGCAGGCTTTCTACCCGGCCATCGACCCGCTGACCTCCACCTCCGTGCTGCTCGACCCGCTGGTGGTGGGCGAGGCGCATTACCGCATCGCCGAGCGGGTGCGCCAAACCCTGGCGCGCTTCAAGGAATTGCAGGACATCATCGCCTTGCTGGGCGTCGAGGAGCTGGGCAGCGCCGACCGCCTCGTGGTTGCCCGCGCGCGGCGGCTGCAACGTTTCCTCAGCCAGCCCTTCACCGTCACCGAGGCCTTCACGGGCATTCCCGGATGCAGCGTGGCGCTCGCTGATACGCTGGCGGGCTGCAAGGCCATTCTGGAGGGCGAGACCGACCAATGGGCCGAGTCCTCACTTTATATGGTCGGCACGCTGGAGGATGCGCGGCGAAAGGAGATGGCGGCCGGCGGCGCCAACGCGGCATGAGGCTACGCATCACCACCCCGCTTGAGGTTCTGGTGGACGAGGAGGGCGTGACCTCCCTGCGCGCCGAAGATGCCTCGGGCGGCTTCGGCATTCTCGCCGGCCATGCGGATTTCCTCACCCGGCTGGAGGTCTCCGTCGTCTCCTGGCGCCGTGCCGATGCTACCCAGCGTTACTGCGCCGTGCGCGGAGGGGTGCTTACCGTCGCGGGCGGGCGGGAGATTGCTATCGCCACCCCCGAGGGTGTGGTGGGCGACGATCTGCTGCGGTTGGACGAGACGATTCTCGCCAGCTTCCAGGCCAGCGAGGAGACCGAGCGCGTGGAACACGTGGAGCAGGCCCGGCTGCAACTCAACGCCATCCGCCAGATCATGCGGCATCTGCAGGCCGGGCGCCGGGCTGAGGTACGGCTATGACCAGCAAGCCCGAAGAACCGGACAGGCTGGTGGAAGGTGCCCGCAAGCACGGCGAGCGGCACAGGCGCTGGCTGCGCGAGGGCGGGGAGCCTTCCGTCGCGGGCCGTCTGGCGCAGATCGGCGTGCTGGGTTGGATCATCGTGGTGCCCGCGCTCGGCGGCATTTTTCTCGGCCGTTGGCTGGACAGAACGTTCGATACAGGTGTCTTCTGGACTGCGCCGCTGCTGATGCTGGGCCTGGGGCTCGGCTGCTGGTCGGCATGGAAGTGGGTTAACAGCGCATGACACTCGCCGGCCTGGACGTTTTTCGGCAAAGCTGCGCCCTGGGGCTTTGGTTCATCGCTGGTTGCGGGCTCGGCCTGCTGTATTTCCGCGTGCTCTGGTGGAATGTGCGGCTGCTGACCAGCGGGGCGAAGCCGGTGATGGCGGCATTGCTCGGGGCTGTGCGATTCGCCGGGCTGGGGTTCGCGCTGTTCCTGGCCAGTCATTCCGGTGTTCTGCCGTTACTGGCCATGGTGCTGGGCGTGCTGGCGGGGCGCGGCGCGGTGGTGCGGCGCCTGCGGCCGGAGGCGGCGTGAACTCGCCACTGGAAAATCCGGCGTTGTTTCATCTCGGGCCGGTGCCCGTCACCTCGCCGGTACTCGTCACCTGGGCGATCATGCTGGCGCTCGGCCTTGGGGCCTTCCTGCTTACCCGCCGTCTTTCGCTGGTGCCCGGCTCAGTTCAGGCGGTGCTGGAGTTGGTGGTGGAGACCGTGGATCAGCAGATCCGCGATACCATGCGCACCGAGCCTGAGCCGTACCGCGCCTTCATCGGCACGCTCTTCCTGTTCATCTTCACCGCCAACTGGTCGGAACTTCTCCCTGGCGTGGAGCCTCCCACCGCGCATCTGGAGACCGACGCCGCCCTGGCTTTGCTGGTGTTCCTCGCCGTCATCGTGTTCGGCATCCGCGCGGGCGGGGTGCGGGGGTATCTCGCCAGCTTCGCCACGCCCAACCCGGTGATGATCCCGCTGAACTTCGTCGAGAGCCTGACGCGCACCTTCTCGCTGCTGGTGCGCCTGTTTGGCAATGTGATGAGCGGAGTGTTCGTCATCGGCATCGTGCTTTCGCTGGCCGGGCTGCTGGTGCCGATCCCGCTGATGGCGCTCGACCTGCTGACCGGCGCGGTGCAGGCTTATATCTTCGCCGTGCTGGCCATGGTGTTCATCGCCCAGGCGGTGGGCGAGGCGAAACCCGACAACAACAGGAGTGACGCATGAACTGGTTGGCTCTCGCCAGCATTGTCTCGGCCGCGCTGGCGGTCTCCTTTGGGGCCATCGGCCCGGCCTTGGGCGAGGGCCGCGCCGTCGCCGCCGCCATGGACGCCATCGCCCGCCAACCCGAGGCGGCGAACACCATCTCCCGCACCTTGTTCGTCGGCCTCGCCATGATCGAGACCATGGCGATCTACTGCCTGGTCATCGCGCTACTGCTGCTCTTCGCCAACCCGCTGCTGAAATGAGCGCATGAGGATCGATTTCTGGACGCTGGTTCTACAGACCGTCAACGTCCTTATCCTCATCTGGCTGTTGCAAAAGTTCTTCTGGCGTCCCGTGGCGGGGGTCATCGCGCAGCGGCGCACGGCGGCGCAGGCGATGCTGGCCAAGGCCGAACAGACCCGTAAGGACGCCGAGGCCGAGCGCGCGGGCATCGAGCAAACCAGGGCTGGTTTCGCCCAGGAGCGCGCGGCGATTCTGACGGCGGCCCAGGAAGAGGCGGCAAGGCTGGCGCAATCCGCTGAGGCCAAAGCCGCCGCGGCGGCGCAAAAGCTGGCGGCCGAGACGCGTGAAACCCTGGCCACCGAACAGCAGGAGGCCCAGGCCCGGTTGCGAGCCCAGGCGACGGAATTGGCGGTGGACATCGCTGGCAAACTGGTCTCCCGGTTCGACGGCACCGCCCTGCGTGCCGCGTTTCTGGATGGGGCGATCACCGAACTCGCGGTCCAGCCAGCGGAGATGCGCCAGGATATTGCGGAACTCACCCTGACCAGCGCCGCCGAACTGCCGCCCGAGGAGAAGCAGGAGGCCTCGCAGCGTCTAGCGGCTTTGTTCGGCCCGGCGCTCAAGGTCACGTTCCAGGTGGACCCGGCGTTGCTCGGCGGGCTGGAGCTGCAAGCCGGGCATCTGCGTCTCACCAATAGCTGGCGGGCGGATTTGGCGCGCATCCGCGAGGAGCTGACGCATGACCAGCCCGGCTGACGCGGATTGGCTGGCCCAGGCCAGCGCCAAACTTGGCGCGATGAAGCTGGGGCCGCAGACGGAGGCCATCGGCCGGGTGGAGGAGGTGGCCGACGGCGTGGCCCAGATCTCCGGCCTGCCGGGGGCGCGGCTCTCCGAGTTGCTGCACTTCTCCGGCGGACAATACGGCTTCGCCCAGGTGCTGGAGCGCGGGCATATCGGCTGCGTGCTGCTGGACGCGCCGGACGACGTGGGGGTGGGGGACACGGTGCGCGGCACGGGCGATGTGGTGCGCGTGCCGGTTGGCCCAGGCTTGCTGGGCCGGGTGGTGGACCCGCTGGGCCGCCCGCTGGATGGCAAGGGGCCGATCGCAGCCGCCTCCCACGAGCCCGTGGAGCGCCCGGCCCCCGAGATTATCGACCGCGATCTGGTCACCCAGCCGGTGCAGACCGGGCTGCTGGTGGTCGATACCCTTTTCGCCCTGGGGCGCGGGCAGCGCGAGCTGATCATCGGGGACCGCGCCATCGGCAAGACCACCATCGCGCTCGACACCATCATCAGCCAGAAGCACAGTGACATCATTTGCGTTTACGTCGCGGTGGGGCAAAAAACCTCCAGCCTGCGCCGGGCCATCGCGGCCATCGAGGAACACGGCGCGCCGGAGCGCTGCATCGTGGTGGCCGCCCCCGCGGCCGCCACGCCGGGGCTGCAATGGATCGCCCCGTTCGCCGGTTTCACCATGGCCGAGTATTTCCGTGACCGTGGCCAGCACGCGCTGGTGGTGATCGACGATTTGACCAAGCATGCCGCCACGCATCGCGAGATCGCGCTGCTCACACGCATGCCGCCGGGGCGCGAGGCTTATCCCGGCGACATCTTCTATGTGCATGCGCGTTTGCTGGAGCGCGCCGCCAAGCTGAGCGCCGAGAAGGGGGGCGGCTCGCTCACCGCTTTGCCCATAGCCGAGACCGATGCCGGGAATCTCAGCGCCTATATCCCCACCAACCTGATCTCCATCACCGACGGGCAGATCGTCCTTGATGCCCGGCTGTTTCATGAGGGGCGGAAACCAGCGGTGGATGTGGGGCTCAGCGTCAGCCGCGTGGGCGGCAAGACGCAGGCGCGGGCGTTGCGTGAGGCGGCGGACACGCTTCGGCTGGACTACGCGCAGTTTTTGGAGCTGGAGATTTTCACCCGGTTCGGTGGCATGTCGGATGCGCGAGTGAAGGATCAGCTCGCCCGCGGGAGGCAAATACGCGCCATACTGACCCAGCCGCGTCATGCGCCGTTGCCCTTGGCCGAGGAAGTGGCGCTGGTGACAGCGGTGCAATCCGGCCTGCTGGATGCGTTCACCCCGGATAAGCTTGCCGCCTTCCGCGCTGGGCTGGGGGCGCGGCTGATGCGCGATGCCGGGGCGGAGGTGCAGATGGTGGCCACCACCGGGCGGCTGGACGAGGCCAAACGCGCCGCGTTGCTGGCCGTGCTGCAAGCCTACGCCAAGGATTGCGCCGGATGACCGGGCGTCTGGCCGATGTCTCGGCGCGGATCGAGAATATCCGCCAGCTTGGCACGGTGGTGAATGCTATGCGCGGCATAGCCGGGGCGCGGGCCCAGGCGGCGCGGACGCAGCTGGAGGCGGTGGAGACCTATGCCGCGACCATCGCCGCCGCCATAGGAACGCTGCTGGCCGCCACCGCAATCCCCGCGCCATCCCGCGCGCAAAAACCGGCGCAATTGCTGTTCTGTGCCGAGCAGGGCTTTGCCGGGGCGTTCAGCGAGCATGTGCTGGACCATGCGGCTCCCGAGGCCGCGCTGTTCCTGCTCGGCACACGCGGCGGGATGCTCGCGGCGGAGCGCGGGCTGGCGTCGGTCTGGTCGCACCCGCTGCCCGCCGCCTCGGCCGGAGTGCCGCGTTTGGCCCGGCAGGTGGCGACGGAACTCTATGCCCGCATCGCGGCGGAGGGCGTCGACCGGATTGATGCCGTGTATCAGAGCTGGCGCCCGGGGAAGGGGCTGGAAGCCGCACAGCGCCGGCTGTTGCCGCTGGACCCGGCGGATTTCCCTGCCACGGCTTTGCGCAACCCGCCGCTGCTTAACCTGCCACCGGGGGCGCTTTTGGCCTCGCTGACGGTTGATTACGTGCATGCCGCGCTGTGCCAGGCGGCACTGCACAGCTTTGTGGCCGAGAACGAGGCGCGGATGGCCACCATGGCGGCGGCGCACCGGCATATCGACCAGCAATTGCAGGGTTTGGAACTCACGCGCCGGATCGTCCGGCAGGACGAGATTACGGCGGAGATTATCGAGCTTGCCGCCGGACAGGCGGCAAGCGGAATGCCGCCAGCCGCTTAGCCGGCTTCCTTGGTGTGCAGCAAGCCGATCTGGGAGTTCGCGGGCGCGGGCACGGCGCTGATATCCGAGACAATCCCAACCGGGCGGACAACAACCTGCGGCGGCGCGCCGCGGTAGTCCTTCAGCAACTCGATCTCGTTTTTCATCTGGATGCGCTCCAGCAGCAGCTGGGTGATCTGCTCCTTCGCTTTCTCGAGCTGACGCTTCAGCTCGGCGATCTCGGCGGCGCCGTTGTCCGCCTTTTTGGTCTGCCAAAACATAGTAACTCGAATCCTTGGTGACGAATGGCGGGAAAATTGCTCCCGCATGCTTAAGGACACGGGATACCTAAGCGCTCTTCAAAACGCCAATCACGAAAGCTTTAGTTTTGGGCATGCTCGATCACAAATGCTTTAGCTTTGGGCATTTTTGGTTCGGCTCAGCTCAGCTCTGTGCAGGGCTGGGTTGAAGCCAATTTATCTCTGTGTCGCTGCCATAGATACCAGGGCAGCGCCGCAGCCCAGAAAATCAGCACGGCGCCCGTCCAAGCCAGCGGTTGGGGCATTTTCTGGCGTTTGGCATCTCTGAAGACAAATCCGGCGCTGATCAGCGCAACCCAAATCGTGTTGGAGGCCATTACCAGAGTTCTCCCTCAATGGCGCTGACCGGCAAGGGTGGGTGCGCATGGGCCACATAAATATCGAGGAGGGATTGGGCGTTCAGCCCCGCCAGATGTGCCAATGAGCGAATGCTCCTGACCCAGTAAGTCTCGTAATCGATGGCTCGTGCGCGGTTCTCGGGCCGCTGTACGTGCATGTATGCCTCGATCTCCGCCGCATCCGGCACGGCTTGCGGGGGGGCGGGACGGTAGAGCCGCGCATCCGCATCCGTGCGCACCGCCGTCCACCCGGCCTGCTGCAACAGCGCCGCGAGTTCCGCGCTTTGGGTTTGGCTATCGGCAAAGTCGGTGGCGCTGCCGGTGAGTACGACATATTGCACCTGATACGTGGCCAGAAATGCCGCTAGCATGTGCGGATCAACCATCGGAATATATGGCTGGTATTTCTCCCGGAAGATCGTTCGGTATAAAGGCCATTTGGCGAAGGGGTCCGGCAGCCCGCCGCTCAGATAACCCTGCGCGGCTAGCGTGAAATTCATTCCTGATTCGTACTGGTATCCCATCTCGTTGAAATATTCAGGCAGGACCAGAATCCGGCTATCTGGCGGAATCCCCCTGTCGGTCAGCATGGCGGGCGTGGTCAGGCGTGTCCAGTTGCGGTCATAAGCGCGGGAGGGCGTAAGAAACAGCAGGCAGAAGGCGAGGGCCGCATAGCGCGGGTATTTGCGCCCAGGTGCCGCAAGCCATGTGGCCAGCAGCACCGCAATGGCCAGCCAAGCGTAGAGCATGAAACGCATTGGCAGCATGGATTTCAGGAAGGGCAGCTTGAATGCCACAATCCATGGCGCGGTGCTCATTTCGTGCCCGAGTGCATGAGCGTAAGGACCGAGCGACAATATGGCGGCGGCAACCGCGAAGGCGCCGGGGACGCTGAAGCGTGGATCGGCACGGTTGCGCCAGACCAGTGATGCCAGCAATACCAGAAGCGGCAGGCCGATATACGCGCCTTCCTCGGCGTAATTACCTTGGAATATTTTTGTTGCCGGTTTAAACAGATTGCCGCCGAGCCAGTCGATCGGCGTGGGAATGACGAAGCCCAGTAGATCGGTCGAATAATTCTTGGCGGCGGCGACGTTGCGCCCCGCATCGGCATAGTGGCGCAGCATGTCCCAGATCAACGGAGAGATGAGCACAAGGCTCAAGCCCAGCCCCAGCGCCATGCCTGGCAGCAGGCGGCGCAGCATTGACCGGCCGGCGCGGTGCAAAATATGCAACACAACAACCGCGATGGCCGCGAACATCACCAGGCTGGCAAAGATTTCCTGGCTGACACCGAACTGGAATGCCAGCCCCAGCCCAAGCCACGCCCCTAGCCGCCATGCACCCCAGCCGTGCTTGGCGGCGGCGATGCACGCCCACAGGCAGAATGGTACGGCAAAGATGAAGCATAGATTAAGATGGTCCAGCAACTGGCCGAGCATATAGCTGGAGAATCCGAACAGCAGCCCGGCCGTCAGCGCGGCGAGGTAATCCTCCGTCAACTCGAAGGCCGCCAGATACGCTCCCCAGCAGGCGAGGGCCGGTGCCGCCAGCATCAGCCCGTTATAAACAGCAAAGGCGCCAAACTTGGCGGTTAATGGCGCAGTCAGCAGCCCGAGGCTGAGCACGTTTGTTGTCCAGGACAGGTCGGTTCCGGCCGGTGCGTTGGCGAAATAGGTAAAGAAGAACGGCAGATGGTGCTGCGCGCTGAAAACCCGCCAGTTCAGGAACCAGATGAAACCAAGAGGGTCAGGCCCACTGCCAAAGTATGTGGTGGCGGAAACTGGTTCGGGGTTGAAATAAAAAGCGCAAGAGGCGGTCAGGAAAAGGAGTAAAGCAAGCTCGTGTTTCAGGATCTGCGTAATTTTATTTGTAACTTTCATGTAAGTTCCGTCATTTTTTGTAATCCTGCAACGGGCTGCCTTATTCAAAACATAAAGCTATAGGAGTGCGCGATCAATGCGAGGGGCGGATGGAGGCTGGCATGGTGCCGGTTTCCGTGCGACTTCTGCAGATATTCGCAGGGAGGCGATTTTGTTCGACCAGGCCGGACTGCCCGCCGTTATCGCAAGGTCATCTCAACGCGTCTGGAGCGCCGCCGCCGCGGTGCTCGCGGTGCTGGTTATGGTTATTGGCTGGCCGCTGGTGCTGCGCAGCACCGCCATGGTGCAGCTCGACTATGACGAAGGCTGGAATGCCCTCCGCCAGCAGCAGGCCGCGCATTTCCTGCCGCTCTATGCCGCCCCGCCGGGGCTGGACATCACCAACTACCCGCCGCTCTCGTTTCATATTGTCGGCCTGCTCAGCCTCCTGACCGGCGACGCCAACGAAACCGGGCGGTTTCTGTCTCTGGCCGCGCTGGTGGCACTGTGCGTGCTGGCTGGGGCGTTGGCGCGTCTTTTTGTTCCGGCCCGCCATGTGGGCACCTGCGCCGCACTACTCTTCGCGCTATGGCTGGAAATGTGGATGCCGCGCCGGATCGGCGTGAACGATCCGCAATTGCTCGGCATGGCGTTCGAGCTGCTCGGGTTTTACGGTTTCGTCCGCGCCGTGCAGCGCGGGCAGAATGGATGGCGCAGCGCGCCGCTTTTCGCCCTGGCGGTGTTCACCAAGCACAATCTGCTGGCCCTGCCGCTCGGGGTGGGGCTCGCCTTGCTGACAAGGTGGGATTGGCGGCGCCTCATCCTTTGGGGGGGCGCGGGCGTGCTGGCCGCCTGTGCGTTGTTCTGGCTCACGCTTCGTCTCGACGGACCGTATTTCCTGCAGCACATGCTGCAACCCCGTGCCTATGATCTACACGATACGCTGCACAATATTGGTACCTACCTGATCATTTTCCTGCCTTTCGTATTGCTTGGCGGTGTCTGGTCCTGGCGCAACTGGCGTGACGGGCGCCGTGCTCCGCTGGCCTGGAGTTGGGCGGTGGCGCATGTGCTGGCCTTCGCCTGGGCGGGGGGGGATGGCGTGGCCCGCAACATCTTCTTCGAGGCGATCCTGCTGGATGCGGTCATCAGTGTGATCGCCTGCGCCGATTATTTCGCTGGCCATAGCCGTGCCACGCTTGGCCGGGTTGCCTTGGTCTGCGTGTTGCCCATGCTGTTTCCGCTCAGCCAGATTTTGTTTCCGTTGAGCAAGCTGCCGTACAGCATCGTCTCCGGCGCCACCGAATGGCGCGCGCTGCCCCAGCACGAGGCGGATTTTGCCGCCGGTGTGTCCCTGCTGCGCCAAGCCTCCGGCCCTGTGGTGTGCGAGAATCTGCTGATGTGCGACGAGGCGGGCAAGCCTTCCGCGTTCGACCCTTACCATGTCCAGGACCAGATCAGCCTGGGCAAGCTCGACCCGCGGGAGTTCGTAGCCATGGTCGAGTCCCAGCGCTTCGGCGTCGTGGAGATCGGCGACACCGACCTGGGAAAACCGGAGCGCACGACCCGATTCTCCAAGGCGTTCCTGCAAGCCCTGGCGCAGCATTACAACCTCGCCTTGCACACGCCTGAAATCAACGTCTGGGTTCCCGGCCCGGTAAAAGCCCCGCAGCCCGGTTAGGCATTTATTTGCCAGAGGGTGGCGGCGCTGCTATCCACCCAAGGTCAGACGCGGGACTCCGCGCTTGCAGAATAGGGTAAAGGCAGCATGGCGGAAAAACTTGTTTGGGGCCGGGCTTGGCATGGGCGCAGCTATGATCTTGGGCGCATGACCCTGCCCGATTTGTGGCGGGCCTACCTTACTTATCCGGCGATCAACCTCTACGCCCTCTTCGCCGTGCTCTCCGGCGGGGCGGCGCTCAGCCTCGCGAAGCGCTGGCAGGATATCGCGTTGCCCATCCTGGCCGTGTGCCTGGTTTACCCCTTCGTCTGGTACGGGCTGCACCGCTACGTCCTGCATGGCCGCTGGCTGTACCGGATGAAATGGACCGCCGGGCTATGGAAGCGCATCCATTTCGATCATCACCAGGACCCGCATCTGCTGGAGGTGCTGTTCGGCTCGCCGCTGAACACTATCCCCACCATGCTCATCATCACCGGGCCGATCGGCTATGCCATCGGCGGCTGGGCGGGCGGCACGGCGGCCTTCGCCACGGCGCTCGTCACCACCTGCGTGTATGAGTTCTTCCATTGTATTCAGCACCTTAACTACAAGCCCAAGAGCCAGTTCATCCAGAAGCTCAAGCGCGACCACCTGTTGCACCACTTCCACAGCGAGAAGATCAACATGGGCATCGTCAGCTTCACGCCGGACTATATCTTCCACTCCTATGTCCCCACCGCGAAGGAGTGCCCGAAGAGCCCGACCGTGTTCAACCTGGGCTACGATGTGGAAGAGGCGAAGCGCTACCCCTGGGTGATGGAGATCACTGGCACGCCCCCGCGGGACAAGCCCCCCTCCGGGCTGGAGCGTGAGGCCGCGGCTGCGGAGGCCGTGTGAGCGACATCAAGATCGTCCCGGTCACTGGCCGGGCGCTGCTTAATCGCTTTATCCTTCTCCCCGAACGCCTGTATCGGGACGATCCGCACTACATCGCGCCGCTGCACCTTGAGCGCCAGGAGGCGCTGACGCCGAAGAACCCGTTCTTCGGCCATGCCGAGGTGCAGTTCTGGCTGGCTGAGCGCAATGGCCGCGACGTCGGCCGCATCAGCGCGCAGATCGACAAACAGGCCCTGGCCCTACGCCCGGACGGCACCGGCTTCTTCGGCATGATCGCCGCCGAAGACGACCCGGCCATCTTCAAGGCCCTGCTGGACACCGCCGCCGGCTGGCTGCGCGCGCGCGGCATGACACGCATGCAGGGACCGTTTAACCTGAACATCAACGAGGAAACCGGGCTGCTGGTGGCGGGGTTCGATACACCACCAATGCTGCTGATGGGCCATGACAAGCCCTATATCGGCCCGCGCCTGGAGCAATACGGGCTGGTCAAGGAGAAGGACGTTTACGCCTATCTCTACGATATGACCGTGGACCTGCCCGCCAGCGTGCGCCGCCTGCTCGACCGTCCATTGCCCAAGGACCTGACTGTCCGACAGATCGACTTCAAGCGCTATAATGAGGAAATCCGCACCGTCACCAGCATCTTCAACGATGCCTGGGCGAGTAACTGGGGCTTCGTGCCGCTGACCGAGACGGAGACGGATTATCTCGCCAAATCGCTGAAGCCGCTGCTCGACCCGCGTTTGACCAGCGTGGTGGAACGCAATGGCGAGCCGGTGGGCTTCCTCATCGCGTTGCCCAACCTCAACGAGGCGATTCGCGGGCTGAACGGCAAGTTGCTGCCCTTTGGCTGGGCCAAGCTGTTGTGGCGCCTGAAGGTGAAGGGGCTGAAGACGGCCCGCGTGCCGCTGATGGGCGTTCGCCGCACGGCCGCGCAGGACATGATCGGCAGTTTGCTGCCCTTCCTGATGGTGGATGCCGTGCGCCGCGAGGGGCTGAAAAAAGGCTTCACCCATATCGAGCTGTCTTGGATTCTTGAGGACAATTTCCCGATGCGGCGAATGAATGAGAGTCTGGGGTCGGAGGCCTACAAGACCTACCGGATCTACGAAAAGCCTCTGTAATCACGAATAAAAGTTTTTGGGTGCCGCTTTTTTTCAAAGGCGGCACCTTTTATTTTAGCCAGCCTTTTGCCTTGTACCAAGCGGCGGTCTGTCCAAACCCTTCGGCCAGACCGAGGCGGGGCTCGTGCACATAAGCAGGCAGCAGCTCGGCGGCGCTCACCGACCAATCGGGATGCAGGATCTCCTCGGCCTTTTCTGCCGTGAACACCGGAGCCTGACCGCGCAGCCGGCCCCAAGCACCCGAGGCCCGGCCAGCTAGCCGGGTGATGCGCGCCGGAAGTGGCAGGAACCGGGGCTGCCCCCGGCCCATGGCGCGCGCTGCCTCAGCCAGTAGCTCCGTCATCGGATACCCTTCCGGGTGGTCATCGGCGAGGGCATAGAGCCCAGCTTCACCAGCCCCCAGCGCGAGTCGCGCAATGGCTTCGGCGGCGTCGGAGACGTGGATTGTTGCTACACGGCTCTGACTTGCCAGCGGGACGATGGGAAAGCGCGCGGATTTGAAGATTGCCAGGGTTTCGCGGTCCCACGGGCCGTAAATAGCGGGGGGGCGGACGATCACGAGCCGCTCCGGCGCATCTTGGTATACCTGCCATGCTGTGTCCTCGGCGGCGCGCTTGCTGAAGGCGTAGGAGGAAAGCTGCGGCTCCCGCGCGGCGAGGGAAGAGATGAGGATGAATCGCGCCCCTGGGGCGTGCTGCCGTGCCATGCGGGTCACTCGCGCAGTGCCGTCGCGGTTGGCGCGAAGGAAAGTGGCGCGGTCTAGCGCCTTGATCAGCCCGGCGGCATGGATGACGGCATCTGCGCCCTTGGTCAGCCGGGTGAGGGCGGTCTCATCCTCCAAACTGCCTCGGATCGTCTCGAAACTTAAGCCTTTCCAGGCTTCATGCGCCGGGTCGCGCCGCACCAGAATACGGATATTGGCCCCCGCCTTGGCGAGGGCCGTTACCAGATGCAGGCCGAGAAACCCCGTTGCGCCGGTTACGGCGACAAGGGGGGGGTCATGCCGCGTTGGAGGTCTTGGCCGGCTGGAAGGCACCTTCGAGATACATCGCGCGGGCGCGGCTGCGGCTGAGCTTGCCCGACGAGGTCTGCGGCAGGCTGCGCGGCGGAACCAGAACCACGCGGGTCTCCAGGCCATGGCGGCCGCGGAAGAACTTGGTGATGTCGTGGATCAGCGCCTCGCGTGCCGCCGGATCGGTGGTGCGGCACTGCACCAGAACCACAACCTCTTCAGCCGTGCCATTATCGACCGAGAACACCGCGACATCGCCGCTGCGTAGCAGGGGCATATCAGCTTCCGCCGCCCATTCCAGGTCCTGCGGCCACACATTGCGGCCATTCACCAGGATCAGGTCCTTGGCGCGGCCGGTGATGACGAGCTGGCCGTCCAGGAAATAGCCGAGATCGCCGGTATCGAGCCAGCCATCGGCGTCCAGCACGCGAGCGGTTTCTTCCGGTTCGCCATAATAGCCGAGCATCAGGCTAGGGCCGCGCACATAGATGCGCCCCACCTGCCGGTCAGGCAGAAGTTCGCCGTTCTCGTCGCGGATTTCGGCTTCATGGTCCGGGAGCATGCGGCCGCACAAAACGAAGCTGCGGGTGCGGGCACTGCCTGCATGAGCGGGCACGGCGCGGTGCTCGTCTTCCAGGATTGTGCCGTCGATGACATCCTGCACCGCGCCCTGGCCGGGCGGGGTGAAGCTGAGCGCCAGGGTCGCCTCTGCCATGCCGTAGCAGGGCACGAAGGCTCCGGTGGAGAAGCCCTGCGGGCCGAAGCGCTCGGCAAAGCGCTCGAGCACGGCGGGGCGCACCATGTCGCCACCAATGCCGGCACGGCGCCAGCTGGAGAGGTTCAGTCCTTCGATGGAGGCGGTTTCCGCGCGGCGCAGGCACAATTCGTAGCCGAAAGACGGGCTGAACGAGACGGCGCCGCGATTGCGGCCGATCAGGTCCAGCCAGAGCAGCGGGCGGCGGGCGAATTCGCGCGTCGGCAGAATGTCCACCGAGAGCTGGCATGCCATCGGCATCAGGAAAAAGCCGACCAGACCCATGTCATGGTAATAGGGCAGCCATGTGGTGCAGCGGTCCTCGGCAGTTACCGCGAGGCCGTAGCGCGCCATGCAATGGGCATTCGCCATGAAGGCATGTTGCGTGACGGCCACACCCAGCGGGAAACGCGTGCTGCCCGAGGAAAACTGCAGATAAGCGAGCGAATTGGGGTTCTGCGCGGGCAGGGGCTCGGTGCTGGGGGGCACGTTATCCAGCAGGGAGAAGGTGCCGGCGAGGCGCAGATCCAGCCCTTGCGCGGTCTCGGCGAGCCACGCCTCCAGTACGGCTGGGCCAAGTAGGGCCACGGCATGGGCGCTGGCGACCATGCGGCGCAGATGGGCGATATAGCCGTCCTTGCCGCCGAAGGCCGCGGGCAGCGGCAGCGGGGCGGGCACCAGCCCGGCATATTGGCAGGCGAAGAAGGTGCGGGTGAAGTCGCCATCGCTTTCGGCGATCAGCGCGACCTTGTCGCCCGGGCGCAGCCCGGCTCCCAGCATGCGTGCGGCAAGGCTCAGCGCCTGCTCGCGCAGTGCACTGTAGGGCAGGGTTTCAACCAACTGTCCCTTACCGGAATAGAAGTTGAACCCGGCGTTACCTTGGGCGGCATAGTCCAGCGCCTCGGCAATGGTGCCGAAGTCGGCGTAACGTATGGTCTGCCCGGAAAAACGGGTTGGCGATAGCTCTGTCATACTGCTGGGATAAGGCGTTGATACGGCTTTCCGGGCTAACAGAGTCGAGTTGGAATGGCAATGCCGTTACAATGAGCCCAGCTTGGCGTCAGACGGGGGCGGTTGACGGCCCATCCCGCCCCGGCCTATCTACCCCGCCCATTTGCGACCCCCACCATTGGCAGACCAGCTCCGCATGACCATTCCCGCCTGCGTGCATTTCTGCTGGATCGGCAAGCGTCTTCCCTGGGCCTATGTGTTCGCCGTGCTTTCCGCCGCCGAGCGTGGCGGGATGGACGAAGTGGTCCTGCACCATACCGATGAGCTGGAAGACGGCCCCGAGTTGCGCGCCCTGCGCCAAGCTTCCGGTGTGCGCCTGGAGCTGACCGACCCCATGGCCCGCCTTGCCCAGGCGCAGACTAGGCTTGGGGTAGGGGAAGGCCTGACCGCGCTTTATGCAAGGCTGACCAGCCCGGTGATGCGCGCCGACGTCCTGCGCGCCGCCATCCTGTATCTTGAAGGCGGGATTTATCTCGATCTGGACACCATCACCGTCGCCTCGCTGCGCCCCTTGCTCGGGGTGCCGCAATTCGTCGGCTCAGAATTCATCGTCTGGCCGCATGCGGTGCGCAGCTCGCGCTCGCCGCTCATCTGGGCCAAGCACCTCACGCTAGATGTGCTGCGCAAGGCCATGCGCCTACTCCCCGGCGGCTGGCGGGCGTTCCGGCGTGTTGAGGAGTGGTATTTCCCCGGCGTGAACAACGCCGTGATGGGCGCAACACCGGGGGCGGCGCTGTTCGGCGCTTATCTGCGCGCCATGTTGGCGCTGCCGCGGGAACGCCAGACAGAACCCTACGCCCTGGGGCCGGACCTGCTGCAGGCGCTTATCAGCCATTACCCGGCGGAGGAGCTGACCATCCATCCGCCACCGGTGTTCTACCCGCTGGCACCGGAGATTTCGGAGCACTGGTTCAGGCCCAGCCGCGCCCCCAGGCTGGAACAGGTACTGCCGCCGGATACCAGAGTCGTGCATTGGTATGCCTCGGTGCGCAGTAAGCCTTACGTCGCGCGCATCAGCCCCGGCTATGTGCGCGAACACCGCGACAGCCAACTGTACAGCGCGCTGGTCTGTTCCGCCCTCCACGGGCTGCCAGGATTAGCGTGACTTTGCCCCGGTTGTAAGGTTATGCTGGCTGTCATGCTTGCGACATATCCGCCAACATTGTAGGTTGGCCCACTACTATAAGCGCAGTGTTTATGACCTAACCCTGTTGCGTTTCCGCCAATGGCCGGAGGTTGCAAGGCAGGCAGGCCGGGCAAAGGATTGCTCGGTCATGGCGTTGAGTGATCAAAGCCTCGGGTTGGCGGTGCCGCGCTGGCAGGAGAGAGTTGGATTGGGGACGGCGGAGATCTGGGTGCAGGCTGGCAGGGGTTTAAAGCCCGGGCGGCGCAAATGAACGGTACGGTCGAGGCCCCCGTCTGGATGGGCGGGGCGGTTGCGCTTGTGCGCGCTGTCTCTCCTTCTTCGTTGTTTTTCCAAAGAATTTTTATCGTGTACGAGGTTCATCATGGCGAATAAAAGCCGCATCCGGATTGCGATTGCCGGGATCGGGAATTGTGCGAGCTCTCTGATTCAGGGCATCCACTACTATACTCCGGAGCGCTGCCGCGAAGGCGTGGTCGGGCTGATGCACACCGAGATCGGCGGCTACAAGCCGTGCGATATTGAGGTCGTCGCCGCGTTCGACGTGGACGCCCGCAAGGTCGGCCAGGACGTTAGCCGCGCTATCTTCGCCAAGCCGAACTGCACCAAGGTGTTCGAGTCCAACATCCCGGACAGCGGCGTGACCGTGCAGATGGGCCAGGTGCTGGACGGCATCTCCGAGCATATGGCCGCCTATGACGAGGACCGCACCTTCGTGCGCTCCACCGCCACGGAGCTGACCAAGGAAGAAATCGTGGCCGAGCTGAAGCGCACCCGCGCCGAAGTGCTGCTGAACTACATGCCGGTGGGCTCCGAGAAGGCCGCTCGCTTCTACGCCGAATGCGCGCTGGAGGCCGGTGTGGCCTTCATCAACAACATGCCGGTGTTCATCGCCTCGGATAAGAGCTACGCCGAGCGCTTCAAGGCCCGCAACATTCCCATCATCGGCGACGACATCAAGTCCCAGCTGGGCGCCACCATCACCCACCGCGTGCTGACGGATATCTTCGCCAAGCGCGGCGTGAAGCTGCTGCGCACCTACCAGCTCAACACCGGCGGCAATACCGACTTCCTCAACATGAAGAACCAGGACCGCCTGGCTTCCAAGAAGAAGTCGAAGACCGAGGCGGTGCAGGCTGTCGCCAAGAAGCGCATGGAGAACGAAGACATCCATGTCGGCCCGAGCGACTACGTGCCCTGGCAGAACGACAACAAGATCTGCTTCATCCGCATGGAAGGCCAGCTCTTCGGCGATGTCCCGATGGATCTGGAACTGCGCCTCTCGGTGCAGGATTCGCCGAACTCCGCTGGCGTGGTCATCGACATGATCCGTTGCTGCAAGCTGGCGCTGGATCACGGTATTGGTGGCCTTCTGGAAGGCCCGAGCGCCTATTTCTGCAAGCATCCCCCGGTGCAGTACACCGACGATGTGGCGTATGAGATGACCGAGACGTTCATCAACCGCTACTCCGCGCCGGTGAAGGTCTCGGCCGTCGGATGAAATGCCTGATTGTCGCGGCCGGTCAGGGCACGAGGCTCCGTGAAAAAGGCGAGCTGAAGCCCCTGATCCCCATCAAGGGCGTGCCGCTGATCGAACGCGTGATCGGCAATGCCCAGGCTGCCGGAGTCGATGAGTTTTTCGTCGTCACCGGCTACCGGGCGGAAACGCTGCAGGAGAAGCTGGGTGAGATCGCCAAGCGCATTGACGTGCGCATCACCCGCATCTTCAACCGTGCCTGGGACCGCGCCAATGGCGTGTCCGTGCTCACGGCCAAGCAGTTTATCGACGAACCTTTTCTGCTGACGATGTGTGACCATCTGGTGGACCCGGAGATCTTCCGGGCGCTGATAGCAGCACCCTTCGAGCCGGGTACCGTGACGCTGGCCGTGGATTTCAACATCGACAGCCCGCTGAACGATCCCGAGGACGTGACCCGCGTGAAGTGCCAGGGCGACAAGCTCATGCACATCGGCAAGGTTATCCGCGACTTCAACTGCTTCGACACGGGCGTGTTCCTCTGCACCCCGGTGATGTTCGACGCGCTGGTGGAAAGCCAGTCCCGCGGCGATGACAGCATCTCCGGTGCGATGAATGTGCTGGCCGAATGGGGCAAGGCCCGCGTGTTCGACATTAAGAACCGCCTCTGGGTCGACGTCGACGACCCGGCCGCCTTCGCCAAGGCGGAACAGCTGCTCGAAGCCGGACAGCTGTAACCTCCGCCATGCAGCAGGACATTCCCGGTGGGGCGGCACCAGCCGAACCCGTCCGCCGTACCTCGGAAATCGAGGAGCCGACCAACCTCTACGTCATCCACCCTCTCTCCGCCTGGATTGTCCCGCATTGTGCGCGGCTGGGCATTTCGCCTAATGCCGTGTCGCTGGCCGGCATGGGCTGCGGTGTGGCGGCGGCGCTCGCCTATCACTGGTACCCGCATCCGTGGTTCTGCGTGCTCGGCTTCGCGCTGATGTTTGCTTGGCATGTGCTGGACGGCGCCGACGGCCAACTCGCCCGGCTCACCAACTCGTTTTCCGAGCTGGGCAAGATCATCGATGGCATCTGCGACTATGTCACATTCACCGCCGTCTATGTCGCCCTGGCGCTGACGCTCAGCCGCTATGTCGGCACCTGGGTCTGGGGGCTGGTGGCGGTTTCGGGGCTGTGCCACGCGGTGCAGTCGGCTGCCTATGAGCTGCAGCGCCAGCAATATAATTTCTGGGGCTGGGGGCGGAAATCCGCCGCGCTGCCGGATTTGCATCCGCCGCAGGCGGAGCGCCAGGGGCAGCCCATGCTCAAGCGCGCGGCCAATCTGCTGCATGGCCTATACGCGCGGGTTCAGATTGCGGCCACGGGCGGTGCCGCCGGATTCAACCGGGAGCTGGAGACGATTCTAGCCGCCAAGCCGGAATGCGAGGCCGTACTGCGCCGGGACTACCGCGAGACGTTTGCCCCCTCGGTGCGCCGCTGGTCTATCCTCTCGGCGAATTACCGCACCATCGCGATTTTCCTGTTCGCGGTGGCGGGCATGCCGATGTTCTATTTCCTGTTCGAGGTTTTCGGTTTCAGCGCCATCATGGCTTGGCTGCTGGCCAGCCAGCGCCGGCGCTACCGGCTGTTCCTCGACCACGCGGCTCGGCTCTAAACTTTACTTCAGCTCCACCTGCATACGGCGGATCAGATAGGCCGCGCAGCCTATCAGCGCGACCGAGGGCGCCAACGCCGTGATGGCCGGGTTCAGGCTGAGTCGCAGGCCTAGATAGAAAATCACCTGCTGGCCGACCTGAAACCCGATGCCGAGCAGCGCGCCGATGAGCAGCTGCCGTCCGGCCCCTTGCATGCGCTGCACGCCGAACACGAATGGGGCGGCGATCATGGCCATGCCGAACAGCGAGAGCGGCACGCTGACCATGGTCCAGAATGTCAGCTCGTCGCGCTGGGCCTGCTGGTCCAGGCGCTTGCGCTCGCCGATATAGCGGTACAGCGCGATGGGCGGCATCATCTCCGGCGGTAGCATCAGTAGCCGCAACTGATGCGAGGAGATGAAGGACGGCCAGGGCAGCGCGTCCAGCGTGATGGTGGTGAAATGCGTGGCGTCGACGGTTTTCTGCAGCACGCCGATCAGCATCCATGTGCCATCCGGCTCCACCTCGGCGCGCTTGGCATGGGTGTAGCTGTTCAGGCTGCCGTCGTCGTTGAAGGTGTAGATGTCGATACTCTCAGGCACATTGCCGTAGCCGAAGCGTTGCACGTTGAGATACTGGCGGTCATGCTCCACCCAGAACCCCCCGGCGCTGCGCAGGGGGGCTTCCTCGCCCGAGGCTGCGGCCTGGACGTGCTGGGCCATCAGCTGACCCGGCGGGATCACGAATTGCGCGATCAGGAACAGCGCGACGGCGATCGGCACCGCGAGCTTCATCAGCGCCCCGACGATCTGTGTCTCCGACACGCCCAGAGCGCGGAAGGCGATCAGCTCCGAATTGCGCGCGAGGCCACCGAGTGCCAGCAGCGCGCCCAGCAGCATGGCCACGGGGGTGATCTGCACCACGCGGTAGGGTGCCGTGAGCAGCACGCAGAGCAGCGCGTCCTTGGCGCTGTAATGCCCCTGGCCGACAAAGCCGAGCTGCTCGACAAAAGCGAGCAGGCTGAACAGCACGGTCAGCACCGCGACGATGAGCAGAAAGCCGCGCAGCACCGTGGCCGAGATGTAATGGTCGAGCAGGTTCATGAGGCGTTGGCTCCCGCTTTTGCGGCTGCGGCCCTGGCCTTGGCGGCGCGCCGGTTGCGCCAATGCGGGGTGGCCAGGATCAGTGTGAGCACCAGCGCTAGCAGAGCGGGCGCCCACCAAATGCCGGGCAGCGTGCCGATCATTTCGTGCTCCACCCAGGTGCGCGCCGTGGTGCAGAGCAGGTAGTACCCGGCATAGATCAGGATCGCTTGGCCGAACTTGGCATATTTACCCTGCCGCACTCTGCTGTAGCTCAGCGGCACGGCCAGCAGGGCGAGAAGCAGGGTGGAGATGGGGGTGGAGAGCCGCCATTCCAGCTCGGCGATGTCGCGCGGCGAACTGGAGCGCATGAGATCCAGGCTGTCGGCGGTGATGGGATTATAGGCCGGAGCCGCGCCGGGCGCGCTCTCGGGGTCGATGATCAGCCCCTGCGCATTGAGGATCTGGTCGTTCTGCGCGCTCTCGGGCGGGTAGATCTCATAGACATGCGCGTTGGTGAGGTAGACCTCATGCTGGCCGCTCGCGGCTCTCTGCTGCAGCGATGACGCCAGCTTGGCGAAAATCACCTCGGTATGGCCAGCGAGCTGGCGGCGTACGAACACGTCCTGCGCGGGGGCGCCGGGGCCGGCCCGGTGGGTGAGGAAGATCACTCGCTGCCCGTCCTCGCTGGTATAGAAGGTGCCGGCCTGCATGGCGTTCACATCCAGGCTGGTGGCGCCATGCCAGGTCACGCTGTGCGATGTCTGATAAGCCCAGGGCCGCACCTCCAGCGAGAGCGCGGCCACCGCCAGGGCAACGATCCCGGCGAGAGACAGCACGATCCGCGCGATCTGCGTGGGCTGAACCCCCAGCGCCCACATGGCGGTGAACTCGCTATCACCATAGAGCCGCCCGAAGGAGAGCAGCACCGCGAAATAGAGCGAGATCGGGATTAGCACGTCCAGCGCGATCAGCAGCTTCAGCCCGGTCAACTCCGCGATGGTGAGGGTGGGCAGCAGGCCGCTCACCGCGTCCGAAAGGATGGAGGCGACGGAATAGCCCGTGAACAGCACGCAGAGAATGCCGAGGATGACAGCGAATGGCCGGCTGATTTCCCGGGTCAGATAACGGTTGAGGATCAAAGCGTTAAACCATTCATTCCCGGTCTTGCCGGTGCCTTGCCAAGCCATGGGGCAGCGCGCGGCACAAGGGAACCCCGCAGGCCTGCCCGTAAAAGACAGCCATCGCGACCTGCTTGCTCTTTAAATAATTTGCCGTGGCATGTATAGGCGTTGATATGAATTTGTCGTTGCACGGCGTTTGGCGTTCGCGCGGGCGGGTTCACTCAACAGTTTGGCAGCAAGGACATGGGTGATTTGGTCGGGGATATCCGTGAGATCATTTTCGAGACGTTGCGCTCATCTTTGCCCAAACCGGTCGAGATTACCGAAAAAACGCATATCGTCGAGGATCTAGGGCTCGATTCCGTCGCGGTGATGGATTTCGTGATGGAGATCGAGGACCGGCTGGATATCTCCGTGCCGCTCGACAAGATTGCTGAGATTGAAACGGTCGGCGACTTGATCGCTGCCATGCAAAATTTGAAGGCTGGCTCTTAAGCGTATGTCGCTGTTTACCAAGTTCGCGTCCCTGGCGGCGCAGTACCGTCAGCTTGAGGAAGCTGGCGCTAATCCCTTCAACGTGTCGTTCGACTCTGTGCTTTCGCCCACCGAGGCGGTGCTCAAGGGCCAGAAGGTCCTTTTGCTTGGCACGAACAACTATCTGGGCCTGACCTACGATCCGGCCGTCATCGCCAAGGCGGTGAAGGCCACGGAGCTGTACGGCACTGGCACCACTGGCTCGCGTATCGCCAATGGCAGCTATGCCGGGCACAAGGAGCTGGAGCAGGCGCTGGCGGCGTACTTCAACCGCAAGCATGGCATGGTGTTCTCCACCGGGTATCAGGCCAATCTCGGCATGCTCTCCGCCCTGGCGGGCAAGGACGACCACCTGATCCTGGACGCTGATTCGCATGCCAGCATCTATGATGGCGCACGGCTCGGCTACGCGCAGGTCACGCGCTTTCGCCACAATAGCCCCGAGGATCTGGACAACCGCCTGCGCCGCCTGAAGGACGTGCCGGGCGACAAGGTCATCGTCGTCGAGGGCATCTACTCCATGCTGGGCGACACCGCGCCGCTGAAGGAATTCGCGGCGGTGAAGCGCAGCTACCCGGACACCTATCTGGTGGTGGATGAGGCGCATTCGATGGGCGTTCTGGGCGAGAACGGGCGCGGTCTGGCTGAGGCCGCGGGCGTCGAGGCGGACGTGGATTTCGTCGTCGGCACCTTCTCCAAGAGCCTGGGCGGCGTCGGCGGCTTCTGCGTCAGCGATGCCGAGGGCTTCGACATCCTTCGCGTCGTCACCCGGCCTTATATGTTCACGGCCTCACTGCCGCCGGGCGTCATCGCCGCCACGCTGGAAGCCCTGCACCAGTTGCAGACCCGCCCAGTGTTGCGCCGCCAGCTCACCGAGAACGCCAACCGTTTGTATAACGGCCTGGCCGCTTTGGGCTTCACCGTTGGGCCGGAGCCGAGCCCGGTGGTCTCCACCGTTATGCCCTCGCCGGAAGCCGCGTTCGCCTTCTGGGCGCGGCTTCTGCATGGCGGGCTCTACACCAATGTCAGCCTGCCGCCAGCCACGCCGAAGGGGCTGGCCCTGCTGCGCTCCAGCGTCAGCGCCGCGCACACCCCGGCGCAGATCGACCATGCCATCGAGATGTTCGCCGAGGCCGGGCGCGAGATGGGGCTGATCCCGGCTGCCGGCGCCAAGAGCCAGGACGAACCCGTCCTCGCCATAGCGAAGTAACGGCATGGGCGGAACCCCGCCCGCGCCCGAGGGGCAGATGCGCCAGGTCGCCATCTTCCGGCACAATCTGTTCAAGGTGTCGGAACCTTTCATCACCGAGCAGGCGGAGCATCTGCGCCGTTACCACCCGCTTTACGTGGGGCGGTTGCGCTACGGCGCCCCACCGCCGGGGGCGGAATCGCTGGCGCTGTCCGATCTGGTGAAAGGTTGGCCGATCCCTTTCATCGCCCGGCAAATGCTCACGCTGGACCCGGCCCCCTACCTGCGCCTGCTGAAAGGTCGGAGTCCGGCGCTGATCCATGCGCATTTCGGGGTGGAGGGGGTCTATGCCCTGCCGGTCGCGAAGCGGCTGGGCGTGCCGCTTGTCACCACCTTCCATGGCTTCGACGCCACGCTCTCCACCGCAGCCCTGCTCGCCTCGCCGGCCTATGCGCATTACGCGCTGGGGCGGCAACGTCTGGCGCGGTATGGCCAGATGTTCCTCTGCGCGTCGGATTTCATCCGCGAGCGGCTGCTCGGCATGGGTTTTCCCGCAGAGCGGACGCGCGTGCATTATATCGGGGTGGATTGCGGCGCGATCATCCCGCGCGCGCCCGAGGAAGAAGCGCTGGAAATCCTGCATGTCGCCCGGCTGGTGGAGGTGAAGGGCACGGAATACCTGATCCGCGCTTTCGCTCTGGCAGCCCCCCAACATCCTAACGCTCGGTTGGTCATCATCGGCGATGGGCCGTTGCGCGCCAAGCTGGAGAAGCTGGCCCAAGTTTGCGGCTTGGCGGGGCGCGTGGCGTTCCTGGGCGCGATGCCGCACGCGCAGGTGCTCGCCCGCATGCGCCGGGCCGCCATGCTGGTGCTGTCCAGCGTGCGCACCTCGTCCGGGCGGGTCGAAGGGCTGGGCATGGTCACGCTGGAAGCGGCGGCGACCGGCGTGCCGGTGATCGGTTCGGCGTTGGGTGGCATCCCCGAGGTGGTGGCGGATGGGCAGACCGGGTTTCTGGTGCCCGAGCGTGCCCCGGAAGCTTTGGGGTCAAAAATCGGCGCTCTGCTGGGCGATGAAACGCTGCGCCGGAACATGGGGGCTGCGGCCCGCGAACGTGCGGCGCAGAAATTCGACATCACGCGGCAGACGGCGGTGCTGGAAGACCTCTACGACTCGCTGCTGGAACAGGAATGACGACGGGCAAGAGTGCCGTGGTGGTGGCGCACCCGGATGACGAGATCCTCTGGCTGAGTTCCGCCTTGCCCGCCGCCGACAAGATCGTGTTTTGCTTCGGCGACCTGTACGGCAATCCCAAGCGCTCCGCCGCCCGCCGCCGCGCCGTGGCGGCGCTGGCTTTGCCCAACCTCACCGACCTGCAAATACCCGAGAGCGGGGTGCGCAAGCTGGTGGATTGGGAGCGCGCTGAGCCCACGCCCTATGGCGTCGAGATCGCCGAACCTGAGGGCAGGGCGCGCTACGAGGCGAATTTTGCCAAGCTGGTGTCGGCGTTGCGTCCCGTGCTGGCGGGGTATGGCAATGTATTCACCCATAATCCTTGGGGCGAATACGGGCATCCTGAACATGTGCAGGTGTACCGAGCGGTCTGCGCGTTGCAAGCGGAACTGGGCTTTACGGTCTGGTTCTCCAACTATGTGGCACCACTGAGCTTGCCTTTGGCCCGGCAACTGGCTGCCCAGCCCTGCTGGACGAGCCGCGAACTCCGTCGGCCCAACGTGCTCCTGGCCCGGCGCTGGGCCTGGACCTACCTGCGCCATGGCGCCTGGACCTGGATACTCTCTTACCGCTGGCCCCGGCGTGAGACGCTCTACGCCCAGCCCCCTGCGGGAGCGCTACACCCGTTGCATGGCGAGACGCTGCTCGACATTTCCCGCTTGCGCCTATGGCGCTGGGGCAAAGCTGCGCGGGTGCTGGACTAGCGCTTAGACCCGACCGTTACCGTTGCATGCTGCGTCATGCGCGCATGCAGGGAGAGTCCGCCATAGGTGAGCAGTGTGGCGGCCAGTGCGATTCCGGCCTGCACCTGTTGCCCGAACCCGGCGGTGAGATGGCGAATTGTTTCCGTGCCGATGACCATGATGGCGATGCCGAGGCCTGGGGCGAGAAAGGGCCGGACCAGTGCGCCGGGGCGGATACGCCAATGCCGGTACAGATAGACCATCCCCCAGCCGAGCAGCAGTGGATACACCGCCAGCCACACGGTGGAGACGGCGACGATGCCGGTCTGCGCCGGGAAGCACCATCCGGCCGCGAGTATACCCGTACCCAGCAGCCCCAGCGTGGCGGCGGAGAGCCGTGCCGCTTGTCCCGGCTGGCCGCTGGCCAGCAGCACCGGGGTGAGCAGTTGCGAGGTAATGCGTAGGATCGCCGCCAGGGCCAGGATTTGCATTGGCAGCGCGGCGGCGGCGTAGCTATGGCCCTGGCTGTCGTGCAGCAAAGAGGCAAGTGGTGTTGCCAGTAGCATGATCCCGGCCATCAGCGGCGCGTTGAGTACGGTGAGCCGTTGCAAGGACCATAACAGCGCGCCAGTGAGGTGCTCGGGCACGGCGGCGGCGCGGGCAAAGACGGGCAGGGCGGTGCGGTTGATGATGGTGCCGATGGCCATGGCCGGTTCCATCGCCACGTCGAACGCCACGCGGTACACCGCCAGCGGCGCTGCGCCGTAAAACCAGCCGACGAGCAGGAAGTCGATATTCTTGAAGATCTGTTCGAAAATATTGGCCGAGGATGAGCGCCAGCCGAATTGCAGCAGCGGTGCGATTTCGGCGAAGTTGAAGCGCGGTTTTGGTCTGAACGGGCTCGCCAGCAGCGCGCCCGCCAGGATGAACACGCCGCTCGCGGCATAGCCCCCCGCCAGGGCCCAGGCCCCGCCGCCCGCGAAGGCGATGCCCGCCCGCGCCAGCGCCGCGCCAAACGTGGCCCCGACATTGATGGCGGCGATCCGCTCATAGCGCAAAGCCCGGTTCAGCCGGGCCAGCGGGATGACCGCCATGCCCACCAGCGGCTGCTTGGCCGCCACCAGCACGAAATACGCCGCCATGCCCGGCACGCCGTAAATCATCTGCACCAGCGGGGCGGCGGCCAGGGTGAGGAGCGCGATCAGCACCGCGGCGGCCAGGATGAACCAGAACAGCGAATCAAGCTGGCGGCGGTTCACGCCCTTGGCCTGCACCAGTGCGTCGCCCGTGCCCAAACCGTCGAACGCCTCCACCACCATGCCGATGGACACCACCAGCGAGCCGATGCCCATCTGCGCCTTGCTCAGGCACAGCAGTACCACCAGGATGGTGGAGAAATCCGTGACCTTGGCGATGATCGTGGCGCCGCCCAGCCAGTTGAACCCACGGCCCAGATGCCGCCGGTGCTGCGCCATCGCATCCTGCGGTGGCTTTTCCGCGTCGGCCATGAATTAGCTGGATGAGGTGTTGCCGGGCGGCAGGATGAAGGAGCGGGTACGGACGAAATGCACGAACCAGCGGCGCGACTGCGCCAGCCAGTTGCGCGTTTGCGCCTTGCCCCAATGGCCCGGCCCGTGCGGGGGGGATTGCCGCCAATGGGTGATGATATCGGCGATCTTTTTGGCTCGCGCCGCCCAGGTGTAGTTGCGGCTATGTTCCCGCGCGCCGTTGGAGAGGCGTTCGGCCAAAGCCTCGTCGCTGGTCAGGCGCTTCAGGCCCTCCACCAGTGCGGGCAGGGAGTCGGGTGGCACCAGCAGGGCGGTCTCGTCGTTGCGCAGAACCTCGGCCACGTCCGGCGTGTCGCCCGCCAGGATGGGGCGGCCTGAGCCGAGATAGAAGAACAGCTTCAGCGGCAGCACGGTGGAGCCGAACTTGGCCAGAGGCTGCAAGGAGGGCGGGATGAGCAGCACATCGGCGGCGAAGATATAGCGCCCGAGCGTGTCTTCGGTCTGCCAGGGCACGATGCGCACATTCGGCAGCGTGGCGGCCATGCGCTCGATCGGCCCCTCGCCATAGGAGCCGACCAGGATGAAGGTCAGCTCGGGCAGCTGGCGGGCGGCGTCGAGCACCAGGTCCAGCCCCTTCTTGTGGTTGATCCGCCCGGTATAGACGACCGTCTTCGCCTCGGGCGGCACGCCGATTTGGCGCTTGGCCTCGTCGAGCGGAATCGCCGCCGCGAAGCGCGAGGGCTCGAAGCCGTTATGCACGCAGCGCAGCTTGGAGGCCGGCACGCCCAGCTCGATGTATTTCTGGCGCGTGTATTCCGAGTGGCAGATGCTGCCGATGAAGCGCTCATGCGTGAACAGCTTGTAGAGCCAGTATTGCAGCGGGGGGATCTGGTCCGGCCAGGGGCGGTAATGGTCGAACACCACGCGCTGGCCGCAGAGGATGGAGACCCAGGAGACCCAGAGATTGCGGGTATAGATGAAGTCCGCCCGCCGGAAGGCTTTGCGCAGCGGAATGGTGATGCCGCAGCAGAAATGCCGCAGCGCGGCGGGCGTGAGCGGAGCCCAGGCGCGCACCAGCGGAATGCCGGTCATCTGGCTCACGGCCTCGGGCGTCGAGGTTTCGGCCACGGGGGCATGCAGCCAAGCACCGTCCGTGTGCGGGGCGAGGTATTTGGCGGTCGTGGCGAACACTTCGGCATCGGCCTCGGCGTTCGGCAGAGGATTCTCGAAAGCGAACAAAACTCTCATGCTAGACCATCAAATGGGCGGGTGCCGCCAATAAACACAAAGCCGCGCGGGGGGGGGCGGCGGGGATGGCGCAACCTATGCCCTCGCGCCCACGGGATCAATAGAAGCCGGTTGACGCAGGTCAAAGCGGCGGGAATGGCGGGCGATTACGAGATTGCTGGATGATAACGTCTTGCAAGCCGCGCCCCGCATGAACCGCCGCCGCGCCTTGGCGGTTGCCGCCGCGTGCCTTCTGGCCGCCGGGCTGTACGCGGCGTGGCGCTGGAATGAGGAGCAGACCGGGCCGTTCGGCGCGGCGGGGAAGGGGTATGTCATCGTCTCGGGCAATATCGAGGCGCATGAGAGCGTACTGAGCTTCACCAGCGTGCAGGCGCCGATCGTGGAGCTGCCCTTCGACGAAGGGGCCAACGTGAAGCAGGGCACGGTTCTGGCCCGGGTGGATGACCGGCTTTATCAAAGGCAGGTGGAGATCGACCGCGCCAATGTGCAGGTGGCCCAGGCGCAGGTGGTGGTGAATGAGGCCAGCCTTGCCGCCGCGCAGCACAATGTGGTGAGCGACGAAGCCGATTACGCCGAGAAGCAGCTCGATTACCAACGCGCCCAGGCGCTGGTGACGGCCAGGGCCGTCTCAGTGCAGACGCGCGACCTCGCCGCCACGGCGGCCAAGCAATCCGCAGCCACGCTGGCGCACGACCAATCGGTGGTGCTGCAGGCCCAGGCGAATATCGGGCTGGCGCAGGCCAATCTTGCCGCTGTCCAGGCCAAGCTGCATCTCGACGAAGTGACGCTGGGTTATGCCACGCTCGCCGCGCCGTTCTCGGGCACAATCTCGGTACGCGAGGCGGAGTTGGGAGAGCTGGCCGGGCCAGGGGTTTCCATCTTCACGCTCGACGATCTCGACCACCCCTGGCTGCGCGCCTATGTGAACGAGCAGAATATAGGCAAGGTGCGTCTGGGAGAGGCGGTGGACGTGGCCACCGACACCTATCCGGGCAAGATCTATCACGGCCATATCAGCTTCATCTCGCCCCGGGCGGAATTCACACCCAAGACCGTGCAGACCTACGCCGAGCGGGTGACGCTGGTGTACCGGGTGCGTATCGACGTCGCCAACCCGACGCATGAGCTGCTGCCTGGCATGCCGGCGGATGCGCGCATCGCTTTGCTGCCGCCGGGGCCATGAGCGGGGCAGGCGGGCAGGTGGCGGTCGCCGCCCGCGAGGTGAGGCGGCATTTCGGCGCGCTGGCGGCGGTGGATGGGATCAGCCTCAGCGTGAAGCAGGGCGAGATTTTCGGGCTGGTCGGGCCGGATGGCGCGGGCAAGACCACGCTGATGCGCATGCTGGCTGGGGTGTTGCGGCCGGATGAAGGGGAGATCGTGCTGGACGGCGTGGACGTGCTGGCCGACCCGGAGGCGGCGAAGGCGCGGCTGAGCTACATGCCGCAGCGTTTTGGCCTGTACGAAGATTTGAGCGTGGATGAGAACATCTTCTTCTATGCCGAACTGTTCGGCGTGGAGCGCAAGGCCCGCAAAACCCGCGCGGCGGAGTTGCTGGACGCCGCCGGGATGACGCCCTTCCGCCGCCGTCTGGCGGGCCAGCTCTCGGGCGGGATGAAGCAGAAGCTGGGGTTGGTTTGCGCGCTGATCCATACCCCCACCGTGTTGCTGCTGGACGAGCCGACCACCGGGGTGGACCCGGTCTCGCGCCGGGAGTTCTGGGGGATTCTCTACAGCCTGCGGGAATCCGGCGTCACCATTCTGCTCTCCACCGCCTATATGGACGAGGCCGAGCGCTGCTCGCGCCTTGCTTTGATGCATGAGGGACGGGTGCATGACTGCGACACCCCAGCCCGGCTGAAGCAGGCCATGCCCGGCGTGCTCTTCGCCGTCACCGCGCCGGACCCGCGTGCCGTACGCGCCGCGTTACAGGACGCCCCCGGCGTGCTGGGCGCGCTGCTGATGGGCGACCGGGTGAATTTGCGCGCCGACAGCGCCGCCCGCGCCCCGGAGCTTGCCGCAAGGCTGCATGAGCGGGGCGTGGCCTATGGCGACATCGCCCAGGTGGAGCCGGGGATCGAGGATGTGTTCGTCGCCCTGACCGGCGCGGGGGCGGCGTGAACGGCGCCCCGCCCGCCGTGCAGGCGCGCGGACTGACCAAGCGCTTCGGCGCGTTTGTCGCTGTGGACGCGCTGGATCTGGACATCGCCAAGGGCGAGGTCGTGGGGTTCATCGGGCCGAACGGGGCGGGGAAGTCCACCACCATCCGCATGTTGTGCGGCCTGCTGCGGCCAAGTGCGGGCACGGCCACCGTCGCGGGGTATGATATTGTCCGCGAGCCTGAGACCGTGCGCGCGCATATCGGCTATATGTCGCAGAAATTCTCGCTTTATGGCGACCTGACGGTGGCGGAGAATCTGCGCTTCTTCGGCGGGCTCTACCGGGTGCCGAGGGCCGAGTTGAAGGAGCGGATGGCATTCGCCGTCACCATGGCGGGGCTGACCGGGCGCGAGGACGCGCTGGTGCGCACGCTGGCGGGGGGGTGGAAGCAGCGTTTGGCGCTGGGCTGCGCCATTCTGCACCGCCCGCCGGTGCTGTTTCTCGATGAGCCAACCTCCGGCGTGGAGCCCGAGGCGCGGCGGCGGTTCTGGGATTTGATCCACAGTCTGGCGGCGGATGGCGTGACCATTCTCGTCTCCACCCATTACATGGACGAGGCGGAGTATTGTAACCGCATCGCACTGATCGCCGCCGGACATCTCATCGCCATCGGCAGCCCCGGCGAGTTGAAGCGGCGGGATCTCGGCGGCGCGCTGGTGGAGCTGGAAAGCCCCCAGCCCGGCGCGGCGCTGGCGGCGCTGCATGGCGCGCCGGGCGTGGTGGAGGCGGCGATCTTTGGCGACAGGCTGCATGTGCTGCTGGCGCCGGGCACGGACGCCGCGGCGCTGGCGCGGTTCCTCGTGGCGCACGGGCTCACCGCTACACCGCCCAAGCCGATCATCCCAAGCCTTGAAGATGTATTCGTCCGCCTCGTTTCGCGCAAACCAGCGCCGGAGGCGGCATGAACCTGCGCCGCCTGCTCGCCATCGCGTATAAGGAAACGTTGCAGATCTGGCGCGATCCGCGCAGCCTCGCCATCGCGTTGCTGATGCCGCTGATGCAGATGGGGCTGCTGGGTTACGGCGTCAGCCTGGACATCAAGCGCGTGCCGCTGTGCGTGTACGACCAGGAGAACAGCCAGCTCAGCCGCGGCGTGGTGAACCGCTTCACCTCCTCCGACTGGTTCCGCCAAGTCGCGGTGCTGCAAACCGACCGCGATTTGCGCGCAGCCATGGACCATGGCGATTGCATCGCAGCACTGGTGATACCGGTGAATTTCTCCCGCACCCTGTATATGACCGGCCAGGACAGCCTTCAGGTGGTGCTCGATGCCACCGACACCAACACCGCCAACATCGCCACCGGCTACGCGCAAGGCATCGTCGCGCAACTCGATGCCGATCTCAATGCGAACTGGCAGGGGGCGCATGGCGAGACGGTGCGCGGCGTGGGCACGGTGGATCTCGCCTCGCGCGTCTGGTTCAACGAGGGGCTGGACAGCCGTAATTTCATCGTGCCCGGCGTGGTCGCCATCATTCTGGCGCTGGTCGGCTCGCAGCTTACCTCGCTCACCGTCTCGCGCGAGTGGGAGCGCGGCACGATGGAGCAGCTCATCTCCACGCCGGTGACGGGGCTGGAGCTGATGTTCGGCAAGCTGACGCCGTATTTTGTCATCGGGCTGCTGGACGCGGTGTTCTGCCTTGGCACCGCCGCCTTCTGGTTCCATGTGCCGTTCAGGGGCAGTTTGTTCACGCTCGTCCTCACCACGGCCTTGTTCGCGCTGGTGGTGCTGGGCATTGGCTATCTGCTCTCGGTGCGTATCCATAGCCAGCTTGGAGCCAGCCAGATCGCGCTGATGCTCACCATGCTGCCCACCACCATGCTCTCGGGCTACACCTTTCCGCTCGACCAGATGCCGCAGGCGGTGCAGGCCATCTCCTGGCTGGTTCCGGCGCGCTATTACGTCACCATTCTGCGTTCGGTGTTTCTCAAGGGCAGTTCGCTGTGGGATATGGCGGTGCCGGTCATCGCCTTGCTGATTTATGCGGCGGTCATCATCCGCGCGGCGGCGCGGGCGTTCCGTAAAAGCCTGGATTAGCCATGTTCGAACGCATTCGCGTCATGCTGATGAAGGAGTTTCTGGAACTCAAGCGCGACCCCTGGGCGATCTTCCGCCTCGTCGCGCCGCTAGTCATCCAGCTTTTCATCTACGGCTATGCAGCCACCTTTACCGTGAACCATGTGTCCACCGTGGTGCTGGACCTCGACCGCAGTCAGGCCAGCCGCGATCTCATCTCGCATTTCCCGGCGACAGGACGTTTCGAGATCGTGGATAACGTGACGAGCCAGCAATCGCTCAACCGCGATATCGATACAGGCACGGCGGTGGCGGGGATCATCATTCATGCTGAATTCGCGAAGAAACTCCTCAACGGCCAGAGCGCGCCGCTGGAGGTGGTGGTGGATGGCACTAACTCCAACACCGCGCTTATCGCGCTCGGCTATGTCAGCCAGATCGTCACCATCTTCCAGGCTGATTACGCCAACGCCCTGGGGGTCAGCAGCGGTGCCGCGCCGGGGGCGGTGAGCGTCTCGTTGCAAGAACGCCCATGGTTCAACGCGGGGCTGGAGGATCGTTGGTTCTTCATCCCCGGCGTGATCGGAACGCTGGCGCTGATGCAGGTGGTGAGCCTGACCGCCTTCGCCGTGGTGCGCGAGCGCGAGATGGGCACGCTGGAGCAGATCATGGTCAGCCCGATCAGTCGCGTGGAGTTCATCCTGGGCAAGACGGTGCCGTTCTTTATCATCGGCCTGGCGGATGTCGCGCTCGTTACCGTGCTGGGGGCCGCGTGGTTCCATGTGCCGTTCGTGGGCAGCCCGTTCGTGCTGCTGTTCGGTTCATCGCTGTTCCTGCTGGCGGCCATTGGGCTGGGGCTGTTGCTCTCCACTGCCTCGCGCACGCAGCAGCAGGCCTTCGCGCTCAATTTCTTCCTGGTGAATCCGCTCTTCATCCTCTCCGGCTTCGCCTTTCCCATCTCGGCCATGCCGGCGGCGCTGCAATGGTTCACCTTCATCAACCCGCTGCGTTATTTCATCGTCATCTTGCGCGCCGTGTTCCTCAAGGGCGTGGGGTTTGCCGTGCTGTGGCCGGATTTCCTGGGGCTGGCGCTGCTGGCTGGCGTCATGCTCGGCGTCAGCGTGCTGAGGTTCCAGAAATCGCTTGATTGAGCGCCTTCCCGCATCCCCGCAAATGCGCGAGAAAGAGGTATGGAAGGTGGAGCGGTCCAGGCGGAGTTGATTGCGGTGCTTGCCGCCGTGACGGATGGCGAGCCGCGTGTGCTGACCATCGGCTCCGGCTATGCGCTGCCCTCGGGCCCGCTAGAGGAGGGGCATCGCTCCCTGCAAACCGGCCTGCGCGCCTGGGTGGAGCGGCAGACGCATCATCCGCTGGGCTATGTGGAGCAGCTCTACACCTTCGCGGGTCAGCTTCCCGGCGCGGCGCGGGGGATTTCCATCTCGTATCTAGGCCTGAGCCGCGAGGCGATGACGGAATATCCCGGCGCGGAATGGCATGGCTGGTACGAATACTTCCCCTGGGAGGATGCCCGCCATAGCCGTTCCGCGCCTTATGTGGCGGCCATCCTACCACGCCTGCGCGCCTGGGCAGGGGATGATGCCGCCCGTCAGACGCGGGTGGAAGGGCTGTTCGGCGCCGAGGGGTGGAACGAGGAGTTGGTGCTGCAACGCTACGAGTTGCTCTGGGAGGCTGCTTTGGTGCCAGAGGCGCGGCGCCCCCATACGGACGAGGGCGGGACCGTGCCGGGCCGGGAGATGACGCATGACCACCGGCGCATCCTGGCCACGGCCATCGCCCGGTTGCGCGCCAAGATCAAATATCGCCCCGTGGTGTTCGAGCTGCTGCCCCGCGAATTCACCATGCTGGAATTGCAACAGACCATGGAGGCCCTGGCTGGGCAGACCCTGCACAAGCCAAATTTCCGCCGCTTGATCGAGCAGCAGGAGCTGGTGGAGGAAACCGGCAAGACCACCTCAGGGCTGGCGGGGCGTCCGGCCAAGCTGTTCCGTTTCCGCCAGGCGGTGCTGGAGGAGCGTGGGGTCTCCGGCACAAAGCTGCCCCGCGTGAAATAATTGTTGCACGATTATTCTCAAGCTGAGTATAACTGCGCCCGTAAGATTTATACTCACGTTGAGTATAAAAGGAGTGCGCCATGCCGCTTGATCTGTACGACCGTGTTTCCCGTGTCATCCCGCCCATCGAATGGGCCACCATGGCGGAGGACGCCGAGGCGATCCTGAAGCTCAAGCGCGAGCGCCGCGCCGTGATCCTGGCGCATAACTACCAGACGCCCGACATCTTCCACGGCGTGGCGGACATTGTGGGCGACAGCTTGGCGTTGGCGCGTGAGGCTGAGAAGGCCGATGCCGATGTGATCGTGCTCGCGGGCGTGCATTTCATGGCCGAGACGGCCAAGCTGATGAACCCCAGCAAGACCGTGCTGATCCCCGACGCGCATGCCGGCTGCTCGCTGGCCGAGAGCATCACCGCCGCCGATGTCGCGCTGCTACGCGCCAAGTACCCCGGCCGCCCGGTGGTCGCGTATGTGAACACCTCAGCCGAGGTGAAGGCCGCGAGCGATATCTGCTGCACCTCGGGCAACGCCAAGAAGGTGGTGGAATCGCTCGGCGTGCCGGAGGTGATCATGCTGCCCGACGAGTTCCTGGCACAGAACGTGGCCAAGGAGACGGGGGTAAAAATCATCGCCTGGAAGGGGCATTGCGAGGTGCATGAGCGCTTCACCCCGCAGGAGATTTTGCAACTGCGGCAGACGCATCCGGGCGTGGTGATCCTGGCGCACCCTGAATGTCCGCCCGAGGTGGTGGAGGTCGCGGATTTCTCCGGCTCCACGGCGGTGATGGCCGATTACGTGCGCGAGAAGAAGCCCGCCCGCGTGGCGCTGATCACCGAATGCTCGATGAGCGACAATATCGCCCAGAACGCGCCGGAGACGGAGTTTGTGCGCCCCTGCAACCTCTGCCCGCACATGAAGCTGATCACACTGAAGAATATCCGCCGGGCGCTGGAGGAGATGCAGACCGAGGTGACCATTCCGGCCGAGTTGTTTGCACCGGCGCGGCGGGCAGTCGAACGCATGCTGGCGGTCAAATGATCATCATCGGCGGTGGCGTGGCGGGGTTGATGGCCGCTCTGGCCGCCGCCCCGCATCCGGTGACGCTGCTGAATGCCGGAGAGCTGGGCGTTCAGGCGGCGAGCGGCTGGGCGCAGGGCGGCATGGCGGTTGCCATAGGGGGCGACGACAGCGTGGCCCTGCATGTGGCTGATACCCTGGCCGCCGGTGCGGGGTTGTGCGACCGCGCGGCGGTGGAGCGGATCATCGGCGCGGGACCGGCGGTGGTGGCGACACTGCTGCGCCTGGGCGTGCGCTTCGATCGCGACAAATCCGGCGCGCTGGCGCTTGGGCTGGAGGCGGCGCATGCCCGCCATCGCATCCTGCACGCCAATGGCGATGCCACGGGTGCCGAAATCCTGCGCGCGCTCATCGAGCGCGTGCGCGCCACGACAAGCATTACCGTGCTGGATGCCACGGCGCGGCATATCTTCACCGATGCTTCCGGCGTGACCGGTGTGCTGGCCACGCGTGGCGATGAGACCATTGCCCTGCCCGCCGACCGCGTGCTGCTGGCCACGGGTGGCATTGGAGGGCTGTTCCGCTACTCCACCAACCCGCCCGGGGCCATCGGCCAGGGGCTGATGCTGGCCATGGGCGCGGGGGCGGAGCTGCGCGATCTGGAGTTCATCCAATTCCACCCCACGGCGCTGGATGTGCCGGGTAGCGGCTCGCTGAAGTTAATCTCCGAGGCCGTGCGCGGCGAGGGGGCGCGGTTTATCGACGAGACCGGGGCGTACTTCATGCGCGGCAACGACCTCGACCCGCGTGACGTGGTGGCCCGCGCCGTGTTCGCCCATGCCCAGGCCGGGTATGAAGTGTATCTCGACGCACGGGGGATTGGCGAACGCTTCGCCGCGCGCTTTCCGGCGATTCATGCCATCTGCGCCCGGGCGGGCATCGACCCGGCGACCCAGCCCATTCCAGTGCGTCCGGCGGCGCATTACCATATGGGCGGCGTGGCGGTCGATGCCGAGGGCCGCACCAGCGTGCCGGGGCTGTTCGCGGCGGGTGAGGTTGCCTGCACCGGGCTGCACGGGGCGAATCGTCTGGCCAGCAACTCGCTGCTGGAAGCCGCGATCTGCGGTGAGGCGGCGGGGCGGGTTATGGCGGGGATGGAGGCCAAGCCGGTCCGGGCGCTGCCCGAGATAACCCCGCCTAAGCCTGACGCCGCGCCCTTGCAGGAGCTGATGTCCGCGCATCTCGGTGTGCTGCGCGATGCGGCGGGGATGAGCGAAGCCGCCGAGGCTTTCGCCGCGATGGCGCCCGCCAATCCCGCCGCCGCGCTTTGCCTGCGCATTGCCCAGGCGGCGTTGGCACGCGAAACCTCTGTTGGCGCGCATGCCCGCGCCGATGCCACCCAAATCCACAAGGCTGCCTGATGACCCTGCTTGCCCTCCCCGACATCATGATCGAACCTTCGGTGCGTGCCGCGCTGCTGGAGGATTTGGGCCGGGCGGGGGATATCACCTCGGACGCCGTGATCCCGCCCGAGGCCCAGGCCCGCGTGGCGCTGGTGGCGCGCGAGCATGGCGTGGTGGCGGGGCTGGATTTCGCGCGCATCGCCTGCAAGTTGGTGGATCCGGAAATCCGTTTTACCCCGCGTCTGGCCGATGGCGCGCGGCTTTCGCCCGGCGACATTATCGCGGACATTAAAGGTCCAGCGCGCAGTATCCTCACCGCCGAGCGTGTGGCGCTGAATTTCCTGGGGCATCTTTCGGGCATCGCCTCGGCCACGCGGGGCATTGCCGATGCCATCGCCCACACCAAGGCGAAGATAAGCTGCACCCGCAAGACCACGCCCGGCTTGCGCTTTGCCGAGAAATACGCGGTGCGCGCGGGCGGCGGGGCGAATCACCGCTTCGGGCTGGATGATGCCATTCTCATCAAGGACAACCACATTGCCATCGCGGGCGGGGTGGAGGCGGCGATGACTCGTGCCCGCGCGGCGGCGGGGCATCTGGTGAAGATCGAGATCGAGGTGGACACGCTGGACCAGCTCGACGAGGCGCTGCCCTTCGGCCCGGATGCGATCCTGCTCGACAACATGAAACCCGAGATGCTGCGTGAGGCGGTGCTGCGCATAAATGGCCGCGCCGTGGCCGAAGCCTCCGGGCGGATCAATGCCGAGACCGCCCCCGCCATCGCGGAGAGCGGGGTGGACCTGCTCTCCGCCGGATGGCTCACCCACTCGGCGCGGGTGCTGGATATAGGGCTGGATTTCCTCGACTAATCCAGGCTGGCGCGCAGGGCTTCGACAAAAATCTCCACATGCTCGGCTCCGAAGGGCAGAGGCGGGCGGATTTTCAGCACGTTGCCCTGCGGCCCCTCGGTGCCGATGAGTACGCGGTTGCGCCGCATGGCGTTGGCGATGCCCTTGGCCAAAGCCGCGTTGCCGTTCACCTGCACGCCGACCATCAGCCCCTTGCCGCGCACCTCGCCTAGGGCGGGGTGGTTCAGCACCGCTATGCCCTCGCGCAGCTTTTGCCCTGTGGCGCGGGCGTTGCCTTGCAGGTCGCGGCTTTGCAGTTCCTCCAGCGTGGCGAGCGCTGCCGCCGCCGAGACGGGGTTGCCGCCGAAGGTGGAGAAGAAGTCGATCTTGTCGGTGAAGGTTTTTAGCAGCTCGCGCCGCGCCACCACCGCGCCGGTGGGGTGGCCATTGGCCATTGGCTTGCCCAGGGTCACGAGGTCGGGCTCCACGCCATGGGTGGCGAACCCCCAGAACTCATCGCCCAGGCGGCCGAAGCCGGATTGCACCTCGTCGCCCACCACCAGCCCGCCGGCCTTGCGCACCTCTTCCGCCACGGCGGCGAACCAGCCCTCCGGCACGTTGACGATGCCGTTGGAGACGAAGGCGGAGTCGATGAGCAGCATAGCCACGCCATGGCCGCTCGCCTGTAGCGCCGCGATCGCCCGTCGCGCCGCTTCCGCTGGGTCGGCACCGGTATCCGGCGAGGGCAGGGTTTGCACGAAGGTGGCGAGCGGCTGGGCGAACGGCCCGTAATAGGGGGAGAGGGCGGCCACAACATCGGTCACGCCGTGATAGGCGTGTTCCATGACGATGGCGCCGGTCTTGCCGGTGACGATCTTGGCGATGCGGTAAGCGGCATCATTCGCCTCCGAGCCGGAATTGACGAACAGGCAGGTATCCAGCCCATCGGGCATGGTGGCTGTCAGGCGTTCGGCATAGTCCACAATGCTTTCGTGCAGATAGCGCGTGTTGGTGCAGAGCGTTTCCATCTGCCGGGCGATGGCTTGCGCCACCTTGCGGTTGCCGTGGCCGACGGAGGGGACGTTGTTATAAGCATCGAGATAGCGCGTGCCATCCGGCGTGTAGAGGAACACGCCCTCGCCGCGCACCAAATGCAGCGGCTCTTGATAGGAGAGTTCCAGTCCACGCCCGAGCGCATGGAAGCGTCGTTCGGCGAGGTTGGTGACACCCGGCTTGGCCGCCGCGGCGGCGCGGAATTTGGCCACCACGGCGTCGCGCCCGGCGCTCAAATGGGCATCAATGGCCGGAGCGCCGAGCGCCGAGAGCGCGCCGAGCTTCTCCGCTCCAGCCGGGTCGTTATGGCGGCGCCAGGCGTGGATGGTGGCGGCGAGCGCGTGGCGGGCGATGATCGCCTCGAACAGCGCGGGGAATTCCTCGTCTCGCAGTGGCAGGACGGCGTTGTACCCGGCCACGATCTGGGCGGCGTAGTCGAGGGGCGGCATCTCCCCCACCGTCTCGGCGGCGGTCACCGCCACGTCGAACAGCAAGGGGGCGTGGATCATGTCGCCGAAATCGAGCAGGCCGGTGATCTGGGTGGCGTCGTCGTCCACCAGCATGTTGCCGGGGTGCAGGTCGTTATGCACCATCTGGTGCCGCAGGCGGGACAGATCGGGGAGGAAGGCGATGAAGCGGTCGAGCACGGCTTCGATGAGCTTGCGGGTCTCGGCATCGTCGATGAGCTTGGCCGAGGGGCGCAGATCGACGATCCGGCGAAGATCCCACACGATGCGCTGTCCCGCCGCTGGGTGGAAGAAATTGCCCAAGGCGAGGTTCAGCCGGGCCAGGGTGGAGCCCGCATGGCGCAGCAGGGCGGGGGAGGGCTGAACGCCGTCCATCACCCGGCCGGGCTGGAAATTCAACGCGCGGACGATATGCGGTACGCCGCGCTCGTCGGTAATGCGGGTATAGGCCTCGCCGCTCACGGTGCGGCGCACACGGGGCACGGGCAGGGTGGGGTCCATCATGGCGATATGCCCCAGCGCCTCTGTCTGGAACTCGACGCTGCCCGGGTCCTCGTTGGGGCCGAGAATCTTGAAGATGATACCGGGGCCAGAGGCGGTCTTGATACGGAAATTCTGGTCGCGCTCGCCGTAGAGCGGATGCGCCGTGCCGTCCACGCCGAAAATCTCCCGGGCCATGCTGGCGGCGGCCTCGGTGGAGAAGGCCGGCGGGCTGGTTTCGAGTGCGACGAGACGAAGGGGGGCAGTCATGATGTTTTGTACCTCAAGGCGTTTTCCTGTCGCGCAACATATCCGGGGGAGGGAGCGGCACGCTAAACCGTGGAACACAAACCGTAGCGCGCGGAACACAGAAACTTGACCTGGGTCAAACCTTTTGTCCAGGCAACAGACTAGGCTTGAGGGGTCAAGAGGAGGAGTTGGGATGTCCACCCAGAAGCGTTTTCTCGTCGCCATCGCCGATGGCGAACACGCCCGCATCGTCCGCGGCGATGCCCATAACGTGCTGCATACCGAGCGCTGGATCGAGTCCACGGCCGCGCATAAGCAGTCTTCCGATCTGCGCAGCGACCATCCGGGCGCTTCGTTCCACAGCGACGCCACAGTGCATCACGGCATCGCGCCCCGGCATGATCCGCAGGAGCTGGAGGCGGAGAAATTCGCCAAGCATGTTGCGCATGAGCTGAATGTCATGGAGGGCGAGGCCGCGTTCGACGTGCTGATCGTCGCCGCCCCCGCGCATACGCTCAACGTCATCCGCCGGGAGCTGAATACCGAGACGCATGCCAAGCTCGGCGGCACGCTGAACAAGGACCTGACCAAGACGCCCGACAGCGCTTTGTGGTCGCATCTGCAGGATTTCCTGCCGCCGCCCACGCCGCCCCGGCAGCTATAACGTCACGGTGGCGGAACTGTGTTAAAAATGACACAATAGAAACGATTTCGCCGCCGCCCAGCATTTATGATGGCTCCGGCCAAAGCCTTGGATTAGTCTCAAGAAACAAAATAAAACAACGGAGGATATGTCATGAAGATCCGTCTGGCTCTTGCTGCGGCGACCTGCCTTGCTCTGCCGCTCGCGGCCCACGCCCAGCCCGTTACCGGTCCGTATATCAGCCTGGGGGCGGGTACGAGCATTCTGGCTCCGACGACCGTGTCGATTCAGGATAATGGCACGATATCGGGCAAGGCGCTGTGGCGTCCGTCCTATGCCGGTGTTGCGGATGTTGGCTACGGCTTTGGCAATGGCTTCCGCGTGCAGCTGGGTATGGATTTCCTCAGGAACACCGCACATGAGGCCGATATCCAGGGTACTCACAACCGTATCTTCGGTGGCCAGAACACGTACGGCCTGATGGTCAACGCGTTGTATGATTTCAACCCCGACTGGCCGGTTTATCCGTATGTCGGTGGCGGCTTTGGGTATCAGTGGGCGAAGGCAAATTCGGATGTTGGCAACGGCCTCATCAAGGTTGGCGGAACTGAGGGTAGCTTTGCCTTTGATGTGATCGCCGGCCTGTCCTATCCGTTGCCGTGGGTGCCGGGCCTCTCCGCCACCGCCGAATACCGCTTCATGCAACTGACCGCTAATCGAGACTATTCCACCACCATTCCTGGTGTGGGGATGAATGTCGAGCAGCAATCCAGTCATACCTTCCTGCTGGGCCTGCGCTATCAGCTCTTCAACCCGCCGCCCGCGCCGCCGCCCACGCCCGCTCCGGCCCCGATGGCGGCCCCGGCCCCGGCTCCGGCCAAGACCTACTTGGTGTTCTTCGACTGGGACAAGTACAACCTGACCCCGCGCGCGACGCAGATCATCGCCCAGGCAGCGTCCGACTCGAAGACGCAGAACGTCACCACCCTGGACGTTTCCGGCTATACCGATACCTCGGGCACCGCGCAGTACAATCAGGGCCTGTCCGAGCGCCGCGCCAAGGCTGTCGCCGCGCAGCTGGTGCAGGATGGCGTGCCTGCCTCCGAGATCGAGATCCATGCCTATGGCGAGACGCATCTGCTGGTGCCGACCGGCCCGGGCGTGCGTGAGCCGCAGAACCGCCGCGTCGAGATCGTTCTCAAGTAACGCGCTTACGCGCCAGAACAGCCCCGGCGGGAAGCGCCGGGGTTTTTTGTTGGGCATAAAAACAAAAAAACCGCCGGGAAGGGCGGGCTGGCTCTCAGATGAGACCCTGGGGCGAACGACGGGGATCGAACCCGCGACAACCGGTACCACAAACCGGCGCTCTACCAACTGAGCTACGTCCGCCATCCAGGGTGGGGCGTCCTAACGCGGTCAGGCCGATGCAGTCAATGGCCTTGATGCCATCCAGCGCTCTAAACGTTGCAATGCCGCCTCCAGGACCTCGTTTTTCTTGCAGAAGGCGAAGCGCGCGTAGTGCCGGGGCGGGTTGTCCACATAAAAGGCGGAGACGGGAATCGCCGTCACCCCGGCTTCCTCGGTAATGGTGCGGCAGAAGGCCACGTCGTCGCCGTTATAGCCCAGGGCCGAGAAATCGGCGGTGATGAAGTAGCTGCCATCGGCGGGCAGGGTGGCGAAGCCCAGGCGCTTCAGTCCGGTCTCCAGCAGGTCGCGCTTGGCCTGGAGCTCGTCCGCCAGGCTGGCGAAATAGGCGTCCTCCTTGCCCAGCCCGTAGGCCACGGCGCGTTGCAGGTTGGGGGCGGTGGTGAAGGTGAGGTTCTGGTGCGCCTTGGCCACCAGCGAGATCAGCTCGGCTGGGCCGGAGACGTAGCCAACCTTCCAGCCGGTAAGGGAGAAGGTCTTGCCGGCGCTGCCGATTCGCACGCACCGCTCCGCCATGCCCGGCAGGGTCATCAGTGGGATGTGCCTGGCCCCCTTGAACACCAGATGCTCGTACACCTCGTCGCACACGGCATAGGCGTCGTGTTCGCGCAGCAGGCTGGCGATGAAGTCCAGCTCCTCGGGGGTGAAGACCTTGCCGGTCGGGTTCATGGGCGAGTTCAGCAGCAGCAGCTTGGTGTTGGGGCCGAAGGCGGCGGTCAGTTTCTCGCGTGGCAGCTCCCAGCGCGGTGGCTCCAGCCGCACCAGCCGGGCGGTGGCGCCAAGCAGCTTCACCACCGGCAGATAGGTGTCGTAGAGCGGCTCGATCAACACCGCCTCGTCGCCGGGATTGAGCAACGCCATCAGGCAGGCGGTGATCGCCTCCGTGGCGCCGGATGTAACGCACACCCCTGTATTGGCGTCGATCTTCAGCCCGTAGAAGCGTTCATTCGCCGCCGCCACCGCTTGGCGCAACTCCGGCATGCCGGTGAGGGGCGGGTACTGGTTGCGGTTGTCCAGCAGCGCATCGGCGGCGGCGCGCACCACGTCGGCCGGGCCTTCCGTGTCGGGGAAGCCCTGGCCAAGATTGATCGCGCCATGCTGCGCGGCCAGGGCCGACATCACGGTGAAGATGGTGGTGCCCGTCTGGGCCAGGAGGGTGTTGGCGGGTTTCACGGCTGCAATTCCTTACTGAAGGGTAGATTAACCTGCTCAACTATAAGGCGGCAAGTTAGCGTAAAATTTAGGCAAAAATCGCCGCCTCAGGGGGCAGGACGGCGGTTTTATCTTTCCTTAAATAGCTTCGCCCACGGTTTCGGGCCGTAATCGGTATTGGCATGAACCGTGCTATAAGGCACTTGTCAGCCCATTGGCTGGCGCGCATTCGCGCTGTCGCAGGAAACACAGAGGAGGACGCGGGCCTTGCGGCCCGGCGTGGACCAGATGAAGAAGATCGAAGCGATCATCAAGCCGTTCAAGCTCGACGAGGTGAAGGAAGCGCTGCACGAAGTCGGGCTTCAGGGTATTACCGTGGTCGAGGCCAAGGGCTTTGGCCGCCAGAAGGGGCATACCGAGCTCTATCGCGGCGCTGAATACGTGGTGGATTTTCTGCCGAAGGTGAAGATCGAGGTCATCTGCGAGGATGGCGTGGTCGAGCGCGCGGTTGAGGCGATCATGAACGCGGCGCGCACCGGGCGCATCGGCGACGGTAAGATCTTCATCTCCACGGTCGAGGAAGTGATCCGCATCCGTACTGGTGAGAAGGGTGAGGCGGCGGTCTAAGCCGCCATTGCCCGCGACGGCGCGCGTGCTAACATGCCGGCGCTGCGCGTAATCAGGTTGGGGGCGCATGGTGTTCCCCTGCGAGGTTCACGGGTAACATTTACATATAACGAGGGTTAAACATGGCTAAGAAGGCCGAAGGCGACGACGCCGTCGCGAAGGTTCTCAATCTTATCAAGGAGAACGGGGTCGAATACGTCGATCTGCGCTTCACCGATCCGAAGGGCAAGTGGCAGCACACGGCGCAGCACGTGAGCACCATCGACGAGGACACCCTGAAGGACGGCTTCATGTTCGACGGCTCCTCCATCGCCGGCTGGAAGGCGATCAACGAGTCCGACATGATCCTGCAGCCGGACCTGGACTCCGCCGTGATGGACCCGTTCTCGGCCAAGCCGAGCCTGATCCTGTTCTGCGACATCGTCGAGCCCGCCACCGGCCAGGGCTATGCCCGCGACCCGCGCTCCACCGCCAAGAAGGCCGAGGCTTACCTGAAGTCCACCGGCATCGGCGACACCGCCTTCATCGGCGCCGAAGCTGAGTTCTTCATCTTCGACTCCGTGAAGTTCGGCACCGGCGGCAATTTTGGCACCTACCAGCTGGACTCCATCGAGGGCCCCGGCTCCTCGCTGAAGGACTACCCGGAAGGCAACATGGGCCACCGCCCGGGCGTCAAGGGCGGCTACTTCCCGGTTCCCCCCGTGGATGGCGATGCCGACCTGCGCGCCGAGATGCTCTCCGCCATGGGCGAGATGGGCCTGCCGATCGAGAAGCATCACCACGAGGTGGCGCAGTCCCAGCATGAGCTTGGCACCAAGTTCAACACGCTGACCAAGATGGCCGACCAGATGCAGATCTATAAGTACTGCGTCCACAACGTCGCCCACTCTTACGGCAAGACCGCGACCTTCATGCCGAAGCCGATCTATGGCGATAACGGCTCGGGCATGCACACCCACGCCTCCATCTGGAAGAACGGCAAGCCGCTGTTCGCCGGTAACGGCTATGCGGATCTGTCCGAGATGTGCCTGTACTTCATTGGTGGCGTGATCAAGCACGCGAAGGCCATCAACGCCTTCTCGAACCCGTCCACCAACTCCTACAAGCGCCTGATCCCTGGCTTCGAAGCCCCGGTGCTGCTGGCCTACTCCGCCCGCAACCGTTCGGCCTCCTGCCGTATTCCGTACACCACCAGCCCGAAGGCCAAGCGCGTTGAAGTCCGGTTCCCCGACCCGACCTGCAACCCGTACCTCTCCTTCGCCGCGCTGATGATGGCCGGCCTCGACGGCATCAAGAACAAGATCCACCCGGGCGACCCGATGGACAAGGATCTGTACGAGCTGCCGCCGGAAGAGCTGAAGGGCATCCCGACCGTTTGCGGCTCGCTGCGCGAGGCGCTTCAGGCGCTGGAAGCCGACCACGAGTTCCTGCTGCAGGGCGATGTGTTCACCAAGGAGCAGATCGAGTCCTACATGGAAATCAAGTGGAAGGAAGTGTACCGTTTCGAGCACACGCCGCACCCGGTCGAGTTCGAGATGTACTACTCCGCCTAATAACGGATTTTGCGGAAACGGCGCCTTCGGGCGCCGTTTTTGTTTTGGGAGCGGGAAAAAAATGCCTTGCCGTTTGCGGCGGGCAGGCGTACATAACGGCCAACAAATACCCGCATTCCCGCAGGGTGGCCCTAAACAGGCCGCCTTTTTTATTGGATTTTTGCCGCTTGTCCGAAAACCGTCCGACCCATACCGGCCTCGAGGGCCGAATCGCCGAGATCATCATGGAGCCGCTGGAGGCCCAGGGTTACGAGTTGGTGCGTGTGCAGGTGATGGGCACCGAAACCCCGACCGTGCAGATCATGGCCGACCGGGCCGACGGTGCGTCCTTCACGCTGGAGGATTGCGAGGCGGTGAGCCATCTGCTCTCCGCCGTGCTGGACGTGGAAGACCCGATCGACTCCGCCTGGACGCTGGAGGTCTCCTCCGCCGGGATCGACCGGCCCCTGACCCGCGTCAAGGATTTCAACCGCTATGCCGGGTTCGACGCGCGCATCGAGCTGAACTTCCCCGGTCCCGGCAACCGCAAGCGCTTCACCGGCAAGCTGGTGGACGCCGATGCCGAAACCGTGCGCCTGCGCCTGGAGAAGGATGAGATCGTCGAACTCAAGCGTGCCGATATCCGCAAGGCCAAGCTCGTGCTGACGGACGCGCTGATCGCCTTCACCACCCAACCTAATGTGACCAACTAGAGGATACTCATGGATACCTCAGTCAACCGCCCGGAACTGCTGCTCGTTGCCGATGCCGTGGCCCGCGAGAAGCAGATCGATCGCGATGAAGTGCTCGAGGCGATGGAGCAGGCGATCCAGAAAGCCGGCCGCGCCAAATACGGGCATGAGAAGGACATCCGCGCCGTCATCGACCGCAAGACTGGCGATGTCCGCCTCTCCCGCTGGACCGAGGTCGTGGACACCGTGGAGAACGAGGAGACGCAGATCCCCGTCGCCATCGCCAAGAAGTTCGCGCCGGAGAAGGAGGTCGGCGACTTCATCGTGGACCCGCTGCCGCCGATCGATTTCGGCCGCATCGCCGCGCAGACCGCCAAGCAGGTGATCGTGCAGCGCGTGCGCGAGTATGAGCGCGCCAAGCAGTATAACGAGTTCAAGGACCGCGTTGGCGAGATTATCAACGGTGTCGTCAAGCGCACCGAGTACGGCAACCTGATGGTCGATCTCGGCCGGGCCGAGGCGCTGCTGCGCCGCGACGAGTGCATTCCTCGCGAGAACCTGAAGAACGGCGACCGTGTGCGGGCTTATATCTACGATGTGCGCGAAGAGCCGCGCGGCCCGCAGATCTTCCTCTCGCGCACCCATCCCGGCTTCCTGGCCAAGCTGTTCGCGCAGGAAGTGCCTGAAATCTATGATGGCATTATCGAGATCAAGGCCGTGGCCCGCGACCCTGGCTCCCGTGCCAAGATGGCGGTGATCTCGCGCGATGGCTCGATCGACCCGGTCGGCGCCTGCGTGGGTATGCGCGGCTCGCGCGTGCAGGCGGTGGTGGCTGAGTTGCAGGGTGAGAAGATCGACATCATCCCCTGGTCGCCCAACGTTGCCACCTTCGTGGTGAACGCGTTGGCTCCTGCCGAAGTCTCCAAGGTGGTGATGGACGAGGAAGCTGGACGGGTTGAGGTCGTGGTGCCGGATAACCAGCTCAGTCTGGCGATTGGCCGCCGCGGCCAGAACGTGCGCCTTGCCTCGCAGCTGACCCGCTGGGATATCGACATCCTGACCGAGGCCGAGGAATCCGAGCGCCGCCAGGAGGAGTTCCGCCGTAAGACCGGGCAGTTCGTCGAGGGGCTGGACGTGGACGACATGATCGCCGGCCTGCTGGTGCAGGAGGGTTTCGACACCATCGAGGACCTCGCCGCCACGCCGGAAGAGGAGGTTGCCGCCATCGAAGGCTTCGACGAGAACGTGGCCACCGAGCTGCTGCGCCGCGCCAGCACCTTCCTGGAGCGCCAAGCCGCTGAGCAGGAAGAGAAGCGCGTCGCGCTCGGTGTGACCGACGAGATCGCCGCTTTCGAGGTGTTCTCCGCCAAGGACCTGATCGCCTTGGGCGAAAAGGGCGTGAAGACGCTCGACGACCTAGCGGACCTCGCCGGCGACGAGCTGGTGGAGATCCTCGGCAAGGACACGATGACCGAAGAGCAGGCCAACGAGATCATCATGGCCGCCCGCGCGCATTGGTTCGAAGGGGAGAATGGCAACGCAGGCTGAACCTGAAAACGGGCGCGATTCAGACCTTCGATCCGCCGTTCAGACGGACGGATCCACGGTCGTCGCGCCCGATATCATGCTGGATGACGAGCCGGAACGCGGTCCGTTGCGCCGCTGTCTTGTCACCCGCAAGGAAGTCACGCGCGAGGAGGCCTTGCGCTTCGTCGTGGGGCCGGAGCGGCGCTTGGTGTTCGACGCCGCTGCAACCCTGCCCGGACGAGGCTTGTGGTTGAGTGCCAGCGCCGATGTGCTACACCAAGCGATCCGGCGTGGTGTGTTCGCCCGCGCCGCCAAGGGACAGGTTGTTCTGCCCCCTGATCTCCTGGCAGAGGTGCGTGCGGCACTCATTCGCCGCGTGGCTGATTTGCTGGGCTTGGCCCGGCGCGGTGGCGTCGCCATATCCGGCTTCGAGAAGGCGCGGGAATGGCTGCAGGCCGGCAAGGCTGGGCTGGTGGTGCAGGCGGCGGATGGCAGCCCGGAAGAGCGGGCGAGGTTTGTCGGCGGGCGGGATGTGCCCATGGCGGTGGTACTGAGTGCCGCCGCGCTGGGGAAGATATTTGGCCGTGAGCACACGGTGCATGTGGTTATCGCCCCCGGGCGGCTGGCCAGGATGATCGAAATCGAAGCCCGACGCCTCCAAGGTGTTGCGGTGGAAGTAACAAGCGGGCAGTAGAGCCCAACAAGGCCGGTTGACCCCGGCCAAGACTGAGTGGATTGGACCGGATTAGGCATGAGTGACGGCAACGACCAGAATGAAACCAAAGGCAGGCTCTCGCTGCGCCCAGCGGCGCGTGGGGATGCGGGGCATACTGTCGATGCCGGCTCCGTACGCCAGAGTTTCTCGCATGGCCGCTCCAAGGTGGTGCAGGTGGAAGTGCGCAAGAAGCGTGGCCCGGGCCCGGCTCCGGCTGGCGCCGCCGCGGCGGCGCCCACTCCAGCGGCACCGGCCACGGTCGCGCTGAAACCCGCCGCCGAGCGCCCCGCCGGCCAAGCCCCGGCGCCCCAGGCGCCGCGCCCGCGTCAGGCCTCCGGCCCCGGTGGCCGAGCCCTGACAGCTTCCGAGCAGGCGACTCGCCAGCGCGTGCTGGCCGAGCAGCAGCGCCTTGCCGCGCAGCGCGAGGCCGAGCGCCGCGAACAGGAAAAGATTTCCATCCTCTCCGCCGCCGAGGAAGCCCGCCGTAAGGCAGAGGAAGAAGCCAAGGCCGCTGAAGAGGCCTTGGTGAGGGCTGCGGAAGAAGCCCGCCTGAAGGCTGAGGAAGAGGCCAAGGCGCAGGCCGCTGCTGCGGCCGGTGTCCCCGCGCCGAAGGCGGCTCCCGCCGCGCCGGCTGCGGTCAAGCCCGTGCCGCCGCGCCCCGGCGCGCCGGTTGCGCGCCCGGTCTCTCCGGCTGCGCGGGAGACGTTGCAGCTCAAGCCAGGCGGCCGTCCGGCCGGTGCCGAGGAAGAGGAAGAAGCAGCGCGCTCCGGCGTTCGCCGCCCCGCCACTCCGGCGCCCCGGCGCGGCACCCCCGTGGCCCCGCCCAAGAAGCTGGGCGATGGCAACCGCCGCAGCGGGCGCATCGACGTGCAGGCCGCCATCGAGGGTACGGACGAGAAGACCCGTTCGCTCGCTTCCGTGCGCCGCCAGCGCGAGCGTGAGCGCCGCCAAGCCGAGCTGGAGCTGCTGCGCTCCGATGGCGTGAAAGTGGTGCGCGAGGTCGTGCTGCCCGAGACCATTACCGTGCAGGAGCTGGCCAACCGTATGGCCGCCCAGGGGCGCGATGTGGTGCGCGCCCTGATGAAGATGGGCGTGATGGTGACCATCACGCAGACCATCGACGCCGATACCGCCGAGCTAGTGGTTACGGAGTTCGGCCACAAGGTGCGCCGCGTTTCGGATTCGGACGTGGAAATCGGCCTGGAGGGCGAGGAAGACACGGAAACCGAGCTGCAGCCGCGCCCGCCGGTTGTCACCATCATGGGCCATGTCGACCACGGCAAGACCAGCCTGCTGGACGCGCTGCGCCACACCGACGTGGCGGCGGGTGAGGCCGGTGGCATCACTCAGCACATCGGCGCCTATCAGGTTACGCTGCCTTCCGGCCAGCAGATCACCTTCCTCGACACGCCGGGCCACGAGGCCTTCACCGCCATGCGCGCCCGTGGCGCCGCCTCGACGGATATCGTTGTGCTAGTGGTCGCGGCGGATGACGGTGTGATGCCGCAGACGATCGAGGCGATCAAACACGCCAAGGCGGCGAACGTGCCGATCATCGTGGCGATCAACAAGATCGACCGCCCCGGCGCCGATCCCACCCGCGTCCGCAACGAGCTGCTCCAGTACGAGATCGTGGTGGAAGACATGGGCGGTGAGACCATCGATGTGGAAGTCTCGGCACTGAAGAAGATCGGCCTGGACAAGCTGGAAGAGGCGATCCTGCTGCAGGCGGAAGTGCTGGAGCTGAAGGCGAACCCGGACCGCTCGGCCGAGGGCGCGATCATCGAATCCCGCCTCGACCGTGGCCGTGGCCCGGTGGCTACCGTGCTCGTGCAGAAGGGTACGCTGCATCAGGGTGAGATCGTGGTGGCAGGCGCCCAGTGGGGCCGCGTGCGTGCCATGCTCAACGACAAGGGCCAGCCCGTGAAGGAGGCTCCGCCTTCGCTGCCTGTGGAAATTCTCGGCCTCTCCGGTGCGCCCACGGCGGGCGAGCCCTTCGTGGTCGTGGAGAACGAGCAGCGCGCTCGCGAGATCACCGAGTACCGCCAGCAGAAGCTGCGCGAGCGCCAGGTGGCCGCGCAGACCGCCGGCCGCGGCACCATGGAAGAGATGCTGGCCCGGATTCAGGCCGGTGCGCAGAAGGAAGTGGCCCTTGTGGTCAAGGCCGATGTGCAGGGCTCTGCCGAGGCGATTGGCGTGGTGGTGACGCGGGTCGGCAACGAGGAGGTGCGCGTGCGCGTCGTCTACTCGGGCGTCGGCCAGATCACCGAGAGCGACGTGCAGCTGGCCAAGGCGTCGGACGCGATCATCGTCGCCTTCAACGTGCGCGCCAACAGCCAAGCGCGGGAACTGGCGCAGCGCGAGGGCGTGGATATCCGCTATTACTCGATCATCTACGAGGTCGCGGATGACATCGAGAAGCTGGTCAAGGGCAAGCTGGCGCCAATCGTGCGCGAGAAGTTCCTGGGCTATGCGGAAATCCGCCAGGTGTTCAACATCACCAAGACCGGCAAGGTCGCAGGTTGTTACGTCACCGAGGGCGTGGTCAAGCGCGGTTGCGGTGTCCGCCTGCTGCGCGACAACGTGGTCATCCACCAGGGCGAGCTGTCCCAGCTCAAGCGTTTCAAGGATGATGTGAAGGAAGTGGCGCGCGGTTACGAGTGTGGCCTGTCCTTCGCCGGCTTCCAGGATCTGCGTGAGGGCGATGTGGTCGAGTGCTATGAAACCGAGATCATCCCAGCCTAATTCCGGCCCCTCGCAGCGCCAGCTGCGGGTGGGTGAGGAAATCCGTCATATCCTCTCCGATGTGATGCTGCGCACCGAGTTTCACGACCCTGTGCTGGCACGCGAGCACATCACCGTGTCGGAAGTGCGGATGTCCCCGGATCTGAAGCACGCCCTGGTGTTCGCCACCGTGCTTGGGCACAAGGACATCGCCCCGCTGCTGCCCGCGCTCAAGCGCGTATCGCCGTTCCTGCGCGCGCAGATCGCGCCGCGTCTGGGGCTGCGGGTGACCCCGGAGCTGAAATTCGTCGCCGATGAGGCGATGGAGGAAGCGACGCGGATCAACGAGATCCTGCACAAGCCGGAAGTGGCGCGCGATCTCGGTGAGTCCAAAGACTAGACCTCCCGCGCATGACCGAGCGCCTGACCCCTGACGAGATCGGCCGGGCGGTGGAGCTGCTGCGCGCGGGGGAACTCGTCGCTTTTGGCACTGAGACTGTGTACGGACTCGGTGCCGATGCCCGTAACGGCAATGCTGTGGCGGCGGTTTATGCCGCCAAGGGGCGGCCGAGCTTCAACCCCCTGATCTGCCATTTTGCCTCAGCGGCTACGGCCTTCCGCTACGTGAAAGCCAATGCCCTGGCGGAGAAGCTCGCGGCCAAATTCTGGCCTGGGCCGCTCACGCTTGTACTGCCACGGCAGGAGGGCTGTCCTGTCTCGCAGCTTGCGGGGGCGGGGCTGGCCACGCTCGCTGTGCGCGTGCCCGCGCAGCCGGTGGCGCTAACACTTCTGGAAGCTTTCGGCGGGCCGGTTGTTGGCCCTTCGGCCAATCGCTCCGGGCGCATCTCCCCCACCACGGCCCAGCATGTGCTGGCGGAACTCGGCGGGCGGATTGCCGCCGTGCTCGATTCGGGGGCGTGCCCGGTGGGGGTGGAATCCACGGTGCTGGATCTCTCGGGCGAAACGCCGGTGCTGCTGCGCCCGGGCGGGGTGACACTGGAGGCGCTGGAAGCCGAGATCGGCCCCATCGCCCGGGCCATGGGTGAGGCGTCGGCCCCGGCCTCGCCGGGTATGCTGGCCTCGCATTACGCTCCCGGACTGCAAGTGCGGCTCAATGCCACGGAAATCGGTGCCGACGAGGCGCTGCTCGCTTTCGGCCCGCCTCTGGCCGGTGCCAAGCTGTGTTTCCAGCTCTCCGCCAGCGGCGATCTGCGCGAGGCCGCCGCCCGGTTGTTCGAGGGGCTGCATGAGTTGGATGACCGTGCCCAGGCGTTGGGGCTGCGATGCATCGCGGTGCAGCCGATCCCGGCCACCGGGCTGGGGCTGGCCATTAACGACCGGCTGAACCGCGCCGCCGCACCTCGCTAAACCAGTCCCGGAATTCATTTGACAGCATTGCCCCGCACAGGGGCAAATGGCGCATGCGGTTCTGGCTCTCAGCCCTGCTTGGCCTTTTGCTGGCCACCCCGGCGCGGGCGGCGGATTACTACTTCACCACCTCGGACGGCGCACGCCTGCACTACACGGAAGCCGGCCCCGCCGGGGCGCCGTTTCTCGTTTTTGTGCCGGGCTGGACCATGCCAGGCTGGATTTTTAGCCCGCAGCTGAAGGCGTTCAGCCAGTCGTATCATGTCGTGCTGTTCGACCCGCGTGGCCAGGGTAGCTCGGAGGTCACAGCCACCGGCTATAACCAGGACCGGCGCGGTGAGGATCTGGGCGAGTTGGTGGACCGGTTGCCGGGGAAGGTGGTGGTCATCGGCTGGTCGCTGGGCGTGCTGGATACGCTGGCCTGGATCCACCAGGGCGGCAGCGACAAGCTGGCTGGCTTGGTACTCATCGACAATTCCGTGGGCGAGACCCCAGCCCCGGTGCCGCAGCCCGGCTCGCGCCAGCCTCCCATGCCGGTGCCAAGGAGCCGCGAGGCCAAGATGCGCGCTTTTGTCGAGGGCATGTTCCGCACCTGCCCGGCGGAATCGTATCTCAACCGGCTTACCGTATCCTGCCTGCGCGTGCCTCCGGCCCAGGCCGAGGAGCTGCTGCGCTATCCCGTGCCGCGCAGCTACTGGAAGGACGCCATCCTTTCCACAGATGTGCCGCTGCTCTACGCCGTGCGCCCGCGCCTTCAGGGCCAGGCGCAGAACCTGCTCATCGACCGGCCCAACACCTCTATTGCGATTTTCCCGAATGCGGGCCATGCGCTGTTCGTCGATGACGCCAGCCGCTTCGACGCGTTGATGCGGCAATTCCTGGAGACCAAAGCCCGCTTATGAGATTCTGGCCGCTGTTTCTTGTCTCCGCCGCCGCCGTCGGCATGGAGACGGCGCTGACGCGCTACTTCGCCGTGGCCAATTGGTCGGACTATGGCTACTGGGTCATCTCCATCGTCATGGTCGGGTTCGCGCTCTCGGGCGTGGTGCTGGCGCTAGGGCAGGGGCGGTTGCAGCGCCATGCGGCGGGGCTGTTCGCCACGCTCCCGGCGCTGCTCTGCCTGAGCGCGGCGCTGGGTTATGCGGGCGTCATCGTTAATCCGTTCAACCCGCTGGCGCTGCAAAACCCGGATACCTACGCGCCGCAGCTCGGGCTGATCGCGCTGTATTACGTGGCGCTGCTGCCCTTCTTCTTCCTCACCGGGTTGTATGTCTCGCTCTGCTTCGCCACCAACGCCACGCGGGTGGGCGCGGTCTATGCGGCGGATCTGTTAGGCGCGGGGCTGGGCTCGGTGCTGGTGCTGGGGCTGATGTATCTGGTCTCGCCCTTCGCGCTCATCCCCTACCTGCTGCCGCTGCTGGCATTGGCAGCGCTGGGGGCGGGGCGGCTGCGCAAGCGGGCAGGAGCGGCGGCATTGGTCGCCTTGCTGGCGGGCGAGGCGTTGCTGGGCCTCGGGCCGCAGGCGGCCATCAGCCAGTACAAGCCCATCTACCCGCCGCTGCACACGCCCGGGGCAAAGGTGCTGGCCACCGTGCATAGCCCGCGCGGCGAGTACATGCTGCTCGACGATTTCACCGAGCGGGTGAACACCGACATCTCCAATAATTCCGGCATGATGGGCTATCCCAGTCCGCCGCGCTCTTATGGCCTGTACCGCGACGGTATCCGTATCGCCTCGCTGCCCATGCCGGGCGTGGGGGCGCAGACGGGCTACGCCCTTGGCGCGCTGGACGCTCTGCCCTACACGCTGCGCCCGCACCCCGACACGCTGCTGATCGGCGCCTCGGGCGGGATGCGAATCGCCGAGACGCGGGCGCTGGGCGCTGGCCCGCTCACCGCGCTGGAGCCGGACCCGGTGCTCTACCAAGCCCTGCGCGAGGGCTTGGACGGTTCTCCGCCCGTGCCATCCGCGCCGGATTTGAGAATTTTCAATGACAATCCGCGTGCCGTGGTCACGCCGGGAGCGGGGTATGATGTCATCGACATCTCCGCTGATTTCCTCGACGAAGCTCCGGCCAATGTCTATGCTGTCTCGGCCCAGGCCTTCGCCGCCGATCTCGCGGCGCTCTCCTATAATGGTGTCCTCTCGGTGCCGGTCTCGATCCAGGATTTTCCGGCCTATGCGCTGCGCATGATGGCCACCATGCGCGAGGCCTTGATCCTGCGCGGCGTGGCGGATCCTGGGGCGCATCTCATCCTCTACCGCTCGGCCTGGAACGCGCGGCTACTGGCCAGCCCGGCACCGTTCACCGCCGCCGACATCGCCGCCGCCGCGAAATGGTGCAACGACCGCTCCTTCGACATCTCCTACTACCAGGGCTTCGACGCCGTGGCGGCCCGCTCCAATTTGTATAACGACCTCCCGGCCGTCTCCTTTACCGACGGCACCATGGATACCCAGGGCGATGACGACTCGCTGGCCGACGAGGCCCCCGGCGTTCTGGCAGGGCAGGTGACGCCTTCCTCCAGCGCCTTCGACCTGCGCCCCGTCACCGATGACCGCCCGGCCTTCTACGCCATTCTGCGTCTCAGCCAGCTCAAGCTGTTGCTGGCCCGGTTGCAGATCCTGCCCCAGGCCGAGATTGGCGCGCTGGTGAACCTTGCCGTGCTGGCCCAGGCGGTGATCATCGCGGCACTGGTGCTGCTGGTGCCGTTGGCCGCCCCCCGGCGCGCGCGGCAGGGGCATGAGGTGCTGCGCCCAGCCGTGTATTTCTCCGTCCTGGCGCTGGGCTTCCTGTTCCTAGAGCTGTTCGCCATTGAGCGCGCCTCTTTGGTGCTGGATGACCGGGCCATGGGCTTCTCCCTGGTGCTGGGGGCGATGCTGGTGTTCTCCGGCCTGGGCAGCTTTGTCTCCGGGCGCATCGCCAATGCAACCGCCGCCATGCGGCTCGCCTGGGTGGCTGTGGCGCTTTGGGGCGTGGCGATGCTCTGGCTCTCCGGCACCGCTGCCCTGGCCGCTGGCGGGCTGCCGCTGGTGCTGCGCGTGGGGCTGATCGTGCTGTGCCTCGCCCCGGTCAGCTTCGCCATGGGGCTGCCATTCCCGCTGGGCTTGCGGCAACTCAGGGGCGAGTTCTTCCTGCCCTGGGCCTGGGGGCTGAACGGGGCGTTCTCGGTCGTTGCGACCCCCTTTGCCAATTTGCTGCTCCGCACTATAGGCTTGCATGCGGTTTTAGGCGGTGCCGTTCTTCTGTACACTATCGCCGCGCTCAGCTTTCCCGCGCTTGAAGGACAGATTGCTTGGACTCCATTTCTGAAACGCTCAGCCGCCGCGGATTGATCGCGGGCCTTGCCGCCTGCGCCGCCGCCCCGGCTTTCGCCGCCGATAACAGCGCCGTTCCGCCCGCCCCCGCCATCGCCCCGGAAGCCCCCGCGGCCAGCCCGGCTCCGGCCCAGGCCGCCGTCCCGCTGCTGCCCACTCCGGCCACCCCGAACGGCAAGCCGTGGGATAGGGCTGCCTTCGAGGCCGCGATGGCCGCCTCGGGCCGTCCGGTCACGCTGGCGGACGACCAGTTCAACGCCATCCAGGCCCGCAAGCCCGCCGCGATGAAGCTGATCGCCCAGTACCTTACCGAGCGCCTGGGCAAGCCCGACCCGCTGGTGCTGGCGGCCTTCGAGGCCCTGCCGCGCGAATATTACCACTACAACTACCAGGAGCATCGCTCCACCTGCGGCGACGCGTACGACCAGCCGCCCAAACCCTGGGCGCTAGGCTATGGTTCGGCCCTCTCGGATTATCTGGGTCAGGCCTACATGACGCAGGTGATCGCCCCGAAGCCGGGCGACGTCTCGCTCGAGATCGGCACCGGCTCCGGCTTCCAGTCCTCGCTGCTCTCGCGCATCGTGGACCATGCCTATTCCATCGAGATCATCGAGCCGCTGGGCAATGCGGTGAAGAAGATTTTCGCGCCGCTGGGTTACGACAACGTCACCACCAAGGTGGGCGACGGCTATTACGGCTGGCCCGAGGTGCAGGGCGGGTTCGATGTCATCATCGTCACCTGCGCGGCCCAGTACGCGCCGCCCGCTTTGTTCCAGCAGCTCAAGCCGGGCGGGCGCATGATCATCCCCATCGGCCAGCCCTTCAAGCAGGGGCAGGTTTTCTATGTTTACCATAAAGATGCCGCAGGGAAGATCCATTCCCGCCGCGATATGGGTTGCTTCTTCATCCCGATGACCGGAACCATGATGAAGGTGCCCGCCGATCAGGCCCAGGCCAACCCGGCCTGAGTCGTTCTCTGTTGGAAACGTATTGCTCGGGTGTCATTCAGCTTGCCCGCTCCGCTGGGGCGTGGCACTGAACGACGAGACCACCGAATAAGGAGGAACTCTTGGTAAAACCGTTGCGTAAGGCTGTGCTTCCTGTTGCTGGTCTCGGCACGCGCTTCCTGCCCGCCACCAAGGCGATGCCCAAGGAAATGCTGCCGGTCGTCGACAAGCCGCTGATCCAGTACGCGGTGGACGAAGCGCGCGCCGCTGGTATCGACCAATTCTGCATGGTCACCGGCCGCGGCAAGACGGCGCTGATCGACCATTTCGACATCGCCTTCGAGCTGGAAGCCACCCTGGCCGAGCGCAACAAGCGCGAGGCGCTGGAGCTGCTGCGCGAGGAGGCGATGCCGCCGGGCGCCATCACCACCGTGCGCCAGCAGGTGCCCCTGGGCTTGGGCCATGCCATCTGGTGCGCCCGCACCTTCATTGGTGACGACCCGTTCGCCATTCTGCTGCCGGATGATCTGGTGCTGAGCCAGACGCCCTGCACCGAGCAGCTGGTGAAGGTGTATAACGAGACCGGCGGTAATGTCGTGGCCGTCTCCGAGGTGCCGCGCGAGCACACCAGCCGTTACGGCATCCTCAAGGTGGGCGAAACCGAAGGCGACCGCGTGGAGGTCACCGGGTTGGTCGAGAAGCCCAAGCCGGAGGACGCGCCCTCCAATCTCTCCATCATCGGCCGCTACGTGCTGCTGCCGGAGGTGATCGGCTATCTCTCCCGCATGGAGGCCGGTGCCGGCAACGAAGTGCAGCTGACCGACGCTATGGCCAAGATGATCGGCCACACGCCGTTCCATGGCCTGAAATTCGAGGGCAAGCGCTTCGATTGCGGCGACAAGATCGGCTTCCTGGAGGCGCAGATCGCCTTCTCGCTCTCCCGCCCGGATCTCGGCCCCGCCGTGCGCGAGTTCCTCAAGAATTACGTCAACAGCTAAGGCTGCCCGCAGGCCCGCCCAAACCGGCGGGCCTTTTTTATCTCCGCGCGGCCCAAAATTAGCCGCAAATTCAAGCCACAACCCTGCTGGATTTTAGATCAGCACCGCATGAGGCAAGTATGACCTTTTCCCACAAATTCCACGCCAGCTCGCTGCGCGAATATGATATCCGCGGCATTGTCGGCGAGACGCTGACCGAGGCCGATGCCTTCGCCATTGGCCGCGTGTTCGGCTCGATGGTCGCCGAGGCGGGCGGGCGCAAGGTCGCCGTGGGGCGCGATGGCCGCTTGTCCTCGCCCGCTCTGGCGGCGGCGCTGATCAAGGGGCTGACCGAGAGCGGCATGGATGTGGTCGATGTCGGCCAGGGGCCGACGCCGATGCTGTATTACGCATCCTTCACCGAGCCCGCCGATGGCGCGGTGATGGTGACCGGCAGCCACAACCCGCCCAACTATAACGGCTTCAAGATGATGCTGAAGAACAAGCCGTTCTTCGGCAAGCAGATCCAGGATCTCGGCGCCCGCGCCGCCGCGGGGCAGGTGGTGCCCGCCAGCCAGGGCGGCGTGGTGCAGAAGGATATCTCGGACGCCTATGTCGCCCGCATGGTCCAGGACTGGGACGGCGAGCGCAAGCTGAAGGTGGTGTGGGATAACGGCAACGGCGCCGCGGGCGACGTGCTGGTGAAGTTGCTGGAGCAGCTGCCCGGCGAGCACAAGGTACTGAACGCGAAGATCGATGGTACCTTCCCCGCGCATCACCCGGACCCGACCGTGCCGAAGAATCTGGAGCAGCTGATCGCCGCCGTGGCGGCGGAAGGGGCGGATGTCGGCATCGCGTTCGACGGCGACGCCGACCGCATCGGCCTGGTGGACAATGAGGGGCACATCCTGTTCGGCGACCAGTTCCTGATCCTGATGGCGCGCGACGTGCTGCGCCAGCATCCGGGGGCGACGATCATCGCCGATGTGAAGGCGAGCCAGGTGCTGTTCGACGAAGTGGCCAAGGCCGGTGGCCAGCCGCTGATGTGGAAGACCGGGCATTCGCTCATCAAGTCCAAGATGGCGGAGCTGGGCTCGCCGCTCGCGGGCGAGATGTCGGGCCATATCTTCTATAACGACAAATGGTACGGGTTCGACGACGCGCTCTACGCCGCCGTGCGCGTGCTGGGCGTGATCTCCCGCACCCCGGGCACCGTGGGCGAGTTCCGCGCCAGCCTGCCCGCCGTGCTGAACACCCCGGAGCTGCGCTTCGACTGCGACGAGGACCGCAAATTCGCCGTGGTGGCCGAGGTCGCCGCGCGCCTGAAGGACGCGGGCGAGAAGGTCTCCGACACCGATGGCGTGCGCGTGAACACCGCAGATGGCTGGTGGCTGCTGCGCGCCTCCAACACCCAGGCGGTGCTGGTCGCCCGCGCGGAAAGCACCTCCGAGGCCGGTCTGGAACGCCTCAAGGCCGCGCTGGCCGCCCAGCTCGCCGCTTCCGGCCTCACTCCCGATTTCTCCGCCACCAACGCGGGGCATTGAGGGGCGGGCGTAGACGTTGCCTCGGGGGCGCTGCCCCCGAACCCCCGCCAAGGGCCGAGAGGCCCTTGGAACCCACCCGGCAAATAAAAAGGGCTCCACAAGGGAGCCCTTTTTATTTGCCGAATATTGAGGTCCAGGAACTCGGTTCCTGGCAGGGGGGACGGCGTCCCCCGAGGTGAGGTCCTACGTCCCTAGCCCCTTAGGCCCGTAGGATGGATTGCGAGAACAGGGCGGTGCCGGTGGAGTCGATGAGGCTGTAGTCGAAGCGTGAGCCGGAGAGCTTGGCGGCCATGAAGCCGTGCGCCCCGGAGGCGAAGCCGCCGCGTATGGCGGGTTTGGGCGTGTAGGTTTGCGAGCCCGCGCCGGTGATGACATAGGTGATGCCATCCTGCTTCACGGCTTGCAGCGTGTGGTCGTGCCCGCAGATATAGACCGGCACGTTGTGCTTGAGCAGGATCGGATTGAGCCGGGCGACGAGGTCTGGCTGGTCGTGCTCCTCGCCATCGGCGTTTTCGAGTGCGGTGAAGACCGGGTGGTGGCCGATAACGATATTCCACTCGGCGGTGGAGGCGGTGAGCTTGGCGTCCAGCCAGTCGAGTTGGGCCTGGGTGTCCTGGCCTTCCACCCGTACCTTGGAGCCGTAGTATTTTTTGATGAAGGGCGAGGTGTCGAGGTAGTAGAAGGCTGCCTTGGCGCCGTCGGGCAAAGCGAGAGTTTCGGCGTAATAACGCGCGGGGAGCTGCCAGCGATGGCTGCGGGCGGAATAGTCGAGCTGGGCTTGCACATTGCCACGGTAATCGTGGTTGCCGAGGACCACCTTCCACGGTGTTTGCAGCGACTCGGCGGTGTAGATCTGCTCGAAGGAGCTTTGCCATTGCGGATCGTCCACAGAGGCGACGCCGTTCTCATAGAAATTATCGCCGACCGAGACGGTATAGCGGCTACCGATGGCGGTGGCGGTGCGGCTCATCTGCTGGGCCACGGCGGTTTGGCCGTCCTTGCCCTCGCGGCCCCAATCGCCAACCAGGATGAAGGGCAGGCCAGTCTCGGCGGCGCTGGCGGACGGGCAGAGCGCTGCTCCGGCACCCAGGATGGCGGCGGAAGAGACGAATTCGCGGCGTGTGAGCATCATGCGGGAGGGATAGCAAAACCGCGCCCCGCTTGTCCGCGACAATTTGGCGATATTTACGCCTCGTCGAGCTTCAGAACCTCACCAGCCAGATACAGGCTGCCGCAGATCAGCGCGCGGGTGGGGGCGGTGATCTGCGCCAGCGCGCCACGAATATCCGGCCCTGGTTTGGCGATGCCGCCCGAGGCCTCGATGATGGCGTCCACAGGCAAGGCCAGATGCTGCTCCGGTTCGGCCACGGCGTACACGGCGGCGGCGCGGGGGGTGAGGATGCGCAGAACCTCGGAGACGTCCTTGGACTGCTTCATGCCCAGGATCAGCGTCGTTGGGCCATTCCAGGAGGCGAGCTGGGCGGCCAGAACTTCCGCCCCGCCGGGGTTGTGCGCGCCGTCCAGCCATAGCTCGGAGCCTTCGGGCAGGGCCTTGGCCAGCGCGCCGCGCAGGCGCTGCATCCGGGCGGGCCATTCGGCGGCCTGCAGCCCCTTGGCCATGGCCTCCGGCGAGATGGTGAAACCAGCCGCGCGCAGGGCAGCCAGCGCGATGCCGGCGTTTTCCACCTGATGCGCGCCAGCCAAAGCGGGCGAGGGCAGGGCGATGCCGTCGAACACCATGCCGGTGGCGGTGGGTTCGGTGTTCCATTCATGACCCCAGCGCAGCAGCGGCGCGCCTTTTTCGGCGGCGATGGCGGCGATGCGCGCCAGCACCTCGGGCGGGTGGAAGCCGGTAACAACCGGGATGCCGGGCTTGATGATCCCGGCCTTTTCGGCGGCGATGGCCTCCAGCGTGCCGCCCAGGAAATCCTGGTGGTCGAGCGAGATGGAGGTGATGGCGCAGGCGGCGGGGGGGAGGACGTTGGTGGCGTCCAGCCTGCCGCCCAGCCCGACCTCGACGATGCAGAGATCAGCCGGCGTGCGCGCGAAGAGCCAGAAGGCGGCGGCGGTGATGGCCTCGAACACAGTGATCTGCTGCGGGCCGTTCACGGCCTCGATGGCGTCCAGCGCCTCGGCCAGTTGTTCATCCGTCACCAGCTTGCCTGCGAGGCGGATACGCTCGTTGAAGCGCACCAGATGCGGCGAGGTGAACACATGCACGCGTAGGCCCGCGGCCTCGGCCACGGCGCGGGCAAGGGCGCAGACCGAGCCCTTGCCGTTGGTGCCCGCCACATGGAGGACCAGGGGAAGCTGGCGCTCTGGATGGCCGAGATCACCCAGCAGCCGCTCAAGCCGTTCGAGCTTGAGGTCGATCAGCTTGGGATAGAGGCTGTGCAGGCGCTCCAGTGCGGCGCTGACGCGCACACGGGAGGCCGATGCGCCCGGCTCGCGCGCTAGCTCGTTGGTCACGCCGCGGGGCGCTGATTGGCGGTGGTGAACTCGATCAGCCGGGCCAGCGTGGCGGTGAGGTCACCGCGCTTCACCACCATGTCGATGATGCCATGCTCATGCAGGTATTCGGCGCGCTGGAAGCCAGGGGGCAGCTTCTCGCGCACGGTCTGCTCGATCACGCGCGCCCCGGCGAAGCCGATCAGCGTGTTCGGCTCGGCGATCTGGATATCACCCAGCATGGCGAAGGAGGCGGTGACGCCGCCGGTGGTCGGGTCGGTGAGCACCACGATGTAGGGGAGCCCGGCTTCCTTCACCATCATCGAGGCGATGGTGGAGCGGGGCATCTGCATCAGGCTGATGGCACCCTCCTGCATGCGCGCGCCGCCCGAGGCGGTGTAGACGATCATCGGCGCGTGCTGGAGCACAGCGAGGCGCGCGGCGGCGACGAGGCCCTCGCCCACGGCGGAGCCCATCGAGCCGCCCATGAACTCGAACGACATGGCGGCGACCACGGCCTTGTTGCCACCAACGGTGCCATGCGCCACCAGGATGGCGTCATCCTGCTTGGTCTTGTCGCGGGCTTCCTTGAGGCGGTCGGTATAGCGCTTCTGGTCGCGGAATTTCAGCGGGTCCGGCACGGCTTTGGGCAGGTCGATGCGGGTGAACTGGCCGTCATCGAAGGTCCAGGCCAGACGCTCCTGCGCGGTGGCGCGCATATGGTGGCCGCAATGCGGGCAGACTTTTTTCGCCGCCTCCAATTCGCGGTGGAAGATCATCTGCTGGCAGGACGGGCATTGGTGCCAGAGATTATCTGGCACCTCCTTGCGGCCAAGCAAAGTGCGGATTTTGGGGCGGACGAATTCGGTAAGCCAGCTCATGGGGCAATGGATTAGCTGTTTTGCGCGCAAAAGGGAAGGTAATGGCGCAGGATTGGCTAGTTTTGCTATCCCAAGGCCGGGCTGCCGCTAGGGCAGCCTGTTCGTTGCGTGGGTTAATTTCCGAGGCCGGTACCCAGGAACCCGCTGGACTTTTTCAGGGCTGCCTTGCCGGTGTCGGTCATCAGCGCTTGCGCGCCCTGAGCCTGGTCCACCGTGGCCGTGGCGTTGGCCTGGGCGGTAACGCGGTTTGTATCGGCCTCAGACTGGGTGACATCGGCCTGCGCGTTCTGCTGTTTCAGCTGTGCGTTGACGATGTCGTTTTCGCGGTTGGCGTCGGTCTGCTCTTTTTGCAGCTCGATCTTCTGCTGTTCGATAAGCAGTTCCCGCTCCTGGTCCTGGAAGCCCTGATCACGTTTTTTGTCCGCCTCCGCCGCAGCCTGGGCAGCAGCGGCTGCGGCCTCGCGCTGACGCTCGGCAACTGCTGCTGCGGCTTCCCGCCTGTGCTCGGCAGCGGCTTCGGCGCGTGCCTCGGCTTCTTGCTCAGCTTCAGCCGCGGCTTGGTTCTGCGTCTGGGCTTGCGCCATCGCGGCAAGGCCCACACCAGCTTGATCCTGACTGTCCTGCGCGAAAGCAGGCGCGGCGAATGCAGCGAGGGTCAGAAGTGGAACGAAATATTTCATACTATGCCAGGAAATATCAAAATGTTCAGGTTAGCTGTTTTTGGGCGGGCACTCGGCGTTGGGTTGCACGCGCGTTTCGTTTTGTTGCGTACTCACCACGAGTGCCTGGCCCGTCTTGAACTGGCACATCTCGCCAACTTGCGTTGAGGTATGAAGGCCTCCGTCTTCAGTGTAGCCAATTGTTACCCCGTCAACCAGCGTGCTGGAGGAAACGAGGGAACCTGCGGCTGCACCGCCGACGCCACCCAAAGCCGCGCCGCCAAGGCCGGTGCCAACACTGCCGCCACCGACATTGCCGGCGATCAGGCCGCCTGCGACTGCGCCAAGAACGCCGCCAGCAACTTCAGCGGCTCGTTGATTCTGCGCGTTGCTGACTTCAACTTTGGCTGGTGACAGAGAGAGAATATTAATAACCTTAGCGTCCTGGGATTGGTTTAGTTGATCCGCTTGGTAAACATTTGCCCCCAGATTAGCGCCGGGCTGCTGGCAGGCAGTGAGAATGAAGCAGGCTGAAATCACGGCAACTTTTGTTTGCTTCTTCATCGAGATGAATATCCTTGGTTCGACAATACATGAATTAAAGCTAATTTGTTTTGGATGAGTCAAGTGTATCGTCTGCGAACTATTTTTGACTTTTTGTGGTTAATTATTTTCTTTGTCAAATTTTAAAGATGTGGCTTTTTGACTCGATAAAATTAAAATAACGATATCGATTTATGTGTTAGTTGTAGAGCTACTAATTTTGGTTTTTTGTATAAAACGTTGCTAACGGAAATTTATCTTTCTGGTTTAAGGGTTATCCTGTTCGCCGCCCAGGCTCCGGCCTCCGCCACCACCGGGTCGGCATCCGTAGCCAAGGTTTCGGCGGCGGGAAGCAGGGCCGGTGTGAGGCTGTTGCCGATGGCGATGGCGACATTGCGCGCGAATCGGTTGCGGCCGATTCGTTTGATCGGTGAACCGGAGAATTTGGCGCGGAAGGCGGTGTCGTCTAGCGCCGCCAGCCCGGCGAGCAAGGGCGCTGTCAGGTCCTCGCGCGCCGCCAGTTTCTGCTCCCGTCCGGCCTGGGCGAACTTGTTCCAGGGGCAGACGGCCAGGCAGTCGTCGCAGCCATAGATGCGATTGCCGATGGCGATGCGGAATTCCTCGGGGATTGGCCCGGCATGCTCGATGGTGAGGTAGGAGATACAGCGCCGCGCATCGAGCTGGTATGGCGCCGGGAAAGCGCCTGTGGGGCACGCGCTTTGGCAGGCGGTGCAGGAGCCGCAATGGTCCGGGTGCGGGGCATCGGGTTCCAGGTGCAGAGTCGTAAAAATCTCACCCAGGAATAGCCAGGAGCCATGTGTTCGTGAGACGAGATTGGTGTGCTTGCCCTGCCAGCCCAGGCCAGCTTGGGCGGCGAGGGGACGCTCCAGCACTGGGGCGGTGTCCACGAAGACTTTCACGCCCTCGCCGCGCGCGGCGATGAACTGGGCCAGTGTTTTCAGCCTGCCCTTGATGATGTCGTGATAGTCCCGGTTGCGGGCGTAGACGGAGATGTTGCCCACTTCTGGCCGGGTGAGGTTGGCCAGGGCATCGCCGGGCGGAGCGTAGCTCAGGCCCAGCGAGATGACGCTTACCGCCTTGGGCCACAAAGCTTGCGGATGTGCGCGCTGCTCGGCGCGCTCTTCCATCCAGCCCATGCCGCCATGGTATCCGGCGGTGAGGTACTCGTTCAGCCGCTCGCGCGCCGCCTCGGGCAGGGTGGCGGCAGTAAAACCGATAGCGTCGAAGCCCAGGGCCTCGGCGCGGGCCGTGATCTGGGCTTTTAGGTCAGCCCCGGCCACGGTAAGGCGGCACGCCCTGGTCTGGGATCCAGGCGCCCTCGGGTGGGGTGCCGGTCTGCCAGAACACGTCGATGGGAATACCGCCGCGCGGATACCAGTACGCGCCGATGCGCAGCCATTTCGGCGCTAGCAGCTCGATCAGCCGGTCGGCGATCATCAGCGTGCAGGCCTCGTGGAAGCCGCCATGGTTGCGGAAGGAGTGGAAGAACAGCTTTAGCGACTTGCTCTCCACCAGCCATTGGTCGGGGATGTAGTCGATGACGATATGCGCGAAATCCGGCTGGCCGGTCATCGGGCAAAGCGAGGTGAATTCCGGGCAGACGAAGCGCACCACGGCATTCTTGCCGCCAGTATGAGCGGCCACGCGTTCCAGCACGGCCTCTTGCGGGCTTTGCGGGGCTTCGGTTTTTGTGCCGAGCTGTTGCAGCCCGGCGTAACGGTCGTCGGTCATGTGTCGGTGTCTCCTGCGGCCCAGGCGGCGCGCACGGTATCGCAATATTCCGTGTAATTGCCAGCGAGAATCGCATCCCGCGCGCCCTGCATCAGGCTTTGGTAATAGGTAAGGTTATGCGCGGTGAGCAGCATCGGCCCCAGTATCTCCTCGCAGCGGAAGAGATGGTGCAGATAGGCCCGTGTATGCCGCGTGCAAGCCAGGCAGGAGCAGTTGTCGTCCAGCGGGCGCGTATCGTCCTGAAAGCGCGCGTTGCGCAGGTTGAAGATGCCGCGCGAGGTGAAGGCGCGGGCGGTGCGCCCGGCGCGGGTGGGCATCACGCAGTCGAACATATCCACCCCGCGCGCCACGGCGCCGAGCAGATCGTCCGGCGTGCCGACGCCCATGAGGTAGCGCGGCTTGTGGGCGGGGAGCATCGGGGTGGTGTAGTCCAGCACCTCGAACATCATCTCCTGGCCTTCGCCCACGGCGAGGCCGCCAATGGCGTAGCCCTCGAACTCAAGTGCGGCCAGCGCATCGGCGGATTCGCGGCGCAGATCCTGGTAGGTGGAGCCTTGTACGATGCCGAACTGGCCGTAGCCCTCGCGCCGGACGAAGGCATCGCGCGAGCGCTTGGCCCAGCGGGTGGAAAGGCGCATCGACTCCGCCGCCTCCTGATGCGTGGCGGGGAATTTGGTGCATTCGTCGAGCTGCATGGTGATGGTGGCGTCCAGCAGATGCTGGATCTCCGTCGAGCGCTCGGGCGTGAGGTGATAGGGCGTGCCGTCGATATGGGAGCGGAAGGTGACGCCGCTTTCGTCCATCTTGCGCAGCTTGGCGAGGGACATCACCTGGAACCCGCCGGAATCGGTGAGGATCGGGCCGGGCCAGTCCATCATCTTGTGCAGGCCGCCAAGCTTGGCCACGCGTTCGGCACCCGGGCGCAGCATCAGGTGATAGGTGTTGCCGAGCACGATCTTGGCGCCGGTGGCGCGCACGGCGTCGGCGGTCATGGCCTTGACCGTGCCCGCCGTGCCTACGGCCATGAAGGTGGGGGTCGGCACGTCGCCATGGGCGGTGTGCAGCATCCCCGCGCGGGCGGAACCGTCAGTGGCCAGAAGGTCGTAGGAAAAGCTCATGCGCGCTCCAGCAAACAGGCATCGCCATAGGAGTAGAACCGGTATCCCGCCGCGATGGCGTGGGCATAGGCGCTGCGGATGCGCTCCATGCCCGCGAAGGCCGAGACCAGCATCAGCAGCGTGGATTTCGGCAGATGGAAATTGGTGAACAGCAGATCCGCCACCTTGAAGCGGTAGCCGGGGATGATGAAGATGTCCGTCTCGCTGTCGAACGGGTGCACCACGCCGTCCGCGTCTGCTGCACTCTCGATCAGCCGCAGCGCCGTGGTGCCGACGGGGATGATCCGCCCGCCTGCCTTGCGCGTGGCATTGATCTTGGCGGCCGTTTCCGCCGTGACGAAGCCGCGCTCAGCATGCATGCGGTGCTGGGTCACATCCTCCACCCGCACGGGCAGAAAGGTGCCAGCGCCCACATGCAGCGTCACCCGCGTGGTCTCCACCCCGCGCGCGGCCAGCGCCGCCAGCAGCTCGGGCGTGAAATGCAGACCCGCCGTGGGGGCGGCGACGGCGCCTTCATTGGTGGCGAAAAGGGTTTGGTAATCCGCCTTATCCTGCTCGGTGATGCCCCCGGGCCGGGCAATATAGGGCGGCAGGGCCAGCGCGCCGGAGCGGGCCAGGGCGGCGTAGAAATTATCCGCTTGGAAGCGCAGCAGGGCGGCGCCGCCCTCCAGCACCTGAAGCACCTCGGCGGAGAATTCCGGGTCGATGACCAGCACATCGCCCGCGCGCACGCGCTTGGCGTTGCGCAGCAGCACACGCCAGGAGCCGTCATCCAGGCGGCGATCAAGCGTGATGCCGATTTTGGCGTTCCCGCGCATGGCCGAGAGCTGCGCCGGGATCACCTTGGTGTCGTTCACCACCAGCAGATCGCCGGGGCGGAGCAAAGAGGGGAGGTCGCGCACGATGAGGTCGTGCAGCCCGTCAGCCGCCACATGCAGCAGGCGCGCGGAGTCGCGCGGCCGGGCGGGAGCCACGGCGATGCGTTCATCGGGCAGATGATAGTCGAAATCGGAGAGGTTCATGGCCGCGCCCCCAAAGGGGCCGCGCGCCCCTTGGCGTGCGCAATCATGAATCAGTCCCCCAGATACGAGGCGAGTTCGATGAGATTGCCGTCCGGGTCGCGGCAATAGACGGAGACGATATCCCCCAGCGCGCCAATGCGCGTCACCGGCCCGCGCTCCACGGCAACACCGCAGGCATGGAGCTGCGCCACCACGTCCTCGGGCCGTACGGCCACGACGAAGCACAGATCCAGCGCGCCGGGGCGTGCGTCCTGCGCGTGCGGCACCACCTCGGCCCCCGCTTCGTGCAGGTTGATCTTCTGCGCGCCGAAGCGCAGGGCCGTGCGGTTTTTGCCGCCGTACTCCTCGCGCTCCATGCCCAGCACGCGCTGATACCAAGCGGCCGTGACCTGAAGGTCACGGCACACCATCACGATATGGTCGATACGGTCGACGGTGAACTTCATGCGAGTCCGGCGAAGAAATCGTTGCCCTTGTCGTCCACCACGATGAAGGCCGGGAAGTCCTTCACCTCGATCTTCCACACGGCTTCCATGCCGAGTTCGGGATACTCCAGAACCTCGACCTTCTTGATGTTGTTCTGGGCCAGCACGGCGGCCGGGCCGCCGATGGAGCCGAGATAGAAGCCGCCATGCTTATGGCAGGCTTCGGTGACGGCCTTGGAGCGGTTGCCCTTGGCCAGCATCACCAGCGAGCCGCCGGCGGCCTGGAATAGGTCCACGTAAGAATCCATGCGCCCGGCGGTGGTGGGGCCGAAGCTGCCGGTGGGCATGCCTTCGGGCGTCTTGGCCGGGCCGGCGTAATACACCGGATGGTCCTTGATGTACTGGGGCAGGCCCTCGCCACGGTCCAGCCGTTCCTTCAGCTTGGCGTGGGCGATGTCGCGGGCGACGACGATGGTGCCGGTCAGCGCCACGCGGGTCTTGATCGGGTGCTTGGAGAGTTCCGCCAGGATGTCCTTCATCGGCCGGTTCAGGTCGATGGCCACAACCTCGCCGCCCAGATGCTCATCGTGGATCTCGGGCAGGTACTTGGCGGGTTCGGTCTCGAGCTGCTCCAGGAACACGCCGTCCTTGGTGATCTTGGCCTTGATCTGGCGGTCGGCCGAGCAGGAGACGCCGATGCCGATGGGGAGCGACGCGCCGTGGCGCGGCAGGCGGATGACGCGGACATCGTGGCAGAAATACTTGCCGCCGAACTGCGCGCCGATGCCGATCTTCTGGGTGATCTCCAGCACTTTCTGCTCCATCTCCAGGTCGCGGAAGGCATGGCCGGAAATGTCGCCATGCGTGGGCAGGGCGTCGTAATAGCGGGTGGAGCCCATCTTCACCGTCTTCAGGTTCAGCTCGGCGGAGGTGCCGCCGATGACGATGCAGAGATGGTAAGGCGGGCAGGCCGAGGTGCCGAGGGTTTTGATCTTGGCTTCCAGGAAGGAGTAGATCTTCTCCGGCGTCAGCGTCGCGCGGGTTTCCTGAAACAGATAGGTCTTATTGGCCGAGCCGCCGCCCTTGGCCATGAATTGCAAATGGAACTCATCGGCGTGGTAGTCGCCGGGGGAGGCCATGAGGTCGAACTGCACAGGCAGGTTGTTGCCGGTGTTCTTTTCCTCGAACATCGAGATTGGGGCCATCTGCGAGTAGCGCAGATTGGTCTCGGTATAGGTGCGATGCACGCCGTAGGAGAGCGCCTCTTCCTCGTTGCCCTCGACCCAGACGCGCTGGCCCTTCTTGCCGAAGACCAGGGCGGTGCCGGTGTCCTGGCACATGGGCAGCACGCCCTTGGCGGCGATCACGGCGTTTTTGAGGAACTCCATGGCCACGTAGCGGTCGTTCTCGCTGGCCTCGGGGTCCTTCAGGATATTGGCGAGCTGCTGCAAATGGCCGGGGCGCAGCAGGTGGGAGACGTCGTCGAACGCGGTGAAGGCCAGCTCCTCGAGCGCTTTGGCCGAGACCTTGAGCACGGTCTTGCCTTCCACCTCGATGGTGGAGACGCCATCAATGTCCAGCTTGCGGTAGGGCGTGGTGTCCGCGCCCAGCGGGAACATCGGCGAATAGGTGAAAGCGGGGCTTGGCTTGGTCACTGCGTTCATGGCTTCAGTCTTTCTGCCGTTTACGAAAAGCGTCCAGGCTCACCACTGCGGCCGGGCCGTCATTCGGGCGGGCGGGCACGTCGTCGCCCTCCGGCGCCGGAATGTCCGCCACCTTCACCGGCTCGGGCACCGTCACGTCGAAATGCAGGCCAAAGCGCACTTCCGGGTCGGCGAAGCTGGTGATGGCGGCGATGGGGATGGTGAGGTTGGAGGGGATTCCAGAGAAGGAAAGGCCAACGGACATTGTGCCGGCGGCCTCGTCCACGTTCAGGGCGTGGAATTGGTGCTGCAGCACGATTGTCATCTCGTCCGGGTACTGGGCGCGCAGACGCTCAGGCAAGACCACACCGGGATAGGTGGTCTTGAAGCTGATATAAAAATGGTGCCCGCCGGGCAGTCCCTCATGCGCAACATGTCGCAAAGCGCTTACCACGACTTGGCGCAGCGCATCCTGTGTCCATTCGTCATAGGGCAGCAGCGAATCGGGTATGGTCACATCATCGTCGGTCATTTTACACTCTCCCGGGGCGCGGCTTAGGCTTCGCGCGCTTCCCGCTCGTAATGGCGGTAATATTTTTCAGTCACGAGGTCGGTCTGCACCACCACGGCGATGTCGGTGGTGTTGAACTGCTCGTCGATCACGGCGCCCGCACCGACGAATCCCCCCAGGCGCAGGTAGCCTTTGACCAGCGGCGGCAAGCGCATCATCGCGGTTTTCGGGTTGATGCTGGCCGCATCCAGCCGCTTCATCTCCACATAGCGCGAGGGCAGGGCACGCGGGCGGATCGCCTCGGGCGCGAGGTGATGGGTTGCGAGATAGGTCAGCTCCTCGGCCAGCGCGTCCGGGTCGGTGCCGGAGAGGCTAGCGCAGCCGAACATCAGGTCGACGCCGTGATGGAACACATAGGCGGCGATGCCGCGCCAGAGCAGTTGCAGCACGGCGCGGGAACGATAGGCGGCGGCGGTGCAACTGCGGCCAAGCTCCAGCTTCTTGCCGGGGAAGGCTTTCAGCGCGCTGATATCGTACTCGCTCTCGGAGTAGAACCGGCCGAAGCGTTCCGCCGCCTCCTGGCGGATCAGCCGGTAGGTACCGACGACGCTGGCCGCACCTTCGCCGAGGTCGTGGTCCACCACCAGCAGATGGTCGGCGATGGTGTCGAACTCGTCGCGGTCGAGCCGGGTGGCGATAGTGGCGGCATCAGCTTTCGCACCCATCTCCTCATAGAAGACGCGATAGCGCAGGCCTTGCGCGGCTTCCAGCTCATCGGTTGTGGTGGCAAGGCGCACGCCAAGATTCCCTGCGCGCAGCTCGGGGAAGCTCGGGGCGGCATTGCCGATGGTGAAACGCGGCAGCTCGGGCATGAGAACCTGGTTCATTTGGCCGTCCGCCGGCCAAAAAGCTCGATTTTAATGGTGTCCACCTCAAAGCCCTGGGCCTTGGCGATCTCCCGCAGCATGGCCTCGGCCTGTGGCGCGTCGAATTCCACGATCGTGCCGCTTTCCTTGTCCACCAGGTGGAAATGATGCTTGTCCCCGCTGGCCTCGTAGCGCGCGCGGCGGCTGCCGAGGTCGCGGCGGGAGAGGATGCCTTTGGATTCGAGCAGGCGCACCGTGCGGTACACGGTGGCAAGCGAGATCCGGCTATCGACGCGCGTAGCCCGCCGGTGCAGCTCATCCACATCCGGGTGGTCGGTTGCCTCAGACAACACCCGCGCGATAACCCGGCGCGGTCCTGTCATCTTCAGCCCGTTCTCTATGCACAGGCGCTCGATGCTTATATCCATCGCGGTGCCTTGTGGCCCAAGTTTCTGCTCCGGTCCAGCCTTTATCGGGAATTACCATGCCATTATCCACCCTGCCGCAACACGACAAAGCCATTGATATCACCGCCGAGACTTGCCCGATGACCTATGTGCGTACCCGCCTTGCGCTGGAGACGATGGTGACCGGGCAGATCCTTCTCGTACGGCTCAAGGGCGAGGATCCGCTGCGTAACGTTCCCCGCGCCGCCGCCGATCATGGGCACGATCCGCTGGACCTCATCGAGCAGGAGGACGGGAGCTGGGTGCTGGTGATCCAGAAGGGGTAGAAACAGGAAAAGCCGTGGATGGTGTCCCATCCACGGCTCAATCCGGCGAAATCTCGTGAAAAGGTCTTAGAAGCCTTCGCGCTCGATGCGCTTGCGCTCCATTTTGCGGGCGCGGCGCACGGCCTCGGCGGCCTCGCGGGCGCGGCGCTCGGAGGGCTTCTCATAGTGGCGGCGGAGCTTCATCTCGCGGAAAACGCCTTCGCGCTGGAGCTTCTTCTTGAGCGCCTTGAGCGCCTGATCAACGTTATTGTCACGAACGAGAACTTGCACCGGCTCGCCAACTCCTGAAAGAATGCCAAAAAGATAAAGCAGAACGCGGCCCATGGAAGGCCGGTTCCGCAAAGGTGAAGGCGCCTATAGCACAGATTCGCCTCTCGCCAAATCATTTCTGCCGGGGCAATCATGCAAATATGGCGATTTTGAAGATAGCCCGCATGGGGCACCCGGTTCTGTTGGCCCGCGCGGCGGAGGTTGGTGACCTCACCACCCCCGTACTGGCCCGCCTGCTGGCCGACATGGCCGACACCCTGGCCGATTCCGGCGGGGTGGGGCTGGCTGCCCCGCAGGTGTTTGTTTCACAACGGGTTTTCCTGTTCCATGTGCCGGCCAGCCGGTCCGATACCGGGGTGGCGCTGCCCCGGCGCGCCGTTATCAACCCGGTGGTGGAGCCGCTTTCGGGCGAAAAAGTGCTGGGCTGGGAGGGCTGCCTCTCGCTTCCCGGCCTGCGCGCCGCCGTGCCGCGTTTCACGCATATCCGCCTGACCGGCTTCACCCCCGATGGTTCCAGGGTGGACGAGGAGCTGACCGGTTTTGCCGCTCGCGTGGCGCAGCATGAGACGGACCATCTGGACGGCATCCTCTACCCCATGCGGATGGAGGATTTTCGCTATTTTGGCTATAATGAAGAGTTGGAGCGCAACCCCGCGCCCCTGCCGGAGATTTGACGATGCAGATCGATGAAGAAACCGCCAAGGTGCTGGATGCGCTGGTGCCGAACGTGCCTTTCGATGGCTGGACCAGCCGGGCGCTGGGCATGGCGCTGAGCGCGCTGGGGCGGGATGCCGCCGAGGCCGGGCTGGTGTTCGCTGGCGGGGCGGGGGAGATGATCGAGTCCTATTTTGCCCTGGCCGACCAGCGCATGATCGAGTTCGCACAGAACCTGGAAGGCGGGCTGACCGCGCGGGTGCGTGCCGTTGTCGCTCTGCGGCTGGAGCAGACGGCAGGGGATAAGGAAGCCATCCGCCGCGCGCTCTCCTGTCTGGCGCTGCCCTCGCAAGCGCCGCGCATGGCGCGCATTGTTGCCGCTACGGCGGATGCCATCTGGTTTGCCGCCGGTGACAAATCCGCCGATTTCTCCTGGTACACCAAGCGCGCCAGCCTGGGCGCCATTTATCTGGCCACGCTGCTGTACTGGTTGGCCGATACCTCGGTGGACGCCGAGCGGACGCTCGCTTTCCTCGACCGACGCCTGGCCGGAATCGGGCGCATCGCCAAGCTGCGCCAGGGCTTTGCCAAACGGCGCGGCATACTGCGTCCTGGCCGTCCGGCCGCGGCCTGAACCTGCCCCCCGGCCCGCGTTGCCGGGCGGGGCATTCGCCGCTAAGCAGGTTTCCAGCCATAATCCAAAGGGTAGTCCACCTTGCACAGCCGCTTTTTCCGCCTAGCCGCCGCTGTTTCCCTTACCGCGCTTTCCGGCTGCGCCATGCTGAGCCACCAGATCCTGGGCACCAACGCCTCTCCGGGCCCGAGCCAGAACGGCGAGGGGCAGACCGTGTTCGGCTATGCGGTGGCTGATGAGCCGCAGGCGGCGCTGGTCGGGCGGCAGGTGCTCAACCAGGGCGGCAATGCGGCCGACGCTGCGGCGGCTGAGGGTTTCGCCATGGCTGTCACGCTGCCTTCGCGCGCGGCACTTGGCGGCGGTGGCGCGTGCCTTGTGCGTATGCCCAACGCCCAAGGCCAGTTGCAGCCGCCGGTGGCGCTGATGTTTCCCGCCGGTTCGCCCGCCGCATCCAGCGGTGACCGCCCGGCCGCCGTGCCTACCCTGGCGCGCGGCCTGCTGGCGCTGCAGGCGGGCTATGGCCAGCTCTCGCAATCGGCCGTCATCGTCCCCGCCGAGCGCCTAGCCGCCAGCGCCCAGCTCTCGCCGGTGCTGGAGACCGATTTGCAGGTGGTCGGCACCGCGCTGCTGGCCGACCCATCCGCCGCCGCCGTGTTCGCCCCCAACGGCACGCTGCTGCCCGCCGGCGCAAATCTAGCGCAGCCAGACCTTGCCGCGACGCTGGAGGTTCTGCGCACCCAGGGCGTGCAAGGCTTCTATGCCGGAGGGTATGCACAGAACTTCGCCGCCGCCGCGCAGGAAGCCGGGGGCGGGCTGACCGCGCAGGATCTCAGCAGCGCCAAGCCGCGCATTGAGACGCCGGTGTTCGGCACTGCGAAGAATTACAGCACCGCCGCGCTGCCCGTGGCCACCCCGGCCATGGAGACGCTGCCTGCTTCCGCCAGCTTCATGGCGCTGGACAAGAATGGCGGCGTGGTGATCTGCGTGACCTCGCTCAACAACTTGTTTGGCACCGGGCGCATTGCGCCGGGCACGGGCGTGCTGCTGGCTGCCTCGCCGCATAGCAACCCGGCGCCCGATCTCGCCGCCGCCATGGCCTATACCGATGGTACCTTCCGTGCAGCCGCCAGTGGCACCGGTCAGGGTGGCGCCGCCGAGGCCGCGCAGATCGGTCTGGCCAACGCGCTGGCGGGCCATCCGGCGGCGCAGGTGCCAGAGCCGGGGCGAGCCAATGTCATCTCCTGCCCGGGCGGTGTGCCGGGCGGCGAGCGTTCTTGTATGGCGGTGGCCGATAGCCGCGGCCAGGGCCTCGCTGTCGGCGGCAGGTAAATCATGAAGATCGGCGCTGGGCGGCATGTGCCGTCCTTCCGGGTGATGGATGTTGTCATCCGGGCCAATGCCCTTGCGGCCGCGCAGCCGCCCGGCGCGCCCGGCGTGCTGCGCCTGGAGGTCGGCCAACCCGGCACCGGTCTGCCCGCCGGGGCCAAGGCGGCAGTGGTGGCGGCGCTGAACAGCAATGATACGCTGGGCTATACCGAGGCGCTGGGCCGCCCTTCGCTGAAGCGCAGCATCGCCGCGCATATCCAGGACTGGTACGGCGTGGACGTGTCGCCCGCGCGCATCGCCGTGACCTTCGGCGCCTCGGGCGCGTTTCCGCTGGCCTATCTCGCGGCGTTCGATCCGGGCGACGAGATTGCGTTGGCCGCGCCCTATTACCCGCCTTACGTGAATATCGCGGTGGCGCTGGGGCTGAAGCCGGTGGTGGTGCCCTGCGGCATCGAGACCGGGTTCCAGCCGACGATCGCCATGCTCGAAGCCTTGCCGCGTAAGCCAGAAGGGCTGATCCTGGCCAGCCCCGCGAACCCCACCGGCTCCATGCTGGCGCCTGAGGCCCTGGCTGAGCTTGCCCGCTACTGCCATGCCAATGGCATAAGGCTGATCTCGGATGAGATCTATCACGGCCTTACTTACGGCAAGCCGCAGGCCAGCGCGGCGCAGTTCTCCGAGAGCGCCATTGTCATCAATTCCTTCTCCAAATATTTCTCCATGACCGGCTGGAGAATCGGCTGGATGGTGCTGCCCGAGGAACTGGTGCAGGTGGTGGAGCGTCTGGCGGCGAATTTCTTCGTCTCCCCGCCCTATATCTCCCAAGTGGCGGCCGAGGCGGCGCTGGATTGCTGTGAGGAGCTGGAAGCCAACCGGCGCAATTACGCAATCGCCCGCAAGGTGATGACGGAGGGGCTGAGTGCCGCCGGGTTCACCGTATTTTCACCACCGGATGGCGCGTTTTACATCTATGTGGACCTGCAAGGCCGGGGCGAGGACAGCGCTGATTTTTGCGCCCGGTTGCTCGAGGACCACAAGATTGCGACTACGCCGGGCTATGATTTCGATCCCGTGCGTGGCGGGCGCTACATGCGCATGAGCTATTGCGCGAAACTGGCCGATATCGAGGCGGCGATGGACCGGCTCTACAGGCTGCGGTGACGGGCTTTCCAGAACCTGTAACATCACATATCAATATATTGCCCTATTTCGGGACAGATGCGAGGTAGATAAGAAATGAAATTGCTGGTCGCTGTGAAGCGCGTGGTTGATTACAACGTGAAGGTCCGTGTGAAGTCGGATAAGTCTGGCGTTGAGACGGCTGGCGTGAA
>NZ_JACHFJ010000012.1 GCF_014201825.1 Acidocella aromatica | reverse complement strand
TAATCTGCTCTTCAGAAAATCGGCTGCCCTTCATCGGTCTATCCCCCAGGAACAGACTCTACACAAAAACGGTCACATTCCAGGGGAGCACGTCACGTTCCGAAGCCTAGAGGAAAGCTACATGAACGCACTGTGGGGCATTTTCAGCAAAAATGGATCGCCCGGAAAGACTTTCGTTGTCAACGAATCCCCCTGGCTCGCAGAACTGGCGAGAGCAGATAGCCTGTTTGCAGAAACATCGCACGATGTGCGTCACTATGTTATCGCGAGTGACGCAGAAGTCCTTGAAGTTTTGAGCAAATATCCGCCGCATATCGCATAATTGAAGCCTGCTTAGTCAAGTATATAGCTGCCATTTTATTTGGATCAACGGGGGCGGGTACCGGGAAGAGGGAACGAGCGTATAACTCGAACATAAAAATAGTGCTGCACCTTCCGGGTGCTGCATATGCAAGGCCAATAGCTTCAGAAAACGCCAGGATTTCCTCGCGAGTAACGGTAACTGATGGAATGCTTCCTTCAGAATTATCGTCTTTAGGTTGGCTATTTGTCATGCGCCATCTCGTACCGCCACCCCTTCGCCCGCCCCACCGCCTCGGAAAAAGCCGAGTGCCAACCAGCAACATCCCCAACATCCGCCGCCACAACCCGCACCGCCCCAGGCCGCGCCACATCCCCACCCGCCGCCAACGCCGCACACCCAAACGCCGTCAACTCATCAAACACCGGGCAAGCCACCTCCCGCTGCAACGCATTCGCCAGGAACCGGATAAAATACCGGCTGCGCGTCAGCCCGCCATCCACCGAAATCCGTCCGCCGATGGCCACGCGCGCATCCATCGCGCTCACCACCTCCGCCGTGCGCAGCGCGATCCCCTCCAGCAGCGCCTGGGCCAGATCGCGCCTGGTCGTCCCGGCACTCATGCCGATCCACAGCGCCGCCGCCGAGCGGTCCCAATGCGGGCAGGCCAGTCCCGAGAGGGCGGGCACAAACGCCAGCCCGCGTGAAATCGCAGGCGGGGCCTCGAACTCATCCAATTCGGCAAAGGACTCGAACAGCCCCAGCCTCTGCCCCCATTCCACGGCGGCCCCGGCATCGTACACGCCGCCATCCACCGCATAGGTGCTCACCCCGGCCTTGCGCCACGCCACGGTGGGCAACAGCCCCTGCTCGGGCGCGCGCACAATCTCCTCGCCCGTCACCGCCAGGGTAAACGCCCCGGTGCCGAAGGTGATCTTCGCATCCCCCGGCCCCCGGCACCCATGGCCGTAAAGCGCCGCCTGCTGGTCAACCACGCTGGCCCGCACCGGCACGCCGCCAAACGCCCCAAACGCCCCCGCCGTATCGCGGATCTCCGGCAGTGCCTCCATCGGCACGCCGAAAATCCGGCACAGCTCCGCATCCCATTGCCCCGTCGCCAGATTCATCAGCGAGGTGCGGGAGGCGGTGGTGACATCGGTGGCGAACACGCCGGTCAGACGGTCGAGAAAAAACGCATCAGTGGTGCCCAGCCGCAGCCGCCCCGCCGCCAGCGCCGCGCGGGCTTCGGGACTCTCCCGCAAAATCCAGGCAAGTTTGCTCGCGGAGAAATACGCGTCCAGCGGCAGCCCGGCCCGCGCCAGCGTCTCCGCCTCCGCACCCGAAGCGCGCAGCGCCTCGATCTCCCCCGCTGTGCGGTTATCCTGCCACACGATCACCGGGCTCAGCGCCTTGCCCGTCACCTTGTCCCAGGCAAGGCAGCTCTCCCCTTGATTGGCGATGCCAATGGCCTCAGCCCGTCCCGCCACCTGCAAACACTCCCGGATATTGCCAAGCAACTCCTCCGGGTCATGCTCCACCCAGCCGTCACGCGGATGATGCTGCGCGTGGCGCACGGCATGTACGATGCGCGCCCGCCCATCCTCCAGCCGCAAAGCGCGCGTGCTCGTCGTGCCCTGGTCGATGGCGACGACGCTCACGAGACAATCTCCACCAGCAGCCGCTTGGCCTCGCCCGGCGGCTTCATCTCGCCCAGCTCGACCAGAATACGCCGCTCCGGCCGCGTGGAGATGCGCCGCTTATACAGCACGGCCTCTTCGGAACTGACCCGAAGCTGACCGGAGATGGGCCGCTCCACCCGCAATTGCAGCTTCCCGCGCAGCGGCGCCACGCGCGATAGCCGCTGCGGTACCACGAACTTCACGCCCTCCCCGGCGACGAGCGTGATCTCATCCCCGGCGGCGGGTAGCCCGCCCGCCAGATCATCGGCGACATAATCGGCAATGGCCCCCCCCTCGCGGAAGCTCCACCCAGCCGTTTCGATGGGCCGCAGCAGATTGCCAGCGGCGAAATAGGCGTCATCCGAGCAGCGCCCGTACTGGTCCACTTCAGGGCCGCCACTGCGGCCATCCACCGCCAGATGGCTGAGCCGCGCCAGACTGGCCTCGGGCAAAAACCGCCCGGTCAGCAACACGCCATCGCAGGCGATCTCCCGGCCATCGCGCAGCCGCACCGCCTCCACCCGCCCATGCCCGATGATCTCATCAATCCCGGCGTTATAATAGGTTGGAATCCTCAACAGCCGGGGGAACAGCCCGAGCGGCCATCGCGCCACGGCGCGGCTGCCTGCCTCCACCACCGCCACGGGGTGAATGCCATGGCTGCGGCAGGTGGCCAGGGCCGAGAGCCCCACCAACTCCGTGCCCACCACCACCGGGCTGGTGAACGGTACCAGCCCGTGTAAATGCACATAGGCCTGCAACGCGCCGGTATTCAGCACGCCGAGCGGTCTGTCCCCGCCCACCAGCCTGGCCGAGCGCGGCGCCTCCCGTGCCCCGGTAGCGAGCAGCACGCGGCGCGCATTGAGTGTGACCAGCCCCTCCGGCGTCGCCACCTCCAGCCTCCCGCCCGGCTTCAGCGCCGTCACGGAATGCCGGAGCAAAATCTTCACCCCCGCAGCCTCGGCGGCGGCGGCAAGGCGGCGCGCATAGCTTGGGCCGGTGAGCAGCCGCTTGAACTCCCGCAAGCCGAAGGGCGGATGCCCACAATGCCGCGGTACGCCGCCCAGTACGCTTTCGCGTTCCAATATCGCCACATGCCGTACGCCACGGGCTTTCAGCGTCAATGCCGCCGCTATGCCTGCCGGTCCACCGCCGATGATCGCCACATCAACCATGCGTGCCCCCCACGGCCAGCGGATTGGCGAAGCGCCCCGCCGTCATCTCCGCCACGCGGGCATTGCAGTAGAAGCCCTGGCAGCGGCCCATCCCAGCGCGGGTGCGCCGTTTCAGCCCATTATAATCCTGTGCGGGCAGGGGGCCGGTCAGCGTGACCTCTATTTCGCGTTGCGTCACCATCTCGCAATGGCAGACGATCTCGCCATAGCCCGGTGTCTGCCAGTCGCGCGGGCAATGCTCCGCAAGCCTCGGCGCTTGCGGCCAGATCGGATTGGTCAACCGCTCATGCATTCTGGCGTAGAGCTTCCAGGCATGGCGGGCGAGCCCGAGGGCGGCGGTCAGCCCGGTTGAGCGTATGCCGCCGAGCACGATGTAATTGCGCGCCGTTTCGTGGCGCACGCGGTATTCCTTGCGCTCGGTGGCGGGGCGAACGCCAGCATACACCGCCGTTACCCCCATCCCCTCCAGCGACGGGACCAGCTCCACCGCCTTGTCCACCAGCATGCGCAGGGTTTCCTCGTCCACGGCGGCGTGGTCGCGCGAATCCTGCTCCTCGGCGGTCGGCCCCACCAGCAGATTGCCAAACGCTGTTGGCGTGATCACGATCCCCTTGGTCCGCTCAGTCGGAACCGGGAGCAGGATGGTGCGCAGATGCCGTGCCGCCGCCTTGTCGAACACCACGAACTGCCCCTTGCGTGGCTTGATGGCGAAGTTCTCCTCGCCGGTCAGGCGCTGGTCGAGGATATCGCCATACAGCCCGGCGCAGTTGATGACCGTGGTGCATTCCACCGTTCCGGTATTGGTCTCCAGCCGCCACATGCCGTTGGCGAAATGTCCCGAGAGCACCACCGTATTGCGCCGCACTTCGCCGCCATTGACCAAAGCCTGCAACGCATAGGCCAAGGGCGCGCTCCAGGGGTCGATGACATGCTCATGCGGCACCAGCACCCCGCCCAGCACATGCGGCGAGAGCCGTGGCTCCCGCGCCAGTACCTCATCGGGGGCGATTTGCCGCACATCGGTTACGCCATTGGCATGGGCCGTTTGCACAATGCCGGGGAGCTTCGCCAGCTCCTCCTCGTTCCAGGCGGCCACCACGGCCCCGGTTTCCAGCACCGGCAGGCGCAGCCTGGCGCGTATGTCCATGTATTCCGCATAGCCTGCCTGCATGCAGGCCAGTTCCAGGCTGCCGGTCGGCGCGTCGAACCCCGTATGCAGGATCGCGCTGTTGCCCTTGCTGGCGCCCGAGAGAATATCCGCGCCCTTTTCCAGCAGCGCCACCTTCGCGCCTTCCAGCACGAAGCGCCGCGCCACCGCGCAGCCTACAACGCCGCCGCCCACCACCACTACATCGTACATGGCGCGGAGCCTCATCCCGCCATGCTGGGCTGTCAACCGCTTACCCCATAGCCAAAACCGCCCGCGCAATTATATTACGCGCCACCAGAGTCAGATATTGGGATTCCATGCAGACCGAGACCGAAGCCTTCAGCCTCGACGAGATCGACCGGAAAATCATCGCCGAGCTTCAGGCCGACGGCCGCATGACCAATGTGGAGCTGGCGCGCCGCGCGGGTATCTCGCCGCCGCCCTGCCTGCGCCGCGTGCGCCGGCTGGAGGAGGCTGGCTACATCCAGGGCTATCACGCGCAGACAGACGCGTTGAAGCTCGGCTGGCAGATCTCCTTCTTCGTCATCGTCGGGTTGGAGAGCCAGAAGCTGGCGGTGCTGGAGGCGTTCGAGACCCTGGTGGCCACCTGGCCCGAAGTGCGCGAGTGCCACATGATCCGCGGCGGTGGGGATTTCCTGCTCCGCCTCGTGGCGCGGGACGCAGCACACGAGAACCAGCTCACCACAAGACTCACAAATGCTCAGAGCGTCGCCAAGGTGCAGACGCTGCAAACCATCCGCACCAGCCGCGCCCTCGCCGGTGTACCCATGGACAAGCTGAATGGGTGAGTTTCTGCTCCTCCTGCTGGCCCTGGCCGTAGGGGGCGCCTGCCGGGCCTTCCCGGCGCATCTGCCTTATCTGTTCCCCTTCGTCTTCAACGCGCCGGTATTCCTGGGCTGCTGGCTCACTCTGCTCTGGTACTGGCGCGGCATGGGGCGCATCGCGCCCGAGCGCCGCCCGGGCCGGGTGCGGCAGGGTTTTTTCCTGGCCGGGCTGGCGGGCATCTATTTCGTGTTGCAGACGCATTTCGAATACGTCTCCCAGCATATGTTCTTCCTCAACCGCGTGCAGGCCGTCACGCTGGGCATGGCCGCCCCGTTCGGCATCGCCATCGGCTGGATGGGCGAGGTCCTGGCCCTGGGCGCGCCCGGCTGGGTGGTGCGTGCGGCCCGTGCTTCCTGGGTGCGGCTGCGCTGGCTCAGCCACCCCGTGCCCGCCACGCTGATCTTCCTGGCCAGCACCGATCTCTGGCTGATCCCCAAGGTGCATTTCGTCGCCATGCTCAACCCGCCGCTTTATGCGGTGATGAACATCTCCTGCCTGCTCGGCGGGTTGCTGTTCTGGCTGATGGTGCTGGACCCGCGCCCCAACCCGCCCGCGCGGTTCGGCTATCTGGTGCGTGCCGCCACCGGGTTTCTGGTGATGTTCCCGCAGGTCGCGGTGAGCGCCTATATCGCGCTGGCCACGGTGGATCTCTACCCGTTCTACACGCTGTGCGGGCGGCTGTTCCCGGCGATCTCCGCCACCTACGACCAGATGCTGGGTGGGCTGATCCAGTGGATTCCGCCAGGGATGATGAACACCGCGGCGCTGGTCATCGGCCTGAACTCGCTGCGCCTGGCCGAGGCCGAAGCGGATAAGCATTTCGTTCCCCCGCCGGGCGCGAAGGTTTACGAGGCGAAGTGGACGGGGCGGTAACAAAAATGCCGCTTTCCTGAGGAAAGCGGCACCAAAACGTCTAAAAGCTTTTTATGCGTCGCCTTAGGCGACGATCTCGATCTCGGCGAAGAAGAAGGAGATTTCCTGCGCGGCGGCTTCGGCGCTGTCGGAGCCGTGCACGGAGTTCGCCTCGATGGACTCAGCGAATTCGGCGCGGATGGTGCCGGGGGCGGCGTTCGCCGGGTTGGTGGCGCCCATGATGTCGCGGTTCTTCAGGATGGCGCCCTCGCCAACCAGCACCTGCGCGACCACCGGGCCGGAGATCATGAACTCGACCAGATCGTTGAAGAACGGACGGGCGGAGTGCACGGCGTAGAACGCCTCGGCCTGGGCGCGGGTCAGGTGCAGGCGCTTGGTGGCGGCGATCATCAGGCCGTTCTCTTCGAACTTGGCGTTGATCTTGCCGGTCAGGTTGCGGCGGGTGGCGTCCGGCTTGATGATGGAAAGGGTGCGTTCGATGGCCATGGTGTCTCTACCTGCTGCTGTGAATGTTGCGCGGCCAATAGCGGGGCGGGCAAGGCTGGGCAAGCCCCGGCACAGGCTATAGAGGTTCGCGCATGAGCGTTTTGAGCCTGGAAGACCTTTCCTACAGCATCGCCGGACGGCCCTTGCTGGACCATGCCAGCCTGATGGTGGATGACGGGCGGCGCATTGGGCTGATTGGCCGCAACGGGGCCGGCAAGTCCACGCTGCTGAAACTCATCGCCGGCGCGCTGCGCCCCGATGGCGGTGCCATCCGTCTCGGCAACCGCGTAAAGCTGGGCTACGTGGCGCAGGAGGCCCCGGCCGGGGACATCACGCCGCTGGACGTGGTGCTGGCGGCCGATACCGAACGCGCCGAGCTGCTGGCGGCGGCTGAGGACCCCGCCACCCCGGCCGAGCGCCTGGCGGAAATCCATGAGCGCCTCTTCGCCATCCAGGCGGATTCCGCCCCCTCCCGCGCCGCCTCCATCCTGGCCGGGCTGGGTTTTAACGAGGAATGGCAGGCCCGCCCGATGTCCAGCTATTCGGGCGGCTGGCGCATGCGCGTGGCGCTGGCGGCAGTGCTGTTCTGCCAGCCCGACCTGTTGCTGCTCGACGAGCCGACCAACCATCTGGACCTCGAAGCCACACTCTGGCTCGAAGGCTATTTGCAGAAATTCCCCGGCGCCATCCTGCTCGTCAGCCATGACCGCCAGCTCCTCGATCATGCCGTGGAAGCCATCGTGCATCTGGACAAGGGCAAGCTCACCCTTACCCCCGGCGGCTTCGCGGAGTTCGTGCGCATCAAGACCGAGCGCGCCATGCAACAGGCCCGCGAGGCCGAGCGCGTGGCCGCCCAGCGGGCGCATATGCAGTCCTTCGTGGACCGTTTCCGCGCCAAGGCCACCAAGGCCCGCCAAGCCCAGAGCCGCCTGAAGGCGCTGGAGCGCCTGCCGCAGATCGAGGCGGTGGTGGAGGATCACGCCACCGAATTCTCCTTCCCCTCGCCAGAGGACCTGCCGCCCCCGATGCTCCAGCTGGAGGGCGTGGATATCGGCTATGACGGCAAGCCGATCCTCACCGGCGTCTCGCTGCGCATCGACATGGAAGATCGCATCGCCCTGCTCGGCCAGAACGGCAACGGCAAATCCACCCTGGTCAAGCTGCTGGCGGGAAGGCTGTCCGCGCTACGCGGGCGGGAGTTCCGGGTGAAGGGCCTGCGGATCGGCTATTTCGCCCAGCACCAGGAGGACGATCTGGTGCTGGAGGACACGCCCTACGACCATCTGGCTCGCGCCTTGCCCAAGGCCCTGCCGCCGCAAATCCGCGCCCAGGCGGCGCGCTTCGGGCTGGATGCCGACCGCGTGAACACCAAGGTCGGCGCGATGTCCGGCGGTGAGAAGGCACGGCTGCTGCTGGCCCTCGCCACCCGCGACGCCCCGCATCTGCTGCTGCTGGACGAGCCGACCAACCATCTGGACATCGATGCCCGCGACGCGCTGGTGAAAGCCCTTACCGCCTTCGAGGGCGCTGTGGTGCTGATCTCGCACGATCCATACCTGGTGGACCTCGTGGCCGACCGCCTGCTGTTGGTCGCCAAAGGCAAGGTCACGCCGTTCGACGGCGACCTCGCCGCCTATGCCGCCACCATGAACGAGCGCGCCGCCCCGGCGGCAAAACAGCAAGTGGAAGCCAGAAAGAACGACAAGGCTGCCAGGGCCGAGGCCCGCGCCAAGCTCGCCCCGCTGCGTCAGGCGGCCAAGGCGGCGGAGCAGGTTCTGGCGAAGCTGCTGACGGAAAAGGAAAGCCTGGAAGCCCGGCTGGCGAGCGAGGAGCTCTACGCCCAGGCCAAGACGGCGGAACTGACCAAAGTCACGCAGCGTTTGGCCGTGGTGAAGCGCGAGATCGACGCCGCCGAGCATAACTGGCTGGAGGCGCATACGGCGCTGGAAGAGGCGGAAGGCTGATGCGTAAACTTGTTGTTATAATAATTAACCGGATTCCGGTTAATCCTTGAGGGCGTAGATCATTTCAGCGCTTTTGCCCCGGCTGCCACGGCCGGGGATGATGATGTCGGCCCTTTTCTGGGGGCGGGTGAGCATATACATGTCCACGCTGGGCAGAAAAATCTCCCGCCATTCGCGCAGCCAGATGCCTAGGCTGCGCTTGGGGGCGATGTCCAGGATGCTGTTGCGGTCGCTATCGACGAAGATCTTCAGCCCGTAATAGGGCTCCAGCAGTGGTACCAGGGCGGAAATCCCCTCCACGATCACCGGGCGCAGCGTGGTGATCTGGCGCGGCGTGGCGGAGACTTGCAGCGTCGTCCAGTCGAACGGGTGGTAGCTGCACGCCCCCAGCTCGGCGAGGTCGCTCACCGCCTGCAGGAATTCTTCGTAGCGGATATAGGGGAAGGGGAAGGCGGGCTGGCAGCCGCGCCATTCCTCCTCGGGGCGCAGGAATTCGTCCACATGCAGGCACTCGAACCCATGGGCCTGTTGCAGCCGCGTGGCGAGCGTAGTCTTGCCCGCGCAGGGCAGGCCGTCGATGGCGATGAGCGGGCGCGTCAAGCGTTGTGGGAAGCCCGTTGGTAAACCTAGTCCTGCCGTGGCGTTTTCGCCCATTTGGTCCTCGAATGCTGGCGCGCGCGTTGTAACGCAACAGCCCGCGCCAGGGAAATCATCAAACCGGGAGGGTCACGCTCACGCGCAAGCCCCGTTCGGGCAGGTTGGTCAGGCCCACATCCCCGCCATGGGCGCGGATGATGTTGCGGCAGATGGACATCCCCAGCCCCGAACCGCCGGTCTCGCGATTGCGGCTGGTCTCCAGGCGGCGGAACGGCTCGAAGACGCGCTCCATCTCCTCGGCGGGAATGCCGGGGCCCTGGTCCTCGATGTCGATCCGCAGCACGCCCTTGGCTGGCGGGTGCAGGGTGACATGCGCGGCATCACCATATTTCAGCGCGTTGCCGACGAGGTTGGTTAGAGCCCGTTTCAGCGCCAAGGGACGGGCATTCACCGGCAGATGCTCCGGGCCCGTGTAGTTGAGGGCCGTGGCATGGTCCGGGTTGCCATCGGCGGCGTCGTCCAGAATCGTGCGCAGGAGGCTGGCGAGATCGATCCGCGTCACCTTTTCGGTGGTGGTCACATCCCGGCTGAAGGCCAGCGTGGCCGCGACCATCGCTTCCATCTCGTCGAGATCCGCCAGCATCTTGGTGCGCTGTTCGTCATCCTCCATGTATTCGGCGCGCAGCTTCAGCCGGGTGATCGGCGTGCGCAGATCATGCCCGATGGCGGTGAGCAGGAAGGTGCGATCCTCGACGAACCGCCGCACCCGCGCGGACATGGTGTTGAACGCCTTGGCGGCGATGACGATCTCGGCCGGGCCTCTCTCGGGCAGAGGCGGGGCGTTGACGACATCGCGCCCCAGCGCCTCGGCCGCGGCGGCCAGGGTTTTCACCGGCAGCAGCAATTGCCGCACCGCCCAGGTGATCATCACCCCGCCGAGCAACGTCATCACGATGAAGGCAGTGGCGAAGCCGGGCGAGCGCCAGGGGGCTGGCGGCGGCAGGGTGGAGGTGATGGTGAGCCATGCGGATGGCGGGAAGAGCGATGACAGGTCCAGCGGCCCCAGATCAGGCGGCCCCATGCCCAGCAGGGGCGCCCCGCCATTTGGTGGTCCTCCATTGGGTGGGCCGCCATTGGGCGAGATGGGCAGGGGCGGCAGCGGGCCCGGGAAGAACGGATTATCGGGCAGGCCGAAACTAATGATGAAGCGGGGCGGAAACCCCGCGATGCGCAGTACCAGTCCGCGCGGGCGCAGTGGCGGGGGGACGCCGTAATCGAAGATCGCGGCGCGTATGGCGTTACGCGCGCTCATCGGCATGCTGAATGTGTTGTCGATGGGCGGCAACTGCGAGATGATGGCTTTGTCGTTCTTGGGCAGCGGCGCCCGGGCCAGCATGGCGGCGCGGTCCTCGGGAGCCGCCATCGCGATCTGGCGGTAGATGATGACGGCGCGCGTGGCGAACTCCTGCTCCTCCTCCAACTGCTGCAGATGCACCTGGTTGACGGTGTGAATCAGCAGCCCGAAGAGCTGGATGACCGCGAAGCCTGTCAGCAGGAAAAGGATCATCCTGCGCGCCAGGCTGTGGGGCAGGGAGAGGAACCTCAAAGCCGTTCGACAGGCGTGGACAGCACGTAGCCGCCGCCGCGCACGGTCTTGATGAGCTGGGCGTTGCGCCCGTCATCCTCCAGCTTGCGGCGCAGGCGGGAGACGGCGACATCGATGGCGCGGTCGAACGGCCCGGCTTGGCGGCCGCGCAGCAAGTCGAGCAGCATGTCGCGCGTCAGCACGCGGTTCGGGCGGTCGAGCAGCGCCACCAGCAGATCGTACTCGCCGCCGGTGATGGAGACCTCCACCCCGGCCGGGTCCAGCAGGCGGCGGCGCGCGGTTTCCAGCGACCAGCCGGAGAATTTATAGGTCTTGGCGTGCTCGGGCGCGCGCTCTTCGGTGTCGCTGCTCCGGCGCAGCACGGCGCGGATGCGTGCCAGCAGCTCACGCGGGTTGAAGGGCTTGGTCACATAGTCATCCGCGCCCAGCTCCAGCCCGATGATGCGGTCCGTCTCCTCCGCCATGGCGGTGAGCATGATGATCGGCACGTTGGTCTCGGCACGGAACCAGCGGGCGAGGTCCAGCCCGCCCTCGCCGGGGAGCATCAAATCCAGCACCACGAGCTGGTAATGCCCGTTCACGAAGGCCCGGCGCGCTTCCTTGGCGTCCCGCGCGGTGGTCACCCGCAGGCGGTTGCGCTCCAGAAACTTGGCCAGAAGGTCGCGGATTTCACGGTCGTCATCGACGATGAGGATATGCGGCAGCGTTTCCATGTCTGTTACAATAGCGATGGCACGCCCGTTTGGGCAGGCCAAGTTGCACTCCGTGACAATTTGCGCCGGGATGCAAATAAGTCTTGCACCCCGGGGGCGATGGCCCTATTTCGCCCCCCACGCAGCAACGTACGTGCCTCTGCCGGTTCTCCGGTTACGCAACGGCGTCAAGCGTTCTGGCAGCACGACTGGGGAAGCCTGGAAGTCGGCTGGTTCGTTGGACCGTTTTGTAACCATGTCCGTCGCCTCAACAGACGGACATTTCAGAGAAAGGATGAGGGCGATGACTCCCAAAATCGCTTCGTTTCTTGATACCCAGCCGGCAACCCCGTGCCTGGTTCTGGACCTCGACCGCGTGGCGGAGAACTACGCCGCGCTGCGCCGCGCCTTGCCCGCCGCGAAAATCTACTACGCGGTAAAGGCGAATCCAGCCGCCCCGATCCTCGACCTGCTGGCCGCGCGCGGCTCTTGCTTCGATGCCGCCTCCCTGCCCGAGATCGAGATGTGCCTCGCCGCCGGTGCGCCCGCTTCGGCCATCTCCTTCGGCAACACGGTGAAGAAACCCTCAGCCATTGCCGCCGCGCACAAGCTCGGCGTGCCGCTCTATGCTTTCGATTCCATCGAGGAACTGGAGAAGATCGCCGCACACGCGCCGGGCGCCAAGGTGTATTGCCGAATCGCCGTGAACAACGAGGGCGCGGAATGGCCGCTTTCCAAGAAGTTCGGCACGACGCTGGACCGCGCCAAGGTGCTGATGCTGGCCGCCCCCGCGCTGGGGCTAGTGCCGCATGGGCTGTCCTTCCATGTCGGCAGCCAGCAGACCGGCACGGCGGCCTATGAGACGGCGATCGCCGAAGTGGCGATGCTGTTCACGGATCTCAAGGCCGCTGGCGTGGAGCTGAAGATGCTCAATCTCGGCGGCGGTTTTCCAATCCGCTACCTCTCCGATGTGCCCGAGGCCGACGCCTTCGGCACCGCGATCATGGACGCGATGGTCGAGCATTTCGGCAACGACCTGCCGGAGATTCTGATCGAGCCCGGCCGCTCGATGGTTGGCAATGCGGGTGTGGTGGCGTCCGAGGTGGTGCTGGTGTGCCGCCGCATGGAAGCCGATGCGCGCCGCTGGGTTTATCTGGACATTGGCCGTTACGGCGGGCTGGCCGAGACCGAGGGCGAGGCGATCCGCTACCGCATCACCGCCGGTAACGGGCAGACTGGGCCGGTGGTTCTGGCTGGCCCCTCCTGCGACGGCGTGGACGTGATCTACGAAAAGACGCCCTACCACCTGCCGCTGGAGCTGAAATCCGGCGACCGCGTGCTGATCCACGACACCGGCGCATATGTGACCACCTACGCGAGCCAGAACTTTAATGGTTTCGCGCCGCTGCAGGAGTATTATGTATAGCGCAGTTCCAACAGGGAGAACGCTATGCACGAGATCAAGCTGAAGGCCGCGGATGGCGCGGGCGAGTTCACCGCCTATGTGTGGGAGCCCAAAGGGACGGCGAAGGCCGGCGCGGTCGTCTTGATCCAGGAAATCTTCGGGGTGAACGACGCTCTGCGCGCCACGGGTGAGGAGCTTGCGGCCCAGGGGTTCATCGCCATCGCGCCGGATCTGTTCTGGCGCCAGAAGCCGGGGGTGAACCTCACCGACAAGAGCGAAGCCGAATGGAAGCAGGCTTTCGAGCTGCTGAATGGCTTCGACCAGGACAAGGGCGTGGAAGACCTGAAGGTGACGCTGGCGGCGGCGCGCAAGCTGCCCCGCGGCAACGGTAATGCCGGCACCATGGGCTTCTGCCTCGGCGGGCGGATGGCGCTGCTGATGGCCACACGCTCGGACGCGGATGTGAACGTCTCCTATTACGGCGTGGGGCTGGATAATCTGGCGCCGGAGTTCGACAACATTGCCTCGCCGTTGATGCTGCACATCGCCGAGAAGGACGAGTACTTCCCCGCCGACGCGCAGGAGCGCCTGCTCGACGCGCTGGAAGACAACGAGTGGGTTGATGCCTTCATCTATCCCGGCGTGCAGCATGCCTTCGCGCGTGTGAACGGCGTGCATTACGATGCCCGCGCGGCGGTGATCGCCAACGGGCGCACCACGGAGTTGCTGGCGGAAATCCTGGAGTGATGCTCCGCCGCCGTGGACTGCTCGCCGGTGTTGGGGCAGCCATGGCGCTGCCCCGCCTCGCGCGGGCCGACGACCTGGGCGCCGCCTGCGTGCGGGCGGTGCTGGGGCAGATGGCGGCACTGGGCGATGGCCCGGTGCTGCTCAACTCCTATCTGGTGCAGGCTGGTTCGGCGGCGGGGGATTTCGACATCACCCAGGCCAACGCGGCTTATGTGTACGACAACGCTTTGGCAGGGCTGTTGCTGCTGGCCGCAGGGCATACGGACGAGGCGAAGCGCATCGCCATGGCGTTGCAGATTGCTCAGGAGCACGACCGTAAATTTACCGATGGCCGGTTGCGCAACTGCTATCAGGCCGGAGTGATGGCGCAGCCCGCCAAGCTGGCCGGATTCTGGGAAGCCAAAGCCCAGCGCTGGGACGAGGACCCGTATCAGGACGGCACCGATAGCGGGCCGCTGGCCTGGGCCATGCTCCTCTGGGCCGCTTTGGGCATGACCACTCCCGCCAACCGGGCCGGGAATTTCCTCGACCAGCAACTCCGCGCGCCCTCGGGCTATTATGGCGGGCTGTACGGGTACGATCCGTCGCAGACCCTGCTTACCTGGCAGAGTACGGAGCAGAATGTCGATCTGACCGCCGCCTTCCGCGCTTTGGGTCGCAAGGAGGATTCGGCCCATGCGGCTGCCTTCGTGCAGAGCATGTTCAACCTCGCCACGGGGCGCTTCGATTCCGGGATGGGGGCGGATGGCGCGGTGGACCATCTGGACGCGGCGGATGCCGGAATCTGGCCCTATCTTGCCGGGCTGGGCAGCGAGACTTCAGCGCTGAACAGCATCGGCTCGCTGCAACGCGGCCCCGGCATCGGGTTTTCGGACGCCAGCGACGGCATCTGGCTGGAAGGCACGGCCTTTGCCGCGCTGGCGCTCCAGCAGATGGGCCATGAGTCCTACGCGCAGAGCTTCCTGGCCACGGTGGCGCAGAACACCTCGCCGGAAGGCTATGTGTACGCGACCATCTCGCCCAGCCTGGCCACGGGGCTGACAGTTGGGCCATCCCTGCGTCAGGGCGTGCCGGCGCAGATCTTCCAATATTTCCGCCGCCCCTCTCTGAGCGCGACCTGCTGGGCAGGGCTGGCGGCGTTGGGCGTGAACCCGTTAACTCCACCGGGCTAAGGCCGCTTACTTCCCGATACAGAAGCCGGAAAACACGGCGTCGAGAATCTCCTCGACGCCGATGATCCCCACCAGTCGCGCCAACGCCTGAGACGCGCTGCGCAGCTCCTCGCCGCGCAGTTCGGGATCCTCCACGTGAAGCGCCGCATCCAGCGCCGCCTCTGTGTCGCGCACGCAGGCGATCTGCCGTGGCCGCGCCAGCGCGGCAGCGCCCTTGGTGTCGGTCAGTTCCGCCGCCGCTTCGGCCAGTTTGGCCCGCAATTCCGCCATGCCCAGCCCGGTCCTGGCCGAGACGCCGAAGCCCTCCGCCGGGGTAAGGTCGGCCTTGGTGCGTAGCCGCAAACATGGGATGCCCTTGGGCGCTTCGGGGAAAGCCTCGCCAGGGGCAGCCACCAGGAGTAAAAAATCCGCTCGCGCCGCCCGTGCCTTGGCGCGCTTCACGCCTTCGGCCTCGATCACATCTTCCGTCTCGCGCAGCCCGGCTGTGTCGGTGATGTGTACTGGCACCCCGCCTAGATCGACCCGCACGCCCACCGCGTCGCGCGTGGTGCCGGGGATGTCGGAGACGATGGCGATCTCCTCGCCCGCCAACGCGTTGAGCAGGGTGGATTTACCTGCGTTCGGCGCGCCGAGGATGACGAATTCCAGCCCCTCGCGCAGCCGCTCCGCCGCCGGGGCGGCGCTCAGCGCGGCGCGCATTTCATCGCGCAGGGCAATGATGCCAGCCAGCAGCGCGGCTTCCACCTCGGGAGGCAAATCCTCGTCGGGGAAGTCGATCAACGCCTCCTGCCGCGCCATGATCTGCCGGAGTTCCTCACGCCAGATCAGGCAGGCGGCGGAAAGGCCGGTCATGCTCTCCAGCGCCATGGCGCGCTGCGCCTCAGTCTCGGCGGCGATGAGGTCCGCCATCGCCTCGGCCTGGAGCAGATCCATCTTGCCGTTCTGGTGCGCGCGGCGGGAGAACTCGCCCGGTTCGGCGGGGCGGGCGCCCAGCGTGGCCAGCACCTCGCTCACCGCCGCCAGTACGGCGCGGCCGCCATGCAGGGAGATCTCGGCCACATCCTCGCCGGTGAAACTGTGCGGGGCGGGGAAGGTGACGAGCAGCGCCTCGTCCAGCCGCCGCCCCTCATGCCCCAGTGGGCGCAGGCTGGCGCGGCGCGGCGCGGGCAGGCTCCCAGCCAGCGCCTGCACGATGCCGAAGGTGCCGGGACCGGAGAGGCGCAGCACGGTAACGGCACCGCCGCGCCCGGTGATGGGAGCAAAAATCGTGCTCATGCGCGTTATGCTTCGGCGTCGGCCAGCAGGGCGCGCACCGCGTCGGCCGAGGGTGCGGCCAGCGCGTCGGCGGCCAAGCGCTGGCAGGCGGCGAGGCTGCTGGCGCGGATCGCCTTTTTCACCAGCGGCACGGTGTTGCCGTGCATGGAAAGCTGGCGGATGCCCAGGCCCAGGAGCAGTGGCGCCGCATGGGGCCGTCCGGCCAGCTCGCCGCACACGGAAACCTGGATGCCCACCTGCGCCGCGAAGCTGGAGGTGAGGTGGATGAGCCGCAGCACCGCCGGTTCCAGCGGGTCGTAGAGTTTCATCCCGGCGGGCAGGCTGCGATCCGCCGCCAGGGTGTACATGGTGAGATCGTTGGTGCCGATGGAGAAGAAATCCGCATGTTGCGCCAGCACCGGCGAGGCCAGGGCAGCCGCCGGGGTTTCCACCATGATTCCGAGCGGCGGCAAGCTGTCGGGCAAAGTGATGTTCTTGCGCCGCTTCAACCGCCGCCAGACGCGGATGAGCACCTCCCGCGCCGCCTGAACCTCGGCGGCGACACTGACCATGGGCAGCATGATCCGCACCGGCCCGTGTGCGGCGGCGCGCAGAATGGCGGCGAGCTGGGTTTCCAGCAGCGCCGGGTAGCGCAGCAGCAGGCGGATGCCCCGCAGCCCCAGCGCCGGGTTGGCCTCGGGCGTTTCCGGCAGATAGCGCGAGAGGGCTTCCACTTCCTTGTCCGAACCCCAGTCCAGCACGCGGATGGTCACCGGGTCGCCATCCATGGCTTCCACTATGTCCTGGTAGATGCGCGCCTGGGTATCCTCGTCGGGCGCCACCTCGCGGTTCATGAACATGAACTCCGAGCGCAGCAACCCGATGCCATGCGCGCCCGACTCGGCGATCATCGCCAGCTCGAAAGGCAGTTCCAGATTGGCCTGCAACTCCACGGGCGTGCCGTCTTTGGTGGTGGCGGGCAGGCGTTGCAGCCGGGCCAACGCACGGCGGGCGCGGGCCTGGGCCGAGAGCTTCTTGCGCGCCGCCTCCAGGCTGGCCTTGGTCGGGTTGAGGATGATCTCGCCCGTGTCGCCGTCCACGATGACGAGGCTGCCCGGTTGGGCGGCGTCCAGCACACCGTCCGCCCCCAGCACAGCGGGCAGGCCGAGGGCGCGCAGCATCACCGCCGTATGGCCCTCCACCCCGCCTTCGGTGGTCATGATGCCCGCGAAGCGCGTGGGCTGAATCAGCGCGGCATCGGCGGGGCGCAGATCCTCCGCCGCCAGCACGCTGCCCTGGGGCAGGGCCGTGAAGCTGCGGAAAGGCTGGCGGGTGAGATTACGCAGGATTCGGCGTCCCAGCTCGCGCACTTCCTCGGCGCGGCGGTTGCGCCCGGCCTTGTCCTCCCCCGGCTGGGCCAGAATCGCCTCGGCCTGGGCTTCCGCCTCTTCATGCACCGCCGCCTCGGGGCAGAGGTGCTTCTCCTGGATTCGCGCCTTGATTCCGCGCATCAGCCGCGAGGGGCCGAGCATGTGCAGATACACATCCATCAGCGGCGAGATTTCCGCCTGCGAATCCTCAGGCAGGACGGCCAGCCGGTTCTTCAGCTTCTGCAACTGGTGGCGCGAGCGGGAAACAGCCTCTTCCAGCCGTGTCAGTTCGGGCGCGACCTCGGCGGCGGTGAGTTTCTTGGTGGAAACGACAAGATCCGGCTCCAGCGCCTCATGCACCGGGCCGATGCCGATGCCAGGGGAGACCGGATGGCCGGTGAAGGTTTGTTCCTTGCCGCGCCTAGTCTGTTTCATGGAAGCCGGCCTCGATCAGCGCGGCGATGGCATCAAGCGCTTCCTTCGCGTCGAACCCCTCGGCCGAGAGGCGCACCGTGCTGCCGATGCCAGCCCCCAGCATCATTAAACCCATGATGGACCGCGCTGAGACGGATTGCCCGTCCTTGGAAACCTCCACGCTGGCGGAAAACTGTTCGGCCAGATTCACGAGCTTGGCAGCCGCCCGAGCGTGCAGGCCGCGCTTGTTGACGATACCGACATCGACGGAAATCATCGCGCCACTCATGGCCGTTACTCCGCGGCGCGGCAGGCGGGGGCCTGCAGTTCGTGTCCGTTGCAGATGTACTTCTTTCCAGCGGCCTCGGCATGGGCCACGGCCTCGGTCAGGGTTTCCTGGCCGCGGATCTTAGCCAGCTTCACCAGCATGGGCAGGTTCACGCCGCCGATTATTTCCACCCCTGGTTGCGCGGCCATCGACATGGCGAGGTTGCTGGGTGTGCCACCGAACATATCGGTGAGCAGGATCACGCCGTCTCCGGTGTTCACCTCCGCCATGCGCTGGGCGATTTCCGCCCGCTGGCCCTCGAATTCCGCGTCTGATTCAATACAGACGGTGGCAAGATTCTTTTGCTTGCCGACAACATGCTCCATGGCTTCGCGCAGCGCGGTGGCAAGCGTTCCATGGGTAACAAGGACCATACCGATCATGTGGAGAGGCTCATTCCTTCGCCGATATTTCCGGCGTCGCGCTGGCCGTCGCGAAGCGGGCGGCCTCGCGATGCGTAACGCCGACGCGCCAGCCGAGATTGGCCAGATGGGTGCTAAGTTTTTCGATCATGTAAACAGATCTATGTTGTCCGCCGGTACATCCGATACATATCGTTGCATATTTTTTTCCTTCTTGCACGAAGCGTGGAAGTAAAAATTCAACGATATCCGCGACTTTTTGGAAGTATGTCGAAAAATCAGGGTCTTGCTCGATGAAATTTCCCACCTCGGGGTCACGGCCGCAGAGGGGGCGCAAGGCGGGGTCGTAATGCGGATTGCGCAGGAATCGGGCATCGAACACCAGATCGGCCTCCGGTGGCAACCCGCCCGGATAGGCGAAGGACATAAGCGAGATGACCATGCCCGGCGAGGTTTCGCCGAAATGCTGCTCGATGAGCGCGCGCAGCCGGGGCAAAGGCAGGCGCGAGGTATCCACCAGCCAGTCGGCGGCGCGGGCCAGCGGTGCGGTGAGCTGGCGTTCCAGCGCGATGCCCTCGGCAATGGCGCCCGATTGCGCCAGCGGGTGGCGGCGGCGCGTCTCCGAGTAGCGGCGCAGGAGCGAGTCCTCGTTGGCGGTGGCGAAGATGAGAGACGGGCTGAGATTGGCATGCTGGCGAAGCTGATACAGCGCATCCAGCACCGCCTCCGCCGCGAAACCGCGCGAACGGGCATCGACGCCGATGGCGAGGTTCTTCTCCGCCCGCGTGGCCAGAGTGACCAGCGTGTCGAGCGGCGGATTGTCCACGGTCTCGAAACCGAGATCCTCCAGAACACGTAAAATTGATTGCTTGCCCGCGCCAGACAGCCCGGTGACGAGCACGATCTGCAACTTGGGCGGTTGGGAGTTCATGCGCTGAAGGCGCCCACAAGCTGGGTAATGCGCCCGCAGGCGGCTTCGAGCGCCAGGGCGGCGCGTTCGGGTGCGGAGGCCAGGGCTGGGTCGAGGGTGATCTCGGGCAGGTCCAGCACCGCATGGCAGCGGGGGGAGGGCAAGCGCTCCGGCTGCACGCCAAGCAGGATGACGAGGCGCAGCCGGGCCTGGGGCAAATAAGGCAGGCGGAAAATGCCGAGGCCGCGGACTTCCAGCAGTCCGGCGAGTGATTCGGGAGCGCGGGCGATGCCGTTTTCCACCAGCACCTGGTCATCGGCCACCAAGGCAAAGCCGCGGTCGATCAGGCGCAGCAACAGGTCAGACTTGCCCGTCCCGGCAGGGCCGAGCAGCAATAAGGCATCGTCACCATCCGGCATTTGCCGGGCGGCACAGGAGGCGTGCAGGCGCATGATGCGCCGAATGTGGCAAATTTTGGGCGGGCGGGGAAGGGGAGCCAACGCAGCCCCCCTATGCCGAGGCTGTCAGCTCGCCTTCGCCTTTACCACGCTCTGCGGCATCTCAATGTCAATCTCGAGGGTGGAGACCTGATCGCTGCGGTCGAGCTTCACGTTCACCTTCTCGCGGTCGATGGCGATGTGCTTGGCGATGACCGCCAGGATTTCCTCCTGGAGGATGGCCGCGAGGTCGGCCCGCCCGGTCAGGGCGCGCTCATGCGCCAGCAGCAATTGCAGGCGTTCGCGCGCAACCGGGGCGGAGCGCTTGCGGGTGAAGATGTCGAAGATGCTCATGCCACCGCCTTCCGGCCGAACAACCGGCCGAGCAGGCCCTGCTTCTCCAGCGCCGGGGTGGTGATCTCCACCGTCTCGCCGAGTAGGCGCTTGGCGGCGTCGGCATAGGCCTTGGCGGCGGTGGAGGCGGGGTTGTGGAGCGTCACCGGGCAGCCGAGATTGGAGGCGTTCAGCACGTCCGGGCTTTCCGGCACGATGCCGAGCAGCGGAATGGCCAGGATTTCCAGCACGTCGTCCACACCCAGCATCTCGCCCTTGGCGGCGCGGGCCGGGTTGTAGCGGGTCAGCATCAGGTGCTTCTCGAAGGTCTCGCCGTTTTCCGCGCGCACGGTCTTGGAGTCGAGCATGCCGATGATACGGTCGGAATCGCGCACCGAGGAGACTTCCGGGTTGGTCACCACCACCGCGACATCGGCGAAGCGCATGGCCAGCATCGCGCCCTTCTCGATGCCCGCCGGGCTGTCGCAGATGATCCAGTCGAACTTCGTGCGCAGCTCGTCGATGACGGATTTCACGCCTTCCTCGGTCAGCGCGTCCTTGTCGCGGGTCTGCGAGGCGGCGAGGAGCGAGAGCGTGTCCACCCGCTTGTCCTTGATCAGCGCCTGGGCCAGCTTGGCGTCACCCTGCACGACGTTCACAAGGTCGAACACCACGCGGCGCTCGGCGCCGAGCACGAGGTCGAGGTTACGCAGGCCGACGTCGAAATCCACGACCACGACATTCTGGCCGGCCTGGGCCAGAGCCGCGCCGAGAGAGGCGCTGGTCGTGGTCTTGCCGACACCGCCCTTGCCCGAGGTGACCACAACAACTTTCGACATGCGATTTACAGCTCCTTCCTGATTGTCCGGCGCGTTCATGCCAGGGGTGCAATGTTAAGCACGCCGCCCTCGAGTCGGACCTGCGCCGCGCGATTATTAAAGGCTTCGCTCCAGCTTTCGGGCGTGTCGTAAACACCGTCGATGGCCACGAGTTCCGCGCCGAATTTATGGCAGAAGATCCGCGCATTGGCCCCGGCCCGCAGCCCGGCGATGGCCCGGCCCCGCAGCGCGCCATAGATATGAATGGACCCGCCCGCGATGACCTCGGCCCCCGAGGAGACCGGGCCGATGATGGTGACGTCTCCGTCCTCGAAGATGATCGACTGGCCGGAGCGGACCGGGCGGTCGATGAGCAAGGAGGTGACAGCTGGGACGGAGGGGGCGGGGAGCGGGTCGTCGGGGATTTCGATGAGCTTGCCGCCCACATCCTCGCGGTCCTGCGGCTTTTGGCGCAGATCCGGCAGCCCGGCCCAGCGCGTGCCGGTCAGTTCGTCGGCGCTCAGCCCTTCCACGGCGATAATATAAAGTCCGCGTGCCTCCAGTGCCGAGACGATTTCGTCCAGCTTGCCCCCGGCCTCCTGCGCCACGGCCAGATTGATTACGATGGGCTTGTTCACAAAGTAGCTGGCCGCGCGGCGGAGCTGTTCGTCGAGCGCTGTGAACCAGGCTTCGAGCGGCGGCTCGGGAGCCAGAATCAGGCACATGAAACTGCGCCCGCGAATGCGAAGCTGCGGCAGCGCCGGGGCGGCGGCGTTTACCGGCAAGGGGGCAGCCCCTGCCGCCACGCCCGCGAGCGGTTCAAAAACTTCAGCCTGCTGGCAAGCGTTTTTGGAAAATAAAGGGGCATTTTATGAGTCCGATAAGCAGGCGGCGCGATTCAGGTCAAGGATTGATGTCCAGGGTTTTCCTAACCTTTGATCCATGTCAAGGACGGCCTGCAAACAAAGGTTCAGATGCAATTCACCTTATGCGGTCGGAGGCCTCGCCGCGTCAGGGCCACCATTTTCAGGAATGAACCATATGTTTTGCTTCCAGTGTGAACAGACCTCCCGTACCGACGGCATTGCCGGGTGCCACACCGCCAAGGGGGTGTGCGGCAAGGACGAAACCACCGCCGATCTGCAGGACGTGCTGATCTATCAGCTCAAGGGCCTAGGCCAGTACAGCGCGCGGCTGCACAAGCTCGGCCAGCTGGACCAAGCGGCGGACAGCTTCATTATGTACGGCCTGTTCACCACCCTCACCAACGTGAACTTCAACCGCGCGGTGTTTCAGGAGCTGATCGCCGAGGCGGCGCGGATCCGCGATCGTCTGCGCGATGCCTATGAGGCCGCCGCGGTGAAGGCGGGCAAGGTGCCGGGGCAGCTCAGTGGCCCGGCGCGGTTCGCCCCGGCGGATTCGCTTCCCGGTCTGCTGGCCCAGGCGCAAATCGCTTCGGTGCGCGCTGGCGTTGAAGTGGTGGGCGAGGATGTTGTCGGCCTGCGTTCGCTGATCCTGTACGGGCTGAAGGGCGTCGCCGCCTATGCCCATCATGCCGAGGTTCTGGGCCAGGCGCGGGAAGAGATCTACGCCGGTATCGCCCATGCGCTGGACTTCCTGGCCACCGAGCCGGTGGACATCAATGCCCTGCTGGAAGAGGCGCTGGCCCTCGGCCGCCTGAACTTTACCGTGATGGAGGCGCTGGACGCCGCCAATACCGGCAATTTCGGCGCGCCCGTGCCCACCGCCGTGCGCACCACCCCGGTGGCGGGCAAGGCCATCCTGGTTTCCGGCCATGACCTGCGCGACCTGCACAACATCCTGGAAGCCACCAAGGACAAGGGCATCAACGTCTATACCCATGGCGAGGTGCTGCCCGCCCATGGTTACCCCAAGCTGCACGCCTACCCGCATCTCGTGGGCAATTATGGCGGCGCGTGGCAGAACCAGCAGGCCGAGTTCGCGGCTTTCCCCGGCCCGATCGTGATGACCTCGAACTGCCTGATCGAACCGCAGCCCAGCTACCGCAACCGCATCTTCACCGCCGGGCCGGTGGGCTGGCCGGGCATCCGCCACATCAAGAACGACGACTACGCCCAAGTGGTCCAGGCGGCCCTGGCCTCGCCGGGCTTCGCCGAGACCGCGCCGGAGCAGACCATTCTTGTCGGCTTCGCGCGTGATACCGTGCTGGGCGTGGCGGGTACGGTGGTGGATGCCGTGAAGAGCGGGGCGATCAAGCACTTCTTCCTCATCGGCGGGTGCGACGGCGCTGCCCCGGGCCGCAACTACTACACCGACTTCGCGGACCACGCGCCGAAGGATTCGGTGGTGCTGACGCTGGGCTGCGGCAAGTACCGCTTCAACAAGCATGATTTCGGCACCATCGGCGGCCTGCCGCGTCTGCTCGATATCGGCCAGTGCAACGACACCTACTCCGCCATTCAGATCGCCTTGGCCCTGGCCAATGCCTTTGAATGCGGGGTGAACGACCTGCCGCTCTCGCTGGTCGTCTCCTGGTTCGAGCAGAAGGCCGCCGCTGTGCTGCTGACCCTGCTGGCGCTGGGCGTGCGCAATGTGCGCCTCGGGCCGAGCCTGCCCGCCTTCCTCACGCCCGCATTGCTGAACGTGCTGGTGGAGAAGTTCGGCGTGCTGCCGGTTACCACCGCCGAGGCGGACATCGCCGCCTCCCTGAACCGTCAGGCGGCGTAAGCCCTTGGGGCGGCCCGGCAAGTCTGGGCCGCCTTATTTCTGCTGAGGATAAGTTCGATGACCGTGACATTGGTGACGCGCGACGAGGCGCGGTTGGCGTTTTCCTGTGCCGAAGGCCAGAACGTGCTGGCGGCGGCCGAGGCGGCGGGGCTGTATCCGCCCGCCATGTGCCACGAAGGCAGTTGCGGGCTGTGTCAGGCCCATGTGCTGGAGGGCGGCTACGAAATGGGCCCGCACACCGCCTCGGCGCTGCCCGCCGGGCCGGGGGGCGTGCTGCTCTGCCGCTGCCTGCCGCAAGGCGACCTGACCGTGCAGCTTCCCTGCACCGACGCCCAGGTGGGCCGTCACCAAATTCCGGTGCGCGAGGCGGTCATTGAGGCCATGGGCCCGGCTGGTGCGGGCGCGGTGGCGCTGACATTGCGGCTGAAGCCGGATGCGGCAGCGGGGGTAGGGGCGGATTTCGTTCCCGGCCAGTACATGGAGCTGGCGATCCCCGGCACGGATATCCGCCGCGCCTATTCGCTCGCCAATCTGCCGAACTGGGACGGGCGGCTCGACTTCATTATCCGCCTGCTGCCGGGCGGGGCGTTTTCCACCTGGCTGGGCGAGCGCGCGGCGGTGGGCGATGCGCTGACCGTACGCGGCCCGCTCGGCCATTTCGTGCTGGACGAATCCAGCCCCCGTCCGCGCTGCCTGGTCGGCGGCGGCTGCGGCATGGCGCCGATTCTCTCCATGCTGCGCCACATGGCGGAGTTCCAGGATTCCACGCCGGTGCATCTCATCTACGGCGCCAACCGCGAGGATGAGTTGCTGACGGTGGAACTCGACGAGTTGCGAGCCACTTTACCGCAACTGGGAGTCACGCTCAGCGTCTGGCACCCAGCCCCTGGCTGGGCTGGTTTTACCGGCACGGCGGCGCAGGCGCTGGAGGTGCATCTGGCGGAGGCCGCCGAGAGCCCGGACATATACGTCTGCGGTCCGCCGAAGATGCTGGATGCCGTCATCGCCGTGGCGCGGGAGCGCGCTGTGCCGGAGGCGCAGATCTACGCTGAGCGAGTGCAGAGTTGAGGCTAGTCCCCGGTGGCGCTAAAGTGCGCCATGCACCTCACGCGCTTTACTGATTACGGTCTCAGAACCCTCATCTATCTGGCCCTGCGGCCCGAGAAGCTGGGCATGATCGCCGAGATCTCCCAGGCCTACCAGATTTCCGAGAGCCACATGACCAAGGTCGTGCACAAGCTCGGCCAGGCGGGGCTGATCGAGACGATTCGGGGCCGCAATGGCGGTATGCGCCTCGCCCGCCCGGCCTCCGAGATAGGGCTGGGCGATACGGTGCGCGCCCTGGAGCCGGAACTGGCGCTGGTCGAGTGTCAGGCCGGGGAATATTGCGCCATTGGCGGCATCTGCCGGCTCCAATCCATCGTCGATGAGGCGCAGGATGCGCTGCTCGGCGTGCTGGACAAATACAAGCTCTCGGATGTCGCCGGGCCGGAAAGCAAGGCCTTGCGCAAGCGGCTGGGGGTGGCGGCCGAGGCTTAAGCGGCTGTTTGAAAAGCTGTCGCTCTGACGGCCGCCAGAGTAGACCTTGCAAACAGCCTCTAAGCCTCGGGCGTTTCTTTCCGCAGCACGTCCAGCGGCACCAGCGCGCCCTCGCGCTCGAAATGCCAGAACGTCCAGCCATTGCAGGAGGGGGCGTTCTGAACGGCCGCGCCCACCTGATGGATGGAGCCGCGATGCTGGCCGGAGACGAGCTGTCCCTCCGCCGTGACTTCCGCGCCGAAGCGGCGCTGCTTGTCCATCACCGGCGTGCCGGGGCGGATGATCCCGCGCTCCACGAAGCTGCCGAAGGCGATGCGCGGTGCCTCGCGCCCGCTGGGCGGGGCGACGACGGCGCTCTTGGGCGCCTGCCGCTCGGCCTTCAGCCGGCCCCAGGCGGCCTCTACATAGGCCGGGTGGCGCTCGATGCCGATGAAATGCCGGTGCAGCCGCTTGGCCACCGCCGCCGTGGTACCGGTGCCCAGGAACGGATCGACAATGATGTCCCCCGGGCTGGTCGAGGCCATGATGACGCGGTGCAGCAACGCTTCCGGCTTCTGGGTGGGATGCAATTTCAGCCCATGCGTGTTCTTTAGCCGCTCGCCGCCGGTGCAGAGTGGCAGCGTCCAGTCGGAGCGCATCTGCAAATCGTCGTTCAGCGCCTTCATGGCCTGATAGTTGAACTTGTAGCGGCTCTGCGGGCTCTTGGCCGCCCAGATCATCGTCTCATGCGCGTTGGTGAAGCGCCGTCCGCGGAAATTCGGCATCGGGTTGGTCTTGCGCCAGATCACGTCGTTGAGGATCCAGAACCCCATATCCTGCATCATCGCGCCGATGCGGAAGATATTATGGTAGGAGCCGATGACCCAAATTGTACCATCCTTGAGCAGGATGCGGTGGCACTCGGCCAGCCAATCGCGGGTAAAGGCGTCATAGGCGGCGAAATCGGAGAACCGGTCCCAATCCTCGTCCACCCCGTCCACCAGGCTGTCATCCGGGCGGCGAAGCTCGCCCCGCAGCTGCAGGTTATAGGGCGGGTCTGCAAAGATGCAGTTAACCGACGCGTCGGGCAGCATGCGCAGCATTGTCCCGGCATCGCCGAGCAATATCTGGTCCAGCGGCAGTTCGCGCAGCACTTCCACGGGCAAGGCGGGTCCTCAAAATTACGGAAACACCAGGGTAAACTGACTTTTGGCCCGTAACCGCGTCAACAGCCGCGCCACACATTTTAAGGCATACCCATGAAACAACATTTAAACCGTTATGTATTCTTGACAGGGCAGGGGGGGATGGGTAGCAACCCGCCAACGTCTAAGCGGTTAAAACCGCTGAAAACAGGTGCATGAGCGAAGGTCGGGATAAATCGGCGTTTGAAGAGCGGCTCAAGGCGGCGGAAGACGCTGCTGCGGGCCCCAAGCGCGAAACGGCTGAAAGCGATGCCAGTTCCGCGCGGCGCGCGATCGAGCTGGCTATGCGCCTGGGCGTCGAGATGGTGGCCGCGATGGTCATCGCCGTGGTTGTCGGCTGGGGGCTGGATAAGCTCTTCCATACGTCGCCCTGGCTGATGATCCTCATGGTGCCAGTGGGTATGGTGGCCGGGTTGCGTAATCTTCTTCGCGCGTCCGGCGGAAAAACAGGCGGCTGAACGGGATAGACATGGCAGGACCGACGATCGACGCGCTGGGACAATTCAGCCTCACCACAGGCCTTGGCAGCCTTGGCCGTGCCGTCAATTTCACCAATTCCAACGAGGCCATGCTGGGCGCCGCCGCGGTCATCGTGGCCGTGTTCGCCCTTGGCCTTAAGAGCAAGGCCCTGGTGCCCGGCCGCGCGCAGTCGCTGGTCGAGATGCTCTACGAGTTCGTGCGCAACATGTGCGTGGACACGATCGGCGAGGAAGGCCTGCGCTTTTTCCCGCTGGTGTTCACCATCTTCAGCTTCATCCTGCTGGGCAACCTGCTGGGGCTGTTCCCCTATTTCTTCGCCTTCACCAGCCATATCGCGGTCACGCTGACGTTGGCGCTGTTCGTGTTCGTGTTCTCCACCGGTGTTGGGTTCTACACGCACGGCTTCAAGTTCCTTAAGTTCTTCGTGCCCTCCGGCGTGCCGACTTGGCTGCTGCCGCTGCTGGTGCCCATCGAGATCATCTCCTACCTCTCGCGTCCTGTTTCTCTCTCGGTTCGTTTGTTCGCAAACATGACCGCCGGGCACGTGATGTGGGAAGTGTTCGCCGGCTTCATGCTGCTGCTCACCGCGAGCTTCGGCGTGCTCGGCGCCTTCGCCTCCGTGGTGCCGCTGAGCCTGAACGTTGCCCTTGCCGCCCTTGAGCTGCTGGTGGCCGGACTGCAGGCCTACGTGTTCGCCATCCTCACCTGCCTGTATCTGCACGATGCTGTTCACATGCACTAAGCATGATGCCGTGCATATGCACTAAGACTTCGCCAATAAAGTTTCTCGGAAAGGAATAGTTACATGGATCCTCAGTCTGCCGCTCTGCTCGCCAAGGACGTTGGCGCGGGTCTCGCCACCATCGGTGTCGCCGGTGCCGGCGTTGGTATCGGTAACCTGTTCGGCGCGTTCGTGTCCTCCGTTGGCCGCAACCCGGCGGCGCGCGACACCATGTTCAAGGACGTGCTGCTGGGCTTCGCGCTGACGGAAGCCGTCGCGCTGTACGCCCTGGTCATCGCGCTGGTCATCCTGTTCACCTAATGCGCCGCATTAGCACCGCTCTCCTGCTGGCGCTGGCGCCTTCGGCCGCACTGGCCGAGGGCACCATGCCGCAGATGGATTTCGCCAACCCGCTCACGCTGGATCAGGTGGGCTGGATGGCGGTCATCCTCGTGGTGCTGTATCTGCTGCTTTCGCGCTGGGGCCTGCCGGAAATCGGCAAGGTGCTGGAACACCGCGCCGGCGTGATCTCCAAGGATCTCGCCACAGCGCGCGCGGCCAAGCTCGAGGCGGACCAGGCGGTGGCGCAGCTCAATGCGACCATTGCACAGGCCCGTGGCGCGGCTCAGGCCGAGGTGGCGAAAGCCGTGGCCGAGGCCAAGGCCGATGCGGCGGCGAAGGCCGCTGCCCTGGCTGGCCAGCTGGAGGCGAAGCTCGCCGAGTCCGAGGCGCGGATCGAAGCCGCCCGCGCCGCGGCCCTGGCCGCCATCAAGCCCGTGGCCGCGGAGGCAGCCAGCTCCATCCTGTTGAAACTCACGGGCAGCCAGCCCGCGGAAGATAAGCTTGCCCAGCGCCTCGACGAAGCGCTGGCAGCGCGCAAGGCGGCATAAGCCATGGAATACCAAGCTCTCTCCGGTGGCGCTTTTTACACCCACGGGTCGTTCTGGGTCTTTGTGGCTGTCGCCATCTTTGCGCTCCTCGCGGGGCGCAAGATTTTGGCGGCCATCGCCTCCATGCTCGATGCTCGCGCTAAAAGCGTGAGCGACGCGCTGGCCGAGGCGGCGCAGCTGAAGGCCGAGGCCGAGGTTCTCCTCGCCGATGCCAAGGCGCGACAGGCTCAGGCGATGGAAGACGCGAAGCAGATTCTGGAAACCGCGCATCAGGAAGCTGCCAGCTTGGCCGCTGCCCTGGCTGCCGAGGCCGAAGCCACTGCCAAGCGCCGCGAGCGCATGGCGGTTGAGCGGATCGAGGCCGCGGAAGCCGCTGCGGTGAACGAGGTTCGCGCCGCCGCCATCGACATCGCCACCACAGCCTCCGCCGCACTGCTGCGCGATGGCCTGGGTGTGCAGGCCGATGCCACGCTCATCGACCACGCCATTGCCGGTGTGCCGGGGGCGCTGCGGGCGTAAGCTTCGCAACAGCCAAAATATCAAGCCAGGGGCCTCGGTCCCTGGCTTTTTTGTTGCCCGCGCCCTGCGCGTGCCGTCTTTGCCCAGGCGCGTGAATCCGGTAATGCTAAATATTGTTACATCGCTGCGGCGAGTGCGTTGGTGAATCTTTCAACACGGGAGACTTCGATGAAGCAGATTTTCGCGCCGGCTTTTGCCGCGCTTTGCGCGTTGGGTGTGGTTGCGGCGCCGGTTGCCGCGCATGCCAAGGCTTTCACCGAGATCAAGTTCGGCGTGGACGCGACCTATCCGCCCTTCGAGAGCCTCTCCCCCTCCGGCGATTTCCAGGGCTTCGACATCGACCTCGGCAAGGCCATCTGCGCCCAGCTGAAGGTGAAATGCGTGTTCGTCAGCCAGGGCTTCGACGGCATCATCCCCGCCCTCCAGGCCCGCAAGTTCGACGCCATTCTCTCCTCGATGACGGTGACGCCGGAGCGCGCCAAGCAGATCAACTTCTCCTCCGAAATGTATAACGAGCCGACCAGCCTGATCGAGAAGAAGGGCGCTGGGCTGCAGCCGACCGCCGAGAGCCTGAAGGGCAAGACCGTGGGCGTGGAAGCCGGGACCATCCAGGAGACTTACGCAAAGACCTATTGGCAGCCGCAGGGCGTGAACGTGGTCTCCTATCCGGGCCAGGACCAAGTTTATGCCGATTTGCTCTCCGGCCGCCTGGATGCCTCGTTGCAGGATTCGGTTGAGGCGTCTTACGGCTTCCTGAAGACGCCGAAGGGCGCGGATTACGCGTTCGGCGGCAATGTCACATACGATCCGAAGGACGTGCTCGGCTCCTACATCGCCATTGGCGTGCGCAAGGACGAGCCGGAACTGCTGAAGAAGATCGACGAGGCGATCGCGGCCATCCACGCGAACGGCACCTACAAGAAGATCGAAGCGCAGTACTTCAACTTCGACGTTTACGGCGCCACGCCAGCCGCGCAGTAATCTTTCTACCGGGCTCCGGCGGCAAACGCCGGAGCCTTCTTCGCTTTGGGAAACAGAATGTTCGATCTGGCCGGGTACGGGCAGCAGATTTTCAACGGCACGGTCACGACCATCGAGTTGTCCGTGCTGTCGCTGGTTTTGTCCTTTATCATCGGGCTGCTCGGCGCCTCGGCTAAGCTGGCGCGGCACCGGGTGCTGCGCGGCATTGGCACTGTGTACACCACCATTATCCGTGGCGTGCCAGACCTCGTGCTGATGCTGCTGATCTTCTACTCGTTGCAGATTTGGCTGAACGATTTCTCGGACTGGCTGGATTCGCTGCAAAACAGCATCGATTTCGAATTCCCGCTCGATCCCTTCACCAGCGGCGTCATCACGCTGGGCTTTATCTACGGCGCCTATTTCACCGAGACCTTCCGTGGCGCGTTCCTCGCCGTGCCCAAGGGACAGTTGGAGGCCGCGCGCGCCTACGGAATGCGCCCGCTGCTGGTGTTCCGCCGTATCCTGTTCCCGCAGATGATGCGCTACGCTTTGCCCGGCATCGGCAATAACTGGCAGGTGATTCTGAAGGCCACGGCGCTGGTTTCGCTGATCGGGCTGTCGGACGTGGTGAAGGCCGCGCAGGCGGCTGGCGAGGCGACCTTCCGCACCTTCTTCTTCATCTCCGTCGCCGGGCTTGTTTATCTGGTGCTGACCGTCATCTCCAATGGCGTGCTTATGCTGCTGGAGCGCAAATACGCGGTTGGCGTGCGCAAGGCGGCGCTATGATCGGCATTTTCCAAACCTATTGGCAGGCGCTGCTGTATTCCGATGGCTACCGGATGACCGGCCTCGCCATGACGCTGTGGCTGCTGGTGATTTCCTGTGGCATTGGCTTCTGCCTCGCGCTCCCGCTGGCCGTGCTGCGCAACGCCCGCAGCCCGCTGCTGTGGTTCCCGGTGTGGCTCTATACTTTCCTGTTCCGGGGCACGCCGCTCTATGTGCAGTTGTTGCTCATCTATACCGGCATTTACGGGTTGAGCTTCATCCACAACACCCCGCCCTTCAACGAGTTCTTCCGCCAGGGCCTCAACTGCACCATCCTGTCCTTCGCGCTGAACACCGGCGCCTACACCACCGAGATCTTCGCCGGCGCGATCAAGGAAACCGCGCATGGCGAGGTGGATGCCGGGCTGGCCATGGGCATGTCCCGCTACACGCTGTACCGGCGCATCATCATCCCTTCAGCCCTGCGCCGCGCCTTGCCGGCCTACAGCAACGAGGTGATCCTGATGCTGCACGCCACCACGTTGGCCTTTACCGCCACAGTGCCGGACATCCTGAAGGTCACGAACGACGCCTATTCCGCCACCTACGATCCGTTCGACTGCTTCGGTCTGGCGGCGCTGATCTATCTCTGCGTGTCCTTCGGGCTGATTTTCCTGTTCCGCCGGGCGGAGCGGCGTTTCCTGGCTTATCTGCGGCCTTGAATGCCCGCTCAGGGTGTTGAATGCTTAATAGGAAGTTTAATTTTAGGGATAATATTTTCGTGATGTAATATTTTTGACCGTAATCAATGATAAAGAGAGACAACAAGATTACGGTAATTCCGTGAGAATTTTAGTTTCTCTCGGCAGCACGGCCCTGCTGAGGCGTAACCAGCACCTCTCCTGTGCCGCTCTGCATGAACGCATCACCGAAGTCGCGCAGCATCTGGCCGGTGCGGTGATGGCGGGTAATCATCTGGTCGTCACCTTTGGCGATGCCTCCCAACTCGGCTTGCTGGCCCTGCAAACGATCAACAGCCCGCGCGAGGCGCTGATGCCGCTGGACGTGCTGCAGGCGCAGGCCACAGGCTGGCTTGCCTATGAGCTGGAGCTGGCAATCCGCAACGCCTTGCCGGGCGGGGCGCTGGTTGTCAGCATGGTCACCCAGACGCTGGTGGATTTACATGACCCAGCCTTCCATGCCGCCGGTGCGCCGGTCGGGCCGGTGTTCGACAAGCATACGGCGGACCATCTCTCGGCGGAGCTGGGCTGGAAAACCGGCCAAGCCGGGAATGGCTGGTGCCGCTTAGTGCCCGCGCCAAAGCCTGTGGATATCATCGAGGTCGATGCCATACGCCGCTTGGCCAATACGGGCGTTACCGTCATCTGCGGTGGTGGCGGCGGTGTGCCGGTGCGCCGGGATATCGACGGCAAGCTGCATGGCATCGAGGCCGTGGTTGATAAGGATGCAGCGGGCGCGCTGCTGGCCGAGCGTGCCGAGGCGGATTTCTTCCTCATGCTCTCCGACCTTGGCGGGCTCCATCTGGATTTCGGCGGGGAGGAGCAGCGGCTGATCGCCGCCGCCGGGCCGCGGGATCTGGCCGCGCATCTCGCCAACTTCCCCGAGTGGACGCTGCGGCCCAAGGCGCAGGCGGCCATCTCCTTTGTGCGGGCGACGGGAAAACCCGCCGCCATTGGCAAGCCGGAGGATCTGGCGGGCATCCTGGCTGGGCGGTGCGGTACGCTGGTCTCGCCGGGGGAGGGGCTGATCAGCTTCCATGACGCCGCCTACGAAGAGGTTGCCCCCTAAACCCGGCCGCGCCACTTAACGCCATCATTTTGTTGTGTTTTGGCCCGGACGCGCTAAGGTGGAAGGGCTGGGGTAACAACACGCCGCATGGGTGAAAAAAGTGAGCAACGCAGGACAGTCCGCTGATCAGGACGGGCCTGGGGATCTGGCCAGCTTGGCGTTGGCCGCCCTGCGCGAGCGTGAGGCGCATCTGCGCTCCATTCTCGCCACCGTTCCAGACGCGATGATCGTGATCGACGCGGCCGGGATCATCTCCTCGTTCAGCAGCGCGGCGGAGCGGCTCTTCGGCTACAAGGCCGAGGACGTGGCCGGGCGCAATGTCAGCCTGCTGATGCCCTCGCCTTATGCCGAGCAGCACGATTCCTATCTCGAACGCTATCTGACGACCGGGCAGAAGCGCATCATCGGTGCCAGCCGCGTGGTGATGGGGTTGCGCAAGGATGGCTCGACCTTCCCCATGGAGCTATATATCGGCGAGACGGCTACACGGGACGGCCGCGCCTTTACAGGCTTCGTGCGCGACCTGACCGAGCGCCAGGAGACCCAGGCGCGGCTGCACGAATTGCAGGCGGAGCTGGCGCATATGTCGCGCTTTACCGCCATGGGCGAGATGGCCTCCACTTTGGCGCATGAGCTGAACCAGCCGCTGACCGCCGTGGCGACTTACCTCAACGGCTGCCGCCGCCTGCTGGCGCGGGGCGAGGCGGCGGACCTCACGATGCTGGGCGATGGCATAGAGCGCGCGGCAGAGCAGGCGCTGCGGGCGGGGCAGATAATCCGGCGGCTGCGCGAATTTGTCTCCCGTGGCGAGACCGAGCGGCGCCTGGAGAACCTGCCCAAGCTGGTCGAGGAGGCGAGTGCCCTGGCGCTGGTCGGCGCGCGCGAGAGCGGGGTGCGGGTCAGCTTCGCGTTCGACCCCGATTGCGGTTCCGTCATCGCCGACAAGGTGCAGGTGCAGCAGGTGCTGCTCAACCTCATCCGCAACGCCATGGAGGCGATGCAGGATACCGAGCAGCGCGATATGCTGGTGACCACCACGCCGGCCTCCGAGGGCATGGTCTGCGTTTCGGTGGCCGATACCGGGCCGGGCATCGCGCCGGAGGTGCTGGCGCAGCTGTTCCAGCCTTTCGTCACCACCAAGAGCTACGGGATGGGGGTGGGGCTTTCCGTCTCCCGCACCATCATCGAATCCCATGGCGGGCGGCTCTGGGCCGAGCCGAATCCGGGCGGCGGCGCGGTATTCTCCTTCACCTTGTTCGGCCGTGGGCGGCCCGGAATGGATGACGATGCAGCCTGATCCCGTGGTGCATCTCATCGACGATGACGAGGCCGTGCGGCAATCTCTGGCCTTCCTGCTCACCAGCGCGGGGTTTGCCATCCGCACCTACGCCTCCGCCACCGCCTTCCTCGATGCGCTGGTTGCCGTGCAGCCCGGATGCGTGGTCACGGATGTACGTATGCCCGGCCTCTCGGGGCTGGATTTGCAGCGCGAGCTGATCAGCCGCCGCATTGGCCTGCCGGTGATCGTGATGACCGGCCATGGCGATGTGAAGCTGGCAGTGGAGGCGATGAAGGCCGGGGCGGTGGATTTCATCGAGAAGCCGTTCCAGGACGAGACCATGATTAGCGCCATCCGCACGGCGTTCGACCGTTATGCGCGCGATGCCCGCCATAGCGATGAAGCCAATGCCGTGGAGGCCCGGCTGAATGCCCTCACCGTGCGCGAGCGTGAGGTGCTGGATGGCCTCCTTGCCGGGCGCCCCAACAAGACCATCGCCTACGACCTCAGCATCAGCGCCCGTACCGTGGAGGTCCACCGCGCCAACCTGATGACCAAGATGGGGGCCGCCAGCCTTTCCGAGTTGGTGCGCATGGTCCTGCTCTCCCGCACGCCTGGCGTTTAGAGCCCTTGGTTTCCGCCGTTAGTTTGCGCTGAATCAAATGATACGGCGCTGATCTCTGTTATCCGGCGTTAGTTGATTTTTTTGAATGAAGACAAGTGGTGCCGGTGTTCGAGGCGGGGGTTTGGGAAATGGCCGAGGCGCGGCCGCTCGTTGTAGTTGTGAACGACGACGCGGCCATGCGGGACGCGCTGCGGTTTGTTCTGCGGCTGGAAGGGCTTGAGGTTCAGGCCTATGCCAATGGAGACGCGTTCCTTGCCAGCCGCGATCTGCCGCGCACGAAATGCCTGATTCTGAAAGACCGGCTGCCGGGGTTGGATGCGTTCGAATTGTTGCGGCAATTGCGGACGCGGGAGTTCTCGCCGCCGGTTATTCTGCTCACCAGCGCGGCCAGCCCGGCGCTGTATGGCAGGGCGCAGGCGGCGGGGGTCTGGCGGGTGCTGGAGAAGCCGATCCTTGATAACAGGCTGGTAGAGGCGGTAACAAGCGTGCTGGAAGGGCACCCCTCGCGCCAAGCCTAAGTAGAATCCCGTAGGGAAAAACCGGATACCGCGCATAAACCCTGTCCGGCTAAACCTTGCCTCGTCAAAAACGGGATGAGGAGCTTCGGGATGTCAGCCAGCGTTGCCCTGCGGGGAGATAACAGCTTTGCCATTCCGAAGGTGGCCAGAGTCTGGAGTTTGGGGCTGGCCGGGCGTCCGGCCGAGGCGCCGTTCAGTCCGGCCCCGCTGCACTTCGCCCAGGATGCTGAAATCTATGCCGAGGGGGACGAAGCCTCTTACGTGTATAAGGTTGTCAGCGGCATGGTGCGGACCTGCAAGTTCCAGAATGACGGCCGCCGGCATATCGATGCCTTCCACAAGCCGGGCGATATGCTCGGCTTCGAGCTTGGTGCCGAGCATGCGCTCTCCGCCGAGGCGGTGACCGATTGCATGGTGGTGCCCTACCGGCGCCGCACGCTGGAAACCCAGGCCGGGCATGATGAGACCGCGGCCATGCAGCTCTATACCTATGCCATGCAGTCGTTGGAGCGGACCCGCCAGCATGCCCAATTGCTTGGCCGCGGCAGCGCGCCGCAGAAGCTTTCGGTGTTCCTGCTGGAGCTGGCCGGTGCGCAAGGGGAAGAGGTGGAACTGGCGATGACCCGCCAGGATATCGCCGATTACCTGGGGCTGACCATCGAGACCGTCTCGCGCACCTTGTCGCACCTTGAGCGCGACGGCACGATCCGGCTGGCGGCGGCGCGGCGGATCGAGCTCTCGGACCGCGCGGCGCTGCGGGCCCTGTGCGGCTGAAGGCCACTCCGTCCCGCTGGACGGAGTGAATGTTATAATATAGCATTCTTCCCAGTGGAAGCTGGGGAGCGACAATCATGCGTTGGGGGATGTTGGCGAGCGCTGCGGCACTGGTTCTGGGTGCGGGGGCGGCGCAGGCGCAACCGGTGTTGCATGCCGTTGGCATCGAGAATGAATATGCCGATGTGATGTCCCAGATCGGCGGCCCCTATGTGCGGGTTTCCGCCATCGTGACCGACCCGAACACCGATCCACATGAATTCGAGATCAGCCCGCAGGTGGCAGGCGAACTCGCGAGCGCGGATGTGGTGGTGGAAAACGGGCTCGGCTACGATGGCTGGGCCGACAAGCTGCTGAGCGGCACACATGCCACGGTGATCAGCGCCCAGCGCGTGCGCAACCTGCCGAATAGCACGCCCAATCCGCATCTCTGGTACGATCCCGCCACCATGCCCGCTGTGGCCAAGGCCGTGGCCGACGCCTTCGCCACCAAGGACCCCGCCCATGCCGCCTATTACCAGGGGCAGGTGACGGTGTTCGACGCCTCGCTGAAACCCTGGCTCGACGAGCTGGCACAGGTGAAGGCGCATTACGCAGGGACGCCCGTGGCGGTAAGTGAGCCGGTGGCGGATTACCTGTTGCAAGCGGCGGGGATGAAGATCCTCACCCCCTTCACCCTGGAGGAAGCGGCAATGAACGGCACCGACCCCGCGCCGCAGGACGTTTCCACCCAACAGGACCTGCTCGTTTCCCGCAAAGTCGCGGTCTATGTCTTCAACCAGCAGGTGCAGGATACGCTCTCCGATTCCTTCCGCGCATTGGCGCAGCAAAGCAATCTGCGTGTGCTCGGTGTGTACGAGACCATGCCCAAGAGGGCGAAGAGTTATCAGAATTGGATGTTGGGTGAGACCAAGACCCTGGCGGAAGATCTCGCGGCGGGCGGGCAGTGACACCGGCCCTTAACGTCGAGGGTATCAGTGTCGCGCTTGGCGGACGGGAAGTGCTGCGCGATGTCGGCTTCTCCCTGGCCCCCGGCGCGTTCTGCGGGCTGATTGGCGCCAATGGCTCGGGCAAGACGACGCTGCTGCGCACCATCCTCGGCTTCACCGCCCCCAGCGCCGGGCGCGTCACGCTGGGCGGCGCGGTGGGCTACGTGCCGCAGAAATTGCAGCTCGACCCGGATATGCCGATCCGGGCGCGGGATTTCGTCGAGCTGGGGCTGAACGGGCACCGCTTCGGGTTTCCCTTCCCCTCGCGCGCACGCCGGGCGCGGGTGGAGGAACTGCTCTCCGCCGTGGATGCGAAGACATTCGCCGACCAGCGCATTGGCGAGCTTTCCGGCGGGCAGCAGCAGCGCGTGCTCATCGCTCATGCGCTGATCCGCGAGCCGAAGCTGCTGTTGCTGGACGAGCCGCTGGCCAATCTCGATCTTCGCGCCGCGGCCGAGATCATCGCGCTGCTCAAGCGCGTGGCGGCGCAGGGGGTGGCGGTGCTGATCTCGGCGCATGACATGAACCCGCTGCTCCGTGCCATGGATCGCATCGTGTATCTGGCCAATGGCCGCGCCGCGAGTGGCAAGACCCAGGACGTGGTGCGTACCGAGGTGCTCTCCGCCCTGTACGGCTACCATATCGACGTGATCCGCGTGCATGAGCGCATCCTTGTCGTGGCCGGGGAGCACGGCGCGCATGGGCATGAGCATGTGGCGGCGATTCCATGATGCTGTTGCAGCCCGGATTCCTGGCCAGCGTGCCGGTGCAGAACGCGCTGCTCATTGGGGCTGGCGCGGCGCTGCTCTCGGGGGCGGCGGGCGTGTTTACCGTGCTGCGCAGCCAGTCCTTTGCCGGGCATGCGCTGGCCGATGTCAGCTCCGCGGGCGGGGCGATGGCTTATCTGCTGGGCATCAGCCCGCTGCTGGGGTTCTTCAGCCTCTCGGTGTTGGGGGCGCTGGCGCTGGAGGTCATCGGCACCCGCCGTGCGGCGGAGCGGGATCTGGCGGCGGGCATCGTGCTGGGGGCGGGCATGGGGGGGACGGCGCTGCTGCTCTACCTGGACGTGACCGTGAAAGGCAGCGCCGGAGCCGCGGTGAGCGTGATGTTCGGCTCGCTCTTCGCCGCCCCGCCGGGGCTGGGCGTGGCGGTGGCGCTGGGCGCGTTGGCGGGGCTGCTGGGGCTGGGGTTGATCTACCGCCCGTTGCTGCTGGCCTCGCTGGATTCTGAACTCGCTAAGGCCGACGGCGTGAATACGCGGCTGCTGGGGACGGCTTATCTGCTGCTGCTGGCGCTGGCGGTCACGCTCTCCGCCATGGCGGTGGGGGCGATCCTCTCCACGGCGCTGCTCATTGGTCCGGCGGCTGCGGCGTTGCGGTTGGCGCACAGCCCTGCGGCGGCCATGGGGTTGGCCGCGCTGCTTGGGCTGTTCTGTGCCTGGGGCGGGGTGTGGCTGGCGTACCAGAGCTATGGCTGGACGCCGGGGCATGTCTGGCCGGTGAGCTTCTTCATCACGGCGCTGGTGCTGGCGGTTTATGCGGTGGCCTCGCTGGTCAGGCGGGGGTGAGCATGTTCGAGCCCTATATGCTGGATGCCTGGATCGTCGCCACGCTGGTGGCCCTGGCCGCGGGTTGCGCCGGATATTTCGTGGTGCTGCGCGGTGCCGGGTTCGCGGCGCATGCGCTGCCCATGGCGGCGTTTCCCGGTGCGGCGTTGGCCGGGCTGCTGGGCATCGCGAGGTTCTATGGGCTGGCGGTGTTTGCGCTGGGTGGTGTGGCGGGGCTGGCTTGGCTGAAGCGCGCCCAGAGGCCCGACGCCGCCACGGCCCTGGTACTGGTCGCCATGCTTGGGCTGGGGGCGCTGTTTCTCAGCCTTTCGGGCCAGTACAGCAACGCGGTTTATGCCCTGCTGTTCGGGCAGATCCTCGGCGTTGGCGCGGCGGATCTGCCGCCGGCTTTCGGCATTGGCATTGGCGTGCCGGTGGTGCTGCTGCTCTGCTTCCGCCCGCTCACCTATAGCGCCCTGGTCCCCGATCTCGCCGCAACGCGCGGGCTCTCCGGCGCGGGGCTCGATTTGCTGTTCCTCGGCCTGCTGGCCGTGACATCCGCCGTGGCGCTGCCCATCGCGGGAGCGCTGCTGGTGTTCACTCTCATGGTCGGCCCAGCGGCGGCGGCGCGCAATCTGGTCCGCGCCCCGCTGCCCGCGCTGGGGGTGAGCATAATACTGGCGTTGCTCATCGCCTGGGCGGCGCTGGCTTTGGCCTATCTTACGGGGCTTCCGTCGGGCTTTTTTGTCGGCACGCTATCGGCCGCGGCCTATCTGGCGGCGCGGCTGACGCGCCGGCTCAGTCCTTAGCGCAGGCGGCGCATATCCCGTCCAGTTCCACGATCGCCTGGGCCGGGTGGAAGCCGTGCGCCGCAGCCGCCTTGGCCAGGGCGGTGGAGATGCCGTGATCCTCGATCTCCATCACCGCGCCGCATTTGCGGCAGATGAGGAACTGCACGTCGTTATGCTCGTGGTCGGTCTCGGCGCAGGGGATGAAGGCGTTCAGCCGTTCGATGCGGTGGATCAGCCGATTGGCGAGCAGAAAGTCCAGCGCCCGGTACACTGTGGGCGGCACGGCGGATTTGCGGATCTCCCGCAGCTGGTCGAGCAGCTGGTACGCGGTAACCGGCGCCTCCGCGTGCAGGATCAGTTCCAGCACTTCCCGCCGCAGGGCCGTGAGCTGCGTGCCGTGCTTGGCGCAGAGTTGTTCCGCCGCAGCCAGCAGGGCCGGGATGTCGCGCTCGCTGTGGGCAGCATGGTCATGAGGCATGAGGCCGATGATACGGCATTGCGCGGCATGGGGGGAGGGGGCGGACGTCTCTTGACGAAACCTTGGGCAAGGCTAGGTTTTCAACATGGCTGACAATGCGAGGCTGATGCCGATGAATGGGCAGGGCGGCCCCGCCGGTGAGGTGCCGCGCGAGGACGTGATGCGCGCGCGCGACCGTTTGCGCGTGCAGAAAACCAGGGCGCAGAGGCGCTGGCTGCGGTTGCTTTGGCTGCTGGCCGGGCCTGGGGTTCTGGTGATGCTGGGCGAGAATGATGGCCCGTCCATGGTCTCCTATGCCACCACCGGGGCGACGTATGGCGTCGGGTTCTTCGTTCCCTTCATCCTGCTCACCTTTGCCATGGCCTATGTGGTGCAGGAGATGACGGTGCGCCTCGGCGTGGCCACCCATCGGGGGCATGCGGAGCTGATCTTCCAGCGTTTCGGCTCGTTCTGGGGCTATTTCGCCATGGCCGATCTGGTGTTCGGCAATATATTGACGCTTGTCACCGAGTTCATCGCCATCCAGGCGGGCGGGCTGTATTTCGGACTCAAGCCCGTGGTCTCGGTGGGGGCGGGGGTGGCGCTGGTGCTGGCCTCGCTGGCACTGCGCCGTTACGCCACATGGGAGCGCACGCTGCTGGCGCTGGCGGCGGGGAATCTGCTGTTCATCCCGGCTGCACTTATGGCGCACCCAGATGGTGCGGCCCTGGCCCACGCCCTGGCCACATGGGGGCCGTTGCCCGGCGGGTTCCGTACCGATTTCGTGGTGCTGATGCTGGCTGATATCGGCGCGACGGTGACGCCCTGGATGATCTTCTTCCAGCAAAGCGCGGTGGTCGATAAAGGCCTCACCCGTGCCGATCTGGTGCAGGGGCGGATCGACACGGCACTGGGCGCGCTGATCGCCGCCGTGGCGGCCATCGCCACCGTGGCGGCGGCGGCCCCGCTTTTCGCGGCGCATACCGATATCGGGCAGTTCGCCTCCGGCGCTGATTTCGCGACGGCGTTGCAGCCGCTTATCGGCCATACCGGGGCCACGCTGTTCGCTTTGGGCATGACGGAGGCCGGGCTGGTCGCGGCGATGACGATCTCCACCAGCTCTTCCTACGCCCTGGCGGAAACGGTTTCCGCTCGGCACAGTCTCAATCTCGATTTTCACACCGGCCGCTGGTTCTACGGCGCGGCTATTCTCTCCACGCTGTTCGCGGCGGGCATCGTGCTGATTCCCCACGCGCCGCTGCTGGCGCTGACGTTGAGCGTGAACGTGATCGCCACGCTGCTGATGGCGCCCGCGCTGCTGTTTCTGCTGCTGCTGGTGAATGACCGCGAGATCATGGGTGAGCTGGCCAACCGGCGGCTTGGCAATCTTGCTGGCGGGCTCATCATTATCGCCATCTCGCTGGCGGGGGCGGTGTATGGCGTGCTCACGGTGTTTCCGTCATGACTCAGGACGATATTCTGCAAGTGCTGGAACCAGCGCAGCGTTCCGCGCAGAAGTACATTCCCTATCCGCGCCGCAAGCTAAGCGGATGGGAGGTGGCGCTGCTCTGGCTGCTGCGGGCTTATGTACTGATCGCTGTGCCGCTGGTGATCTACGCTTTTGTGAAGGCGCTGGCGGCGGGCGGATAAAAGTAACAGAAGTTTTTGGGGTTTGGCCCTTTTTTAAAAAGGGCCAAAAAGAACGTGGGGGCTTTTTGGAAAAAGCCCCCACACCCGCAAAAACTTTTTTAAGTTTTCTTACTTGATCGGCTCGGGCACGATCGTCTTCACGATGGTGCTGTCCAGCGCCTCGAAGCCGGCATAGTCGATGGTGGCGTACAGGTCCTTGCGGGTCAGCATCTGGTCCACGCAGTTCTGTGCGCCGCCATCCTTGGCGATGGCCTGGAACAGCTTCTCCTGCGCCAGGGCCGCCACGCGCAGCGAGGTCACCGGCCAGATCATCATCTTGTAGCCGAAATCCTCGAACTGCTCCTTGGTGTAGAACGGCGTGCGGCCGAACTCGGTCATGTTGGCCAGCAGCGGCACGCCCGGCATGCGGCGAGCGAACTCGCGGAAGGCTTCCTCGGTGTTCAGCGCCTCGGGGAAGATCGCATCGGCGCCGGCTTCCATGTACAGCTTGGCGCGGGCCACGGCGCCGTCCATGCCTTCGGAGGCGGCGGCGTCGGTCCGGGCGATGATGTAGAGATGGCGGCGGGCATGAGCGGCGGCGGCCACCTTGGCGGCCATATCCTCGGGCGAGGCCAGCTTCTTGTCGTTCAGATGCCCGCATTTCTTCGGCAGGATCTGGTCTTCCAGATGCACGGCGGCGGCACCGGCATCCTCGAAGGTGCGGACCATGTGCATCACGTTCAGGGCTTCGCCGTAGCCGGTATCGCCATCCACCAGCACCGGCAAGCCGGAGGCGCGGGTGACCTGACGGATGAAGAAGGCGACTTCATCGACGGTGATGATGCCGAGATCCGGCAGGCCCATCGAGGCGGTCATCGCGGCACCCGAGAGGTAGCAGGCCTCGAAGCCCGCATTGCGCGCCTGCTGCGCGGCGAGGCCGTTATGGGTGCCGGGGATGCCCAGAATGCCGGGCTTGGCCAGCAGGGCGCGGAAGCGGTCGCCCGCCGGGACGTGGGAATAAGAAGATGCGCTCAGATAAGTCATGGTAGTCTCCATATTCAGGCGCGCGGGGCTGGTGGGGCGGCCGCGCGCAAACCTATAACTTAAAAACCCCGCCAAGTTGCCTTGGCGGGGCGCAGGATTTAGCGGTCCGCCAGGGGGACGTAGGTCAGGTTTTCCGGCCCGACATAGTTGGCGGAGGGGCGGATGATCTTGCCGTCCACGCGCTGCTCGATGATGTGCGCGCTCCAGCCGGATGTGCGCGAGATCACGAAGAGCGGGGTGAACATGGCGGTCGGCACGCCCATCATGTGGTAGGACACGGCCGAGAACCAGTCGAGGTTCGGGAACATGTTCTTCACTTCCTTCATCACGCTCTCCAGGCGCTCGGCGATGTCGTACATCTTGGTCGAGCGGGCTTCGTCGGAGAGGTGCTTGGCGACGCGCTTGATGACGACGTTGCGCGGATCGGAGATGGTGTACACCGGGTGGCCGAAGCCGATCACCACTTCCTTGTTCGCCACACGCTGGCGGATGTCGATCTCCGCCTCATCCGGGCTGTTGTAGCGCTTCTGGATCTCGAAGGCGACCTCGTTCGCGCCGCCATGCTTCGGCCCGCGCAGCGCGCCGATGCCGCCGGCGATGGCGGAGTAGAAATCCGACCCCGTGCCGGCGACGACGCGGCAGGTGAAGGTGGAGGCGTTGAACTCATGCTCGGCGTAGAGGATGAGCGAGGTGTGCATGGCGCGCACCCAGCTCTCCTGCGGGGCCTTGCCGTGCAGCAGGTGCAGGAAGTGGCCGCCGATGGAGTCGTCGTCGGTCTCGACCTCGATGCGCTTGCCGTTGGTGGAGAAATGGTACCAGTACAGCAGGGCGGAGCCGAGCGAAGCCATCAGCTTGTCGGCGATGTCCTTGGCGCCGGGCTGGTTGTGGTCATGCGCTTCCGGCAGGATGGTGCCGAGAGCGGACACATAGGTGCGCATCACGTCCATCGGGTGCGCGGCGGCGGGGATCTGCTCCAGCACGGCCTTGGCGGCGGCGGGCAGGCCACGCAGGGATTTCAGCTTGGTCTTGTAGGCCGCCAGCTCGGCGATGTTCGGCAGGGTGCCGTGCACGAGCAGGTGGGCGATTTCCTCGAACTCGGAGCTGTCCGCGAAGTCCAGGATATCATAGCCGCGATAGTGCAGGTCGTTGCCGCTGCGGCCAACGGTGCAGAGCGCGGTGTTGCCAGCGGCAACGCCCGAGAGCGCGACGGATTTCTTCGGCTTCGGCAGAGTGCTTGTTTCGTTCATGGCTTTCCCTTTTTTAAAGAAGTTCAAAGACGTTCCCTCTTTGCTTGCGCGCGGAGGGGCTAGAAGATCCCCGGCCTGGACTCGTCGAGCGCGCCAGCCGGAAGGATGATGTTCAAAGCCGAGAGCTCGCCGGGGCCGAGGCGGGGCAGATCCTGCACCGCCTGGAGGAAACGGTTGCTCTCACGGGTGGTGATGATGCCCTCCGTCAGCATCTTGAACTTGTTGATATAGTCCTTGCGCCCGAAGGGCCTGGCGCCGAGCGGATGCGCGTTGGCGACGGCCATCTCGTCCACCAGTCTGGAACCGTCCTTGAAGACGATCTCGACGCGGCCGCCGAAGGCCTTCTCTGAGAGGTCCAGCGTGTGGTAGCGGCGGGTCCACTCGGGGTCTTCCACCGTTTCGATCTTGTGCCACAGGCGCACGGTATCCGGCCGGGCGGCGTGCCTGGGCGCGTAGGAGGATTTATAGTTCCAGAACCCATCCTGAAGCGCCACGGCGAAGATGTACATGACCGAGTGGTCGAGCGTCTCGCGGCTCGCCTTCGGGTCCATCTTCTGCGGGTCGTTGGCGCCGGTGCCGATCACGGTGTGCGTATGGTTCGAGGTGTAGATGACGATCTTCTCGATCGCTTCCAGATCCTCGATGGAATTGCGCATGCGGAAGGCGAGGTCGATGAGCGCTTGGGCCTGATACTCCGCGGAGTGCTCCTTGGTATAGCTGTCCAGAATGGCGCGCTTGGCCTCGCCGGGCTCCGGCAGCGGCACGTGGTACACGGCCTCGGGACCGTCCAGCATCCAGGCGATGACGGAGTCCTCGCCTTCGTAGATCGGGGAGGGCGCCCCCTCGCCGCGCATCGCCCGGTCCACGGCCTCGACGGCCAGCTTGCCGGCATGGGCCGGGGCAAAGGCCTTCCAGGAGGAGATTTCGCCCTTGCGGGACTGGCGGGTGGTGAAGGAGACATGCACCGCCTGCTGCACCGCCTGGTAGATGACCTCCTGCTTCAGCCTGAGCAGGGTGCCTATGCCCGCCGCCTGAGCCGGGCAGAGATGGGCGATATGGTCGATCTTGTGCTCGTGCAGGCAGATGCCCTTCACCAGGTTCACATGGATCTCATAGCCGGTGGCGATGCCGCGGATCAGGTCCTTGCCGGATTTCTCCAGCGCCTGCGCGACGGCCAGGATGGGGGGAATATTGTCGCCCGGATGGGAGTAGTCGGCGGCGAGGAAGGTGTCGTGATAATCCAGCTCGCGCACGGCGGTGCCGTTGGCCCAGGCGGCCCATTCGGGGCTCACGGTCACGCGGGCTGGGGCGCCGAAGATCTGCGCGCCGCCCATTTTCTTCAGGTGCCCCAGGGCCGCGCCACGGGCGGAGACGGCCGGGCGGCGGTTAAGGGAGGCAACGGCCACTGCGGCGTTATCGATGATCCGGTTGATGACCATGTTCGTGACCTCTTTGGTCACGCCGACCCTGTCGGCGGCCACGCCCGCGATCTTCCACGCCAGTTGATCTTCGCGCTTGAGCGGCTCTTTCGAGGGATAAACGCGGACCTCGTGAAGTTTCACGACCTGACTAGCTCCTTGGGTTGGCCTTCTCTTTGCGTTTATTGCCTGCTCAGTCCAGCGTTTGCCTTGCGGATAAGAGTAAAGGTCTTGCCGTGTTTTGTTAATTTTGCAAATGTCCGGGGGTGACTCGCAAGAAAATGTTTGCTGGTGAGCGGCTGCGCCGCGCGCGCGAAAAGGCGGGGCTGAAGCAGGCCGCCCTGGCGCAACGCCTGACCATTTCTCCCAGCTATCTCAACCAGATCGAGGGGGATCAGCGGCCCCTCACCGTGCCGCTTCTGGAACGTTTGTGCGCCATTCTGAAGGTGCCGAAAACTTACTTCGCGGATAGCGAAGATGCGCGGCGCGAGGCGCAGCTGCGCGAGGATCTGGCTGATCCACTGTTCCGCTCCATCCGTGGTGTGGAGGGGGAGGTTGGGGCGCTGGTGCGCGCGGCCCCCGCCATGGCCGAGGCGTTCATGACGCTCTACCGCGCCTATACCGCGCAGGGCGAGCAGCGCGAGACCCCGGCGCCAAGCTTGCCGCGTTTTCCTTACGATGAGGTGCGCGATTGGGTGCAGTCCCGGACCAATCATTTCGAGACGCTGGACCGCGCTGCGGAGCTGGTGTTCGAGGATAATCATTTCTCCACGGTTACGTTGCGCGATGACCTGCGCCGCTATCTGCGCGACACGCATGGTATTACCACCAGCGTCTCGGGCGGGCTGCTGACGGCAGGCATGTTCTGGCGCCTCAGCCGGAGCGGCAAGCGGTTGTATCTGGCCGAGGATGCAGCTGCGGAGAGCGAGACCTTCTGGCTGGCGCATGTCATCGGCCAGTTGGAGAAGAAAGAGCTGATCGAGAAGGAGTTGCGCCGGGTTACGTTCACCTCCGATGAGGCGCGGGGGCTGGCGCGCATCGCGCTGGCGAATTATTTCGCGGGCGCGCTGATGCTGCCTTATCGGCGCTTCCACGAGGCCGCACGTCTGGCGCGTTACGATATCCAGCGGCTGCAACGCGCCTTCGGCGCCAGTTTCGAGCAGGTGTGCCATCGTTTGAGCACCATGCAGAGGCCGGGCCTGCCAGGGATTCCGTTCTATTTCGCGAAGACCGACATCGCCGGGAACATCCTCAAGCGTTCCAGCGCCACGCGCTTTCAATTCGCGCAGTTCGGTGGGCCGTGCCCGCTGTGGAACGTGTACCGGGCCTTCGCGCGGCCGGGCGAGATATTGGTGCAACTCGCCAGCACGCCGGATGACGTGACCTACCTCAACATCGCCCGCACGGTGGGGCGCAGCGGCGGGTCGTATCTGGCCCGGCCGCGCGCGGTGGCGGTGGTGCTGGGGTGCGAGATCGCCTATGCGGAGCAGACGGTTTACGCCGAAGGACTGAACCTAGCCTCGCCGCAGGCGGTGGACCCGATCGGCCCCGGCTGCCGCGCCTGCGAGCGCACGAATTGCCGCCATCGCTCGGTGCCGCCCATGGGCACGGGGCTGGACATGGGCACCGCCGAGCGCGGCGTGGTGCCGTATCAAGTGAAGGAACGCTAAACTTACTTCCGCAGCGCCATGGTGATGGGCCCCTGCGCACGGCCATGGGTGAACTGGTCCACTACCGGGTTGGGGCAGGTCATCAGCTCGTTGGCCGGTCCGGTCCAGGTTACTTGGCCCTGGTAGAGCATCGCGGCATTGTCGCCGATGCGCTGGGCGCTCGCCATGTCGTGCGTGATGGCGATGGAGGTGCTGCCCAGGCGCTTGACGCAATCCACGATCAGCCCGTCGATCACCGCGCCCATGATCGGGTCCAGCCCGGTGGTCGGCTCGTCGAAGAAGATGATCGCCGGTTCGGAGGCGATGGCGCGGGCGAGGCCGACGCGCTTTTGCATGCCGCCCGAAAGCTCGGAGGGGGAGAGGTCGGCCACCGTGGCATCAAGCCCCACCTGGGCCAGCACCTCTATCGCCTTGCCGCGCGCGGCGGAGCGGCGGATGCGCCTCTGCGCCAGCAGGCCGAAGGTGACATTCTCCCAAACCGGCAGGGAGTCGAACAACGCGCCGTTCTGGAAGAGCATGCCGATTTGGGCGCGCAGCTCGCGGGCGCGGGCGCGGGGGGCTTTCAGCACGTCCTCGCCGTCGATCTCGATAACCCCGGCATCCGGCGTGACGAGCCCGAGCACGGATTTGATCAGCACGGATTTGCCGGTGCCCGAGCCGCCGATGACGACCATGGCCGTGCCCTGTTCGACATCCAGGTCAACGCCGTCCAGCACCACTTTGGGCCCGAACGCCTTCTTCAGGCCGCGGATGCGGATCTTCGGCTGGCTCATTTGACCTTCACGAACAGCACTTGGGTGAGGATGTAGTCCAGCGCCAGGATGAGGATGGAGGCCGAGACCACGGCGGCGGTGGTGGCGGTGCCCACGCCCTGCGCCCCGCCCTTGGAGCGGTAGCCGTTGAAGCAGCCCATCAGCGCGATGACAAAGCCGAACACCCCGGCCTTGATGAGGCCGGAGACCACGTCCTCGGTCTTGAGATTGGTGAAGGTGGCCAGCAGGTACGCGCCCGAGGCGAAGCCCAGCTTCTGCGTGGCGACGAGGTAGCCGCCCAGCACGCCCAGAATGTCGGCCAGCAGCACCAGCAGCGGCAGGGCGATGGTGGCGGCCAGGAGGCGCGGGGCCACCAGATATTTCATCGGCTCGGTGGAGAGGGTGGAGAGCGCGTCTATCTGATCGGTAACGCGCATGGTGCCGAGTTCAGCCGCTATGGCGGCTCCGGCGCGGCCCGAGACCATCAGCCCCGCCAGCACCGGCCCCAGCTCGCGCGTGACCGAAAGCACCACAACCGAGGCGATGGCGCTCTCCGCGCCGAAGCGCGAGAAGCCGGTATAGGATTGCAGGGCCAGCACCATGCCGGTGAACAGCGCGGTGAGCGCCACCACGGGCAGGGAGAAATAGCCGATCTCCATGAACGCCTTGCCGATGAGGCGCGGATAATAAGGCGGGCGGAAGATGTGGCTGAGCCCCGATAGCGCGAACAGCCCCAACTCGCCGATAAACTCCACCGTTCCCAGCGCCAAGGCGCCGATGAGCGCGACCAGATCGAGCAATTTGTTCATGCGCCGATATACTGACGCTTGAAGCGCCGCCCCAGAGAGGTCAGGATTTCGTAGCCATTGGTCTTGGCTTCGGTGGCGAGCGCGTCCACCCCGTGCCTTGGCCCAAGCAGGGTCAGCGTGTCGCCGGGGGTGGCCGGCACGTCGGTCACGTCGAAGGTGGTGAGGTCCATTGACACCCGGCCTACCAGGGGGATGGGGGTATCGTCAAAATACGCATGGGCGGTGTTGGTCAGCGCGCGGTGGTAGCCATCGGCATAGCCGACGCCGAGCGTGGCGATGCGGCTGGGGCGCTCGGCCCGCCAGACGCCGCTATAACCCACCGTTTCGCCGGGGGCGACGTCATGGATTTGCAGGATCGGCGCGGTCAGGCGGACCACGCCGCGCATCGGGTTGGGGTGCGCGGGGGTGGGGTTCACACCGTAGAGCGCGGCACCGGGCCTTGCGAGATTGGTATGGAAGAACGGCCCCAGGAACATGCCGGAGGAGTTGGCGAGGCTCTTCTTCGCGCCCGGGAATTGCCGCGCCGCCTCGTAGAAGGCCATGGCTTGGCTGCGGTTCACCGGATCATCCGGCGCATCGGCGGCCACCAGATGCGTCAGCGCCACATCGACCTGCACGCCATCGAGCAAAGTGGGGTTGGCGCGGAGCGTCTCCAGCTCCCGCGCCGTCAGGCCGAGGCGGTTCATGCCCATTTCCAGGTGCAGCATGCAGGGCAGGGGGCGGCCCAGCCCCGCCGCCTCGGCGTGCCAGAGGGCGATGTCCCGCAGTGAGCCGAGTACCGGGGTGATGTTATGCTCGTAAAAATCCGCCGCCGCGTGCGGGAACAGTCCGTTGAGCGCGGCGATGCGCGCCGTAGGCAAAATCTCACGCAGGGCAACCGCTTCATCCAGATGCGCGGTGAAGAAGGTCTTGCACCCGGCCTTGGCCAGCACCGGCGCCAGCCGTGCCGCGCCCAGCCCGTAGGCATCGGCTTTCAGCACGGCGGCGGTTTCGCCGGGATGCATGGCGGCGAGCTGGCGCCAGTTGGCGGCGATGGCGCCGAGGTCGATCTCTAGGAGCGCGGTCAAAAAATCACTCGTGCATTGTGTCGAGATCGGCGAAGCGGGTGAACTCGCCCTCGAAGAAGAGGTCGATCTTGCCGGTGGGGCCGTGACGCTGCTTGGCGATGATCAGCTCGGCCTTCTGGTAGACATTCTGCATGTCCGATTTCCACTTCTCCATCGCCTCCTGGTATTTGTCGTCCCGGTCGAAGGAGGTGATCTTCGGCTCACGCTGCGCGAGGTAGTATTCGTCGCGGTAGATGAACATCACCATGTCGGCATCCTGCTCGATGGAGCCGGATTCACGCAAATCCGAAAGCTGGGGGCGCTTGTCGTCGCGCGATTCCACCGAACGCGAGAGCTGGGACAGCGCGATGACCGGCACCGCCAGCTCCTTGGCGATGGCTTTGAGGCCCTGGGTGATCTGCGAGATTTCCAGCACGCGGCTCTCGGGGCGGGTGCCGGCGGCGGGGCGCATGAGCTGGAGATAGTCCACGATGACCAGCCCCAGCCCCTGGGTGCGTTGCAGCCGGCGGCAGCGCGTGCGCAGGGCCGAGAGGGTAATGGCCGGGGTATCGTCGATGACCAGCGGGATGTCCGAGATTTCGCGGCTGACCTTCACGAAGGTATCGAAATCGCGCGAGGAGATTTCGCCGCGGCGGATTTTGTCGCCCGAGATGCGCGCCTGCTCGGCCAGCAGACGGGTGGCGAGCTGGTCGGAGCTCATTTCCAGCGAGAACACGGCGACGCATTCCTTCGCCATGGCGTTGGGGTTCTCGGCGCGGGCATTGTCCAGCATGGCCTTGGCCGCGCCGAAGGCGATCTTGGTCACCAGCGCGGTCTTGCCCATGCCGGGGCGCCCGGCGAGGATAACGAGATCCGATTTGTGCAGACCGCCAGTGCGCTTGTTCAGATCGCGCAGGCCGGTGTCCAGCCCCGAGACGGAGCCCTGATTCTGGAACGCCTTCGAGGCGAGCTCGATGGCCTCGATCAGCGCGGCCTTGAAGGTGATGCCGCTGCGCTCAGCCCCGCCCTGGGTGGCGAGGTTGAACAGCGTCTGCTCCGCCGCCTCGATCTGCCCCGCGCCATCCAGCTCCGGCTCGGCGCCGAAGGCGCGGTTCACCACCGTCTCGCCGATATCGATAAGCTGGCGGCGCAGCCAGGCGTCGCGAATGACACGGCCGTAATCGCCGGCATTGATGATGCCGACCATGGCCGAGAGCAGCTGGGCGAGATAGGCATTGCCGCCCACCTCGTCGAGCATGCCGGAATGTTCGAACTCGGCGCGCAGGGTGACCGGGTCGGCGATCTGCCCGGCCTCGCAGCGGCGCTGGATGGCGGCGTAGATGCGGCCATGGATCGGGTCGGCGAAGTGTTCCGCGGTCAGGAACTCGGAAACCCGCTCATAAGCCTTGTTGTTGGCCAGCAACGCGCCGAGCAGCGCCTGTTCGGCCTGGACGTTGCTGGGCGGTAGACGCTGGGACAGGCCGGGCGTGGGGAGGGTATCGAGCGAATTCATGGCCCCGGATACTAGCCTGGATGACCGCCGCCCGGCCAGGGGATGGATCATGGAATGCGCAGGGCTGCCCGGTGTATAGTGGGGACAAATGGAGGGGTGCATGACGATAGCGTCAAAACGCAGGTTCGATGCCGCGCGGTTTTTTCACCCCGAGCGCGTCAGCCTGAGCGGGGCGGGGACGGCCTTTGGCAAGCAGATTCTGGCCAATCTGCGGGCTGGCGGGTTCACCGGAGAGATCGGCACGGATGACGCGCCGCTGGAAAACGCCGACGTCGCCCTGGTGGCCGACGCGCCTGGAGATATTCAGGCAGCGCTGCTCCGCCATGCGCGCATGGGCGCGCGCGGGGCGTTCGTGCTCTCGCACAAGGTGCGGGGGCTGGCGGCCATGGCGCGGGAGGCGAAGATCCGCGTGGTGGGGCCGCATTCCTTCGGGCTGATCCTGCCGGGGCTGGGGCTGAACGCCTCGCCCTTCGCGCTTACCCCGCAGCCGGGGCGCATGGCGCTGGTCGGGCAGTCCTCCTCCATCGCCCGCACGGTCATCGACTGGGCGGCCCCCAACGCCGTGGGGTTCAGCCATCTCGTGGGCATTGGCGGCAATACCGATATCGGCTTCGGGCTGGTGCTGGACCAGCTCTCCCGCGACCCCAATACCGCCGCGATCATGGTCGAGATCGACCGGCTGCGCGACCCCAAGCTGTTCTTCTCGGCGGCGCGCGCTGCGGCAAGGCTGCGCCCGGTGGTCGCCATCGTGCCGGGGATGCGCATGGATTTCCCCGGGGCCAAGCAAGCCGCCGCGCTTGAGGCCGCCATGGCCCGAGCCGGCGTGCTGCTCACCTCGTCGATCAGCGAGTTCCTGGCCGCCGCCGAGACCCTGACCCGCGTGAAGCCGGTGCGCGGCGATAACCTCGCCATCATCACCAACTCCACGGCCATCGGGCGATTGGCGGCGGATGAGGCGCTGCGCTCCGGCGTGCCGATGGCGGAGCTGGCCCCCGAGACGCGGCAAGTGCTCTCCCTCACTTTGGGCAAGGTGCCGGCCACGGGGCCGATCTTCGTCGGCAAGGGGCCGACGCGCTTGGCCGAGGCTGCCGCACAACTCTCCTCAGCCCCCGAGGTTGGAGGCATATTGGTGGTGCACGCGCCCAGCGACGATGAGGGCGATACCGCCATCGAGACGCTGATCGCCTGCGCTCAGACGGTCAAGGTTCCGCTGCTGATCTCGGTGATGGGCGAGGCGCAGGGCTTGCGCCACCGCCATATGCTCAGCGAGGCGCGCTTCGCCTGTTTCGACACGCCGGAAAGTGCCGTGGCCGGGTTCCGCCACCTGCTGCGTAACCGCCACAACCGCGCGGCGGCGCGCGAACTGCCCGACGCCACTGTGCTGCGCATCAATGGCGACAAGGCCCATGTGGCGGCGCAGATCAGCGCGGCGCGGGCGCATGGGCAGAATGTGCTGCTGCAGGACGAGGCGCTGGCGCTGGTCTCCGCCTATAACATCAAGACGATCGAGAGCCGCCATGTGACGACGCCGGACGAAGCCGCGGAGGCCGCCGAGGCGCTGGGCTATCCCGCCGTGCTCAAGCTCTCGCACCCCGATGTGCCGACGCATCTCTTCCCCGGCTCCGTGGTGCTGGACCTGCCGGACGCGGCGGCGGTGCGCCATGCCGGGAGGTCGATTCTGGCGCGGCTGGTGCAGCGGGGCGACGATGTCGCCAAGGCCGGGTTCGTGGTGCAGGCGCAGGCGCCGCGCAGCACCTTGCTGCGGGTGCGGGTTTCTGACCATCCGGTGCTGGGGCCGCTGATCGGCTTCGGCGCCGGGGGCGGCGACCCGGACGACGTCTCGCTGCTGGCCGCCGATCTGCCGCCGCTCAACCTTACTCTGGCCCGCGCGCTCATCCACCGCGCCCAGGTGGCGCCGCTGCTGGCGGCGCATCGCGGCCAGGAGGCGGCGGATGAGGAGGCTATCGCCGCGATCCTGGTGCGGGTGAGCCAGCTCATCCTCGATACGCCGGAGATCGCGCTGCTCGATCTCGACCCCGTGTTCGCCAACGAGACCGGGGCGGTGGCGGGCAGCGCGCGCATCGTGCTGCGCCCACCGGGCGCGGTGCGGCCCGAGCCGATCATCAGCCCGTATCCGGCGGATCTCGCGAGCAGCTACGAGGCCAAGGGGATGAAATTCACCATCCGCCCCGTGCGCCCCGAGGATGCCGACGCGCATATCGCCATGGTCGCGCGCCTGACGCCCGAGGACATGCGTTACCGATTCTTCTCGCCGATGAAGAGCCTGCCGGTGGAGCAGATCACCCGTATGACGGACGTGGACTACACCCGTGAGATGGCATTCATCGCCAAAAACGAGGCGACCGGCGCCACCATGGGCGTGGCCCGGCTGGTGCGCGACGATACCGACGGTCTTACCGGGGAGTTTGCCGTGTCGGTGGAGCCTGCGGCCAAGGGGCTGGGGCTGGGCTCGGCGCTGATGCGCGCGATTATAGAGTGGGGCCGCGCGCGGGAGATGCGGGAGATCGCCGGGCAGGTGCTGGCGGATAACGCGCCGATGCTTTCCTTCATCAAGCACCTGGGCTTCACCGTTGCGCGCATCCCCGACGAGCCGGATGTGGTGGAGGCGAAGCTGGCGCTGTAAATAAATAAGGCCGGCGGGAGCACCGCCGGCCTTATTTGCGTTGGGAGCCTTAGACGGCCAGCGAGGCCTGGAAGGCGTAGTAGTCGCGCACGCGGGTGCGGTACTTGCGCCAGCAGGAGGTGCCCTCGTAGCGGGCGAAGGGCGGGACCTTCTGGGTCAGGGTGCGGCTCAGCGCGGCGGGGTTCTCGTTAATGGCGGCCAGCACGCTCTCCAGCCAGGCGTCGGACAGGACGGCAGTGGCGCCGGACTGCGCCGGGGCCGGCACGAGGCCCGCGCGAATGGCGCGGCGCAGGGTGCGGACGGCAACGCCCAGACGGGCAGCGGCTTCGGGGAAGCCAAAGGTCGTGGTGATGGTCATGAGACGGCAGTTCCTATGTCAAAATCGCGGGGCCCGTATAGCCATGGGCGCCAGCCTGCGGCAAGGGGGCGGCACTGGCGGGCGCGCGAGACCGCCTTATCTCCGCCATACCGCGCCGTTATCCGGCTTTTCGACCCGGCTTGCGCCGGTCGTCAGCTGGACTAACAGAGGGTATAATGAAGAGACTATCCATCGCCGCCGTGTTTGTTGCCCTGTCTTTCGGCGCATCGGCTCATGCCCAGGAAGATCAAAGCGGCGAAGCCGAGCTGCTGGCCGCCCACAACGCCTATCGGGCAGATGTTGGCCTTCCGCCGTTGCGGTGGTCCAACCGGCTGGCGGCCAATGCGCAGCAATGGGCCGATCATCTCGCCAAGATCGGGCGGCTGGAACACAGTGGGTCGGGCCAGAACCTGGCGATGGCCGCGGCCGGTACCCAGTCGCTGACGCAGCTGGTCGATCTGTGGGGCGGCGAGCAGGCCAACTTTACCAATGGCAATTTCCCGGACATTTCCACGACCGGAAACTGGATGGATGTGGGCCATTACAGCCAAATGGTCTGGAGGGCGACGACCGAGGTTGGGTGCGGGTTCGCTGAGAATTACGGGCGCGACGTGCTGGTCTGCGATTACGATCCGCCGGGGAATGTCATGGGGGAACGGGCCTACTAGCTTGAACGATCCCGCGCTGTGGTGGAGGTGGCATGACTGCCCGATGATCGTCACGGCGTGAGGTCGTCAAGCGGCCCCGCGCGCGGGGCATGCGCGTTATTCGCCGAGCAAGGTGCTGGCGGATAACGCGCTGATGCAGGCTTTTATCCGTCGGTTGGGGTTTGTCATCCCCGAGAGCCGGATGTGAAGCTGGTGCTGTTACGAGAAGAAGGGGCTTTTTGCTTTAGCTCCTAATTCCCTGCTTTTGTAAGCGTGCCGGAGTCGATGTGGGAAAACGGCTTGCCGTACACCTGCAAACTCGTTTCCTGTTTATACTTCAAAGTGTTTTTAGATATCTCGTAGGTTATCGTAAAGTTTTCGGTACTGTCGTTTTTAACCATGTATTGTGACTGGGCGATGCCCTGGCCTTCGGATTTCAGGGTCAGCGTGGTTCCCGGCTTGCCTTCGGCCACGACGCAGACAGCCCGGGGAATGCAGAAGGTGTCATAAACCGTCTGATTGGCCTTGTCGTAGATCAGATATCCGATCTGGTCGTGGAACTGCTTGTTGTCGCTCTTCCGGAAGACCTGCTGATGGTAAAACATTGCGGCCAGATGCTGGTCGCTGGCGTTGGTGGCATCGCCAGCCGGGGTGAAGGTTATGGTTTCATAAGAGGGTTCGACCGCCACGCCGCCTTTACCGACTTTTGAGCCTTCGCGGCCGGGGGCAATGTCGACACCGCCGGTGGCGTCGCTCTTCCAGGTGCCCACCAGCGAAGCAAGCGGGCCGTAATCCAGCCCGTTGATCACAGTGTCTGTTCCCGGGGTGGCGGCCAGCGCCTGGGTGCAGGGCATGGCGGCAGGGACGATAAGGGCTGCGGCGAAGATAGCGGATTTTTTGAAGAATGGCATGGGAGTGATCCTGTTTTGTTGATGACCCAGAATAAAGTGGACTGTAAGCATCTGCACAAAAAAATAGGTGATTGTGCAACCATCGAAACAGTAACTAATTGTACGATAATAATGATTATCAATGGACATTCGCACGGGGTGGGGAAAACCGGCGTCTTGGTGCACTGAACGGCGTGCCCGGATTGGAAATGGCGGCGTGAGGGCGTGGATTCCGGGAGTCCCCCTTGTTTTCCGTGGTCATCCGTGCTTAAGCCCCGCCTTCCCTGCTGGGTGCGTGGCATCGCGCCTGGCTATGCTCGCCCCGATTCCCGGGTGGTCCAGACCAGGACCTGAGCTGAATCAGCCGTAGGGAGGGACATATGCCGCTTTATGAAACCGTGGTGATCGCGCGCAGCGAGATCACCCAGGCGCAGGCCGACGCCGTCGCCGATGCCGCCGTTGCCGCGATCGAAGCCGATGGCGGTGCCGTCAAGAAACGCGAATATTGGGGCCTGCGCTCGCTGGCCTACCGCATCAAGAAGAACCGCAAGGGCCACTACATCCTTCTGGGTCTGGATGCCGCTTCCCCCGCCATGCAGGAGATGGAGCGCCAACTGACCCTGAACGAGGACGTCCTGCGCTTCATGACCGTGCGCGTGGAAGAGATCTCCGAGGAGCCCTCCGCCATCCTGTCCCGCAAGGCCGACGACCGTGAGCGTTCCTTCCGTGGGCCCAAGCCCGCTGGCCGCTTCGAGTCCGGCCGCAAGCGCGGCTTCGATGAGGGCCGTGAGGAGTTCCGCGCGCGTGACGAGTTCCGCGCCGACCGTGATGACTACGGCGCCGAGGAGGAAATCTAATGTCCGAAACGACCGAACCGACCCCCGGCCTGCGCCGCCCCGCCGTTGGCGCCCGCCGTCCGTTCTTCCGCCGCAAGAAGTCCTGCCCGTTCTCCGGCGCCGGCGCGCCGGTGATCGACTACAAGGACGTGCGTCTGCTCTCCCGCTTCCTCTCCGAGCGCGGCAAGATCGTCCCCTCCCGCATCACCGCCGTCAGCGGCAAGAAGCAGCGTGAGCTGGCCAAGGCCATCAAGCGCGCCCGCTTCCTCGCCCTGCTGCCCTACGTGCTGAGCTAAGGAGAAAAGACAATGGCAAACGTTGATCTGATCCTGCTGCAGCGCGTTGAGAAGCTCGGCCAGATGGGCGAGCTGGTGTCGGTGAAGCCGGGCTATGCCCGCAACTTCCTGCTGCCCCAGGCCAAGGCCGTGCGCGCCACCAAGGCGAACAAGGAGCGCTTTGAGCGCGAGCGCGCCCAGCTCGAGGCCCAGAACCTCAAGCGCCGCGAAGAGGCGGAGCGCGTGGCTGAGCGCGTGGCGGGCCTGACCGTCACCCTGATCCGCCAGGCCTCCGAAGCTGGCGCGCTGTATGGTTCCGTCTCCAGCCGCGACATCTCCGATGCCGCGACCGCTGCTGGCCTGTCCATCAGCCGCAACCAGGTGCTGCTGGTCCACCCGATCAAGTCGCTGGGCATTTCCTCCGTGCGCGTTGAGCTGCACCCGGAAGTGATCATCGACATCAAGGTGAACGCCGCCCGCTCCGTGGAAGAGGCGGAGAAGCAGGCCCGTGGCGAGGTGATCGCCCAGGAAGCCGACGAGAAGCCGGAACTCGGCCCGCTCTTTGGCCAGGAAGAAGAAGCCGAAGGCTAAGCCTTGGCTTAAAACCTGTTCATACGGCAATAAAAAGCGTCCTTCACCCCCAGGTGGAGGACGTTTTTCTTTGCGGGCACATTTTTTGTGTTATGGTCAGTATCGCTGATGTTCTCCCAAAAAAGGAGAGTAGAGACGTGATCTGGCTATGGCAAAAGCTTCTGGATCGCATGCTCGCCAGGCTGGTGCGCCGAGGGGCGTTCCTGGTCGTCTGGCCCGGTGGCACGCGCAGCGAATATGGCGACGGTGAAGGGTTCCGCGCCGGGATCCATATAAAGAACGAGCAGACGCTAAGGGCGTTGGTGCTCAACCCCGGGCTGGGCCTGGGTGAAGCCTACATGGATGAGGGGATGGTTCCGGTGAACGGCACCATCCATGACGTGCTCTGCGTGATGATGGACAACCTGCGGGACTTCAATCTGCCCAGCCTGGCGTTCAACGCCAGGCTGGGCCGGCTGCTGCGTCCGCTGTTGCAGGCCAACGGGGCAAGCCAGTCCAAGCATAATGTCGCGCATCATTACGACCTCAATGGGCGGCTGTATTCCCTGTTCCTGGACCGCGACCGGCAATACTCCTGCGCCTATTTCCCGCGCGGGGATGAGGCGCTGGAGGAAGCCCAGGCGGCGAAGAAGCGGCATATCGCGGCCAAGCTGCTGCTGGACAGGCCGGACCTCGAGGTGCTGGACATCGGCTGCGGCTGGGGGGGCACGGCCCTGACGCTGGCCAGGGATTACGGCGCGCGAGTCACGGGTATCACGCTTTCCGAGGAGCAACTTGCCGCTGCCCGTGCCCGTGCGACCGAGGCGGGGCTGGCCGACCGGGTAAGCTTCGAGCTGATGGATTACCGGGCGATGGACCGGCAGTTCGACCGCATCGTCTCCGTGGGCATGTTCGAGCATGTCGGGGTGCCGAATTTCCCGGCCTTTTTCGCCACCATCAAACGCTGCCTGAAGCCGGATGGCGTGGCGCTGCTGCATTCCATCGGGCGGTTCGAGGGACCGGGGGCGACCAACCCCTGGATCGCCAAGTACATCTTCCCTGGTGGGTACTCCCCGGCATTGTCCGAGGTGCTGGGGCCGGTGGAGAAATCAGGGCTCGTCATTGGCGACATCGAGATCCTGCGCCTGCATTATGCCAAGACATTGGCGCATTGGCGCCGGCGTTTCTCCGCCAACCGGGATGCCATCGCCTCGCTCTACGACGAGCGCTTCTGCCGTATGTTCGAGTTCTATCTTTCGGGTTCGGAAGTCAGCTTCAGCCTTGCGGACCACATGAACTTCCAGATCCAGCTCATGCGCGACCAGGAGGCGGTGCCGCTGACGCGGGACTATATGTTCGAGCGGGAGCGGCAGGAGAAATTTGCGTCCGCGTCCGACTAGACTAAGCTGAAGGGCATGAAACTGCCCTTCATGCGTCCCAAGATCCCGGTCATCGCCTTTCGCGGAATGATCGCCGCACGGCCAGGGATGATCAGCCTCGATGCCTATACGGATGCCATCGAGCGCGGTTTCGATTTGGCGAAGAAGAGCGGCAATCTGGTGCTTGCCATCGAGAGCCCGGGCGGCTCGGCCGCGCAGTCGGATTTGATTGGCCAGCTTATCCGCCGCCGGGCGGAGGAAACCGGCGTCGCGGTGACGGCAGTGATTGGCGATGTCGGCGCCTCGGGCGGGTATTGGCTGGCTTGTGCGGCGGACCGTATCCTTGCCAACCGGCTGTCCATCGTGGGGTCTATCGGTGTTGTCACGGGCGGGTTTGGGCTGGACAAGTTCATCGCCCGGCATGGCATCGAGCGCCGTGTTTTTACCGCGGGTGAGAATAAGCGCCGCAACGACATGTTCGCGCCGCTGAAGCCGGAGGATGAGACTTTCACCCGTGAGTTGCTCGACGAGGCGCACGGCATGTTCAAGGACTGGGTGCGCGAGCGCCGGGGCGAGCGCCTGACCGATGACGACAGCAAGGTTTTCGACGGCGGCTACATGCTGGGCAGCCAGGCCCTTGGGCTCGGGCTGGTGGATGGCTTTGCGGATGTCGATCAGGTGGTGAAGGAGCTTGGCGGGGAGACGGCGAAGCCGGTCTGGCTGCGCCCGCGCGCGCCGCGTGGGATATTGCGCTTCATCATGCGCGGCACGGCGGAGGCTGTGCTCGACGCTGCCGAGGAGCGCGCCGCCATGGTGGCGCTGCGATGAGCCTGACCGTCCGCCGCGCCCGCCCCGAGGACGCGGAACTGCTGCTGCAAATGTCCCGGGATTTCCATATCGAGGACGGCTCGCCGTTGGATGAGGCGGGAGAGGCGACGCTCGCGCATGTTGCCGCCGGGGAGGCCTTGGCGCCCGCCTATATATTGGAGCTGGACGGCGCGCCTGCCGGGTTCTTTATCCTCACGCTGGGTTACAGCGTGGAGAATGGCGGCACTGACGGGTTCATCGACGATATTTACCTGCTCCCCGCGCTGCGCGGGCGCGGGCTTGGGCGGCAGGGTGTGGCCCTGGCGATAGAGGCGGCACGGGAGGCGGGCATCCGCACGCTATTGCTGGAGGTGGAGGCGCCGAACGAGCGCGCCTACAGCCTGTATTGCAAGATGGGCTTCACCGACACAAAGCGCAGGCTGCTGCGGCAGGTGATTGTGGAGGGTTAGCGCCACACCGTGAGCAGGCCGATGAGCAACAGCGCCGCGATGCAGAGGGCGACGTTCACGGTCAGGAATTTGGTAAAGAATTCCCAGCCTTTCTTCGAAGGTGTATCGAAATCCACCGGGGTTTCCGGTGCGGGTTGTATTGCCATTTGTATTCTCCCCAATTCCGGCGGGCCTTGCGGCCCGTTTGTCCGGATTTAGGAGTGTGACGCCGCCTGAGGCAAGCGGATTTTACGGGCAAGCTCGGCCAGGGCACGCGGGTAGATGATGTGCTCCTGCGCCAGCACGCGGGCGGCCAGGGCGTCCTCGGTGTCGTTGGGCAGCACGGGCACTTCGGCCTGGGCCACCACGGGGCCTTCGTCCATGCCTTCCGTCACCAGATGCACGGTGCAGCCATGCTTCGCCGCCCCGGCCTCAATGGCGCGGGCATGGGTGTCCAGCCCCGGGAACTCGGGGAGCAGGCTGGGGTGGATGTTGAGCATCCGCCCGGCCCAGCGGTTGACCAGATACGGGGTGAGCAACCGCATATAGCCGGCGAGGCAGACGATCTCGACGCCCGCCTCTTGCAGCTTGGCGTCCAGCGCGCGCTCATGGGCCTCGCGGTCCTTGCCGAAGGGCTTGGCGGGCACGGCTTCCGCCGCCACGCCGAGGGCGCGGGCAATCTCCAGCCCCGCCGCCTCGGGCTTGTTGGAGAGCACGAGTACGATCTCGGCCGGGAAATCCGGGGCTTTCGCCGCCTTGATCAGCGCCTCCATGTTGGAGCCGCGGCCCGAGATGAGTACGCCGACGCGGGGTTTGCTCATGCGAAGAGTTTTTCCGTGCCCTCGATGACGATGCCCGGCTTATCCGACACATGGCCGAGCAGGAAGGGCTGCTCGCCCGCCTCGCGCAGCACCTTGGTGGCGGCTTCGGCGTCGGAGACGATCAGCGTCATGCCCACGCCGCAGTTGAACACGCGGAGCATTTCCTCGGGCGCGACATTCGCGGTCTTCGCCAGGAAGGGGAAGATTTCCGGCATCGCCCAGGGGCCGGTGAGGGCGGCGCCGGTGCCTTCGGGCAGGGCGCGCGGCAAATTGCCGGGCAGGCCGCCGCCGGTGATGTGCGCCGCCCCCTTGAGCAGCCCGGCCTTGTGCAGGGCCAGCATCGGGCGGACATAGATGCGCGTCGGCGTCATCAGCACATCGGCGGCGCGCTTGCCGCCCAGGATCTCGGAGTCCCAGGAGAGCCCGGCATCGGCGAAGATGCGGCGGACCAAAGAGAAGCCGTTGGAATGCACGCCGGAGGAGGGCAGGGCCAGGATGGCGTCGCCAGGGCGGACATTGGCGGGCAGCAGGTTGTTGCGCTCCGCCGCACCCACCGAGAACCCGGCGAGGTCGTAATCGCCATGCGCGTACATGCCGGGCATTTCGGCGGTCTCGCCGCCCACCAGGGCGCAATCGGCCTGTTTGCAGCCCTCGGCGATGCCCGCGATGATCCGCTTGGCGGCATCCACATCCAGCGCGCCGGTGGCGAAGTAATCCAGGAAGAACAGCGGGGCCGCGCCCTGCACCACGAGGTCGTTGACGCACATGGCCACGAGGTCGATGCCGACATAGTCGTGAATGCCGGTCTCGATGGCGATCTTCAGCTTGGTGCCGACGCCATCGGTGGTGGAGACCAGCACGGGGTCGGTGAAGCCCGCCGCTTTCAGGTCGAACAGCGCGCCGAAGCCGCCCAGGCCGCCCATGACTCCGGCGCGGGTCGTGGCCTTGGCCAGCGGCTTGATCGCCTCGACGAGCGCATCCCCTGCCTCGATATCAACCCCGGCATCCCGGTATGTCACGCTAGTCATATAAGCCCCCGATGCGCTAAGCCATGAGTCATGGCGTTGCTCTGTCCTCAAACACCGTCGCGTTTCATCACAGGCGGTTGCCCCGTGCAATCGCCGAAGGCACGGCAATGAGCGAATTTGGCGTAGATAGGCGCCGCGCCACCCGTGTGCACTGGCAGCGCCTGGGGCTGCTGGGGGCGTTTCTGGTCGGGCTGTGGCTGTTCTTCCATCTGTTCTCGCCGATTCTGCTGCCCTTCGTGGTGGCGGCGGGGCTGGCCTATTTCCTCGATCCGGCGGTGAGCCGCCTGGAGCAGTTGGGCGTGCGGCGCTGGCTTGGCACGCTGGTGCTGCTGTTTGCGCTTGGCATCCTCGTGGTATTGTTCATCCTGCAGCTTTACCCCGTCATCGCCGATCAGGCGGCGGCGCTGGCGCAGAGCCTGCCCGGCTATATCGGTACGGCGCAGAAGGATTTCGGGCATCTGATCAACGATTTGCAGGAGCGGCTCGGGCCTGGGCAGGTGAGCGCCAAGCTGCGTGACATTGCCGCCAATCAGGCCGGGGCGATTGTCTCCTTCGCTGGAACGGCGGTGACGAACATCATCGGCAGCGGATTTGCCGTGGTGAACGTGCTGACGCTGCTGATCGTCACCCCCATCGTCACCTTTTACCTACTGCGCGACTGGCCCTCGATCATCCGCCATGTGGATAACTGGCTGCCGCGCCCGTATGAGGCGGTGATCCGCGCCCAGGCGATGGAGGTGAACCGCGTGCTGGCCGCCTGGATTCGCGGGCAGGCGATCTGCTGCCTCGTGCTGGCGCTGGTCTATGCCCTGGGGCTGACGCTGGTGGGGCTGGATTTCGGGCTGATCGTCGGCCTCGCGGCGGGGCTGCTTTCCTTTATCCCCTATGTTGGCACGCTGCTGGGGGGCATTACCGCCATCCTCATCTCGCTCAACCAGAATCCGGGCTGGCACGGCATTCTCATGGTGCTCATCGTGTTCGGCTGCGGGCAGGCGTTCAACGACTACGTCATCCAGCCGCGCTTTCTGGGCGACCGCCTCGGCCTGCCCGCCGTGTGGGTGATCTTCTCGCTGTTCGCGGGCGGGGCGGTGTTCGGGTTCCTCGGCATCATGCTGGCGGTGCCGGTGACCGCCACGCTGGGCGCGCTCACGCGCTTCTGGCTGCGGCGCTACCTGCAATCGCCGCTCTACCTCGACCCCGCGCCGGAGTGAGCTGGGCCGCATGAAGCAATTATCGCTGCCGTTTGTTGAGGAGCAGGATTTCGCTCCCGAGGATTTCTGCCCGGCCCCTTCCAACGCCCAGGCGCGGGAATGGCTCGCCCGCCCGGACGCCTGGAGCAATGGCCGCCTTGTACTCTGGGGCGAGGCGGGCTGCGGCAAGACGCATCTGCTGCATCTCTGGGCCAAGGCGAATGGCGCGACCATCGTGGAGGGAGCGCGGCTGCAAGGGCTGATCCGCCCCACCGGGCCGGTGGCGGTGGACGATGCCGAGCTGGTGCCGGAGCCGCGCGCGCTGCTGCACCTGCTCAACGCCGCCGCCGAGGCGGGGTTTCCGGTGCTGATGGCCTCGCGCCTGCCGCCGATGCGCATGTCCTACAAGCTGGCCGACCTCACCAGCCGGTTGCGCGCCGCGCAGAGCGTGGAGATCATGCCGCCCGAGGACGAACTGCTGGAAATGCTGCTGAGCCGGCTCTGTGCTGCGCGCCAGCTCCAACTCAGCGTGCCGGTGCGTAATTTATTGTTACTCTATCTGCCCCGCGCCCCGGCCTATTACCGCGAAGCCGTGGCCAGGCTTGACCGCGCGGCGCTGGACAAGGGAGCGCGCATCACCCGTGTGCTGGTCATGGAGATACTGGAGGGCTTGGCCGAAGACGAGTAACTGTTGCAAACTCGTCACGCAGGGCAGACTGCGTTACTGCTAAGGAGCACGGCATGGACCAGATTCATTCGGCGGAAGTGCCGCATATCGGCCTGGATGACCCGGCCCGCTTCATCAACCGCGAACTTTCCTGGCTGGATTTCAATTTCCGCGTGGTCGGCGAGGCTTGCAACCCCCGCCATCCGCTGCTGGAGCGGCTGCGCTTCGTCTCCATCAGCGCCTCCAACCTCGATGAATTCTACTCCGTGCGCGTGGCTGGACTCATCGGCCAGGAACGCGCGGGCGTGCTGGAGCGCTCGGCCGATGGGCTGAGCCCGGCGCAGCAGCTTCATGCCATAAACACCCATGCGCGCGAGCTGATCGGCGCACAGCAGGCGGCCTATGCCGAGCTGCGAGGGCTGCTGGCCCAGGCCGGGCTGGTGGTATGCACCGCCGCCGAGCTGACCTCGGACGATGCCACCTTCCTCGATTCCTATTTTATGGAGCGTGTGTTCCCGGTGCTCACCCCGCTGGCGGTGGACCCGGCACATCCCTTCCCGTTCATCCCCAATATGGGGCTGGTGATGGCGCTCACCCTCTCGCGCGATGACGACAAGGGCCAGATGTCCGCGCTGATCCCGCTGCCCAGCCAGATCGAGCGTTTCGTGCGCCTGCCCGCGGGTGCGGGGCCGATCCGCTTCATCATGCTCGAAGAGTTGGTGGCGATGAACATGGGCCGCCTGTTCCCCGGTTTCACCGTGGAGGGCTCGGGCCTGTTCCGTGTGATCCGCGATACCGATGTGGAGTTCGAGGAAGAGGCGGAAGACCTCGTCCGCTCCTACGAGACCGCGCTGAAGCGCCGTCGCCGTGGTGTGGCCATCCAGCTCACCATCCAGGCGGACATGCCGGCGGATCTGCGCGAGCTGGTGATCGACGCGATCGAGGCCCCGGTGGACGAGGTGTTCAGCGAGAGCGGTTTTGTCGGGCTGGTGGATGTGAAGCAGCTGATCGTCGATGACCGGCCGGATTTGCTGTTCACCCCCTACACCCCGCGCTTCCCCGAGCGCATCCGCGACTTCGCGGGGGATTGCTTCGCCGCCATCCGCGCCAAGGACATTCTGGTCCACCACCCGTTCGAGAGCTTCGACGTGGTGGTGCAGTTCCTGCGTCAAGCGGCCATGGACCCGGCGGTGGTGGCGATTAAGCAGACGCTCTACCGCACCAGCCGCGACTCACCCATCGTGGGGGCGCTGATCGAGGCGGCCGAGGCGGGCAAATCCGTCACCGCCATGGTGGAGTTGCGCGCGCGCTTCGACGAGGAGGCCAATATCCGCCTCGCCCGTGCGCTGGAAGCCGCTGGCGTGCAGGTGGTCTATGGTTTCGTGGGGCTCAAGACCCATGCCAAGGTGAGCTACGTGGTCCGCCGCGAGGCCAGCGCCCTGCGCGCCTATGTGCATTTCGGCACCGGCAACTACCATCCGATTACAGCGCGCATCTATACCGATCTCAGCTTCTTCACTTGCGACCCGGCGCTGACGCGCGATGCGGCGCGGCTGTTCAACTACATGACCGGCTATGCCCGGCCGGAGGCGATGGAGCAGCTCGCCTTCTCGCCGCTGACCACGCGCAAGACCATCGGCACGCTGATCGACACCGAGATCGCCAACGCCAAGCATGGCAAGCCCTCGGGCATATGGCTGAAGATGAACTCGCTGGTCGATGACAAGCTGATCGACCATCTTTACGAGGCCTCTCGCGCGGGCGTGCCTGTTTCCATCGTGGTGCGCGGCATTTGCTGCCTGCGCCCGGGCGTGCCGGGGCTTTCCGAGCATATCCGGGTGAAGTCCATCGTTGGGCGCTTCCTGGAGCATGCGCGCGTCTGCGTGTTTGCCGATGGGCATCCACTGCCCTCGCGCGAGAACAAGGTGTTCATCTCCAGCGCCGACTGGATGGGGCGCAACATGGATTACCGGGTGGAGACCTTCGTGCCCATCCATAACCCCACGGTGCATGCGCAGATCCTCGACCAGATCATGGTCGTGAACCTGCGTGACGACGCGCAAAGCTCCGTGCTGCACCCCGACGGCACTTGGCATCGCGTGCAGCCCGGCGATCCGCCGGCCTCGGCGCATGACTATTTCATGACCAACCCGTCCCTCTCGGGCCGCGGCTCCGCCCTGCATGGAGGGTTGGCGGCCGAGCGGCCCAAGCCGAAATACAAGCGCCGGGTGGATTGACCCGGCGCAGTCTCTCAGTTGAGCGTGTACAGCGTGCCTGCTTTCCATTGCGCCGGAGTGATGATGTCCGCCGCGCCGACGCGCACGGAATGGAGCTTGCCGTCCAGGTTGTGCTCCCAGAAATCCAGGAACTTATGCAGCGCTGGGAATTTCGGCGCGAGGTCCAGCTCCTGCCAGATATAGGTCTGCAGCAGGCCCGGATGGTCCGGCATATGGTAGAGGATCTCCGCCGTGGTCAGGCGGTAGTCGCGCATTTGCAAGGCTAGATTCATGCTGGGCTCCTCCTTCTACAAGAACGGTCCGGCCCCGGGGTTTCATCAGATTGCCATCAAACGCGGCGGCAAAAGCAAGATATAAATGAGGGATTCCAGCAACTTGGCACTCGGCCCCGGGGAGTGCTGCGTTTTCTTGACTTCACGCTCCGCCGCCGCTACACCCGTGGCACTCCCGCCATGGGAGTGCTAACAGCCGCGGTGCCGCGTGCCGGGCCGGACAGGCTGGAAAGCTTTTAAGACTGTAACGTTTAGGAGCGATCATCATGGCGAATTTCCGCCCCCTGCACGACCGCGTCGTCGTCCGCCGCATCACCGCCGAGGAAAAGACCGCGGGCGGCATCATCATCCCCGACACCGCCAAGGAAAAGCCGCAGGAAGGTGAAGTTGTCGCTGCTGGCCCCGGTGCTCGCAACGAAGCCGGCGCCCTGGTGGCCCTGGATGTGAAGGCTGGCGACCGCGTGCTGTTCGGCAAGTGGTCCGGCACCGAGGTCAAGATCGGCGGCGAAGACCTGCTGATCATGAAGGAATCCGACATTCTCGGCATCATCGCCGCCTAATTGCCGCGCCCCGATGACGGAGCGGCTTTAGCCGCGAAGTCTGAATCGGGCCGCTCAAACATCATTTTAAGGAGCTACACACATGGCTGCTAAAGAAGTCCGCTTCGGCTCTGACGCCCGCGACCGCATGCTGCGCGGCGTCGACACCCTCGCCAACGCCGTCAAGGTGACCCTGGGCCCGAAGGGCCGTAACGTCGTCATCGAGAAGTCCTTCGGCGCGCCGCGCATCACCAAGGACGGCGTGTCCGTCGCCAAGGAAATCGAGCTGTCCGACAAGTTCGAGAACCTGGGCGCGCAGCTGATCCGCGAAGTCGCTTCCAAGACCAACGACCTGGCCGGTGACGGCACCACCACCGCGACCGTGCTGGCCCAGGCCATCGTGCGCGAGGGCGTGAAGGCCGTTGCTGCTGGCCTGAACCCGATGGACCTGCGCCGCGGCATCGACAAGGCCGTGCAGGCCGTTGTCGAGGAGCTGAAGGGCCGCGCCAAGAAGATCACCACCCCGGCCGAGACCGCCCAGGTTGGCACCATCTCCGCCAATGGCGAGTCCGAGATCGGCGCGATGATCTCCGAAGCCATGGGCAAGGTTGGCAACGAGGGCGTGATCACGGTTGAGGAAGCCAAGGGCATCCAGACCGAGCTGAACGTGGTCGAGGGCATGCAGTTCGACCGCGGCTACGTCTCCCCGTACTTCATCACCAACCCGGAGAAGATGGTTGCGGACCTCGACAGCCCGTACATCCTGATCTTCGAGAAGAAGCTCTCCCAGCTGCAGCCGCTGCTGCCGCTGCTGGAAGCCGTGGTGCAGACCGGCAAGCCGCTGCTGATCATCGCCGAGGACGTTGAGGGCGAGGCCCTGGCGACCCTGGTTGTGAACAAGCTGCGTGGCGGCCTGAAGATCGCCGCCGTGAAGGCTCCGGGCTTCGGCGACCGCCGCAAGGCCATGCTGGAAGACATCGCCATCCTCACCGGTGGTCAGGTCATCTCCGAGGATCTGGGCATCAAGCTCGACACCGTGACCCTGCCGATGCTGGGCCGTGCGAAGCGCGTGCTCATCGAGAAGGAAAACACCACGATCATCGAGGGTGTGGGCGCCGCCGACGACATCAAGGGCCGCGTCAACCAGATCCGCGCGCAGATCGAGGAGACCACCTCCGACTACGACCGTGAGAAGCTGCAGGAGCGTCTGGCCAAGCTGGCTGGCGGTGTTGCCGTGATCCGCGTTGGCGGGGCTTCCGAGGTTGAGGTGAAGGAGCGCAAGGACCGCGTGGACGACGCGCTGCACGCGACCCGCGCCGCCGTTGAGGAAGGCATTGTGCCGGGTGGCGGTGTCGCCCTGGCCCGCGCCTCACTGATCCTGGCCAACCTGAAGGCCGAGAACAACGACCAGCAGACCGGTATCGAGATCATCCGCCGCGCCATCCAGGTGCCGCTGCGCCAGATCTCCGAGAACGCCGGTGAAGACGGCGCCGTGATCGCGGGCAAGGTGCTCGACAACGGCACCTACACCTTCGGCTTCGATGCCCAGTCCGGCGAGTTCAAGGACATGGTCCAGGCTGGCATCATCGACCCGGCGAAGGTCGTGCGCACCGCCCTGCAGGACGCCGCTTCCGTGGCCTCTCTGATCATCACCACCGAGGCTGGTGTGACCGAGAAGCCGGAGAAGAAGGCTGCCATGGGCGCCCCCGACATGGGCGGCATGGGTGGCATGGGCGGCATGGATTTCTAATCCAGGCCCTTCAGCCAAACGAAAGAGGCCCCGGGGGAAACCCCGGGGCTTTTTTGTTGGGCCGCGCCATAAAGCCACCGCAAAGACTGGGGAAATAGTTGGTATGTATAGTGAATCGGATCTCGACGCGGCTGTGGCCGCGGGCAAGTTGAATGCGGAGGAGGCGGCGAAGTTCCGCGCCTTCATCGCGGCGCAGAAGACCGCTCCGGCGGTGGACGAGGAATATGTCCGCCTGCTGACCGGGTTTAATGATATTTTCGTCAGTATCGCGCTGGTGCTGGTGCTGGTGGCGCTGGGCTTTTTGGCGGCACCCACGGGGGCGTCCGGCCTGTGCGTGGCGGCGGCGAGCTGGGGGCTAGCGGAGTATTTCACCCGCAAGCGGCGCATGGCGCTGCCGAGTATTTTGCTCCTGGTGTTCTACACGGTTGGCGTCAGCTCCAGCCTGATCTGGATGATCGGCCTGAATTTCGGCACCGGGCTCGCGCTGGCGGCGGGGAATTTCGTGCCGGGGGCGGTCTCGGGCACGCTGCTGCTCTGTCCGGCGCTGATCGGGGCGGCGGCCTACCTGCATTGGCGGCGCTTTCATGTGCCCATTACGCCTGCTGCCGGGGCGGGGGGCATCATCTTCTTCGGCATGGCCATGCTGATGGGGCTGGTGCCGAGCCTGCGGCCGTTCTGGTCCTGGCTGTTGCTGGGCTCCGGGCTGGGCGTGTTCGCCCTGGGGCTGCGCTGGGATATCTCGGACCTCGCCCGCACCACGCGGCGCACCGATGTCGCCTTCTGGCTGCATCTGCTGGCAGCACCGCTGATCGTGCATCCGCTGTTCCACATGCTCGGGCTGCTGAATGGCGGCGCTGGCGGCGGCGGCGCGATCGTGGCGATTGGCGTGTATCTGGCGCTGGGCGTGGTGGCGCTGCTGGTGGACAGGCGCGCGCTGCTGGTCTCGGCGCTGGGCTATGTGATCTACGCGCTGTCCTTCGTGCTGAAGCACTCGGGCGTTATCGGCTCGGATCTGTCCTACACCGCGCTGGTGGCGGGCATGGCGCTGCTGATGCTCTCGGCCTTTTGGCATAAGGCGCGTGAGGGCTTGCTGGCACTGACGCCGCTTGGTGTCCGCCAAGCGCTGCCGCCAGTCTAGGCGGAAACGAATAGAAGTTTTTGCGGGTGTGGGGGCTTTTTCCAAAAAGCCCCCACATTGCTTTTGGCCCTTAAGCCGCGCAGCTCTCAAACCCGCGCCGCAGTTGCGGGCGGTTGAGGTCGCGCCCGATGAACACGATGCGGCTGACGCGCTTCTCGCCGTCCTTCCAAGGGGCGAGGAAATCGCCATCGGCGATCATGTGCACGGCCTGGAAGCCGAAGCGCTTGTCCTCGCCTTTGTAAGCCAGGATGCCCTTGGTGCGCAGGATGTTCTGGCCCTGGGTTTGCAGGATATGCCCGATCCAGGCGTTGAACTTCTCGGCGGCCAGTTCTTTGTCCGTGGAGAGGCTGATGCTGGTCAGGTGCTCGTTATGGGTGTGGGAGTCTTCCTCCAGGAAGTCCGGCACGTTCTCCAGCACGCGCTTGAGGTCGAAGGCGTTCAGGCCCAGCAGCTGGTCGGCGGGGATGTCGCCGCGCGTGGCCTTGTGGATGACGGCGTAGGGGTTGATCGACTTGATCTTCGCCTCCACCGCCGCGACCTCCTCGGGCGTGGCGAGGTCGAGCTTGTTCAGCACGATCACATCCGCGAAGGCGACCTGATCGGCGGCTTCGGGGGAGTCTTCCAGCCGGGTGAGGAAGTGCTTGGCGTCCACCAAGGTCACGATGGCGTCCAGACGCGTCTTGGCCTTCACGTCCTCGTCCACGAAGAAAGTCTGCGCCACCGGGGCCGGGTTGGCGAGGCCGGTGGTCTCCACGATGATGCCATCCAGCTTGCCGGCGCGCTTCATCAACCCGCTGATGATGCGGATGAGGTCGCCGCGCACCGTGCAGCAGATGCAACCATTGTTCATCTCGAACACTTCCTCGTCGGAATCCACCACGAGGTCGTTATCCACCCCCAGCTCGCCGAACTCGTTGATCACCACGGCGTATTTCTTGCCGTGGGTGCCGGTGAGCAGGTGGTTGAGCAGGGTGGTCTTGCCGGCGCCAAGATAGCCGGTGAGGACGGTGACGGGAATCAGATCGGGCATTGAGTTATCCATTGGAACTATTTGGAGACAGGATTTAGCGATCCCGCCTCGCCCCGCAAGGCCTGGAGCTGGGCGGCGAGCAATGGCGTGTCGAAACCGCTCGCTCTCGCCCGCCCGGCTTCGCTCAGCGCCGCGCGGGCGGCGTCATCGCGTGCCAGATGCAGGATCGCGTTGGTCAGGGCCGCGGGATCGTTGGGTGGGACATAGAGCGCCGCCTCGCCCGAGACCTCGCACAGGCCGCCCTGGCCGGTGCTGATCAGCGCGGCGCCACTGGCCAGCGCCTCTAATGCCGTGAGGCCAAAGGGTTCCGCCCACCGGCTCGGCACCACCACGATGGCGGCGCGCGCCATGGTCTCCAGCACCTCGTGGTGTGAGCGGACGCCCCGGAACTCCACCCCTGCCACCGCCGCTGCCGCGCGCATGGCGGCAACGAAGCAGGTTTCCGGGCTGTCGGGGCCGAAGCGGTCGCCGCCGATCATCCGGGCCGACCAGCCTGGGAGCTGGGGCAAGGCGGCCGCGCACGCGGCGATGAAGACATCCGGCGCCTTGGTCTCGACGACCCGCCCCACGAACAGGATCAGTTGCTCCTTGGGGCAGGGGGGCGGCAGTTCGGACAGGGTGAGCGGGTTGTGCAGGAATTCCGGTGTCTGGCGCAGCCCGGTGGCGTAGCGGTCCCGCAAATGGGCCGAAACGCAGACCACGCGATGCATGCGCTCCAGGGCAAGGGCGCGGGCGGCGGCGGATTTCAGGCCGCGCATGGTCAACGGGTCGTTGTGCAGGAACAGCTGCACCCGCGCCTGGGGGAACAGATAGGTGAGGGCCAGCGCCAGCCGGGGGCGCTGGTGGACGTCGATGACCTGCGGGCGCAGCGTTGCCAAGGCCCGGATGATGGCCCACGCCTCGCGCGCCTCGATGAATGGTATGCCCGGAAAGCGGTTGCTCCCGCCCTGGCCAAGCACCACGCTGCCCGGCACTGCCAGGGCGAAGCGCCGTGCCACCATGGCGATGGCGCCTGCCGCTTCCGGCGAGAAGGTCTCGCCCCGTGGCAGGACGATGGCGGTGCGGAGCGGTTCAGCCATGCCGCGTCCTGCCCGGCGCCAGCGCCAGACCGAAGCCGAGCAGCAGGAACAGCCAGCCCAGCATGTAGAGGGTGGGAAAAGCGTCGGTGGAGCCGATGGGCCAGAGATAGGTGAGCACGGCGATGAACAGCCCGAGGCGCAGCGGCTCCGGCTGATGCCACAGACCCGTGCCCAAAGCGCGCAGCCAGCTCAGGGCCATGGCCACGAAGAGCAGCAGGCCGGGGAAGCCGGAATCGGTGAGGGCCTGCATGTAGTAGTTATGCGGGTGCAGGTTGCACGCCCCCAGCCCAAGCTGGGTGGGCGCAATGCCGAGGGAGGGGAAGCCGCCATCGAAGCGCGGCAGGGAGCAGGCCGTCCGGAAACCGTTATAGCCCCAGCCATGCCAGGGCGATTGCAGGGTCATCGCGGCCGCGCGGGTGTAGAGTTCGCCGTAGGGGCTGAGCAGGAAGTGGTCGAGATTCTTCGCCGTCTCCTGCACCAGCTTGGCGTAGGTGGGCGGCGAGATGACCGGCGTGAGCGCCACCGCCAGCGCCGCCACGGCGAAGGTGGCTATGGCGATGCCGCGCAACTGCCGCACGAACAGTGCCGCCACGGCAAGGCCGAAGCCGGTGAGCGCCACCCCCATGCGCTGGCCGATGAGCACCGAAGTGAGCACGCCCAAAACCGCCAGGGCCAAGCCGCCCAGCCGCGCGGCGCGGCCGGGGCGGGTGAGCAGGGCCAACACCGGCGGCAGCAAGGCGGGGTAGAGCAGATGCATGTAGAGCGCCCCGGCGCGGGGCTTCCAGAACGGGCCGGTGAGCGCGCCGTCGGCCCAGCGCGGGTCGCCGAAGATATTCCGCCCGGTGAGATATTGCTGCCAGCTCTCCAGCCCGATCCACGCCGCGCAGAGCGCCAGCGCCCACCAGGCGGCGCGCTGGGCGCCTTGTGTGGTCAGCACCCAGTTTTGCAGCGCGGCGGTGAACAGCAGCAGGCGGATGATGACGAAAGCCTGCACAAACCCATTGCCCCAGCCCGCCACGCCGAACCCGGCGAGCGGCAGCGGCGTGGAGCACAGCAGCAGCCAGCCCCACCAGAGCAGGGCCAGTACCACCCAGCCTTGGCGCATCCAGGCGAAGTCCCGCCGCCGGGCGCATTCGGCGAGGAAGAGCACATCGACCGCGCCGATGCCGATTTCCGCCAGCACGAAGGCATGCAGCAGCCCCAGCGGCACCAGCAGTGCCGCCGCCAGCGCGATCTGGCGCGGGCGCTCAGCCCGCATGCTGGGCCGGGGTGAGGGTATGAAAGCCGTGCATGACGAAACTCCGAGCGTACAAACTCAACCAGAAAGCGAGGAGGATTAAGCCTGAACGCCCGATGGCGCCAAGAGTTAGATTCTTACCTTTACATAAGATCCAGGCGCGTCTTCGATCATCTTGATCCCCCGCGCCTTGCCGGGGATGCGGGCGGGAACCTGCGTGGCGTCGAAGCCCGTGGCCCAGCGCTGCCAGTCCAGCCACCAGGAGCCCGCCACCTCGGTCGCGCCCTCGAACCATTGCTCGGGGGTTTCCGGCATCTCGGTGTTGATGAAATGGTTGTACTTACCGCCAGGCGGGTTGATCACCCCGGCGATATGCCCTGAAGCCGCGAGCACGAAGCGCACCGGCCCGCCGAAATTCTTCGCGCCCTTATAGGTGCTGGTCCAGGGGGCGATATGGTCCTCGCGGCAGGAGAGGAAGTAGCAGGGGATTTTCACCTGGCGCAGGTCGATGGGCACGCCCTTCATCGTGATCCCGCCTGGCTGGGCCAGCAGGTTCTTCTGGTACATGTTGCGCAGGTAGAAGCTGTGCATGGCGGGCGGCATGCGCGTGGCGTCCGAGTTCCAGTACAGCAGGTCGAACGGGAAGGGCTCCTGGCCCAGCAGGTAGTTGTTGACGACGAAGCTCCAGATGAGGTCGTTGGCGCGGAGCATGTTGAAGGTGGTGGCCATGTCCGTGCCTTCGAGGAAGCCGCGCCGGTGCATCCTCTCCTCCAGCGCGCTCAGCTGTTCCTCATCGATGAACACGCCCAGCTCCCCGGAATCGGTGAAATCCGTGAGCGTGACGAAGAAGGTGGCGGATTTGATGCGGTCATCGCCTTTGGCCGCCATGTAGCCCAACGTGGAGGCCAGCAGCGTGCCGCCCAGGCAGTAGCCGATGGCATTCACCTCGCGCTGGCCGGTCGCCTTCTCGATGGCCTCCAGCGCGGCGAACACGCCCTCGACCATGTAGTCGTCGAAATTCTTCGAGGCGAGGTTCTCATCCGGGTTGACCCAGCTCACCATGAACACCGTGTGCCCCTGGGAGACGAGGTAGCGCACCCAGGAGTTCTTGGGCCGCAGATCTAGGATGTAGAATTTGTTGATCCAGGGCGGCAGGATCAGCACCGGGCGGGCGTACACGTTTTCGGTCGCCGGGCTGTACTGGATGAGCTGCATCAACTCGTTCTGGTAGATCACCTTGCCCTCGGAGACGGCGATGTTTTCGCCGACCTTGAAGGCGTCCGTATCGGTCATCTTGATGCGCAGATTGCCGCGCCCATGCTCCAGGTCCGCCAGCAGATTGCTCAGGCCCTTCACCAGATTCTCGCCGCCGGTCTCGCGGGTTTTGCGCAGCACCTCGGGGTTGGTGAGGGCGAAATTGCTGGGGCTGAGGGCGTTGATGAACTGGCGGGCGTAGAAATCCACCTTCTGCGCGGTCTTGGGCTCCAGCCCGTCCACGTGGGTCACCACGTCGTTGATGTAGCGCGCGGAGAGGAGATAGGACTGCTTGATGAAGTCGAACACCTCATTCTGCTTCCAGGCCGGGTCGGCGAAGCGCTTGTCCTTGGGGTCATGGGCGATGACCGGCGCCGGTTCCTCGCCGGACCAGATGCGCCGGGCGGTGTTCTGCCAAAGAGTGAGGTAGTCCCGCCACAGGCCGAACTGCGCCTCGACCAGATGCCCCGGGTTGGAGAGCAGTTTGGCGGTCATCTCGATGAAGGCGTTGCCCACGTTCAGCGGGTCCATGTCCACGCCCTCGCTCGCCTGGCGCTTCAGCCAATCGGTGACGATGCGCTGGCTGCGCGCCGCGATATCGGCCATCGAGCGGCCGATCAGCTCGGCATCGGGCAGCTTGATATCGGGTTCCTTGGGCGACTCGGCTTGCGACATACTGGACGATCCTTTCCGTGGCGGCAGTTCTCAGGCAAACAGGCTCTGGCCGGAGAAGCCGGCAGATTCTGGAGGCGGGTTTGATGTTACGGCGGCGTTGCGGAGCGGCATTCTCGGTGGTCTTGGCGTTTTCTCTTTGTGGCTGTTCTGCGCCGGTTGGCCTGTATCACAGTTTCGAAGGTGGCGCGATTGCGCAGAACCGGCAAGCCCCTCCCGGAGCAAACTTGCCGTATCCCAACCTGGCCGATGTGCCAGCCGCCACCCAAGCCACCCCGGCAGGGGCGCAGGAGGCCATCGCGGCCCAGGCGCATACGGGCGTTTCCGCGCCCTCGCCCGGCGCGCTGGCGGGGCTGACCCTGCCCGCTGCCGCGCCGCCCGTGCCCAGCGTGCCGGGGCTGAGCCTCACCGCCCCGCCGCCTGCCGCCGCGGCGCCCGCGCCGGTTGCTCCCGCCCCCGCGCCCAAGCCGCCCGGCCCGCCGCAGGACGTGGCCTTCCGGCCAAGCTCGGCCTTGCTGCCGCCGGAGCAGGCCAAGCTGCTCAAGACATTCGCCGCCAAGCGCGCCGGAGCGCAGGTCCGCGTGGTTGGGTTCGGCGAGGGCAACCTGCCCCTGGCCCTCTCCCGCGCCCGGCGCATCGCCGACGCGCTGACCGCCGACGGCGTGCCGTCCGCCGATATCCGCGTCGCCGCCCAGGCGTCAGGTTCTGGCGGCTTCGCGCAATTGGTATATTAAGCCTGCATCGTCCACCCGAGTCCGAGTTGAAAATGTCCGAAGAATTTCATCGCATCCGCCGCCTGCCCCCTTACGTCTTCGCCGAGGTGAATGCCGCCAAGGCCAAGGCGCGCGCCGCGGCTGAGGATATTATCGACCTCGGCATGGGCAACCCGGACAGCCCCACCCCGCCGCACATCGTGGCCAAGCTGGTGGAAACCGTGCAGGACCCGCGCAGCCACCGCTATTCCACCAGCCGTGGCATCCCCGGCCTGCGCCGCGCCCAGGCGGCGTATTACGAGCGCCGGTTCGGCGTGAAGCTGGACCCGGAGACCGAGGTGATCGCGACCCTCGGCTCCAAGGAAGGCCTCGCCAACCTCGCCGCCGCCATCACCTCGCCGGGCGACACCATTCTGGTGCCAAACCCGTCCTACCCGATCCACCAGTTCGGCTTCATCATCGCGGGAGCGTCCGTGCGCTCCATCCCGGCGCATCCGGGCGAGGACATGCTGCGCGCCATCGACCAAGCGGTGCGCCACTCCGTGCCCAAGCCGACCGCGCTGATCGTGAACTTCCCCAGCAACCCCACCGCCTACATGGCCGACCTTGATTTCTACAAGGAGCTGGTGGCGCTGGCGAGGAAGAACGAGATCTTCATCATCTCGGACATCGCCTATGCGGAGATCTACTTCGACGGCAATCCGCCGCCTTCCGTGCTGCAGGTGGAAGGGGCGAAGGATATCGCCATCGAGTTCACCTCGATGTCCAAGACCTATTCCATGCCCGGCTGGCGCATGGGTTTTGGCGTGGGCAATCCGCGCCTTGTGAAGGCGCTGGCGCGGATGAAGTCTTATCTGGACTACGGCGCGTTCACGCCGATCCAGGTGGCGGCCACGGCGGCGCTGAATGGCCCGCAGGATTGCGTCGAGGAAATGCGCAATCTCTACCGCGAGCGGCGCGATGTGCTGATCAAGGGCCTGCACGCGGCCGGGTGGGATGTGCCGTCCCCCAACGGCTCGATGTTCGCCTGGGCGCCGATCCCCGAGCGTTACCGACATCTTGGCAGTCTGGAATTCTCCAAGCTGCTGATGGCCAAGGCCAAGGTGGCCGTGGCGCCGGGCGTCGGCTTCGGCGAATATGGCGACGGCCATGTGCGTATCGCCCTGGTTGAGAACACCCACCGGCTGCGTCAGGCGCTGCGGAATATCCGCACCTTCCTGGCGGCCGATAATGCCGCCCCGGCGGAAGACGATCTGGAGAGCAAATAATGAAACCGTTGCGCGTCGGCATTGCCGGGCTGGGCACCGTTGGTGCCGGTGTGGTCAAGCTTCTGGCCCAGCAGGCGGAGCTAATCACCGCCCGCGCCGGCCGGCCGATCACCGTGACCGCCGTTTCCGCCCGCGACCGCAACCGCGACCGTGGGGTCTCGCTGGACGGGCTGATCTGGCACGACGACCCGCTGGCCCTGGCCTGGGACGAGAATGTGGACGTGGTGGTGGAGTTGATCGGCGGGTCGGACGGCCCGGCCAAGGCCCTGGCCGAGAAGGCGCTGGCCGCAGGCCGCCCGCTGGTGACCGCCAACAAGGCACTGCTGGCCCTGCACGGCACGGCGCTGGCCCAGGCGGCGGAAGATGCCTCCCTGCCGCTGGCTTATGAGGCGGCGGTGGCCGGTGGCATCCCCGTGATCAAGGTGCTGCGCGAGGGGCTGGCGGCGAACCGCGTGTCCCGCGTCGCCGGTATCCTCAACGGCACCTGCAATTACATTCTTACCATCATGCGCGAGGAGAAGCGCGACTTCGGCGACGTGCTGGCCGACGCCCAGCGTCTGGGCTACGCCGAGGCCGATCCCTCCTTCGATATCGACGGCGTGGACGCCGCGCATAAGCTCGCCATCCTGGCGGGGCTGGCGTTCGGGCAGAAGATCGACTTTTCCTCGCTCCATGTGGAGGGCATCCGCCGCATCTCCGCGCTGGACATCGTCTTTGCCCAGGAGCTGGGCTATCGCATAAAGCTGCTGGGCATCGCCGAGCGCACCGAGGCGGGGATTTCGCTCCGCGTGCATCCGGCCATGGTGCCGGTGAGCAAGCCCATCGCCACTGTGGACGGCGTGTTCAACGCCGTGCTGCTGGAGGGCGATTTCTCCGGCCCGGTGTTCCTGCAAGGCCGTGGCGCGGGCGAGGGGCCGACGGCCTCCGCCGTGGTGGCTGACCTCATCGACATCGCCCGTGGCAACCAGATCCCGGTCTGGGGCATGGCGCAGAGCAAGCTGGCCGAGGCCCGCGTGGTGCCGATGGCGCATCTCACAAGCGCCTATTTCCTCCGCCTGATGGTGGTGGACCAGCCGGGTGTGCTGGCGGATGTCACCGCCATTCTGCGCGACCACGGCATCTCGCTTGAATCCATGCTCCAGCACGGGCGCAAGCCGGGCGAGGCCGTGCCCATCGTGCTGGTGACCCATGAGACAAGGGAGGACGCGGTGAACGCCGCGCTCGCCCGCATCTCCATGCTGGAATCCGTGCTGGAAGCCCCGGCGCTGATCCGTATCGAACCCAAGTAAGGACGAATCCCATGCCTGAATCCCGCCGCCTCGGCGAAGTTTCCGACCGCAACCTGGCGCTGGAGCTGGTCCGCGTGACCGAGGCCGCCGCCATCGCCGCCGCGCGCTGGATCGGCCGCGGCAAGAAGAACGACGCCGACGGCGCCGCCGTGGAAGCCATGCGCAAGGCCTTCGACACCGTGGCCATCGACGGCACGGTGGTGATTGGCGAGGGCGAGATGGACGAGGCGCCGATGCTCTATATCGGCGAGAAAGTGGGCTGCGGCGGCCCGGCGATGGATATCGCCGTGGACCCGCTGGAGGGCACCTCCATCACCGCCAAGGGCGGGGCGAACTCCATCGCCACCGTGGCGCTGGCCGAGCGCGGCAACTTCCTGCACGCGCCGGATATCTACATGGAGAAGATCGCCGTCGGCGGCGGGCTGCCGGAGGGTGTGGTCTCGCTCGACGCGCCGGTGAAGGAGAACCTCAGGAACCTCGCTCTGGCCAAGGGGCTGGAGGTTGAGGAGCTGATGGTTTGCATGCTGGACCGTGACCGCCATGCCGAGATGATCGCCAAGATCCGCGAAGCCGGGGCGCGTATCATGCTCATCGGCGATGGTGACGTGGCGGGCGTGATTGCCGCCAGCCAGCCCAATACGGGCGTGGACATGTATCTCGGCTCCGGCGGCGCGCCCGAGGGCGTGCTTTCCGCCGCGGCGCTGCGCTGCATCGGTGGGCAGATGCAGGGCAAGCTGCTGTTCGAGGATGACGCGCAGATTGAGCGCGCGCGCACCATGGGCATCACCGACCCGAACCGTATCTACAGCATCGAGGAAATGGCCAAGGGCGACGTGATGTTCGCCGCCACGGGCGTGACCTCCGGCCCGATGCTGAACGGCGTGCGCCGTGTGGGCCATGGGGCGGTGACGCATTCCATCGTGATGCGCTCCAAATCCGGCACGGTGCGCTATATCGAGGCGCACCATAACTTCGCCAAGAAGAACCTGGACGCCTGATAAAAAGACCGGGGCCTTTTGGCCCCGGTTTTCGTTTCAGCCCTTGGCCTTCAGCAGATCGCGGATTTCGGCCAGCAGCGTCTCGCTGGCCGTGGGCGCGGGGGCAGCGGCGGCGGGGGCTTTGTGGAGCTTTTCGAGCAGCCGCACCATCCAGAAGATCGCCGCGGCGATGATCAGGAAGTTGATCACGGCGTTGAGGAATACGCCGTAATTGATGGTCACATCTCCGGCCTTCTGCGCGTCCGCCAGCGTGGCCGCCGCCGTGCCCTTGAGGATGAGGAAGTGGTTGGAGAAATCCACACCGCCGGTAATCAGCCCGATGACCGGGGTGATGATGTCCTTCACCAGCGAGTTGACGATGCCGGTGAAGGCCGCGCCGATGACCACACCGACCGCCAGATCGACGACATTGCCGCGCATGACGAAGGCCTTGAAATCGTCGAGCCAGCCCGGCTTTTTCAGGGTGAGCGGGGATTTCAGCAGGTCGGACATTTGTGTCTCCTCAGGGGTTTAGGGCGATCCTAGAATCCCCTTCCGGCTTCGCCAACAGGTTTGTTCCGGGGAGCTGTGTATCCGGCGTGCCGGGCGCGGCCTTTTCTCGGCGCGGATATGTGCTAAAGGCCAATGCCCATGCGCCAGTACCTCGAATTTGAAAAACCCGTGGCCGAGCTCGAAGCCAAGATCGACGAGCTGCGGCGGATGCCTGCCTCCGGTGAGATCAACATCGCCGAGGAGGTGGCGCGCCTCTCCGCCAAGGCGGACGCCCAACTCAAGGGCATCTACGCCAAGCTAACCCCCTGGCAGAAGACCCAGGTGGCCCGCCATGCCGAGCGGCCCAAGGCGGCGGGCGTCATCGCCGCGCTGATCGAGGATTTCATCCCGCTCGCGGGCGACCGCGCCTTTGCCGACGATGCCGCGATCATCGGCGGCATGGGCCGTTTCCGTGGTACGCCGGTGATGGTGATCGGCACCGAGAAGGGTACCGATACCGAGACCCGCATCAAGCATAATTTCGGCATGGCCAAGCCCGAGGGCTACCGCAAGGCCAAGCGCCTGATGGAGCTGGCCGGGCGCTTCAACCTGCCGATTCTTACCTTTGTGGACACGTCCGGCGCGTTCCCCGGCATTGAGGCCGAGGCCCGTGGCCAGGCCGAGGCCATTGCGCGCGGTATCGAGGCCTGCCTCTCCGCCCCGGTGCCGCTGGTGGCGACCATCATCGGCGAGGGCGGCTCGGGCGGCGCGATTGCTCTGGCCGCTGGCAATGCCGTGCTGATGTACGAGCACGCGATCTATTCGGTGATCTCGCCGGAAGGCTGCGCGTCCATCCTGTGGCGCGACTCGGCCCAGGCCCCGGTGGCCGCCGAGGCCATGCGCATCACCGCCCAGGACCTCAAGAAGCTCGGGCTGATCGACGAGATCGTGCAGGAGCCGCTGGGTGGCGCGCACCGCGACCCGGAAGCCGCCCTGGCGGCATTGGGCGACGAGGTGGAGCGCCAGCTTGCTCCGCTGAAGGACCTCTCCCCCGAGGCGCTTAAGGCGAAGCGGCGCGAGAAGTTCCTGGCGATGGGGAAGGTGGGGCTTTAACCCCGCCAGCCGGGGCGGTTTGAGATGACGCTGCCCCAGGCCATCAGCCCCAGCGCCGCGCCAATGATGCCCTGGGTGGCGTTGTAATTCACCACCGAGGCGATGCCCGCCCCCAGCGCCAGCGCCGCCAGCACGCGGCTACCCAAGAAGAACGCGGCCAGCCCCAAAGCGAGGCCGGACCAGCCCCAGGCATCGTAATACTGGCCGAGGAGCATCCAGTGGCGCGGGGTGCAGAAGGCGGGGGCGTTGGCGGCGGCGCATTGGCCGACCGTGGAGACCGGCACCACCGTGAACCAGCGGAACGCGAACACGCCACCGCCGATCAGCCCGCTCAGGGCGAGGCATAGCCAGTCCGTAGCGCCCCATTTCGTGGTTTTGCTCATGTCTTGGCGTCCTCTGTGGTTGCTCTTCGCCGTTCGGGGCCGTATTGCTGCGCCGCGACAGGCTTTTTATACTTTAATCAAGGGTCCATGACAGTCCATACCGCCCAGGGGCGCCCGAAAAGTTTCCAGGATATCATCCTGACATTGCACAGGTTTTGGGCGGAGCAAGGCTGCGTCATCCTGCAGCCTTATGATGTCGAGATGGGAGCGGGGACCTTCCACCCGGCCACGACCCTGCGCGCCCTGGGGCCGAAGCCCTGGAAGGCGGCCTATGTGCAGCCTTCGCGCCGCCCGTCCGACGGGCGCTATGGCGAGAACCCGAATCGCTTGCAGCATTATTACCAGTATCAGGCGCTGCTGAAGCCGAGCCCGGAGAATATCCAGGAACTGCTGCTGCAATCCTACGACGCCATCGGCCTCGATCGCCGGACGCACGATATCCGTTTTGTCGAGGATGACTGGGAAAGCCCGACTCTGGGCGCCTGGGGCCTGGGCTGGGAAGTCTGGTGCGATGGCATGGAGGTGACGCAGTTCACCTATTTCCAGCAGGTGGGCGGCATTGCCTGCGTGGCGCCGAGCGCCGAGCTGACCTACGGGCTGGAGCGCCTCGCCATGTATGTGCAGGGCGTGGAGAATGTGTACGACCTGGACTTCAACGGCCAAGGCGTGACCTATGGCGACGTGTTCCTCCGCGCCGAGCGGGACTACTCGAAGCATAACTTCGAGCTGGCCAATACCGAGATGCTGGCCCGGCACTTCGAGGATGCGGAGAAGGAATGCGCGGCCCTGGTGGCGGCGGGCGTGGCCCAGCCGGCTTATGACCAGTGCATCAAGGCCAGCCATCTGTTCAATCTGCTGGATGCGCGGGGCGTGATCTCGGTGGCTGAGCGCGCCGCCTACATTGGCCGGGTGCGTAATCTGGCCAAGGCCTGCGCCGAAGCCTGGATCGCGGGTGAGTAAGATGGCCGAATTTTTCATCGAACTGTTTTCCGAGGAGATCCCGGCGCGCATGCAGGCCGGGGCGTCCGGGCATCTGGAGGCGATCTGCACCCAGGCGCTGCAAAAGCTGGGGGTCAAGGTCGAGCAGACCTATTATGGCCCAAGGCGTATTGCGCTGAAGGCCGATGTGGCGGCGGAAGTGCCTGCCAGCACCATCTCCGAGCGCGGCCCGCGCGCGAGCGCGCCGGAGCAGGCGCTGGCCGGGTTCCTGCGCAAGCATGGGGCGGAGAAGGCCGATCTGACCCAGGAAGGCGATTTTTGGGTGCTGAACAAGCAGAATCCGAGCCAGCCCGCGAAGGATTTCATCGCCGCCGTGCTGCCCGAGGCGCTGGCCAAGCTGCCCTGGCCGAAATCCATGCGCTGGGGCACGGCCGGTGAGTTCACCTGGGTGCGCCCGCTGCGCCGCGTCGTCTGCCTGCTGGATGGCGAGGTGATCCCCTTCACCCTCGGTCCCGTGACGGCGGGCAATGAAACCGAGGGGCACCGCGTGCTTGGGCCGGGGGCGGTTGCCGTTTCCTCCGCCGCCGTGTGGGAAGAGACGCTGCGCGAGCGCCGCGTTATCGCGGCACAGGGCGAGCGCAAGGCGAAGATCGCCGCCGGTATGGCCGAGAAGGCTGCTGCCCTGAACCTCACCGTGGCGCCGGACGAGGCGCTGCTGGATGAGGTGACCGGGCTGGTGGAATGGCCGGTGCCGCTGATTGGCAAGATCGACGATGCCTTCATGGGCCTGCCGCACGAGGTGCGCGAGCTCTCCATGAAGATCAACCAGAAATACTTCGCGCTGCGCGATGCCTCGGGTAAGCCCGCGCCGTATTTCGCCTTTGCCGCCAATCTGGAGGCCGAGGATGGCGGGGCGGCGATTGTGGCGGGCAATGAGCGCGTGCTGCGCGCCCGTCTCTCCGATGCGCGGCATTTCTGGGAGCTGGACCTCAAGACCCCGCTGGATCAGCTGCTGCCGAAGCTGGAGAAGATCACCTTTCACGCCAAGATCGGCACCCAGCGCGCCCGCGCGGACCGCATCGCCGCTCTGGCCGGGGATATCGCCGGGCTGCTGGGCGGCACGCCGGAGCAGGTGGGGCAGGCGGCGGAGGCCGGGCTGCTGGCCAAGGCCGATCTCGTCACCGGCATGGTGGGCGAGTTCCCCGAACTTCAGGGCATCATGGGGGGCTACTACGCCGCCCGCACGCGTGGCGCCGCCGTGGGCGGGGCGATCTCGACGCATTATCAGCCCAAGGGGCCGTCCGATGACGTGCCGACGGGTGTGGTCGCCGTCTCCGTGGCGCTGGCCGATAAGCTGGACACGCTGCGCGAGTTCTTCCGCATCGGCGAGAAGCCGACAGGCTCGGGCGACCCCTATGCGCTGCGCCGCTGCGCGCTGGGGGTGATCCGCATCGTGCTGGAAAACGGGCTGCGGCTGGGGCTGAAGGCGCTGATCGGCGGGGATGAGGAGCTGTTTGGCTTCATCGTCGAGCGCCTGCGCGTGAAGCTGCGCGGCGAGGGCAAGCGGTTCGACGTGCTGGACGCCGTGCTGGCGGCGGGTGCGGATGACGACCTCGTGCGGCTGATGAAGCGCGTGGACGCGCTGGGCGAGATGCTGGCCACCGAGGATGGCAAGAGCCTGCACGCCGCGTATAAGCGCGCCGCGAACATCCTCCGCATCGAGGATGCCAAGGACGGGCCGCATGAGGGGCTGAAGGTGGAGGGTGAACTGCCTTTGCCGGAAGAAAACGCCTTCCGCGACCGGTTGGATGCGGTGCAAAGCGAGGCCGCCGGGCTGCTCGCGGCCGAGGATTTCACCGCCGCGATGCAGGCTTTGGCCTCGCTGCGTGGCGTGGTGGACGCGTTCTTTGAAAAAGTTACGGTTAACGCGGAATTGCCTGAATTGCGCCTTAATCGTTTGCGACTGCTCGCCCGCTTCCGCGGCACGGTCAATCAAATAGCTGATTTCTCCAGGGTTGAAGGTTAGGAGTTGGGTATGACGAAATGGGTTTATAACTTCGGCGCAGGGGTGAATGATGGCAATGCCTCGCTCCGCAACCTGCTGGGCGGCAAGGGTGCCAACCTCGCCGAGATGGCCAGCATCAATCTGCCCGTGCCCCCCGGCTTCACCATCACCACCGAAGTCTGCACCGCGTATTACGATAACGACCGCAACTATCCCGCCGAGCTGAAGGCGCAGGTGGATGCCGCCCTGGCCCGCATCGAAGAGGCGGTCGGCCGCAAGTTCGGCGACAAGGACAAGCCGTTGCTGGTTTCCGTGCGCTCGGGCGCGCGCGTCTCCATGCCGGGCATGATGGACACCGTGCTGAACCTCGGCCTGAACGACGTCACCGTGCTCGGCCTCGCCGCCGGGTCGGGCGATGCGCGTTTCGCCTGGGACTCCTACCGCCGCTTCATCCAGATGTACGGCTCCGTGGTGCTGGGCGTGGACCATCACCGCTTCGAGGAGATCATCGAGCACGTGAAGCTGGATGCCGACGTGATCGAGGACACCGCGCTGACGCCGGAGCACTGGCAGCGCGTGGTGGAAGGCTACAAGGCGATGGTCGCCGAAGAGATCGGCAAGCCCTTCCCGCAGGACCCGCAGGACCAGCTCTGGGGCGCGATCGGCGCCGTGTTCGGTTCCTGGATGAACCCGCGCGCCAACGTGTACCGTCGTCTGCATGACATCCCGGCCAACTGGGGCACGGCGGTGAACGTGCAGGCCATGGTGTTCGGCAATATGGGCGAGGATTGCGCCACCGGCGTGTGCTTCACCCGCGACCCTTCCACCGGCCTCAACGAGTTCTATGGCGAGTACCTCGTCAACGCCCAGGGCGAGGACGTGGTGGCCGGCATCCGCACCCCGCGCCCGCTCTCCCAGGTTTACGCCAAGCCGGGCGAAGTGAGCATGGAAGCCGCGCTGCCGGAGGCCTATGCCGAGCTGAAGAATGTCCGCTCGATCCTTGAGAAGCACTACAAGGATATGCAGGACATCGAGTTCACCGTGCAGCAAAACAAGCTGTACATGCTGCAGACCCGCTCCGGTAAGCGTTCCGCCGCTGCCTCGCTGCGCATTGCCGTCGAGATGGCCGAGGAAGGGCTGATCGACCGCAACACCGCCGTGATGCGCGTGAACCCCGCTGCGCTCGACCAGCTGCTGCACCCGACCCTGGACCCGAAGGCCGCCAAGACCCAGTTCGCCAAGGGCCTGCCTGCCTCGCCGGGTGCCGCTTCCGGTGCCGTGGTGTTCTCGGCTGACGAGGCCGAGCTGCGTGCGCAGAAGGGTGAGTCGGTGATCCTGGTTCGTATCGAGACCAGCCCGGAAGACATTCACGGCATGCACGCCGCCCGTGGCGTTCTCACCACCCGCGGCGGTATGACCAGCCACGCGGCCGTGGTGGCGCGTGGCATGGGCCGGCCCTGCGTGGCCGGTGCCGGCAGCATTTCCATCGATTACGGCGCGCAGACGCTCTCCGCCAATGGCGTGACCATCCGCGCGGGTGAGATCCTGACCATCGATGGCGCCACCGGCGAGGTGTTCGCGGGGTCCGTGAAGATGATCGAGCCGCAGCTCTCCGGCGATTTCGGCACCCTCATGGGCTGGGCCGACGAGATCCGCCGCCTGAAGGTGCGCACCAACGCCGAGACCCCGCTGGACGCCGAGACCGCCCGCAAATTCGGCGCCGAGGGCATCGGCCTGTGCCGTACCGAGCACATGTTCTTCGACCCGCAGCGCATCGGCGCCGTGCGTCAGATGATCATGGCCAAGGACGAGGCCGGCCGCCGCACGGCGCTGGCCAAGCTGCTGCCGTTCCAGCGCGAGGACTTCGTCTCGCTGTTCAAGATCATGGAAGGCCTGCCGGTCACCATCCGCCTGCTCGACCCGCCGCTGCACGAGTTCCTGCCGCATGGCGAGGCTGAGCTGAAGGAAGTGGCCGACGCGCTGGGTATGGATGCCGCCACGATCAAGGAGCGCGCGGAAGAGCTGTCCGAAGCCAACCCGATGCTTGGCCATCGCGGCTGCCGCCTGGGCGTGACCTACCCGGAGATCTACGAGATGCAGGCCCGCGCCATCTTCGAGGCGGCGGTCGAGGTCTCGAAGACCGCGAAGGCCCCGGTGCCGGAGATCATGATCCCGCTCGTCGGCACCAAGCGCGAGCTGGACATCACCCGCGCCCAGGTGGAGCGGATGGCCAAGGCCGTATTCGAGGAAACCGGCAAGACGGTGGAATACTCGATCGGCACCATGATCGAGCTGCCGCGCGCGGCGCTTACCGCCGACCAGATTGCGGAATCGGCGGACTTCTTCTCCTTCGGCACCAACGACCTGACGCAGACCGTGTTTGGCCTCTCGCGTGACGACGCCGGCAAGTTCCTGCCCGCCTATGTCGAGCAGGGCATTCTGCCGAAGGATCCGTTCGTGTCCATCGACGTGGACGGCGTGGGTGGTCTCGTGCGCATCGCCGCCGAGAAGGGCCGGGCGAAGAAGCCGAACCTGAAGCTAGGCATCTGCGGCGAGCATGGCGGCGACCCGGCCTCCATCGCGTTCTGCGAGTCCGTGGGCCTCGACTATGTCTCCTGCTCGCCCTACCGCGTGCCGGTGGCGCGCTTGGCTGCCGCGCAGGCGGCCATCGAGGCGAAGGAAACCCATTTCCGCGACAAGTAAGCGGAACCTTCCGTAAGACTGCAAACGGCCGGAGCGCGATGCGTTCCGGCCGTTTTTGTTAGCCCAGCACCACTTGCGTGCCGCTAAGCTGGAGCTGGGTGGCCATGGCGCCCTCGGGGGCCTGATCCGTGACCAGATGGCCGATGCGCCGCCAATCGGCATAGCGAGCCGTGAACAGCCGGTTGAACTTGGAATGGTCGGCCACCACCACGCTGCGCGCCGCCCGTGCCGCCATGGTGCTGTAAACCGCCGCACTTTCGGGCAGCGCGTCGGTGGGGCCTTCCTCAGAGAGGCCGCTGGCACCGAGTATCGTGCAGTCGGCATAGAGATCCTGCAGGAAGGCGATGGTGTGGCCGCCGAGCAGCGTGCCTTCGCCCGCGTGGTACTCGCCGGGGAGCAGCAGCGTCTTGATCGTGGGGTTGGCGGAGAGAGCCGCCGCCACGCCGAAGGAGTGGGTGATGACCATGAGATCCTTCAGCTTGGCCGCGATCTCATGAGCCACATGCACCGTGGTGGAGCCGGAGCCGAGGATCAGCACCCGCGCGTCGCGCAGCAATGGCAGGGTGGCGCGAGCGATTCGCTGGCGTTCGGTCACGAACATGGTGTGGCGTTCGGCAACCGTCGGCTCGGAATGCAGGGGGCGGACCGCGCCGCCATAGGTGCGGTTGAGCAGCCCGGCGCTGGTCATCTGGTCGAGGTCGCGGCGGATGGTCTCGGTGGAAACGCCCAGAGTTTGCGCCAGTTCCGCCACGCGCAGGCTGGGGGAGGTTTCCAGCGCCGCCATAATTTTTCCCTGCCGGGCCGATTTATCTGGTTTCATGCGCTGGCGCCTCCCGCAAATTCCGCTTGATTATGGATGTTGGGCCTGCATCATACATATGTTGGAGTTACAACATTTATGCGGGCCGCACAGCCTCGGGAGTTCGTATGCTGAAATCGTTGCAAGGTAAAACCGTCATTGTCACCGGTGCGACGCGCGGGATTGGGCGCGGCATCGCGCTGCGTTTCGGGCGGGCGGGGATCAATGTGCTGGCGGTTTCGCGCAGCCAGGCGGATGCCGACAAGGTGGCGGCCGAGATCGGCCCGCATGCGGCGGGGTTCGCGGCGGATGTGGCCACGCCCGAGGGCTGCACGGCCATGGCCGAGGCGGCGGTGAGCAAGTTCGGGGGCATCGACATCCTCTGCGCCAATGCGGGCATCTTTCCCGCGGCCAAGCTCTCCGAGATGACTCCGGCGGAGTTCGACCATGTCATCAACACCAATCTGCGCAGCACGTTTCTCTCGGTCTCGGCGGTGCTGCCGGCCATGACCAAGGTGGGGAGCGGGCGGATCATCCTTACCTCGTCCATCACGGGGCCGATCACGGGTTATCCGGGCTGGGCGCATTATGGGGCCTCCAAGGCCGGGCAGTTGGGGTTCATGCGCACGGCCGCGATTGAGCTGGCGCCGAAGAAGATCACTGTGAACGCGGTGCTGCCGGGGAATATCTTTACCGAGGGGCTGGAGGGGAACGGGCCGGACTATCTCGCGGCGATGGAAGCCTCGATCCCGATGAAGCGGCTGGGCACGCCGGAGGATATCGCCAATACGGCGTTGTTCCTGGCCTCCGAGGAGGCGGCTTACATCACCGGCCAGAGCATCGCCGTGGATGGCGGGCAGATCCTACCCGAGTCGCTGGGCGCGCTGGAGGCGATGGGCTAGGCGCGCGGCCCCAGCGGGCGCCAGAACAGCATGGCGACGGCGAAGGCCAGGAGCTGCATCGCGGCGGTGACCGCGACGCAGCCCGGCCAACCATGGCTGTGCCACACTCCGGCGGGCAGCGTGCCTCCGATGCTGCCGCCGACGTAATAGCAGGTGACATACAGCCCCACGGCGGTGGATTTGGCCGTGCGGGCGGAGAGGCTGGTATAGCCGGTGGCGATGGATTGCTGGGTGAACAGCCCGCAGCAGATGAGCAGCAGCCCCAGCCCGATGGCCCAGAGCGGCTGCGCCAAAGTGAGCGCCAGCCCGGCGAAGACCGGCAGCAGAGCGCCCGCCATCACCGGGCGGTGGCCGTATTGGGCGGCGAGCCGCCCGGCCACGGGGCTAATGGCCACACCGCCGAGATACACCACGAAGATGCCGCCCAAAGCCGCCGGACCGAGATTATAGGGGGCTTCGGCGAGGCGGAAATTGATGAAGGTGAACACCGTGACCAGGCTGAACAGCACGCCGAACCCCACCACATAGGTGGCGAGCAGACGCGGGTTGCTCAGATGCGTGGGGAAGGAGCGCAGCGCCCCGCCAATGCCGCGCACGGGGTTGAAGTTGCGCTCCTTGGGCAGCAGGGCGGAGACCACCAGGGCCATTACCAGCGTGACCAGCCCGATACAGACAAAGGCCGCGCGCCAGCCGAAGGCCTCCGTGGCCAGCCCAGCGATGAATCGGCCCGAGAAGCCGCCCAGGATGGTGCCCGCCGTGTAGATGCCCGCGAGCCGGGTGACGGCCATGCCCGCCAGCTCGTCACCCATATAGGCGATGGTGACGATGAAGATGAACGGCAGCAGCAGCCCCTGGGCGAAGCGGCAGGCGATGAGCATGGGCAGGTTGACCGAGGCCGCCGCCAGCAGCGTGGGAATGACCAGCAGCAGCGCCGCCCCGGCGATGAAGCGCTTGCGTCCGAAGCGGTCGGAAATGGCGCCGATGAGCGGGGCCATGGCGGCGGTGGCGGCGAGCGGGGCGGTGACGGTGAGGCCTGTTTGCGCCGGGGTGGCGTGCAGCGCCGTGCCAAGTACCGGCAGCAGGGCCTGGGTGCACCACATGTTGGTGAAGGTGAGAAAACCTGCGGCGGCGGCCGCTAGGGTGATCTGCCTAGACCATGATTGCCTTGCGTCGATCATGGTCTAGCTTTGTCTTTGCGATTAATTTCATTGGCTTGGATCGAATCTGGTGATTCGATCCAAGCCAATATCGATCTAGAACCGCCGCTCAAATACCGTGATGACATCGCCGGGCTGTGCCAATGCAAAAAGTGGGGCGCGATATTGGGCAGCAGCGCTGCCGGTATTGCGCGTCACTCCCACATAGTCTTGGCAAGCCCGGTAGGTGAAGCCTCCGGCGATGGAAATCGCGGTCAGAGCCGTCATTCCCGGGCGGAATGGGTACTGGCCGGGGGTGTTCACCTCGCCCAGTATGTAAAAGGGGCGGTAGGTGGTGATTTCCACCGCCACGCTCGGATGCAGGATCAGCCCGCCGCTTTGCAGCGCGGAGGCGATGGCGGCGGAGAGATCGTCGGTGCTGCGGCCCTGGGCGCGGATCAGCCCGAGCAAAGGCAGGCTGATATTGCCGCTATCGTCCACATTATAGGAACCGGAGAGCTGCGGCTGGTTGTAGATGCGCAGATTTAGCACATCGCCGGGGCCGAGGCGGTAGGGGCCGGGTGGCAACGGGGGCAGGGGCGGGAGGTCGGAGCCCGGGGCGCGCAGTGAGGCGCAGGCCGAGAGGGTGCTCAAGGTGCCAAGCAGCAGCACGCGCCTGTGGATAATTTTCCGTCTCCGCCAAAACCCTGGATTGTGGTGATATTTACCCGGCTTTGGAAAAAGGGCAAATGCCAAACGAATCGCTGTTCGGAGGGTTCCATGAAGCGCCTGGTCGTTTTGCTCCTGCTCCTAATCGCCATCGGCGTGGGGGCGTATAAGTTCTGGCCTCGGCATGGCGGGGAGAGCCAGCCCGGTGTGGCGGTGAATTTCGACCCGCGCGGGCTGACCGGTGATGAGCAGGCGGCGTTCCTGCCGCTGGTGTGCGGTGGGGCTGCGGCTGGGTCGGACGGCTACGCCCATAACTGCCAGAGCCTGCCGGGCTATCCGAGCCAGGATTACGGCGGGGCGGGCATGGGGATTGGTATTACGCTCACCGATGTCATCTATGGCCACCTGACCGGCGCGGATGCGGATGAGGCTTATGTTTCCTACCAGGGCAGCTTCGAGCCGCATGCCACAAATTTCGGCGGCGGTATCCTGTTCCACAAGAACGGCAATGGCTGGGTGCTCTCGCGCTGGTATCCGGGGGGGGCGATGGAGCATTGCCTCTCGCTGAACCCGCAGGGGCGGGCGCGGTTCCTCTGCCTGTACGGCTATACCGGCCAGGGGGAGACGGATACGTCGCTCTTCCTCGCCTCCATTCCCTCGGGTGGGCAGATCAGCCTCTCGCCGGTGCTGAAGGCCAGCGATCTGCGCCAGACCCTGGACCCGAACGCGAATTGCGGGCTGCGCAAGGCGGATCAGGCGGTGTTGCTGGGGATCGACTCGCTGGTGCGCGGCGGCGGCTTTGCCACGGCGCAGGTGGAGTATGTGCCCGCCGACAAGGCCGATGCCGCCTGCAAGGCCAAGGCTTTTGCCAATGCCGCCACGCAGAAGGCCGTGCTGAGCCTGGGCTGGGATGGCAGTTCGGTGAGCATCTCGCCGGAGATGCATTTTGCTCCGGCCGAGGCGAATTGATGCTCGCGCCGCGTGAGCAACTGATCGAGGCGGCACGGGCCATGGCGGCGCGGGGGCTTTCGGCGGGGACCTCGGGCAATGTGTCCCTGCGCACCGAGGAGGGGATTCTCATCACCCCCTCGGCCACGCCCTATGAGGCCCTAACCCCGGAGATGATCCCGCTGCTCAAGCTGGATGGTTCCTATGAGGGGCGGTATCGTCCGTCATCAGAATGGCGGTTCCATTTGGACATTTACCTGGCCCGGCCGGAAGTTGGCGGTGTGGTGCATCACCATGCCCCCTACACCACCGCGCTCGCCATGGCGCGGCGCGAGATCCCGGCTTGCCACTACATGATCGCCCGGTTCGGCGGCGCGCCGCTGCGCTGCGCGGCTTATGCGCTGTTTGGCACGGCGGAGCTTTCAACCAACGTGCTCAAGGCGCTGGAGGGGCGGACCGCCTGCCTGATGGAGAACCATGGCGGCATCGCCACCGGGCGGGACGTGAACGCCGCCCTGGCCGCCGCCACGGAGCTTGAGGTGCTGGCGCAGCAATACACGCTCTCTCTGGCGGCGGGCGGGCCGGTATTGCTCTCCGAGGCCGAGATCGAGAATGCGATCCGGCAATTCGCTACCGCCTACCGGCCGAATATCGCCTCTTAGCTCACCAGCTCGCGGAACTCGCCAATCGCGGCGGGCGGGCTCTGCCGGGACGCCGGTGCCTGTGCGAGCTTGAAGGCGGCGATGGCGCGGTTAAATGAGACGATCTCGCCGCGCAGCGAATGGATGGAGGCATTGGTCTCCTCCACCATGGCGGCGTTCTGCTGCACTGCATGGCTCATCTGGGCCACGGCCTCGTTCACTTGGGCCAGCCCTGCCGATTGGCTCCGTGCATTGCCGGCAATGCCGGAGACCAGTTCATCGATCTCGGTGATATTGCTGCCAATGCCCTTCAGCGACTGGCCGCTGCGCCGGACCAGATCGACACCCTGCTCCACCTGCGCCGAGGAGGTGGAGATGAGTGTCTTGATGGCCTTGGCGGCATCGGCGGAGCGTTGCGCCAGGGCCCGCACCTCCGAGGCAACGACCGCGAAGCCCCGCCCGGCATCGCCCGCGCGTGCGGCCTCGACCCCGGCATTCAGCGCCAGAAGATTGGTCTGGAAGGCGATTTCGTCGATCAGCCCGATGATCTTGCCGATTTCGCGCGAGGAGCCTTCGATTTGGCCCATCGCCGAGCCAGCCTCGGTCACCACGTTATGCGATTCCGCCGCACCGGCATTCGAGGCCTTCACCGCGTTGCTCACTTGCGCGGCGCCCTCGGCGGTCTGCCGCACCGCCGCCGTCAACTCGTTAAGCGCCGCCGTGCTTTGCTCCAGGCTGGCGGCTTGGCCTTCCGTCCGGCGGGACATGTCGTCCGCGGCGGCGGCGATATCGTCGATGCTGGTGTCGATGGCGTGGGACGTGGCCTGTAACTCCACCATCGTGCGGGAGAGCTTCTCCAGGGCATCGTTGAAGCTGGTGCGCAGCTGCGCGTATTGCGGCGGGATGTTGTCGCCCACGCGGTGGGTGAGGTCGCCTTTGGCTAGGGCGGTGGCGGCGGCATCCATGGCGGCGATGATGCCCTGCGCCGCCGCGTGGGCCTGCTCCTCGGCTTCACGGCGGCGGGTTTCGCACGCATCGAGATAGACGGAAATCGCCATGTCCATGTCCAGGAAGGTGACGCGGACGAGGGTGGCGATTTCCTCGGTTAGTGCCGTTGCGGTTGTGGGCCGGCCAAACCTGGATTTGGGCCAGCGCGCGGCGATGAGGGCGCCGATTAGCCGCTCCAGCACCATGGTGTAGCCGCCGATATACCAGCGTGGCTCCAGCCCGATGCGCGCATGCACCTCGCCCACATGCGTCACGGCCTGGGCGTAGCGTTCATCCAACTGGCCATCGGTGATGAGGTCCCAATGCCCGTGTTGCTTGCCCTTGGCGTGGCGCATCAGCGCTTCGTTGGGGAAGAATTTCGCCGTTTCCGGCACGCTGCGCATCTTGGCGTAAAAGGTGTCCAGCGCTCCTGGCAGTGCGGACATGACGACGGATTTCATCCCCCGCAGCCGGGCTTGCGCCTGCGGCCCGAGATTGAGGAAATTCAGCCGGTCGGAAAGGGATTTCGGGTTGGACATGCGCCGGGACAGCCTTGTGCAAAGGAAAGTTGCCCGGGTGTTACTGGGAAGGGTTTAACTGCGGGTTAAGCCAGTTGCGCCAGATGGTTGACCGGCCCATGTCCGGCGCCGAAGCCTGGGGCGGTGCGGATGGCCTCCTGCAAATAATGCCGGGCGCGGCGCGTGGCATCCGGCAGCGTCATGCCCTGGGCCAGCCCCGTGGCGATGGCCGAGGCCATGGTGCAGCCGGTGCCGTGGGTGTTGCGGCTGTGCAGCCGAGGCAAGGAGATGGCCTCCACGCTGTCCGCCGTCACCAGATAATCGGTCAGCATCTCGCCGCCGCCATGGCCGCCTTTGACCAGCGCCGCCTTGGCGCCCAGGGCCAGCAGCGCCCGTCCGGCGGCGATGCGCTCCTCCTCGGTCTCCACATTCAGCCCAGTGAGCTTGGCGGCTTCCGGCAGATTCGGCGTGACCACCGTGGCGCGGGGCAGCAATTCGGTCTTCAGTGCGTCGATGGCGGCGTCCGGCAGCAGCACGGCGCCGGAGGTGGCGACCATCACAGGGTCCAGCACCACGGGGATGTTCGCGGGCAGCACGGAGGCCACGGCGCGGATGATCGCCTCGTTGGTCAGCATGCCGAGCTTGACCGCGTCCACGCCGATATCGGCCAGCACGGTCTCGATGCAAAGCTTTACGAACGGGGCGGGGACCGGATGCACGTCCGCGACGCCCAGCGTATTCTGGGCGGTGAGGGCGGTGATGGCCGTGCAGGCATAGGCGCCGAGGGCCGAGATGGTCTTGATGTCCGCCTCGATGCCAGCGCCCCCGCCGGAATCGGATCCGGCGATGGTTAAAACACGTTTCATTGGTTTTTGTCGGCGCGCGGCCGTCCCGCCAGCCCCGCGCTCATCACGCGGCGTGTTCCGTGGCCTGGGCGATGGTCTCGCACAGCCCGATGACGATTTCGTTGATCAGCCCGGAATCCTCGCCCTCGGCCATCACACGGATCAGCGGCTCGGTGCCCGAGGGGCGGATGAGCACGCGGCCGGTATTGCCCAGGCGTTCCTCGGCGGTGGCGATGGCGGATTTGATGTGCGGCAGGCCGAGCGGGGAGGCTCCGGCATAGCGCACATTGCGCAGAAGCTGCGGCAGCGGGGCGAAGACGCGGCAGGCCTCCGAGGCGCGCTTGCCAGAGCGCACCAGCACCGCGAGCACTTGCAGGGCAGCCACCAGACCGTCGCCCGTGGTGGCGAAATCCGAGAGGATGACATGGCCCGATTGCTCGCCGCCCAGATTTATGCCCATCTCGCGCATCGCCTCGGCCACGTAGCGGTCGCCCACCTTGGTACGGTGCAGGCGCAGGCCAAGGCTGGCCAGGAACCGCTCCAGCCCCAAATTGGACATCACAGTGGCGACGATGCCATCGCCGGTGAGCCGCCTTTGGGCGTGCATGTCCCGCGCGATGAGGCCGAGGATCTGGTCGCCGTCGATGATTTCGCCCTGTTCGTCGGCCAGGATCACGCGGTCGGCGTCTCCGTCCAGCGCGATGCCGATATCCGCGCCGTGCTCCAGCACAGCCTCGCAGAGCTGGCGTGGCGCGGTGGAGCCGGCCTCGCGGTTGATGTTGAAGCCGTCCGGCGAGACGCCGAGGGGGATGACTTCCGCCCCCAGTTCGAACAATGCCGCCGGAGCTACCTTATAAGCCGCGCCGTTCGCGCAATCGAGCACGATGCGCAGGCCGTCCAGCCGCAGGCCGCGCTCCAGCGAGGATTTCGCCGCCTCGATATAGCGGCCGGGCGCGTCCACCAGGCGGGAGGCGCGGCCGAGCTTGGCGGGCGGGGCGAGGCGGTCCGAGAGATCCTGCGCCATCAGCGCCTCGATCTCCAGCTCCATCTCGTCGGAAAGTTTGTTGCCGTCCGGGCCAAAGAGCTTGATGCCGTTATCCTCGTAAGGGTTGTGCGAGGCGGAGATGACCACGCCGAGGTCCAGCCGCAGCGAGCGGGTGAGCATGGCGATGGCGGGCGTGGGCAGCGGGCCGGCGAGGGTGACGTTCATGCCCGCAGAGATGAACCCGGCGGTGAGGGCGGGTTCCAGCATGTAGCCGGAAAGCCGCGTGTCCTTGCCGATGATGACGCGGTGGCGATGATTGCCGCGCGTGAACAGCAGCCCGGCGGCTTGGCCGAGCTTGAGGGCCATCTCCGGCGTCATCGGCGCGGTGTTGGCCGTGCCGCGAATTCCGTCCGTGCCGAAGAGCCGGCGCTTTACCTTGTCAGTCATCATCTCTCGCATTCAACGCTGCCCAGACGCGCAAGCCCCGCACGGTGCCCGCCACGTCATGGACCCGCAGTATATGCGCGCCCCGCTGCACGGCAAACAACCCCGCCGTCAGCGACTCAGGGTCGCGCCTTGCCGCCTCCGCTTCGCCGCTGACCTCGCCCAGGAAGCGCTTGCGCGAGAGCGCCACGAGCAGAGGGTGGCCGAGCTTGGCGAGACGGCTCGTGGCGCGCAGCAGTTCCACATTTTGCGCCCCGCGCTTGGCGAAGCCGAGGCCCGGGTCCAGGCAGATATTTTCCGGCTTTACCCCGGTGGCCAGGGCGGCATCGCGCGCGGCCAGCAGTTCGGCGATCACCTCGTCCGCCACGTCATTGTACACGGCGAAGTCGTTCATCGTGTCCGGCGTGCCGCGCATATGCATCAGGATCACCGGGCAGTTGCGCGCCGCCACCAGGGGCAGGGCGGCCGGGTCGTGAAGCAGGGCGGAGACGTCGTTGATGATTCGCGCCCCGGCATCCAGCGCCGCCGCCATGGTGAGCGCGTTGCGGGTGTCCACCGAGATTACCGCGCCCGCCGCCGCCAAAGCGCGGATGACGGGCTGGATGCGGGCGATTTCCGCTTCGGGTGGCACGGCGGCGGAACCGGGGCGGGTGCTCTCGCCGCCGATGTCCAGGATATCCGCGCCTTCGGCCAGCATTTGCCGCCCCGCCGCGATGGCGGCCTCGGTGGAGAAATGGCGCCCGCCATCGGAGAAGGAATCGGGCGTGACGTTGAGAATGCCCATGATGAGCGGGCGGGCGAGGGAGAGGCCGGCCCAGGTGGCGGAGGCTGTAAGCATGCGGGCAGCTACCACGCGCCGCGACGACTGGCCAAGCCCGTGCTACTTGCGGTGGAGCTTGGTGGAGATATTATGAAGAAAGAATAATTTTTGAGGTTCAACGATGTGGCGAGGTCTGGGGAGCGGGATGCTTTATCCCGTGGCTGGTGTGATGGTTTGTGCCACGCTGGTGGGCTGTACGCCCCCGCCGCTGGCGGCCACGGTCGTCTATGACCATACGGGTGGAAAGGTCATCGACCTGCCAACGCCTTATGCGCCCGATCAAGTGGCGTTGGAGTCGATGACGCCCATCACGACAGCTGGCACTGTGGGGGTATTGTTTGGACCGCTGGGAGGGGCGTTGGGCGCGGCTTATGATCAGTCCGTGCAGCAGAAGCGTCAGGCTGCGTTCGACACGCAGCTTGCCCAGCGTGGATTTGTCACCGCCGCGTTGTTGCAACAACAGATCACGCGGCAATTGCAGGCCGAGGGGTATACCGTGGTGCCGGAGAGTGTGACCCGTCCCAAGGGGAATTTCCTCGACAGCTATCCGGCCGCCACGCCGGCGGCGCCACAGTTGGATGTCGTGCTGGAGATGTTTGGCTATCTGACGGCCGGCATGTCGTCACCGTATCAGCCGATGGTGGAAATGAAATACCGCCTTGTGGGGCAAGGCGGGAAGACGTTGGCGCAGGGGGCGTTCCAGTATTCGTGCCTGCGGGGCGAGCAGAAGCCGGACCCTAGCTATGATTATCAGACGTACAGCGCCTTGGCCGCTGATCCCAGCTTGGCCATGAAGGGGCTGACGGATGGGCTGAACCGGGCGGCGGGGGCTGTGGCCAAGAGGCTGAACTAGCAGGGGCAGCTAGGCGCTGGCGCGGGGTTCATGTTAGGCCGGATTGCAATCAGAGGGCTGAATAAAATGGCGGCGAAACTTTATCTTGGTACGGCGCGTTATTCCTCTTGGTCCATGCGCGGTTGGCTGATGGTCCACCTTGCGGGGCTGGTGGCGGAGGAGGTGTTCGTGCCGCTTGCGGGCGGCAATTCCCCGGCGGTGAAGGCGGTCTCGCCTTCGGGCACGGTGCCGTATCTGGAGCATGAGGGGGCCAGGGTGTGGGAGAGCCTCGCCATTGCCGAATATTGCGCCGAGATCAATCCGGCTTTGTGGCCCGAGGATCGCATTGCACGCGCGCATGCCCGTGCTATCGCTTCCGAGATGCACGCCGGGTTCCGCAATCTGCGCATCGCCATGCCGATGAACCTGGGCCGCGACTATGCCGGGCTGGGGCAGACGCCGGAGAGTCTGGCGGATGTCGCCCGCATCGAGGCGATCTGGACCGAGACCCGCGAAAGCTTCGGCGCCAGCGGGCCGTATCTGTTTGGCGCCACCTTCAACGCCGCTGACGCGATGTTTGCGCCGATCGTGGCGCGGTTCATCACCTTCGCGCCGCCTTTGGGTGAAACCACGAAGGCCTATTGCGCCGCCGTGCGGGCGCATCCGCTGGTTGCCAAATGGTACGACCTCGCGGCAAAAGAACCGGTATCCTGGCAACTCGAAAAATACGAGACACTGGCATGAAGCTTCGCCCCCTCCTTCTGGCGCTGCCGCTGCTGGCAAGCCCCGGATTGGCCTTCGCCGAAATCGACGTGACGCTGGACCATGGTTCCGTCTGGCAGACCAAAAAAGTTAACGTGCGGACTGAAGGCTTCATCCAGATTCACAACAAGGGCAACGCCGTTGATGTGCTGACCGGGGCTAATTGCAGCATCGCGGGCAGTACCGAACTGGTGGGTGCCGATGGCAAGGATCTGGACAGCCTGACCATACAGCCCGGGCAGACGCTCACGCTCTCCGCCGATGGGCCGCATCTGCTTATGCGGCATCTGAGCTACACCGTGGATTACGGCAGCATCCTGCCCTGCTCTTTCACCTTCCAGGAGGCGGGGGATTTGCTTGGTTACCTCAACGCCACGCCCGCGCCGGCGAAGAAATGACGATACCGCCGGCATCCGGGCAGGATCAGGCCGCCGTTTTCGACGAGGAAATTTACCTGCGCTTGAACCCTGATGTGCTGGTGGCCGTGGCGGCGGGCAAGTTTGGCTCCGGGCGGGAGCATTACGAGCGGTTTGGCCGCGCCGAGGGGCGGCAGATTTCGGCGCCCGGCGTGATGCCGCGGGGGCGTGTGATCATGACCGCCCAGCCGGACCAGGTGGCCGAGCAGCCGCGTGCGCCCGTGGGATCGCTCGATGCCATCCGCATTTCCCCGGCGGGCGGGATTTATGTCGTCGGCTGGGTGAATGACGCGCAGGACCGGCTGGACAGTATCGACTTGTTTTTTGCCGGTTGGTCTGTCTCCTTCGATGGCGCCAGCCTCGCGCGCATCCGGCGCCCGGATGTCGAGAGCGCGATGGGACTGGGGGGCTCCCATGCCTACGGTTTCTGGGGCTTTCTCTACGCCGCGCGGCGGCTCTCGGGTGGCTCTTGCAATGTCGTGCTGCGTCTGAAGTCCGGGGCTGAGCGTTCGGTGATGGTGACGGCGGATAGTGCCGACGATTACACGATGCGCGATATCGCGCTGGGGCAGGTGGCGCAGGCGCAATATCTGGGCAAGGCCTATTATGCCGCCAGCGCCTCGGTGGAGGGGGGGATCGGTGAGCAGCTCATCGATTTCAACCAGATGCTCTCGCGCCGCGCGGTGAACGCGCCCTATGTGGAACGCTTCGGCCGCCAGGGGGCGAGCTACAAGGCGTCGATCATCGTGTGCCTGTACGGCAAGCCGGAATATCTGTTTTTGCAGCAGGCGCTGTTCTCGCGCCATCCGGCGATGCGCGATTACGAGTTCATCTATGTCTCCAACAGCCCCGAGATCGCGGGCACGCTGCTCGCCGAGGCGAAGCGCTGCTCGTTGATCTACGGGCTGGACATGACGCTGGTGCTGCTCAACGCCAATGCCGGGTTCGGGGCCGCCAACAACGTCGCCGCGCAATATGCCTCCAGCCCGCGTTTGATCGTCATGAACCCCGACGTGTTGCCCTATGACCAGGATTGGGCGGCGAAGCATATCGCCGTGCTGGAGGGAGGGGCGGCGGAGCGCACAAGGCTCTTTGGCGTGCCGCTGTACTACGATGACGGCTCGCTGATGCATGCGGGGATGTATTTCGAGGTCGATACCGCGCCGGAGCTGGCGCCCGGGCGAAGGCCCGAGACGAGCCTTGTGCGTGTGGAGCATTACGGCAAGGGCGCGCCGCCCGAGACGCCGCGCTTCCTGCGTCCGCGCCCGGTACCGGCGGTAACCGGCGCGTTCATCTCCGTTGCGCGGGACTGGTTCGAGGAACTGGGCGGCTTCACCGAGGATTACATCTTCGGCCATTACGAGGATGCGGATTTGTGTCTGAAGAGCCTGGAGGCCGGGTGTGTGCCCTGGCTGCACGATGTGCGGCTGTATCATCTGGAGGGCAAAGGCTCGATCCGCCAGCCGGTGCATGAAGGCGGCTCCGCCGTGAACCGCTGGCTGTTCACCAAAACCTGGGGCGAGATGGTGCGTGCCGAACTGCTCGGGCCAGCGCCCGCGCATCCGGCGCTACGCGCGGCGGAGGTGCCGGCATGAAGGTTCTGATCGTCAGCCTGTATCATCCGGAGCTGGTGCGCGGTGGAGCGCAGCAGATTGCCTTCGAGCTGTTCGAGGGGCTGAAGCAGAGGCCGGATGTGGAGGCGTATCTACTCGCCTCGGCGGACCATAACAGCCCCGCCCTGTTCAAGAGTGGGGCGCGCATCACCGGCTTCGATGGGCGGCCCAATGAGTTTCTGTTCCTCTCCTATGACTACGACCATGCCTGGGAGAAGGGCGGCAATGTGGTGCTTATCGAGGCGTTCAAGGAATTCCTCGAACTCATCCAGCCGGATGTGGTGCATTTCCACCATTTTCTCACCCTTGGCATCGATCTGCTGACGCTGACGCGCCGGGTGCTGCCAGAGGTGAAGATCGTCTTCACCGCGCATGAGTTCCTCGCCATCTGCCCGGCCAACGGACACATGGTGCGGCGTACCGATGCCTCGCTCTGCACGCGCGCTTCCGCCGTGCGCTGCCACCAATGCCGGCCCGAGCATCCGCCCGAGCATTATTTCATGCGCGAGATGTGGATGAAGCGGCATCTCGAGGCGGTGGACGTGTTCACCACGCCGAGCCGATTCATGATTTCGCATTATGCGGCATGGGGGCTGGATGAATCGAAATTCGTGCATGTCACGAATGGGCTGCTGCCGCGTTCCATGCAATTGCCAGCGGCCTCGAAGGGGGAGCGGCGCAACCGGTTTGGCTTCTTCGCCCAGCTGGTGGATGCCAAGGGGCTGCAGGTGCTGTTGCGGGCGGTAACGCTGCTGCGCGCCGGCGGGTTCACGGATTTCGCCGTGGAGATCAACGGCGACAACATCCACTTTGCCACGCCGGAATGCCGCGCCGAGATCGAGGCGTTCCTGGCCGAGGAGGAGAAACTGCCTCTGGGCGAGCGCAACGTGGTGTTCAACGGCTCCTATCACCACGACCAGTTGCGCGCGCGCATGGCGCGGGTGGATTGGGTGGTGGTGCCCTCCGTGTGGTGGGAGATTTTCTGCCTGGTGATCTCGGAGGCGTGGAGTTTCGGGCGGCCGGTGATTGCGTCCAACGCGGGCGGCCCGGCGGAGCGCATCAGCGATGGCGTGGATGGGTTGCTGTTCGAGCTGGGCGATGTGCGCGCCTTGGCCGACGCCATCTACCGCGCCTGCACCGAGGAGGGGCTGTGGGATAATCTGGTCCAGGGGATAAAGCCGCCAGCGCGCCGCGATGAGATGGTGGATGGGTTCCTGGCGGTGTATGGGGCGGCGTAGGTGAAAAAAGTTGCCGTTATCACGGACGCGACCTCCGCCGGGTTCTTCTTTCCGGCATGGTACCGTTATTACGGCGGGCAGTTTGGCGCCGCGAACCTGCATGTTGTCACCTACGAAGGCATGAAGCCGCTTTTTGGCGGGTTCGAGCTTGGTAATTTGTGGGAGATCAACGCCAAATACGACGATACGCTGCGGGCCGGAGTGATCTCCGATCTGGTCGGCGTGCTGCTGCGTAGCCACGACGTTGTGCTGCGCTGCGATGTCGATGAGTTTTTGATTCCCGATCCGGCGCGGGCGAGGGATTTGAGATCGTATGTGGAAAGAAACGATCTACCCTATGTGACGGCGCACGGGATCGATGTGGTCGAGGTGGAGGAGGAAGCGCCGCTCGATATGAGCCAGCCGCTGCTGGACGGGCAGCGCCGTTTTGGCATGCGGGCCGCGGCGCTGAGTAAAACGGCGCTGATCACCGTGCCAATGCGCTGGGCCGAGGGCTTCCATGGCGCCACCGTGCCGCCGGTATTCGCGGGCCTGTACAACCTGCACATGAAATTCGCCGACATCAAAAGCCGGGTTTCCTGGTTCGAGTTGATGCGGGAGGGCATTGAGCCCGGGACGAATGCGCATCGGTATTTCTCCGTCGGCGATGAGCATCTGGCCTCCGTGCATAAATTCCTGGAGAGCAGGCCGCGGCAGGAGGAGGAAACCGAAGCGGCGTTCGAGGCGCGGTTCCTGGCCTCCGTGCGGCGGAACGAGGCGAATGGCATCTACCAGGGCGAGTTCTTCAGGCAGGATTTTCTGATTCGGCTGGATCGGTTTTTGTCAGGCGGCGATTTGCTGCGCGCTTACGATGGCGCCGCCATGGCCGATCCGTCACCGGAGATGGGGAGGCTGCGGACGATTGAGCCGCCGTCCGTCGTGCCGCATGTGGCGCCCGCGTTTATCGCGGATTTCTCCGGCCAGGGATTGAACCTGCCGCCCTTTCCGTATCTGGACGTGCATGGCAGCGATCTGGTGCGGCGCGAGGATGTGCTGCTGTTCGGGCCGAACAATCTGGTGACCAGGGAGGGGGATTGGTCCTGCGAGGCGCGCGGTGGGAAAGAGGGCTTCCTCAAGTTTTACACCGCGCCGTTCTACGATCAGGTATTTCCTGGTCCGAAGCCGCGCATCCGGCGCGGGCCGGAGGGGATGCGGCTGGATGTGGCGCATCTGGCGGAACAGGACGTCACCCTTATCGACGAGCCGGTATTTCTGGCGACACCGCTCGAACCCGCGATCTGGGGGCGGTGGATCACCTGCGTCACCGCCAAGATCACGGCCTATAAGGCGTATGGCGAAGGGCGGAAGTTCATGTGCCATGTCACGCAGGATTGGGAAAAAGCCTTCCTGAGGCTCTGGGGCGTGCCGGAGGAGGCGATCCTGCCGCATGATCCGGGCCGGACATATTTGCTGCGCGACGTGATGACGGTGGAGTTCTCCGAGGCGGATTTGCGCGTGAGCGCCAAGGAGCGCGGCGGCTTCTACGAGATGGTGGCGAAGCACTGGGACAGCACGCCCCGCCCCAGGAGGATCTTCGTGTCGCGCCTCTCCCGCGTGCGCAAATACCCGGATTACCGGGTGCTGCGGAACGAGGCGGAGCTTGCGGCCATGCTGGAGGTGATGGGGTTCACGGTCTTTGAGCCGGAGCAGTTCCCGCTGGAGACGCAGATCGCCGCCTTTGCCGCCGCTGAGCAGGTCGTGTTCATGGGCGGGTCGGGCATTTTCAACGCGGCGTTCTGCGCACCGGATGCGCGGGTCGTGAGCATCGAATCATCCGCCCGCTATGCAGGGGGCCACGCGGCGTTCTTCTCGTCGCTTGGCTTACGCCATGGCGTCATCTTCGGCCGGGAGGATGAGAGCGATCCGGCGGACCATAAGCGGTGGGATCTCGACCTTGCGCGGACCAGGGAGGCTTTGGCGGCGTTTTTCGCAGGCAGTTAGGCAAGCCGGTTAAGGGCGGCCTGCGCGCCGAACAGCTTGCCGCGCTCGGTCATGACCACCACCGCCAAGCCAGTGATGCCGCAAAGGCCGAAGCCCAGCACGAAGCTGGTGATGCCCCATTGCCGCCCAGATGCATGGCCTGGGCGATCTGCCCCAAAGCTGGGATCATCATGTCTATGGCGAGCGCCACCACGGTTTGGATCAGTGCCACCATGGTGACGAAGGCGCGAAAACTCAGGCCGGGATGTGGCTCGGGATGAGAGGCCGTCACGCCGTGGGGCGGGCGCGGCGGAACAGGAGGACCCCGAGCGCGGCGGAGGCCAGGAACATGCCGCAGCCGATGAGTAGCAGATGCGCATGGCTGGGGGCGCTGCCCTTGCCGAACAGGGCGAACACCACGGTCTGCGGTACGAAGCCGATGGCCGAGGCGGCGAGGAAGGGCAGTAGCCGCACCGAGGTGAGGCCCGCCAGCAGGTTGAGCACCAAATTATTGCCCACGGGCATCAGCCGCAGCGTGAGCGTGGTGATGAAGGGGTGGGTGGAGAGTGTGGCGTCGATGCGCGAGAGGCGGGCGCCGAAGCGGCGGCGGATGAAGGACTGGCCGATGGCGCGGGCCCAGATGAAGTCCAGACTGCAGGCCAGAACCTGGGAGACGAGCGCAATGGCCGTGCCGTAAACCGGGCCGAAGGCGTATCCGGCGGCGAAGGCCGGGATCTGGCGCGGCAGGCCGATGGCGGTGAGGAAAGTGGCCAGCAGCAGAAAGAGACTCTGCCCGCGCACACCGCCTTGGGCCAAGGTGTTTGCCAATTCCGTTTGCGCGGCGCCGTTGCTCACGAGGGGCAGGGCGGCGGCGAGGGCGATTAGCCCGCCCGCCATCAATGCCGGTTTCAGGGCCTTGGCGGCGACGGTCGCGGTGGCGGCGCGGGGCAGGAATTGGCTCATTCGGTGGGCTCGATCTGTGGCACCTTCCAGCGCCGTTGCAGCCAGGCGACACCGAAGAGGTCCACAATACCGACCTTGAGGCGCTGCCAGTTATTGTAATGCGAGGCGCCGTGCGCGCGCGCGTGGTGGCGTACCGGCACGGAGACGACATGCCCGCCCGCGCGGATGAACAGTGCCGGGAGGAAGCGGTGGATATGGTCGAAATGCGGAAGCTCGAGGAACGCCTGGCGGCGGAACAGCTTGAGGCCGCAGCCGGTATCCGGTGTGGCGTCCTGCAGTAGATAGGAGCGCACGCGGTTGGCGATGCGCGAGCCGATGCGCTTGGAACTGCTGTCGCGCCGGTTTACGCGGTGGCCCGCGATCAGCACCGGCAGGGGGCCGCGCTCTTCGGCGTCGCGCGCGGCGGCGAGCATGGCGGGGATGTCGGCTGGGTCGTTTTGGCCGTCGCCGTCCAGCGTGGCGACATAGACGCCGCGCGCCGCCTTCACCCCGGTGATGACCGCGGCACTCTGGCCGCAGCTCCGCTTGTGGCGCACCCGCACCAGGGTGGGGGTGGTGGTGGCAAGTTCGGCTAGGACCTTTGGGGTTGTGTCGGAACTGCCGTCATCGACATAGACGATCTCGTGTTCCACCCCGGCGAGCGCCGCGCCGATGGCGGTGATCAGCGGCTTGAGGTTCGGCGCCTCGTTATGCACAGGCACCACCACGGAGATCAGCGGGGCGCCGGCATTGGAGAGGGCCTGGGTCTGGAAACGGGTCTCGATGTTCATGTTATTATTCAGCCGCGTTATTAAGGCGTATCTGTGGCCCAAATCCGCCGAGGAAAAGATGTTGCCGGCCGTAGCCGCCGGGTTTGAGTAAAAATTTGTAACCGCCGCCGTGCAGCCAGGGTAAACCTTCCCACTCGCCCGAGATGGTTAGTGTGCGAACGGCCAGGCGGCGAAGGACGATGGCGGCCGTGTCGTTGCCGGCGATGGCGAAATGCTCCACCCCCTGGGCGGCGAGACCGGCTGCGATTTCGGCCAGGGCGTCGGCCGCCAGTGTCGTGGCCGGGCCGCGCCTGTCGGGCGGAGCGGAGGTGGAGACGATGAAGTTCCGCTCCTGCGCCGCCGCCCAGGCGAGAGCGCCAGCGACATCCGGGGCTTGCGGGTCGATCTGGCGCAGGGGCAGTTTTTCGCGCGCGATGCCGAGTTGGAACAGGGTTTGGCGGTCCAGCGCGCCGGAGAGAATGGCGGTGCGTCCGCCCGGGGGTTCCAGTGTGGCGGCGGGGGCGGGCAGGCCGGCCGCCCAGGCGGGGCCGCCCGCGCAAAGCTGGGCAGAGAGCAGGGGCGCGAGGGCGGCGCATTGGGTTTCGTCCACGGCGTCCAGCAGTGCCAAGGAAGCGCCTTGCTCGCGCACCGCGCTGATGCGCCGGGTGAGTGTGGCGCCGCCCGCGGCTACGGACTCGTAGGGGATGACAACCGAGCGGCCGGACAGATGTGGCATCAGGGCCCGTGGCAGATCCGCGACGAGTTGGCCTTGCTGGAACAGATGGCCCTGATAGACGAAGCGGCCAAAGCCGGGCTCGGCCAGACAGGCGAGCATGAAGCCGGTGCCGGATTGTTCGGCGATTTCGTCGATCGCTGCGGCCAGAGGTTCAATCTCGGGGAAGGCGGCTTGATTGCCGAAGCTGAAAAAATAGCGCGAGGCCGGGGCGAGGGCGTCGCGCGCCTCTTGCGGGGTAAGGGCGAGGCCCGAGGGGGCGATGATGTCCGCTTCCGCCGCCGGGCCCAGTGCCAGCCGCGTGCCGGGGCCTGCGGCTTGGCCGAGCGCCACGGCGTCCCGCAACGTGAAGCCCACCCCCCGCATGCTCATGTGAAAGCGGCTGTCATGATTTGGTCATCGAGCATGGGTGCTTCATGCCATGTCCTGGCGGGCTCGGCCAGATAGCTTGAGGGCATGACGGGCCATTGTTCTGCTGGCGTTGCCGTCTTGGCGAGGGCGGGCGGCATCGCTATAAGCCCGCTCAACCTCAGAGGCCGCCAGTGTTGGCGGCCGCAAGATATTGAAGGAACGGACGGCATGCTCATTTCTTTGCCACCCGACTACCGCCCATCGGACGATGAGGAATTCATGAATCCGATGCAGACGGAGTATTTTCGGCAGAAACTGCTGCGTTGGCGAGGCGATCTGGTGAAGGAGGCGAATGGCACGCTGGCTTCGCTCGGAGAGGGCGGCATCCTGGAAGCCGACATCACCGACCGCGCCAGCGTGGAGACGGATCGCGCCCTGGAGCTGCGGACCCGTGACCGCGCCCGTAAGCTAATCGGCAAGATCGACCAGGCGTTGCAGCGGATCGAGAACGGGACCTACGGCTATTGCGAGGAGACGGGCGAGCCGATCGGCCTGAAGCGCCTTGAGGCGCGGCCTATCGCGACCCTTTCCATCGAGGCGCAGGAGCGCCACGAGCGCATGGAAAAAGTCCACCGCGACGACTGAGTATGGGAACGGGGCGCCGGAGCGCCCCGTTTTTTATGCGAACTGTAAAGCCCGCGCAGCAGCGGCTTGCCGCTGCTGGGCCACCTGCGCCTTCATCGATTGCTGTAGCTTCTCGAAGCCACGGACCTCGATCTGGCGAACGCGCTCGCGCGAGATGCTGTACTGCTGCGACAGTTCCTCCAGCGTGGCGGGGTTATCTTTCAGCCGGCGCTCGGTGATGATGTGCCGCTCGCGTGGGGTGAGGGTCTCCAGCGCCGTGGCCAGCAGGGCCTTGCGCCCGGTCAGCTCCTCGCGCTCGGCCATGGTGGTTTCCTGGCTCTCGGAGTCGTCCACCAGCCAGTCCTGCCACTCGCCTTCACCTTCCATCTTGATGGGGGCGTTGAGGCTGCTATCGGCCGCGGACAGGCGGCGGTTCATGTTCACCACATCCTCTTCCGGCACGTCCAGCAGATGCGCGATACGCTCCACCTGTTCAGGCTGCAGGTCGCCGTCCTCGATGGCCTGCATCTGGCCTTTCAGCCGGCGCAGGTTGAAGAACAGCTTCTTCTGCGCGGCGGTGGTGCCCATTTTCACCAGCGACCAGCTATGCAGGATGTATTCCTGGATGGCGGCGCGGATCCACCACATGGCGTAGGTGGAGAGGCGGAAGCCGCGCTCCGGGTCGAAGCGCTTGACCGCCTGCATCATGCCGACATTGCCTTCGGAGATCAGCTCGGCCACCGGCAGGCCGTAGCCGCGATAGCCCATCGCGATCTTCGCCACGAGGCGCAGATGCGAGTTGACCAGCTTGTGCGCTGCCTCGTTATCGCCCTGGTCGCGCCAAGCGCGGGCGAGGCGCTCTTCCTCCTCATGCGTCAGCATCGGGTATTTGCGGATTTCCTGCATATACCTTGTCAGGCTGGCATCGGGGGCCAAGGTTGAAACGGTTGAGGCCATAAAACGGATTCCCCAATATATTCCAGCTCCACGCGGAGCCGGCAGTATTGGCGGCACGGCGCGGGGCAAGCGTGTGGCCACCGCCAGAGCTTGGAAGCTAGCACCACGGGCCAGAGATACCCCTTAAAAAGGCGGTAAGGTTCCGGCCATACGGCTAGGCCCCTCGGGTGGATTCGAAGGGAAGCTTAGGAGCCCCGGCTGGGGTAGTCAACAAAAAGGACTACAGCGGTCCCGATTCAGGCGCATGCGAGCAATGCGTCTGCGAGGGCCAGGAAATCCGCCGGCGGCGGCACGGTGAAGCGCAGGGCCTCGCCGGTGATGGGATGGGCGAAGCCGAGCGTTTCCGCGTGCAGGGCTTGGCGAGGGAAATCCAGCGCCAGGCCGCGTGCGGGTTCTGACAGGTACTTGGCGGCGGCGGGGCGGCGTTTCAAGTACACCGGGTCGCCGATCAGCGGGTGGCCGATATGGGCGCAATGAACGCGGATTTGGTGCGTGCGCCCGGTGGCGAGGCGGCAGGCGAGCAGGGCGGCGGCTTGGCCGAACACGTGCAGCACGCGGTAATTGGTGAGGGCGTGCTTGCCGTTGCGGGTGACGACGGCCATGCGTTTACGGTCGCGCGGGTCGCGGCCGATATCGCCCTCGATGCCGCCGGTGGAGGTGGCGGGCACGCCCCAGCAGATGGCCTTGTATTCGCGCTCAAGATCGCGCGTGGCGAAGGCGGTGGAGAGGCGGGTGTGGGCCAGCTCCGTCTTGGCCACGACCATGACGCCGGAAGTGTCCTTGTCCAGCCGGTGGACGATGCCGGGGCGCTTTTCGCCGCCGATGCCGGTGAGGCTGTCACCGCAATGGGCGATGAGGGCGTTGACCAGCGTGCCGTCCGGGTTGCCGGGGGCGGGGTGCACGACCATGCCGGCGGGCTTGTTAAGCACCAGCAGGTGGGCGTCTTCGTATAATATATCGAGCCCGATATCCTCACCCTGCGGGGTGGCGGGCTCCGGGGCGGGTGGGGTAAGGCGGTATGTGGCGCCCGGCTGCACGCTCTCCGACGGGTCTTTCGTCACCGTGCCCGCGCGTGTCACATGGCCATCCAAGATCAGGGCCTTGACGCGGGAGCGCGATAGCGTGCCGATGCGGGCGGCCAGGAACGAGTCGAGCCTGGTGCCGGTCTCTTCGGGGCCGGGCGTGAGGATGAAGTCGGGGGATGGAGATGCAGGGTCAGCCACAGGATTTGCGGGGGTTGAAGGCGGTGGTCGGGATCATGGGCGTGCTGATTATCATCGGCACCACGGTGGTCGTCGGCACGGTCATCCACCGGCTTTATGCCAGGTTTGCCGCGCCGTCGATTCCCGCAGCGCCACTGGCCGCGCCCATGGCCCCGGTGGCGGGAAATGCGGTGATGCCCGCGGCACCGGCGGCGGTGGCCGCCGAGCTGGCGCCGGGCGAGCATATCGCCGGAATCGCCGCCGCTGGGCCGGATGTGGCTGTATGGGTGAGCGGGCCCAAGGGAGAGCGCGTGCTGCTGCTGGACCCCGCGAATGGCACCGTGCGGGTGGGGCTGCAAACCGCGCCGTGAGGGGGCAGGAAAAATACAGCCCCGATGGGCTTGAATTAATCCGCCCCGTGGCTTAAGGGGGCCAACGCCTTTAGTCCCGTTCGTCTAGAGGCCTAGGACACCGCCCTTTCACGGCGGCGACACGGGTTCGAATCCCGTACGGGACGCCATTGATTTTCTTCAATGATTTCACTTTTTCTGCAGCCGCTGTAGCGGCTTTCCGGCAAATTTACGGCCTATGCGGTGCAGGTCGGTATGGGCTTCGGCCTTTTTGCCTCGTTTTAACCCTTGTAAGGACTGTTACCCGCGAAGGGCGGTGCGGCTTTCCTGAGGGGCTTCGTGAAAAAGGCCTACCCCCCCCTACTGCGGGCTTCTTGGCAGTTGTCGCGCGACGACAGCATTCGCTTCCCGGATCGCGCGGGCTTCATCGCCCGTTCGGTCCAGGCATTCGTTTGCGACCTTCACCCAAAGCTCCTTCAAAGCCCGGGTGGTTGCCTTGTGCGTATGCCTTTCGGCGTCGTCCACAGTCCATGGCATTTCATAAGCCTCCGGCAAACGGTTGGCGCTTGAAGGCCTGCATCGTATGCCGCCTCACGAGAAGACGCGATGCCGGCGCAACTCCTTCGGAAGCCAAAAGAGGCTTTCTTGGGTCGTGTCCAGGGCGGGGTGTCAGCCCGCAAATCAAGGGCTGACGTACGGTTATCTTGCCGGTAGTAGTGTGGTGGAAAGATCCGGCGGCGGCGAGTCGGCAAACAATAAGCTACGCAATCCCGACAATTCCATCAGAGGTTCTGCGTCTGATGCCGCCGCCAACATAGCCCTGTCGATTGCATCGCGGATGTCTGTTGGAAAGGGGATCCGGGGATTATTGCGGTAATGTGCCGCGATGCCCGCGAGGATTTCGGCCACGGCAGTCTGCGCGACTGCCGGAAACCGGGCTCGAAACCGCTGCACCCCGATTACGTTCAAGCCCACGCGCAAATCTCTCATTAATAGAGTTGCGGGAAAATCTCCCCCAGCCGAGACTGTCGCCAGGCGGGGCATCATCAATCCCAGGCGGTCCGTCATCCGCCCTGTCAGGATGGCGCGGTCCTGCGGGCCGGTCGCGGTCGCGGCTGCGGCGATGTCCTTCCAGCCAGCGCGCAACAGGCGCTGAACGCTCCACTCCACGCCCACCGAGCGGATCAGCCGGGTAACGACCAAGGCGGCCGCAAGGCCAAACAACAAGCCAATCGAGCTGTTGAGATAGACCGCGAATTGCCCCGTATAGCCATTGTTCAGGGCCATTTGGGTCGAGCCATTGGCCCCGATGACCATGCCGGTAGCGAAAGTAGCGGGCCGGGACACCAGCACGCCGACAATCAGGCCGGCCGGCAGCAAGGCCAGCATCAACTCCGTAAAGGTTGTGACCCGCGGTAAAACCAAAAAGGTGTAAAACGCAATGCCCAGGCAGGCGATCCCCGAGTTGATCAGCATCCGGCGGATGGCGGGGGCAGGGTCGTCCTGGACCGCAAAAAACGAGCACGCGACCGCGACCATGATCGCAGCCCCCGCCCCGGCTGGCCAGGCGGTGAAAATCCAGATGGCGCAGACCAGCAGCACGGCGATGCCGGCGGCGAGCGCTGAGAGCAGCGCCATGCCATGGTCGTTGAGCTGTGTGGCGGCGGCAACGAATTCCGCGTCCGCCAAGGCGCTGCCGGGCGCGGCGTCGCCGTTGAAAACATGGCGGCGGATGGCGCGCGCATGGCGTATGATACTGACCAGCTCGGCCAGCCGCACCGCCAAGCTGGCGCGCAGCAAGCCGGGCCAGGAGGGTTCGGTTTCCTCCAGCGCGATGATTTGCGCGTGCAGCTCATCGGCATGTTCCGGCCCGCCCGCTTGGACCCATTTATAGGTTGCATCCAGAGCGTCCTGCAGCTGGGGGGTGATGCCGTTCAGTTCCCGCAACTGGCTGACCCGGTCGTTGATCGAGCTGAGTACGGGCATCAGGCTGAGCACGTAAATGCGCAGCCGCGTAATATACTGTACCGCTGTTTGTAGGTGCGAGGTGTCGTAGGCCAAGTGGGAAATCATCATGGCTACATCGTGCGCCTCGACGGCCAGTTTGCGCCGGGCGGCGGAGATCTCGGTGCTGTCTTCCTGACCGGTCAGGGCCGCGCTCGCCCAGTTGATGCCCGGGCGGACCCAGCTTGCAATCCGCTGTGCCAGAACCGGACCGATGGCGCGCGGGAAGATCAAGGTCCCGATAGTGGTCGTACAGGTGATGCCAAGAAGGATCTCCTCGACCCTGGTCACGGCGGTCTGGAAGACCATGCCCGGCGTCATGACGCTGGGAAAGCCGATGATCCCCGCCGTGTAGCCCGCCAGCATGAAGGCGTAGGCCCGGGGGGAGCGGTCCAGCAGCGAGATATAGAGGCATAACCCAATCCAGCAGGCCAGCCCCAGGCTGAGCAGCAGCGGGGCATTCACCATATTTGGCACCAGGATGACCGCCATGGTGCCGCCAACGAGCGTGCCTATGCCACGGTATACTGCTTTGGAGCGCATTGCGCCGGTGAGCGGCTGGGCCACGATGAAGGCGGTCGCCATCGCCCAATAGGGGTCGTCCAGCCCCAGCCAGAATGCCAAATAGAGAGCCGCCATCGCCCCGAAGAAGGTTTTTAGGGCAAATACGACTTCATCGACCTTAGGCAATTTTGGCTCCTCTTCAGACAATATACGTTATAGTATATGTCCTAATATGGCCACATGCCCGCTGTGGGTCCAGTCGATCGCGCTGTCAGTGGGATGAAACCAAGGCCATGTTATAGGCCGGCTCAGGGATGCAGCCGATTGCGCAGCGGACCGGAGCAGGAATCCTCAAAGATGCGGATGAATGCCGCCCGAGACGGCAATGATTTCGCCCGTCACGAAGCGCGCGGATTCCGAGGTGAAAAAGGCCACCGCCTCGGCGATCTCTCCGGGCTCGGCCATGCGGCGGTTGAAGGCGCCCGCGACAAGCCGCACCGCCTCGGCCTCGGGCATGTTCTGAGTGACCGACGTGCGTGTCAGCCCCGGCGCCACCGCGTTCACGGTGACGTGCGGGGCGAGTTCCGCCGCCAGCGAGCGGGTGAGCGAGGCCACCCCCGCCTTTGCCGCGGCGTAGTCGGCCTGACCGTACTCGCCGCCGAAGACGATGGTGGCGAAGTTGACGATCCGCCCCGCCCCGCGCTCCAACATGCCGGGCGCGAAGGCGCGGGTTAGATGAAAGCATCCCATCAGGTTCAGATCGAAGGTGGCGCGCCACTGCTCCTCGGTCATCTCGAGCATCGGCGTATAGAGCTGTTTCGCGCGCAGCCCTCCCACCGTGTTCACCAGCACGTCGATGCCGCCGAGGCCGGCGAGTGCGGCCGAGGCGAAGGCCCCGGCCTCATCGGCGCGGGTCATGTCGCCGCGCAGGCTGACGATCTCGAGGCCGGGGAACTCGGCTCCCAGCAGGGCCGCGCTCTCGCCGAGCCGCGTGCCTGAGATGTCGGTCAGCGCGAGGCCGCATGCACCCGCCTGTGCGAGGCGTCGTGCGATGGTGAGGCCCATGGGGCCGCCAGCACCGGTGACCGTGACACGAGGCGTCGTCAGGAGCTTGCCGCTCATTTGTTCTTCTCCCTGGATTCGACTTTGAGTTTGTTGTGCTGCTCGCATTGTGGCCATGTCACCTGGCGCGAGGAGCTGTGCTCATGGACGAAGTGGTGCGGTGTTGCTGTTCAAATGTTCCGGAGACAAGCGCCATCACATCCCTCATTTTATTTTAAGGAAATATATTTACATATATCCGCGAGGGTGTACCCAGACAAGCTAAAAGCCGGTTTGTGCTAAAAAAGGAAAAAGCGGCGGGCGAGCCGGCAGCTTGTTCGCAGCTTTATGGCAATATATTTTCTTTTCGGAGGGGAGAGCATTTCATGAAAGCCATGGTTCTGCACGAACGCGGCCGCGCGGGTGTTGCTTTGCGCGAGATGCCGGCACCGGACTGCCCGCCCGGCTGGGCGCGCGTCCGGATGGTTGCGGCGTCGGTCAACCGGGTTGATCTCTATATGCGCGATAGTGGCGCGGGCATCACCCACGATCTGCCGCTCATCATGGGCGTCGATGGGGTTGGCGAGGTCATCGACGCCCCTGGCCAGCCGCACCTCGCGCCGGGCGATAAGGTTATTCTCTACCCCTATGAATTCTGCGGCCACTGCCGCGCCTGCCTCGCGGGTGACCAGCCGCTTTGCCACTCGGCCCGAATCCTCGGCGAACATCGCCACGGCACTTTCGCTGAGGAGGTCGCTTTGCCAGCCCGTGCGCTTGTTAAGCTCGCGCCCGAGGCCGATATGGAGCGGGCAGCGGTGCTGGGGGTCGCTTATCTAACGGCTTGGCGAATGGTCTTCGGCAAGGCGCCGGTAGGGCCGGGCTCGGTTGTCATGATTCAAGGGGCTGGGGGCGGCGTCTCCTATGCAGCGGTGCAACTGGCACGGATGGCCGGGGCGCGGGTGATCGCGACGACGAGCGGCGCCGACAAGCTGGCACATTTCCGCGCGCGCGGGATCGAGGTGATCGACTATCGGAGCGAGGATGTTCCCAAGACGGTGCTGCGCCTGACGGGTGGCGAGGGCGCCGATCTTGTCGTCGACAACGTTGGCGAAGCGACCTGGGGCGCCTCGCTGCGCAGCGTTGCGCGCGGAGGTCATCTGGTAACCTGTGGCGCGACCACCGGCGCGCATCCTTCTGCTGACATCCAGCGGCTCTTTGTGCGTCAGATCTCGATTCACGGCTCGACCATGGGGTCGATGGATGAGTTCCGGCGCCTGATCCGCGCCTGGGAAGCGGGCGGCTTCACCCCGCTTATCGACCGCGCCTTTTCGCTCGCGGAGGTGCCGGAGGCCTTCGCCCATCTCGAAGACCCCGCCCGCATGGGCAAGATCCTGATCCGTATTTCCTGAGGGTTAAAGAGTCATCGCCGCCGCCGCGGGCGGCCCGGCGGCGGTTCTGCGCGGTACAAAATAAGAGAGATCGCCCTGGCGGCGCGGCCTGATTCGTGCGGAGGAGCTACGGATGGCGGGTGTGCCCATGGCGTTTGGGCATGATTGCGTGATGGCCCCCTGGTATGCCTTGGCAGTCACGACATGCTGGAGGTGGCCGGCATGGGTCTGCATGTCGGCTAGATGTGGCCATTCTCGGGCGGCAGTCGGCTAAACGCAGCCCCTGCTGCCCAAGCCGTCCTGGTTTAGCCAAATGTTGGGGATTTTGGCCCTTTTTCATATGCGCATGGCGCGGGGGGACGTTTAAGAAGGTTTTTGGGCCGGCATCGGCAGCTTGCAGGATGTGGAGTGATCTGCAACCTTTGCGTGCTGATGTGGCGGGAAATACGCCTTTCGCGTTCAATAATTTAATGGTGGTCGTTCATGGCATTCGTTATCAAGCCGCTGAAAACCTTTACGGCAGAGCCGCAAGGCCAGGATAACAAGAAGTTATATCTATACCAGATCGACCCCATGCTCATCGAGGAAGAGGACGGGTTCAACCTGCGTTATTATGAGGATCTGAGGGTCGTCGCGCATATCGAGGCGTTTTGTGCCTCTTATATGGAGGGGCGTTATGTCCCGCCGATGGTTGTCAGGGCTCTGGATGATGGGCGGATCGTGGTTATCGAGGGCCATTGCCGCCGGCGCGCTATAAGGCAAGCGCTTGAGCGTGGAGCGCATATACCGCTTGTCAGCGTCATCCCCTTCCAGGGCAACGATGCCGAGCGCGTTGAGCTGATGCTGCGCTCGGCCCAGGGGCTGAAGCTGGAGACGTTGGACATCGCGCGGGGGTATTTGCGGCTGCTGGGCATGGGGTTCGCTCCAGCGGACATCGCGGCCTCGCAGAGCAAGACGGTTGCCCGTGTCGAGCAATTGCTGGCCCTTGCCAGGGCTGACGACGATGTGCAGGGGCTGGTGCGCAGTGGGCTCGTCTCCCCCGATGCCGCGATAGAGGCGGTGCAGGCGCATGGTGAGAATGCGGCGGAAGAACTTACCCGGAAGCTGGATACCGCTAGGCGGGAGGGGCGCCAGCGGGTCGCGAAGACCACGGGGCGCGCGCCCGCGGTGCCACGCAAGACTGTCGAGGCTGTGTTTGCCCAGGTGGAGGCGGCAATCGCCAGGGTGCCGGCGGAATTGCGCGATCATGCCGCGGCGCTGAACACGCTGCCTTCGGACCAGCGCGCCGCCACTAGGGTAGAGGTGGAGGCGGAAGTCCTCGTCGGGCTTATCCTGGCGGCGAATGAGATTGAGGCCATGAAGGTGAAGTTGGCCAAGAAGCTGGCCCGCCGTGAGGGGAAGCTGGCGGAGGCACGGGGGTGATGCGTCAGTTTCACTGACGTTAATTTAAAAATTATTTTTTTAATTCAATGAATTAATACTTTTTTGTGGTAAAGTTCAGTTTTGTGAGGCTTCCCTGGTTGACGGTGTTTGATTGATTGAATAGAAGCTGCTCCACCGACGGCGTTTGGACTTGAAACTGAACGGTTGGTTGGTTAGACTGGTTGGCCTTCG
>NZ_JACHFJ010000011.1 GCF_014201825.1 Acidocella aromatica | reverse complement strand
CATGGCGCCGGAGGCTTTCGCTCAACACGCCAGCAAGGCATACATCAACCCGCAGACCCTAACTTAAAAATGAGGGCACGTTGGAGGCAGGGTCAGCATGCCTAGCGTTATAGGCGATTTAGCAATGACTATGCCAAAATTTTTCACGGAGTTGTCATGCCAAACAATCGTCGGTACATGATCCTGGGTCTCGTTTTAGGTGTTCTGGCATTAGGCAGTAGTGTGGTGCCAGAGATGAGCAATCCCGCCGCCGGACAGCCGCTCAACCTTACCGGTTACTATGTGACTTTTGACGAGAAATTCAATCATTTAGATATTTCTGCCTACGGATCTGACCGCCAATGGATTGCACATACGCCCTGGAATGGTGATTTCGGTGATGCAATATTTGGCAATCCAGAGCAGGACGGTCCATTCTCTATAAATGCACAAGGACTGGAAATTACCGCCAAGCGTGGAACGAATGGAAAATGGACTTCAGGGCTGATCTGCTCCGTTGACAAAGACGGTCCAGGCCAGCATGGCTTCGCACAGAAATATGGCTATTTTGAAATGAAGGCTATTCTGCCTAGCGGTTCTGGTACCTGGCCAGCATTCTGGTTGGTTGGCAGGGACAAGACCCACGCAGGTGCCGAGATTGATGTGATTGAATATTACGGTGGCTTTCCGAAATATTTTCATACCACTGAGCATGTCTGGGTTATGGGCAAGAATGCGCTGCTGCGCACGCAGCTTATAGAAGTACCTGAAGGCAGCCTATCATCAGGCTACAATCTGTTCGGTGTACTCATTACACCGCAGAAAACCACATTCTACCTCAACCGCCATGAATATTGGCAAACCACCACGCCACCGGAATACCAGCAACCAATGTATATCCTGGCAGACTTGGCACTAGGCGGCGGTTGGCCAATTTCCGACCTTCCTTCACCCCAGGTGATGCAGATCGCCTACATAAAGGTCTATAGCAAGACACCCTAACGGCAAGCGCCGATGCAAGTACCAGGGTAATAAAGTATGTGGCAACTCCCTTCAGATTGAAATCAAGTTTATCTTTCGCATTCGAAAGAAATGGGCTAGCGTTATAATTATCGTAGCCAGACGGGTCCTAGACAATGAGATCCGAATTAGTGAGAGTGGCATGAGAATTCTGGTCGTGGGCGCCGGTTTTTCCGGAGCTGTCTATGCGCGAACCTTGGCTGAGGCCGGGCATGATATCACTGTTATCGACAAGCGCCCGCATATCGGTGGAAATGCTTATGATTTCATCGATGCCAACGGTGTGCGTGTACACCATTACGGGCCACATCTGTTCCACACAAAGTCGCATCGCGTCATCGATTGGTTAACAAACTTTGCTGAATTTATCACATATGAGCACAAGGTTCGTGCTTTGCTACCTAATGGACAATTGGTGCCGATTCCGATTAATCTCGACACGGTAAATGCTGTATTCGGCACTGATTACGATAGCGCAGAAGAGGTGGAAGTGCATTTGGCACGTGTTGCACTGCCAATCGCGGCACCAAATAATGCTGCCGAATATCTTCAATCAAAAATTGGCGTCGAACTCACGGATCTATTCTTCCGGCCTTACACTAAAAAAATGTGGGGGTTCGACCTTGAAGACATGGCATCTTCCGTGGTCAAGCGCATTCCGCTGCGCATGGATCGGGTGGATACATATTTTTCCGCAGACGAAACTCAAATTCTGCCGTGCGATGGCTATACCGCGCTGTTCGGAACGATTTTCGATCATTCGCGAATTCGCATGTATCTTAGCACAGCGTTCAGTCATGAAATGCTGAGGAATCACGATTTCTGCTTCAACGCCATGCCAATCGACGAATATTTCCGTTTTGAACTTGGCGATCTACCGTATCGCTCCATTCGATTTCATATACGCACTGAGGCGGGTAACGTAGTGCCGGAGGCGCCGGTAACAAATTTTACCGATACCGGACCCTTTACAAGAGAGACAGCCTGGGACGCATTGCCCCACCACCGTGTAGAGGAAACCGGACGGAGAACTCTTACCAAGGAAGAGCCATGCGATTACCGCGATAATGGCATGGAACGCTATTATCCGGTGCGTACGGCCGACGGACGCTATCAAGCACTTTATGAAAAATACAAAGAAATGGCAGCGTCAGAGCCGAATATGGAGTTCATAGGCCGCTGTGGAACCTATCAATATCTGGATATGGACCAAGTCATCAATCAATCTCTGACCGGTGCGGAGCGCTGGCTGAAGCGTCGGTGACACGAGGATGAATCATGCCAACGTGGGAATGCTTCCAGATCTACCAAATACGAATTTTGATGTCTGTATTGTTGGTGCTGGATTTGCGGGGATAGTAATCGCCAGTGAATTGTCCGGCAATGGGCTACGGATTTTGTTGGTGGAGAGCGGCGGCTTCGTACGGCGGGACTTTGCCAATGAGCTAGACGCGGTGGAAAGCGTCGGTTGGCCGCGGGTCGATGATCAATGGCTGGTACGAAATCGTATTGTCGGCGGATCATCGCACACTTGGTCGGGGCGCTGCGTACCATTCGATGACATTGATTATGAACTACGCCCCTGGGTCCCGCATTCAGGCTGGCCACTTACGCCAACAGAGATGCTCCCTTATCTCGATCGCGCCGCACCTTATCTCGGCATTGACCGAAGCAGCGGTTATAATGGCGAACAGTTTTGGCGCATTGCCTCCCGAAAACGACCAGTACCAATCTTCGATGAAGCAATGCTACGGTCATATTACTGGACGTTCAGTCGCGATCCCATACAACGAGGTGATCATATTCGCCTGATTCGGCACCTGCCTCACTGGATCGGGAACGACGTCATGCTCTTAACCAATGCGACGGTCTGTCGGATCATCGCCGATGAGGATGGGATGTTCGCGAAACACCTGGAGGTTGCGGCGCCGGATGGTGTGCGGCACAGGATCGGCGCAAAAATTATTATCTTGGCCGCTGGTGGAATCGAGAATCCACGCTTGCTGCTTTGTTCCAGTAACTACCGCGCAGGTAGTATGGGCAATGCGCACGATCAGGTTGGGCGCTACCTAATGGACCATCTGCGTGGTCCGATCGCCTCGTTTCCGTTGGTTGGCACGCAGGCTCTGCGCCGACAGTTCGGACATTATCGCATCAAGGGGGGACAGATTTTCGTACATGGACTGCAGCTTCCCGAGACTGTGCAGTACAATGAGGCATTGCTGAATACCACGGCGTGGTTGGAAGGCCGCACTGCAGTTGATGATCCGTATAATGCACTTAAGCGGTGGGCGAGGTTCAGGCCTGATCTGCCGGCTGATATGATTTCTGTGCTGTATAACTTTGGATTACTTGCTCGTGGCGTTCACGATTATTTCATCGATCGTAATGGTCTACCACGGAAGATTGAAAAATTATTGCTGATGGGCATGTGTGAGCAACTGCCGGATGCAGAGAGCCGCATCACCTTATCGGATAAGCGCGACCAGTTCGGTTTGCCACGCGCACGGATCGACTGGCGCGTGCATGAACCGGAGCGCCAATCCCTACGCCGTATCGCCCTGGCGACGGTCCAAGAGTTCTCCCGGCTTGGACTGCCCGCACCAGTGCCGGAGGACTGGGTAACAAATGATCTTCCCCTCCCGTATGATTTCCGCGATGTTGCCCACCCAACCGGTACCACACGCATGGGGAATAGTGAGCTAACTTCCGTAGTGGATAAGAATTGTCGTGTGCATGGAATGCACAATCTCTACATCGCTGGTAGCTCGGTTTTCCCTACCTCCAGCCACGCCAACCCCACCCAGATGATCGTAGCGTTATCGATCCGTCTTGCTGATACGGTAAAACAGGTGGCACAAAGAACATGAATATTCACTCGGCGTTATTGCCATCTATTTGAAAAAAGCTTGACCATCTTGTATAAAAAGTAGTGAAGCCACCCATGGAAAAGCGAGGCATGGTTTGCATTATTCGTTTCAATTAATGCTTGAGAAGAGCTTTTCCATATATGCCGGTGGACGTTATACATGAGGCGTAATCTGGTTATCGTCCGCGCAGGGGATAATTCCCTGCACCCGGAATGGTTGAAAGGCGCACCATCCCGCACCTGGGACCTCGTCGTCAATTATTACGGCGACAAGCCAGATATCTACCGCGTTCCTGGAATCGAGCGAATCGATAGCAAGGGGCCAAAATGGCCGGCTCTGCATGATCTCGTTAGCGCTAACCCGCGCTTCCTCGAGGATTATGATTATGTATGGTTGCCAGATGACGATTTGCGCACCGATGCAGCCCAGATCAACCTATTATTCAAAATCATGGAACAACAGCAACTACAGGTGGCGCAGCCGGCTCTCACCTGGAATAGCTATTTTGGCCATCTTACCACTATCGCCAATAAAAAGTTTTTTCTTCGCTATACGAATTATGTAGAGGTAATGGCCCCCTGCCTTTCAGCGCAGTTGCTCTGCCGGGCGCTTCCGTTATTCAATTTCAATCTAAGCGGTTGGGGACTTGATTTCGTCTGGACAAAATTCGTTGCTAAACCTGAAATAGAAATTGCCATCATCGATGTCGTGAATGTAGAGCACACCCGCCCTGTCGGCGGCCCCAATTACAAAGTGCTGCGCGAGCGCGGCATATCGCCCTGGGACGAACTGCGTGCTTTTTGTAAGTCTAACGGCATCGAAGAAGAGCCCATTATTTTTACTCATCGAGCTATCTATCGTGATGGTACTGTGATCGATGCGCGCGCTAAGCCTCGGCGCTTTATCTTGAGCGCAATCGCGGGGTATCTACCTGCTCTACGCCATTCGCCCGAGGCCAAACGGATGGCGCGGCGCATGGCCGGCATGATCTGGAAGGCGCTCAACAATATGCCCGACCGTATTGCCGAGGAATCATTGATACAGAAGCAAGTATTGCGGCGCTAACATCGCTTCCCTTTTACTCAACAAACCTAACTTAGACTGGCAGTGCCGTGGCGACTAGGTGTGGCCAGTTGGTTGAATTGCTTAGATCTTTCTCATAATCCAGGATACGGTTGCGCCGCTCATCCCAAGCCCAAGTCAGGGTCTCAAGCCCACGCTTGTAATGTTGTTGTGCTACATAGCGAAGCTTCCGTGCCGTTGACATTCGCGGCAAATAGAAAGAAAGCTCTGGATATTTCATAATGACATCAAGATATGGCTGGTGAGTGCTGGCATCCCAGGGCGGAAAATTTCCATGCCACGGCTTTGGTGCGCCCATAAAATGTTTTATACGCGGCGCAATTCGCTTTCTTACCCCAGCATTATGCATGAAGATAGGAAAGTTCCAGCATAACGACATTGGAATCCGTAGCGCCATGCCGGCTAGATTCAGCGCATCTTGGTCTGGAAACCGTAAGTGTTCCTGGTGAGTGTTGAACAGGCGCCAAGCATTCATCCCGATCTCGTCCCAGCCATCGCGATTGACACGCAGTACGCCAGTGTTGAAATAGAGAGTCTGCTGCTGCCGAGAAATACCAAGAGCTGAGAAGTAAGCGGCGATCTCTCGTCCATGCCGGTCCGAGCCAGGGGCGGCAAAGGTCATTGGATCGCTAGCAGCAAGGAAGCGCCTCGGCGGCACAGGATAATCCAGCAGCGGATCCAGCGAATCTGTTATTTGCGTATCACCATCGATATAGAGGAAATGCCGATAGTCTTTTGGCAACAGGTGGGCCAAAAAGAGCCTCGCCAGCATTGCATTGGCGCCGTCGATATCTTCGCTTCGGATGGCGTTAAAGTTGATACCTTCAGCAGCGCTTACCTTGGCAAAAACAGTCTCTACTCCCACTGGCGCATTCAGACAATAAATCGCCACATCCGCCTTTTCCCTAGAGCTATAGCGGCGCGCCTGTATCGCGCTAACCAGCGTCGGTAACAGATAGCCAGAATCGGTTGTGTAGCAAATACAACAGGATGCGCGCAATGAAATCCTCGTGTCTTTTCTCAGGAGCGGCGATTAGACGCCGTGTACTATCTATAACATTTGGCACGAACCAAAGACAGAAAATTGCGGAACGTTAATATGCTATTTTCCTGCATTCAACTAGATTTTGTTGCCGCAGCAACCGGGGCAAAAAGGCGTTGACGGAATTTAAATATTGCCCGCAGCGCCAATGTTTCCAACCCGTGCGGCCTTCCCTCCATGTGCCAAAGAAGCAACAGGCAGCCTGTATAGGCGGCGGCGGCTAGCCCAACCTGAACCAGAAACTGCATCGCGAACCAAAAGCCTTGATCTTTCCATATGAGCTCTGGAGACATGATCTCCAGAACCCCCGCCATAAACAGCACCGCGATGACACTGCGCCAACAGCTAGAAAACTGCCGCGCAAGGGTAAGACCACACAGCCGCTTAACGATGATCATGCAATAAAGCGCGGCAATCGTTTCGGAAATCAGCCTAGCAGCGATGACGCCAATGAACCCATACATGAGCACTCCGGCCACTACCAGCGGGAGCTTTACAACCATTTGCAGTATGTTACGCCATACCATGGCCCTCGTTTCTCCCAATGCCATGCTCAACGGAGTCAGTAACATTCCGAACAGCGCTGGAATCAAGCTGTAATCGAGCAACGAGACAGCGGAAATCGCACCCATCCATTTTGTTCCGAGCATAAGCTGAACCATGGGCCCAGCAATAAGGCTCTGTCCGACCAGTAACGGCAAACCGATAGTAACCACTGCGCTCGATGCATTCAGGAAACTGCTCTGGAGTCTCGCCCTGTCCTCACGCAGCAAGGTGAAAGCCGAAAGGAGCGGACGAAGCAATGGTGAGAACAACGCGGAAAGCGGAATATTTGTGATGTTGTTGGCGACACTAAATAGGCCGAGCTCAGCAGAGCGCATCAGCTTTCCCAGAAGCAACTGATCGGATTGCCAAGTTATGGCGAGCACGATCTGCGACAGGCTGATCCAGCCAAGAAAACTCATGAAGATACGCCAGTCCACCAGGGTCAGGCGCGGGCGGAATGGGAATAGAATGTAGGATTGCACGGCAATGACGAGCGGTCCTCCAACCGTGCAGACAGCGATGGACCAGTAAGAGTGCGTAGAAAAAGCTATCAATATGGCCGCAACAAAGGCCACAAGCTTACCTACTAGTTCGAAGACAAATTCATATTTAAAATTAAGATTCTTGGCAAAATACGCGAGTCTTGGGTTGAGTAGCCCTCTGGCAACCGGCGCTAAGGAGAGAAAAAAAATGAGAGGTACAAGCTCCTTATGCTGGTAGAAGCGCGCAAATGGCACAGCAATGGCGTAGACGACAATACACAACAACAGTCCACGCAAAAGCCCCAATGTGAATGCGGTGTCATAGTAAGATTCTTTTATTTCCGGCAACCGAACCAATGCCTCACTCAAAGGCATTTCCAGTGCGGCCTCAAGAATGAGAACCAAGGTCATGGCGATGGTAACGAGGCCGAAATCAGCCGGGTTAAGCATCCGCGCCAAAATCAGCATCGTCACAAGATCTATAACACGGCTAATCAGTCGAGCCAGCACCATCAGTGCACCGCTCAATGCCGTGTTTTGACCTAACATGTCAGCTTATCCTGACGCAGTCCACCTGTCGTTCGTGGCGGGGTGATGTCTACTACTGCATCGGTTAGTTTGCGCACCAGCTGAGCTGGAATTCCGGCATAGATCCCGTCCGGCTCTGTGGATTTGGTGACCACTGCGCCAGCAGCAATAATGCAGCCCGACGCGATATTAACCCCAGGAAGAATAATGACACCGCAGCCAACCCAACTTCCGAATCCGATTGCCACGGGCTTGCCTGTTACCTCAACCAGCGCACGCTGATGAGGTGGCCCAATTTCATGAGTGGCGGTAATAACGCGTACATATTGCCCTATACGAACATTATCGTCGATCCGAAGCTTCTCGTAGCCATCGTAGAAGAACCCAACATTGATGAAAACATGCGAGCCAATACTAAGATTCTTTGAGCGTAGCACGGCTCCCGCCCAGAGGCAGCTATCGGAAGGAACGTCATAGCCAGTTAGACGCATTGCCTTCATTCTTATGCCGACCGGCAAAAGCTCACTTCGCAACAGCGCATCCGTAATACGATGGATGAAATCACCCACGGCGATGGCACCCAGCAAAAGTGTCAAGACTGCTCAAACGTAAACCATCCTGCGCATTTTTCGCGTCGCATTGTCTCTGAGAAGAAAGATGTATCATTACCACCATATATCTCCGGCTCAACCTCGTTGATGATGATGCCGTGAGGGCGCTTCAGCGTATCAATCAATTCGTTATGAACGTTGAGTGCCCGGCGCGAAGTATGTGAAACGCTGACCACCGAGAGGATGAGATCAGCGAAGCTACCAAGAATTAAGCCATCGGAAACCGTAGGTAGAGGCGGGCTGTCGATAATTACATAGTCAAAATCAGCCCTCAAACTCCAGAAAATTGTATGCAGACGCTCTTCATTTAACAACTCGTGACCAAGAAGGGATTTAGCTCCCGCCGGAAGGAACTTGAAGTTTTGGTGTGGCCAATTGTGTAGTTCAGGACGGATACCAGAAGCCAGCCAATCCACAAGCCCATGATCGTTGCCAAATCGCAGCAGGCTACGCAGTCGGCTAAGGTGGACGTCACCATCTACCAGTACCACGCGCTTGCCATTGGCGGATAGCGTTTTGGCCAGATTAACCGCAACAGTGGTCTTGCCATCTTCTTTGCTGGGCGAAATGATGAGGATGACCATGGGTTCGTCTGGTGTCCCAGTAAGATAGATGGAGCGGCACAGAATGCGGAAGGCCTCAGAGAACGGAGTACGTCCTGTAGCACCGAATATGCTCGCTGTGATATTGCCTTTGAGTTGGCGTGGTATAGCAGCATAGATTGGACGTGAAATGGCGGAGCGAATCTGCTCCTCGCTCTCGAAACAGCCCGAGAACGCGCGGCGCCCAAGCGTAAGGCCGACACCGATGACCAACCCGACCAGTGCGCCGAACAGCACCGTCACTATAACTTTCGGCGATGTCGGCTTGAGCGGCATGTCGGCAGGGGTGACAATCCGGGTATTGATAATAGTAGCGGCCTTCGAGACTTGCGCTTCCTCCTGCTTCTCCATCAGCAAAACATAGAGTTGGCCAAGCACGTCAGTGGAACGCTGCAGGGCAATGACCTTCAGCGACTCTGCCGGCATCTGCTTTTTTTGACTTTGGAAATTGCCGATGATCTGGTCAAGATTCGCGAGATTCTTGTTTGCTGCGGCAAGATCGTTGTTCACGGTATCGCGGATGGCCTCTTCCAGTTCAGTCACCTGCGCTTCCTCAATCTGCACATTTTGAGAGGCGCCTGTGAACTGCGCCTGCAGATTACTAAGTTTCAGTTCTTCATTGGAGAGGTTTGTGGTCAACGCCGAGAGTACCGTGTCATTGGTCTGGCTTACGAGATAAGGGTTGAGCTGGCCTCCGGAGTTCTTGAGTTCCCCCGCTAATTGCCCCAGTGCGTCGCGCTGCAATTGCAGGGTGGTACGCTGTGTCTGGTATTGCGCAAGCTGGTTAATGATAGTCTGTTCATTCTGCGGCACGTCTAAAATACCAGTCTGTGACTGGTAAGATGCAAGATTCTGATCTGCTTGTGCCAGCTCCGTACTTATATTCTTGAGCTGGTTGGAGACAAAATCCTCGGTGGTTGAAGCCGACTGCGTTTTCCAGGAAAGCTGGGTGGCGATATAATCCTGCATTACTTGGTTAAGAAAACGTTGTGCCTGATACGGGTTAGCCCAGCCGAATTGCAGAAATGCAATTTGCGTCGGCTGCTGGGCAGAGCCGCCAGCACTCACAGTCAGGGCTCCGCTTTGCAGTGCGCTGGCAAGCACGTCAGGTGAGGAAATGTTGAGGTCATATTCCTTTTCCGGAACGGCCTGGAAGGCTTCCCCGGCCGGTTTCACGACCAATTGTACGCCATTGCCCGCGGCGGGTTGACCAAGCCGCCCATCCAGAATGAAGCGGTCATGCTCGAATAAGCCTCGCCGAACATAAAGCTTATAGGTGTCGTTCTGGCCTATTACCAACTTGTAGCGGCCGGGAGTGGTGGCGTAGAGCGCTTCCAGCGTATCCGGCCCAGGCGTAAAGCTGCTAGTATCGCCATGATTGAAGAGACGCCAGCGCCAATAGGTTAAGCGTGGCGTCCCAGCCGGGCTGATTTGCGCGTTCAGCCCGGTCTCCAGTACCGCATTCTTTACTAACGCGCCAGCCGTAATCAGCTCAATCTGCGTCTCGACATCGCTTCCATTGCTGTAGTCCCCAAGAAAATTCAGCCCATGGCCATTGTTCTCGGCGGCTGCGGCGGGGCCCTGCGCATCGCCGAGATAGAGTGCTCCTTTGACCGTAAATTGCGGCTCTGCCAGCACTGCGTGCAATAGTGCTATCACGGTGGTTGTCATCATGATTGCGGCGATAAGGCCGGCACGGCGCCTAAGGCTCTGCACAAGCTGCCCAAGGTCGATTGAGTCATGGGCTGCGGCTGACGAGCAAGTGGCTGGGACGTTATTGGACATGATACGCCCCCCTAATTATGTCGCGATAGATAGGCGATGGCAACGAACGGGTTGAGCGCGCCGGAAATTGCCTGCAGCGAAGGCAGCAGCTGGGACAAAACCTGATTCCAGCTGCCTATCCCATCCGCCGGCACAAACACAATATCACCCGGCTGCAGAGCAAAGGGCACTGCCTGTCCGCGCAAAATCCTTGCTGCATCGACAACCATAAAATCCGCCGTGGCACCATGAGTGCGGATTACTCGTACCTGCGATAATTCTGCGGTAGTGTAATTTTGAAGATCCATGCCCGCGACACTCAGCGCCTGTGGCAGGGAGAGGGCGCCGGACTGGAATGGCACCGCTCCCGGCTTGCCGACCGCGCCAAACACGTATGCGTCCTCGGCGCTTGCTGTCGGAATCACAATGGTGTCACCCGGCGCCAGCGTAATATTTTGCGAGAGGTCGCCCTCCGCCAGGAGTGCGTGGAAGTCTATAGGAAGTTTCTGCTTATTCTGTACCACATAAGCCTGGTATAGATCAGCATTGGTCAAGTCGACGCTGTCACCCAAAGACAAGGTGTCAAGCAGCGTCATCACACGGCCTGGATATTTTACGCCCGGCGAACGGAAAGCACCGAGCAGGTAATAGCGCAGGCTTTGTGCCGCTACGAGCTGAACGGTGACATTGGGGTTGTTCACATAAGTAGCATAGGCCGCGTTGAGCTTCTGCTGCGCATTGTCGATTGTTATGCCATTGAGATTTATGGTGCCGATCAGGGGCAGGTTTACAGTACCATCACTGGTGATCATGACCCCGCCAAGACCACTTGTGGCACCCTGCTGAGGTTCTGATAATTCTGGATGCATGTAGACAGTGACGCCAATGATATCATCAGGGCCAAGCCTGTAAGGGGCGCCTGTATCTAGGCTTTGAGATGGAGGAAGCTTGCTCGGCGGCAATGTTTGCAGATCCGAAGACAAGACCGCAGAGCCTGTGTTGGCTGCCGAGGCGGTGATGCTCTGCATCGGCGATGGCGGCGAGGCACACGCGGAGAGCAGCAAATTGAACGCTGGTACAATCAAAAATTGTATCGTGCGCACCTTCCAGCAGCGCGGAATCTTATGCATCCGGATCTTCGTACAATTCATGATGATACCAATACGACTTAGTCAATTTAGGCCAAGCATTACATAATGTCTTACGCCGATAAAGAACAATCTACATCGAAATGATGTTCTTCGGTGCCATTTATTGTAATCGTTTCGATGCAGGATATAATTTGCAATGACATCGATATAATATCTGTTGAAGCGGTTGCGCAAGCTTGTTAAGCCGAGGGTAACACGCGCTGATATTATGTTTGGTTTTTCAGCCGCAGAGACAACTCATGATCATCAGTCAACCTTATGGCGAGGCTTTGGAAAGTTCGTTATGACGTCATTCGGGATTTTGTTTCTTCCACTCTGCCTGTATTTTTGGCGCTCAGCCCCGCGCCTGCTGGAACTGGTGATGATCGGCGCCGCCTTCTCCGCCGCTGCGGCCATTGTGGTCGGTGGATTGGGAGTCATGCCGGCGCTGGTGCCAACCGCCTTGTTTCTCAATGTCTTTCTGCTCAAACTCTGCCTGGGCGAGCGTTTCCCCGCCGAAAGTACCGTACTTGCGGTTATGCTCCCCTTCATAGCCGTGGTCTGCGGCGCCATCGCCAGCTCCTTCATCATGCCGCGCCTGTTTGAAGGCGCGGTAATGGTCTGGCCACAGAAAATGTCCGGCTTACCAGCATTGACTCCGCTAGCCCCCAATTCTGGTAATTATACGCAGGACCTATACCTGCTCGCGAATGCCTCGCTCGCCGTCGCGGCTGCCATCTATATGACGCGCGACGGATTCGATCCTCGCCGCCTACTGAATGCCTATTTCATTGCAGGCCTACTAGTCATATTTGTTGCCATTTGGCAGTTCGCCGGCAGTACTTTGCATGTTTGGTATCCAACCAAATTTTTTCTTTCCAACCCTGGTTGGTCGCAGCTCTCTGATCAAAGCATGGGCTCTCTTACCCGCCTCAATGGGTCGTTCAGTGAGCCTTCGGCCCTCGGGGGCTATCTCTGTGGCACAGTGAGCGCGGCTAGTTGGATGGTTTTCAATGGGGACAAGACTAGGTTGCCCCGCGTGGCTTTGGTTGGCGGTCTCATCATTATATTCCTGTGCACCTCCGCCACGGGCTACATCACGCTCGGCATCATGACCGGCCTCCTGCTGTTGCGTACCTACATCGCCTCCAGTCCAGCGACCCGGCGGCGTGTTCTCGCAGGCACCATAACTATCACGATACTCTCCAGCCTGGCGATCGCTATCACCCCAGCCGTCGCTCCAAATGTGGCCAAGCAAGCCGTTACGGTGTTCAACGCCACGGCAAACAAGCAACAATCCTCATCTTACGATGCCCGCACCGAAGCCGACCGCGATGCACTACGCGCCATGGTAGGTACAGATTTTCTCGGAGTGGGCTGGGGCAGTAACCGCTCATCAAGCCTGGGCCCTGGCCTTTGCGCGGCCGTTGGTGTGTGGGGCATTATTGGCCTGCTCGGCTTTACGGCGGGTCTTTATAGGCATGTGGCACTCGCCCATCGCTTCGCCGATTCCGATGCCCGCGACGTGATGCGCGGTTGCAGCGCCGGCCTGCTGGGCACACTCACCGCCACACTTCTCTCCGGCCCCACCATTGCCTCACCAGATTTTTATCTGTTGCTAGCCGTGCTGGTCGCCACGGCGGCGCGGGTGCGGCACCAGGCTCGCGGCACTTCAAGACCTGCCTCAGCGGTGTCGCGCGCACGCTTCGGTATAGCCGCACCATTGAAAGGCTGATCCTCTGCCCCCCCTCTACCTCAATGGCCGTTTTGTCACGCAAGGCCTCTCCGGCGTTCAGCGTTTCGCTACGGAAATAAGCCGCGCACTGCTGGCACTACAGGCCGATGTTACCCTATTGGTGCCTCCGCAAGGAGCGGCACTTTGGCCTGATGCGGACGAGGTTGGCACATGCCGCGGCCAAGCCTGGGAGCAATTCAACTTACCGGGTGCGGCCCGGCGCGGTATCCTGATCAATCCAGGCAACACGGCACCAGCGCTGACACGACGGCAAATCGTCGTTATCCATGATGCCGGAGTATACAGTACACCAGAGGCTTACTCCTGGAAATTTCGGATATGGTATAAACTTCTCCAAAATATCCTCATCCGACGCAATGTGCCCGTGGCGACCGTCTCCGAATTCTCGCGCACGGAGATTCTACGCTACTTGCCGGCAAGGCCTGAGCAGGTGAGTGTAATCCCAGAAGGGGCCGACCATGTTAGGCGCATCATGGAAGATGAAACTGCGCTACCGCGATTTGCGTTGGAACGGGATCGTTTCGTGCTCGCGGTCGGTAATCTGGCCGCGCATAAAAACCTCCCAGCATTGGGCTCGTTGGCAATACAGTTGCGTGCGCGCCAGATGTGCTTGGTGGTTGCCGGTAATGTTCTTGGTCGTGCCTTTAATGCCAGTGGTCATCAGTTACTGCCAGACGCGGCTCATTATATCGGTCGCGTGACGGATGCGCAGCTCAAAGCTCTTTTCCGGGCCGCAAGCTGCTTTGTCTTCCCGTCACGCTACGAGGGCTACGGCCTGCCTGCGATGGAGGCTATGGCCAACTCTTGCCCGGTGGTTGCCGCCGACATTCCCGCGTTGCGGGAAACCTGTGGTGGTGCCGCGCTCTATTGCGATCCGTCTTCGCCGGAGCATATCGCGCAAACCGTGTTGCAACTTTGTGACAACCAAAATCTTCAGGCGCAGCTGCGTGCGGCCGGGCAACACCATGTCGCATCCCTCACCTGGGCCAGAGCCGCGCTAGCACTGCAAGACATTATCATCGCCCACTACGGAGGCAAGGCATGAAAGTCGCTGTCGTACATGAATGGCTCGAACATTACGCCGGCTCCGAAAGGGTATTGGCTCAGATTTTGCGTTGTTTTCCACAAGCAGATGTCTTCGCCATCGTCGACTTTCTGCCGGAGGATGAGCGTAGTTTCCTCAAAGGTCACAAAATCACGACCAGCTTTATCCAGAAGCTCCCATTTGTGCGTAAACATTTCAGAAATTACCTGCAGCTCATGCCGCTTGCTGTGGAGCAGTTTGATCTTACCTCCTATGACCTGGTAATTTCTAGTAATCATGCGGTGGCCAAAGGCGTGCTCACCGGGCCCAAGCAGGTGCATGTCTCCTACGTCCATTCACCCATGCGTTATGCCTGGGATCTGCAGGCGCAATATCTGCGCGAAAGCGGGCTTGAGTATGGAATGAAGAGCCTCTATGTGCGCTGGCTACTGCACAAGATGCGGCTGTGGGACGCAAATTCGGCTAATGGAGTGGACCAGTTCCTGGCTAACTCCAGCTATATCGCTCGCCGTATTGCAAAAACCTACCGACGCGAGGCGTTGGTCGTACCGCCACCAGTTGCGATTGATGATTTTACCCCAGGTCAGGGCGCACGAGACGGATTCTTGGTCGTCTCGCGCTTCGTACCCTACAAGCGGGTGGAACTCATCGTCCAGGCTTTTCGGGAGATGCCGCAGCACAAGCTTACCGTTATCGGTGCCGGCACAAATGCGTCGTTGGTTGTCAAAGCCGCTGATGGGGCACCCAACATCACGATCCTCCCCCCTGTACCATATGCAACACTGATCGAATTTATGCGCTCCGCCCGCGCCATGATTTTTGCAGCCGAGGAGGATTTTGGTATCACCATGGTGGAGGCGCAGGCCTGCGGCACGCCAGTAATCGCCTATGGTGAGGGTGGTGCGCACGATATTTTTTCATCCACTTCATCGGCGCCATGCACCGGCATCCTGTTCGAGACGCAAAGTGTGGAGTCGATTGTTGCGGCACTCGATAATTTTGAGACGTGGGAGCGGCATCTGACACCCGCCCTTTGCCGCATCAATGCTCTGCGCTTTTCGGAAGCTTCGTTTCGTAAGCATTTCATGGATGCCGTCAATATGACCCTCGCTACGGCGGGGTATGGCCCCGTAAACGACGCACCACATTGGTAATGTTCTATGAATATCGTGTAGGATAGCGCCCAGTAAATAAAAATTGCAAAAGAATCATTCCAGAACGTGTAATTTTCTATTTATACCTATAAATATATATTACTAATACAGAATGGTATGCCAATAGCCATTGTTATTTGGCGGACCTAGATGAGCTTTATATCACAACATTGAAATGATTGAGTATGGCATGTCCACCGATTCATTGAAGAGAGAAGCAGAACTCCGTGCAGGTGTTATTGATCGGCTAATTGCCGCATCACTGCGTGATGGAATTCCTGCACGCGAAGATGCGCTAAGGCGCTGGCGCAGCCTCAGCGCGTCTTCTCTTGTCGATTCTTCCCTCAGACAAACCTAATCTGTTACTTAAAGTGAAAATAGAAGAGAATTAGAAGGGTGCCGATTCATCGGTAGCCCGAATTTTTGCCCTTCCCGTGAATTTGCGCAATCCGTTATTTGCATGCGGATCGCCAAAATGGAATAGGGCTGTTGCGCGGATTTTCTTGGGATCGCACGGCTCATTTGCGTGCAGTGAACGGTAGCCCCAAAACAGATATAAATTCCCCGGAACAACACGAACATTCTTAAAGCCGCAGCGCCTCTCTATGGCTTGGCGTTTGAAAAAATTCTGTAAAATCTTATTGTCGACGATAATTTTATCAAAAAGATTGTAAAGATATGACGACCTTATTCGGCGCGTATTTGGCTTCATTACCAAATCTCCAGCTCGTCCTTCTTTTGGAATGAGAATCGGTAGAAGCGCGGTTACGACATATGAATCATAATGAAAAAAATAAGCCTGATGGAGTCCGGTTTGTCCACTAATGCAGCGTAGCACTTGGTATAGGGATTGTGCTGGCGGTGTCTTGCCGGTTCCAGCCGCGTAGACACGCCGCAGTAGAGTGTTGAGTTGGGGGGTTTTGCCTATTGTATCCAAGAGAGTACCAGAAATCTCTGTCGATCCTGTCAAAACGGCATATTCGCCACTATTCCGCTCAATGATTTTAGTTACTAGCGCGGACAACCGTTCCACGATTTCGTTACCAACATAAGATGGAATGACCGAAAATCCCTGTCGGTCTATTTCGACGGCGAATCGCTTCACATCAGCATCGGATATTTCCGGAAGAACTAGATCAGCCAGAAGAAGGCCAGCATCTTGTTCATTAGCAATGGCCGTAGGAGATTGATTCATGGCGCACTGCCCAAGTTCAATGTTCTGCCTCAAAGTGGTATATGGCACAAACAGAAGACTGTTACATAAACACGTTATGGCACCGCATGTTATCGACTTAAGCATACCTTAGGTTCACGTCAAAATCAATTTATTAACGGAATGATTTTGTGCTTTCTTCTTTTCAGGGAGAGGTAATGCTGTTATGCTTGCGCGAGAAAGCTTCTGGCCGCTTCGGCATCTATTGGTATCAAGGACTCCGATGCGCATTCTGCATCTTCTTAACCATTGCGGAAAAGCTAACGGCCATGTGAATGTTTCAGTTGACATGGCTTGTGCCCAGTCGATGAGCGGTCATGTTGTAGGCTATTGCTGTGCTAAGGGAGATTTCATTCCACTTCTCACGAATGCCGGTGTGCAGACCTTTAGGGTTGAGGAACCACACCGCAGCATTAAGCAGTTTTTCAAGGCACAGACCGATTTATGGCGCGCGATTAAAAATTTCCAGCCGGATATCGTACATGTTCATATGGCAGCACAGAGCGTACTCATTCAACCCTACCGGCTATTCGGCTACAAGGTCGTTACTACGGTCCATAACGAGTTCGATCGCTCCGTCTGGCTTATGGGACTAGCCTCCCGCATCGTTACGGTCAGCAAGGCAGGCTATGAAAGCATGGCCCGCCGCGGCTTCAGTCGCAAGAAAATCCGTATCGTGCTCAATGGTTCTATCGGCTCTTCGCGGCTTAAGCAGGATTTTATCCGGGCGCAGGTTCAGCACCCCGCCATCGTCACAGTTAGCGGCCTGCATCCCCGCAAAGGCATTGCCGATCTCTTACATGCCTTTAAAAGCATCAGAGATTCTTTTCCAGACGCCAATCTTTATCTGCTCGGGGAAGGTCCTTGCCAAGTGGAATACGAGGCGCTTGCCACCACTCTTGGCATCGACGCCAGCACGCATTTTCTCGGCTTCCGAGACGATCCCCGCGAATACCTTTTTGCGTCCGATATATTCGTCCTGGCCTCACATTCGGATCCAGGCCCGCTAGTAGTCGCAGAGGCGCGCAACGCAGGGTGCGCCATTGTCGCAACGAATGTAGATGGCATTCCAGAAATGCTTGACCATGGCGATGCCGGCCTGCTTGTGCCACCAAAGGATCCGGCTGCCCTCGCTACTGCCATCAAATACCTGCTTGCAGATCCCGCCGAACTTAAAAGGTATTCAGCTATGGCCCGGAGGGGCGTAGAACGTTTTACTATCGCCCGCGTCTGCCGCGAGATGGACGAAGTCTACCGTGAACTCGTCTAAGTAGCTTAGTGCAGCGTGAGTACATTCTCGGGATTACAACGCCTGCATAGTAAATCAAAAATCCCCCGCCAATTTCCTCTACACCGGCCTATACGATCTATAAACGGCTCCGGCCGAAGCAACCTAATATGATTGGCTAGAAAATTCTTTGTTACCAATATTAACGCCTTAACCGGACGCATCGTTCCCTTGCGAACCAGATAAATAGGATTGATTATCTGCGAATAACCCAACGCGGTGCCCTGCGTGCGCCCTTTGTTTACACCGCGATGAACACCAGCGAAGGCATTTGTCCTCACTGTACTGCCCTTCTTCATTATCTGACCGGTGAAATCCACATCCTCTTGCCAACCGTAAAGCGGCAGCGTCTCGTCGAACCTGCATGCCCCTATAGCCGCACTGCGAAACACCATATTGCAACCATACAGTTCTCCGGTGTGCTCTACCTTGGCCGGCTGCGCCTTCACTCGTTGTTCTTCGTACGCGCGAACTGTCTCCAAGGCTTCGTTATAGCTTATTCCACCCCGCTTCACCCCGTCGCGCAAAACTAGGCCCGTTGCCGCCACAATATCCGGCGCTAGAGCAAAGAGCCGTGCCATCCCTTCAAGGGCATCACTCACTGGAATGAAATCATCGTCAAAAAATACAATAAGATCTGACATAGATAAGGCAAGTTCCAGTCCGCGGTTACGTTGCTGAGTCAAGCCCTTTGGCCCCATTACTACATTGATATCTGGCGGTAACCCAGGTGGTAAGTCAGAAGGCTGTTCAACGGACAAAATGATCGAAAACGGCGGAAGCGTCTGGACGGCGAGATGCGACAAAAGCTGGCCAATTTCCTCGGCACGGCGGATGGAGGCGACGACGATGGCTATGCGCGGCGTTGGCGTGATCACGGCCGGAGTCAAGGGGACACCAATTCCTTCGGGGCTAAAATGCATTTTTGCCGCAGAAGCCAACGAAAGCGGTCTTTATAAGAATAGAGATATCCAGAACGAAAGACCAGTTTTCGATATAATATAGATCATGCGCCACACGTTGCTCGATCTGGTGCAACGTCTCGGTCGGCCCGCGCCAGCCATTCACCTGCGCCCAGCCAGTAATTCCTGGCTTCATCCGATGCCTGGCGGCATACGAAGGAACTGAATCGTAATAAAAATGTCCGGCTGCGGTTGCCTCCGGCATATGAGGACGCGGGCCTACCATGGACATATCTCCTAGCAGTACATTGAAGAGCTGGGGTAGTTCATCGAGGCTCAGCTTACGCATCAATTGTCCGAAGGCAAAAATACGTGGATCGTTGCGTACCGTCAGCTCGCCTGTATCGCAGGCTGCTACATGCATTGAGCGGAACTTGAAGACATGGAACTCCCGATTACGGTAGCCAATGCGGCGCTGCCGGAACAGCACCGGTCCAGGACTGGTCAACTTTATACCAATCACGCAACAGACCATCACCGGCGCGAACAGCAGTAGCGCCACCACAGCCGCCATCTTGTCAAATAACATCTTTATGAACCAGCCTGAGCGGTCGATCGGGAAGTCGCAAATCGGGAGCAGATGAACACCGGGTAGCGCTCCAAATGGCGCATTCCAGTTTCGTAACGAACTAAGATCCATAGCCCCCGGTAGTAGCGCCACCTTCAGCGGCTGCATCCGGAGTCGGTGCACCAGTCGGCACATGGATTCGTTGTTCTCCAGTGGCAATGCAATCACAACCGTATCAATTTCATTGTGCTTATGGTAGGCAAGAAGATCATCAATATTACCGCCAACCGGCACGCCGGCCACGCTGCATTGCCTATCCTGATCGTCGAATACCGCCTTTACTCGTACGCCTAAATGGTCGGCTTTTACACGTGCGATGAATTGCGCCGCCAACTCTGTTGCACCTACCAGCACGGCGTCATGCACCAGCAGCTCCTGCTCAACCCCGTACCGGAAAAGCATGGCCAGCGTACGGCGTGCTACGATTAACGCTAGCCCACCAGCACCGAACCAAAGCGCAAACACTTCCAGATTCATTTTTATCAAATAAATATTTATATGAACCAACGGCCAGAGCAACAATGTATAAACGACGAGTACAGTCGCCAAAAGCCATCCCCAGGCGCGACCGAAATATCTCAAAAACCGTCGATAGTTTCCGATGGTTTCGACGCGGTATAGACCAGCGGCGTAAAAGAACATCAGGGCAAGAAAAATGAGGCTGCTATGCCTGCTGAAATCATTTCCAAAAGATAAAGATGAAATGAAAACATGCGAACCTAAATTGCGGTCTAGCGTAATCAGGATGGAAATATCCACCGCTACCGCCAGGAATACGAAGAAATGGGGTGAGACCGCGGGAAGGTAACGCCCAAGGCCGCTTGCACTGATCGCGTTGATTTCGCGCCGCGTTTCCGTGAACAGCATCCGTACCACGGAATTCTCACTCATGACTACTCCATTTAAGGCAAAAGGCGCGCCAATCTGGCTATGCGTTGTGCTGTAGCAAGAAGCGATACGGTACTTTAGATTGAGATAAATTTCCCAGTCGTCCACACTATAAAACACTTCGCAATCGCAACAAAGCGGATTGAGGTGGCGGGAGTCAAGCGCTTTTTAATCAGACTAAAATGGAAAAATTGATTATTTCTGAAACAAACCACAACAAACATCTGATTATTCGATCATAAACTTATTGATACACATCAATTTTGTAAAAAATTAGTAGAAAAATTCAAGATACCTAGACATGATACGAAACCAAAACTGTATATGAATCATCCTAGCAGCCAGAATGAGTCGTTTCATGAAACTAATTCATATTTATATCAATATTATTTCGACTTGCGATTCCTGGCTAGACAACGTCAAAGCGGCGGGTCGCAGGTGGCTATGAGCAAGACACACCATTACCTCGCGCTTGACGGGTTGCGCGGCGTCGCGGCACTTGGGGTGGTTGCGTTGCATACAACGGAATATTTCCGTCTGCCGGTGCAGCCTGGTCACGCCTATCTTGCGGTCGATTTTTTCTTCATGCTGAGTGGCTTCGTCATCGCCCATGCTTATGATTCACGGCTGCACCACGGAATGGGAGTTCTGGAGTTTCTCCGAATCAGGCTCATTCGCCTGCAGCCGCTAGTTGTTCTCGGGGTGGCTCTGGGTTCGGGGGCCTATCTGTTGCGTGCCCTTTTCGGCGGGATAGATCCAATCAGCGTATTGCAGGCAGCCTGCGCCAACGCGCTACTGCTACCCACCCCGGCGCTGCTCACGCTGCGCCCTTGGGCGTTCCCCATCGACACGCCGTTATGGTCCTTGAGTTTCGAAATCTGGATCAACATCCTCTATGCGCTTCTGTTCCGGTTTCTGAATAAGCCAACACTCAGCGTAGCACTCCTCGCCGGGGCCGGACTCGTCGCATCCGTCGCTCTAACCTTTGGCGGGCTCAATGTGGGTTTTGCTTGGCAGAGCTTTTATCTCGGCAGTGCGCGTGTACTGTTTCCCTTTGTCATGGGCGTCATGCTGGCACGCTACGCTGGCGGCCCAGCACACCTTACCTGGGGCCATAGTGGTTTCCTGCTACTCCTGCTCCTGCTGTGCGCCCCGGCCAGCCACGGCGGCTGGTTCGACCTTGCCGCCGACCTTGTCGTCTTTCCTGCTATCGTTCTGGCTGCATCCATGGCTCCGGCCAGCAGATGGTTCGATCCACTCTGGCGCCAACTTGGGTTGCTCTCTTACCCGCTCTATGTGGTGCATTATCCCTTTGTTGTCGTCTTCTCGAACCTAAACAAATCATCCCATACTAGCATGACCACCACATGGCTTGGTGCGTTGGGAACCATCATAGCGGTGCTTGGATTTGCGTACCTTGCGGAGCGGTTCTACGATGCGCCGTTGCGCGCCTGGGCCTCACGCCGCTTGGCGTCAATGCCGGCTGGCCAGATATCTAAAGCCAGAACAAACGATAGACCAACCAGATGAGACCTGCCCACAGCAGCAGCGACAACGTCAAGATCATGACCAAGGCTGGCCCTGGCGGCACCTTCGGGCCAGCAAGAAAGCGCAGCCAGCACCGCTTCATAAGGCCAGGCGAAACGTCCATCCGCTCTGCCCCGGCAGAAAACTCATGGTTGGCGCCGTTGTTGTTGGTCTTCCGGGAGTCGCCGAGCTGTTGTGCCATGCGCCGTACCGCCATTTCCATTATATCAAGTAAGAAGTTCTATCAATTCTGAACCCTGGAGGCAACATGTTTATATACCTTAAGTTGCATCTAAAACTACACTGATTCAGCTTATAGAATTTTATATTGATACATATCCGCGACCCGCTTTTCGGAACCCCACAAAAATTATGAATAAGTAACATATTCTAGCGCCGAACGTTTCATAAGGCGATGAAGAATTTCCCTCGTGAATTGAGCAAGTGTCCGCACGGACTGTCTTCGGCCTGAGGCCGCTGGCCGATCAGCATCTCCCCGCACTTCACGATAATCATCGCCGCCTACTTAGCCCCTGTCAGGGCTCATTCGACGGTTTGGGATAATTAATAACGAAGGATTTCCCGCTTATCGCAACGACGAAGCAGTGCAGACGAATCAGAAGTCATGGATTTTACTGGCGGACCCGGCGCGATTCGAACGCGCGACCTTTGCCTTCGGAGCAATTTGACCTAGCCATCCTAAATGCACGCTAGGGCACGCCATGATACTACAACTGCTTGAAACAGCTAGACTATTCTGTTCTTCGCCCCGAAATGTTTATCCGAAAGTTCGCTCCGATATTCATTCGGCTGCTTCCGTGGTGCTTCCGCGGAAGCAGCCCTTCCGCGGCGAGGGAGACGTCACATGCCGAGGCTGACCAAGCGCACCGTGGACGCGGCCGGCGTCCGAGAAAAGGACTACTTCCTCTGGGACGATGAGTTGCCCGGCTTTGGGCTGCGCATCTTCGCCTCCGGCAAGCGCAGCTACCTCGTCCAATATCGTGCCGCCGGACGGACACGCCGCTACACCATCGGTCTGCATGGCGTGTGGACGCCGGAGACGGCCCGGCAGGAAGCGAAGGTGCAGCTCGGCCGCATCGCCAAGGGCGACAATCCGGCGGAGGAGCGGCAGCTGGACCACCAGGCGATCACCGTCAAGGAACTTTGCCAACTCTATCTCAAGGATCTGGACGCGGGGCTCATCCTCGGGAAAGGCGGCCGCCCGAAGAAGCCGACGACGATCGTCACCGATACTGGCCGCATCGAGCGGCACATCATCCCGCTGATCGGCGCGCGGCGAGTGAAAGATCTCGTCAAGGCCGACATCAACAAGGTGTTGAAGGACATCATGGCCGGCAAGACGAGCGTGTCGGTGAAGACGAAGAAATTGCGCGGAAGAGCCATCGTTCGCGGCGGCGCCGGCACCGCAACGCGAACTGTTGGGCTGCTCGGCGGGATACTCACCTACGCCATGGAGGCCGGCATCGTCACGGCGAATCCGGTCCACGGCGTTCGTAAGCCCAAGGACAACGTGCGTGCTCGCCGTCTGACGGAAGACGAATACCGCACTTTGGGGGAAATGCTGCGCAAGGCCGCCGAGACCGAGAAATACGCGATGACCGTCGACATCATCCGCCAGATCGCGCTGACGGGCTGCCGGAGAAGCGAGATGATTGGCCTCATGTGGACCGAGGCGGACACGGGCGCCAGTTGCCTTCGTCTTGCCGACAGCAAGGAAGGAGCATCCGTCCGTCCCATTGGGCTCCCCGTCGTCGAATATCTCGAAGAGCGGCGCAAGACGCAGACGGGAACCTATGTATTTCCCGGCCCGCGCGCGGAGGATGCTGCGTTCGGCGGCTTCCCGAACCACTGGAAGCAGATCTTCAAGGACTCGCCGCTCGCCGACTTCACACCGCACGTCCTGCGCCACAGCTTCGCGAGCATCGCCAACGACCTGGGCTTCACCGAAGTCACGATCGCGGCGTTGGTCGGCCATGCGAAGGGATCGGTGACGAGCAAATACATCCACACGCTCGACACGGCGCTCATCATGGCGGCCGATACGATCTCGGGCTACATCCAGGGCCTGCTCGACGGGCAAGCATTCAAGCAGACAGCCTATGCCCTCGACCGGGATTCCCGGAAGGCAGCGTTGGCGCGCTTCCTCCAGTCGGCGGCCGGCGTAAACGAGGAGTTGCCCCTTGCCGCGTAGCCGGCACCGGCCCGGCCCTTCAGCTATGCGCTCGGGGCGCTTCATCTATGGGGACTGATATGATATGAGATCGCGTTCTCAAATTGCGTCACGCAAGGCGATGAACTGATTGCTCGCTCCCTCGCTTCTCATGGCCAAGTGTTCGCTGTTCGATGCCAGATAGGCCAGTGGCCGCGTCAGATTGAACGGGAATAGCACCGGTTGCGATTGCAGGCTTGAAATCGCCAGCGGTTTGCCCGCGTAGCGCAAGGCGGCTTCGATCAGCCATGCCGTCAGTTCATCATTCTCCACCACGATGGGGGCCAGACGGGACACGCGCTTGCCCTTTTCGACTCGCGCCACGGCACCCCAACCAGCCTGACTCTGGATGACCATATTGGTCATCCGGTAGGTGCCTTCGCGCTCGCCGTAGGTCTCGCTCATGCGCCGATGGATTTCGGCGGAGGCGCAATCGCCTTGCAGAGCGGACAGGCGCCCGATCAGTTCGGCCACCTTGCCGAAGAACGGATAGGTGGCAACCGCCATGCCCCAATGCACCGCCGCGACCGGCACGTCCGGGTGCGCCTTGAAGATTGCCGCGCCACGATCCGCGTAGTCCACCAACTCGACGCGCGGTTCCAGCCACAGACGCTTCAACACCGTGCGCGTTTTCGTTCGCGCGGCGGCCCCCAACCCGGCGGCATCCAACAATGCCTCCAAGTCTCCGGGCCGGGCTAGTCCAGCGCGAACCATCAGCGCGGTCGTCGCCCATTCAGGAGCAATGAACCGATCGAAGCCTATTCGGGGAGCCTGCGTCATCATTCAAACTCACCCGATGCCAGCTATACTTGAGACCCTCACGAAGGGGACGATCAGTTCCTCGACAGACACGCCGCCGTGGACAACCACCTGATCGCCAGAGGGAACGAACGCACTGCGTCCTCCAGCGAATAGAGGTTTGAAGTTCGCAGGCAGCCCCGCAACGTCCAGAGCGAGCGTGCCCGGATAAGCGGCCGCCGATTCGGCGCGCAATGGCTCGCTTCGGTAAACCCGCACACGCTCGCCGCGTGTTTCCGCTATCACCCCCTGATTGGGCCTGCCGATGCCGGCAGCATCGACATTGCCGTGGTCCGCCGTGACGTAGATGCTGAAACCTTCACCCAGCAGGAAGGCGAAGAGGCGTTCAACAAAGCCAGTGTCGAGCCAGCGTCCGATCCAGAGCGCTACATCCTCTTTGGATCGCTCCTTGTGTAGCCGTTCATCCACCTCATCAATGACCAGCCCCAGAACCTTGGGTTTACGGCTGGCGATCTCGGTTTCCAGGGCGTCCAGTTGCTCGACCTGGTGTAGTGCGCGGCGGTACATTACGTCGCCGGGCATAACGCCTTCGTTCAGCCAGTACGCCTTCCACAAGGCTTCTTCCTTGTTGGTGTGGTCTAACGAATCGTCGAACTCGCGCGGACGTAAGCCCGAGAATAGCGCCTGACGAGATACCGACGTCACCGTGGGCAACCACGCGAAGGCTGTGCTCTCGTCGAATGCCAAAGGCTGCTGGCCGGCGATCAGATGCTCCCTGATCCGTACCCATTGATCGAAGGCCAGCCCGTCGAACACCAGCAGCGCTACCTTGGCTTCGCCCGCGCTACGGCGCTGCCGCAGGAAGCGCGGAACGTGATGCACCATCACCGGGCCTTTGATCGCCGGTTGCAGGATCAGGTCGGCGTAGTGGCCGGCGACAATCCACGCCTGCAACCGTTCGTCCGTCAGCGCCTGGATCTCCTTAATGCGCTCCCGGATCGCGACCATCCGTTCACCGGCATCCTTGCTCGGCAATTCGTGCACCCGGCTCAGCATCTCTCCATAGCGTTTGGCGAAGTCGCCCCACAGCTTGTGCGGGGCGGCGGCTTCCGGCACCGCTGCGGCAAGCGCCTCGATGCCCTTTTCCGCCAGCGCGAATTGCGACCACACATCCTCGACGATGCCTGCCTTGATCCAGCCCGGCATGGCGGTGGGAACGTCCGATACCGCCAGCGGATGCAAGCTGCCGTCGAGGAACATCGAGTCGATGATGGCGCGCACGTCGGTATGATCGAAGGGAATCTCGATCTCCATGCCGATCTCGCCTGCGCCAAAGGACGGCGGATCAGGCTCGGACATGCGCCTGACTTCCAGCTTCAGCTTTTCCAAATAGCGATACCAGGCGTCCTGCACCACGCGTAGCAGCGCACTCCTGGATGACAGCCACTCTGCAACCGGATGGCCGACGAGCAAGCCTCTGCCGCGCAGGATGGCCGCTACATGCTCGGCGAACGGCTCCGGCAAGGCACGGCTGGCGAAGTGCAGCCGCAGCACTTCGCGCCAGAAGTCCACGGGCGCGCGGATGGATCGCGGCGTCAACTGATAGACGTGTTCGAGAATGAAGTCCTTCGTCTCGCTTTCACCGCGCGCCGACTGCAACTCGGTCTGATGCGCGTCGAACAGAATTCCCAGCCGTTCCGGTTCCACCTGCCGCACAGCGCCGTAGGCCAACTTGGGGAACAACTCGGCAAGATTCAGGCGCACCGCAGGGCGGGCGTTATGCACGATGTCCCATGGCAGATCGTTCGCGTTGTCGTGGCGCAGATGTACGATTAACGCTGGTGATGGCGCTGGCTCGTCGGCGTCCCACGCCGCACGATACCGTTCCTCATATTCCGCGCGAAACCCGAACGGATCGTCGTATCCCATCACCTCGAAACCGCGGGCTCGCAATTCGGACAGCAGCTTCTCGTCCAGCAGCACACCGTCGGGATCGCAGGCCACCCACAAACGGGAAAGATCGGCGGTGAAAGTACCAAGAATGCGCTGATGCCATTGGTTCATGACGCACGCTCGCTGATGTTGCCGCCTTTGGCGTCGATCCGCACCATCGTCACGGCATTCAGCTCCGGTACGCTGGATTCCATATCGTCGAGCGCGGCCAGGCGTGCTTCGTGCTCATTTTGCAGACGGCGACGGCGGAACTGGCGCACGGCGGGCAGGCCGATGCGTCCGATGGCCTGATTGCGTGCGTCGAAGGCGTAGGCGGCGCGATCCCGCTCCTCCTTGATATGGGCGCTATGTTCCTCCGCCAGCGCCGCGAACAGGGCTTCGCCTTGCGCGCCGGCCACCGTGAACGACGTTTCGAACCAGCGCGCCGAATCCTTCGCGTCCGTCACCGACTGCACGGATACAGTTTCGGTCAGCAGCAAATCCCAAATCCGCTTGGCGGTGGGCACGAAGGGGCGGCCTTCGTCATTGACGAAGACCGGCAGGAAACGCTTGCGGTTCGCACCCGGCCCCGCCAGCCCGATCTCCCACAACGACCAGATGCCGTTGACCGAGTCGGGCAGACCGGTCAACTGGATCACCGGTAGGGGTTGGCCCGCCACGAAGCGCGGCACGTCGCTGATGATCGCCCGCGCTCGCGGATCTTCCATCGTCAGCCATTCCGCTGCCGGGTTCTCACCGGCGGTGCGCGCATCGAAGCACGCCTGCGGCGTCTCGGCGCCATCGGCCCAACGCACGCGCCAGAGATTGCCTTCTTGGGTCGCCGATCCGCCACGCGTCGCCAGTCCGTTGGCGACAGCGCGTTCCAGCCAGAACTGAGCCGGGTGGTCGCGCCACTTGCGCGCTTGCTCCGCGTCGAGATCGTGCGGCACAGCCAGTAGGTCGCTGTTCCGGTTCGATTCTGCCAGCGTGGTCCGCAACTGCGAGACCACGCTGTCGCATTCGCGCTCGATGGCTTCGGGGTGTTGGAGGCTCTGCACGAACAGCTCATCGAACACCGGCTCCACTTCCGCCGAATCCATGACGTCCGCCGCCTTGTCCACGCCGAACTCCTCGGCGATGACGGCGAGCTTCTCCTCCAGCACCTGCCGGACACGGTGCTCCACCGTGTCTTCCAGCACGAAGTTGAGAGCGCGCACGACGTGCTTCTGGCCTATGCGATCCACGCGGCCGATGCGCTGTTCGATGCGCATCGGGTTCCACGGCATGTCAAAATTGACGATGACATGGCAGAATTGGAGGTTCAAACCTTCGCCGCCCGCATCGGTGGAAATCAGCACCCGCGCGTCCTGCGCGAAGGTCTGCAAAGTTCGTGTACGGGCTTCCATGTCCATGCCGCCGTTGAGCGTGGCCACCGTGAAGCCCCGGCTTTCCAGATAGTCCGCCAGCATCGCCTGCGTGGGCACGAACTCAGTGAACACCAGCACCTTCAGCGCCGGGTCGCCTTCTTCCTGTTGCAGCTTGTAGATCAGCTCCAGCAGGCTTTCGGCTTTGGCATCCGTGCCGGCGGCCTCGGTGGAGCGCGCCAGCGCCAGCAGCGTTTCGACCTCCGACTTCTCCAGCTCCAGACCGCCCGCTTGCAGCGCCAGGTCCACCTGTGCTTCGCCGTCGAGATCGGCCCATTCTTCCGGGCTGAACGTGTCGAACAGACGCGCTTGGGTCTGCGGCGTGTCCAGCACCGCCTGGCGCTTTTCCAGCGTGGCGCGGATCGCGGCGGTGCTGGACGTCACCAACCGCTGCATCAGGATCATCAGAAAGCCAATATGGCGCTGCTTGGCCGCCAGAGCCTGATTGTAGCCGTGGCGCACATAGTTGGTGACGGCTTCGTACAATTGCTGCTGCGCCACGTGCCGGGCCTGCCACGCGACGGCGTGCAAGCGCGTGAGTCGAGGGCGGAACAGCGGTTGTCCCTCGGCATTGATCGCCGCGCGCTTTTCGGTGCGGATCACGAAGGGCTGCACGCGCTCGCGGCTGACGCTGCCCTCCTCGGGGAAGGTGTCCCGGTCCAGCAACTGCATCAGGCGCATGAACTGGTCGGTCTTGCCCTGGTGCGGCGTGGCCGAGAGCAGCAGCAAATAGGGAGAGGCTTCGGCCAGCGCCGCCCCCAGCTTGTAGCGTGCCACCTGATCGGTGCTGCCGCCCATGCGGTGCGCTTCGTCGATGATGACCAGATCCCAGGCCGCCGACACCAAATCCTCGAAGCGCTCGCGGTTGTATGTCTGGATCTGATCCAGGCTCCAGCCGCGCCGCGATTCCAGCGGCTTCACCGAATCCAGCGCGCAGATAACCTGGTCGTGCATCCGCCACGCATTGTCTTCCGCGCTGTCTCCGCGCCATTGACGCAGGGCCGCCAGCGATGAGGGATCGACGAAGTGGAGCGGCTCGCCGAAATGCTGACGCATTTCCGCCTGCCATTGCCGGACCAGTCCTTTGGGCGCGACCACCAGAATACGTTTGGCGCGGCCGCGCAGCTTCAACTCGCGCAGCACCAGGCCCGCTTCGATGGTTTTGCCTAGCCCCACTTCGTCGGCGAGCAAATAGCGGATGCGGTCCTGTCCGACGGCACGGTTCAGCGCGTAAAGCTGGTGCGGCAGCGGGATGACGCTGGATTGGATGGGCGCCAGCAGCAGATTGTCTTCGAGCGCGTCCTGCAACTTCGCCGCCGCCGTGGCGTGCAGAATCTGCTCCACCGTGGGCCGCACGCTGGAAAGCACCGCCAGTTCCGCCGCCCGTGCGCGCAGCACGGCGTCCTTCGCCGGCAACCACACGCGGTAGGCCGCTTCGCCCCACAGCGCCAGCCGCTCGACCACACGGCAGGGCGTAGCCTGCCGCGTGTGCCAGCACCAATCGCCGATGTCGAAGCCGCCTTCCGTCACCGCTTATGCCCCATTTTCGCTGCGCGTCAGCGCCATGTCGTAGAGGGTGAGCAGCCGCTCATCCTCTTGCAGGGTTTCTTCCGGCAGCTTGTTGGCGATGGCGAGGATGGTCGCGTAGTCCTTGGCCGCCCACGCCGCGTTAAAGCCTGCCCGCAGCACCTCCAGCCGCGATTCCTTGATCTTGCGGCCGGTGAACGTCTTGTAGGTTTCGAACTCCTTGAGCAGCGCCTTTTCGCGCTTCTTCTCCAGATCCTGCGCCTTGTTCGGATCGGGCACATACCAGCGGTCTTGGGCGCGGGCGTTGAGGCGCGGGTCGGCTTTCTCCAGACCACGCAAATCGTGGTAGTTGGTCGAGAGATAGCGATGAATCTGGCTCGGCACCTCGCCCGCGCCGTCGTAGCGCAGGAAATTGGCTTCCAGCAGCGCCGACAGTTCCGGTCGCGCCTCGTGCTTCTTCCAGCCCGCGCCGAGTTGCTTGATGAACTCCGGGTGGATGTCCTGATAGGTGGACGGCCGCGCCTTCAGGAAGTCAGCCACCCAGTCGATGGCGCTGCGCTCGTCGGAGACGAACAGTTCCATCTGCGGCGCCTGCGCTGTCTGCGCGCGCTTCTTGTCATATTCCGTCACCTGCTCGGGCAGGAAGACCATGCCGTCGCGCTCGGGGAAACGGCTGCGCAGGCCGGAGAGAAACTCGTCGCTGGACAGCGGCACGGGTGCGTCATGGCGCACGAACCACGCCACCAGCCGGTCGTAGATGCGGCGCGGGTCGCGCTCGACGATGAACTCCAACTCGGCGTCCTTCACCTTGGTGACGGAGAGGTTGCGCAGATGGGTCTGCACGAAGTCCCAGGCCGACTCCACGGTCGCACCGCTCTTCTTGAAGCGGTCTTCCAGCCCGCCATTGGGCTTGTAGGCGGAAATCACCAGATCCTGCTTTACAGCAGTGGTGGACGTGACCTGCCGATAGCTGCCCTGCACCTTGTCCAGCGCTGTCACCTCGGCCACGACGAAGCCCGCCTGCTGCAAGGCGACCTGAATGGCGTTCCACACCGCCGCCTTGCTGTTGGAGAACACCACAGTCATCCAGCGGCCTGGCTTCAACACGCGCTGGTATTCAGCGAAGCAGCGCTGCATGAGGTGCTGATATTCGGGCAGCGCCTTATTCTTAAACTTGTCGATGATGGCTTCCGGCTTGGCGTCGGTGATGACGCCGTGCCACGCTTCAACCAGAAAGTTCAGGTCGGCGTAGTAGATGTTCTCGCCGAAGGGCGGATCGGTGAAAATGTAGTCAATAGAGCCGTCTGGCAGCGGCAAGCGTGCTGCTGTGCCGGTGTTGATCGTCGCCCATCCGGTGTTAACTTTGAAATTTCCGAAGGCTTTGACCAGTCGATCTAGCTTTCCACCAAGATTGTACCAAGGACTGCATTCGGAGTGCTGCGAAGCAACGTAATAGACGCCGTTCAGCATACGGTTTACTTGAGAGAAATGGGTTGGGCCGTAGCGGTTGAGAACCGACAATCCCCAAATCGCTTGTTCCACCATGAACGTCAGAAACGCGCGAATGCGTGGATCTGGATGCGCTTGTGCCTTGGCCCACAACGCGCCCATCGCCTGTGCGGCACGCGGCAGGTACAAGTGATGAACGTGAGTGAAGCCTTTGGGCGCAATTCGCGAGCCATGATACATCTCCTCAAGGGGGAAGCGGCTCGTCGGCACGGACGCGGGCAGCGGCAGGGTTTCGATCTTCGCTAGCGTGGCCAGGTCCGCCGCGTCGGGTTCTTTTTCGTAGCGCGTCTTGCCGACCGAATAGGCGATGATCGACGGCTGAAACTTCACCCGCTGCCATGACTGGCCGGTCGCCGGATCGACGCGCGTCTCCAGCACACGCTCCAGCCTGTCCTTGTTCAGTTCCGCGCCGCAATGCGGGCACGGGAACGTGCCGCGCACCCGCTTGCTTTCGTCTTCCAGCGCCTCGTCGAGGAAGTTCACGGTGCCCGCGCATTCCGGGCAACTGAACACCTCGCTCCACACCGTATATTCGATGCGGCCCTTGGTCTTGCCGTCGCTGTGCAGCGTTTCGTACATCCAGCCGATGTCCTGCTCCATGGCCTTAAGCAGTTGCTTGCCCGCCTTGGCGAAGGCATCGACATCGAAAGGGGTGTTGTAGTTCGCGCCAATGAAGGTGGCGGCGGGCGACAGGTCGTTCAGTACGGCACGGCGCGCGCCCCATTTGGGTGCGGCGCGACCTTCCTTCTTCCAGGTCAGTTCAAGTTCGTGCCGGTAGCTGGACGGCGCCGTGCCGCACCATTGCGCGGCCACGCCGGTCATGCCCGAACCGGCAAAGCCGTCCAGCACCACGTCACCCGGTTGGGTATAGTGCAGGATCGACGGCACGATGGCCAGGTGAGGCACCTTGGTGTGGTAACTGTGCGCCTTGTAGATGGCGTCGGTCTTGCCGACGCTCACGTCGATCGCCAACGGCTCACGGCTGTATTTCACCGCCGGATCGTAGGGCTTGCCGTAATGCGCCACTAACTCCGCCAGCCACGGGTTCGGGCAGGCGGTGTAATAGGGCGGATCGGACATGGCGAGGATGGCCGCGTCCGACCCCTTCGGAAAGCCATCCTGCTTTCGGAACGCCCGGTCTTGCAGCTTCTCGGTCAGCAGCTTCAAAAAGTGCTCACGCCGCGCGTCCTCGCTGGCAAAGGTCTGGCCGAGGCATTCGACCGGGCCGCTTGTTCCGCTGCGATGATTTTGTAATAGATCGGTCATATCAGCTATCTTTTCTTTATTCGTCGCCAGACGATTTGCTGTCATCATGTTCGCCAGCGTATTTTTTCATGCCTTCTCGCAGGATTTCGAGGAAGGTGTGGTTCCTGCCTTCGGCATCAGCAATGATCGCATCGAAAGAGACCACGAAGGTCGGCGTTGGGATAACGCGACCATCAGGATGTGGCGTGTCGAATTCCTGATAGTAAACCCTTCCTTTTGAGAAAAAGGGCGTCCATTTGAATTGCCTTAAACGGAACGCCGTCGCGTCGTTGACGCTCATAATCGCATAGTACCAAACGCGCTGAATGTTCTGGCAATGCGCAACAAGCTTCCCGGCGCGATCCAAAAGTTGATTTACCGCGTAAAAATTGTCTTTTTCGTCCTCTGTTTTCTTTTTGATCTCAACCACAACGACATCGACTGGTGTCGTGTCGTTGGGGTCTGCCGAGAAGATCATCGCAATATCCGGCCTGCCCGTATCCCCCACGCTTTCGTCATCCAAGCGTATGGCATTGATGACGGCATCCATGCTCTTCTCGCTCAGGATCGTCCTGAAGACCATGAACTTGTCATCGAGTAACCAGGCATTGTTCTGGTAAATCTCGGATGGCATGGAGCTTTGCGAATACTCCTTGAATCGCGGAACGATCAGGTTGTGAATCTCGGATTCGGCATTGCCGCCCGTCATCTCCTTCATTCGCGTAATGATTTTATCCCGATACAGAATATATTCTGTCAGCGTTCGGGAGGACATTTCCAAGGATTTTTCGTATGAGGCGTCACTCAATTTTTCAGATTGAAGTATTGCTTTCTGCTCTTTGAAAAACCGCTGTTGTGCGATCGACAACGCATCATCCCGGTCGATCAGGCCAACGGTGTCGTCCTCAAAGAATCCGAGCAAATGAGGAAATTGCTCTTCAAATTTTTCTTTGGTTTTTTCATTCCGCTCGGTGATTTGCGGGATCTTCTCCGCCAAAACCCTGCCCAGTTCACGGCGCAGAACGCGAAAAAGATGAGCCTCGGGCGTTCCCTCGGGCAGAACAAGTCTTTGCCGGGAGCTGTCCGCATTCGAGTGAAAGAGTTCGGACTCGAAGAGAAAGACGCAAAGATAGCCCGGCGGAAACGACGAAGGGGGGATCAGGTTTGCCGGTATCGTCCGGCCGTCGATGCTGAAGGCGACGAGTGAATTGCCTTTCCCCGATACGGGAGCAATGTGATAGTGCATGTCAATGGCCGAGATGGCATCCAATGTATCATCCTGGATGGTGATCTTGGTCATTGCCGGCAAGTCATCAGCCGTTATCGTAACTTCGTTCGGGAAGAACTCCTTCTGCGTGTTGCTTTCATTGGTTTTCAAGGCGATAGAAATCTTGAACGCTTTTCCATCGCGTTTGCGCGCATCCAGAGTCGGTAGAAACTGTTCGATCAAGAGCGGCTTGATGGTATCCGGCTTCAGATCGTCATAGGACTTGACGCGCGCTCCGGTAAAACCAGTGAAGGTGAGCGCTGTTTTGGCGTCTTGGGCTTGTCCAATATTTTGGAGCGGCGCGTTGCCATCAAAGCCTTCTTTGAAGGTAAATGTCCTCTGCCATCTGTCCCGCGTGCTGATAACTTCAACGCGATTAAAATAATTGAGAAACACCAAGCGACCAATTCCCTTGTGGAATTTGTCCCTGGGCTTCAACAGGGTTTTGAAGCGATCAAAATTTTCGTCTGTGAAGCCATCGCCGTTGTCCGAAACGGTAATAGTCAACGTGTCTGGCTTGTCGAAAGCTTGAACGTCGATACCGATCGACACGTCGGTCGCGCCCGCGTCCAGCGCATTGGCCAGCGCTTCAAAATAGACCAGTGTCAACGACGGGTTAGGGAAAAACAGCCTGATCGCGCCGGAGGTTTCAATATCCATTTTCTTCGTCCGGCTTGGCCACGGCCTGTTCGTGCAGCAGCTTGAGTTGGATGCCCGCTTCCGTGAGCACATAGCGTTGCCGCGACGAGCGCGGCTTGTCGGGGATGGTCGGGCGCAGTACACCGCCAGTCAGGAGTGGCTCCAGGTGCGTGGTCACGAAGTGCGGACGCTGGCGGTAGCCGGCATGGGCCATCAGCTCGGCCAGCGAGCGCGGGACGTCGGCGTAGCCGACGATACGCCACTGCACCTCCGTCAGCCGATCAAGTGACCGATCAAGTGACCGATCAAGTCCGGCCTGATTTGGCACGACTTGATCGGTGACTTGATCGGTGGCGCCCGTCCCTACCGTTCCTGCACCAGTCGATTGATTCTCAGCGGTATTTTCGGCCGTCTCGGCGGCAAAACGGGCGCGCAGGTGGGGTACCAGCCGCCATGTGTGGGCCGCTTCGCCCAACGGTTCCGCCAGCACTTGCACGGTCAGGCGCTGTGCCAGATCCAGCGCCTGCGCGCCGGTAAGGCCGGTCAGCGCCTTGATGTCGGCAAGGTCAACCTGGCCGTCGCGCAACAGGAAGGCGAACACCGCCGCCTCGTGCTCGGACAGATGCACGCCCAGGCTAGCCTGCGCCAGAAGCTGGGCTTCGGTGATGAGCTTTTCCTTGCGCAGCCGCAGCCGGAAGCTCTTTTCGGCCCTGTGATTCTCGATCTCCGGCGGCAGGTAGCCCAGTTTGCGCCAGCCGTCGAAGATGGCGCGCACGCCGGTGCCGCCCTGGTCGGACAGACCGATGCGGCGGAAGGCATTGACGATGCTGGGGTTGCGAACCTCCTTGTCACCGGGATCGAGCAGTTGCTCGCGCGAGGCGAAGGCGTCGCCGGGATTGAAGAACTCGGTCTGGTCGCGGAAGAAGCGGATGACCGGCACGCGGGTGGTGTCGCCGAAGTCCTGATGGATCAGCAGATTGATGGCGGCTTCGCGGAAGGAGATGTAGTCGGGCGGATCGTCGTCGCGCCGCAGGGTGGCGGCGTCCACGGCGAAGGGGCGCTCGCTGTGGCGGAAGTAGAACTCCACGATGGCCTGCCACGCCTTGATGAGGTTGTCCTCGACGGTGAGGCGATCGGCCCAGCGCACCATGGAGTCGTACTCGGTGCTGGCGTTGCGATAGAGCTGCACGTCCGTGACCATGCGCGGCAGCACCTGCCGGACATATTCGCCGCTGCCCAGCACCAGAATGGCGGCGCGGGTGGGGCGTAGCACTCCGCCTTGCTCGACGAGGAAGCCCCACGTCCGCAGGAAACTGGTGTCATCGGCGGCGGTGTCTTTGCCAGGGTTGCTGGCGGCAAAGCGCGCGCGATACCAGCGCACGGAGGCTTCATCGAAACAACGGCCAATATCCACGTCCAGCGTTTCGGCATCGTATCGGGTGTTCGATGCGTCGCGGATGTAGCGCAGCAGCTCGTCGCCCGTGCATGTATCGTCACGACCGCCACGGCGGATGTAGGCTTTTTTCGGATTCCCGTCGATATAGACGGGCTTCTGCTGCCGTGAGGCTTCGGGGATGTAGAACGCCAGCACAATGCCTTCCGGCAAGTCGTGCTTTTTCGGCTCGACAGGCAGGAGAACGCTGACCTTGTTGGTATCGCGCACCTGGCCGAGGAAGGTGTTCTGCATCTGATCGGCGTCGGTCACGCCGGTGACGGTAAATGTGCCGTTGGTCTGCTTGACGCCGAATACCAGGTGCCCACCATCCGTGTTGGCGAAGGCGCTGACAGTCGAAAGCGCGTCCTTGGGCACAGCCCAGGTCGCTTCCTTAAATTCGATGTCATTCCATTCAATGGATTGGAGCGCGGCGAGCAAGTCGTCTCTGGTCATGGCCGTCACTCGATCACAAACCGGAGCTTGGTGGCGTCCTTGCCCTTGCCGCGCTCGCTAATGAGCGCATCGAAGCGTTTGCGCAGTTCATCCGGTGTGGCGGGCGAGCCGCCTTGCAGCAGGGCTTGGCGCAGTTCGTCGGCTTTGACCGTGATCTTCTCCAGCCCGGACAGTGCCTCCTGCACGGCGTTGGCGAACTCGGTGGTGACAGGCTCCGGCAGCTTGCGCGCGGCGAGGAAGGCGTCGATCAGCGCCTTCGACGCGGGCGGCAGCAGACCCAGACTGTCCTGCGTAAACGGGTCTTCCAGATTCTCCAGCAAGGTCTGCTGCCAGTTGGCCTGCAACTGATCCAAATCGTCGTCCAGCTTGTTCAGGCGACTGGCGGCAGGCAGAAGTTCCAGTTGCTCGGCGGACGGCCGGAACTGGCAGTGGGGGCATACCGGGGTTCTGAGCAGAGTCGGCTCGTCCAGCGCGGAGCAGCTTTTCAGGCCGTTGAGCGCGTCTTCGAAGCCGGTGAGCTGGCTGGTGGGCATTAGTGAGACGCCTGCCAGCACGCGCAACGACAACAAGCGGTCGTCGCGGCGCAGCGCATTGCGTGTCTTTTCTTCGGCGACACCGAGCCGGGCCTTGCTGTGGCTGGCGATATAGGCGGTGACGTAATCCTTCTTGAGTCCGGCGAGAGTCTGGCGGCCTTCCCCAAGGATGGCGACGGCACGTTCCGCCGTGCGGTCCTCGGCCAGCTTGTCGAACAGGGCTTTGCGCGCTGCTTCGGCCTGCTTCACCCAGTCGTGGCCGGGCTGCAAGATCATCTCCGCCTGCGACAGGTAAGATGCGGCGCCCCCCAATTCTCCGACCAGTTCCAACAAGCGCTCGACGCCGGCGAGCACGTCCAGGTTCTTCTTCTGGATGTCGATGTCTTCCTGCGTGGCGCGCAGGTTCTTGAGCTTACCGACGGTGTTGTAAGGCGACAGGGATTCCGTGAATTTCTTGAGCGCATCAAGCCGCGCATACCAATCCTTGGCTTCTTCCTCGCGCAGCAGGTTCTGGCCCCAGAAGGCGAGCTTGCCCTGCTGGAGATCGGAGCCCGCCCTGAGCACACGCGGCACTAGGGCGCTGATCTTTTCTTGCAATGCGATGACCGGTTCGGTGTCGCCTTGGCTGGCCTTCTGCGCCAGGCCGGATGGCAGGTCGAGTAACTCGAACAGCGCACGCAGCACCGCGAGGTTGATTTCCTTGGGCGCCTCGATGTGCTTGAACTGCTTGAGTTCATCGAGCGAGCGTTCGGCCAGCAATGCGAGCTTGCCCGAGTCGATCTTGTCGCCGGTGATCGCGAGCACGATGTCGCCGGAATAGACCAGGACGCTCAGCACAACGACGAGCAGATCGGGTTCGAGCCGGTGCTTGGCCGGGGAGAAATACTCTACATCGGTTGCGCCGGTGATGAGTTCGTTGCGGTTGAGCACCTGCCCATGACCCTTAGCCTTGAGGCGATTCAACACCTCCTGGGCGTAGCGAGAACCGGCGGGGTCGATGCGTTCGCCGTCGAGCACTTCCAGCGCATCGAGTACGGCGGTGGCGTCCTTCGTGCGGGTGCCGCCCGCCAGCGCGCGCAGCGTGGCGCCGATGAGGGACTTACGGTTGGCCTCGGTGACGAGTACCGGAAACTTGGGATACTCGGGCGCGATGTCGGCGAAATGCTGGGACAAGACCAGGCCCGAGACGATGTTCACGATGTCGCGGAAATTGATCCTTTCCTCCGGCCCCAAGCGCGCGCGATCGCGCAGCGACACGCCCTTGGCCCAGTCTTGCAGCGTCTTGGCCTTGCCCTGATAGGTGACTTCAAACGCGGTTAGTTGCTTTTCTTGCAGCCACTTGCTCATGGCGCGCAGGGCATCTTGCGCCTTGGACTGATAGACAGCCTTCGCGCCGCCGCTGGCGGTGGACGCCAGATCCAGCGAGGCGGCGTATTGGGACAGGTGGCGTCTGTAGTCCTCGTCCGGCGATTTCAGCCGGAAGAACACTTCGTCCGCCTGCTGCGTATCGGTGAAGCGCGGCTTGTCGAAAGGCTGGATGAAGTAGATGTAGAAATCGCGCTCGGGCTGCGCGGTGGGGCGATCGTTCGGCGCTCCAAAGAACAGATAGCCCAAGCGCTCGACACGGCGCTCCTGCCACTCGATCTGGTATTGCCAGATTTGGAAACCTGGATAGCGGAGATCGTCGCTGCACTCCATCAACGCCTTGACGGCGCTGTAATAGGCGCGATCGAGCGCGTCGTCGGACAAGGCTTCGGCGCGCTTTTCGATCTGGGCGTCGTAGTCGATGTCCTTTTTCAGATCGAGGTAATACTGCTCCGTGTCGGTGGCCTTGGAGATGAACTGGCCGTTGACGGTCTTCAGCACCTCGCGCATCACGGTCTGAACCATCGATAGCAGGTTCTCGGCCGGTTCGCCCGGCATGTCCCCGACGCCGGGCTGGAACAGGCACAGGGAGTCGCGCAGCTCTGCGGCGGTTGGACCGATCGGGACGTGGATATCGCCGCCGGTGGTCAGGCGATGCACAGCCAGACCATTAATGACGCGCAGCGCCATCGGCTTGTAAGCCGGCCGCGTGAATGCCTGCTGGATGCGGGATTCCAGCACCTCGGAGACGCGCAGCACCTCCTTGATATTGGGATCGGCACGCAGCACCTGGTTGCTCTTGACCGTGTTCCAGAAGCTCTCATAGGCGATCAGTTGAGGTCGGTCGGTCGGCACGTCCTGATCGAGAATGGCCTGCATCGCGGCTTCGATGGTCTTGAGCGCACCACGCTTTTCCGTGAAATGAATCTGCTCGAAGGTCTTGAGATAGTCCGGGTGCACTGGGAACAGCCGGACATATTCGTCCATGCGTTCGTTCATCGACCCGTAGAATTTGGCGAAGGGCTTGAGATATTCGCGGATTTTGTTCTGCTGGTCGGCGGACTTCTTGAGCAGACGCGCGGAAACGACGAAGCTCACGTCCTGGCGGTCGATCAGTATCTGCGTGAAGCGTTCGTTGACGCGGCGGATGCTGTCGGCAACATGCTGGAAGCGGCCGCTATCGAAAATGGCTTCCTGCACGCCCGCGACGAAGCGGAATTTCAGGTGCTTGGCGACCTCGCCGATCTGACGCAGGATCGCCAAGTCGAGCACCAGCTCGTGATCGCGGCGCGATTGCAGGTATTCGAGGAACTCGTCCACCACGAGCAGAAGCCCCTGGTTCGGGAACTTCTCCCCGAATGCGGCCATCATCTCCTCGAAGGAGTCTTTGTTGTTCAGTTCTTGATCGGCGCTTGGGAACGTGAAATTGACGCCGAGCTTCTTGAGGAAGCGTTCGATCTGCTGGGTGATGATCTGGCGCAGCGGCATTTCCAAGCCGCCAACCTCGATGCGCAGCACTTTGAAGCGGCCGGCGATAGACGTAACCGCATCCACCACCTTGGGGTGCCGGATCATCGGTGCGTAGGCCGCATCCTCGGCCACCAGCGACAACACCGACATCAAGTGCGACTTACCAGTGCCGTAGTTGCCGACGATGAGCACACCCTTGTGGTCGACGGCATCATCGAAGCCGAGCTGCGGCACCATGAGCTTGGCAATGCGCTCGGCCATGTCGTCGGAGATGACGAAGGTCGAAACGAGCTTCTTGGCTTCGTCCGGGCGGTCGGCGTCGAGCAGTTGAACAACCGACTCGATCTGCTCGAATTGAATAAGGTCTCTGTACTTCATGCTTTTGACCTTCCGGCCCCTTGGTGGCTTTGCGCCGTTTCAAAGACGACGACGCCATCGCGGGTGTAGTCGCGGTGTTCGGGATGTCCTATGCCGGCGTAAATCAAGCGGTCATTGCGCATTTCGCCGGGCCACGCGGCGATGACCAGACGCGAGTGCGCCAGCAACTTGATGACGTTGAGTGGATTGATCTTCAGGCTCGGCTCAAAGAGAACTTCGAGATTGTCGAGCAGCAACGGCACGCCGTTGCGCACGTCATCCGTGACTTCGCGTAGCGACTCGTTCGTCGAGAAGCCACGATCGGAGATGGGCGTTGCCGCTAGGCGGCGCCCCAGCTCCACGCCGACATTGCGTGGCGAGGTATTCAGTCGTCGCGCCAAGGCGCGCAAGAGTCGGGTCTTGCCGCTGCTGCCAACCAGCAGGATCAGTTTGCTCTGGAGATCGCTGACTTCTCCGATAAGCCGTTCGAGCGCAGGGAGGCTGGCGACGTCTGCGGGCAACGCGAACGCATGGGTCATGGCTTCTCTTCGTCCGGCTTGGGCTTTCCCTCCTGCGTGCCCATGCGGGCGGCGATCCATCGATCCAGTTCGGCGCGCTGAAAGCGCCATGTGCCGCCCAGCTTGAAGGCCGGGATCTGCCCATTGGCCGCTAGGCGATAGACCGTGCGCCGCCCGGCCTTCAGGTAGGCGGCGACCTCCTCGATTGTCAGGATTTCATCGGACTGTTCGATCATAAGGTGGCCGACATGCTGGTGGTGAGCTTGTGCTATCTTGGCATAAGTTGGCAAGATTCGGCAAGCCTTATGCCAAAGAATAGGCACAGGCAAATCGATCGAATGAAAGCGATGGGCTTCCATTAACCCCGCAACTCACCGGGGAGCGACATCCCCGAGCCCAGCACGCATACGTGCGCTCGGCTCAGGGTCTATGAAAGTTCACTCTTCTGAGTGACTCTTCGGATTCGCTGCCGAAGCGGTAACCATCAAAGCAACGGTGCCGTGAGGCACTTGATCATGATCGAGCCTGATTCCTTGGCGCGACAAGCGACTTTACGATCTTCACCAGCGTTCGGTTAAGATCCTTTAAGACATCTGAGCAATTAATGGCATGCGGAGCGTAAGTTTGGTTTCAACAAAACGGACTGTGCGACTGAAGATATTTTGATATTTTTAAATGCCACCTGAAATAACAGAAGAGGGGCGATGGTGGAGGAGTTTCTGCATTGCCCATCCAAGTTCGCCACATCAGCTATGTGATCGCCGCAGCAGACCATGGCAGCTTTCGGCGAGCTGCGGCGGTCTTGGGGGTGCAAGAGTCGGCTATCAGCCGCCGTATTCGCGATCTTGAGGAGCGGCTTGGCGCAGCCCTGTTCGTCAGATCCCACAGCGGCGTTCAACTCACTTTTGCCGGAAAGCAGTTCGTCGATCGCGGTCGCAAGGCGCTCTCGGAAATTGGATTGGCCAAATCGGAAGTGTCGGCGATTGGCCGCGTCGGCGATGGCGAATTGAAGATCGGAATTTTGTCGTCTCTCGGATCTGGATTCTTGTCCGGCCTCATTCAGAACTTTGCTGAATCCTATGCCGCTGTGCAGATGTCTTTTGTCGATGGCGATCAGTCCGAACATGTCGCCGCGATAAGGCAACGCCAGCTCGATATTGCATTTGTGACGGGGACGCTCGATTGGCCGGGCTGCGAAACTGAATACTTGTGGTCGGAGCGTGTCTTTGCCGCGCTGCCGGAGCAGCATTCCTTGACCTCGCTGGAAGAGCTTGAATGGAAGGACCTGGCCGGCGAGCAATTCATCGTGAGTGAAGTGGCTCCGGGCCAAGAGATATACAACTATCTCGTTCAGCGGTTGGCCGGCCTTGGGCAAAGCCCGAAAATCCTGCCGCAAAGCGTTGGGCGGCATAACCTCCTGTCCTTGGTCGCGCTTGGACAAGGCCTGACATTGGCAAGCGAGGGGATTACGACAACACAGGTCCCGGGCGTTGCATACCGGCCGATGGCAAACGAAGCACTGCCCTACAGCATGGTATGGTCATCGCAGAACGATAACCCAGCCTTCTTGCGCCTGATCGAGCTTGCAAGGTCCATGGCCAAAACCGCGGCTTTGAACGGCGTCAAGGCGCCAGCGTAGATGAACCGCCGCCTTTCTTGGCCCTGGCAAAGCCCCTGTCCGTTGCAATGAACCGCTCGAGCATGGGCACGATCAGGCGGACGGGATCAGTGGGAGGGCGGTTGGTCTCGCGGCCGAGAATTTCCGCATAAGCGATCAGATCGCGATGGAGTTCGGCGGGAAGTTCGACCGTGACCTTGACCGGCTTGTCGTCGGCAAGTGGCCCAAGTTTCAGCTTCGCCATTTCAGCCTCCGTAGGGTTCGAGCACGAGATCGCGCGTGACGATGACCCTGACTGGAAAACCGGGTCTGATGGTGAGCGTCGGCGCAATGTTGAGCTGACGGCTGACGATCTGCTGACCAGTCTGGCTGATGCTGTTCGAGGCGCCCGAACGGATCGCCTGCACCAGATTGTTCTCGTCCTGGCTGGTTCCTGCTTCTGCGCCGACGCTGAGTAGCGTCGAAAGCGCGGCGGCCTTGAACAACTCGCCCCAATGATAGTCGACGCCATCTTCGAGGCCGGCATAGCCTTCGGCATCGGCGCCAGGCTGACGCTCCAGCACGATCGAGCGGCCATTGGGGAAGATCAGCCGGTTCCAGACGAGCAGCACGCGACGCTGGCCGAAGCCGACGCCGGCGTCATACTGCCCGACGACGCGCGTACCCTGCGGAATGAGCAGGATTTTCCCCGTGGGGCTGTCGTAGACGTTTTCCGTGACTTGCGCGGTGATCTGGCCGGGAAGATCGGAGCGGATGCCGGTGATGAGCGCCGCCGCGATTACGGCGCCGGCCTGAAGCACGTTGGCTGATGCAGGCGCCGTGACACGATCCGGGGAGACGGTGCGTTTGTCGGGCGTCTGGTTGAGGAAGGCGAGCTGACGATCCTGCGCCGTTGGCGTCGCCGGCTGCGGCGCCAGCCCGAGGCTGGCGAGATCGGTCTGCGGAACCGTCGTGGCGGTCGCCGTCACCGGGCCTGTTGCCGGTCGCGTCTCGGTAGAAAAGAACAGCCGCGCTGTTCGGGCGGATTCGGTTTCCTGAAGGCGGCGCTGTTCCTCCGGATTGATGCCGGGATTGGGCGTGGCCATCCCCGGCGTGGGCACGACCTGGCCCGCATTCTGTGCGCTGAGGATCGGCCGGCCGAGATCGCCGGGCAGTGGCGGACCGAGCTTGGGGACGCCGGAATAGTCCTTCGGCAGATTGGCAAGCCCGTCCGGCGTGGTTCGGTTGTCGGTCGAATAGAGTTCCTGGCCTTGATTGCCGCCATGCCGGGTTTGAAGCGCGTAGATCAGCGCACCGCCGAGTCCCACGCTCGTCACCAGCGCGATCCCCGCGAGCGCCTTGCGCGACAGCCGGGTCACGCGCGGCGGCTCGGGACGTAGCCGCATCGTCGGAGGCGGCTCGCCGGTCAGCGGCCGGGCACGATCCTCCACCGCCTCGGCCGTCCGCGGCGTGTCCGGATTCGCACCTTCTTCCTTTTCGGGATCGAGTTGGTTGGTCACGACGCCGGCCTCCCGTCAGTCCGGGAGATACGGACGCGCTTCTGGTCTTTCGCCGCGCCGAAACGCAGCTCGGCGGCAGCGAACAGGCGATCGACAATCATGTAATTGCCGCGCACGCGGTAGTTCACCAGCTCGGAGGTGTCGCCCTCGGGACCGACGACGAACAGCGGCGGCAACTCGCCCTGAGCGATGCCGCGCGGAAACTCGATGAACACTTGGCGGCCATCGTCGAAGGCGCGTAGGGGGCGCCACGCCGCGCGGTCGCCCGTCACTTCGTATCGGAAATTGACGTTCGCCAGATCAATGCCAGATGAGACGGGTTGGGCGGCCAGCGCTTCGGCGTTCTGGCGACGCAGCGCGATGAGCTGGTCCTGCGGATATTGCCAGGATACCGAGGCCATGTAGGTCTTCTCGGTGGAGCGCAATTCCATGTGGTAGGTGCGCCGGTCAGTGTTGATGACGAGGTTCGTCATCAATTCCGGCCGGGTCGGCTTGACGAGGATGTGGACCTGCTTGCCGGCGTTCGTGCCGCTTTCGGTGTCGCCGATGATCCAGCGCACGGTGTCCCCAGCCGCAACGGGACCAGAGCCGACGAGCGCCTCTCCGGGCTGCAAAGCGATGTCGGTGATCTCGCCGGGCGAGGAATAGACCTGATAGAGCGCGCCATCGACGAAGGGATAGACTTGCATGGAGTTGATGAAGCCGTCGCGCACCGGCTGCATCCGAGCTGCGGCATTGGCCAGGTTCACGCGCGCCGCGGGATCGGCAGGCTCCGGCACAGGATTTCCGTCTTTGCCGACAGGCTTCAACTGGCCTGGTAGCGGCAGCAGCTTGGGCAAGCTGACCACGGTGACGGGCGCCGGCGGATCGACCTTCATGACGGCCGGGGCGGCATCGTCATAGGAGATCTCCGGGGGTGGTGTGTGCCCTGCGCATCCGGCGAGCGCCGAAGCGGAAAGCAGGAGAAGCGGCAGTCCGGTTCTACGGAAAGCCGGAACGGCGTGCATGAAAAAAGCCGGCCTCCCGGCATGACGGAAGGTCGGTGTCATTGTCCAAGTTCCTTCGACCAGTTGATGGCGTTGATGTAGATTCCGAGCGGGTTTGCCCGGAGCTTGTCTGCGTCGCGGGGCGGCTGCACGGCGACGGTGAGGATCGCGGACCAGCGTTCGGTAGAGCTGAGCGAGCCGTCCTGATAGCGGCGCTCGATCCAGGCGACGCGGAAGCTTGAGGGTGAGGCGCGGATCACGCTGGAGATTTCGATGGCGACCTGGATCTTGCCGACATTGGCGAAGGGATCGTTGGATCGTGCATAGTCGTTGAGCGCCAGCGCGCCGCCCTGCGTGGTGAAGTCATAGGCCCGCAGCCAGTTCTGACGCACGATGATCGGGTCGGCGGGGATGCCACGCACCTCCTCGATGAAGCGCGCGAGGTAGAAGGCGATCTGCGGATCGTTCGGCTGATAGTCGGCGGTCGCGGGCGCGACGGCCTGCGCCGCCCCGAGTTTGTCGACCTGCACCACCCAGGGCACGATCGAGCCATTGGCCGACTGCCACACCAGTGCGGCCGAGATGCCGGCGGAGAGGGCCAGGGAGCCGAAGGCCATCAGCCGCCAGTTCTTCGCCTGCACGCGGGCCGAGCCGATGCGTTCGTCCCAGACCTGCGCTGCGCGCTGATAGGGCGTCTCGGGTTCGGGGGATTTGCCATAGTGGGTGGATGGTCGCTTGAACATGGTCAGTCGCTTTCAGAAAGGTTGACGGAAGAACCACCGCCATGACTGTCGCCGCTACGCACGGCATGGGCGGCGGCCTGAACGCCATGGGTCATCTGTTGCGAGCGCTTCATGCGCTGCGCCCAGGCTGGCGGGCCGTCCGCGGCGGACGACGAGGACGCGCCGGTTGCTGCGGCTTCGGTCTCAGCGGAATCGCCGCCAACCGTGCCGGCGGTCGATGATCCACCCGTCGCCTCGAAGGCGGCGCGGCTGCCGGTCTGATAGCTGGATTTGAGGCTGTCGGCGGCCCTGGAGGCCGCGCGCTTCAGCGGCGAGACGGCAGCTTGCGCACCGGCATTGGCGACACCGCCGAGACCCGAGGCGACGCCCGATGCTCCGGACTGGCCGGTCGCGCCAAGGCTGTAGGCGGTCGAGGCTCCGCCTGCCAGCGCCGCCCCGCCGCGAGCAGCGGCAGCAGCGCCACCCGCGAGGGCAGCGCCGCCGGAGGCAACCGCGCCGACAGTGGCGGCCCCGGCCGCGACCATGCCGCCGGCGGCAAGTCCGGTGCCGATCGCCGCGCCCGCGCCAAGCTGCGGCCCGCCGGAGACGAGGCCATTGGCTATGCCAGGACCGAAGATGCCGAGCCCGAGAAGCGACAGTGCGGCGAGCACGATCGCCATGGCCTGATCGATGGTCGGCGTCGCGCCGCCGAAACCAGCGGTGAATTGCGAGAACAGCGTCGAGCCGATGCCGATGATGACGGCGAGGACCAGCACCTTGATGCCGGACGAGATGACGTTGCCGAGCACGCGCTCCGCCATGAAGGCGGATTTTCCGAACAATCCGAATGGGATCAGCACGAAACCGGCGAGCGTCGTCAGCTTGAACTCGATCAGGGTGACGAAGAGCTGGATCGCGAGAACGAAGAAGGCGAGCAAGACCAGCGCCCAGGCGAACAACATGCAGGCGATCTGGATGAAGTTCTCGAAGAACGACCAGTAGCCCATCAGGTTGGAGATGGAATCGAGCAGTGGCCGCCCGGCATCGAGGCCGGTTTGCGCGACTTGGCCGGGTTGCAGCAATTGCGCCGTGGTGAAACCGGTTCCCGACGCTTTCACGCCGAGGCCAGCGAAACTCTCGAAGATGATCCGGGCGAGGTTGTTCCAGTTGGAAATCAGATAGGCGAAGACGCCGACGAACAGCGTCTTCTTGACGAGACGGGCCATGATGTCGTCGTCGCCGCCCCACGACCAGAACAGCGCGGCCAGCGTCACGTCGATGACGATCAGGGTCGAGGCGATGAAGCCGACCTCGCCGCGCAGCAGGCCAAAGCCGCCGTCGATGTAGCGAGTGAAGACGGCCAGGAATTGGTCGATGACGCCGGTGCCGCCCATAGTCAGCGATCTCCGTTCACGGTGGGAGCGAGAGCGCTCGCGGGCGTGTCACCCGGTGTTGGCGATTGCGTACTGGCAGCCGGTTGGCCGAGGAAACGGCGACGGTTTTCGGCCCAAACCTTCAGGCATGACGGATCGCGCGGCCCGGCTTCGCCCAGTCCGCTGCACCTGGCGAGTTCCGCATCGAGTGGATCTCTCTCGATGACGGGGCGCCTCGGCATGGCAAGGCCGACCTGCGGATTGTCCGGGCGGTTCACGTCGATCACCGCCGCGACGATGGCGAGCACGACGAAAACGATGGCGCCGATGCGAGCGAGGGTCTTGCCGTCCATCGCGCTGCCCTCAATTGCCGCTGTAGAACATCTGTGCGTTGCCGGGCTGGTAGCCCGCGCCCGGCGTCAGGAAGCGACGGCGTTGTTCCTGCCCCTGCGCGGCGGCGGCGGCCTGTTCGGCCGATTGCAGCGCTTGCGCGCGGCCATTGGCGGCGACAACGGCTGTGAGATCGGCGAGTTGCTGGGCCTGAAGGGCGAGGAGTTGGTTGCCGGCTTGTGTCGCTTGCAAAGCGCCAGTCGCCGACTGACTCGATCCGACCAGTGCCGACATTTGTGTGCGGTTGGTGTCGATGTTGCCGACGACGGTCGCCTGCACGCGCATCGCGTCTTGCAAGCCGCCGACCGTGTTTTGCCATCTGGTCTTGGCGTCGGCGACGAGCTGCGCATCCGACGCCGACATGGAGACGTTGGCGTACTTGGTTTGAAACGCCTGGTCGATCTGCTGGACGTTGTAGGCGATGTTCTGCGCTTGGGCGAGCAGTTGCTGCGTCCGCTGCACCGACTGCTGGAGTTGTTGCAGCGAGGAGTAAGGCAGGCTCGCCAGGTTGCGGGCTTGATTGATGAGCATCTGCGCTTCGTTCTGAAGCGAAGAAATCTCATTGTTGATCTGCTGAAGTTCCCGCGCTGCGGTCATAACGTTTTGGGCGTAGTTCGCCGGATCGAACACGATGATGGCGTAGGCGGGCGTTGCCAGCATGGGGGTAAGCGCGACGGGAGCGATGAGCAGCGCGGCGGCGAGCCGCGCCGCACGAAAGCGACGCAAGGTCATGGCAGTGTCTCCAGGTTGGTGAGGTTGGGAATGAGATCGGCGGCCCAGCCGACGTTGCGCTGGCGCAGCCAGGCCGGCAGGAAGCCATCTACGCCATGCTCGGCGATGACGGCGGCAATGGCGGCCTGATCGGTCTTGGACGATGCGGCGCAGAGCGCCAGCGCCACCTGGGAGAGCCCCAGGTCGAACAGCCGGTTGCCGCGGCGCGATTGGCAGTAATAGTCGCGCTTCGGCATCGCCCGCGCGATGATCTCGATCTGCCGGTCGTTGAGGCCGAAGCGGCGATAGATGGCGGTGATCTGCGGCTCGATCGCGCGCTCGTTCGGGAGCAGCAGCCGGGTCTGGCAGCTCTCGATGATGGCCGGCGCTATGGCGGAGCCGTCGATGTCGCTGAGCGACTGCGTGGCGAAAATGACGGAGGCGTTCTTCTTGCGCAGCGTCTTCAGCCATTCGCGGAGCTGGCCGGCGAAGCCGTCGTCATCAAGGGCGAGCCAGCCTTCATCGACGATGATGAGCGTCGGCGAGCCATCGAGCCGGTCTTCGATGCGGTGGAACAGATAGGCGAGCACCGCCGGCGCCGCTTCCGTGCTGATCAGCCCTTCGGTCTCGAACGCTTGCACCGTCGCGGTGCCGAGATGTTCGCGCTCGGCGTCGAGCAGCCGACCGTAAGGGCCGCCGACGCAGTACGAGCGCAACGCCTGCTTCAGATCGTTGGACTGGAGCAGGACGCAAAGCCCGGTGATGGTGCGTTCTTCGATCGGCGCGGAGGCGAGCGAGGTCAACGCCGTCCAGATATGTTCCTTCACCTCTGGGCTGATCGGCACGCCCTCGCGCATCAGGATGGCGACGGTCCAGTCGGCTGCCCAGGCCCGTTCGGCCGTGTCATCGACGCGGGCCAACGGTTGCAGCGATACGCTCGCAGCGCTGCCTCCGGTCAGACCGCCCCCGAGATCGTGCCAGTCGCCGCGCATGGCGAGTGCTGCGGCGCGGATCGAGCCGCCGAAGTCGAAGGCGAACACCTGCGCGCCAAGATAACGGCGGAACTGCAAGGCCATGAGGGCCAGCAGCACGGATTTGCCGGCGCCGGTCGGGCCGACGATCAGCGTATGGCCGACATCGCCGACGTGGAGGGAAAACCGGAACGGGGTCGAACCTTCGGTCTTGCCGAAGAGCAGTGGGGGCGCTGCAAAATGCTCGTCCCGTTCCGGCCCCGCCCACACCGCTGACAAGGGTATCATGTGGGCAAGATTGAGCGTCGAGATCGGCGGCTGGCGGACATTGGCATAGACATGCCCCGGCAAGCTGCCGAGCCAGGCGTCTACCGCGTTGATGGTCTCGGGCATGGCGGTGAAGTCACGGCCTTGGATGACTTTCTCGACCAGGCGCAGCTTTTCGTCGGCGGTGCGTGGATCGGCATCCCACACCGTCACGGTGGCGGTGACATAGGCGATGCCGGCATAGTCCGCGCCGAGTTCCTGTAGCGCCAGGTCGGCGTCCGCCGCCTTGTTCGAGGCATCGGTATCGACCAGAGCCGACGCCTCGTTGGTCATCACCTCTTTCAGGATCGCTGCGACGGACTTGCGCTTGGCGAACCATTGGCGGCGGATTTTGGTGAGGAGCTTGGTGGCGTCGGTTTTGTCGAGCAGGATCGCGCGCGTGCTCCACCGATACGGAAACGCCAATCGGTTCAGCTCGTCGAGCAGTCCCGGCGTGGTCGCGGTCGGAAAGCCGGTGATGGTCAGTACGCGCAGATGCTGGTTGCCGAGCCGGGGTTCGAGGCCGCCGGTCAGCGGCTGATCGGCGAGCAGTGCGTCCAGATATATCGGCGTTTCAGGCACGCGCACGCGGTGCCTCTTGGTCGAGACGCAGCCATGCAGATAGGTCAGCGTCTCGGAATCATTGAGCCAGGCGCATTCTGGCATGAAGGTTTCGACGAGGCGCAGGATGCGATCGGTGCGATCGGCGAAGCCGGTCAGAGCCTCGCGGGGATCGAGTCCCTTCTGGTCGCGGCCTTCATAGAGCCAGCTTTCGGCGCGCGCGGCATCTTCGGCCGGCGGCAGATAGGTGAAGGTCAGGAAGTAGCTCGACTCGAAATGTGCTCCGGCTTCTTCAAAGTCGGCCTTGCGTTCGGCATCGACCAGCGCAGAGGCCGAATCCGGAAACCGGCTCTCGGGATAGCGATTGGAGACGTGGCGCTGTGCTTCGACGAAGATCGCCCATCCTGAGCCGAGACGACGGAAGGCGTTGTTCAATCGTCCCGCCACCGCGACCAGTTCGGCGGGCACCGCCGAATCCAGATCAGGCCCACGGAAGCGCGCAGTGCGCTGGAAGCTGCCGTCCTTGTTGAGGACGATGCCTTCACCGATCAGCGCGACCCAGGGCAGAAAATCGGCCAGCCGGCTGTTGCGGTTGCGATATTCGCCGAGGTTCATCATCGTTGCGCCCTCGCTCAAACCGACAGATGGGCAGGGATGCGCAGATGACGGCGCACCACATCGACGAAGTGGGGGTCGCGCTTGGCCGCCCAGACGGCGGCGACATGGCCGATGGCCCAGATGGCAAGGCCAACCAGCCAGAGGCGAAGCCCCAGGCCGATCGCACCCGCCAGCGTGCCGTTCATGATGGCGATCGCGCGCGGAGCGCCGCCAAGCAGGATCGGCTCGGACAGCGCCCGGTGAAGCGGGACCGTGTAGCCGGGCACGTCTCCCTGATCGACGACGCCCACCATCAGACCAGCGCCCCGCCGCTGAACGAGAAGAACGACAGGAAGAAGGAACTGGCCGCAAAGGCGATGGAGAGACCGAACACGATCTGAATCAGGCGGCGGAAACCGCCCGAGGTGTCGCCGAAGGCGAGCGTCAGGCCGGTGGAGATGATGATGATCACCGCGACGATCTTGGCGACTGGGCCTTCGATCGATTGCAGGATCTGTTGCAGCGGCTGTTCCCACGGCATCGATGAGCCGGAGGCATGGGCTGGCGCGGCCATCGTCAGGCTTATGGCGGCAATGGAGACTGACGCCGCGAGACGGCGGCGCAGACGAAACACGACAGGCATCATGAGGAAATTCCTTCTTCGGGCTGGGGAGAAACGGAATCGAGGGGGATGACGCGATAGTCGCCGTCGGGGCCGAGGCCCTCGACACGAGCGAGTTCCGCAAGGCGACGCTTGGAGCCACGGCCGGCGAGAACCGCCACGAGATCGATCGTCTCGGCGATCAGCGCGCGCGGGACGGTGATGACGGCTTCCTGGATGAGTTGCTCCATGCGGCGCAGCGCGCCAATGGCCGAACCGGCGTGGATGGTGCCGATGCCGCCGGGATGGCCTGTCCCCCAAGCCTTCAGAAGGTCCAACGCCTCGGCGCCGCGCACCTCGCCGATCGGGATGCGATCGGGGCGCAGGCGCAGTGACGAGCGAACGAGATCGGAGAGCGAGGCGACGCCATCTTTGGTGCGCATTGCGACGAGGTTGGGCGCGGCGCATTGCAACTCGCGCGTATCCTCGATGATGACGACGCGATCGGAGGTCTTGGCCACCTCGGCGAGCAACGCATTGGTGAGCGTCGTCTTGCCGGTCGAGGTGCCGCCGGCGACGAGAATGTTGGCGCGGGAGGCAACGCCCGCCCTCAACGCCTCGGCCTGTGCGGCGGACATGATTCCGGTACGGACGTAATCGTCGAGCGTGAACACGGCGACGGCCGGCTTGCGGATCGCAAAAGCAGGCGCCGCGACGACGGGCGGCAACAGCCCCTCGAACCGTTCGCCCGTTTCGGGCAACTCGGCCGAGACGCGCGGCGCGCCAGCATGAACCTCGGCGCCGACATGATGCGCGACCAGGCGCACGATGCGCTCGCCATCGGCGGGTGCGAGATGTTCGCCCGTGTCGGACAACCCTTCGGACAACCGGTCGATCCAGATGCGCCCGTCCGGGTTCAGCATCACCTCGACGACGGACGGATCTTCGAGAAACCGGGCGATGGCCGGGCCGAGCGCGGTGCGCAGCATCCTTGCGCCCCGCGCCAGACCTTCCGAATTGTGATGTGAAGCCTTCATGTCGCCCCGAGTTCAGCGGGGATCGACTGGTCTTCCCCTTGCGGGGTCGATTAAAAGAGCCTGATTTAGGGCCGATTCAACAAGGATTTACGGGTGTAGTAGCCTAGCGTGCAAATACAGGAGAACGGCGGTGTGGCCGAAATCCGAGGTAGGTGAGGCATATCGATTGTCAGGTTACGAGGCCGCACCTCCACCCATGGTCAGAAAATCAAAAGCTCTATGGAGGCGCCCGCATGACATCGGCTAACTGCTGAAAGCTGGTATGTCCCATTCAGGTGCATCGTAGATTTTCGAGCGTTTAATATCACCCTCGAAGCCCGTCGCTTTTTGTATTTCCGCTTTGTCTGCAAGCCAATTGGTACGATCGCGATTGGGATCGGCCATGATCTGCGTGATCATTGCGTATGGATCGACAGGGTAGCGATAAAGGCCCTTAACATCATAGTCCTTCGCATTGCCAAAATATAGCAGTCGCACCTCGCTTTCATGCTGGAAGGCATGTCGTTTGAGCAGCAGGCTCTGCGCAAATCGCTGCGGCCTAAGGTCCAACTGTTCTCCATTCTGCACGAAGGCCTGAAGTTGGTCTTCGCGCTTATACTGGACCTTTCCGATGAAGCAGGTGTCCTGCGGCATCTTTTCATGCGCTTCGACAAGGGCCGTCAGAAGCTTGCGCGGTGTCGAACGAATCCGGAGAAAACGAACCTGCGGATCGTTGGCATAGATTCCCCACATTGCCTCCGACAAATACTCGCGCGTCCAGCATTGACCCACAAAATCATTCGAAAAGCCGAAATCGAAGCGCTCGCCGTTGAGAATGCCTCCGAGTTTGAGTTGGAAATTCTCAAATTTATCCTTCCAGTTATGCACCTGGCTCAGAACATTTTTCCGGTCGGCGAAGAGCGCGATTACATAATCCTGGCGCATGATCCGGTAGATGTGCTGGTCCAGCTCGTCATCGGCCAGATTAAGATAATTTCCCTCTGTCATCTTATGTCCTTTGCTCGCGACTTTCGCGGCCATCGTATCGAACAAACTCTACTCTTCTTGCGCCAGAACGTCCTCCGCGATTTCCTGCCGCAGCTTCGGCCCCTTTGCGAGCCGCCGCCCGAGCGCGGTGACGAAGGCGCCGTAGCGTTCAGCGGCTTTCGCGTGGGCTGCCTTGGCGACGGGTTCGGGCAACGCCGGCGTGGTGGCGAGCCAGAAGCGCACGAACACGGCGAACATCTCGACGGAGATCCCGAGATCACGTTCGAGCCGTGTCATGCGGCGGTCGAACTGGTCGAGCCGCTTGGTGATGGCGGCTTCCTGCCGCTCGGCGGCGTCGGGTGACAGGAAGGATTCAATGGCGGCTTCCGCGATCAGCGATCGGGATTGATCCCGCCGCGCGGCATGATCAACGAGGCGGTTCATCACGGCGGGATCGAGATAGACGGACAGCCGCTGTTTGCGGGTGGATTTGGTCATCGGAGCCTCACAGGTCCATGCCGTCGCCGGGATCGAGCGAAGCTTGGCGAGCGACACCCTGCATGAGGCGGTTCACTCGGCTGTTGCGAGAGGCGTCATCATCATCGTCGTCATCGGTCATGCCGATCTCGAACTCGTTCTCGGCAGGCTCCTTCCTTTCGACCGGCTTCGCGCGGCTGAGTTCGGGCTGACGACGACGTTCGGATTCGGTCGGGTCGTCGTCTTGACCTTCTGGCGCGAGCTTTGGCTCCGCGATTTGCGGGCGCGGCGGCACGGGCAAGGCGGTCCAATCGTCGGGGCGGCCCTGCTTCGGAGTGGTCAGCGCCGGTGGCGGCAGGATGCGCTCCTGTAACCGGCGATCCTCGAAGTAGCGGGCCTTCTTGGCGCGGATCGGCGGCGTCCCGGCGATCATGACGATCTCGTCGGTGGCGGGAAGTTGCATCACCTCGCCGGGGGTGAGCAGCGGTCGGGCGGTTTCCGAGCGCGACACCATCAAGTGCCCCAGCCAGGGAGAAAGGCGGCTGCCAGCGTAGTTCTTCATCGCCTTCATTTCGGTGGCGGTGCCCAGCGCGTCCGACACGCGCTTGGCGGTTCGCTCGTCATTGGTGGCGAAGCTCACGCGGACGTGGCAGTTGTCGAGGATCGAGTTGTTCGCGCCGTAGGCTTTCTCGATCTGGTTCAGCGATTGCGCGATCAGGAAGCTCTTGAGCCCATAGCCGGCCATGAAGGCGAGCGCCGACTCGAAGAAGTCGAGCCGGCCCAAAGCCGGAAACTCGTCGAGCATGAGCAGCAGGCGGTGACGCCCGGCCTTGGCTTGCAAATCCTCGGTCAAGCGGCGGCCGACCTGATTGAGGATCAGGCGGATCAGCGGCTTGGTGCGGTTGATGTCGGAGGGCGGCACGACGAGATAGAGCGTCGTGGGTTGCTTACCATCCACGATGTCGGTGATCCGCCAATCGCAACGGCGCGTCACCTCGGCGACCACGGGATCGCGGTAAAGGCCGAGGAACGACATGGCGGTCGAAAGGACGCCCGACCGCTCATTGTCGGACTTGTTCAGCAACTCGCGGGCAGCGCTGGCGATCACCGGATGCGGTCCGGCATCACCGAGATGCGCGGTTTTCATCATGGCGGCGAGCGTCGACTCGATCGGGCGCTTGGGATCGGAGAGGAAGGCTGCCACGCCGGCGAGCGTCTTGTCCTCTTCCGCATAGAGGACATGCAGGATTGCGCCGACCAGCAGGGCATGGCTGGTCTTTTCCCAATGGCTGCGCTTTTCGAGACTACCCTCCGGATCGACCAGGATGTCGGCGATGTTCTGCACGTCGCGCACCTCCCATTCGCCGCGTCGCACTTCGAGCAGCGGGTTGTAGGCCGAGGATTTGGCATTGGTCGGATCGAACAACAGCACGCGACCGTGGCGAGCGCGAAAGCCCGCAGTGAGCTGCCAGTTCTCACCCTTGATGTCGTGGACGATCGCCGAGCCCGGCCAGGTCAGCAGCGAGGGAATGACGAGACCAACGCCCTTGCCCGATCGGGTCGGAGCGAAGCACAACACATGCTCCGGGCCATCGTGGCGGAGATATTCATGGGCATAGCGGCCGAGCACCACGCCGTCAGGGCCGAGCAGTCCGGCGGCTTTCACTTCCGCGACCTCTGCCCAGCGCGCCGAGCCATAGGTCTCGACCTTCTTCGCCTCGCGCGCTCGCCAGACGGACATGCCGATCGCCAGGGCGGCGGCGATCAGACCGCCGGAGGCCGCGATATAGGCGCCCTCGATGAAGATCGATGGCGCATAGGCATCATAGCCATACCACCACCAGAAAAAGGCGGGCGGATAGTAGAAGGGGAAGCCGAGCAGCTTGAACCACGGGTGTCCGAGTTCGGGCTGAAAAGCTAGGCGCCAAGCGACCCATTCGGTCGCGCCCCAGACACAGAAGAGAACGATGGAAAAGACGGCGAGGATTTGGCCCCACAGGATTTTCGTAGCGGACATCTGCAATTCCTTTTGTGACAAAGGTTCTTTGGAGAAGGATCAAAGGCTGAGGCCGCGTTTGCGACCGAAGCTCCAGTCGATGCCGCCATCGTCGCGGGCGATGCCTGAGACGTGGCGGCCGAGCTGCTTTTCGAGCGAGGGCGTCCAGGGCACGAGCTGAAAGCCCAGACCGTCGTCGATCATGGCGAAGCGGCCGGAGGCGAGCGTGAAGCGCTGGCGATAGGAGCCGGCGACATATTCACCGCTGCCCGCGCGGTTGAAGGGCTGGCCGGTCTCGGCAGCGAGCTTCTCGCCCAGCGCCTCCAGCTCCCGGCCGCGCAGCGTCTCGATCAGGTTGCGGCTAAAGGTGACACGCTGGCCGTGCCGCTCGCCGAAACCCTGTTCGACCAGATGATCAGCGCGCTGGTCGAGCGCCTGCCGTACTTCGGCGCCGAAGCCGCCGTCGGAGAGCGCGACTGGCTCGCGGGCGATGTTCTGACGATCAAGCCACGTGGCGCCTGACGCGGTGATCTGACGGTCGATGTCGAGATCGGACCGCACGGCGAGCGCGACGCGGCGCTCGCCAGTGGCATCCTCGAACTTGCGCAACTCGACGATCGATCCCGGTACGCTGTCGCCGGCGGCATCGAGGTCGCGCAGCTTGATGTGATGGGTGCGGCCGTCAACGCCGTCGACCACGGCATAGGCTGTGCCCTTCAGCTCGTCGTCGAGACCGCGATCGACCAGCCGGCCAATGATCGGCGTATCGAGGTTCTCGGCGGCGAGCACATAGTTCGCCGATCCACGCTTGATGCCGCGTTCGGTCAAGGCGCGGTGCATCCGCTTGATGATGTCGCCGCGCTCGCCCAATTCGCGCAGCGTTGCCTCGGCTCCATCTGCGATCATCCATTGGCCGGGACCGACCTGATCCGCGAGACCGAGGGATTCCAGCGTGCGCAGGCGGCCGGCTTTCAGGGCGTGATATTCGTCGGGCTGCGCTTGGCGGTCGGGCGCCATGTCGATCACGCCGGTGTCACGTCCGTCACGAACGAGCTGACGGTCGAGCTGCGTCCAGCGCTCGGCCTCGACCTGGCGGTCGAGATAGCGGCGGATGTCGAGATCGGTGCGCGGCCCCAGATCCTGCGTCACGAGATCGGCGGCGCGGGCGCGCATTCCTTCCTTGATGTAGTCGCGAGCGATGACGAGATCCTGGCCGTCATCGGCGCGACCACGCAGGATGATGTGGACGTGGGGATTGTCGGTGTTCCAGTGATCGACGCCGGCCCAATCGAGCTTTGTGCCGAGGTCTTTTTCCATCTGGCCCATCAGCTCGCGGGCAAAGCCCCGGAGATCCGTCATCTCCACGGCGTCCTCCGGCGAGACGATGAACCGGAAGTGATGCCGGTCTTCTTCACAGCGCTCCGCGAAGGCCCGGCCGTCCACGTCGTCGCTGCCCGGTCCGAACAGCCGTGCCTTTTCTCCGTCACGGGTCACGCCCTCGCGGCGCAGATAGTTGAGATGGGACTTGAGCGGTGTGGCGCGCGCGTGATGGCGCACCACGCGCGTCTTGATCACGACGATGCGGGACCGGCCGGTCAGGAGGCGATTGGCGCGAACGCTCGCCGTGCGGCCGCGGCCGAAGGTCGAGCGGTTTCCAGAGGTGATCCGCCCCGAGCGTGAGATGCGTGCGCCGGCCTTCTGCGCCGCGGCGAGCGCCTGCGCGATGAAGGGCCGCATGCTTTGTTTCCCGGACGAGCGGATACGTCCTGGCCGTATGTTGAAATCGTTCTCGCCGGTCATGGGTGAGACCCCGCACATCGCGATAGGCCACGGAAACCAAGGAGGAATCCCCAATTCCACGAGGTGCGGCTAAAATCCACACCTCGCAAAATTGCTGCATAACCCCTTGAAACAACACGACCGCCAACTGCCGCACCTCGCGGCTTTTTATCTCGCCATCCTCCGGTCGTGTTGCCCGCGCTCTCCCTCTGCGCTCTCCATGACACGCTGGAACGCGCTATCGTGCGATCAGGAACCCGCGCGATCATTGCGCCGTTCCGGCGCTTGACCGCGCGACGAACAGCCCGTTCGATTGCGGCACGATGGCGGAGACATCGCGCACGATCGGCGTCGTCGTAGCATCGCTCGACGGACGCTTGGCCGGCACGGAATCGGCGGCTGGCTTGCTCGTCTGTTGCGCGACGAACAGCGCCGAACGAGTCCAGGCCAGCGGATCGATCGCCGCGACCACGGTAGCATCGGGATCGCGAGCACCATCGAGATTGGGCGCGACTGTTGCGACATAGGCGCGGGTTTCGGGCGGGAGCGGGCGGCCCTTCAACGACGCCTCGTAGCGGCCGGGTCCGGCATTGTAGGCGGCGATCCAGCCGGGAGATCCGTAGCGATCGTAGAGCAGCCGGATGTAGGCCGCGCCGGCGACGATGTTGTCATGCGGATCGAAAGGATCGCTGCCGAGGCGATGGCGGAGACGCAGATCGCTCCAGGTCTCCGGCATGACCTGCATCAGGCCCATCGCACCCTTGGGCGAGATGGCGCGTGGGTCGCCGTTGCTTTCGGCGGCGAGTACAGCGCGTATCCAGGTGGCGGGAAGTTCGAAGCGCTGCGCCGCCTCGGCGATGTGTTCGCCATAGGGATCGCGGGGTGACGGGCGGGTGACACCCGGCGCTTGTGCGAAGACCGGCCCCGGACCCGTGCATGCGATGGACAGGCCGGAAAGGAGGAGGAAGACGGCGCGGCGCATGGACTCAGTCCTTGCCGTCGCGCTTGACCGAACGGCTCCAGTGCAGCGACCAGGCGTTGCCGGCGTCATCGTCACGGAACAAGTTGGCGCGGATCGGCTGCGGCAATGCCGGATCGTCGATCACGAGCGCGATGTATTCGCCGGCACGCTCGCCGGTGCGTTTCCAGCCAGCACCGATTTCCGGCCCATCGCCATCGCCGTGATGAATGCGGTAGTCGGGCGCGTTCTCAGCGTCGGATGGGTCGGCGGGTACGACCGTCACTTCGCGGTAGACGGTGAAAGTGTGGATGCGTCCGACAAAGCCGGAGTTTTCGCGGGTGAACTGACCGATTTGCGGCATGGGAAGCTCCTTGGGAGTGCGTTCGGTTGGGAAGGAGATCGGCGGTCAGCGAGTCGCCGCTTTCCAGACGAAGCGGCCATTGCCGGCTTCGTCGGTGTAGAGGGGCGTGGCCTTGCCGATGACGTCGTGCGCCGGGATCGGGCCGAAGTAACGGCCGTCGAGGCTGTCGGGCACGGATGGGTTCATGAGGAAGAGATCGCCGTCCGCGATTCTGCGGCAGCCCTGCCAGACGGGTAGTTCGCGGCCTTCACGGTCGTGATCGAGCGCCTCGCCGAACGGCACGGCATCGACGGTGACGGCGTTGCCAGTGCGGCAGACTTTCTGCCCCGGCAGCGCGGCGATGTGCTTCAGCAGCGGCACCCCGCGCCCGATATAGCCGCGCTCGACGATGAAGTCGGCGAGCGGCTTCTCCGGCATGACCGCGACCAGATCGCCGACAGTCAGATTATGAGGCGGAGCAAGATCATAGAAGCCGATGGGCGTGCTGGCTGAGGCATTCCAGAGAAGCTTGACCGGCAGGGAAACGAACGACGCGACGGCGACGCCCATCACGGAGAAATACGTCACCATGACGTAGCCGAAGCGGGTCATCCTTCGATACTCCGCCGCTTGAGCCAAGCCTGATGGCGTTCCATCGTGTAGGCGCGCGGCTCTTGGCCGGCGCTCAGACGGTGGTGGAGATGACGCCAGTGATCGGGGCAGACTTCGCTGGCGTCGATGTCCGCCGCTTCAACCGCATCGATGTGGCGGAGCACCTGTTGGACCTTCGGCCAACCTTCGATCTTCAACAGGATGTCGCCGCCAGGACGCACGAAGGGCAGCGTCTGGTACGGCTCGCCGGGCTTGATGGCGCGCACGACGTCGATTCGAGAGATGATCGTGCCGAAGTCGTTGGCCGCCCAGCGGACGAAGGCGAAGACACTGCCAGCGCGATAGGAGAAGATGCGACGTCGGCGATCGAGCACCTGTTCATGCGCCTCGCGGCCGAACCTGATCCAGTTCTCGATGCGCTTCTCCACCCAGGTCAGTTCGACGTGAGTAAAGGTGTCGGTGGCATGGGCGATCGGCACGGGGCCGCCGCGCACGCGAGGGGCCGCGTCGCTGGTCATGATGGGTCTCCAGAGTTCGAGGGGAATTCGCGCGCGAGAAGGTCGCGCAACATGTTGGCGACGGTGATGCCCCGCTTGAACGCGGCGATCTTGATCCGCCCGCGCAAGTCCGGTGTCACGTCGATGGTGAGCCGGGCGGTGGAAACGGCGGCATCACCGTCACGCGGCGGAACATCGGCTGTCTTGATCCAGTGTTCGGGATCGGCGGGCCGGGCGGCGAAACCTCGACGGGGCGAACGCTCACTCATCGCGCAGCCCTCCCAATGCCGAGCCGTTCGATCTCATGCGTCAGGGCCGTGATCTCACCCGCGGCCGCTGCGGCATCCTCGAGTTCGCGGACCAGGCGGCCCGACTGCGCGGCAGCCGCAAACGCGATGCGTTGGCCGATTGTGGCGGCGAGCGCCGGAGGGTCGTGATCGGCCAGCGTCTCGGCGGTCTCGCGTGCCAGCACGGTGCGGGCGGCGCAGCGGTTGAGCACGAAGCGCGCCGCCAGTTCGGGCCGGTAGATGCGCGCCTCGGCGACGAGTGCCAGCATTTCGGCGGAAGCCCAGCCGTCGAGTGGTGATGGCTGGACAGGAATCAACACCAGATCGGCGGCGAGCAGCGCCGAGCGCATCAATCCGGCGACGCGCGGCGGCCCGTCGATGACGACATGATCGGCCTCACGCGCAAGCTCCGGCGCTTCGCGGTGCAGCGTGTCGCGGGCCAGGCCCACGACGCCGAGCGTGCGAGCCAGGCCTTCCCGACTGCGTTGCTGCGACCAGTCTAGTGCCGAGCCTTGCGGGTCCGCGTCGATCAGCGTGACCCGCTTTCCCTTGCCGGCCCATTCGCCGGCCAGGTTCAGCGCCAGCGTCGTTTTGCCGACGCCGCCCTTCTGGTTGAGGAGCGCCACGATCATGGCTTGCCTCCCGAGCAACTATCGAGAGGAAGTTGCGGGGCGTCGGGCGCCGCTTGCCGGGCGAGATTTCGGTTCTGTTTCGCAGTCGAGCTGAGGGCGTTTGCTGCGCCTTGAACGAGGTTTTCCACCTCGCGCGCGCGCTCTACAGAGTTAGATTCTCTGTTAGACTCTAAGTTAAGAGCGCGAATTTCTGTTTTGGTGCATGGAGTTACGCCGTGTTTTGGTTCCTGCTGGCACGATAGGGCGGTTCCCGATCGCACGTGCCTACGGGTTCCCGATGGCACGACGCAATCCACAGGTTTTCCACAGGCCGGAAAAGGTTCGAAAGCAAGCAGCGTGCGGCCGCCAGTCTCGACTTCGAGAAACAGCCGGTAGCCGGGCAGCGGTTGACGGCGAATGATGTCGCGCAGTTCGAAGGCGAAGCGCTTGAACGGCGACAGCGCGCCGGATTTCTGGTGCAGATGACGGAAGTCGAAACGCCATCCATTGTGCTGGCGGCCACCGTGCTTGCGGACGATCCGATAAAGCCAGCGTTCCAGGCCGCCGACCAGATCGAAATAGGCCCGGTCGATGGTGAGCACGAGCGCGTCATCTAGGACGGCCTGATAGAACCAATCGGGCAGGATCATCTCGATGCCATCAGGCCTGCCGTTGCGGTCCGTTCGCTCTTTCCACTCGTTGATCCACGAGAAGCGGTGTCTGCGGCCCTCGGCGGGCTGGCGGATCGACGTGCAGACGGTGGTGGACTGGAGCCGGTCGAGCGCGGCCTTCAGGCGCTGGTAGTCACGCAAGGATGTCCCGCGACCTATGAATTTGAGGATTTCGTAGGGCGTCGCGACCATCAGGCGCGAAGTCCGCAGCCCGGCGTCGCGGGCCTCGACGACCTGGCTCGCCGCCCAAATCAGAATGTCGGCATCCCATATGGTCGCCATGCCATGATCGGGCACGGCCTCGACGCGGATGGTCACTCCGCCGGCGATGAAATCGATCGGCGCGACGCGATGGGATTTGGAGAGGGAGAAGAAAGGATAGGCCATGAGATCCTGCGCGTCTCGTGGCGCGAAATCACCTGGGAGCGCCCGGAAGAGATCGAGCTGTCCGCGCTCTGACTGGAGGTGTTGCCGCGCCGCCATTCGAAAATCCGTCCGCGATCAGCGTGCGTAGCGGCCGGGCTGCGGACCGGCGGGAAGCGCCTGGCGCTTGGCCGGCAGCACCTGCCCACGCGGATCGGAGGTCGAAGTGACGGAACCTCGCGCGGCCCAGGCTTCGAGGTCATCGACGGAATAGACGACGCGGCCACCAAGCTTGCGATAGGCAGGCCCGGTCCCATAGGTGCGATGTTTTTCCAGCGTGCGGGCTGAGAGGCTCAGGAATTCGGCGGCTTCCTTGGTGCGCAGGAAGCGCGGCGGCAGAACGGCGAGATCGGGTCGCATGTATCGGGTCTCCGGGGCGTTCGTGGGGGCCGTCGAAGATCGGCGGCGAACGAAGGCCACGATGGCGAAGGGAGACCTGCGAGTTGCAGTGCGAAGTTGGGGGGACCTAAAAACCCACACCAACCAGGTCGATGGGTCGGGCTAGGATTGCCGACGATGACGAAGGAGTTTGCGATAACCGCCGGCAATCAGGGCGCGGGCATCCCGCAACAGGGACATGACGGCATGGCGGGCCGAGGAAGTTTGCCATTCGTCGCGGTTGACGTGACCAATTCGGAAAATGACCTGCGCGATGTCCTGTTGCGTAGCGCCATCGCGGGAGCCGTCGAAAGCTTGCAGCATGCGTTGCGCTCGCGCCCGCTGCTGAAGCGTCAGACGCGTGTCCGGCGGAACGACGCGGTGGTGGATGGCTGCAAGAAGGCGATGAACGGCTTCAAGCCGGTCAAACCCTTCGATATCAAGCGGGACAACCGCCGCGACCGGACCCGAGCCGGTCGTGAGCACTTGAATCCGCTCGCCATTGCCAAGCGAAACCATGGCGTGGGCGCCTTGTTCGTCGTTCTCCTCGCTCCCATCCGGGGAAAGCGAAGGGTGGTCACTGGCATGGACGAAGACAGCAGGCGCGGACGTCAGGACGACAACGCTGGTGTCGTCTTGAGACATCCAGAAAACCGACGACGACGTGTGATCGTGAAACGGGTTTACTGGGAAATCGCAACCTCCAGCGCTGGCGGATCTTTTCCGTCAGCACGGTTGTGTCCGTTTCCTTCCCGGACAATGCCTCGAAGTCTTGATTGTACGCCTCGTTGCGGCGAAGCCATTCCCATGCGAGACCCGACGCGGTCAGCCTCTCGACATGATCGTAGCGAGCTGCGGAGCGCCACTGAGATGCATCTGGCATCATTTGTGATCCTCCCGAATATCAATCAATTGCGGGAGGACCAGGATTCCCGGATCGGTTGATCGTTGGAAGACCAAATGTCGGCAATGGGTGATGCTGTTTTGGCATCGCTAATTAGTGGGATTTGTCCTTGCGCAGCAATTCTCGGTAGCCGTGCTCGGTCATCCATTTGGCGCGTGCCAGGTGGGTGTGATGGATCTGACGGCACTTTTCAGGGTCAAGATCAGGGTTGAGCCCGAACAAGATCTGCACGGCTTCGCGCCAATCTGCTCCGTCCCGATCCGCATCCAAGAGCCGCAAATACAGCGTCATATGCTCACGGTCATAAGACGTGAGCTTTTGGCCTTGCGGCGGCTCATCCAAGAATTGCGGTGTAGAATGCCCCATCACCGATCACCATATCCCCGTTCGGGAATTTTGTTAACCAAATGCTCGACCGTCATTGATCCATGACAGGCTGGCCCGGAAATTTGCAGGGTGAGCGGGACTGTGCGTCTGCGGCTACGGCCTGGCCAGTCGGCTATTCGGTTCATGGAGACGCAGAACACCTTCGCCCTTTTCCGTGGACAAAAGGACGATGCCGGCTGATTCAAACGCCCGGCGCACCTGATCGCGCGTTGTCTCGTACACCTCGAGGTCGCTTTCGGATTCGAGGCGCTTGAGCGCGGTCAGTGATACCTGGGCCTTGTCAGCGAGCGTCTCCTGTGTCCACCCCAGCAACGCGCGTGCGGCCCGTGATTGTCGGGCGGTGATCATGCATGATCACCTCCCACTGGCACGAGCGAGCACGCCAGAACTACGACTATATTAGTCGTTCTTGTTCGGAATGCCACCCAAAACCAGTGCCGCCAGCACTCTGAAATAAGGTTCGGCGGTCACAACTGCTGGAACTGATTCGGTCGCCCAGGGGGAAAAGGCCCCGGCCGTTTGGCCGGGGCCTTGCGCGGGCCTCAGTCTCCCCGACGCCCGTTGGGGCGGGACCAGATCAGCGAGTAGCCCTCGCCGTCCTCGTCGTCGAAGAGGTTGGCGTAGATGGGAGCGTTGAAGCTCGGATCGTCCAGCTTGAGGCCCAGATAGTCGCGGCCTTCGCCCGAACGCTTCGACCAGGCGGCGCCGATCTCAGCGCGGCCGACCACGACCCGGTGGCTGGGGGCGTTCTCGCCGGTGGCGCGCAGGTCGGGGATGATGCGCACGCCCTTGGCCTGGACGCTGAGGGTGACGATTTCGCCGGTGAACTCGTTCGAGCCGGACTTCTTGAAGGTGCCGATGGTCGCCATGGTAAGTCTCCGTTTTCCGTTTTCGAGCCCGCACCATGCGGCCTCGATGGCGATCGACCGGCCGGGGGCGACCGACGCCGCACCCCAACGGGGCTTGACGGCTAAGGAGGACTTTCTTTGCCACCGCGAGGAATGGCGGCTTTAGCCGACAGGGGAAGAAAGTGTGACGCCGCCGTTGTGGCATAGGCGGTCGAGGCTTCAGCCGCCCTTCGGCCAGATCAGCCCATTGAAGAGGCCGTTTGGAGCGCTCGCCGACGGATTGGGAACGGAGAAAATGGCGATGCTCTGCTACCGGGAAACGGCTTGTCCGGATGAACCATCGGCTTCGTCTCCCAGCCAACAGGCTCCGGACGTGATTCTCCACCGCGCTTCTTCACCACGGAAACGCCCCCAGCCACCGCTGGATGATCGGCTTCGTGGCGAACCCGCCCAGCACTGTGCCAAGCGCTCAGCTAAGATCGCCAACCCGGGGCTTCGGCTCGATCCGCCTTCACCATCCCTGTCAGCTCACCGACGACGACGCTGGCGCAGTCATCGCCATGCTTGGTCCTAGCCAACAGTGACGGCAATCGTCAGGCCCGAGCAAGCCTCTGGCCCGGAGGGACGGTGGATGCCATTCCTGCCACCCGGATGAATGTCGTGGCACCGACCGCGACAGCTCCGATGATCGAGAATATGAGCTGCCAGGTTTCGGAGGGCATGGTGTGCTTCACGATGCCGTGGGTGGCGTGATAGCCGGCGATGACGGCGGGCGCGACGAATACGAGTGCGATCAGGAACCGTGCCCAGAGGGGACGGACAATCATCAGCAGGACTTGGCCGACGCCAAGCGTCAGGCCGGCGGCGACTATGCCGATGAGGATCGCGCCGAGCCAGCCGGCGCCGGTATGATAAGCCCAGACTCCAGCGCTGACGCCGGCGAAGAAGGGCAGCGCGAAGACGGCGAGCGTGAACAACAGCCAGCAGAAAAAGCCAATTGCCGCGATGCTGAGGAGGATGCCGAGAAAAATCATGGTGGTGGTCTCCGTGAGAAAAAGGCCTGACAGCCGCGCCACCACCACCACCACGGCGCGTCGCATAGTATAGCCGAAGATGAGCGAAGACGGGAGCGGAAACCGATGAGGTTTCCACTGCGCCAGAGGCATCGCTCCCGGTCAGGGGGCGAAGGGGTCGATCTCCGCGATGATCTCGGCGTCGCCGTCGAATTCGGCGGCGGGCACGACCGAGTGCGTTCCGTCACCGGCTCGGAAGATGACGATGGCGACCATCAGGGTGGTGGCGAGGCTGAAGGCGAAGGCATGGGCGTCGTTGAGGGACATCGATCCGGCTCCTGTTTGAAGCGGAGGACCATCCCCCGCTGACAGGCGCCCGATGTGTTTGGCCGAGGGCCGCAATCACCGCGTAGGCAACGCCGAAGCGGCGGCACGCTTTGCGTAGTCCGACCCTTTACGGGTTGATGGCGTCAGGCTCTCGGCCGGACCAAGGATCAGCGCAATGGATCGCGAGGGTGGTGCTTCGTTAGCAGCCATGACGGATCATGTGATGCGCATGTCGAAACCCGAGACGTGCCAATCGATCGACGTTAGTTCGTGAAATATGGGCATTGTCACCGCGACGGTGTGCGATCGCCTTTCTGATGGCTGATCTCGGTCGAGTTGATGCCAACCCAATGGCCTCGGCTTGTTAGCGCTTTGCGTTGGCGGCTACATTTGCGTAAGCTGTGGGCATGAAAGATGTCGAAGATACTCTTGCGAAATTTCTTGAAATGGTTCGTTCGAACCAGTTGGCAAACCGATCCAATCACGCGGACTGGTATGCCATAATCAAGACTATTGATGATTGCTTCGTAAGGGGCGGCGCCAATCTGGTAAACCCGCAACCCGTGATGGGGGGCATACTGTTCTTGCGGTGCCAGTATGCGTTCAAGACCGCCGCCGGAATGGCATTGGCGGGACAAGTAACCGAAGTGTTCGTCATGCTGCGCTCGGTCCTTGAATACGCAGGCTATGCCCTGCTCATCCATGACAATGCGGCGCTTCAGGATGTCTGGCTGGGGCGGCATGTCAGTCCGACGGACAAGCGTGCCCAAAAGGATGCCTTTAGAATTTCCGATGTGAAGTCTGCCGTGAAGCGCCACGACGCTAGGCTCGGCGAGATATTCGACGAGAGTTATGAACGCACCGTGGATTTCGGGGGGCATCCAAATCCGCATGCGGCGTTCAGCGCTATGCACATGGACGAGGATGAAGGGCAAACTGGGCTGACTGCACTCGCAATTAGCAACGACGTGACTGTGGTTCAACATGCGTTGAAGAGCACGGCGCAGATTGGTTTGACCGCTCTGCATATTTTTCAACACGTCTTTACGGCTAAGTTCGAGTTGCTTGGTATCCGTGAGGTGATGGAAGGTTTGATGGCAACCGGCAGGCTCTGAGAAGCAACGCCGTGGATTGCGCGTCGGCACCAAGGTAGGAAACGCCACGCGCGATACCGGCAGCGCGGGGTTTTGGCTTACGGCCAACACTAGACGCGGGGCGCTATCGTGCGGCGCTCACGCGCCGCCGCTCCCGAACCGATAGACCGGGATGCCGAGCTTGCGGGCCTTGTCGGCGAGATTGTCCTGAATGCCCGTGCCGGGGAAGATGAATACGCCGATCGGCATGATCGCCAGCATGGCGTCGTTGCGCTTGAACGGGGCCGCCTTGGCGTGCTTCGTCCAGTCAGGCTTGAAGGCGATTTGCGGCACCTTGCGGGTTTCCGCCCAGCGCGCGGCGATCTTCTCGGCGCCTTTCGGGGAGCCGCCGTGCATCAGCACCATGTCGGGGTGCTTGGCGTGAACCTGGTCGAGCTTGGCCCAGATCAGCTTGTGATCGGCGGTGTCGCCGCCGGAGAAGGCGATCTTCGGTCCTGGGGGCACCAGCACTTCGGTTTCGCTGCGGCGCTTGGCGGCGATGAAGTCGCGGCTGTCGATCATTGCGGCGGTGAGGTGGCGATGGTTGACCCGCGATCCCGTGCGCTGAGACCAGGGTGAGCCGGTGGTGCGGAGGTAGTGGTCGGCGGCGCTGTCGCGGAAGACTTCCAGGCTGTCGCGCCGTTCGATCAACGATTGCCCAAGGTCGATCAGGCGTTCGAGCTGCACGGATTTGACCTCGGAGCCGTCCTGTTCGCGCTGGAGGCGCTTCTGCTCCTGCTCGTTGTCGTCGAGCTTGCGGTCGGCCCGCTCGACGGCGCGGTGGAACATATTGACGGTCGACCAGAGGAGATCGTCGAGGTCGGGATCGAGGCTGGTATCGGCCACGGTGGCGATCAGGGCATCGAAGATGTCGGCGACGGCGCCTTCGATGATGCGGTCCTCCGGGACTGGTCGAGGGTCGGCTTCGCCTTCGGAAGGTCGGTAGCCGTAGAGCTGAAGCTCCTGCACGATATGGTCGGTCGGCGATGCGCTGTGTTCGGGTTCGTAGTCGTCATGCCCGCTCATGGGATGCTCCGTCGGTTGGACCGCGACCGTCGCGGCCTTCATGGCGACGAAGCCGTCGGGCGGGACGGACCTGCACCCGGAGCGAAGCGAGAGGGCCGAAGCGCAGCGGAGGATGGCGAAGGCCGGCGATTTTGTTTCGCGATGGAAAGCGGCCCGAAGGGACGCGCCGGAAAATCGTCGGCCGCAGCCATTGCCGATCCGGCCCGGCTGACGGCCGATCGCCCTCTCGAAGGCCGAGGCGCGGTCCTCTCCGAAGGCTGAACGCATCCGGGCGGGCATGATGATTGCGGCCCCGCCCCCCCTTGCCGGCGACTATGCTGTTTGGAGCCAGAAGCGGGCGACGTCCTGCGGTGCGAGCTGTACCCTGAGATTGGCCCGGAGTGCATCAATGCCGAGGCGCCGGAGATCCTCGTTGAAGTCCTCCAGCACCGGCGAGAGCACGATGGCCTCGATTCCGGCCGCGTTCGCCCGTTCGACCAGGCTGTCCCGCGCGCCGTCGCCCGCCGGGTCGTTGTCGCGGACGATATAGAGCCTGTGCAACGTCTCGGGGAACTGGATGGCGGCCAGATGGGCAGCGGAGAGCGCCGCTGCCATCGCCATGTGCGGTATCGCCTGACGTGCCGACAGGATGGTTTCGATGCCTTCGCCCGCCGCCATCACCTCGCCGGCGATTCCGAAACGGACGGCGTGACCGAGCAGGTCGCCCATCGCCTTGCGCGGTGTGTCGATCGGCGCCTTGTCGGAGCCGTCAGGGGCGAGCCAAGTCCGATGCGCGCCGGTGATCGTGCCCCGAAGATCGGTGACGGCGGCGATCATCGCCGGCCAGGTTTCGGTCGGGCCATGATCGTCGGGCCGATAATAGCAGCGCGGATGGAAGCGGAGGTTCCCGGTTCCGTGCAAAGCCGTAATGCCGCGTGTGCGGAGATACGTCTCTACGAGAGTGCCGGAGATCGGCTGCGACATGGAAACCAGTCGCCTTGCCGCCTCGGCCGAGCCTGACGGAGCTGGCGTGCCCGGTCGCTTCTTCGTTGCCGGCGCGGGTTCAGGGCGTGGCAGGCTGAGGAAGGTGCGGGCTTCCTTGACGACATCGGCGAAGTCGGTGAGGCCGCAGCTCTCCCGGATTACGTCGAGAAGATCGCCGTGCTCGCCGCTCTGTGCGTCGGTCCATTTGCCCGCCGGTCCCTTCGCGGTCTCTTTCAGCCGCACGAACATTGAGCGGCCGGGTGTGTTGCGCGCGTCGCCGACCAGCCAGTAATTGCCCTGGCGACGGCCGGCGCCGAGATAATGGCGGCACACCGCCTCGGCCTCCCGGCCGAGATGGGTCGCCAGATCGGAAGCATCGAGACGGGTCATCGTGCCGCCTCGCGCTCGCCGATACGCTGGACCGGATAGTGGCCGAGCACACGTTCCAGCACCGTGGGGCCGGCGGCGTCCGTCGGCACGAACATGCGCAGCTTCCAGGAGATGATCTCGTGGAACAGGCCGTAGGCGACGAGCCGCTCGCGCATGGTGTCGATGAAGCCCGACAACTCAATACGGTCGGCGCCCATGACGCGAGCCCGGCGAAGCTGAAGTCCCTCGGCGAGGTCGAGGATGGTGCGACCATCTATCAACGCCATGAAGGCGTCGGCCGGCGCGAGTTTGGCCACATCGGTCGCGGTCGCGTTGGCTGCCCATGCAGCCGAGACCTTGCGGCCGACGATCCGCTCGCCGTCATCGGTCTGGAGCCGATAGACGCGGGTGGATTCATTGGGCAGCCGCTTCCAGATCGGCAGCAACAGGCCGGCGACGATGTGGATCGTGCTGTCGGCGAACTCCGGCACGTCCGCGACCTCGGAAGTCCAGGCCGCGACGAAGGCGCCGCGATCCGCCTCGATCCAATGGGTCTCACCCATCATCTTGATCGGAACGGCGTGCGATTCCATCGGCCGAATCAGCCGGACACGGCGTTCGATCTCGCCATCGTCCAGCATGATGGAGGTTTCTGGGATCTGCACGGCGGCACGACCCGACCGCTCGTTGACCAGCAGCCTGGCGCCGGGTTCGCCGAGCTGGGCGAGCGCGTCGTCCAGCGTGACCGGGCGATTGCGCTTGCGCTGTGCAATGGTCAGCAGCCGGGTCTCTGCGCCCGTGCCGGGATGCGTATAGATGGTCTGGCGGCCGGTGATGGTGAAGCCTTCGGCGGTCAGCGTCTCCAGCCCGACATCGTAGATGCCGGCGGCAATGGCGCCCTCGATCTTGGCTGTGAGAAGCTGCTCGAAGGCTGTGAACAACACGCCCTGAAGCTCGATGGTCAGCGCTAGAAGCCTGTTGAGGAAGGTGGTGATCGGTGGCACCTCGTCCTTGATGCCGTTCGCGTCCATCAACTTGAGGCCGGTGGCGGACTCGAAGCGCTCGAGCGAGCAACCTTCGACCTTGCCGCGCACCAGCAGCAGATAGAGCTGACGTAGCGCATCGCGGGCATAGGTGCTTTCCAGATTGTCCTCGGGCCGGAACAGGCCCTGGCCGCCGGTCTGGCGCTGTCCGCGGGTGATGGCGCCCAAAGTGTCGAGACGGCGCGCAATGGTCGAGAGGAAGCGCTTCTCGGCCTTGACGTCCGTGGCGATGGGTCGGAACAGCGGCGGCTGCGTCTGGTTGGTCCGATGCGTGCGCCCGAGGCCCTGGATGGCGGCGTCGGCCTTCCAGCCGGGTTCGAGCAGGTAGTGGACGCGCAGCCGGGTGTTCCGCGCCGAAAGCTCGGCATGGTAGCTGCGCCCGGTGCCGCCGGCATCCGAGAAGATCAGGATGCGCTTGGCGTCATCCATGAACGCCTGGGTTTCGGCGAGATTGGCGGCGGCGGCGCGGTTCTCGACGACGAGGCGGTCGCCGCCCGAAGACGTGCTCTTGCGGACGATGCGCCGCGAACGGCCCGTGACCTCCGCCACCAGCTCCGTGCCGAAATGCTGGACGATCTGGTCGAGCGCGCCGGGGACCGGCGGAAGCGAAGCGAGTTGCGCGATCAGTTCGTCGCGGCGGACGACGGCTTCGCGGCTTTCGATGGGCTGGCCGTCGCGATAGACCGGTCGTGACGACAGATTGCCTTCCGAGTCGGTGAACGGCTCGTAGAGCTGCACTGGGAAGGAATGGGCGAGGTAGTCGAGAACGTATTCCCTCGGCGTGATGTCCACGCGAACGTCGTTCCATTCCTCGGTCGGCAGTTCAGCCAGCCTGCGTTCCATCAGCGCCTCGCCGGTCGAGACGATCTGGATCACGGCGGCATGGCCGGCTTCCAAGTCGCCGGCGATCGATCGGATCAGCGTCGGCGTCTTCATCGAGGTCAGTAGATGGCCGAAGAAGCGCTGCTTGGCCGACTCGAAGGCCGAGCGGGCGGCGGACTTGGCCTGCCGGTTCAGCGTGCCAGTGGTGCCGGTGATATTGGCCGCCTCCATCGCCGCATCCAAGTGGTTATGGATGATGGCGAAGGCCCCGGCATAGGCGTCGTAGATACGGGTCTGTTCCGGCGTCAGCGCGTGCTCGACCAGCTCATATTCCACGCCGTCGAAAGAGAGCGAGCGGGCGGTGTAGAGGCCGAGCGCGCGCAGGTCGCGGGCCAGCACCTCCATCGCCGCAACGCCGCCGGCCTCGATCGCCTCGACGAACTCGGCGCGGGTGCTGAAGGGAAAATCCTCGCCGCCCCAGATGCCGAGCCGCTGGGCATAGGCGAGATTGTGGACCGTGGTCGCGCCGGTCGCCGAGACATAGACGATGCGGGCGTTCGGCAAGGCGTGCTGGAGGCGCAGACCTGCGCGGCCTTGCTGTGAGGCGGCGACGTCACCGCGTTCTCCCTTGCCGCCACCGGCGTTTGCCATCGCGTGCGCCTCGTCGAAAATGATCGCTCCATCAAAGTCGGAGCCCAACCATTCGACGATCTGCCGGACGCGCGAAACCTTCTCGCCACGGTCGTCGGAGCGTAGCGTGGCATAGGTCGTAAATAGGATGCCTTCCGGCAGCGTGACCGGCCGCCCCTGCGGGAAGCGCGACAGCGGCGTGACCAGGAGCCGCTCCATGCCCAGCGCTGACCAGTCGCGCTGGGCGTCCTCGATCAGCTTGTCGGACTTGCTGATCCATACCGCCTTGCGGCGGCCCTGGAGCCAGTTGTCGAGAATGATCGCGGCCGACTGCCGGCCTTTGCCGACGCCGGTGCCATCGCCGATCATGAAACCGCGCCTGAAGCGCACGGCGTCCTTCGCGTCATCGCGGGCGGCGGTAACGACATCGAAGGTGGTGTCCACGGTCCATGATCCGGCAAGATGATCAGCGTGCGCCTCGCCGGCGTAGATGACGGTCTCGAGTTGCGCGTCCGACAGCAGCGCGTGGATATTGGCCGGGAGGTGTGGGCGATAGCTGGGCTTGGGCGGTGCGACACTGGCCATCGCAGCCGATTGCACCAGCCTGGTGGGGTGCGCCTGAGAGCCGACAATACGGATCGCCTGCAATCCGTATGCTTCATAGATGCCGTCGGACAGGCGACCACCTTCGCCGGTCAACCCATCGAGGATCTCGTAGGCGAGCGGCAAGCCCGGCGGTTCGGCCATCGGCGCGGTCGACGGAGCAGCCTTGGCGGCACGATTGATATAACCGCGCACGCTGCGCGGGGCGGCGATCGGAGCCGCCGGGGCCATGACGGAGGGATCGACGGCGAGCCGTTCCGGCAGATGATCGCTAAGCCAGCCCAGCAGCGTGGCGGCGTCGGACGCGACGCCCGGCGCGACCGGAAATGCGGCCGGATCATCGGCGGGGCGTTTGTCGATGACGGTCAGTCGCGTCGGGAATGTCGTGCCGTGTTTGGCATAGACCGAGCCGTCGATGGCGGCCGAGAAGACGACACGCCCCCGTTCCTGCAACCGAATGAAGGCGTCCTTCCAGGCCGGACTATCCGGTGTAAAGCTGGCGCTGGTGATGGTCACGAGCCGACCGCCTGGAGCGAGACGCGCGAGCGCCGAGGCGACATGGCGGTAGGTGGTATCGGCGACGCGGCCTTCGACATTGGCCATCGCTGAGAACGGCGGGTTCATCAGCACGACGCTGGGCGTGATGGTCGGATCGAGATGATCGTCGATCTGCGCCGCGTCGAAGCGGGTGACGGAAATGGCTGGAAAGAGAAGGTCCAGCAGGCCGGCGCGGGTCTCGGCCAACTCGTTGAGGATGAGCGCACCGCTGGCGATCTCGGCGAGGATGGCGAGCAGGCCGGTGCCGGCCGAGGGTTCCAGCACACGATCGGCCGGGGTGATGGCGGCGGCGTGGGCCGCGACTAGGCCGAGTGGGATCGGCGTCGAGAATTGTTGGAAGGTCTGGCTCTCGGCCGAGCGCCGCGTATGCGTCGGCAGGAGGCCGGCGATCTTCGTCAGGGCGAAAAGCCGTGCAGCCGGAGTCCCGGCTTTGCGGAAAAGCGCACGTCCGTATTTGCGGAGGAACAGGACGGTCGCAGCCTCGCAGGCGTCATAGGCCGTCTTCCAGTCCCAGGCGCCGGTGGAATCGGATGCGCCGAAGGCGGCCTCCATCGCCGCACGCAGGGTGGCGGCATCGACGCGCTCGCCGCGTTCGAGAGTGGACAGCAGCAGGCCGGCCGCCGCGAAGATGGCGGCAGAGGTGTTCGGATTTGGGGCGAGTGGGAGCGGCGCGGCGACTGTCGCCACTGCGGAAATCAGGGTCATGGTGGGAACCTCGGGAGAGCGGGAGAGGACGAGCCGCGCGGCGCTCTCTCTCGACCGCACCAGCTCAAACCCGTTCGGGCCGCACTCTCACTCTCGGGACGCCGGCATGGAAAAAGCGCCCGACCGTGAGGTGGGGCGCTTTTCCGAGGATCAGATCCAGTGTCCGTCCGCGACCTCGCCGGCGACGAGTGCGCGGGCCTTGCGGATCAGGTCGTCGCCACAGGTATCGACGTGGCCGAAGAATCTGGCGCGGGCGCCGTTCTCGGCCCAATCGGCGTAAGCGCAATATTCGCGAGCCTCGGATCGGAAGGCCCGCATATCTTTGGCCCAATGCGGCCTGGGCTCGATGACGACGGTGATGCCGTCCCTGGTTTCCGGCCACGGCAGAGACCGTTCGCGCGGCGGATGCTGGCGATCCGCCGCGAAGATGGCGTCGATGTCGGTCATGACGCCTCTCCCGCGTCGGGCCGCACGAAGTCTTCGGGATCTTCGGGATCGGGTGGCAGATAGGCGTCGTAGGGATTGCCGTCTGCGAGATGGCCGAAGGGCGTGAAGACGTAATCACCGTCGTGCCGACCCACGGCGCAGATGACGTAGCGCGGCTTGCCCGTCACCGCGTCGAGGCATTCCATGAGGGCGAGATTGCCGTCGCCCGCCGCGCGCAGCAGGGTCTGAAAATTGCTCCGGGCATAGAAGGGGATGGTCATAGCGGGCCTCCCTCACCGGAGATGGTTTCGGCAAGCCAGCCATCGGTATAGATCCAGTCCACGGTCTCGCCGGTGGCGAGGTCGAGGACATGGGCGCCGCCGCCGAACCCGTCGAGACGTGGGCGCGAGCAGGTGTTGGCGTACTGGAAGCCCCAGCGGCCCGTCAGGCTGAACTCGACGGCGCAGCGTTTCACGAACTGGATGAGGCGTTCGGGATCGCCGCTCTCGTCGTCGCGCATCCAGAGTTCGCTGCCGCCGTACTGCGGTTCGATCGAGAGAAGGAAGCCCTCGGATGGCGGTTCGTCCGACGCGCCTTCCTTGGACAGCGTGTTGTAGAGGTCGAGCGCGCGGGCGGCGTTCTCGGGCGTGCCGACGTCCAGCAGGCACGAGAAATGAGTGAAGTAGTTGGCCATATCAGGCTCCTGAAACGAAAAAGCCCGACGCGATGGTCGGGCGAAGTGGGGTTGAGGGATGATCGAAGGGGTCAGTAGCCGAACCGCCAGGATGGCCAGGGCTGACCGTCATCTGAAGCGGCGATGGCTTCCGGCAGGTAGCAGGCATCGCCTTCGACCAGGGTGGGACCGCGCACCGGCGTCTCGTCGATGACGGTGACGCAGACGACGAGACCGTCTTCGACATCGACGTGAACGGGGACGAGATACTGAAAGACGACGCGGCGCGTGGCGGACGGGTCGGGTTCAATCATGGAAGGTCTCCTTGCGACGATGCGGGGAAGCGACTTCAAGCCGCTCCCCCGCCGTGAGGGTCACTCGGCTGCGATCGTCAGGGCGTCTTCGTCCTCGACCTCGTCGGCGTCCTCATCGTCGCCGTCCTCGCTGAGGAAATCCGGCAAGGCGGCATCGTCTCCGGCGTCGGTCTCGGTGCCAGGTTCGATGGTCCGCCCATCATCGAGGTCGACGAGGCGCAGCGGCTCGGGCAGCCAGCCGGTGTCGGCCAGCAGGCGCTCGGCCTCCTTGGCCATGTCGCCCTTCTTCAGATGGTCGATGAGCCCTGCTGCCCGTTCGCCCGCGCCATCCCGCACGGCTTCGAGGATGCGAGGCTTGGTGACGCGGCCGAGATAGTTGCCGACCGTTGGTTTCCAGCCCGCCGCCACCATGTCGAGGCCGGTGGCCCGCGCCAGCCGGTCGGCCTGCGCCAGGCGCACGTCCAGCCCATGCTGGCTGACGCCCGATCCGTAAGGGTTCGGACGCTCGAACAGCGCGTTTACGCCAAAGCTGACGCAATGGGCGAGCAGATCGAGCCGCGTGCCGGGATCGAGCCGGGAGAGCCAATCCCAGAGCGCCTGATCGTCGCCGGGGACATGATCGCCCCAGCGCTCGTGCCGCTCGGCGACCTCGCGCGCCGCTGTGCAGTCCTTCAACTCGTCGGACTGTGCCGGGAAGAAGATGTGATTGACGCGGGCATCGAGGCAGCCGGCCGGTGCGGTGCGCCGGAAGGTGTCGCTGACCAGCTTGTGCAGCAGCAGGGTCATGGCGACGTCGGGATGTTCGGCGACCGCGTTGCGCAGAGCGAGCGTGCGATGCGCGGTCAGCTCGATGACGAGCCGCTCGGGGAGCGGCTTGATGCTGTCGTCCTCGTCGTCTTCCGGCTCGGCGGGCTGGCCGCCGATGGTGACGACGGCGCGTTGCACGACGGGCGCGGCCGGCTGGCCGGTTTCGCCGTCTGTCTCCGACGCATCGTCGCTCTCGGGCTCGACGGGGCGTTCGTCCTCGGGATGGACATAGCCGCGATCGACCGTCAGCGAGCCATCGGAATGGAGGCTGACGAAGACGCCGGCGATGGCGATGTCGCTCGGATCGTAGATCGTCGGGCGGTGCTCGAAGGCATTGAGCGCCTGTTCGATCTCGCCAAGCCTCATGTCGATCTCGTCCGGCAGCTCGTCGGCTTCAGCATATTCAGCTTCGAGCCGGCCATATTCCTTGCTCAGCGCCTCGCGGGCAGCGCGCTCCTCCTCGGTCAGATCGACCACAGTTCCGGCCAACTTCCGAAGCCCGCGCTCGTAGCCGTAGGGAAAGCTCAGGGCAGCCTCGACCCATTTCCAGCCTTCGCCCGCGATCTCGTCGGCCAGGATTTTCAGCTTCTCGGCCACCAGGCGGTCGAGCAAGGCCGGGTCTTGCAGCCAACCGCCATCGTCGGATTGGAACAGGTCGCGTAGCACGATGCCGCCGGCCGCTTCATATGCCTCAACGCCGACGAAGACGGCCCGCTTGTCGGTGGCGCGCACCGTGGTCTCGGTCAGCAGGCGCCGGATCTGATAGGGTTCCTTCTGCCAGCCGTCCTTGATGGCATTCCAGACCTGTTCCTGGCGGGCATGGTCGGCGCTGACGGTGAAGGCCATGAGCTGCTCGAGCGTCATGCTGTCCTCGGCATAGATGTCGAGCAAGGCCGGCGAGACTGTGGTGAGGCGCAGGCGCTGTTTCACGACGTTGACACCGACGAAGAAAGCGGCGGCGATGGCTTCCTCGGTCATGCCCTTGTCGCGCATGGCCTGGAAAGCGCGGAGCTGGTCCAGCGGATGGAGCGGGGCGCGTTCCAAATTTTCAGCCAGGGAGACCTCATCGACGAGGATGCCGCTCGCGGCATCGCCGACGACGCAAGGCACGAGCGCGGTCTTGGCCAGACGCTTCTGCTTCACCAGCAATTCGAGTGCGCGATAGCGGCGGCCGCCGGCGGGGACCTCGAACATTCCGGTCTCGGCGCCATCGGCGCTGAGGACCGGACGGACATGCAGGGACTGGATGAGCCCGCGCCGGGCGATGGACTCGGCCATCTCCTCGATTGAGACGCCGGCCTTGACGCGCCGGACGTTGGACTGGCTCAGCACCAGCTTGTTGATGGGGATGTCGCGCGAGGACGACAGGGTGATTTTCTGAACGGCAGTAGCCATCGGGATATACTCCGCGACGGGCGCCGAGAGCCTCTCTCTCGGACACTGAACCCGTCACGAAGCGAAGCGCCGCCCTCTCACTCTGGGAGGGCAGCGCCACGGAAACGGAAAGGCACGGAAGCGTAGAACCGGAAGTACGGCAGGCCGTATCTCCGGTTCCGGGGATGTCAGGCGGCGCGATCGAGGAGCTTCTTCGCCTTGCCCTCCATGTCGAGGCGGGCGTCCTGATGTGGCTTGTCGCGGGCGACGGCGGTGATGCCCTGGACGAAATCGAAGACCGACTCCGGTGGCCGGCCTTCCTCGGCCAGAACCGCGTCAATGATCTTGCCGGTTTCCGCCTTGGAGAAACCGCGGCGGCGCAGGAAATCGGTGCGGTCCTCGTCGGTCCTCGCGACGATCCGCTCGCGGGCTGATTTGATGCCGTTGACGAAGGGAGCGGGCGACGAATTGGCGAAGTTCAACAGCGCCGGCGCCGCCTCATGCGCGAAGCGCGAGGCGGCATACTTGCTGTGTCGGATGGTGATCTCCTCGAAATCCTCGACGCCGTCGGGTAGGGGCGAAGTGTCCCGGTGGGATCACCTCTACCCCTCCCACGGAACCGGACTTGATAGTTTCCCATCATCCGGCTCCTACGCTTGCATCATTCGATCCAGTCGTTCCTGCAGTCGTCCGGCATGATGCGCGACATGACATTCTCGGCAGAGCACGACACGCTTGCGCGTACGGGCCGCCTTGACTCGAGTCCACAAAGTGGTCCCTTCCATGTCACTCATCTTCCGGGCGTGATGAACTTCCAGCGACACATTTTTGGCAGCGCAGGCTTGGCATGCACGGGCGCGCAGCTGATCGACGATGTCGTTTCGACCGGCGAAGTGCATGACCGCCAAGGGCTGACGGTCAACATGTCTCGACGTCAGCGCTGGGCTGACATCTGCTAGACGGAACATCGGCATGAAGCGCCGCTCATGGCGGCCCTCATACCACAGGCCGAGGCTATCCCCGTTCCGGAGCTTCTCCGCCATTGTCCGGACCGAGCACTTATGCTTGCGAGACAACGTCTTCATGAGGCTCCACCACCAAAGATGATGAAGTCTGGAGACCTCTCGCTTCCACAGCGTTCCGAGCTTGTAATACTCGGCAAGGCCGCGCATCAGTGCATTGTATCCGGTCAGGATTGCGATGTCGGAGTTGTTGATCAATTCGCACCGCGCCTCGCCTCGGTTCATATGGAGATTACCGAGGCGCTGGCGTTCGGCGAAGCGCGCGAGACGATCCACGGACACGTGAAGCTGCATGCGGTCGTCGGGCGCGCGCTTGGTGACGGCGCGACCGCCGCTCACCATCCGCTTTGTCCGGCCATCGCCGTAGGTCTTCAGGTCGTAGCCGAGGAAGGTGGCTCCCTCGCTCGCTTTTCTGATCCCGCTCTTCTCCTCGGAGACCGTGAGCTTCAGGTGATCGGTCAGGAACTGCCTGACCTTCGCCATCGTGCTGCGGGCCTCGTCTTTGTCGCCGATTATGCCGATGACGAAGTCGTCGGCATAGCGGCAGTAGCGGAGACGCCGGTATTCAGGGTCGAACGGATCAACAGACGGCGCTTCTCGACGCCGTTGCTCCCATTCCCTGATCTCTTCGACAAGCGCGGGGATTTCACCCTCGTTGTTGTTCGCTCGTCGCCTTTCGATCATTCTGCGCCTGACCTGGATTTGCTTGGAGCATTCCAGATAGTGGGCGCTGCGCCGACGCGTCTGACCCCGGTCGAACCGGGCCTTCACTTCCTCCATGAACTTGTCGAGTTCGTGGAGGTAGACGTTAGCCAGGATCGGTGAGATCACGCCGCCCTGCGGGGCTCCACTGAAGGTCTTGTGGAACCTCCAGTCTTCGAGGTAGCCGGCCTTCAACATCCGCTCGATCAGCTTGATCAGGCGCTCGTCATCGATACGCCTGCGCAGCAGTTCGAGCAGAATGCCGTGGTCGATATTGTCATAATATCCGACGATGTCGACCTCGATCAGCCACTTCACGCCGTGCCAAGTCTTCCTGATTTCAGTCAGGGCGGTGTGGCACGAGCGGCCCCGGCGGAAGCCGTGCGATTGGTCGGAGAAGATCGGCTCGTAAACATGCTCGAGCAGTATCTTCACGACCGCCTGCACCAACTTGTCGTCGGCGGTGGGAATGCCCAACGGGCGTTTCTTCCCGTTGGCCTTGGGGATGAATTGCCTGCGCGCCGGTGAAAAGCGGTACGACCCATCCATCACGTGAGCGATGATTCCTTGCATCCTCTCCAGCGAGAAGCCGTCGAGGGTGTTGTCGGCATCGACGCCCGGCGTGAGCGCACCCTTGTTCGGGGCGATCTGCTCGTAGGCCCTTTCCCAAAGGAGTGGGCTGGCGAGAAGACGAAACAGGCCGTTTATACGCTTTCCTTGGCGAGACAGTTCGATGATCGAGCCAAGTCTCTTCTCTACGGTGTATGGTTGCATCAGCAAACCTCCGTCATGAAGTGGATAAGGCTCAGCAAGCGCGCCGCCCTTCACCCGCGCAGCGGAGATTCCCCGCCGGTTGCCCGGCCGGTTTCACTCATGCGCGTCCATCCGAGAATGGCTGTCCCGGGCATTACCCCGGGCGTTCGGCTATTATGGCGGCTCCGTCGCCTTACGGGTCGCCGGAGTGGCGCCCGCTTAGGCGATCCCGTGTTTACGCGATCAGTGAGATGCGACGTGGTTAGGTGTCCCGTTCGATCGTAATCCCTCGACGAGGGCTGGGCCGTGCGACCAAGTTTAGGTGGATCTCATGGGGTATCCCACCCTTCGCACGGCCTGACGCGTCAACCATTGCTGCGTCAGTACCCGGAATAAAGTCCCGCGATCTAGGCTTCACGCAGTATAGCATTCACCATGCACGTCTTGCCCTGGCGTCCCGCTGGCCCACAATGGTTTCGGCCCGGATGACGCCTTTTCTCAGCATGCTATTGTCCCCCGCGCGGTTTCCCGGTTGCAGCCATTTCTGGCCGAGGTAAGCTGAGTGGGCATCAGGCTATTCTTGGTTTCCTGAGAAGTTTCCTTCACTCAATTGATCGCGCCACCACGGCGCACCCAGAGGTTACGATTCTGGCACACGGCGCGGAGATAGAAGCTCGCCATGCCAAGCGTTTTCGCGCCGACTTCCGAGTTCCAGCAATAGAAGCCCCGGAAATAGAGGTCCGGGGAGCCATCGGGCAGGCGGCCGGCCTCGATGGGGTTCAGGTCGTCCACGAGGAACAGGAACACGTCACGGTCGGACGCATAGAGCGTTGTCGTGTCCCTGGTGATGTCCACGCGCGGGTTGTAGATCCCGGTGGACCAGTCGAGCACGCCCGGCACCTTCCAGCGCGTATCGCCGGTGCCGTCGCCGGCGATGCGTTGCACCGCCTCGACCAGTTCGTGATCGTAGATGCGGCCATAATCGGGGCCGGTGACGGCGCGAAGCTCGACACGCCCGCTGTCGGTTTCCAGCGTCTTGATCTGCTCGGCGCGGTTCGAGGTCAGGCCGTATTGCAGGTTGATGCCGGCCAGAGCGGCGGGAAGCTGGCGTAGATAGGCAGCGGGGGCGCCAACCTGCGAGGCGAGCTGGCCGAAGCTCCAGTGGGTCGGGGCGACGGGCGCGTCGGCGCCCGGCAGGATCAGCGCCAGCCGCTCGGGATCGGATCGGCTGGCATCGACATGGATGAGCGCGGTCTCGACCACGCGGGTCCGGCTGCGCTCGGCGCGCTCGCCGACCGCGCAGGCCAGGTCGCCGAGCGACAGGAACCGCTCATCGTCGGGCCGAGAGAACCATTCGGACGAGACGCGGCCGACGCGCTTGCCCCGGCTGACATCCACCTTATAGCCGCCACCGAAATCGCGGCGGGCATCGAGCACCTGCATATTCATGGGATCAAACTCCATGACGGGCGCCGGAGACCTTCTCTCCAGCCATCAACCCGTCACGGAAATCCCCTCCGCACTCTCACTCTATAGGGGGCGTTGCGGGGAACTCCCCCGCAGAAGGGGTCGGCCGAGATCCTGCCTCGGCCGCAGGGGAAGGCTTTCCCCCACCGTAAAGCCACAAACGCGCAAAGCCGTGGAACAGGATTTCAGCGATCGGTGCATCTGGAGCGGGGAGCAATCGCTCGACCCTCAAAGCCAATCCTCGAAAGAGGGTGGCGCACCCAGCACGATTCGAACGTGCGGCCTCCACCTTCGGAGGGTGGCGCTCTATCCAGCTGAGCTATGGGTGCATCAATGTGCAGATAGTGACCGAGACCAACAAGGGTCAATCCCGAATTCAACAATCGAATCGGCTCAATCGGTGAGGTTCAGAACCCGCCCGTTTGCCGCCGCTCGTTCGCTACTACCTCCTTCTCGTTTGCTTCCGTGGTGCTTCCGCGACCATGGGAGCGATTTTCCTGCTTCCTTCGAGTTTCGCCAACTGCTTGGCTCCGCTTACTTTTTTCGACACCTGCCCGCAACGCACTTGACTTAGCTTTGCCTTCGGAGGGCAACACTCTATCCAGCTGAGCTACGGGTCCGGCGCATCCGGTTTAACCGTAATCCCGCCCGGCTGCAACGCCCGGGGCTGACCCGGGCGGCGCTAATCAGATTTTGCCGTGGCAGTATTTGTACTTCTTGCCGGAGCCGCAGGGGCAGGGCGCGTTGCGGGGCGTGATGCCCCAGGTTTCGGGCTTGGCCGGGTCCACCTCATCCTCGCGGAAGGGTCGCACGCGGTCGCTCTCCTGTACCACCGGCTCGGTCAGGGCCAGTTCGGGCGCCACATGGCCGGGCAGCGGATGGCTCTCCACCATTGGCACCGGGGGCGGAGGCGGCGGGGCGGCGGGCGTCTCGCTTACCACCACATGGGCCAGCGCGCCGGTCACGCGTTCCTTCAGCTCGTCGAGCATGGCCGCGAACATAGCGAAGGCTTCGCGCTTGTACTCGTTTAGCGGGTCGCGCTGGCCGTAGCCACGCAGGCCAATGCCCTGGCGCAGATAATCCAGCCCCAGCAGATGCTCCTTCCACACGTGGTCGAGCGTCTGCAGCAGGATGGATTTCTCAATATAATTGGTCAGCGCCTCGCCGAATTTTTCGGCCTTGGCCGCAGCCGCCTGAACCGCCGCCTGCTCGATGCGCTCGCGCAGGTGCACCTCGTCGATCCCCTCTTCCGCCGCCCAGTCCACAATCGGCAAGTCCAGCGCCAGCACGCGGTTGAGGTCCACCGCCAGCTCAGCGCTCTGCCACTGCTCAGGGAATGCCTTCTCGGGAATCCGGTTGGCAACGAGCCCCGCGATCACATCCTCGCGCATCTCGGCCACGATGTCCGACACACTCTCGGCACTCATGAACTCGCGGCGCTGGGCATACACCTCCTTGCGCTGGTCGTTCATCACGTCGTCGTATTTCAGCACGTTCTTGCGCATGTCGAAATTGCGGATCTCGACCTTCTTCTGCGCCTTCTCCAGGGCCTTGTTGATCCACGGGTGGACGATGGCCTCGCCCTCCTGCAAGCCGAGGCGCTGGAGCATCCCGCCCATACGGTCGGAGCCGAAGATGCGCATCAAATCGTCTTCCAACGAGAGGAAGAAGCGCGAAGCGCCGGGGTCACCCTGGCGACCGGAGCGGCCACGGAGCTGGTTGTCGATACGCCGGCTCTCATGCCGCTCGGTGCCGATGACGAACAACCCGCCCGCCGCCTTCACCTTGGCCTGGTTGGTGTCGATCTCGGCCTTCAGCGCCACCGGGTCCACGCCCGGCTCCAGCGCCAGGCGCATCTCATAATTGCCGCCGAGCTTAATATCAGTCCCGCGCCCGGCCATGTTGGTGGCGATGGTAATCGCCCCCGGCGCGCCGGCCTGGGCGATGATCGTCGCCTCCTGCTCATGGAAACGCGCGTTCAGCACGCTGTGCTTGATCTTCTTCCGGTCCAGCAGCGCCGAGATGATCTCGCTCTTCTCGATGCTGGTGGTGCCGACCAGCACCGGCTGGCCGCGTCCCCGGCATTCCTCGATCAGCTTTGCCACCGCCTCGTATTTCTCGGCGGCGGTGCGATACACTTCGTCATCCTGGTCGTCGCGCGCGACCGCCACGTTGGTCGGGATCTCGACGACCGAGAGCTTGTAGATCTGCTCGAACTCATCCGCCTCGGTCATGGCCGTGCCGGTCATGCCCGCGAGCTTGGGGTAGAGGCGGAAGTAGTTCTGGAAGGTGATGGAGGCCAGCGTCTGGTTCTCCTGCTGCACCTGCACCTTCTCCTTAGCCTCCAGGGCTTGGTGCAAGCCATCGGAGTAGCGGCGCCCTTCCAGCATGCGGCCGGTGAACTCGTCGATGATGACGATCTTGTCTTCGCGCACGATGTAATCCACGTCCCGCGCGTACAAGGTACGGGCGCGCAGGCTCTGCTGCACATGGTGCACGATGGAGACATTGGCGAGGTCGTACAGCCCGCCATGGGGCAGCACGCCGGCGGCCTGGAGCATCTCCTCCACCGTCTCGGCGCCCAGCTCCGTCATGGTCACGGTGCGGGCCTTCTCATCCTTCTCGTAAAATTCATGTTTGCCGTCCTCGCCCACCCGCCCACGGGCCAGGAAGGCGGCCACCACCTCATCCACCTGGGCGTAGAGGCTGGTCGGCTCGTCGGACGGGCCAGAGATGATCAGCGGCGTGCGGGCTTCGTCGATGAGGATGGAGTCTACCTCGTCCACGATGGCGAAGTGGAACGGCCGGTGGACCATGTCCTCCAGCCGGTACTTCATGTTGTCGCGCAGATAATCGAAGCCGAACTCGTTGTTGGTGCCGTAGGTGATGTCGGCGCCGTAGGCGGCTCGGCGGGTAGGCTCGTCCAGCCCCGGCACGATCACCCCGGTGGAAAGGCCCAGGAACCCGTAGAGCTGGCCCATCTGGGCGGCGTCGCGCCGGGCCAGGTAGTCGTTCACGGTGACGACATGCACGCCCAGCCCGGTGAGCGCGTTGAGATACACGGCCAGGGTGGCGACCAGTGTCTTGCCCTCGCCGGTCTTCATCTCGGAGATCTTGCCGTCGTGCAGCACCATGCCGCCGATCAGCTGCACGTCGAAATGGCGCATCCCCAACACGCGCTTGGCGGCCTCGCGCACCACGGCGAAGGCCTCGGGCAACAGGTCGTCCAGCGTTTCCCCCGCGTCCAGCCGGGCGCGGAAGGCGGTGGTTTTGCCCTGGAGGGCGGCATCATCCAGCGCCGAGATCTCCGGCTCCAGCGCGTTGATGGCGGCGACGCGGCGGCGATAGGCCTTCAGCGCACGGTCGTTACTGGTTCCAAAGATGGCGCGGGCGAAGCTGGCAAACATGCTGGGGCGGAATCCGCTTTATAAAGGTAGGGAAAATCTTGCCCGTTCACATAGTCGCGGGGTTGTAACGGGTCAAATCAGCGGGGCGGCGCAAGCCCCGGGGGTGGGGACCCGTCTTGCCGGTCGGGCGGGTTTGCCGCATAGGAAGTGCCATCAAAAGGAAGGTTTAATACCCAATGCGCCGTCATACTCTGCGTTCCGTCCTTACCGCCGCGACCCTGCTTGCCGCCCCGGCCGCTTTCGCTCAGTCCAGCGCCTCTTCCAGCGCGCCCGCCGCCGCCCCGGCCAACGCGAACCCGGTCGTCGCCATCGTCAACGGCACCAAGATTTACATGAGCGACATCCAGGCCGACGCGCAGACCGCCCCGGCGCAGGTTCAGCAGCTCCCGCCCGACCAACTCTTCCCCCTGCTGGTCAACCAGGAAGTGGACCGCAAGGCGCTGCTGGTCGCCGCGCAGAAAGAAGGCCTGCAGAACAACCCGGACGTGGCCAAGGCCATGCAGGACGCCGCCAATATCCGGCTGGAAAACGCCTTCGTACAGCAGAAGGTCGCCCCGCAGGTGAGCGACACCGCCGTGCAGGCCGCCTATAACCAGCAATATGCCGGCAAGCCCGGCCCCGAGCAGGTCGAGGCCCGCCACATCCTGGTGCAGACCCAGGCTCAGGCCCAGGACATCATCAATCAGCTGAACAAGGGCGCCGATTTCGCCAAGCTGGCCGAGAAGTACAGCATCGACCCCGGCGCCAAGAATGGCGGCGAGCTGGGCTGGTTCTCCAAGGACGAGATGGTCCCCTCCTTCGCCAACGCCGCCTTCGCCCTGAAGACCGGCCAGTACACCAAAACCCCGGTGCAGACGCAGTTCGGCTGGCACGTGATCCTGTGCGAGGGCAAACGCACAGCCCCCACCCCGGCGCTCGCCGACGTGCAGGACCAGATCAAGCAGAAGCTGGCCAACCAGGCCGTGCAGAAGGTGCTGGACGATGCCCGCAGCCAGGTGCAGATCCAGCTCTTCAACGCCGATGGCACCCCGATGAAGGCTGCCACCCCGGCCCAGGGCGGCTCGTCCAACTAACATGGCTGGCCCGCTTCCCGTCTCGCCGCTGGCGCTGCCGCTGCCCGTGCTGCCCCCCCTCAAAGGGGTACGCATGGCCACGGCCGAGGCCGGCATCCGCTACAAGGGCCGCACGGACGTGTTGCTGGCCGAATTCGCGGAGGGCACCACCGTCGCCGGTGTGTTCACCAAGAATCTCTGCCCCGGCGCGCCCGTCACCTGGTGCCGCGAGGTGCTGGAAGGCGGCCTGGCCCGCGGCTTGGTGGTGAATGCGGGTAACGCCAATGTGTTTACCGGCGCCGCCGGGGTGCGCGCGGTGGAGGAGACGGCCCACGCCGCCGCCACCACGCTCGGCACCAAGGCGGACCGGATCTTCCTGGCCTCCACCGGCGTGATCGGCGAGCCTTTGCCCGCGCACAAGATCGTGGCGGTGATGGACGATCTGAAGGCCAAGCTGGCCGAAGACCGCTTCACCGAGGCCGCGCACGCCATCCTGACCACCGACACCTTCGCCAAGGGCGCGACCCGCACGGCGGTGATCGACGGCGTGGAGGTGCGCATCAACGGTATCGCCAAGGGCTCGGGCATGATCGCCCCGGACATGGCGACGATGCTGAGCTTCATCTTCACCGACGCCGCCATCCCCGCCCCCGTCTTGCAGGCCATGCTGGCCAAGAGCGTGGACAGCACCTTCAATTGCGTGACCGTGGACAGCGACACCTCGACCTCCGACACGGTGCTGCTCTTCGCCACCGGCCAGGCGGGCAACACGCCGACGGATGTCCCCGGCCATCTCGCCGATTTCCGCCGCGCACTGCACGAGGTGATGCACGATCTCGCCCTGATGGTGGCGCGCGACGGCGAGGGCGCGCAGAAGCTGGTGACCATCAATGTCGAGGGCGCTGTCTCCCACGCCTCGGCCAAGCGCATCGCCATGGCCATCGCCAACTCCCCGCTGGTGAAAACCGCCGTGGCGGGCGAGGACGCGAACTGGGGCCGCATCGTGATGGCCGTGGGCAAGGCTGGCGAGCCCGCCGACCGCGACAAGCTCGGCGTGGCCGTGGGCGGCGTGTGGATGGCCCAGGCGGGCGGCGTGGTCCCCGGCTACGACGAAACCCCGGTGGTTCAGCACATGAAGGGCCGCGAGATCGAGATCACGGTCGATATCGGGCTCGGCGAAGGCCGCGCCACGGTTTGGACCTGCGACCTCACCCACGGCTATATCGACATCAACGGCTCCTACCGGAGCTGAAACCAGCCTAACGCGGCTCCCGGCGGGGCATTGCCGCCCTAGCCGGGGCCCCGTTCGCCTCGACCAGCGCCAGCAGCCCCAGCACAATCCGCTCGGGGCTGGGCGGGCAGCCCGCGATCATCAGATCCACCGGCAACACGCCACCCGCACCGCCGCAAATGGCGGGCGAGCCCTTGAACACCCCGCCATCCACCGCGCAATCGCCCACCGCCACCACCAGAGCGGGCTCGGGCATCGCCGCGCGCGCCTGCAACAACGCCTCACGCATGTTCTTGCCAGATACCCCGGTCACCAGAAGGATATCCGCGTGGCGCGGACTGGGCGTAAAACTCAGCCCGTATTGCGTCAGGTCATGCACCAGATTTTGCGTCGCCCGCAGTTCCAGCTCGCAGGCATTGCAGCTCCCCGCCGACACATGGCGGATGGCCAGCGAGCGCCCGAGCTTCGAGGCCCCGACCTTCTCGCGCAGGCTCTGCACCACCGCCGGGTCCGCCGTGCGGGCCTCGGCGGCGCGGGAGAGCAAATGCTTGGCGACGGTCTTCCACATTACAGGTCCACCCCAGAATACGAACCGTTGATGGATTTATTGATCAGCGGGAAATCGGCTAAAATGGCGGTCGCCGCCGCGTGCTCCAGCAGCGGCCAGTGCAACGTGCTGGGATCGGCGATGAACACATCGGCAATCACGCCCCCCTCAATGCGCAGCCAGTACCAGACCGGGCCGCGGAAGCTCTCGGCCACGCCCAACCCGCCACCACTGCCCGTGGGCGGGGCAATGGCGATTGGCGTATCCGGCAGGGAATGCAGCATGTCGCGGATCAGGCGGATGCTCTCGGGGATTTCTGCCAAGCGGATACGGATGCGCGCCGCCACATCGCCATCCCGCTCCACCGGCACGTAGAGGGCAAAGGTCTCGTAAGGCGGGTAGCCGGGCAGCAGGCGGGCGTCATGCGTCTGGCCCGAGGCGCGGCCCGCATAGCCCCCAGCGGCATAAGCGGCGGCCAGGGCAGGCGGCACGATCCCGGTGCCGACCACACGATCCTGCAAACTGGCGTAATCCTCGAAAACGCGCTTCAGACTGGGCAGCTCGGCCTCCAGCGCGTCCAGCGCGTCCAGGATCGCCACCGCACCCCCAGTGCCAATATCCCCCGCCACACCGCCCGGGATCACCACATCCATCATCAGCCGGTGGCCAAACGCCGCCGCCGAGGCCGCGCAGATCCGCTCGCGCGCCAAGGCGAAGCGGGAGTCGAGAAACGCGAACCCGGCATCGCCCGCGATGGCCCCGATATCGCTGGTATGGTTGGCGAGGCGCTCCAGCTCCGCCATCACCGCACGCAGATAGACCGCCCGGCCCGGCACCTCCAGCCGCAGCGCCACCTCGGCCGCGCGGGCATAGGCGATGCTGTGCGCCACCGTGGCATCGCCCGAGACGCGCGCGGCGAAGCGCGCCGCCAAACGCGGAGATTTGCCCCGGATCATCCCCAGCGTGCCCTTATGCGTGTAGCCCAGCCGCGCTTCCAGCTTCAGCACCTTCTCACCGACCACCGAGAAGCGGAAATGCCCAGGCTCGATGATCCCGGCATGGATCGGCCCCACCGCCACCTGATGCACGCCCTCAATTTCAGGCGTTTTAAACTCCGGCCAGGGTCCCCGCCCCTCGGCGTCGCGTGAATGCTCGATGGCCGGGCGGGTATCCGTGGCCCCGATGGCCTTATGGCCGTTGAGGTCATACGCAAGGCGCTGGAACCAGCCAGCCCCGGCATGGGTCAAGGCCGGATAGGCGTTATCCACCAGCTCCACCGCCACCAGCTCGCCGGGCTCGTACAGTGCGTAGGCGTGGCGCGCATCCGTCCACAAGGCGATGAACCGACCCTGCCGCGCCTTCCAATCCTCATGGGAGAGCAGGATCATTTCAGGGCCTCCGCCACCTGCGAGAGCAGCCCCACCAACATAGGCGGCATGGCGAAGGCCAACACCACCGAAAGCGCCAGATGCAGCGTGACGAGATGCGTCTCCGGCGTGGCCTTGGCGGGCTTGGTGCGCGGGGGCGCATGGCCAAACACCAGCGGCCCGAGATTACGCAGGATCGCCACCGCGCAGAGCAGCAGCCCCAGCCCCAGCGGCAGCGAGGCCCAGGGGCTGCGCTGGATGGTCTGCATGACAATGATGAACTCCGAGACAAACAGCCCGGAGGGCGGCAGGCCGGTGAGGCCGAACATCGCCGCCCCCAGCACCAGCGCGGTGTATTTGTTGGAGTGGATCAGCCCGCGCAGGTGCGAGAAGCCGTAATGCCCCGGCGCGGTGGAGCCCCGCAACGCCGCCGCGCGGATAAGCACCTGCAACAGTGCGGATTTAATGAGCGTGTGCAGCAGCATATGCAGCAGCCCGCCAAACACCGCCGCCGCCCCGCCAATCCCGAACGCAAACGCCGCGATGCCCGAATGCTCGATGGAGGAAAAGCCGAAGAAGCGCCGCGCATCGCGCCGGCGCGAGAAGGAGAATGCCGCCAGGAACAGCGAGGCCAGCCCCAGCGTGAGCAGAAATGGCCCCGGCGGCAGGGCCGTGCCGCCAGAAGTGAAATTCGCTTCCAGCATGTGGCGGAAGCGCAGGATGGCGATCAGCGCCACATTGATGAGCGGGCCGGAGAGCGAGGTGGTGAGCGGGGCGGGGCCTTCGGCATAAGCGTCCGGCAGCCAGCCATGCAGAGGCACCAAAGCCGCCTTGGTGCCGTAACCGAACAGGATCAGCACAAAGGCCAGCGTGAGCAGCGAGCCGTCCATCCCCGCCGCATGGGCGGTCAGCGCGGTAAAGCTCATGGCCGAAAACCCCGGCCCAAGTGCCGGTTGTGCGGCCAGATACACCAGCATGGTGCCGAACAGCGCGAGTCCAATGCCCACGCCGCCGAGGATAAAATATTTCCACGCCGCCTCCAGGGCAGAAGCCGTGCGCGGCATGCTCACCCCGAGCGTGGCGGCGATGGTCGCACCCTCCACGGCGGCCCAGAGAAGGCCGATATTATCGGCATATAGGCCAAGCAAGGTAGAGCCCAGCACCACTTGGCACATGGCATGGTACACTCGCCAGCGGCGCAAAGAGAGGCGCGGCTCGGCCTCGCGCAGATAGAAGAAGCTGGCGACGGCGGTGGTCAGCCCGGTGAAGCCGGTGACACCACCAAAGACCAGCCCCAGATCATCCGCATGCACCAGCCCCGAGCCGGGGGCGGCAAAGGCCGCGATGGTGAGGATGAAGACAATCCCGCTCAGGGCCACATTGGCGATGGCCCCCTGGCGCGGCGAGCCGATCAGCCCAAGGAAGGGGGCCGCCAGCAGCGGCAGGATGATGGCGATGAGGATCATCTGCCGCGCCTCTCAATCTCTTCGATGCCGGTCAGATCCAGCGTGTCGAAATGCTCGCGGATGCGGAACAGGAACACGCCGACGACGAGGAATGCCAGCAGCACCAGCAGGGCGACGGAGAATTCTGCCACGAAGGGCATCCCCGGCATGCCGATGGCCGCCAGCACCAGCCCGTTCTCAGTGGAGAGGAAGCCGATAATCTGCGCCAACGCATTGCGCCGCGTGGTCATCACCAGCAGCCCCAGCAGCACCACCGAGAGCGCGATGGCCAGATCCTCTCGGGTCAGCGAGACCGCGCTCAGCGTGCTCGGCAGCACCACCAGCACCGCCACCCCGATCAGCCCCACGCCGATGATGGTGGAAAGCAGCACCGGCATTGCCGTCTCCACGGCGCGGATCATGTTGAACTTCGCGACGATCATGCGCAGCCCGATGGGCAGGGCGATGGCCTTGATCACCAGCGTGATCAGCCCGGTGAGGTACAAATTCACCTCATGCTGGGCATAGCCCTGCCAGAACGCGGCGGCCGAAAGCACGAAGGCCTGGATCTGGTAGATGGTGATCATCGCCGCCAGCCGCCGCTGCGAGAGCAGCGAGAAACCGAACACCAGGATAATGCCGCCCATCAGATGCGCGAGCGAGAAGGTGAGGCTCATGCGCCGATCCTCGCCGCCACGAACAGGAAGATGGCCGCCAGCATGCCCAGCAGCATGGCCACACCCAGGAATTCCGGCACCCGGAACACGCGCATCTTGGCGCTGGAAACCTCGAAGACCGGCAGCACGGCGGACATCGCGGCGAGTTTAACCAGCCACAAAACCAGCCCACCGGGCCAGGAGAGGATATCGGTCGCGCGGGCCATGCCGAAAGGCAGGAAGATGCTGCCGATCAGGCTCATCCATAGCAGCAGCCGCAGCATGGCGGCGTAGTTCAGCAGCAGCAGGTTGCGGCCCGAATATTCCAGCAGCATCGCCTCATGCACCATGGCGAGCTCCAGGTGGCCGGCGGGATTGTCGGTGGGAATGCGCCCCGTCTCGGTGAGCGCCACGGCCAGCATGGCGGCGAGCGCAAAGCCAAGCGAGACGGAAATGCCGATATGCTGAGTGTCGAACGCCACGGCGATGCCATCCACGGTCACGCCATGCGCCAGCAGCCCAAAACCGAGCAGCACCACCAGCAGCGCGCCCTCGGCGAACACGCCGTACAGCGCCTCGCGCGCCGCCCCGGCGCCACCGAAGCCAAAGCCCGTCTCCAGCCCGCCGAGCATGGTGGCGGCGCGGGCCAGGGCCAGCAAGCCCATGATGGTGACAAAATCGGAGAGCGGGGCGGTGAGCAGCCCGGTGCAGAACCCCGGCACCAGCATGGCGGCCACGGCGATGCTGAGCGCGCAAGCCAGCGGCCAAGCGCTGAAAAGCTGGCTGGCGGTCTCGGGCACCAGGGTGGATTTGCGCAGCAGCTTGTACAAATCGCGGTACGGCTGAACGACCGGCGGGCCGCGCCGCCCCAGCACCCAGGCGCGTAAAGTGGTCACCACGCCCATCACCAGCGGGGCGAGGGCGAAGGTCAGCCCCACGTGAAGCATCGTGGCGATGAGGCGGAGCAGGAAGTTCAGCAGCATCAACCGCCCTCCCCGAGGCCCAACGCCAGCAAGAAGGCCACGAGTGCGGTGAAGATGAAGGCCAGGCGCTGGCGGATGGTGGCGCGGCGGATGCGCTCGGCCACCCGTACCCCGCGCAGATGCAGCCGGGCCAGCGGCGCGAGCAGGAAGGCCTCGGACGGATCAGCCCCGCCAGGGGCCAGCAGCCCGCGCCCAATGGCTCGGGCGATCGGCTCGCCAAAACCAGTGGCGGAGGGCTGGGTCGCTGGGTCGCCAAAGGGCAGCCAGGGCGGCGGCTTGCCGAACCCGCCATTCCAGGCCGGCACCTCGCGCGAGCCGCGCACGCCGTGGCGGTAAAGGATGAAGGCCGCCCCCACTGCCACCAGCCCGGCCAAACCGGCCAACGGCAGCGGCGCATAGGCCAAAGGTGGTTGCGCCGCCTGCGGGGCAAGCAGCCGGATTACCGGGCTCAGCGCATCCAGGAGCAGATTGGGCAGCAGCGCCACCGGCACGCAGAGCGCGGCCAACAGCGCCATGCCGATGAGCGGTCCGCGCTCGCCCTCCTCGGCGGCGGCGGCCTGCAAGGTGCGCGGCCGGCCAAGGAAGGCGACGCCGAACATCCGCACCGCCGCGCCAATGGCCAAGGCAGCCCCCAGCCCCAGCAGCGCCAGCAGCGCGGTGAACCCGATGCGCGCGACAATGCCGCCCGTACCCGCGGCGCCTATGGCCGCGTGCCAGAGTAGAAATTCCGGCGCGAAGCCCGGCCCCAGCGGCAATGCGGCCATGCCCGCCGCCCCGGCCAACATCAGCAGCCCCAGCCTCGGCATGGCCCGCGCCAGCCCGCCCAGCCAGTTCAACGAGGTAGTGCCGACCGAATGCTTCACCTCACCCGCGCCGATGAACAGCAACGGCTTATACAGCCCATGCGCCACGGCGCAGAGCAGCGCCGCCTGCAAGCCGAGGCCAGCCGTGGTGGCATCGCCCATGGCCTTGGCCCGTAGCGCGATGCCCAGCCCCACGGCAATCAGCCCGACATGCTCGACCGTGGAGCAGGCCAGCATGGTTTTCAGCTCGGTCTCCAGCATGGCCCGCAGCGCGCCGACCAGCACCGAGGCCGCCCCCGCCGCCACCAGCACGCCACCCCACCAGGGCTGCGCCTCCGGACCCAGCACCACGAAGCCGTAGCGGATGATCACATAGAGCGCGACTTTGACCATGCCGCCGGACATCAGCGCCGAAACCCCCGCCGGCGGGGCCGGATGCGCTCTCGGCAGCCAGAAATGCAACGGCGCCAGCCCGGCCTTGGCCCCGGCGCCCAGCACGATCAGCAGAAACGCAATGGACCCGGCGGGCAGAAACACCGCCGGCACCAGGCACGCCGCGGAGAAGATGGCCATGCCCACATATAAGGTGGCGGGTTTCTGGTCGCCGCGCAGCACCAGCAGCCAGGAGGCAGCGCTCATCAGCTCGAAGCCGAGGATCAGGGTGAACGCATCGGCCGCCGCCAGCGCTAAGCCCATGCCCAACACAAAGACCCAGAAAGTGGGCGAATTGCGCATCCCCGCCAGCGCCCCCGCCACCACCTGCGGCAGCAGGATACCCAAAAACAACAGCGACAAGGCATCGAGATGCACATGCATCCCCTGCCCCGGCAGGCCCACGAACATGGCAATGGAGTGGTTCACGGCTTCACGCTAGCAAACCCGCCCCCGCGCCGGGAAGCATCACGGCAACGATTTAACCCGGGCAAAGAAAAAGGGGCCCCCTTGCGGGAGCCCCTCAGCCTCAAGACCTAAGGTCTTGTTAAGCCTTACTTCAGCAGGTCGGCGACGGCAGCCTGCTCCTCGAGCAGCTCGTTCAGCGTGTGCTGAATGCGGCCCTTGGAGAACTCGTCCATCTCGATGCCCTTGACGCGGGTGTACTTGCCGTTCTCGCAGGTGCAGGGAACGCCGAACATCACGTCCTCGGGGACGCCGTAGGAACCGTCGGACGGCACGCCCATGGAAACCCACTTGCCGTTGGTGCCCAGCACCCAGTCGCGCACATGGTCGATGGCGGCGTTGGCGGCGGAGGCGGCGGAGGACAGGCCGCGGGCCTCGATGATGGCCGCACCGCGCTTGCCAACGGCGGAGAGGTACGTGTCCTTGTACCAGGCCTCGTCGTTCACGGCTTCCGGCATCGGCTTACCGGCGGCGGTGGCGTTGCGGTAATCGGCATACATGGAGGGAGAGTGGTTGCCCCACACGGCCATCTTCTCGATGTCCTTAACCGGGGTGCCGGTCTTCTCGGACAGCATGGAAACCGCGCGGTTATGGTCGAGGCGCAGCATCGCGGTGAAGTTCTCCTTCGGCAGATCCGGGGCGGACTTCATGGCGATATAGGCGTTGGTGTTGGCCGGGTTGCCGACCACGAGCACCTTCACGTCGCGCTTGGCGACATCGTTCAGCGCCTTGCCCTGAACCTTGAAGATCTCGGCATTGGCGGCGAGCAGGTCGGAGCGCTCCATGCCCGGGCCGCGGGGGCGCGAGCCGACCAGGATGGCGATGTCCACGTCCTTGAAGGCGACGCGCGGGTCATCGGAGGGGGTCACGCCGGCGAGCAGCGGGAAGGCGCAGTCATTCAGTTCCATGATCACGCCGTTCAGCGCTTTCTGCGCCTGCGGCAGGTCGAGCAGGCTCAGGATCACCGGCTGATCCTTGCCGAGCAGGTCGCCATTGGCGATACGGAACAGGATAGCATAACCAATCTGGCCAGCGGCACCGGTGACGGCAACGCGCACGGGGGTTTTCATGTCTGTGACTCCATTAAATTGGGCGGTTTCCCCTTAAAACTTCACGGGAGCAGGTCAACCCCCGCCCGCGCCTAGCCGGTGATCAGGGAAATCGGGGCTGGGGCGTTGGTCACGGCAAAAGGCAAGCCTTCCAGCGCATCACCATCGCACTGCGCCCAACTCCGCGCATTGCCTGGGAATTCAACATGGCTGGCAGGCAGAATGCGCACGCCCGGGCAACGAGGCAAAATGCCCAGCGGCAGGGCGGCACCCGAGAGCAAAGCGGGGAGCGTACCGGAGCGCTCGAACAGCACCACCTGGAAGCCAGGGGCCTCGGGCTTGGCCTCGGGGGCCAGCAGATACGACCCGCCATAGAGCCGCCCCTTGCTCACCACCACGCTGGCGGCCTCATGGGCCTCGCCATCCACGATCACGCGCAGCGGCGGAAAGCCATAGACAAGGCTCTCCCACACGCTCTGCCACACATAAGCCCCCCGGCCGATGACCCGCTTGAGCAGTGGCGGCAGGCCGTGGACCACCGCGCCGTCGAACCCCAGCCCGGCCATCTGCACAAAAACGTGATCCTCCCTCGGCAGCCGGGCGATGCCGGGCCAGAGCAAACGGGTGCGCTTATAGGCCAGCATGTTGGCCACCGCGCGCGGGCTGGAGGGCAGGCCATACTCCTTGGCCAGCACGTTGGCGGTGCCGAGCGGGATCACCCCCAGCGCCGTGGGGCTGCCGATCAGCCCGTTCGCCACCTCGGCGATGGTCCCATCCCCACCGGCGGCCACCACCATGCCGCGCCCCTCACGCGCCGCCTCGCGGGCCAACTCGGTGGCGTGGCCGGGATGCTCTGTTTCCGCCACCTCCACCTTCACGCCATTGCTCATCAGCAGGTCGAGCACCCGCCAGAGCAGCGCGACACGGCGCCGCCCGGCGACCGGATTAAAAATTATCAACATTCATTAACTCTTCGGGCTCGCAGCGTAATCTCCCCTCATGCACCAATAACGTTACGGTCATATGACAGAAGGATGGCGCACGCATGACAATTGGCCGCCCCACGAAGATCGTGAAATCTTCCGCAACCGTCATGGAATCTTCACTGTCATGGGCGCTGCGCTCCAGACTATGCGGGGCCCTATGAACGCAACCGGGCCGCTCCGCAGCATGGAAAAAACCGCTTACCGCAGCGTCTTCATCTCGGATACTCATCTGGGGACGCGCGGCTGCCGCGCCGAGTTCCTGGCTGATTTCCTGAAGTCGCTCACCTGCGAAAATTTGTTTCTGGTTGGTGACATTATCGACGGCTGGCGCCTCAAGCGCTCCTGGTTCTGGGACCGTCACCACGACAAGGTGCTCCGCCGCGTGCTGAAAATGGCGCGCAACGGCACCAACGTTGTGTACGTGCCCGGCAACCACGACGAAATGCTGCGCAAATATCTCGCCCTGGGCATCGAGGTCTGCGGCGTAAAAATCCAGATGGAGGCCGAACACACCACGGCCGACGGCAAGCGCCTGCTCATCACCCACGGCGACATGTTCGACAGCGTGGTGCGCCATGCCCGCGTGCTAGCCTTGCTGGGCGACTGGGCCTACACCCTGGCGCTTGGGCTGAACCGCTATTTCAACATGGTGCGCATCCGGCTCGGCTATCCGTACTGGTCGCTCTCCGCCTGGCTGAAGCTGCAGGTGAAGGAGGCGGTGAAGGCGATCGACCGTTTCGAGACCGCGCTCGCCGACGACGCCAAGGCCCGTGGGTTCGACGGCGTGGTCTGCGGCCATATTCACCATGCCGAGATGCGCATGGTGAACGGCGTGCTTTATCTCAACGATGGCGACTGGGTGGAAAGCTGCACCGCGCTCGTCGAACACGACGACGGCAACCTGGAACTGATCGACTGGGTGGCGCGCAACCAACTCTCCATGCTGGCCAAGCCCGCCGCCAAGATCAACCCGGCCCAATCCGCCGTGGTGCAGGCCGTGGCGGCGGAAATGGCCGCCGTGCAGCGCGAGATCGATCCCATCAGCATTGCATCGGCCGGAGCCTGACATTCTGCTCACACCCGCCGGGCCGATGCGCATTCTAATCGTTTCCGACGCCTGGACACCCCAGGTGAACGGTGTGGTCCGCACTCTGCGCACGGTGGTGCAGGAGCTGCAGGACATGGGCAAGGTGGTCGAGGTGGTTGGGCCGGACCGCTTCTTCACTATCCCAATGCCGAGCTACCCGGAAATCCGCCTCGCGATCTTTCCTGGCAAGCGGCTGGCAAAGATCATCGACGAATTCCAGCCGGACGCGCTGCACATCGCCACCGAAGGCCCGCTGGGCATGGCCGCCCGCGCCTATGCCATTCGCCGCAAGGTGGCCTTCACAACCGCCTTCCACACCCGGTTCGCCGAATACCTGAAAGCGCGGACGGGCATCCCCGAATTCATCTCCTATGCCTGGCTGCGGCGCTTCCACGGCGCCGGGGCTGCGGTGATGGTGGCGACACAATCGCTGCGCGAGGAGCTGATGGCACGCGGCTTCGAGCATGTTCGTCCCTGGTCTCGGGGCGTGGACCTCGCCGCCTTCAGCCCGGAGCCAAGGGAGGAGTGGGACCTGCCGCGCCCGATCTTCCTCTATGTCGGCCGCTTGGCGGTGGAAAAAAACCTGCGCGCCTTCCTCAAGCTGGACCTTCCCGGCTCCAAGCTGGTGGTTGGCGACGGTCCGCAACGCCGCGAGCTGGAGGCGGAATTTCCCGAGGCGCATTTCGTCGGCGCACGGCACGGGGCGGAGCTGGCGAAAGCCTATGCCGGGGCCGATGTGTTCGTGTTCCCCTCCCGCACCGACACGTTCGGCTTGGTTGTGCTGGAGGCGCTGGCATCAGGTCTGCCGGTGGCGGCTTACCCGGTCACGGGGCCAAAGGATATTCTGGCGGAGGCACAAGTGCCGGTGGGCGCGCTGGACGAGGATTTGCGCCAAGCCTGCCTGAAGGCACTGGAAATCGAGCGCACTGCCTGCCGACCATTTGCCGAGACGTACTCCTGGCGCGCATGTGCGGAGCGGTTTTTGGATAATTTGGTGCCAGTGAACGCGCTGGTTTAAAAATTTTGGAGGCTGCTCAACGCGCGCCAATGGTTCGGGCGCGCTGAGCAGTCATCCTCAAAAAGACTGAGCTTTCCGGCGCTTTTTTGAAAAAAGCTGCATCAGAAACGTCTATTACTCCTTTAGCCTCAACGCATCCTCAATCCCAAACTCCCCCGGCAGGCTGCCCTTGGGGAAAAGCCGGTTGAAATGCCCCATCTTGCGGCCCGGACGCGATTCCGTCTTGCCGTAATGGTGCGGGATCAACCCCGGCGTCGCCAGGATTTGCGGCCACAGCGCCATGTCCTCCGGCCCGATCAGGTTCTTCATCACCGCGTCCGAGTGGCGGATGGCGGGCGGCAGCGGCAGCCCGGCCACGGCGCGGATATGCATCTCGAACTGCCCGCACGGGCAAGCATCCATCGTCCAGTGCCCGGAATTATGCGGGCGCGGGGCAACCTCGTTCACCAGCAGCTTGCCGTCGGCGGTCACGAACATCTCCACGCCCATGATCCCGACCAGCTCCAGCGCCTCGGCCACACGGCGGGCGATGTCCTGCGCCTCGGCCAGCAGGTCTCGCGGCAGCGGCGCGGGAGCCAAGGTGAGGTCCAGGATATGGTGCTTGTGGCGGTTCTCCACGGCGTCATAGGTCACCACCGTGCCATCCCCCCCCCGCGCCACCATTACCGAGACTTCCGCCGCGAAATTGACGAAGCCCTCCAGCACCAGTGGCTTCGGCGCGAGGCGCGCAAAGGCCGGGGCCACATCCTCCGCCGCGCGCAGCAGGGTCTGCCCCTTGCCGTCGTAGCCTAGCCGCGTGGTTTTCAGCACCGCGGGCAGCCCGAGCTTGGCCACCGCCGCATCCAACTCCGCCTCGCTCTCCACCTTCGCCCAAGGGGCGGTGGCGATCCCGGCATCGTTGAGGAACTGCTTTTCCAGCAGCCGGTCCTGCGAGATCGCCAAAATCCGCGCGCCGGGGCGCACGGGCTTCAGGCTCTCCAGCAGGGAAAGCGCATCCGCGGGCAGGTTCTCGAACTCGAAGGTGATGACATCCACCGCCTCGGCGAAGCGGCGCAGCGCCTCAAGGTCAGCGTAGTCCCCCACCGTGTTCACGGCGCTCACCTGCGCCGCCGGGCCATCCACCTCCGGCGAGAACACATGCACGCGGTAACCCAGCCGCGCCGCCGCCATGGCGGACATGCGCCCAAGCTGCCCGCCGCCGATCATGCCGATCACGGCCCCAGGAGCCAGCGCGCTCATTCCACGGTCTCCGGCACGCTATCGGTCTGCGCGGCGCGGAAAGCCGCCAGACGGGCGCGCAGCGCGTCGTCGGACAGCGCCAGGATGGAGGCGGAAAGGATGCCCGCGTTGATCGCCCCCGGCTTGCCGATGGCCAGCGTGCCCACCGGGATGCCGCCCGGCATCTGCACGATGGAGAGCAGCGCGTCCTCGCCCTGCAACACGGTGGCGGCCACCGGCACGCCCAGCACGGGCAGATTGGTCATCGACGCCGCCATGCCCGGCAGATGCGCCGCCCCGCCAGCCCCGGCGATAATGATCTTCAGCCCCCGCGCCTCGGCGCCGGTGGCGTAGTCGTAGAGCCGCTTGGGCGTGCGGTGGGCTGACACCACCTTCGCCTCGAACGGCACACCGAGCCTCTCCAGCACCTCGGCGGCGTGCTGCATCACGGGCCAGTCCGAACGGCTGCCCATGATAATGCCGACCAGCGGGGCGCTCACGCCGTGCGGTCCGGGATCAACCGGCTTTCCAGCCGCGAGATTTCGTCTTTCAGCCCGAGCTTGCGCTTTTTCAGGCGCTGCACTTGGAGCTGGTCGAGCGGCCCCAGCTCGGTGACGCGGGTGATCACGGTATCAAGGTCCCGGTGCTCGCTGCGTAGCGCGTGGAGGCGGCGCAGCAAATTGTCTCTGTCAGTCAGCATGACGGAGCAATAATAGGATTTGCCGCACACTGAAACCGGAATTTTCGTCCGCATTTTTTACGTGACAATTCCGTGGCGGCGGGATTAGCCTCGGTTTTCTGGGCGCTTGCCCGCGCGAGGGTAGTGCCCGGAATATTACAGTTGTTCAGCGCCAAGGAGGCACCATGAACCTGCAATCGCGTATCGATGCCCTAAAGGGGCGGCATGCCAGCCTGGAAACCAAGATTTTGGCGGAAGACCGCCGCCCCAGCCGGGATGATACCGCCCTCACCCGCATGAAGATGGAAAAGCTGCGATTGAAAGAGGAGATGGAGCGATTGAAGGCGCTCTGACACCGCGCCAGACACAAAAAGGGGGCCCAATGGCCCCCTTTTTTATTACTCCGCGGCTTCCGAGGAATCCGGCGCCGGCGGCGGGGTCAGCCCCTCGCGGGCCAAGCGCTCATTAGCGGCGGCCACGGCGTCATTCAGGTCGGACTGCTTGCACAGGCCCAGGATCACCGGGTCGCGCGCCTTGATGTTGGCGCTGTTCCAGTGCGAGCGGTCGCGGATCTTCTGGATGGTGTCCTTGGTGGTGCCGAGCAGCTTGATGATCTGCGCGTCCGTCAGGTGCGGATAGCTGCGCAGCAGGAAGGCGATAGCGTCTGGACGGTCGTTGCGCTTGGCCACGGGGGTGTAGCGGCCGCCCTTGGGCTTCTTCTGGTTCATCTCGGGCGTGGCCAGCAGCTTCAGCCGCAGCGCCGGGTTACGCTCGCAGCGGGCGATGTCCTCCGCCGTGACCTGCTTGTTCGCCACCGGGTCGTAGCCGTTGATCCCCTGCGCCACCTCGCCATCGGCAATGGCCTGGACTTCCAGCGGGTGCATCCCGCAGAAATCGGCGATCTGCTCGAAGGTCAGCGCGGTCTTGTCAATCATCCAGACTGCGGTAGCTTTGGGCATCAAGGGTAGGGGCATGGATACGGTACCTTTTTACGTCTCAGGCGCGGCGGCCTGGAACGCAGATAGTTTCGCGCGTGGGCCACGCAAGTTAAACTTGCGCGGGGTATGGAACCCGCGCCACCCTTCGGTCAAGATCGTTTTATGACATTTCCCGAAGAAGACCTGCCGCGCCCGGCCAAAAAACTACTCTCCCCGCCCGTTCTGGACACGCTGGGGGTGGAAGAGCTGACCGCCTATATCGCCACGCTGGAGGAAGAGATCGCCCGCGTGCGCCAGGCGATCGCCGCCAAACAGGCCCATGCCGCGGCGGCGGCGATGTTCTTCAAGCCACGGGATTAATGGCGCGCCGCAAGGGCCTTTCGGAGGAGGATCTGCGCCTCTGGGCGGCGTATGGCCGTACGCTGACCAAGCTGATGCCTGGGCGCGCGCGGCTGCCCCTACCAGCGGACCCGCCCGCGCCCCAGCCCGAAGCCACCACCCCGCCACCGCAGGCGCCAAAGCCCAAGCTCGTGCATCCGCCACCTTATATAGGCGTGGACGCCACACCGGGCGGGCTGGATAAATCCACCTGGAAGCAGTTCCGCACCGGCAAGATCCGCGCCGAGGCGAGGCTGGACCTGCACGGCCATACCGCCGCCAAGGCGCATCACGAGGTTCTGCACTTCCTGGAGCTGTCGCACGGGGCGCGGCTGTGCTGTGTCGAGATCATCACCGGCAAGGGCGAAATTCTGGCCCGCGAGCTGCCGCACTGGCTCAACGCCCCCAACCTGCGCCCGCTCATCCTGGCGATGGCGCATCCGCACGCGGCGAATACCGGCTCGGTGCGCATCCTGCTCCGCCGGGTACGCGGATGACGCCTTTCGGCGAAAAGCTCCGCCAGCTGCGCGAGGCGCGCGGGGTGACGCAGCGGGAAATGGCGGCGGCGCTGGAAATCTCGGCGGCCTATCTCTCGGCGCTGGAGCACGGGCGGCGCGGCGCGCCTTCCGCCGGGCTGATCCACCAGATATGCCAATATTTTGGGCTGATCTGGGATGATGCCGATGAATTAACAGCGCTTGCCAAATTCTCCCGCCCCAGGCTGAAGCTGAATGCCAGCGGCCTCACCCCCGCCCAGACGGTGCTGGCCAACCGCCTGGCGCGCGAGTTGCGGCATCTGGACATCCAGACCGTGGAAAAAATGCAGGCGCTGCTGGATGCCGCCCGGCCGGTCACCCCGCCAGCACGCCCGCCGCGCGCAAGAACCCGAGCAAAGGCAGCAGGCTGAGCCCGAGAATGGTGAAATAATCGCCTTCCACGCGGGTGAAGAGCTGCGCGCCCAGCCCTTCCAGCCGGTAAGCGCCGACGCAGCCGAGAATTTCCGCGCCTTCGGCCTCCAGGTAGCGGGCAATGAAATCCTCGCTCAGGCCGCGCACCTCCAGCGTGGCCCGCTCGGCATGCGACCATATAACTTCGCCACCTTGCACCACGCAGGCGGCGGTAACGAGCTGATGCGCCCGCCCGGAGAGACGCCGCAGATGCACAGCCGCCTCGGCGAGGTCGGCCGGTTTGTCGAACACCGCGCCCTCGCACACCAGCAATTGGTCCGCCCCCAGCACCAGCACCCGCGGATGCGCCGTACTCACCGCGCGCGCCTTGGCCTCCGCCAAAGCCAGGGCCAGCTCCTCCGGCGTGCCGGTGAACCCCTGTTTCAGGGCCGCCTCGTCCACGCCCGAGGAGATGGCCGCGAAATCCAGCCCCGCCTGGCGCAGCATGGCCCGCCGCGCGGCCGAGGTACTGGCCAGGATCAGCCCGGGTTCCACCCGGCTCTGACCCGCATCATCGTTGTTGTTAGTCATAGCTGCCATCCGCTTAAACAAATTGTGCAAATTCTTATCAATCAGCGCTTAAAACCCTGCCACCGCACGGAGTATCCTGCTTATTTATCAGCCGCCTGAATGGCGCAAGGCTGGGCCGCCAGCACCCATGCAAATTCAGGCACGATGCTTGCATTGTATTTGTATCTGCCGCGTCTGCGGTGACTCTCAAACCCATGGAGACAGACATCATGGTAGCAACCACGGACGTTGCCGCACACGTCGAACCTCAGCTGAAGCAAGGCGCGCTCAGCCGGATCGAGACTCTGGGCCAATCCATCGCCAACATCGCGCCAACCATGACCCCGGCTCTGAACATCACCGTCGTCGCCGGGCTGGCCGGTGTCGGCTCCTGGGTCGCCTACCTGCTCGCCACCATCGGGTGCGTGTTCGTCGGCGCCTCCATCTCGGGCTTGGCTAAGCGCCACCCGGAGGCCGGCTCCTACTTCGTCTATATCGGCCGTAATTTCGGGCCGGTGGCGGGTGCGCTCGCCGGCTGGGCCATGGTTCTGGCCTATGTCACCACCGCCGTGGCGGTGCTGATGAGCGAGCCGCTCTTCATCAACAACGTGCTGGCCGTATTCGGCATCACCCTGCCCTTCGCAGCGCAAGCCTTCCTGGCCTTCGCCCTGACCGGCCTGGTTGTGTTCGCCGGTTACCGCGACATCCAGTTCTCCTCGCGCATGGGTCTGGTGCTGGAATGTGCCTCGATCGGCATCATCGTCCTCATCACCGCGCTGGTTGTGGGCAAGCATGGCACCGTGATCGACCCGGTGCAGCTGAACTTCAGCAAGCTGTCCTTCGGCGGCGTGGCCTCGGCCATGGCCTTCGCCGTGTTCAGCTGGGTGGGGTTTGAGAGTTCCGCCACCCTGGCCAAGGAATCCGCCGATCCGCAGAAGAACATCCCCTACGCGGTAGTGGGCTCGGCGGCCATCGTCGGCATCTTTTTCACCATCATGTCCTACCTGATGGTGATGGGCATGGGCGACAACGCCTCGGCCATCGGCAGCTCTTCCTCGCCGTTTGCCGACATGACCAACAAGGCCGGCCTGCCCTGGGCTGCCGCCGTGGTGTACTTCGCCGCCATCATCAGCGCCTTCGCCTGCGCACTGGCCTGCCTCAACGCCAGCTCCCGCATGCTGTTCTCCATGGGCCGCTACCAGTTCCTGCACGGCTCCATGGGCCTGGTGCACAAGAAGCACAAAACCCCGCATATCGCCGTGTATGCCTCCGGCGTGATCACCGCGCTGATCATGCTGGCGCTGCTGCCGCAGGGCTTCCTGAACGGGTTCGGGCTGGCGGGCACCATCGCCACCTATGGCTTCGTGGTGGTGTATTTCGGCGTGTGCCTGGCCTCCCCACTGGACCTGTTCCGCGCCGGGGTGCTCAAGGTCCAGCATGTCATCTACGGGCTGATCGGCGCCGGGATGATGGGCTTCGTCATCTACTCCAGCGTCTGCCCCTACCCGGCGGCGCCGTTCAACATCCTGCCCCCGGCCTTCGCCATCTATCTGGGCATCGGTCTGGTCTGGTTCCTGGTGCTTAAGGTCAAGTCGCCGCAGGTGCTGACCAGCATCGCCAACGACATGGAAGGCTGATCCCGCAGCCGCCCACAAAAAAAGGCCCCGGATACAGCTCCGGGGCCTTTTTCATTGGATTGACTTCCGCGCGCCTTCGCGGTACCCGGCTGGCTCACAGCTTGGCGGCGTAGCTCAGTGGTAGAGCAGGGGAATCATAATCCCTTGGTCGGAGGTTCAAATCCTTCCGCCGCTACCAAGTTCTTCCTGGAAAATTTAAAAAAGTTTTTGGCGCGGCTTTTTCCAAAAAGCTGAGAATACTTTTGCCTGCGCAAAAGCAATGTGGGGGCTTTTTGCAAAAAGCCCCCACACCCCGAAAAACTCTTGCGAACTTGGTTTTACGCCCCGGCGAGCGTCATGCCCTCGATGCGCAGCGTCGGCGCGTCGGTCCCGCGCTTAAATTGCAGATCATCAGCCGGGGTTATGTGCAGGAACATGTCCTTGAGGTTACCCGCGATGGTGATCTCCGCCACCGGCTCGGCCAGCTGGCCATTGCGGATCATGAACCCCGCCGCCCCGCGCGAGTAATCGCCGGTCAGCCCGTTCACGCCCGAGCCGATCATCTCGGTGACATACAGCCCCTCGGCGATGTCCGCCATCAGTGCCGCCGGGCTCAATTTGCCCGCCGCCAGATAGAAATTGCTTAAGCCCCCGGCATTGCCCGAGGTTTTCAGCCCCAGTTGGTTGGCGCTGCGCGTGTCCAAAATCCAGCTCGTCAGCACCCCGTCCTCGATGAAGGCGCGGGCATGCACCGGCTGCCCCTCACGGTCATAGGGGCGCGAGCGCAGCCCGCGCACGCGGAAGGGATCGTCGATGATGGCGATGCCCGGCGCGAATATGGCCTGGCCCAGCGCATCCTTGAGGAAGGAGGTGCCACGCGCGATGGCGGCACCCGAGATCGCCCCTGCCAGATGCCCCAGCATGCCGCCCGCCACGCGCGGGTCGAACACCACCGGCAGCTTGGCCGTCTGCGCCCGGCGCGGGTTGAGGCGCTTGAGCGCCCGCTCGGCGGCGTTGCGGCCAAGGGTAGCGGCGTCCTCCAGATCCGCCCCGTGCAGGGTGGAGGAGAAATCGTAGTCGCGCTGCATCTGGGTCCCCGTGCCCGCAATGGCGGTGACTGACACGCCATGATGCGAACGGGCATAGCCACCCACGAAACCATGGCTGGTGGCCAGCAACGAGGTACCGCGCGACCAGGAGGCGGAGCCCCCCTCGGAATTGGTGATGCCTGCCACGGAAAGCGCTGCTTCCTCGGCTGCCGCCGCGCGGGCGATCAGCACATCCATCCCCGGCTCAACCGGGTCGTCCAGCTCCAGAAAACCGGCATCCAGCGGGGCGGGAGCCTCGGGGATCTCGGCATACGGGTCCTCCGGCACCACGCGGGCCATGGCCACCGCCTGCTCGGCGAGACGCGTGAAGGAGGCCGGGTCGATGGCGCTGGCCGATACGGACGCGTTGGCCCGGCCCAGGAACACGCGCAAGCCAAGCTCGCGGGTCTCCGCGCGCTCGGTTTCCTCGATCTTGCCCAGGCGCCGCTGCACGGAGACGGAAGCGCTCTCGTGCAGCACCACCTCGGCCACATCCGCCCCGGCGGCTTTCGCCGCCTTCAGCAAGCGTTCGGCAGCCTCGTGCAGGGCGCTCACGCGGTCAGCCTGTCGATAATGGCGGAGAACTTGGGCACCTGCCCGACCGGCCCGATGGTCGCCAGGGTCGGCTTCTCGCGGAAGATCTTGCGCCCCGCCGCGCGGATTTCATCCACCGTCACGGCCTCGATACGCGCCACCGTCTCCGCCACCGGGATGACACGGCCAAACACCTGCCACTGGCGGGCCAGCTGCTCGCAGCGGCTGCCGGTGGATTCCAGGCTCATCAGCAGCCCGGCCTTGAGCTGCGCGCGGGCACGAGCGAGTTCGGCCTCGCTTACCTCTTCCTGTACCTTGGCCAGCTCCTCCAGCGTCACCGGCATCAGCTCTGCGGCCTCGGACTCGCCGGTGCCGGCATAGATGCCAAACAGCCCGCCATCCACCGCCGGGGCGGTGAAGCTGTAGATGGAATACACCAGTCCGCGCTTCTCGCGGATCTCCTGGAACAGCCGCGACGACATGCCCCCGCCCAGCAGCGTGGAGAGCAGCATGGCCGGGTAGTAATCCGGCTCGCCATAGCCCGGCGAGTTGAAGCCCAGCACGATATGCGCCTGGTCGAGGTCGCGCAGCTCACGGTACTCGCCGCCCATATAATCGGCGGGCATGGGCTCGGCGCGCTCGGCCTTGGGTAGATCGGCGAAGTATTTCTGCGCCAGCTCCACCACCTGCTCATGCTCCAGCTTGCCGCTGGCGGCGATGACCATGTTCTCCGGCGTGTAATGCTGGCGCATGAAGCCGTGCAGGGTCTCGCGCTTCATGCCACGGATGATCTGCTCCGTGCCCAGCACCGGACGGCCCATCGGCTGCGCCGGGTAGGCGGCGGACTGGAAATGGTCGAACACCACGTCGTCCGGCGTGTCGTTGGCCTGGCCGATCTCTTGGAGGATCACCCCGCGCTCGCGCTCCAGCTCGTCCGGCTCGAAGGTGGAATGACAGAGGATATCGCCGATGATGTCGGCGCCCAGGGCTAAATCCTCCTTGAGCAGCTTGACGTAATAGGCTGTCTGCTCGCGGGAGGTATAAGCATTGATATGCCCGCCCACATTCTCGATGGCTTCGGCAATATCGGCGGCCGAGCGCTTCTCGGTGCCCTTGAAGGCCATGTGCTCAAGGAAATGCGCCGCGCCATTCTCGGCGGCGGTTTCGTGGCGGGTGCCAGCGCCGACATAGGCGCCGAAGGATACCGTCTCCACCCGCTCCATGCGCTCGGTGAGCACCGTGAGCCCGGAGGGCAGGGTGGTGATGGAAACCTGTTCAGTCATCAATTATGTGTTCCTGTTGGCAAAATTCCGCACGCAGGCCTCGATGGCGGCCAGATCGTTGGGGGCGCGGATAAACTTTTCATTCCGTTGATATAGGTCGGCAAGATGCGCCGGTAAGGGCGGGCGGACGCCAACGGCCTTTTCAATCGCATCTGGGAACTTGGCTGGGTGCGCCGTGGCGGCGGCGATGACCGGCACGCCCACCGGCCCCAGCTCCCGCGCGGCGGCAATGCCGATGACCGAATGCGGGTCGGCCAGATAGCCGCTCTCGCGGTACAGTCGGGCGATCTCGGCCAGGGTTTCCTCGTCCGAGCGGCGGAAGCCGGTGAAATCCTTGGTGATGGCGCGCCAGACCGGCTCGGCCACGCTCATTTTCCCGCTGGTGCGGAAATCCGCCATGGTCTTGGCCGTCAGCGCCGCGTCCCGCCCCAGGAACTCAAACAGCAGGCGTTCAAAATTCGAGCTGATCCCGATATCCATCGAGGGCGAGAGGCTCGGCGTCACGCCATGCACGCTCATGTCGTTGGCTTCGAGGAAGCGGGTCAGGATATCGTTGCGGTTGCTCGCCACGATGAAGTGCTTGATGGGCACGCCCATCTTATGCGCGGCCCAGGCGGCCAGGATGTTGCCGAAATTACCCGTGGGCACGGAAACCGCCACCTCGCGCTCCGGCGCGCCGAGGTTCAGCGCGGCGTACACGTAATACGGGATCTGCGCCGCGATGCGGGCGAAGTTGATGGAATTCACCGCCGAGAGGTTCATCTCGGCGCGGAATTCGGTGTCGGCGAACATCGCCTTCACCAGATCCTGGCAATCGTCGAAATTGCCATCCACGGCGATGTTGAGGACGTTATCGGCCTTCACCGTGGTCATCTGGCGGCGCTGCACCTCGGAGGTCTTGCCCTCGGGATGTAGGATGGTGATGTCGATATTCTTGCGGTTGGCCACGGCCTCGATGGCGGCCGAGCCGGTATCGCCCGAGGTCGCGCCGACGATGCGGATTTTCTCGCCCCGCTCGGCCAGCACATGCTCGAACAGATGGCCCACGAGCTGCAGCGCCATGTCCTTGAAGGCCAGCGTCGGGCCGTGGAACAGCTCCAGCGCGTAGACGTTGGTGTCCAGCTGCACCAGCGGGGTGGTGGCCTTGTGCGAGAACCCGGCATAAGCGCGGCGGCACATGGCCTGGAGGTCGGCGAATTTGACGCACTCGCCCACGAACGGCGCCAACACGCGGGCGGCAAGCTCCGGGTAGGGCAGGCCGCGCAGGGCGCGCAGATCGGCCGTGGAGAATTGCGGCCAGCTCAGGGGCATATACAGCCCGCCATCGGCGGCAAGGCCGGCCAGCAGCACGCCCGAGAAGTCTTTCTGCTCCGCCTGGCCGCGGGTGGAAGTGTAGCGCATCAAAAATCCTCTGTATCCACTGTGGCCTATACTATCGGAGCAAAGCGGGCAGCAATGCGTCCAGCCGGTGCCGGCCCTGTTCCGTGGCGGTAATATTGTCGGCCGAAAGGGTAAGATACCCTTCCTCCAGGCAGGCTTCGAGCATGGCCTGGTCCACGGCGTCCTCAAACGCCACCCCGGTGCGGGCGGCAAAACGGGGGAGCAACACCCCCTCGGCCAGACGCAGCCCCATCAGCAGCGCCTCACGCGCGCGGTCCTCGGGGGCGATGGCTTCCTCGGTGGTGGTGCCGTGGCCCTGCCGCTCCACGAGATCCATCCAGGCCTCGGGCGCGCGGTGGCGGCTGGTGGCCAACAGCGCGCCGCCCAGCGTGACGCGCCCATGCGCGCCGGGGCCGATGCCCACGTAATCCTGGTAGCGCCAGTAAGCGAGGTTATGGCGGGATTCCGCGCCGGGGCGGGCATAGTTGGAAATCTCATAAGGCAGCAGGCCGAAGCGCGAAGCCTCCTCCGCCGTGGCCTCGTAGAGCCGGGCGGCCAGCTCCTCCTCGGGCAGCGCGAACTCGCCCCGGCCATAGAGCGTGGCGAATTTCGTGCCCTCCTCGATGGTGAGCTGGTAGAGCGAGAGATGATCCGCCGCCAAGGTGAGTGCCTGCCGCAACTCCGCCCGCCACGCGGCCTCGGTCTGGCCGGGCCGGGCGTAGATGAGGTCGAAGGAAATACGCGGAAAGATTTTCGCGCCCAGCTCGATGGCTTTGATCGCCTGCTCGGCGCTGTGCTGGCGGCCGAGGAATTTGAGCGAGGCTTCCTCGAAGCTCTGCACCCCGATGGACACCCTGTTCACCCCCGCCGCGCGATAGGCCGTAAAACGCCCGGCCTCGATGCTCGTCGGGTTAGCCTCCAGCGTAATCTCGGCCTCGGGGGCCAGGGTAAACAGCTGCCCCGCCTCGGCGATCAGCGCCGCCACGCTCTCTGGGTCCATCAGGCTCGGCGTGCCGCCGCCGAAGAAGATGGAGGTGACGCGCCTTTCCCCCAGCCGCCCGGCCTCGAAGACCAACTCGGCGCGCAGGGCGGCCAGCATCCGCGCCTGGGGGATGCTCTCGCGCACATGCGAGTTGAAGTCGCAATACGGGCATTTGGCGAGGCAGAAGGGCCAGTGGAAATAGAGGGCGAGATCGTCCATCGCCTGGACATAGCCAATCGCCGTGCCTATCCCAAGGGCATGCAAGCCATCAGCGTGCAAAACCTGATAAAACGCTACGCGCACACGCTCGCGGTGGATGATATCTCCTTCACCCTGGAACGCGGGCAGGTTTTGGGCCTGCTCGGCGGCAATGGCGCAGGCAAGACCACCACCATTGCCATGCTGCTCGGCCTGCTGGTGCCCACCTCCGGCAGCATTACCGTGCTAGGGCACGACATGGCGCGCGACCGCTTCCCTGCCCTGGCGCGGATGAACTTTTCCTCACCTTACATCGCCCTGCCCGCCCGGCTGACCGTATATGAGAACCTCGCCGTGTACGGGCATCTCTACAACGTGCCGGATCTCAAGCGGCGCATCGCGGCGCTCGCCGAGCAGTTCAACCTCGGCACCCTACTCCAGCGCCCGGCGGGCGAGCTTTCCGCCGGGCAAAAAACCCGCGTGGCTCTGGCGAAATCGCTGATCAACCAGCCCGAGCTGCTACTGCTCGACGAACCCACCGCCAGCCTGGACCCGGACACCGGCGATTACGTGCGCGGCGTGCTGGAGGAATACCGGCGCACCCAAGGCGCCGCCATATTGCTCGCCTCGCACAACATGGCCGAGGTGGAACGCCTGTGCGATAACGTGCTGATGCTGAAGGCCGGGCGCATCGTGGACCGTGGCCCTCCGGCGGAGCTGATCGCCCGCTACGGGCGGGAGGATATGGAACAGGTGTTTCTCGACATCGCCCGGAACGGGGAGCTGTGATGCAGTCCCTGCGCCGCATCTGGGGTATGCTGTACCGCCATCTCGCCATGTACCGCCGCTCCTGGCCACGTCTGGCCGAAATTGCCTATTGGCCGACGCTCAACATGCTCATCTGGGGCTTCACCTCCACCTATATCGCCACCGCGCATGGCGCGCCGCGCGCCGTGGCCGCGGGCGGGCTTATCGGCGGCGTGCTGCTGTGGGAGATCATGCTGCGCGGGCAGCTCGGCGTGACCATCGGGTTTCTCGAGGAAATCTGGTCGCGCAATCTCGGGCATCTCTTCGTCAGCCCGTTGCGGCCTGGCGAGTTGCTGGGGGCGCTGGTCATCGTCTCGGCGGTGCGCACGCTGCTTGGCCTGCTTCCTGCCACAATCATCGCGTACCTTCTCTATAGCTATGATATTTTTGCCCCTGGCCCGGTAATGCTGCTGTTCTTCCTCAACCTGCTCATCATGGGCTGGTGGGTGGCGCTCGGCATCGTCTCCCTACTGTTCCGCTATGGCGCGGGGGCCGAGGCCCTGGCCTGGACCATCGCCTTCGGCGTCACCCCGCTGGCTTGCGTGTACTACCCGATCACCGCCCTGCCCGTCTGGCTGCAACCTTTCGCCCAGGCCCTTCCGGCGGCGCATATCTTCGAGGGTTTGCGCGGCGCCCTGCTCGGCCACGGCATGGACTGGCGGCAATTCACCCTGGCCACGGGGCTGAACGCCTTCTGGGCGGCGCTGTCCATCGCCATTTTCGCTGGGGAATTCCGCCGCGCGCGCATCCGTGGCGCGCTGCTGGCCATTGGAGAATGAGCATGCATCAATTCTGGCTCGTCCGCCACGCCCTCGTGCATCCGGACTCGCTCTGCTACCTCTACGGTACCGACGACGTACCCCTTTGCGAAACGACCATGCAGGCCCAGTCCGGGCGCTACGCGGCGCTGGCCGCCCGCCTGCCCCGCCCGGCCCGGCTGATCTGCACCCCGCTCTCGCGCACGCGCCTCACCGCCGATGCGCTGATCCGCGCCGGCTACCCCAAATCCGAGCCCGAAATCGACCCGGCCTTCGTCGAGCAGAATTTCGGCCAGCTCCAGGGCATGCCGATCGCCCGGTTCGACGAACGGGGCCATACCGAGCGCCATCCGTTCTGGCCGATCCACGCCGCCGAGACCCCACCGGGCGGCGAAAGCTTCGCGCATCTCATCACCCGCGTGGGCGAAGGGCTGGAAGCCCTGCTGGGCTCCGCCACGGGCGAGCATACCATCATCGTCTCGCATGGCGGGGCCATCCGCGCCGCCTGCGCGCATGCGCTGGGGCTCACCCCGCATCAGGCGCTGTGCCTGCAAATCGACAATATCTCGCTGACCCGACTGGAATTTAACGATCGCGGCTGGCGGATTTTATCTATGAATGAACACCCCGCCGAGTCGATCTCGGCTGAACCGAAATAACCCACAGGAGCCATTCTCCATGAAGCGCCTTTTGCTTGCCGCCGCCCTGGCCCTTGGCATTGCCGCCCCAGCCTGTGCCGGCACACCGCAACATCTGGTGGACAGCTCCACCCTGGCGCTGGAGGACATGATCGGCAGCTCCGCCGGAGGGCAGATCCAGTACATGCTGCGCCACGCCAAGGCTGTGGTGATCTGCCCGAACATCTTCCGCGCCGGGTTCATCTTTGGCGGCGAGGGCGGGGTTTGCGTGCTCTCCGCCCGCACCGCCGACGGCAGCTGGTCCTACCCGGCCTTCTACTCTCTGGGCAGCGGCAGCTTCGGCCTGCAAATCGGCGTGCAGAGCGCCGAGGTGATGATGATGGTGATGACCAAGGGCGGGCTGGACGCGCTGCTCAACTCGCAGTTCAAGATCGGCGCGGATGCCGGGCTCTCCATCGCCACGCTCGGCGGCGGGGTGAACGGCTCGATGTCCACGGCGCTGAACGCCGACATCGTCAGCTTCTCGGACAGCGAGGGCCTGTATGGCGGCGTCTCGCTTTCCGGCGCCGTGTTCTCGGACGATACCGATCTCGAGCAGCGCTATTACGGCCAGGCGCCGGGCGCGCGGGCCATCGTGCTGTATGGCCAGGGCAGCAACCCCGGCGCCAACCCACTCCGCACCCTGCTGCAGCGCTACGGCGTGCCGGGCGGCGTTAACGCCACCCCGCAGTAAGTTATAAAAGCTTGGGTGCGGCCTTTTTTGTAAAAAAGGCCGCACCCAAAAAACTTCTATTCGTTAGTACACGACCACCGAGCGGATGCTCTCGCCCTTGCGCATCAGCTCGAAGCCCTCGTTGATGCGCTCGAAGGGCATGACATGGGTGATGAGGGAGTCGATGTCGATCTTCCCCTCCATGTACCAATCCACGATCTTCGGCACATCGGTGCGGCCCCTGGCCCCGCCGAACGCCGTGCCCTTCCAGGTACGCCCGGTGACGAGCTGGAACGGACGGGTGGAAATCTCCTGCCCCGCCCCCGCCACGCCGACGATGATCGACGTGCCCCAGCCACGATGGCAGCATTCCAGCGCCTGACGCATCACCTTCACATTGCCGATACACTCGAAGGAGTAATCCGCCCCGCCATCGGTGAGGTTGACCAGATACGGCACCAGATCCTCGCCGATCTCGCTCGGGTTGACGAAATGCGTCATGCCGAACTTCTCGGCCATCGCCTTGCGGCCATTGTTCAGGTCCACGCCGATGATCTTATCGGCGCCCGCGATGCGGGCCCCCTGGATCACGTTCAGGCCGATGCCGCCGAGGCCGAACACCACGACGTTATCGCCCGGCTGAACCTTGGCGGTGTTGAACACGGCGCCAATGCCCGTGGTCACGCCGCAACCGATATAACAGATCTTCTCGAAGGGCGCGTCCTCGCGCACCTTGGCGAGCGCGATCTCGGGCAGCACGGTGTAATTGGCGAAGGTGGAGCAGCCCATATAGTGCATCACCGGCGCGCCATCGCAGGAGAAGCGCGACGTGCCGTCCGGCATCACGCCCTTGCCCTGGGTGGTGCGGATCGCCGTGCAGAGGTTGCTCTTGCGCGAGAGGCAGGTTTTGCACTGGCGGCATTCCGGCGTGTAGAGCGGAATCACATGGTCGCCCCTCTTCAGGCTGGTCACGCCGGGGCCGACCTCCACCACCACGCCGGCGCCTTCATGGCCCAAAATGGCGGGGAAGATGCCTTCCGGGTCCATGCCGGAGAGGGTGTATTCATCCGTATGGCAGATGCCGGTGGCCTTCACCTCCACCATCACCTCGCCGAATTTCGGGCCCTCGATGTCCACCATCTCGAGGGAAAGCGGCTGCCCCGCCGCCCGCGCCACCGCAGCTCTCGTCTTCATGTCTTACTCCCCAGTCTTGAAAGCACTTGCCGGATACCCTTGCGCAAACAGCAGCGAGGTCAAGTCCGTATGCTCGACCCGGTTGGCCACCTGGGCGGCCACCACCGGCTTGGCGTGATAGGCGATGCCCAAGCCCGCCTCTTTCAGCATCGGCAGATCATTCGCCCCGTCGCCCACCGCCAGCGTGGCGGCGAGCTTCACGCCCCGCTTTTCGGCCAGTTCGCGCAGCGTGCTCAGCTTGGCGTCCTTGTCCAGGATCGGTTCGGCCACCTCGCCGGTGAGTTCCGAGCCATTATCCAGCAGCACGTTGGAACGGTGCAGGTCGAAGCCGATCTCCGCCGTCACCCGCGCGGTGAAGAAGGTGAACCCGCCCGAGACCAGCGCCGTGGTCGCGCCATGGGCGCGCATGGTAGCCACAAGCTCCCGCGCGCCGGGGCAGAACTGGATTTCGGACCACGTCGCCTCCAGCGCCGAGAGCTTCAACCCCTTCAGCATCGCCACGCGCTCGCGCAGGGCGGCGGCGAAATCCAGCTCGCCGTTCATCGCCCGGCGGGTGATCTCGGCGATCTGCTCCTTCAGCCCGGCGAAGGCCGCCAGCTCGTCCAGCGTCTCGGCGGTGACGATGGTGCTGTCCATGTCCGCCACCAGCACGGCCTTGCGCCGGCCACGGGACTTGGTAACGAAAATATCCACCTGCTTGTGGTCCAGCCCAGCGGCCAGGGCGGCACGGTCCGGCACGTTCTGCACGGAAAATTCGAAGGCGCGGCCTTCGTCGAGCCATGTGAGGTCGAAGCCCTGGGCAAAAACCTGGGCGCGATTGGCCTCGGCGGCGGTGAGGGAGCCGGCTTGCCGGTTGGCAACGAAAGTGACGATATGAGACATGGTCGCGACTGGTAGGACAGAGAGAGACGCAGGGCAACGCACCGCCTTAATATTGGCGGGGCCGACGGCAAGCGGGAAATCCGCCCTGGCCCTGGCTTTGGCGCGGCGTTTGGGTGGCACCATCATCAATGCGGACGCCATGCAGTGCTACCGCGAGCTGCGGATCATCACCGCCCGCCCCAGCCCGGAGGACGAGGCCTTGGCCCCGCACCGGCTTTACGGCGTGCGCGCGGCATCAGAGCCCGCCAACGCCGCTTGGTGGCGTGAGGCAGCCCTGGCCGAGATGACGCGGGCGGAGTTCCCCATCCTCTGCGGCGGCACGGGGATGTATTTTTCCGCGCTGGTCAACGGCATCGTCAACATCCCCGAACCCGAACCCGCCGCGCGCGAGGAGGCAAGACGGCTGATCGCCGAGATCGGCGCGCAAGCGCTCCACGTGAAGCTGGACCCCGAAACCGCGCAAAAGCTCAAGCCGGGGGATAGCCAGCGCATCGCCCGCGCTTACGAGGTGCTGCTCTCCACCGGCAAAGGGCTGGCCTATTGGCAGTCCCAGCCCACCGACAAGCTGACTGGCTGGCGGCTGAAAATGATCCTGCTCGACCCGCCGCGCCCCGCCCTGCGCGAGGCCATCGAGACCCGCTTCACCGCCATGCTGGACCAGGGCGCGCTCGAGGAAGTGCGCGATTTCCTGGCCCTGGGGCTGGACCCCGCCCTGCCCCTGATGCGCGCCCATGGCGTGCCAGAGCTGGGCGCTTACCTGCGCGGCGAGATCTCTCTGGAGGACGCCAAAGCCCGCGCCGTGCTGGTCACGCACCAGTACACCAAGCGCCAAGGCACATGGTTCCGGCACCAGAAATTGGTAAGCAGCTCAGACATGCAAATAATTCATTCAAGAATTGGCAATTTTACGCAACTTTCGGAAAGTTTTACCGCCGATTTGGTAAATTTTATAAATTGTCCCGGTTGACCTTCGCCGCCACTAACGCTAATCGCTGCCATAGTATTTTTCTCCCCCCTGACCGGCAGGACAGACCCATGGACGGCACGATCGCAACAAACGAACTGATGAAATCAGGCGCGGAGGCCATTCTCCGCGCGCTGAAGGCGCAGGGCGTGGACACGATTTTCGGCTATCCCGGCGGCGCGGTGCTACCGATCTACGACGCCATTTTCCAGCAGAACGAGATCCGGCACATCCTGGTGCGCCACGAGCAGGCGGCGGTGCATGCGGCGGAAGGTTACGCCCGCTCCACCGGCAAGGTCGGCGTGGTGCTGGTTACCTCCGGCCCGGGTGCCACCAACGCCGTCACCGGCCTCGTGGACGCGCTGATGGACTCCATCCCGCTGGTCTGCCTCACCGGCCAGGTGCCGACGCATCTCATCGGTAACGACGCCTTCCAGGAGGCCGACACCACCGGCATCACCCGCCAAGCGACCAAGCACAACTATCTGGTCAAGCGCTCCGAGGATCTGGTCCGCGTCGTCCACGAGGCGTTCCAGGTCGCCCGCACGGGCCGCCCTGGCCCGGTGGTGGTCGATCTGCCGAAGGACATCCTGATCAACCCCGCCCCGTACCGGGACCCGAGCCGCGAGCCGCACCGCTCCTACCGCCCGCGCACCGAGCCGGACCCCGCGAAGATCAAGGAAGCGGTCGAGCTGCTCAAGCGCGCCCATCGCCCGATCGTCTATGCTGGCGGCGGTGTCGTCAATGCCGGGCCGGAAGCGAGCAAGCTGCTCACCGAGTTCGTGCGCCTCACCAACTTCCCCTGCACCAACACGCTGATGGGCCTGGGCGCCTACCCGGCCTCGGACCCGCTGTTCCTGGGCATGCTGGGCATGCACGGCACGTACGAAGCCAACCTCGCGATGCATGATTGCGACGTGATGCTGAATATCGGCGCGCGCTTCGACGACCGCGTGACCGGACGGCTGAACGCCTTCTCGCCGAACTCCAAGAAAATCCACGCCGATATCGACCCCGCCAACATCAACAAATCCGTGGTGGTGGACGTGCCGATCATCGGCGACGCACTGGCGACCCTGAAAGCGCTGATCGAGGCCTGGAAGGCGGATTCCACCCAGCCGGACAAGAGCGCGCTGGCCCAGTGGTGGGCGCAGATCGACGTGTGGCGGGCCAAGCAATCGCTCCGCTACACGCAGAACCGCGACCCCGGCAGCATCATCAAACCGCAATACGCCATCGAACAGCTCTACAAGGCCACGCGCGGGCGCGACACCTACGTGACCACCGAGGTCGGCCAGCACCAGATGTGGGCGGCCCAGTACTTCAAGTTCGAGAAGCCAAACCACTGGATGACCTCCGGCGGCCTGGGGACGATGGGCTACGGCCTGCCCGCCGCCATGGGCGTGCAGGTGGCGCACCCGGACGCGCTGGTGGTGGACATCGCCGGCGAGGCCAGCACGCTGATGAACATCCAGGAGCTGGGCACGCTGGCGCAATACCGCCTGCCGGTGAAGATTTTCATCCTGAACAACCATTACATGGGCATGGTGCGTCAGTGGCAGGAGCTGCTGCACGGCTCGCGCTATTCCAGCTCCTATTCCGAAGCGCTGCCGGATTTCGTGAAGCTCGCCGAGAGTTTCCACGCGGTGGGTCTGCGCGCGGAAAAGGTTGAGGATTTGGACCGGGTGATTGCGGAGATGATTGCGGTGGACAAGCCGGTGATTGCCGATATCTGTGTGGATGAGAAAGAGAACGTGTTCCCTATGATCCCCTCGGGGGCCGCGCATAACCAAATGCTGCTGGGGCCGGAGCACAAGGGCGACAACCGCCCGGGTGTGACCGACGCCGGGCTGGCGCTCGTCTAATGGCAAACGGGGATCTGCGCAGCGCCACCATCTCGGTGCTGGTTGAAAATGAATCCGGCGTGCTGGCCCGTGTCATCGGGCTGTTCTCCGGCCGTGGCTATAATATCGACAGCCTGACCGTCGCCCCGGTGGAGCGCGACGGCTCGAAGAGCCGCATCACCGTCGTCACGCGCGGCACACCGATGGTCATCGAGCAGATCAAGGCGCAGCTCGACCGTCTGGTGCCGGTGTATAAGGTGCTGGACCTGACGGAAGGCCCGCATTTGGCGCGCGAGCTGGCGTTGATCAAGGTGTTGGGCACGGGCGAGAAACGCGCCGAGGCGTTGCGCCTGGCCGACGCCTTCCGCGCCCGCGTGATCGACGCCACCACCGAGAGCTTCACCTTCGAACTGACCGGCGCCACCGACAAGCTGGACGCCTTCCTCGACCTGATGCGCCCGCTGGGGCTGGCCGAAGTCTCCCGCACTGGCGTCGCGGCCATCGCCCGGGGTGTGAAGACGATCGGGTAATAGCTAAGATAAAAGCCTCATACACTTTAATTTTATCGCTGAAGATCGGTAGAGGGCACTATGGATTTGACCGTTGAATGGCTAGACCCCGTCCAACTTAAGGATGGTTCAGCCCAGCAGCTAATTTATACATGTGATATGGACGATTTGCCTACCGATCCCGGGATTTATGTTTTTGAACGCCACTGGAACGGGCAAATGTGTCAGGCTTTATATGTTGGCAAAGCTCAAAACATTCGAAAAAGAATTGTTGAGCACTTCAAAGGCAATGTTCAACTAATGAACCATATTCAGGGCGCACCAAATGGAGCTAAGTGTGTCCGCGCTGGAGTATTTCGTGCACTTCCAGGACAACAAGCAGCCCGGTTGACGTGCTCCCCTGGAATGTGACCGTTTTTGTGTAGAGTCTGTTCCTGGGGGATAGACCGATGAAGGGCAGCCGATTTTCTGAAGAGCAGATT
>NZ_JACHFJ010000010.1 GCF_014201825.1 Acidocella aromatica | reverse complement strand
CATGGCGCCGGAGGCTTTCGCTCAACACGCCAGCAAGGCATACATCAACCCGCAGACCCTAACTTAAAAATGAGGGCACGTTGGAGGCAGGGTCACTCCGCATGTTGCGTATCTACCCCGCTCTCATTATCGAGTCCCTGCTTTCTGCCTTTATTCTTGATCCTCTTGTTACCAGGCAGCCTCTTCTTGCCTATTTCACAGCTCCAGAATTCTTCCGGTACATGCTGAATATTCTGGGTGATGTTCACTTCAGCCTCCCTGGGGTCTTTGTGCATAACCCGCTACCGGATGTTGTGAATTTCCAGCTTTTTACCATTCCTTTTGAGTTTTTATAGCTATGTTACGCTGGCGCTTGTTGCGATCATTGGTCTGCAGCGTTGGTGAATTCTGGCCCGCGTGGTGATGGTTGCTATCACCATCACGTATCTGTGCGTTACGCTATGGCGACATCATGGTCAGCTTATTCCCGTGGTTGGTGTCCTCAATGATGCGCTGCTTGTCGGCGACTTTCCATGCCGGTGTTGGTCTCTATCTGTACCGCGATGAAATTCCGTTCACTCCTAGCCTCGCCGTCGCAACCGCGCCTGTTCGCAATACGTCATGATTTGTGTGCGATATCAGTTCGATGTCTATTCATATTGCGATATTAAAATAAATTTGAAAGGAATGTTATAACGGCATCTGGCAACTGCAAACGTTGCAGCCATCCGGGGGTAATTGTAGCCACAAAAAATGTTGTCAAAGCGTCAGTTTGACCATGCTTTACACGGTGTCGGAAAGCGCCGTATCTCTTCCCCATGATCGTAGGGGGCTCAGGGCTTTTCGCGAGCTAGTCACCAGGAGCCGGTGCTGTGCTGAAACTGTGTTATGGGTTCAATGTTGATCGCCTGGCGACTACGCAAGGCGAGGACCGGATTCTCGGCGTTATTGGCTATCGGGCGCCGCGTCCCCAAAGTCTGCCTCCCGCCTGCCCGTTTATCTCGGCGCCTCTGTACCCCGTGGCACCGGATGCCGGGTCGTTTGAGGTTTGGACCTCTGACACGCCGGTCACCTATCTCCAGGTCGGGCCGGTGTCGGGGGCTTATAGCGGGGATATCTCCTTCGGCGCGCTGGTGCTTGAGGAGGATGCAATCACGCCGTTAGAGGACGCGACGGAACGCAGCTATCGATATGTTTTTGATTTCCTGGATCGGACTGGCTTCAAGGAGCCGATCCGGTTTTGGAACTATCTGACCGCGATCACCGGGGATGAACAGGGCGTGGAACGCTACAGGCGCTTCAATACTGGCCGCCACCGCGCCTTCATGGCCCGGCTGAATCAGCCCGTTCCTCCCGCCGCGAGTTGTCTGGGGGGCGAGAACGGCGTGTCGGTGATCTATTTCCTCGCGGCACGCGAGGCCGCAAGGGCCATCGAAAACCCCCGTCAGATCAGCGCCTATGAATACCCGCCGATTTACGGTCCCACCAGTCCGAGCTTCTCACGCGCTTCCGCTCACGGTCCGAACCTGTTCATCTCCGGCACGGCCAGCATTGTTGGGCATGAGACGCGCCATCATGGTGACGTGCAGGCACAGCTTGCGGAGACGATGGAGAATCTGCGCGTATTGGCCGAGGCGGCGGGGCATCTGGGCCAGCCCGGCAAGTGGGCGGTGAAGACCTATCTGCGCGACCCCGCCTATTGGGAGGGCGTGGAGCGCGCGGTGCGGAAACTATTCGGCGCGTCCGCCGAAATTCTGCACCTGCGTGCCGATATCTGCCGGACCGATTTGCTGCTCGAGATCGAGGCTTGCCACCTCCCGGAGGCTTGAGTTCAGGCGTCGATCTGGCGCGGCACGTCCAGCCCCAGGCGCGGCAGCAGCAGTTTGAGCGCCGGGCCCGCCATGATCGTCGTCACCACCGCCATGATCACCAGCATGGTGAAAACCTTCTGCGGCAGGAAGCCGGTTTCCAGCCCGATATTCAGCACGATCAGCTCCATTAGCGCCCGCGTGTTCATTAGTACACCCAGCAGCATCGCGGCATGCGCGCCATAGCCAGAGGCACGGCTGACCAGCACCACGGGGGCGATCTTGCCCAGCACCGCGGCGAGCAGGAAGGCCAGGAGCCATAGCCAGTCGCTGCCCGAGCTGAGGCCGAGCAGGTTGGTGTGCAGGCCCGAATAGGTGAAAAACACCGGCAGGAGGCAGATGAGCACGAAGCTGCCGACCTGCCTGCGCCATGCGGCTGCGAAGGCGTGGTCGTGATGCACGAGCAGCCCGCCGACAAAGCCGCCGAAAATGCCGAAGATGCCAAGCTTGAACGTGCAGATCCCCAGCGCGAACACGCTGACCAGCACGATGGCCATCAGCGTCGGCGGCACCTCGTTATGCTTTACGGGAAAGGCGCGCAGCAGCCATCGCGCGCCGGGGCGCAGCACAAACACGCAGAGCAGGACAAAGGCGAATACGCCGCCGAGTTGCAGCGCCATGTGCGCGGGTGAGAAGCTCGCCGTGGCCACAGCCGAAACGAAGGCAAGCAGCAGCCACCCGGCGACATCGTTGAGCGCCGCCACGGAGATCGCCAAAACCCCGATCTCGTGCTTGCTCATTCCGTATTCCGTGAGGATGCGCCCCAGGATCGGCACGGCGGTGATGGCCATCGCCACGCCGCAGAACAGCGCATATACATTGACCGGCATGGATGCCGCGAAGACCGGCGCCGAGAGATGCCCCAGCCACAAACCCAGTCCGAACGGCACGCTAACAGACACAACCGCCAGAGGCAGCAGTGCCTTGCTGGCCCGCGCCTCACGCAGCTGCCTGAACTCGAAGCTCATGCCGATCTGGAACATCAGCAGTATGAGCCCAAGCTGCGACAGTACCGCGATGGCGGGCGAAGCCGTCGCGCCGAAGATGGCGGCGGAGAGGCCGGGACAAAAATGCCCGAACAGGGATGGCCCCAGCAGCAGCCCGGCGACAATCTCGCCCACCACGCCCGGCTGGCCGAACCGGCGGAACACATGGTTCATCGCCCGCGCCGCGCCGATCATGATGATCATCTGCACGAGCACTGCGACCAGCAGCATCTCGGTGCGCTGCGGCGACGTTATCAGGTGTGCCGGCATGGTCCTATTCCGTATCCTTTGGCTTTTGCCCGCTGTAATGATGGAACAAATCGAAATCGCTGAAGCGGCTCACATTGGCGAAGCCGCTTTCGCGCATCACGCTCAGCACGGTCTCCGGCGGCATGTATTTGACGATTGTCTCCCAATGGTAACGCATCAGCGTGCTGGAGCGCCGGTCGCGCGTCATCAGTAGCGAGAGCACGGGCAGCACCACGCCGATGAATACGGCCGCAAAAGCACGGCTGACTTTGTTGCGCGGCGCGCTGATCTCCAGCAGCTCGACCCGCCCGCCGGGCCGCAGCACGCGCAACGCCTCCCGGAACGCCGCCTTGAGATCCGCCACATGGCGCAGCGCATAACCCATCGTCACGTAATCGGCGCTGGCGGAGGCCAAGGGCAGGGCCTCCGCCGTGGCCTGGATGAGCGGGATGCCAAGTTTGCGTTGCGCGATCGCCAGCATCTCCTCGCTGACGTCCACGCCGATGACCGCCCCATTGCCGCCGGTCAGGCGCATAGCCTCGCGCGCCAGCGCCCCGGTGCCGACAGCGACATCCACCACCTGCACCCCCGGCCGCACCCCGGCGCGGCGCAGCCGCGTACGGCGGTACCAGGCGCCAGAACCCAGCGAGAACAAGCTGTTCACCCCGTCGTAATATCGCGCCGTACGGTTGAAGAGGGCGCGGATGGTGGTCAGCCGCTGCGCCGGATCAGCGTAATATCCATCGACAAGCATTTGCGATCGCACGGCTTCCGAGCGATCCTCTACGTTGGACATGACGGTGGACCTGTGGCTTATTGCGGCTAAATCCTTCTTCGGGGGATACGGCGTCCGGGTCAATGCTCCGTACCCGCCAGGAGGGCAGGCAAGGAGTCCTCGACGCGTGACGCAACAACAGCAGCTCGGAACAACATCCACGATACGGGACTGCGATGTGCTGGTCATCGGCGGCGGACCGGCGGGCTCCACCGTCGCGGCGCTGCTGGCGGAACGAGGCCAGCGCGTGACGCTGCTGGAAAAGGACCATCATCCGCGCTTCCACATCGGCGAATCGTTGCTGCCACACAACCTGCCGCTGCTGGACCGGCTCGGTGTGCGCGACCAGATCGAGGCGACCGGAATGCACAAGCATGGCATCGAGTTCGTTTCGCCCTTTCATGGCAAGAGCGTGCGTTACGATTTCGCCCGCGCCTGGGACAAGCGTTTCCCCTACGCCTTCCAGGTCCGGCGCTCGGAATTCGACCATATCCTGCTGAAGAACGCCGCCGCCAAGGGGGCGGAGGTCATCGAGGGCTGCCGCGTCACCTCCGTCGAATTCCCCGCGGGGGCCGCCCCGCGCGCCATCGCCAGCGACGAGAACGGCGCCGAGCAGGAATGGCGGGCCAAGTTCATCATCGACGCCACGGGGCGCGACACGCTGCTGGCCTCGCAGCTTGGCACCAAGACGCGTAATCCACGCAACAACAGCGCCGCCATTTTCGGCCATTTCACCGGGGCGCGGCGCCTGCCCGGCAAGGACGAGGGCAATATCACCATCGTCTGGTTCGACCATGGCTGGTTCTGGTTCATCCCTCTGGCAGATGGCACCACCAGTGTCGGCGCCGTCTGCGCGCCCGAGTTCCTGAAGACGCGCAAGACCGATCTCACCAGCTTCTTCCACAGCACCATCGCCATGAGCCCCGAGATCGCCGACCGGCTGAAGGATGCCGAGCTGGTAGGCGAGGTGACGGCCACGGGTAATTATTCCTATCTCTCTAGCACCACGAGCGGGCCGAACTTCCTGATGGTCGGCGATGCTTGCTCCTTCATCGACCCGGTTTTTTCCTCGGGCGTGTATCTCGCTATGCTCAGCGCCTTTGCCGCGGCCAACGCGGTGGAAACCTGCCTGCGCACCCCCGCCCGCGCCACCCGCGCGCTCAAGCGCTACGATGCCGCCGTGCGCGATGCGGTGGGGGCGTTCACTTGGTTCATCTACCGCATCCGCCAGCCGGCCATGCGCAACCTGTTCATGTCGCCGCGCAACACGCTGCGCGTGGAGGAGGCCGTGCTTTCGCTGCTGGCGGGTGGCATCTTCGATGGCTGGCGCGTGACGCTACGGCTGCATTTCTTCCGCGCGCTCTATTACGCCACCAAGCTCGGGCATCTGCGCTTCCGCCTTACCGGCCAGCCGCGCGGCGCGCATCCGTAAGGCGGCGGCCGTGCCGCGGACGCATCTCGTCCTCATCCCCAGCTACAATACCGGCCCGAAGCTGAGGGAAACCGTGACCGGCGCACTGCGCCACTGGCCGGATGTGTGGGTGGTGATTGACGGCAGCACCGACGGCAGCGATGCCTTGCCCGCAGCCCCAGGGCTGCGGCTCCTCCGCCGGGCGCGCAATGGCGGCAAGGGAGCGGCGGTGCTGGAAGGTCTGCGCGCCGCGCGCGCCGAGGGCTTCACCCATGTGCTGGTGATGGATGCCGATGGTCAGCACCCCGAAGCCGAGATCCCCGGCTTCATGGCGGAGTCCGCGCTGCACCCCGAGGCGATGATCCTCGGCCTGCCGCGTTTCGACGCCTCGGCTCCGCGCATCCGCGTGCTGGGCCGGCGGCTCTCCAACGTGCTGGCGCGGTGGGAGACAGGGGCGGAGATTGGCGACGCGCTGTTCGGCTTCCGTGTCTATCCGCTGACCCCGCTGCTGACCGTTATGGAGGCCAGCCGCCACATGCGGGGTTATGATTTCGACACCGAGGCCCTGGTGCGCCTGTGTTGGCAAGGCGTGCCCGTGCGCAACCGCGCGGCCCCTGTGCGCTATTTCCGGCCCGAAGAAGGCGGCGTCTCGCATTTCCGCTACGGACGGGACAATCTGCGCCTCGCCGCCATGCATCTACGGCTGCTGCGGGCGTTGTTGCTCAGGCCATGCCGCCATTGATGTTGATAAGCTGCCCCGAGATATAGCCCGCGCGCTCCGAGGCCAGGAAGGCAACGAGATCCGCCACCTCCTCCGGCGTGCCCGCGCGCTTCATCGGCACCATTCGGTCCAGCGCCTCCTTGGGGAACAGCGTTTCCGTGGCGGGGGAGGTGATGATCCCGGGCGCGACCGTGTTCACCGTGATACCCCGACTGGCCACCTCCAGCGCTAGCGAGCGCGCCGCCCCGTGCAGCCCCGCCTTGGCCGCCGCGTAATTGGCCTGGCCCCGATTGCCCATCACCGCCGCCACCGAGGAGATGTTGATCACCCGCCCCCAGCGCGTGCGAATCATCGGCATAAGCAGCGGCTGGGTGACGTTGAAGAAGCCGTTGAGTGAAATATCGATCACCCGCGCCCATTGCTCCTGGCGCATCCCTGGCATCGGCGCATCGTCATGGATGCCCGCATTATTCACCAGAATTTGCACCGGTCCGGCTTCCAGCACAGCGGCGAGCGCGGTTTGCGTGGCCTCAGGATCGGTGATGTCAAACCGGACAGCCTCCGCCGCTCCACCCTGGGCCACGATCTCCGCCGCAACCTCCCGGGCGCGCTCAATTTGTCCATGCGCATGGACATAGACATGATGCCCCGCCCCCGCGAGGGTGCGGGCGATGGCCGCCCCGATGGTGCCGCTGCCGCCAGTGACCAGCGCGCGCCTCATTTTTCCGCCCCGAACAGCACGGTGGCCCGCCCGCTGAGCCATGGCGTGCCCTGGGAGGTGACGGCGAATTCATAGGTCGCGCCGCTGCCATCGCCCATCAGCAGCTTGGCCTCAATGAGCAACGGCCCCTTGGTATCGTCCAGCAGCGGGCTGGCAAGCCTTACATCGCGCAGACTCACCAGATAGCCGGGCACCGGCACGCCGTCCTCGGGCGCGGTCAGCCGTCCATGCACCGCCATGGCCTGCGCCGCGATCTCGATGCCGCAGGCCGTGCCCAGCGTGCCATCGGGGCGGCGCAGCGGGTTTTCGGCATTGCGGTAGCGGCGGGAGAGGCAGCGCACGGAGGCCGCATCCCAGTCCAGCACCTCATCCAGCAGGCACATGGTCCCGGAATGGGGAATCATGCCCTGGATCTGCTCATGCCCGATGCTCATGCGCCCTCCTCCGGGGTGGTGCTCACGCTTAGCGCCAGATCCGGCAGATACTCCAGCGTCACCGCCGTCGTGCCATTCCCCGCCAGGACGGCCAGCAGCGGCAGGCTGCGTGCCGCCGGTGTGGTGCGGCGCAGCGCTTCCAGCGCGGGCTCTGTATTCTGGCTGAGCGGCTGGTCCGTGGTCAGCTCCAGCTCCAACCGGGCGAAGCTGGCGGGCGAGGGCGTGGGGGAGAGCGCCATCGCCACGCCAAAAGCGGGGCCGATGGGCCGTGCCTCGGCCAGCGGCGAGGGGTAGGGGACATCATAGGCGACCAGCATCACCGCCTTGCCCCCGGCGATGGCCTGCACGGCGGCTTCCAGCAGCCCGGCGGCGAAGCTGCCGTCATGGCAGCACAGGCTGGTCGAGGCCGCGCGCGAGCCGGTGGCAATGCTCCAATATCCCGCCGCCGCGTTATGCACCGAGTTGTGGAAGCGCGTGGGCGAAAGCTCGCGGACCGGCGAGGCCAGTGTGGACATGATCTCGTGGATCGTATCGCCATCGCCGCCCGAGGAGGTGAAAACCGCAGGCACCAGCGCCGGGTCGCGCCCGGCGGCGGTCAGGGCCTCGGCCCCGGTGGCGAGCGCGATCCGCACGATCTTCGGCGCGCGGCGGCGCTCGTTGGCGGGCAGCAGCGTTGCCGCCGGCAGGGGCGCCTGGGTTGGTGTGTAGGGCGCATCCCCGGCCAGAATGCCGCGACTGGCCTCCCAGCCTTCCAGCCCCGGGCCGAACAGGCCAATGCCTTCCAGATACACGCGCATCAGGCCGCCCGCCCCAGCACGAGGCTGCAATTTACCCCGCCAAAGCCGAAGGCGTTGCACAGTACACGATCCACCCGTGCTTCCCGCCCCTCCAGCAGATAATCGCTGGCAAAGCCGGGATCGACCTCGCGCGTATGCGGGCTGCCGGGGATGAAGCCGTGCCGGATGGCCAGCGCCCCGAACGCCGCCCCCACCACGCCCGAGGCCCCGAGCGTATGGCCGGTAAAGCCCTTGCTGGAATTGCAGGGCACGGCATTGCCGAACAGGTTGGCGATGGCCTTATCCTCCGCCGCGTCGCCCACTAGCGTCGCGGTGCCGTGCAGGTTGATGTAGTCGATATCCCCCGGTTGCAGCCCCGCCGCCGCCAGGGCCTGGAGCATCGCGGCGCGCGCCCCTTCGCCCTCCGGGTGTGGCGAGGACATGTGATACGCATCCGAGCTTTCGCCCGTGCCCAGCAGCAGCACGGTCTCCGCCCCGTGCTCCGGGCGCTGCCGCTCCAGCAGCACGAACCCGGCACCCTCGCCAATGGAGATACCGCTGCGCGCGGCGTCGAACGGGCGGCACGGGCCTTCGGCCATCACCCCCAGCGCATGGAAGCCGAACAAAGTAGTGCCGCAAAGCGTATCCGCCCCGCCGACAATGGCGGCATCGCAGATCCCGGCCCCGATCATCCGCGCCGCGCTGGCGAATACCTTGGAGGTGGCGGCGCAGGCGGTAGAGACCACAAAGGCCGGTCCGGCAAGGCCCAGATACTCGCGCACAAAGCGCCCCAGCGCGTAGGTGTTGTGGGTGCGGGCATAGTCGAAGCCCTCGGGCAGCGCGCCGGTTTGCGGGTCGCGGTGGCGGTAGGCGATTTCCGTCTCCAAGATGCCGGAGGTGCTGGTGCCCAGAAACAGCCCGATGCGCGCGGGCGCATGGCGCGCTTTCGCCGCCGCCACGGCGTCGAGAAAGCCATCCTGGTGCAGGGCCAGTGCCGCCAGCCGGTTATTGCGGCAGTCGAACCCGGCCCAGGCGCCGGTGAGCGGGTGGTTCTCCAGCCCCTCGGCCTCGCCGGTATAGGCGGCGATGGGCAGCGTATCGAACCGGCAGGGGGCGAGGCCGCTGCGCCCCTCGCGCAGGGCGGCCAGCGTCGCCGCCTGTCCGGCGCCAAGGGCGGTGACCACGGAGAACGCGCTGAAGGCCAGCGGTGTCATGGCGTTTCTCCCAGCTTGGTCAGCATGGCCTCGGTCTGCGCCGCGGCAAGGGCAATATGCGCCTCGTACCGGGCATTGAACGGGTTGTGCGGCCCCTTGGCCCGCCGCGCCGCCGCGTAACGGGCGGCGAAATGGCGCAGATTGGCGCGCAGATCGGTATAGCGCGGATCGGCGAAGATGCGCCGGAAGCGGAAGCGGTACGGGCCCCAGAACGGATTGTCGTAGAAGATCAGCCGCAGCCGCCGGGCAACATCGTAAATCTCGTTGCGCGCCACCGCCGGTTCGGCCACGGCCAGCGCCCCCGGCCCCACCGGCAGCGCGCCCCAGCGCAGCAGCGCGGCGCGGGCATCCCGGTCCTGGTACAGGGCTTGCGGGTCTTCGAGCGGCAGGTCGTTGGCGCGCAGCATCAGGTCCACGAATGTATTCTTGGGCACGGGGAATTTGAAGGCCGCGAGCATCGGGGATTGGCCGGTGGGCCACGGCGCCCAGACTCCCGCCGCCGCCAGCGCGTTATGCCCCACATGCACGCAGTTATTGTTGAAGATCTTCCAGTTATAAATCCGCCTGCCCTCCCGGTAGGGCTGGTTGAGCGCGTTCAGGTAATCGACGATCGCGCCCATGCGGGCATGGTCCAGCGGCACGCGGGCGCAGAACGCATCGCGCCCGAAGCGCACGCCGTAATCCGAGGCGACTGAGATTTCATACATATATTCACAGTCGGACATGCCGTGCGGCTTGTCGCGGAACAGATGCGGGTGGAACTCCACGCCCTCGAAGATGCCCATCGCCTGGGCGCGGGCCTGGGTGCGGGCGTAGCTTTCGCGCGTCAGGGGCTCACCCTCCGCCAGCGCGCCGCGCATCAGAAAGTCCCGGCCCTCCACGGCGATCCAGTTGGCGTTGCGGTAATGCTCGTTCACGCTGATGCCCGCGCCGTGCTGTTCCGGCGCTTCGTCCGGCGCGCAGAGGCGCAGCACGGGATACCGCGCCGCATGGTCCAGCCGCACGCCGTTGAGGTACAGCACCGCATGCCCGCCCATGCCGCTGCTGAGTTCCGCGCCGAAGCCGGGTTTCTTGCGGAATTCCGAGAGCGCGCAGAATTCGGCGTGATAGGGGAAGAGATCTTGGTAGGCGGTGCCGGGAGCGGCAAGCGCGATGTCAGCTTTGCCCATGTACCCCGTGCTCAGACCCATCAGCTTTTGTAACAATCACTATCACCGCTTGGCCTGGGGCGGAAGGGGGCGCGGGTGAGCAGTTCCCGCCAGAGCGCTGTCCAGGCGGGCCAGTCATGCCCGCCATCGCGGACGGCGGTGCGCGCCGGCGGCAGGCGTTGAGCCAGCAGCCTGTGGCCCGGGGCGAAGCGGTCCTGCCGCGCATAGCCCAGATACAGCGCCGGGGCGGATGCCTCCTGCGCCAGATGCCCCGAGAGCCAGCCAAGCAGGCGCTGTTCCGGTGCGGTGGTGGCGAGGGAGCGGATTTCCGGCCCCAGCCCTCCCGCCTTGGCCAGTGCGGCCATGGTGCCGCGCGTGCCGAGGAACGGGGCAAGTAGCACCAGCCCCTCCACTTGGGTTGGATGCGCGCTGGCATAGAGCAGCGCCCCCATGCCGCCGAGCGAGATGCCAAGCAGCCAGATGCGCCGGTAGCTCCGCTCCCGTGCCGGTTCGACGACATGCTCATGCAGTGCCGCCGTTACCCCGTCCTCCAGGTACAGAGCGAGATCCGGCTCCACCACGGCGACATCCACCGGCACATTCTGGGCGTGCGCGGCTTCCACCATGCCCTGGGCGGCGAATTCCGCGGCGCGGATGCCCGCCCCTGGCAGCATCACCAGTAGCACGCGGTCGTCACCCGGCAGGGGGGAGGCATAGTCCAGCCGCGTGACGATGCTCACGGCGCCCGGCCCTTGCCCGGAAGGCTCAGCACCGCGCCGCAGACGAGGCTGAGGAAGGTGCCGGTGGCGACGGTGACGCCGATATCGTGCAGCACCGGAATCCGCGAGAGCGCCATCAGCCCATAAGCCGCCACGGTGCATAAATTCGCCAGCACGATCGAGGCGATGGCGCGCTCCCAGGCCGGGGGGCCTGGTTCGGCGCGCTCAAAGAACAGGCAGTAATTGGAGCCGATGGCGACGATGAGCAGAAATCCCGTGACCATGAAGATGGAGAGCTTGCCCCCCCCCAGCGTGAGCAGTGCCGCGGTGATGGTGACGGCGGCGATGAGTGGCAGCGCCACGCGCGCGGCGCGACGGAAGGAGCGCAGGCCAACCACCAGCAGCGCCAGAATGGCGAGGCTGCCGACGATGGCCAGTGTCACCGCCTCGTGCTGGAAGGTGCTCATCAGCGTGGCCGACTCATGATCGAGGTCGACGAAATCCGCCCTGCTGCCGGAGAGGTGCTGAGCCACCTTCGCCGGGTCGGTCACGCCGGAAAGGGGCGCTGTCACCACCCAGTCGGCGCCATTTTGCACCAGCATGGAGCCAAAGCGTAGCGCCAGCGCCGGGGGTAGGTTGGCCGCGTTGAGCAGCGGGGCGGTTCGTGCCGCCGTAACGTCCTTCAGGAAGGGAGCAAACGCATCGGCGCGGAAGGGCAGGCCGGCTTGGGCCTGAGCCAGCCGGGCGGTGAGCGTGGCTTCATTGGGCAGGGCGGCTTGGCGGGCGCGCTGCGTGGTATCGCTGGGCAAGATGGTGCTGGGCAGGTCATACCCGCCCAGCAGCCCGGCCGATTTCAGCCCCGCCAGCACGGGGGCAAGCGCCTCGCTCTTCGCCAGCGCCTGCTGCGCGCTGGGGGCCTGGAACACCGCGAAATAGCGCTGGTCCGGCACGCCGAGTTCGTGGCGCAGCTTGGTATCCAGCGCCTGCGCGGCGGCGGGGATGGGGCTCAGGTCGAGCAAATTCTCGTCCCACATGCCGCCCCGATGGCTGAGTAGTGCCGCCAGTGCAGCCACCAGCGCCGTCACGGCCACGCCCCGCGCCGGGCGGCGGTGGCGGATAAGCCAGCCCAGCGGTTTGGCGATGCTCCCGGCCCCCACGGCGAAGAACTGCTTGGGCACCAGCGGTGGCAGCACGAAGCGCGTGACGGCGGCGGCGGCGATCAGCCCCACGATGGAGAACAGCCCGAGCTGCGCGAAGCCAGTGAAGCTGGAGCCCAGCATGGCCGCGAATCCTGCCACGGAGGTGAGCGCGCCAAGCCGCAGCGTGGGCCAGATGCGCGTCAGCGTGTCGCGCGCCGTGTCGCCTTGGGCGGTTTGGGTGAAGAGATAGATGGCGTAATCCATCGCCTCGCCGATGAGCGTGACACCAAAGCCCAGCGTGATGCCATGCACGAAGCCGAAACTGAGCGAAACGGCGGCGATGGCCGCCAACGCCCCGCTGGCGATGGGCAGGAGACCCAGCAGCAGTACGCGCGGTGAGCGATAGGCGAAGGCCAGCAGCGACACCGCGCCAATGGTGGCGAGGATCGAGAGTCGGGTGACGTCGTGCTTGGTCACGTCCCGCGTGCGAACCCCGAACACGCCCGGCCCGCTGACTTCCAGGCTGGCCGCCTGCGAGCCCGGCGTCTCGGCCCGTGCGGCGGCGAAGGCGGTGTCGATCAGCCCTAGGTCGCGCTGCTGGGCGTCAAGGTCGAAGCCCGCGGCGGCGCTGTGCAGGAACAGCAGCGCCGCGTCGCCGCTGGGAGAGGTCCAGACGCCGTCATTTATCGCCGGGCCCGTATTGGCGGGGGCCAGGGCGGACATCAGGTTCAACGCCTCGCCGGTGGGGTCGGCGGGCAGGCTCTGCCCCAGCACGGGGGCGAGATCGGTGCCGAGTAGCCCGATATCGCTGGTGAGCGCGGTATGCAGCCCTTCCACGGTGAAGCGGGCGGGGGTGACGCCGTCACTCAGCAGGTAGCGGTTGCGCCAGACGAAATCCTGCACCGGGGCCAGGGACTGGTCGTCGCCGTTCATCACGTCGATGAACGCCCCCTTCTGGCGCAGCCTTCCGGCCAGATCCTCGCTGAGGGCCGCGAGCGTTGCGGTCGGCGCGCCCTTCAGTGAGACCAGCAGGATATGCGATGCCGCCCCGCCATTCACCTGCCCCGCCAGCACCTGCTGCGCCAGCGAGGCCGAATGGGGCAGGAAATCGCCCATCTGGGTGCGGTAATCGCTACGCGCGTCGATAACCCCGCATAGCACCAGCAGCGCCAGCCAGAGCCCCAACGCCAGACGTTCAGGGCGCATCGCTCACGGTCTCGGTGATGCTCATATGGGAGTCGCTGCCATCGGGGCTGGCGGTGTCGATGCCGGTGATCCGCTCGCCGCTGCCCGCGATGGTGATGGAGTGCACCAGCTTCGCGACCTTGGGGTCAAGCGGGGTGAGCTGCAGCTGCCAGTTCGCGGCATCGCCACCGAGCTGCGCATTGTAGAGCCGGGTGAGCATGGACTCATCCCCCGCCAGCACGGCGCGGATGCCCTCCACCAGCCCGCCGATCTGCGGCGCGTCCGAGGCGTGGAACACATGCGTCTTGCCGTCCGGCCCGCCGCTCATGGTGATGCGGTCGTGGTCGAGGATGAAATCCTGCGGCGCCGGGCCTTGCGTGGTTTTGCGCATATAGGCGGGCGCGGTGTAGCGCAGCGTGCCCTGGGTGGTCAGCGGCGCGGTGAGCAGCGGCGAGGTCTTTTGCTCGGTGAAGCTGGCGCTGGCCGTGCGCACCTGGGCCATCTGGATCATCAGCGCATCCAGGCTCCAGGCGCTTTGCGCCCGGGCCGACGGGGCGATGAGCAGCAGGGCGGCGAGCAGGGGGCAGCGCATGCTAGGCCCAGAAATCATAGAAGTTGAACCAGTTGAACGGGGCCTCGCGGCAATAGTCCTCCAGCCGGGAAACATAGCGGCGCATCACCTCGTCGATCCAGGCCTCCGGGTCCGCCGGGCGTGTGGCGGGGGCTTCGGCCAATAGCTCGAAGCGCACATCGTAGCGCCGCCCGCCACGGTAGATCCCGGCCATCATCACCACCGGGCGCTGTAGCAGCATGGCTACGCGGAACGGCCCTTTGGGGAAGCTGGCCTCGCCGCCCAGGAAGGGGTAGCGGACGAGGTCGCGGCCATCGAAATTGCGGTCCGCCAGCACGCCGATGAAATGCCCGCGCTGCAACCGCTCTGCCACCGCGATCAGCGAATCCAGCCGCCCAAGGCCGATCACTTCAGTTGCCAGATTGGGGTTGATGGCGGCCAGCGCGGCGCGGATTTTCTGCGCGTTTTCCTCGTACATCAGCAGACTGATCGGCAGATGTTCGCGCTGGCGGCCCACGGCGCGGGCGACCTCGAAGCTGCCGAAATGCGCGCCGAACAACATGCAGCCCGTGCCCTGCGCCTCGATTTCCTGCACCAGCGCCTCGTTATGCACGGTGATGTCGAACCAGCCCCGCTGCTCGTTGAGGAGGAAGACGCGGTCCAGCACGCAGGAGGCAAAGGTGAGGAAGTGGCGGAATACGTCCGTCCAGCGCGCGGGGCGGCCCAGCACGCGGGCGAGATAACCGCGCGAGGCGGCGCTTGCCGCCGGGGAGGAGAGCAGGAAATACAGGCAGACCGGATAGAGGAACAGCCGCGCCGCGCGGCGGCCGAGGCGCAGCGCGACCCAGACGCAGGCCTTGATGACCGGCAGTGAACCGCGCTCGCGCCGGGTCACCCAGTCCTGGGTTTGCGCCTCGCTTTTCATGCCAGCGCCACCGTACCGCTGGCGGCCAGCTCTCCAGCGGCCAGATACTCGAAGCGCAGCAGCTTCTCCCCCGCTGGTTGCCAGCGCAACTCCAGCGCCGTGCCGGGGCGGACGGGGCGGAGGAATTTCGCGCCCCGGATCACCGCGCCGCCCGTTACCCCCATTGCGTCCAGCGCGGCATCGAGCAGTAGCGCGCCGGCGATGATCGGGTTGCCCGGAAAATGCCCGGCGGCGCTGGGGTGGTTGGCGGGGATGGTCAGGGCCTGTGTCTGCCAGTTGGTCATGGCGCGCGGCCGAGCAGGCGCAGCAGATCGGCGCGCGGCAGCTTGCCCATGGCGTTGCGGGGCAGGGATTTCACCACCGCCAGAGGGCGGGGGAGGAAGGTGGGGTCGATGCGCTCGCGCAAGGCGTGCAGAATGGCCTCCTGCGTGAGCGTGGGGGCCACCGCCACGGCCATCAGCCGCTGCACCGGGAGGGGGGTGGTATCGTCGAGCAAAAAGGTGCCGTCCTGCACGCCCGGAATGGAGAGGAGCTGGCTGTTGAGATAGGGCAGCGAGCTGCGCTTGCCCACGATGTTCACCAGCTCCGCCGCCCGCGCCCCCAGCCGGAAATGGCGCGGCCCGGTCAGCTCGATCACGTCCTGCAATGGCGCGATGCCTTCCACGGGCGCGCCGCTGGCCCAGTTGCCGGTTCCGTCCTGGCGCAGCTCGATGCCGTCGAAGAGATGCCAGTCGGTCTCTTGCGTGGTGCGGCGGGAGGCTGCTTGTCCGGCCTCGGTGCAGCCATAGATCTCAACAAGTGGCGCGCCGAAACAGGCTTCGGCGGCATGGGCGAGGGGCTCGGGTAGCGGCGCGGTGGCCGAGAGGATGAGGTCCACCGGCGGCATGCCCTCGGGCTCCGCCACCAAAGCGCGCAGATGCACAGGCGTTGTCACCAGAATGCGTGGGCGCGGGGTGCGCTCCAATGCGTCGCGGACATCCGCCGGGTAGAGCGGGCTGGAGGCTTCCACCGCGAAGCCGTGCTGGAGGGCGAGCAGGACGATGGATTCCAGCCCGTAGCTGTGTTGGTGCGGCACGGTGCCGATGATGGTGGCGCCGCGCAGGGCGGGGGCATCCAGCCGCGCCCCGGCGGTACGGGCGCTATGCACCAGCACGGACCAGGATTTGGGCACGGGCTTAGGCTTGCCGGTGGAGCCCGAGGTGAACTGGATGGAGGCTGGCTGCGCCCCGGGGATGGCGGGCAGGGCGGATGCCGCCCCAGAGAGATCAGCCGGGTAGGCGAAGCTGGGCACCGCCGCGTCGCCCACATCGGTCAGGGCGTAGAGGTCCGGGTAGTCCTCGGCCAGGGCGCGCAACGCCTCGGGCACGTTGGCGGTGGGCATCAGGCTGGTCTGCCCCCGCATCAGCGCGGCGGCGAACCCGACCATGAAGTGGTAACGGTCAGTGCACAGATTGATGATGTACCGCCGCTCCGGCAGCAGCGCCGCCAGGGAAGCCGCATCGCGATGGAATTGCGCGGCATCGAGCGTCTGCCCGCCGCGCCGGGCGATGACATCCCCCGCCGCGTGGCAGGTTACGGAATAAACATGCGCCGTTGGTGTATTCATCAGCTTCTAGGCCCGGCCGGGCGCTCCCGCGCCTCGCGCACGGAATCGGCGACCATGTTGAAGATCATGGACAGGGAATGCCGGGGCGGGTTGCGCAAGCAGCGCAGCCTGATGGCGTATTCTGCCGCGAACATTGTCACCACCAGCGGGATGTCGAGGACATTGACGAAGAACGACCACACCACCAGCGGGGCAAAGCAGAACAGGCCAATCGAGAGCGCGAGCTGCATCGCGAAGAACATCGTCCAGGCGATGGTGACGTTGCGGGTGTAGGTGACCAGCTCGGCCGCGATATCGCCATGCAGGCGGCGCGCCATGCCGGTGATGAGCGGCTCATGGCCGCGGCGCAGCGTTAGCCCGAATGTGGCGAGCAGGCTGGCATACAGCCCCCAATGCATCACCGCCGCCGCCGAGACAAAGCCGAGCTTGGCCAGCGCCCCCGGGTTAAGCCGCAGCGTGAGCGGGGTGGATGAGGTCCAGACGATGGTGAGATGAAACAGAACGGGAACGGCGATGATCGCCAGTAACGGCAGGGCAGGCGGGCGGGCGGCGGGCTGGGGCGGCATTTACGCGCCCCGGTGGTCCTGGATGAAGCGGTTGAGGCTGCGCAGGGATTTGAAGATCTGGACATTGTTTTCATCGTCCGCGCGCAGTTTGACGCCGTAGCGCTGCGACACAACGAGGGCGATCTCCAGCATGTCGATAGAGTCCAGTCCCAGCCCCTCGCCATAGATAGGGGTTTCGGGGTCGATGCTATCCGCCGCCACGTCCAGGTTCAGGGTCTCGACGATCAGGCAGGCGAGTTCGGCTTCATCGGTTGTCTGTGTGGTGCCGGTGATGCTCATTTGACCAGCGCTCCGGTGACCGGAAACACGTAGGTAGCAAGCCGGTTTTCGAAAGCAATTTCCACAAGTAACCCTTCCAGTCTCATAAAAATTCTAGCAGATCATCCCGGCGTTGCAAGCCGCGGACCAGGCGGCGGGTCCCGCGTGCCGGGTGGCGATGGCCTGAATGATTACGAGATTGACAGGTTTTGGCCGGGCTGTTCGAGGAAACTTATTGCGCCGATGAATTATAATGCGACGTGTCGGACTGGTCACCGCTGAAGCTGTTGGCGAAGGCGTGCGCGCTGTTCTTCATGGCATCCCAGGTCATGATCGCGCCGTTCTTGATGCCCTCGCCAATCTGGGTCGCCCCCTGGCCGACGCGGTTGGCGCCGGAGCTGAACTGGTGAGAGACCTCGCCCGAGCTTGGGCTGTACGATGATTGCGCAAGGGCTGGAGCCGCTACGGGCAGGGCGAGTGCCGCGAGGCAAAAGAAGCGTGCATAACGAGACATGGTGCCCCTAATACCAATTTCCGGGCCACGATGCCAGAATTGTGATCAGACCGGGCGCCGCAGCACAAGCACCGGCACGCGCTTATGCGTGGCCAGGGCCGGCAGGGCGTCATCCGGCAGGGCGTGGCGGCTGATGACGATGAGCCGCGCCCCGGGCGGCGCGGGGGCGTGGTCGCGGCCATGCACGTCTAAGCCCATCGCGGTTTCGCCTGCGGCCTCGGCCAGGGTGGCGGCCACGTCCAGCGCCGGGTCTTCGGGCGAGTCCGCTAGGGCGATGACCGGGCCGCGCCGGGGCCTGACATTGCCCGGCACGATCAGCACCGCCGCGGCGCTGCGCAGGGCTTCGTCCAGCACCAGAGCGCAGGACTCCTCCAGGCATTCGGCATAGCGCAGCACCGCGATGTCCTCCTCCGGGTGGAGCCCGTCTGTCTGGTCCTCGACGATCTCGAATCGCTGCGCCACCGCCCCGGCGGCGCGCTGGAACAGGCGGCGCGCGGCGGCGGCGGCCAGCTCCAGCTCCTGCGCCGTGCGCTCTGGGTCCAGCGGGCGCCATTCGCGCTCCATCGGGCGGAATTCGCGGGCGAAGGGCAGTTGCGCGAGGTTGGCGAGGCCGGGCGGGGGGATGAAGCGGCCGAACAGCTCCAGCCCCATGGCCGCCGCCAACTCGCTGGCCAGCGCGATGGCCGATTGGTCGGTGGCGCTGCGGTGCAGGTCGATGATCACACGCTTGAAGCTCCCCCTTGTGGTCATGGCGTGTCGTCCGGCTTGGCCTTGGTCTCAGCCTCGCCAAAGCGCTGGCGGATCTTGGCGAACGCCTTCAGCCGCTGCTCCACCTTGCTGTTCAGAGCCTCGGCGGAGAGGCCGGTGAGCAAAGTGATGCCCTCATCCGCCGTGGCGATGGGATAGATGGCGAATTGCCCGGCCTTGCAGGCCTCCACCACGTCCTGACGCAGCATCAGATGCCGCACATTGGACGCCGGGATGGCAACGCCTTGCGTGCCGGTGAGCCCGCGCTTGCGGCAGATATCGAAGAAGCCTTCGATCTTCTCGTTCACCCCGCCAATCGCCTGGATCTCGCCGTGCTGGTTGATCGAGCCCGTCACCGCGATGTCTTGGCGCAGCGGCGCCTCGGCCAGGGCGGAGAGCAGCGTGTAAAGCTCGGCCGAGGAGGCGCTGTCGCCCTCCACCCCGCCATAGGATTGCTCGAACACCAGGCTGGCGAAGAGGGACATTGGCGCATCCAGCGCGTAGCGCCCGGCGAGGAAGCCGGAGAGGATGAGCACGCCCTTGGAATGGATCGGCCCGCCGAGCTTCACCTCGCGCTCGATGTCGATGACATTGCCGCTGCCAGGGCGCACGCGGCAGGTGATGCGCGTGGGCCGGCCGAAGCGGAACCCGCCCAGCTCCATCACGCTCAGGCCGTTGATCTGCCCGACATGCTGGCCGGTGGTCTCGATGAGCGCGATATTGTCGAGGATCATCTCCTGATCGCGGTCGCGGATGCGCGAGGCGCGCCAGATCTGCTGGTCCAGCGCGTATTGCACGTCCTGCTGTTCGATCTGCTTGCGCGAGGATTGTGCCGCCCAATGGTCCGCCTCCACGATCAGGTTGCGGATCTGGTCCGTCACCAGCGTCAGCTTCCCGGAATCATCGGCCAGCCGCGCGGCTTGTTCGATTACCAGCCCCACCGCCTCGCGTTGCAAGGGGCGGAGCTTGTCGTGCATCGCCATGGCGGCGATGAGCTTGGCATAGGCGGACTCGTTCTTCGGCGAGCGTTCGAAATCATCCTCGAAATCGACGAGGATTTTGAAATGCTCGGTCATCTCTGGGTCGTATTGCGCGAGCAGATAGTAAAGGATGCGCTCGCCGAACAGCACGATCTTGAGGTCGAGCGGGATCGGGTCCGGCTCCAGTGTGACCGTGCTGGCAAGGCCAAGGAAGTGGCTGGCATCCTCGATAACGATCTCGCCGCGCTTGAGCACGCGTTTGAGCGCCGTCCAGCTGAACGGTTCGGCGAGCAAGGCGCGCACATCCAGCAGCAGATAGCCGCCATTGGCGCGGTGCAGCGCGCCCGGCTTGATCAGCCTGAAATTCGTGACCAGCGCGCCCTGCATCGAAAGGTACTCGATGCGCCCGGTGAGGTTTCCAAGCGTCGGGTGCAGTTCATGTACAACCGGCACGCCGCGATTGGCCGGGTCGTTGGCGACGAAGACGTTGATGTCGTAACGGTCGAACGGTCCGCCGGGCAAGGTGGTGGGCACCGGCCCCTCATCGCCTTCGTTTTTGCCGACGAACATGCCGACATTATCGACAAGGTCGCGGCGCACGGCTTCGAAATGCGCTTGGACCTGCGGCAGGTCGGAGAATTTGGCCTTGGTTTCGTCGATCAGCCTGCCGACGGCGAAGTTTGCGGTATCGCGGTTGAGTTTGCGGACTTCCTCGCGCCGAGCCTTCTCCCAGGCGGGCATCTGCTGCACGATATGCTCAAGCTCCTTCTCCATCTCGTGCATGGCTTCCTCGACCTTCAGCCGCGCCGCTTCGTCCCATTTGTGGAATTCATCGGGCGAGACCACCTGTCCGTTCTTCGCCGGGGCAAAGGCGAAGCCGAGCGGCGTGCGCAGCAGCACAAGTCCGCGCAACGCTGCTTTATCATTCAATTCCTTGAAGGAAGCAGCTTGCTTTTTCTGGAATGCCTCGTCCATCGCGCCGCGGCGCTTCTGGTAGTCCTCGCTCTCGAAGGCCGCGGGCAGCGTTGCCTTTAAATCCTCGATCAGCTCCCGCAGAGCGTCGCCGAGTTTCGCCGCGCGCCCAGCGGGCAGGCGGATCGCCACCGGCTTGTGCGGCTCGGTGAAGTTGTTCACGTACACCCAGTCGGGCGGTGCCTCGCGCGCGGCGGAGGCTTCGCGCAGCATGGTCTCCACCGCCTGCTGCATGGCCAAGCCCGGCTGGCCGATGGCGAACAAATTGTAGCCTGGCTTCTCAATTGCGCTGCCCAGCCGCACGGCGCCCAGCGCGCGCTCCTGCCCGGTAAAGCCGTCGAACGGCGTCAGCTCGGCGGTGGACTGGAAGGCGAGGCTGGCGAGATCTGCGGTGCGGCGCAGGCGCTCCGGCGGCAGGGGGGCGGGGTGGCTCGTGTCAGACAAGATTTATCTCCCGGCGAGGCGCGCGGGCGCCTTTTATAACAGCAAGCTATAATCCCGCCGCCCGCGCCGCCAATTGACCGAGATCAAGCCGCGCCGGTTTGCGCCTTCGCGGCCTCCTCCGCCACCAGCTCCTTCTTGGAGAGCTTGCCGACCATGGTCTTGGGCAGGTTCTCGCGGATTTCCACCGATTTTGGCGTCTCGATCGGGTTCAACCTGCCGCGCAGGAAGGCTAGAATTTCCTCCCCCGTTGCTTCCATGCCCGGCCGCAGCGCGACATAGAGCTTGGGGCTCTGGCCGCGATAGGCATCGGGGATGCCGATGGCGATGGCATCCTGCACCGCCGGGTGCTGGTAGGCGGCTTCCTCGATGACGCGCGGATACACGTTGAACCCGCCGCAGAGGATCACGTCCTTGATGCGGTCCACGATGAAGAGATAGCCATCCTCGTCGAGATAGCCGATATCGCCGGTGCGGAACATGCCGTCGGTAAACACGTAGGCGGTTTCTTCGGGCTTGTTGTAGTAGCCCCGCATCACCTGCGGCCCGCGCACGCAGATCTCACCGCGCTCGCCCTGCGGCAGCACCGTCTCCGGGTGGGCCGGGTCACGGATTTCCAGGATGGTGCCGGGCAAAGCGGGGCCGACGCTGCCATGCTTCACCAGCGCCTCCCGCGAGAGAGTGAGCACGGGCGAGGTCTCGCTCAATCCGTAGCCCTCCAGGATGCGGCTTTTGGAGAAATGCTCGAAGCGCTCCATCACCTCCACCGAGAGCGGCGCGCCGCCGGAGACGCAGAATTTGATGAAGCTGAGATCTGTGCGCCCGGCCTTTTCGGCGGCGTTGCTGATGGCGGTGAAGAGCGTGGGCACGCCGGGCAGGATGGTCGGCCTGCGTTTGTAGATGGTGTGCATCAGCAGCTTCGGGTCGGGTTTGGGCAGCAGCAGCAGCTCGGCGCCAATGGTCAGGCCGAGATTCATCACCGCCGTCATGGCGAATACATGGAAGAACGGCAGCATGCCCAGCACGCGCTCCGCTCCGCGCTCCAGCTTCGGCATCGTCGCCGCCACTTGCTGTACGTTGACCGTGACATTGGCGTGGGTCAGCATCGCCGCCTTGGGCGTGCCGGTGGTGCCGCCGGTGAATTGCAGCACCGCGATGTCCTTCTCGGGGTCGATCTCCACCGGGCTGGGCCAGGCCGGGCCTTTCAGCAGCTGCGAAAACTCGACATAAGGCGCATGGTGGGGAACCTTGCCCAGATCCTTGCGGCGGAACAGCTGCAGCGCCAGGCTCTTGAGCGCGGGCAGGGCCTCCGCCAGCCGGCAGATGACGACCCGCTTGAGCAGGCCCCGCGAGACGAGCTGGCTGACCTTCTCCTGGATCGGTGCGGCATCGAGCGAAACCATGAGGTCCACGCCGCAATCGCGCACCATCATTTCCATTTCGTGTGCGGTATAGAGCGGGTTGAAATTCACCACCGTGCCGCCGGCCTTGAGCACGGCGTAATACATGATGATGGAATAAGGGGTGTTGGGCAGGCAGAGCCCCACATTCACCCCCTTGGTCACGCCGAGTTTCTGCAAGCCCGCGGCGGCGCGGTTGGCGAGATCCCCGATCTCGGCATATTTATACCGGCGGCCTAGAAAATCGATCGCGTATTTCTGGCTGAATTGTTGCACCGCGGCATCCAGCATGTCGCCCGCGGCTGTGGGCGTGAAGCTGAGCGCCATATACTGCGCGCTGAAGTCCTTCATTCGTTTCCTCGTCTTTTTTATCCGGGATAAGCCGGTTTGAAGACCAGCAAGCCCCCGTACGCCCGTGGTTATGATGCAGTTATCGGGCGCGCCACGAGGCTAGCGGGGAAGCGAAACGAAGGCAAACGAAAACAACGGGGCCAAGCCTGCCCCGTTGCCGATTTTCAACGGTTTTGCCGGTCCGTCAGACCGCCTTGAGATTGATGGCGGCGGCCTTGCCCCGCTCCATGGCGATTTCGTAGGAGATCTTCTGCCCCTCGTTCAGCCCGCGCAAGCCCGCCGCCTGCACGGCCGTGATATGCACGAACACATCCTTGCCGCCATCCTGCGGCACGATAAACCCAAAGCCTTTGGTGGTGTTGAACCACTTGACGGTACCGGTAGCCATTACGTCCTCGTCGCTCCTCTTAAGAATTGACCCCGGACGCGCCAGCCCGGAGGACAACCGGGTTGCGCCCGCCTTGCCTGCGTCCAGTCACCGGGAGCGCGTATTCAAGCCAAGCCGCAGTCGATTGCAGGTTAAAATTGGCACAGAAAGACGAGGTACTGTCAACGATTTGTTCGTCTTTCCATCGGGTTTTGCCGCCGGGTGGAGGGGGTATTCACACAAGCGCAATAAATTTTGGCGGCTTTTAATGGAACATGTTTGTTTCAGATTGGATCACTCTTTTGGTTTTGCGGAAGTTTTGACATAATAAACTACAGCTAAGAACCAATAACGGGGGTAAAAATGTCCGACGTCGATATCGTGCCGATCAAAGCGGAAATCGCTGCCCATGCGCTGATTAGCCGGGAGAAATACGACCTGATGGCGGCGCAGGCGGTGGCCGAGCCAGAGGCGTTCTGGGCCAAGGAGGCCAAGCGCATCGACTGGATCAAGGCCCCCACAAAGATCAAGAACACGTCCTTCCATGGTGACGTCTCGATCAAATGGTTCGAGGACGGCACGTTGAACGCGGCGGCAAACTGCCTCGACCGGCACCTGGCCGAGCGTGGGGATCAGGTGGCGATCATCTGGGAGGGCGACGACCCGGGCATGTCCACCAAGGTGACCTACCGTGAGCTGCACGAGAAGGTCTGCCGCCTGGCCAATGCGCTGACCGCCCAGGGCGTGAAGAAGGGCGATGTCGTCACCGTGTACCTGCCGATGGTGGTGGAGGCCGCGGTGGCGCTACTGGCTTGCGCGCGTATCGGCGCCGTCCACTCGGTGGTGTTCGGCGGCTTCTCGCCGGACAGCCTTGCCAACCGAATCCAGGACTGCAACTCGGTGGCGCTGATCACCGCCGATGAGGGCCGCCGTGGCGGGCGCAAGGTGGCGCTGAAGACCAATGCCGATGAGGCGTTGAAAACCTGCCCGAGCGTGAAGACCGTGATCGTGGCCCAGCTCACCGGCGGCAAGGTGGACATGCAGCACGGGCGCGACGTGTGGTACCACGAGGTGACGGAGGCAGCCTCGCCCAAGCACACGCCGGTGGAAATGAACGCCGAGGACCCGCTGTTCATCCTCTACACCTCCGGCTCCACCGGCAAGCCGAAGGGCGTGCTGCATACTACCGGCGGCTACATGGTGTGGGCGAGCTTCACGCATCAATATGTGTTCGACTACCATCCCGGCGAAATCTACTGGTGCACGGCGGATGTGGGCTGGGTGACCGGCCACACTTATATTGTGTACGGCCCGCTGGCCAACGGCGCCACGACGCTGATGTTCGAGGGTGTGCCGAACTACCCCACCACCTCGCGCTTCTGGGAAGTGGTGGACAAGCACAAGGTGAATATCTTCTACACCGCCCCCACGGCCATCCGCTCCTTGATGCGCGATGGCGAGGAGCCGGTGAAGAAGACCTCCCGCAAATCGCTGCGCATCCTGGGTTCGGTGGGCGAGCCCATCAACCCCGAGGCTTGGCACTGGTACGACCGCGTGGTGGGCGAGCATCGCTGCCCGATCGTCGATACGTGGTGGCAGACGGAAACCGGCGGCATCCTCATCTCCCCGCTGCCCGGCGCCACGGCGCTCAAGCCCGGCTCGGCCACCCTGCCGCTGCCCGGTGTGCGCCCGGTGCTGGTGGATGGCGAGGGCAAGGAGCTGCATGGCGAGACGGAGGGCAATCTCTGCATCGCGGATAGCTGGCCCGGCCAGATGCGGACCGTATATGGCGACCATGCCCGCTTCGTGCAGACCTATTTCTCCACCTTCAAGGGGCTGTACTTTACGGGCGACGGCGCGCGCCGCGATGCCGATGGCTATTACTGGATCACCGGCCGTGTCGACGATGTGATCAATGTCTCCGGCCATCGCATGGGCACGGCGGAGGTTGAGTCCGCCCTGGTGGCGCATGAGGCCGTGGCCGAGGCCGCCGTGGTAGGCTTCCCGCACGACATCAAGGGCCAGGGCATCTATGCTTATGTGACGCTGGTGGCGGACGTGGAGCCAACCGAGGCGCTGCGCAAGGAGTTGATCACCTGGGTCCGCAAGGAGATCGGGCCGATCGCTGCGCCGGATGTGATCCAGTGGGCGCCGGGCCTGCCCAAGACCCGTTCGGGCAAGATCATGCGCCGCATTCTGCGTAAGATCGCCGCCAACGAGACGGACAGCCTGGGCGATACCTCGACCCTGGCCGACCCGGGCGTGGTGACGGATCTGGTAAGCAACCGCGCAGGCTAAAGTCTAAAAAGTTTTTGGTGCAGCTTTTTTCAAAAAGCTGCGAAGAACGCCGCCCTTTTTGAAAAAAGGGCGGCACCCAAAAACGTCTGTAAGTTTTTAAGCGAAATTGATCAACGCGGCGAAGCCGGTTTCCGTGCCGATGGCCAGATGAGAGCCCGTGGCGTTCCACGCCAGCGCCGAGACCGAACCGCGGTCCGGCCCGCAGACGGGCAGCACCGTCTCGCGGTTGATGTCGATCAGCAGCACCATGCCGGTATCGAACCCGGCGGCCACCACCTCATGTTCCGGGTGGCAGGCCACGCGCTTCACGATGCCATCGCCCATGCCCAGCTCCTTGGGCGCCTTGCCCATCGGCCCGCCACCGAAGAACGGCCACAGCACCACACTCTCCGCCCCCGCCGTGGCCAGCCAGCGGCCGGATTTGGTGAAACTGATGGATTCCGTTTTGGCTGGGTAGCCGGACATGCGCATGTGCTTGCCCTCGGGCAGGGTCCAGCCATGCAGGGCGTTCTCCTGCATCGTGGTCACAAGCGCCTCGCCATTCGGGTGCAGCACAACGCCGGTGTGGCTGCCTTTCCATTCCAGCACCTTGGGCGCCGAGGCCGAGGCCGTGAACCACAGCGACGCGCCATTGTAATGCGAGGCGGCAAGACGCTTGCCCTTGGTGTCGAACACGACGCCGGTGACGGTGGAGGGATGGGGGAGTTCGCGCAGCTTCTCGCCCGCGCCGTTCAACAGATGCACAATCTTGCCCGCGGCGGCGGCGATATAGGGTGTCTTGCCCGCAAAGCCCGCGACATGCTCCAGCCATTTGGAGCCGAATTTCTGCACCTGCACGGTCTCGCCCGCCTGGGTGCGGATGAGTTGCCCGTCATCCCCGCCCGAGAGGAACCCTCCCAGCGGATGCGCGCACAGGCTCAGCACCGCGCCCTGATGCGCGGCGACGGTGGAGAAAACACCCTCCGCCCCGAGGCGCAGCGTTCCATCGCCCAGTGCGAAGGCGGGCTGGCCATTGGCGGGGTCGAAACAGGCGGCGGTGACATAGGCGCCAAATTCGGCGCTCTGCCCACGGGCGTTCAGCAATTCGTCTAGATCGGACATGGCTGACTAACTGCGACAGCCCGAAATTTCACGCAATAGACACGTAAAAATTGAGCGAGATCAATACAGATGGTGGCTTTCCTGGTTACTGTTTGTTACGAAAATAGCAGGAGGGTGGAATGGGTAAGCATGTTGTGCAGCTTGTGGTTGGCTGTGTCGCGGTCTCTGCCGCGCTGCTTGCGGCTATCCGCCCGGCCGAGGCCATTCCGTCCTTCGCGGCGCAGACTGGCCTGCCCTGTGCGGCCTGCCATATCGGCTTCCCGCAGCTTACCCCGTTTGGCCGCATGTTCAAGATGCAAGCCTATGTGCTGGGCAAGCAGGACTTCCCCGACGCGAAGAACTTCTCCGCCATGGTGGAGGGGGGCTATACCCACCTGAACGACAAGGTGCCTGGCGGCCTCTCGCCCGATTATCCCAGCAATAATGCCTGGTCGATCCAGCAGACCAGCTTGTTCTATGGTGGCGTGCTGGATAAGCAGCTTGGCCTCGGCGCCTTCATCCAAGGCACGTTCGATGGCGTTGCCCATCAGTTTCATTGGGATAATGCCGATATCCGCGACGCCCACGCGACCAAGCTATTCGGCGCGCCGCTGGTTTACGGTTTCACCTTCAACAACAACCCGGCGGTGACGGATCTGTGGAACACGTTGCCGGCCTGGGGTTACCCGTTCATCCCGTCGGAGTTGGGGGCGGGGCCGACCGCTGGTCTGCAGATCAATAACCTCGGGCAGAGCGTATGGGGCTTTGGCGGCTATTCGGCCATCAATATCACCCCTGCGGATATGCTCTATGGCGAGGTGGATCTTTACCAGTCCCTGCCCGATCATACGGCCTACGCGCTGGGGGTGGGGCCGTCCAACGGCGTCGCCGGGGTAACGCCGTATTGGCGCGTGGCCTATCAGCACAGCATTGGGGAGAACTCCATCGAGGTTGGCGCCTCCGGCCTGTCGGATCATCCGTATCCGGCTGGGCTCAAGCATGGCCCCACGGATAACCTCACCGATGTCGGGCTCGACTTGCAGTTCCAGCACATCGAGGCCCAGCAGTCGCTCTCGCTCCAGGCCTCCTGGTTCCACGAGAACCAGCACTGGGGGGCAAGCTACCGGCTCGGCAACACGGCAAATTTGAATGACGCGCTGAATGTGGAGGCTGTTACAGTCTCCTATCTCTGGCGCCAGATGTTCGGCGCCACGGAATCTTTCAACAGCATTACCGGTAGCGGCGATACCGGGCTGTACAATACAGGTTCCGGCAACGCGAATGGTAAGCCGAATACCGACAGTTTCACCACTGAGCTGGATTACTATCCGTTCAACCGCGGCGGGCCGAGTGTCTTCCCCTGGGCCAATGCGAAGCTCTTTGCGGAATATACGGTCTACACCCAGTTCAACGGCCTTGCCCGCAATTACGATGGCAATGGCCGCAATGCCGGGGGCAACGATGTGCTGTTCACGGGTATCTGGTTCGTGTTCTGAGGCGGTTTGCAGGACGTGCTGCCGGGGGATGTAATCCCCGGCAGCCAAAAAAATTGCCCTTAATAAAAAATTCTTGAAACACTTTTGCCGCCATGCCAAGCTTTGCGTATGGTTTTGGCAGACACAGTTCCCGAGCCCAAGCGTAAGGCAGAGATGCTGCTTCTCTGCGCACGCATAGGATTCAGCCCTCCCCGTATCTGAGGATTTCTGCTTGTGTTTTGTGCACCGCAGCATTGCGGCGCCCTGACGCGCGAGATTCAGATTAAATTTTTGGGGATACATATAAAATGTTGGACGACATCAACGCGGCCGCGACTCTGCAGGCCCTCGACGCAGCGTATCATTTCCACCCGTTCACCGACCATAAGGACCTGCACGCCCGTGGCGTGAAGGTCATCACCTCGGCCGAGGGCGTGTTCCTGCACGACGACAAGGGCAACAAGATCCTCGACGGCATGGCCGGGCTGTGGTGCGTGGCCGCCGGTTATGGCCGCCAGGAACTGGTCGAGGCCGCCGCCACCCAGATGGCGAAGCTGCCGTATTACAACACCTTCTTCAAAACCACGAACGAGCCGGCCGTGCGCCTGGCCCAGCGCCTCGCGCAGATCACGCCGGAGGGGCTGAACCACGCCTTCTTCGCCTGTTCCGGCTCCGAGGCCGTGGACAGCGCGCTGCGCACCGCCCGCGTGTACTGGCAGACCAAGGGCAAGCCGAACAAGAAGATCATCATTGGCCGTGAATACGGCTATCACGGTTCCACCACGCTCGGCGCTTCGGCGGGTGGCATGGCGGACATGCACCGTCAGGCCGGCGATATGCCGAACTTCGCGCATGTGCTGCCGCCCTACTGGTACGGCAAGGGCGGGCAAATGAGCCCGGAGGAATTCGGCATCTACGCCGCGCGCGAGGTGGAGAAGAAAATTCACGAGCTGGGCGCCGAGAATGTCGCCGCCTTCATTGGCGAGCCGATCCAGGGCGCGGGCGGCGTGCTCATTCCGCCCGAGACCTACTGGCCCGAGATCAACCGCATCTGCAAGGAAAACGACATCCTGCTGATCGCTGATGAGGTGATCTGCGGTTTCGGCCGCACCGGCAAGATGTTCGGCTCCGACTATTTCGGCATCAAGCCGGACATGATGACGATGGCCAAGGGCATCACCTCCGGCTATGTGCCGCTCTCCGCCGTGATGCTGCACGACCGCGTGGCCGAGGTGATGATCAACGACGCCGGTGAGTATTATCACGGCTTCACCTATTCCGGTCATCCGGTTTCCTGCGCCGTGGCGCTGAAGAATCTCGAACTCATCGAGAATGAGGGGCTGGTCGCGGCGGCTGAGGCCAAGGGGCATATCCTGCGCGCCAAGCTGGCCGAGGCGGTGGGCGATTCCCCGCTGGTGGGCGAGATCCGCGGCGTGGGGCTGATCGGCGCGATCGAGCTGACCGCCGATAAGCGCACCCGCAAGGGCTTTGCCAAGAAGGGCCGCACCGGCACCATCTGCCGTGATCTGTTCATCGAGAACGGGCTGATCATGCGCGCCGTGGGCGACACCATGGTGTTCGCGCCGCCGCTCACCATCACCGAAAGCGAGATCGACACCATGGTCGCCCTGGCGAAGAAGTCCATCGACCAGACCTATGAGAACGTGAAGTCGGAGGTTGCATCTTGAACGCGGTTACAGATACCGACAACGCGGCGAAAGCCGCGTTGATGGCCCAGAGCGATTTCGTCGAGGCGTTCATTGTGGACTTGAACGGCGTGCTGCGCGGCAAGTGGCTGCAGCCGGGCAAGTCGAAGTCGCTGTTCGGGCAGGGGCTTGCCATCCCCCGCTCGGTGTTCCTGCTGGACATCTGGGGCAATGACGTGATGGAGGGCGGTATCGCCCAGGATACAGGCGACCCGGACGGGCTTTGTGTCGCCGTGCCGCACACCATCACGCGCATGCCCTGGGCGGAGGGCAACACCGCCCAGGCCCTGCTGACGATGCGCGAGACCGATGGCAGCTATTTCTACCTCGACCCGCGCGGCGTGCTCGCGCGCGTGCTGGAGCGTTACAAGGCGGCGGGCCTCACTCCGGCATTGGGCGTGGAGCTGGAGTTCTACCTCGTCGATAATTCCGGCCATCATGGCGGGCTGAAGATCGCCCCGCGCGGTGCGGATGAATCCGGCTGGCGCGGCTGGCAGGTGGATGCCGTGGGCCTGAACGAGATCCGCGAATACGAGCCGATCCTGCGCGAGATGATGGCGACGGCGCGGATCCAGGGCATCGAGATCGAGACGCTGATCTCCGAGAACGGCCCCGGCCAGTTCGAGGTGACGCTGAAATACAATACCGACGCTCTGCGCGTGGCCGACAACGCCACCATGTTCAAGCGCAGCATCAAGGAGATCGCGCGCAAGCACGGTCTTACCGCCACCTTCATGGCCAAGCCCTATGGCCATTGCGCGGGCTCTGGCATGCATGTGCACATGTCGGTGCTGGATGCCGAGGGGAAGAACATCTTCGAGGCCACGCCGGAGCGCGGCACCGACCGCCTGTATCACGCTGTCGGCGGCATCATTAACACCATGCCGGACACGATGCTGACCCTGGCCCCGCACGCCAACTCCTACCGGCGCTTCGCTCCGGGCGTGCATGCGCCGACCTATGGCGACTGGGGGCATGACAACCGCATGGCCTCCGTGCGCGTCATCACCTCCGACCCATCGGCCTCTCGCGTCGAGCATCGTGTGGCGGGGGCGGATTGCAACCCGTATCTCGCCTTCGCCTCGCTGCTGGGTTCCGCCCTGCTCGGGTTGGAAACCAAGGCGGATCCCGGTCCGGAGAGCATCGGCACCACGCGCAGCCCGCACGCGCCGCCGCTGCCCATCGCCTGGTCCGGCGCCGTGGAGCGGTTCTCAACCTCTCCCGCGATCGCCGATATCTTCGGGGCGGACTTCCAGCGCCTGTTCACGGCCTGCAAACGCCAGGAGATCAGCGAGATGCGCAAGCGTATTTCGGACGTCGAATACGACGCCTACCTGAAGAACGCATGAGCAAAGTTACCGTCGCGGCCACGCAGATGGCCTGCACCCCGTCCGCGCATGAGAACATTGCGCGGGCGGAAAAGCTGATCCGCGAAGCCGCCGGCAAGGGCGCGCAGATCATCCTAATTCAGGAGCTGTTCGAAACCCCCTATTTCTGCCAGGACCAGCTCTACGAGTTCCTCGACCTCGCGGTGCCGCTGGCGGAGAACCCTGCGGTGAAGCGTTTCAGCGAACTGGCGCGGGAGTTGGACGTGGTGCTGCCTGTCTCGGTCTATGAGCGCGCCGGGCAGAGCCTGTTCAACACCGTGGTGATCGTGGATGCCGGGGGCGAGGTGCTGGGGCATTACCGCAAATCCCATATCCCGGACGGCCCCGGCTATTCCGAGAAATTCTACTTCTCGCCCGGCGATACCGGCTTCAAGGTCTGGCAGACCAAATACGCGAAGATCGGCGTTGGCATCTGCTGGGACCAGTGGTTTCCCGAATGCGCCCGCGCCATGGCGCTGATGGGCGCGGAGCTGCTGTTCTACCCCACCGCCATCGGCTCCGAGCCGCAGGACAAGACGCTGGATTCCTCCGGCCACTGGCAGCGCGTGATGCAGGGCCATGCCGGGGCGAATCTCACGCCGGTCATCGCCTCCAACCGCATTGGCACCGAGCAGGGGCGCAAGGGGACGGAGATCACCTTCTACGGCTCCTCCTTCATCGCCGGGCCGACTGGCGAGAAGATCGCCGAGGCCAACCGCACGGCTGAGACCATCCTCACCGCCACGTTCGACCTCGCCGCCATCGCGCAGCAGCGCCGCTCCTGGGGCGTGTTCCGTGACCGCCGGCCCGAGCTGTATACGCCCTTGCTCACGCTGGACGGCACCACCCGCCACCAGGCGGTGAAATCGTGACGACACCGCTTGCGGCGGGTTTCGCCATGCCGGCGGAATGGGCGCCGCATGAAGGGTGTTGGATGATCTGGCCCGAGCGGCCGGATAACTGGCGGCTGGGGGCCAAGCCCGCCCAGCGCGCCTTTATCGAGGTGGCGAGCGCCATCGCTCGGTTCGAGCCGGTGACGATGCTGGTCAGCGCCCGGCAATATGAGAATGCCCGGGCCATGCTGCCCGAGAGCGTGAGGGTAGTGGAGGTCAGCACCAACGATTCCTGGTGCCGCGATGTCGGCCCCAGCTTCCTGCTCGGGCCTGGCGGCCAGCTTGCCGGGGTGGACTGGCCCTTCAATGCCTGGGGCGGGCTCAAGGGTGGGCTGTATTTCCCGTGGGATCTCGACGATCAGGTGGCGGGCAAGATCCTGGGGCTGGAGCGTGCCACGCGCTTCCGCGCGCCGTTCGTCATCGAGGGCGGGGCGATCCATGTGGATGGCGAAGGCACGGTGCTCGTCGTCGAGCAATGCGTGCTGAACGAGAACCGCAACGAGGCCATCACGCGCGAGGACATGGAGCGGATGCTGAAAGAGTATCTCGGCGCCAAGCATGTCATCTGGCTGCGCGAGGGCGTGCCGCATGACGAGACGGACGGGCATGTCGATAACCTCGCCTGCTTCGTCCGCCCCGGCGTGGTGCTGCTCACTTGGTGCGATGATCCGGCCGATCCGCATTACGCCGTCTCGCGCGATGCCGAGGCCCGGCTGCTCGCGGCGCGTGATGCGCAGGGCCGCCAACTGGTAGTGGAGCGGATTCCGATGCCCACGCCGATGTTCTTCACGAAAGAGGAAGCCGAGGGCGTGGATGCCACGGCCAGCGGGATGAACCGCCGCGAGGGCGAGCGCATGGCGGCGTCCTATGTGAATTTCTACATCGCCAATGGCGCGATCATTGCGCCATGTTTCAGTGTAGAAACAGACGCGCCGGCGCGCGATGTGCTGGCTAGGGTCTTCCCTGACAAGGAGATCGTCCTGGTTCCGGCGCGTGAGATTCTACTGGGTGGTGGCAATATTCATTGCATCACGCAGCAGCAACCAAAGAGCAATACCTAAGCAAGTAGGGGGACGGGGTGAGTAACCAACTAAAAGCTAATTCTCTATCATTTTTTGAGTCGATCATCATGGGCGTGGCCGGTTCCGCGCCTGGGTTCTCGATCGCGGTGGCGATCGCCGGGCTGCTGAGCACGGCGGGCATGGTCGCCCCGAACGCGCTGCTGATATTTGCCGTGCCGATGCTTGGCGTGGCCGTGGCGTATAAGGGGCTTTCGGCCAAGATGGCCAATGCGGGCGCCGCTTATGAATGGACCAAATCCGTGTTTGGCGGATTTTTGGGCTATTTTTCGGGCTGGGCGCTTCTGGTTGCCGCCATGGTGTTCATGGTCACCGGCTCGGTGCCGCTGGGCACCGCCACCATCGACCTCTTCGACCCCAATCTCGCCAGCAATGTGTGGCTCACCACCGGCATCGGCGCGGTGTGGTTCATTGCCATCGGCGTTGTGCTGATCACCGGCATCGAGCTGACCAGCAAGATCCAGGTGGTGATGAGCACCATCGAGCTTGGCATCCTGTTCATCATTTCCATCGCGGCCTTCGTACATGCGTCCGGGCATGTGGTGAACCCGTTCTCCTGGTCCTGGTTCGGCTTCAACTACCCTGCTGGCAGCTTTGCTCCGGCGGCGCTGGCCACGGTGTTCCTGTACTGGGGCTGGGACGTGACGGCCAACCTCGCCGAGGAAACCAAGGGTCAGCACTACAACGCGGCGGGCCAGGGCGGGTTCCTGTCGATTTTCGCCACCATCGCCTCGTTCATCGCCTTCACTGTTGCGGCGCTGCTGATCTTCTCGCTCAAGGATTCCACCGGCTTCTCCGACAACCTGATCTATCATGTCGCGGTGGAATCGGGCCTCGGCAAGACCGGCGGTTACGCCGCCTCGCTGGTGCTGATCCTCTCCTCGGTGGCGACGCTGGAAACCACCATGCTGCAGTTCTCGCGCACCCTGTTCGCCATGGGCCGCGACCATGCCCTGCCGCCCTATTTCGGCCAGGTGCATGAGAAAACCATCACCCCGGTTCGCACCATGTACCTGCTGCTGGCGGTTGGCTTGGTGGTGATCCTCATCTCCAGCTTCCAGCCTTCCGTTTCCACCATCCTGGCGGACTCGGTCAGCGCCATCGCCGTGCAGGTCTGCTATTATTACGGCCTCGCCGGACTGGTCTGCGCCTGGGTGTATAAGGACAGTATCAAGACCTCGCTGTGGGATTTCGTGCATTACGTGCTGTTCCCCGCAGCCAGCGCCTTCGCGCTGTTCGGCCTTGGGCTTTATGCGTTGACCACCTTTAACCTCACGGTGAAGATCGTGGGCATTGGCGGTCTGGTTATCGGCATCCTGTTCTACCGCCCGTCCGGCTACGGCAAGCGTGTGTCGGATATTCTGGCTGAAGAATAAGCTGCAGCACTAGCCTTCAATTCCGATCCGGGGCCTCGCGGCCCCGGATTTTTTATGCGCGCAGCGCGCGGCGGAAGGTCAGGTTCAGCCGCGCGGCGCCGAGCGGCGGATGGTGGCCCGAGGGCAGTGGCGCGATGCCGTGGAAATTCAGCCGCGTGGCTCCGCCCCAGACCACCACGTCGCCACTATGCAGGGGCAGGCGCGCGGGCTTGTCCGAGCGGTTCGCCCCGCCCCACAGGAACACTGCCGGCAGGCCGAGCGAGATGGAGACGATGGGCGCGGTGAGGTCCGCCTCGTCCTTGTCCTGGTGCAGCGCCATTTTCGCGCCGGGCTCGTAGCAGTTGATCAGGCAGGCATCCGGGTTGAAACCCGCAAACCCCGCCTGGGCCGCCGCCGCTTGCGCCAGGGTCAGGAACAGCCCGGGCATGGCGGGCCAAGGCAGGCTGGTCAGCGGGTCGCGCCGCTCGTAGCGGTATCCCCGCGCATCGCTCACCCAGCCCGCCGCGCCGCAATTCGTCGCGGCGACGGACATTTTCTTCCCTCCGGGTGTGGACATCACCCGCAGCGGTGCTGCCGCGGCCACCCCCAGCGCGGCCCCGATCAGCGCCGCTTCCTCGGCCAAGGCGAAGCCGGGCAGATAGGCAAGCCCTGGCGGCGCCGTCTCGCCGAACAAATCGGGCGTCATGGGATTATCCGGCAAGCATCAGCGCCAGCACCAGAGCCACCGCCACGCCTTGCAGAATCACGCGCCAGCGCATCAGCCGGTTGGAGCGGCGCGGGTCGCGCTCCGGGTTGGCCATGCCCAGCGCTCCGGCCAGCATTACGGCGACAACGGCCAGCATGTCCAGCGCCAGCAGGGCCAGGAGAAATATCTTCATGCCTCCAATATAAGCGTGCGGGCCGCTTTGCCCAGCATGGCGGTTGACTTCCCCGCCAATCCCACCTCAGTTCCGGCCATGCGCTTTGCCTCCATCTTCGTTCTTCTGCTTGCCCTCTGCCACAGCGCGCCCGCCCTGGCGCAGGCCAGCCCGGCCACCGGCAGCGCGGCTCCGGCCAAGGCCTCCACCACCATTATTCCCGGTTCGCCGCTGGCGGCGCTGGCCAATGCCGTGCCCGCCCCGCAGCCAGACAATACCGGCGCCACGCCCTTCGGCACCGATGCGCTGGGTTTCTCCATCGCCAGCGCGGTTGGCGGCGAGGCCCGGCAGACTTTCGAGGATGTCGCCGGGGCAGTGCATCGTTCCACCCGCCTTACCCCCGTGCTGCTCTGGCTGGAGAGCCTCGCCGCCTCGCCGCAGCGCCTGGCCGATGCCAGGGCCATCGGCCTTGGGCTGGTTTGCGCGCTGCTGCCCGCCTTGCTGCTGGAGGCGGCACTTCGCTTGTTCCTGCGCCGCCCGGCGGCACTTTGCCTGCGCTACGCCGAGCCCCGGCGGGCCGAATTCCTGCCCGATCAGGACGAGCAGGGCCTGGCCGATGCCGAGGCGGGGGAGTTGGAGAAACGCACCGACCGTAGCGTCTCGGTGCTGGCCTGGTCGCGGCGGCTGGTGTTCGCGCTGCTGCGGTTTGTCCTTGGGTTGCTGCCGCTCATCGGCTTTGCCGTGGGGCTGCAACTGCTCATCTCCTATGGCGTGCTGAAGGGCCGTCCGGCGCATCTGGCCATCACCGGCATCGGTAACGCCTATCTTGCCTGCCGTCTGGCGCAGGAGGCGGTGCGCCTGCTCATCGCCCCCGCCGCCGCTCAGCTGCGCCTCATCGCCATGCCCAGCCCGCGCGCCCAGGCCATCATGCAGCGCGTCTTCGTGCTGCTGGCCACCGGTTTCGTCGGCTACAGCCTCATTGCCACGGCGGAGATCCTCGGGTTGCCGCAAGATGGCGGCAATGTCCTGGGGCGGCTTGTCGCCCTGGTGTTGCACCTCGAACTCGCGGTCAGCATCTGGCAGAGCCGGGCGCTGGTGGGGCGCTGGATTTCCGGTCCGGCCGGGGCCGAGGGCGCGCGCGCCGCGCTGCGCCAGCGGCTAGGCGGGCTGTGGCATTATTTCGCGCTGTTCTACGTGCTGGCGCTGTGGGTGGCGCTGGCGGGCGGGGTGCCGAACGCCTTTATCGTGCTGCTGCGCGTGGTGCTGGTGCTGGCGGTGGCGTTGCTCCTTGGCCGCCTGGCCTGGACGGGCAGCACCGTGCTGCTCGAACGCGCCTTCCCCGACCCCATGGCCGCCAAGGTGCGCCACCCGATGCTGGCGGCGCGCGCGCGGGCCTATAACCCGCTCATCCGCGTGTTCATCCGCATCGTTATCGGCGTGCTGGTGCTGCTGCTTATTCTGCAGGGCTGGGGAGTGGATGTCTTCAGCTCCCTGCTCACCGACCCATTGAGCCGCGGCCTGCTCGGCGCGCTGGTCTCCATCGTCATCACCATCGCCGTGGCGCTGGTTTTGTGGGAGGGCGCGAATATCCTGCTGCACCGGCGGGTCGAGCGCCTGACCGATGACGGCCGCACCCGCCAAGCCTCGCGCCTGCGTACGCTGGCGCCGCTGCTGCGCGCCACCATCGGCACGGTCATCCTGCTGGTCGCTTTCTTCGCCTCCCTGGCCGAGATCGGCGTGAACGCCACCGGGCTGCTCGCGGTCTCTGGCGTTGCGGGCATCGCGGTCGGCTTCGGCAGCCAAAAGCTGGTGCAGGATGTGATCACCGGGCTTTTTCTGCTGCTTGAGGACGCAATGCAGGTGGGGGATTCCGTCTCGCTCGGTGGGCTGAGCGGCACGGTGGAACGCTTGTCCATCCGCACCATCCGCCTGCGCGGCTCCGATGGCTCGGTGAACATCATCCCGTTCTCATCGGTCGGCACCGTCACCAACATGACGCGCGATTTCAGCTATGCGCAGATTTCCATAACGGTGGGCTACCGCGAGAATATCGACCATGTCTTCGCTGTGCTGCGCGAGATCGCCAAGGCCATGCGCGAGGATAAGAAATGGGGCGACATGATCCGCGACGATCTGCAACTCTTTGGGCTGGACGAGTTCGGCGCGCTGGGGTTGATCGTCACCGGGCAGATCCGCACCGGCCCCGGCCAGCACTGGGCCGTGCGGCGTGAATTCTACGCCCGGGTGGTCAAATGCTTCGCCGAGGAGGGGATCGAGATCCCCTATAACCGTCAAGCGCTGCTGGGGCTGTCCTCGCAGTAGTTACTCGGCGGCCACGCCGCGTAGATCGCGGGCGATGCCGTCGAGGTCGGGTTGCGGCGTATCCAGCCCGGCGATGATGAATTCAGCCTGTCCCTGGGCATTGAACACATACACCGCCGCTGAATGGGTAACGGTGTATGTGGGCGCCTTGCTCACCGAGAACACCACGCGGTAGCGCCGCGCCAGGGCGTAGAGCGCATCCGGCGTGCCGCGCAGCCCGGTGACGTTGGGCCCGAACAGCGCCGCGTATTGCGCCAGCAGGGCGGGGGTGTCGCGGTCCGGGTCCACGGTGACGAACAGCACCCGCACCTTGGAAGCCGCCGCGCCCATGCGGGCCTGGATGCGCTGGAGATTATACAGCGTCGCCGGGCAGACATCCGGGCAATGCGTGTAGCCGAAATAGAGCAGCGTGACCGACCCTCGCATATCCGCCCCGGTCATGCTCTGGCCGGTGGCGGCGTCGATCATGGTGAAGGCAAGGTCCGGGACCAGACCGCGCACGCTCACATCCTGTGGCGAAAGATCATGATGGCACCCGGCAAGGGCCAGCACGGGTAAAGCGAGCAGGGAGCGGCGGCGCGGGCTCACTCTTCCTCGTTCTCCAGCCCCAGCAGCACCTGGGCGGGGGCGCCATCCACCATCTCCACATTGCGCAGCACCCGGCTTACCGCGCGAGTGCGCACGCGGGCCTTCTCGATATTATTGCTCATGGCGCTGGCATTGGCGGCAAGCTTGGCCAGCACATCGTCCATCTTCACCATCTCGCCGCGCGTGGCGCCCAGCAGCTTGCCTATCTCGCCGGCGCGCTTCTCCAAATCCAGCGTGACATGGCCGAGATGGATGGTTTGCAGCATGGCGGGTAGCAGGGTCGGGCCGAGGATGATGACCTTCTCCCGGCTCCGCACATCGTCGATGAGCCCGGGGATACGCGCCACTTCGGCGAACAGCCCGTCGCTGGGCAAATACATCACGCCGAAATCCACAGTCTCCGGCGGGGAGATGTATTTTTCCCGGATCTTCTTCGCCTCCAGCCGCGCGCGCACGGCCAGCCCGTCGCGTGCGCTGCGCTCGGCCTCGTTATCGGCGGCGTCGGCGGCGGCGAGCAGGCGCTCGTAATCCTCGGTGGGGAATTTGGCGTCCACGGGCAGCCAGAGCTTCTCGCGCGCCGGCATCCGCAGGGCGAAGTCCACACGCTCGCGCGCCCCGTCCTTCACCGCGAAATTACGCTCGAACGCGCCGGGGGGCAGGATCTGCTCCAGCATGGCGCCGAGCTGCGCCTCGCCCCAGCCGCCACGGGTCTTCACGTTGGAGAACAGGCGCTTGAGGTCGCCGATCTGTGCGGCGGCGGATTGCACCTCGCCCATCGCCTGCTGCACCTGGGCGAATTGTTCCAGCACCCGTGCGAAGCTGACGGTCATCTGCTGTTCCACCGCATCGTGCAGCTTTTCGTTCACTGAGCTTTGGATGGTGGTCAGGCGTGATTCCAGAAGCGCCAGTGTCTTCTGCGCGTCTTCTGCGGCTTGGCGGCGCAGCCCGTCCACGGTGCTGGCCACGTTCTGGGTCGCGGCGCTGATCTGGCTGAACGCGCGCGAGAGCGCCTCGGTCGTCCCGGCCTGGATCGCAGCGGTCAGCCGCCCCTCCGCCGCGGCCAGAAAGGCGCGGGTCGTCTCCGCCTCGGCGCGCTCATTGGCCAACAGCTTGTCTAGCGTCAGCCCCAGGCGCTGCGGCGCGCCGCGCGCCGCCTGCCAAGCCAAACCCGCCAAGCCAGCCGCCACCAGGGCCAGGATTGCCGCCACAAACGCCATCAAGAATTCACTGCTCATGCCCCCATGGGTAGCAGGGACAGCGAGTCGCAGGCAAAACAGTTGCATGCTAGCCTGAGCCGCAAACCCCAGGAGGGCCGCATGAACAACAATGCCGTCACGCTGATCGCCGTCTTTTTCGCCGCCATCGGCGCCGCGACTATCTACTTCCTCGGCCTGACGGGCATCGGCATCGCGCTGATCGCCGTCGGCATCATTCTCGGCATCACCCTGCGCACTTGCGCCGAGTGGGAGCGCGCGGTGGTTCTGTTCCTTGGGCGCTTTGCCGGGGTGCGAGGGCCGGGGCTGTATTTCCTCATTCCGGCTTTCGAGAATGTTTACACGGTGGTGGATACCCGCCGCCAATCCACGCGCATCTCGGCCGAGGACACGCTGACCGCCGATGCCGTGAGCGTGACCATGGACTCCATTCTGTTCTGGCGCGTGACGGACGTGAAGCGCGCCGCCACCGAGCTTACCGACTACCGCAATATGGTTGCCCAGGTGGCGCAGACCTCGCTGCGCGAGGTGATCTCCGCCACTCGGCTCTCGGATTTGCTGGCCAGCCGCGAGTTGGTGGACGAGAAGTTGCAGGCGCTGATCGCCCGCAAGACCGATGGCTGGGGCATTGGCGATATCGCGGTGGAGATCCGCGACGTGAAGATCCCGCCCGAACTGAACGACGCGATGAGCCGCAACGCCCAGGCCGAGAAAGAGAAAGAGGCGCGCGTGACCTTGGCCAGCGCCGAGGTCGCCATCGCCGAGCAGATCGCCGCCGCCTCGCATATTTACGCAAACAACCCGGTGGCGCTGCAGATCCGCCAGATGGGCCTGATCTACGACATGAACAAGGATCGCGGCGTGACCATCCTGGTGCCCACCGGCATGGCCAACGCCCTGGGCGCGTCCATTGCGCTCAACGTGCCGCCGGCGGCGCAGTCTCCCGCGCTGCCCGTTATGTCGCCCGTGCCCGGCTCCGTGCCGAGCGCGTAGTTACCCGGCCGTCACCACGATCACGTGTTCGGCGTCAGTCTCGCCGAGCGCCTGGTGCAGCGCGCCGATAGCCGTCAGCATCGCCTCGCCGGCGCCGTCGGCCTCGTCCTCGGTGAAGTCCTCGTACAGCTCGGCCAGCTCCTTGGCGTCGAAATTATCCGGGGCTAGCTGTTCGAGGTAACGGTCCTGGTCGTCCTGGGTGAGGATGAAGACCAGCGTGTCGGTCGCCTCGGCGATGTCCGCCAGGGTCGCGTTCTCGCTGGTCTCCAGGTCGATGTCGTAATCGTCCGCCAGGATGGGCAGCAGCACGGAGAAGATCTCGCCATCGCCGTCATACTCCGCCACCGAGGTCCCGGCCTCGGCCAGGAAATTGGCGAGGGCCCGTGGGTCGTCGTCCTGTGCGGCGGCGACGAGATCGCCAAGATTGGCGCGGTTGAGGCGGGTGAAGGTCGCGTTTGCGGCCATGGGAAGCTCCGAAAACTGGTTGCGGCCCGCCCCATAACAGCGCCGCAAGTATGCCGCTACCCTCTTGGAGAGTTGGACTGGTTTTCATAAATTACGCGCCACCAGAACGAGGACCGCATGACTGAAGAAACACGTAATTTCGGCACCGAGGTCGGCCGCCTGCTCGACCTTGTGGTGCATTCGCTCTACTCGGACCGCGAGATCTTCCTGCGCGAGCTGGTGGCCAACGCCGCCGACGCCACGGATAAGCGCCGCTTCCTGGCCTTGTCGGACGAGGCTTTGGCCCTGCCCGAGAATCCGGCCATCCGCATCTCGGTGGACAAGCTGGCTCAGACCATCCGCATCGAGGATTGCGGCATCGGCATGACCAAGGAGGAGCTGGCGGACCATCTGGGCACCATCGCCCGCTCCGGCACCGCCGCCTTCACCTCGCAGCTCGCCGAGAAGAAGCCCGAGGACCGGCCCAGCCTGATCGGCCAATTCGGCGTGGGATTCTACTCCGCCTTCATGGTGGCGGACAAAGTGGAAGTCATCTCCCGCAAGGCCGGGCACGACGAGGCCTGGGAATGGGTCTCGGACGGCAAGGGCCAGTACACGCTGAAGAGCGCGACGCGGGAAGCCCCTGGCACCACCATCCTCCTGCACATCAAGCCCGATGCCGAGGAGTTCCTGGAGCCGTTGCGCCTGGAGACCGTCATCCGCAAATGGGCCGACCATATCGCTCTGCCCATCGAGCTGGAGGAGGACGGCGCGTTCAAACCCGTGACCGAGGGCAAGGCGCTCTGGCGCAGGCCGAAGAGCGAGATTTCGGCCGAGGAATACGCCGATTTCTACCGCCATGTGGCGCATCAGTTCGACGAGCCCTGGGCGACGATCCATTGGCGTGCGGAAGGCACGCTGGAATTCTCGGCGCTGCTGTTCATCCCGTCCTCCAAGCCGTTCATGCCGGTCGAGGATGTGCGGGCGTCGAAAGTCCGGCTCCACGTGAAGCGGATGTTCATCACTGACCAGGCCGAGCTGCTGCCGCACTGGCTCTCCTTCGTCAGCGGCGTGGTGGATACCGAGGATCTGCCGCTGAACGTCTCCCGCGAGCTGCTCCAGGCCACACCGGTGCTGGACAAGATCCGCAAGGCGCTCGTCAACCGCGTGCTCTCCGAACTGAAGGCCAAGGCCAAGGAGCCAGAGGCGTTCAAGGCCTTCCTGGAGAATTTCGGCGTGGTGCTGAAGGAGGGCATTTACGAGGATACCGGCCATGCGGCTGATATCGCGGGGCTGTTGCGCTTCGAGTCCACCAGGGAGGGTTCGACCACGCTGGACGAGTACATCGCCCGCATGCCGGAAGGGCAGGAGGCGATCTACTACCTGGCGGGTGAGGCCGGACATCTGAAGACCTCGCCGCAGCTTGAAGGCTTCGCCGCCAAGGGGTTCGAGGTGCTGCTGCTGTCCGATGCGATCGACGCCTTCTGGCCCGCGCGCCTGGGCACCTACAAGGAGAAGAAGCTCACTAGCGTCTCCCAGGCCGGGGCGCTGTTCGAGGCCGCAGAGGCGGATGAGACGGTGAAATCCCTGTGCGAGAAGCTGGCCAAGGCGCTGGATGGCAAAGTGTCTGCCGTGTCCGCCTCCACCCGCCTGCAGGACAGCCCCGCCATGCTGGTGGCGGCCGAGGGCGGGCCGGATCTTGCCATGCAGCGCCTGCTGCGCCGGGCCGGGCGCCCGGTGTTCGGCTTGCCGCCGAAGCTGGAGATCAACCCCAGCCACAAGCTGGTGCAGGCCCTGGCCACGCGCGAGAGCGTGGAGGACGAGGCCGGGCTGCTGCTGGACCTCGCCAAGCTGCAGGAGGGCGATCTGCCCGAGGACCCTGCGGCCTTCGTGCGGCGCGTGGCCGCCGCCATCGCCGGAGCCTGAAAACAAAAAGGGGGGCTTTTGGCCCCCCTTCCGTCGCAGTCGGTTCCCGGGGATTAGTTCCCGAGATTGATCTGGCGCTTGTTGGTGGCGGCGCCGGTCACGGCACCGGCGGCACCGCCGACGAGGGCGCCCGTACCAGCGCCCATGCCCGTGACGGAGCCGATGATGGCACCCGCTCCCGCGCCGATAGCGCCACCCGAAAGCGCGCGCTGGCCAGTGGAATCGCCGCAGCCGGCAAGGCCGAGGAGGGAGGATGCCAGCGCCAGGCTGGCCAGGAATTTACGGGACATAGTCGATACTCCAGTAGTTTGTCCGTGTGGGGTGTCTCCTGCCCAAGGCGGGAATTCAACCCACATCCCCCGGCTGAACGGGGGAATGACGCTTTCTTCATCCAGCTGTTATTCGCCGACAACCGGCTCTTACGGGGGCGAGCCATGCGGTGCGGGCGGTGCCGCGGCCGCGGCGTTTGTGCCTTTGCAAATGCCCCCCGCGCCCGGGCCGATGCCGGCGAACGTGCCAAAAACGGCGGAATCCCACGCCGTGCGCGTTTCCGTGCCGTTGCCGCAGCCGGCAAGGCCCAGGCACGCCGCCAGAAGGATCGCCGCCAAGGGTTTGGCGTTCATCGCATCTCACCTCGTCGTGGTTCAGATTCCCCTTATGGACCGGGAATTGTGGCGTTTGAAGGGCGCAATTCGGGCTTGCCCCCCGGCGGCGCGGGCTGTAAGCCCTGCCCCGATGGCGCGTCTGGCGCTATATCTCTGGGATTTTCGCGGCACGGCGGCGGGTCTGCCGCAGGAAGGGTTTTCGATGTTTTCCAAACTTCTCGGTTTGATGTCTGCCGATATGGCGATCGATCTCGGCACCGCGAACACGCTGGTCTACGTGAAGGGGCGTGGCATCGTGCTGGCGGAACCCTCCGTGGTGGCCATGCAGGAGATCAAGGGCCGCAAGCAGGTTCTCGCCGTGGGTGAGGACGCCAAGCTGATGCTGGGCCGCACGCCGGGCAACATCCAGGCCATCCGCCCGCTGCGCGACGGCGTGATCGCCGATTTCGAGGTGGCGGAGGAGATGATCAAGCACTTCATCCGCAAGGTGCATAACCGCCGCGGCTATGCCTCGCCGCTGATCATCATCTGCGTGCCGTCCGGCTCCACCGCCGTGGAGCGCCGCGCCATCCAGGAATCCGCCGAGTCCGCCGGTGCGCGCCAAGTGCTGCTCATCGAAGAGCCGATGGCCGCCGCGATCGGCGCCAACCTGCCGGTGACCGAGCCCTCCGGCTCCATGATCGTCGATATCGGCGGTGGCACCACCGAGGTGGCGGTGATCTCGCTGGGCGGCATCGTCTATGCCCGCTCCGTGCGCGTGGGCGGCGACAAGATGGACGAGGCGATCATTTCCTACATCCGCCGCGCCTTCAACCTGCTGATCGGCGAAAGCTCGGCCGAGCGCATCAAGATGGATATCGGCGCCGCCTGGATGGACAGAAACGATGACGGCCCGACCCGCCATGTGAAGGGCCGCGACCTGATCAACGGCGTGCCGCGCGAAGTGACCGTGACGCAGCGCCAGATCGCCGAGAGCTTGGCCGAGCCGGTCGGGCAGATCGTCGAGGCAATCAAGGTGGCGCTGGAGAACTGCCCGCCGGAGCTGGCGGCGGACATCGTGGACAAGGGCATCATGCTCTCGGGCGGCGGCGCGCTGCTGCACCGGCTGGACGAAGTGCTGCGCGTGGCCACCGGTCTGCCGGTGATGGTGGCCGAGAACCCACTGCAATGCGTGGCGCTGGGCACCGGCCGTGCGCTGGAGGAGCGCAACCTGCGCCAAGTCACATCTTCCATGTATTAACGGCGGTTTGCCGCCCCCGGCATGGCGCGCTAATTTAGCGCCATGCCGCTTCACTTCTTAAAAATGCATGGCGCGGGGAATGACTTCGTGGTGCTGGATGCCCGCACGACGCAGCTGAACCTCTCCGCCGCCGCCATCCGCCACATTGCCGACCGCCGCCTAGGCGTGGGCTGCGACCAGCTCGTCATCATCGAGCCCGACGAAGCCGGGGCCGACGCCTTCATGCGCATCCTGAACGCCGACGGCTCCGAAAGCGGCGCCTGTGGCAATGCCACGCGCTGCGTGGCCGCCCTGCTGGCCGAGGAAACCGGCGAGCGCGGGGTGACCATCCGCACCATCTCTGGCCTGCTGAAGGCGGAAATCCTGGGGCCGGGTCTGGTTGAGGTGGATATGGGCACGCCGCTGCTGGAATGGGGCGACATCCCGCTCGTAGGTCCGGCGGATACGCTGCATCTGCAACTGGCGCTCGGCCCGGTCTCCGACCCCGCCGCCTGCTCCATGGGCAACCCGCACGCCACCTTCTTTGTCGATGGCTTCGCCCATCTGCGGATCGAGCTGATCGGCCCGAAGCTGGAAACGCACCGGATGTTCCCCGAGCGCGCCAATATAGGCTTCGCCCTGATCGAGAGCCCGAGCCGCATCCGCCTGAAAGTGTGGGAGCGCGGGGCAGGGCTGACACTCGCCTGCGGCTCCGGCGCCTGCGCGGCGCTGGTGAATGCGCACCGGCGTGGCCTCACAGGGCGTCAGGCCACGGTGGCGATGGATGGCGGCGAGCTGCTCATCACCTGGGCCGAGAACGGGCATGTGCTGATGCGCGGCCCCGCTGAAACCGCCTTCGCGGGCGAACTGCCGGATCTGGTGTAAAACATGGCCGTATCGTCTTTCTTCTCCCGGCTCAAATCCGGGCTGTCCCGCTCTGCGGCCAAGATCACCGGCAACATCGCCGCCGTGTTCACCAAGCGCAAGCTCGATGACGAGGCGCTGGAGGAGCTGGAGGAGCAGCTCATCGCCGCCGATCTCGGCACGGCCGTGGCAGCGCGGGTGATCAAGAGCTTCCGTTCCACCCGCTTCGGCAAGGAGGTTACCTCCGAGGAAATCCGCGAGACGTTGGGCGGCGAGATCGGTAAGGTTCTGGCTCCCGTGGCCAAGCCTTTGGAGATTGACCGGAGCAAAAAGCCTTATGTCATCCTGATGACCGGGGTGAACGGGGCGGGCAAGACCACGACCATCGGCAAGCTGGCGCTGCGCTACAAGCAGGCGGGGCTTACCTGCGTGCTGGCGGCGGGCGACACCTTCCGCGCGGCGGCGGTGGAGCAGCTCCAAGTCTGGGGTACCCGTGCGGGCGTGGAGGTGGTGACGGCCCCCGCCAATACCGACCCGGCTTCGCTGGCGCATGACGCGCTGTCCCGCGCGCAGAAGATCGGCGCGGATGTGCTGCTGATCGACACCGCCGGGCGGCTGCACAACAAGACCGCGCTGATGGAGGAGCTGCGCAAGATCATCCGCGTGATCCGTAAGCTAGACCCCACAGCCCCGCACGCCACGCTGCTGACGCTGGACGCCACCACCGGCCAGAACGCGGTGACGCAGGTGGGTATCTTCAAGGAGATGGTGGACCTGACCGGGCTGATTGTGACCAAGCTGGACGGCTCGGCGCGCGGCGGCATCGTGGTGGCCCTGGCCGAGAAATACGGCCTGCCGATCCACGCCGTGGGCACGGGCGAGCAGATCGACGATCTGCGCGAGTTCGACCCGGAGGAGTTTGGGAAGGCGCTGGTGGGGGAGTAGGGGGAGCAATGCTGGCGGTCGCGTGTCTCTGTCGCAAGAGATTGTGTCGAGCGACAAAGACGCGCGACATGAGATCGTTCGGTTAAGCCTAAGTGGCGGTGATGTCGCGTAATTTACAATTTGTACGACAATCTGTGATCGGGTAGGGAGGAGGCAGACGGGTAGCTTCTGAGACGAAGCCGTAGAGAAGCAGGCATTAGGTGGCCGATGCCTTTAGTGTGGCTTCTGGTAAATTGCCCTCGAGCAAAGCACAGAACTCTTTTTGCAAGTTTGAGATCTGCATAGATCACCAAAAAACGAGCGCCTATATTGTGATGCAAATTTACCTTTTGCGAATTCCAAATCGGTGTCACTTGTCCAGAGTGCATTCCTTGGAGAGAAGGAGGAGGAGGACAAACTACCCGATGACTGAGCTTGCTAAGTCAATTCTGATAGCAGCTATAGCGCCTGTTATTATGGCAGTTGTTATAAATGTCTCCATTTTAGTATTTGTAACCAGAGGGGTCGATTTTTGGGTTTTTATGTTTGCCTTCGGAACTTTTGTTGTCGGGCTACCAATCTCTATTTTTGGTTGTGTCTCGGTTGGATACTTGGTCCACAAAATATTTGAAAAGTATAAATTCACGCAATTGTATTGGTACTTGAGTGCTGGGATTCTTTCTGGCTGGGTAGCGAGCACTATGTGCCCGACCGCCCTGGCTAATTCATTCGTGCCATCTGTAGATAGACTGGAGTTTTTTCTTTCTCCGCCACTTTCAGCAATGACATTTTGGCTTTTAGCTCGGCCGGACAAAGATTCTTGTGGCTCTCTGGGGACTTAACCGCAAGTTTAAGCGGGTTCGACCTTGATTTTAACATACTCTAGCAGATGGGATCTATAGAGATGATTTATACATCACGATCCATTGCTAAGATTTTTGCGATAATGTGCTTATTAGGATTGGTGCCGCCGGTTATCTGGTTGGTAGGGATGCTTCAGGGCGATTATGTCGGTGACGGAGGGATATTGGATGGCGTCACTCCATTTTATCTATGCTCAATTCTTGAGCTTGCAGCAGGATTTGGCTGAAAACTAGTGGCTAATTTTTTCTTTTTACTTTCAGCCATATTAAATTCGTTTCTTTAAGGTTAGGCTGTTCATGTCGGTACCGTAGCAGGAATTGAGTCACCATCATAATTTTGGCACCTGATGTCTGCGCATGGGAATGTCGAGCAATGTTTCGGTTGCACCGTATTCAGGACAGCATTTAGACGCTGGAGCTAATCTAAATAGGAGGGCGATCATGGAGGTTAAAGAATTGGCAGCCATACTAAGCAATGAAGGCTTTAGACCAGAATCATACGATCTCTCGGGTTGTGGAAGAAATGAGTCCTACGTTCTCAGAGAGGATCACGCCATATGGTCAGTCTTCTACAGTGAGCGCGGCAACGAGAACGATAAGCGGATGTTTGGTAGAGAGGCGTTGGCTTGTGACGATTTGTTGACTCGCCTTCGTGCAGATCCAACAACGAAACAGCGCTAAATCGCTCTCTTATTAACGTCCGCTATGGGTCGTTTTTTACCTAAATCAGGATTGTCGCATAACTTAGGATTCACGCGACAACCTCAGCTCACGGCATAAGCTCGCTTTACCGGCAACTCCTAAACAAAATGTCAGCGCTTCCCAAAGCGTAACTCCTCTTACGCCCCCTCCCGCTCCAACAGCGTCCGCAGCAGGGTGCAAAACTCCACCACGCTCAGCGTCTCCGCCCGGCGCTGTGGGTCGATCCCCGCCGCCTCCAGCAATTCCGCCCCGCCCAGGCTTTTCAGCGCGCCGCGCAGCATCTTGCGCCGCTGGCCGAAGGCCGCCGCTGTCAGCCGCTCCATGGCCTTCAGCTCCCGGCGCGAGGGCTGCTCGGGCTTGGGCACCAGCCGCACCAGCGCCGACTCCACTTTCGGCGGCGGGGCGAAGGCCCCGGCGGGGATGTGCATCTGCATCGTCACGTCGCACAGCCACTGGCTGAGCACGGAAATCCGCCCATAGGCGCTGGTATCCGGCGCGGCGCAGATGCGCTCGGCCACCTCAAGCTGGAACATCAGCGTCATGGACTGATATGCCGCCGCCTGCTCCAGCCAGCGCACCAGCAGCAGCGTGCCTATATTATAAGGCAGGTTGGCGACGATGGCGCGCGGCGCGGGCACCAGCGCCGGGATGTCCGCCTGCATCGCGTCGGTGTGCAGGATCGTCAGCCGGTCGGTGAGCTGGGCCAGTGCGGTGATCGCCGCCACGGCGCGCGGATCGTACTCGATGGCGGTGACATGCGCCGCCCCGGTGCCCAACAGCGCGCGGGTCAGCCCGCCTGGGCCGGGTCCGACCTCCACCACATTTACTCCGCTGAGGTCCCCTGCGGCGGCGGCGATGCGCGCCAGCAGATCAGGCTCCAGCAAGAAGTGCTGGCCGAGGGATTTGTCGGCCCTGAGGTCGAAAGCTTTGATGATGTCCCGCAGTGGCGGCGGAGGCGCAGAAAAAACCGGCATGGGCGCTTGTTACCCCATGCCGGGGCGTGGCAACAGTGAGGGCGTGAGCGACCGTTCCGCAACCTCATCGCTTTTGCAGGCGCCGAAGCTGCTGCGTGCGCTGGTGCGGGCCGACGAGGTCTGGCTGGCGCTGCTGGCCACGGTGGTTGGCGTGTTCGGCGGCTTTGGTGTCGTGGTGATCAATTTCATCACCACGATGATGCATACCGTGCTGTTTCATCTGCCGCCGGGGCAGGGGCTTTCGGAGTCCAAGGCGCTGGACCCAGTGCGGGCCTTGGCCGTGCCGGTGCTGGGTGGGTTGGTGCTGGGGTTGTCCATGGCGGTGCTGGCGCGGCTGCGGACCCATCATCTGGTCGACCCGATCGAGGCCAACGCCCTCTATGGCGGGCGAATGTCGCTGCGGGACTCGCTGATCGTCGCGGTGCAGACGGCCTGGTCCAATGGTGTCGGGGCATCGGTGGGCATGGAGGCGGGCTATGCCCAGCTCGGCTCGGGCATAGCCTCCTGGGTGGGCCGGAATTTCCGGCTGCGGCGCAATGATCTGCGCGTGCTGGTGGGCTGTGGCGCGGCGGCGGCCATCGGCGGTGCGTTCAACGCCCCGCTCTGCGGCGCGTTTTACGGTATCGAGCTGGTCATCGGCATCTATTCCATCGCCACGCTGCCCTTTGTGGTGCTGGCGGCGCTTGCGGGCACGCTTACCGTGCAGATCCTGGGCTTCGCCTCGCCGCCGCTCAATGTGCTGCTGCCGTTGGATGTGCCGCATGATGAATATGGCATCGTGCTGGTCGAGGGTGTGGCCTGCGGTATTGGCGGCATTGTCATCATGCGCGGCGTCACGCTGGTGGAGGCCGCCTTCCGCCGCTCGCGCATTCCGCTATGGGGGCGGCCCATGCTGGGCGGGCTGGTGGTGGGGGTGTTTGGCATTGTCACGCCCAAGGCGATGTCCTCGGGCCATTCGGCCCTGCATACTTATATAGATTTTAGTTTCCCCTTCCTCGTTGTGCTGGGGATTCTGGTGGCCAAGGCGGTCGCCTCGGCGTTCTCCATCGGCGCAGGGTTCCGGGGCGGCCTGTTCTTCGCCTCGCTGTTCCTGGGCGCGCTGTTCGGCAAGGTGTTCGCGGGCATCTGTGGTGTCATGCCTTTCGTGGCTTACATGCCCGCGGGCTTCTATGCCGTGGTGGGCATGAGCGGGCTGGCCAGCGCCATTGTCGGCGGGCCGATGACCATGACCTTCCTGGCCTTGGAGAGCACGCAGAATTTCGCCGTGACCATGGCGGTGCTGGCCGCCTCCATCGCCGCCACCATCACCGTGCGGCGGCTGTTCGGCTACTCCTTCGCCACCTGGCGTTTTCATCTGCGCGGCGAGAATATCCGTTCCGCCGTGGATGTCGGCTGGATTCACTCCCTTACTGTCGGGCGGATGATGCGCCCCGCCACCGTTACCGTGCAGGCACGGATGAGCCTAGCCGCCTTCCGCCAGGATGTGCCGCTGGGCGCCACCCAGCGCGTGGTGGTGACGGACGAGACCGGCCGCTACGCTGGCATCGTCTACCCGCCGGAAGCCGCCGCGATGAATGGGGAAAGTTTGACCGTGGCGGCCATCCTGCACCATGGCGAGCATTTTTTGCTGCCGGGGATGAACGTGAAGGAGGCTCTGGCCATGTTCGAGACGGCCGAGGCCGACGCCCTGGCCGTGGTCGATGGGGCGGAGACCCGCCGGGTACTCGGGGTGCTTACCGAGCAATACGCCCTGCGCCGCTACAGTGAAGAGTTGGACAGGCGGCGCAAGGAGATGTCTGGTGAGTAATGTTTTTTAAACATGCCGTTCATATAACAACTCTGTGACAAATTTTCTGCGTGACGCCTGAATAACGTGGATATTGTACGGATACGGCACCAAACTCGTAAAACAATTGCCCGTTTTTGCTTGAGGCGGGTGGCGGGCGGTAGAGTGGGGCAGCATAACAGACAATTTTGTTCCTTTTTAAATATCAACGGCATGATTTTGCGTGGTTGGTCTGTATAAAATTTATGAATAAATATATTTTTTTATAAAAAAACGCAGATCATAGATTATTTTATACCTTTTTTAAACGGTTTTGATTTTTCGCCCTTTTTTCTGATGAAGATTCAATAATCCGGGAAGTGGATTTTTTCTTGCGTTTGCTGCACTGCATAAGATAAATAGCCGGTAATAGCGATCACCTGCGGCAGTAAGGACGACTTAAGAGATGGCAGCTTCACTTACGATTGGCGGCGCGTTCAATTCCCAGGCAGGGATTGTCTCCGTGCCCTCGAGCTTTTTGGGCACCACCTCGACATCGGGGTCCCTCAACGAGCTGTTACAGAACTACCTGGTCTCCCTGACCACCTCGATCCAGGGCGGCGCTTACGGCTTCGAGAACAATGATATTGCTGGGGGCTCCGACTTCTCCTCGGTTCCCTCCTCGGTTGCCGGCTCCTTCGAGGAGTTCACCAACACCGACTCCACCGGCAGCGTGACCGGCGGCACCGTGAGCGGCGCTTATACCGTTGGCAGCGGCATTACCGACGTTATGGTTCAGGCCCCCGGCAATGTGACCCTCACCGGCAACGGCACCACCAAGTTCGCCCTGTTCGGTGCCGACAGCAACGTCACCTACAACCAGAGCACTGGCGGCTCCGCTTCCATCGTTGCCGCAGGCGGCAACAACTCCATTTATGTCTCCGCCGCGAACGCCAGCGACACGGTGTACAGCGCTGGCAACGATACCGTGACCTTCAACGGCATCGGCGGTAACGAGGTTGTCAACGCCGCAGGTAATGCCACCACGACGATCTTCGTCGGCGGTTCCGATGTTGCCAGCGTCACCGCGAGCGAAAGCGCGCAGGGCAGCGTGGTCTTCCTGCAGAACGCTGGTGGCAACCTGCTCTTCATCAACAGCTCCACCCAGGCGCAGACGGTGTATTCCGGTTCGTACACCACGTCCGGCGGCGGTTCGATCTTCGCGCCGAACTCCGTCACCGTGAACGCGGGTGCTGGCGGCGGCTTCTACGTTGGCGGCCGCGCCGGCAACAACTCGCTGATCGGCGGCTCCGGTGCGGTTACCCTGCAGGGCGGCGGCACGGGCGATACCCTCGTCGGTAACGGCGCCTCCAACGATCTGTACGGTGGCACGGGCCTCGAAACCCTGATCGGCTCCAGCACTTCCGGCGCCAATATTTTCCAGATCGGCCTCAACTACGTGGGTATCGGTCAGGTCACCGCTTCCGGTGTGGTCTCCACCAGCGGCTCCGGTGTGCAGTCCTTCATCATCGGTAACACCAATGGTGAAACCATCACCGGCTCCACCGCCACTGGCTCGTACAACCTGTACGACGTCGTCGGCAGCAACTCTGGCAGCCTGACCACCGGCGGCAGCTCGCTGACCATCACGAATTTTGGTGCCAACAGCACGATCTTCCTCACCGATGCGACGCTGGGGAACACGAGCGATACGTCGATCTACACCATCGCCAGTGCAATCGGCCCCAGCGGCGGCACCGATGTCGTTCTCAATGACGGCACGACCATTCTGCTCAAGGGTGTCAGCGCCTCGCATATCTCCAGCGACACCATGAATGGCGCGAACGGCGTCCTTACCTATATTAAGTACAGCTAATAGGCCGACGGTTCAAAAAAGCCCGCCCTGTGTAAGCAGGGCGGGCTTTTTGTTGCCGGCTATTCCGCCGGGGTAAAATTCATCGCCACGCCGTTGATGCAGTAGCGCAGATAGGTGGGGGGCGGGCCGTCCTCGAACACATGGCCAAGATGCCCGCCGCAGCGGCTGCAATGCACCTCGGTGCGGAGCATGCCGTGGCTGCGGTCCACAGTGGTGGCAAGCGCGCCTTCAACCGGGTCGTTGAAGCTCGGCCAGCCGGTACCGCTCTCGAATTTAGTGTTGGAAACGAACAGCACTTGGCCGCAGCCGGCGCAGGAGAATCGGCCTGGGCGCTTCTCGTGGTTGAGCGCGCAACTGCCGGGCCGTTCCGTGGCATGGCCGCGCAGCACCGCATATTGCTCGGGCGTTAAGCGCGTGCGCCATTCGCTATCGGTAAGTGTAAAGGGAAATCCCTGACCGGCTTGCGGCTGCATATAAATCTCCTAGGCATGTCTGGCGCTTCAATGCGCCACGGGCATCAATATATGTATGCCAGTGGCGCGCACTCAATTCTTGCCGGAGATATCTTCCCGGGGCCGGTCCGCCCGGGGCGGAGGTCAGACGGTAGCGGAGTCGCCGTTACGGGCGGCGGACTGGCCCAGGGCGCGCCAGCGTTCCAGGGTCGCCTCGCGAGCCGGCTTGCCGTCGCGCAAAGACGCGGCGATCAGGCGGTCGATCACGGCGTTGCGAAGTTCGGCTTCGATCTTCAGCATATTGGCAGGCATCGTCAGGCTCCGTTAGTCTTTTAAATCTTGGACCGTTTGTCCATGTCCGGCACATTCCACTGTAACAAAGGCACGAATAAGGCGGAGTGCGGTAATGATTGTGACAAGTTAACCAAATTAATCATGCGCCGTAGCATTAAATTTGCCGGATTCCCCCGGTGCCCCCCTGACAACGCCGTTACTGTTTGTTATTGGCGAGGCACGACCTTGGCCTTCCGGAGTTGCATGGCGCAGCGGGCAAACTTTCGATTTCTGACCCTGGCTGGCGGGCTCCTCGCACTGGCTGGTTGTGCAACTTCGACTCCTCAGCTGGCCGATTCCGGCCTCTCGATTCCTTCCTCCGTGAAAGGGCTTGTCGGCTCCACGCCGCAGGTGTTGAACGCCGATTTCGGCCAGCCTGTGCTGCGCCGTGTGGATGGTTCCGCTCAGGTCTGGCTCTACCATTCTCCGGTCTGCGGGTTGGATGTGTTTCTCTACCCCGATGCGAGCGGCACCCCCCGTGTTTCCGCCGCTGTGCCGGATAACGGCGACCCCGTGAGCTGCATGCAGAGCCTTGCCGCCCGTGGCCTGACCGCCGCGGCTCTGGAGCGTCCGGCCGCGTCCTGATAGCCTCATGCCAAACGGCTTGAGGATGCTATGAAATCTCTGAAAATCGCGGTGCAGATGGACCCTCTGCACAGCATCGACATCACCGGGGACTCCACCTTCGCCCTGATGCTGGAGGCCCAGTCGCGCGGCCATCAGCTCTGGCATTACGAGGTGCCGCATATGTGGCTGGACGGCGCGCGCCTGAAAGCCCGGGTGAAGCCGGTGACGGTGCAGGCCGTGCATGGCGCGCATTACACCTTCGGCGAAGAAACGCTGATCGAGCTCGCCGACATGGATGTGGTGCTGATGCGCCAGGACCCGCCCTTCGACATGGCCTACATCACCGCCACCCATATGCTGGAGCATATCCACCCCAAGACGCTGGTGGTGAACAACCCGGTGGCTGTGCGCAACGCGCCGGAAAAGCTGCTGGTGATGCATTTCCCCGAGTTGATGCCGCCCACCCTCGTCACCTGGGACCGCGAGTCCATCCGCGCCTTCCGCGCCGAGCATAAGGACATCATCGTCAAGCCGCTCTTCGGCAATGGCGGCATCGGCGTGTTCCGCATCAAGCCGGACGACGAGAATCTCGGCTCACTGCTGGACATGTTCTTCGCCGCCTCGCGCGAGCCGCTGATGGTGCAGCGCTACGAGGCCGCCGTGCGCCAGGGGGACAAGCGCATCATTCTCATCGACGGCGAGCCGCTCGGCGCGATCAACCGCGTCCCCGCCGAGGGCGATTCACGCTCCAACATGCATGCGGGCGGCACGCCGGAGCCGACGAAGCTGACCGAGCGCGAGCACGAAATCTGCGCCGCCATCGGTCCGACGCTGAAGGCCCAGGGGCTGCTGTTCACGGGCATCGACGTGATCGGCGGCTATCTCACCGAGATCAACGTCACCTCGCCCACTGGGCTGCAGCAGATCGCGCGGTTCGACAATCTCAACCTCGCCGCCGCTATTTGGGAGCGGATCGAGGTGCTGCGCGCCGGTTAAACCAGCAGCTCGATCAGGAACGGGCCGGGGCGGGCGACGCTCGCCGTCAGCAGCTCGCCGAGCTGTTCCAGCGTCTCGGCCCGCGCCGCTTCCACGCCCATTCCGCCCGCGAGTTGGACCCAGTCCAGCGATGGATTAGTCAGGTCCATCATGTCCAGCGCCGTGCGGCCGGGGTTGGCACCCACGCCCGCCAGCTCGCCGAGCAATATCGCGTATTTGCGGTTGGAGATGATGATGGTGGTCACATCCAGCCTCTCTCGCGCCTGGGTCCATAGCCCGGAGAGGCTGTACATGGCCGAGCCATCCGCCTGCAAAGCGATGACCCGCCGCCCCGGCGCGCCCACCGCCGCGCCCACGGCCAGGGGGATGCCTTCGCCAATGGCACCGCCAACCAGCATCAGCCAATCATGCGGCGGGGCAGCGCGGGTGCCGGGGTAGAAGCCGCGCCCGAAGGAGATGGCTTCGTCGATGATGATCGACTGCTCGGGCATCACGGCGGCGAGGGTCTGCGCCACGCCCTCGGGGGTGACTTTCCCTTGCGGGCATTCCGGGCGCGGGCCGGGATCGGCGGGTGGAACCTCGGGCGCGCCTAGAAGCTGCGCAAGCACCGCCAGCGCGGTCGCGCCATCCTGCTCCGGGGTGCTGAGGATGAAGATCTCGCAGCCCTCGGGCTGGAGTTCTCCGCGCTTGCCCGGATAGGCGAAGAAGGACACCGGCGGCGGGGTGTTGACGAGAATGAGCTGCTCCACCCCGGTAAAGGCGGCGTGCCCCTGGTCGATGGGGTAGGGTACGCGCTCCACCGGCACCCGCCCGCGCCCGCGCGCCAGCCTTGCGGGGGAGCGTTCGGCCAGCAGCTTGGCGCCAGTCTGGCGGGTGATACTCCAGGCCATGCGCATCGGCACCTCGCCGAGCGCCTGCCCGCCGACCAGCAGCATGGTCGGCTTGCCGTTGCGCAGCAGCGCCGCCGCTTGTTCGATGCTTTCTTCCGCCACCGCTTCCGGCCCGTCATGGGCCAGGGGGGCAACCACCACGCCGCCGTCTTCCCAGGCCGTGTCGGCGGGCAGGATCAGCGTGGCGACTCGCCCGGGAAAGCCGCGCGCGGCGGCGATGGCGGCGGCGGTGTCCGCTCCCACCGTGGCGGCAGAGGTGGCGCGGTGGATGAAGGCGCTTACCGGGGTCGCGATGCCCTCGACATCCGAGGTCAGCGGCGCATCCAGCGGGCGGTGATATGTCGCTTGGTCGCCGACGATGTTGACGACGCCCGAGCGTGCGCGGCGCGCATTGTGCAGGTTGGCCACGCCGTTCGCGAGACCCGGGCCGCAGTGCAGCAGCGTGGCGGCGGGCTTGCCGGTCATGCGGTAATAGGCGTCCGCCGCACCAGTCACGATAGTTTCATCGAGGCATAAAATGCAACGAATCCCGGGGATCCGGTCGAGCGCCGCGACGAAATGCATCTCGCTGGTGCCTGGATTGGCGAAAACCGTATCGATTCCGGCTTGCAGCAGGGTGTGGACGAGACTCTCGGCGCCATTCATTTTTTTGTGGTCCTGAAAGGGGTTAGCGGCGGCGTCATCGGATTTGCTTATGCCTTTATGTTTCAGTGTCCGCACGGCGTTTCCTCATTCGCCGTTGCGGCCAGCATGGCGCAACTCCCCTTCCGCCGCCAGTCACAAATCCTTTGTGGCGCACGTGCTCGCTGCACCGCAGTGCAGATTCTTGTTTCAATTATCCGGTTGGGGCTGTACTTTACGTCAGGATAGCCCAGATTGGCTGTCCGTTGAGGGAAGGTCGCCATGATGTACAGAATGCATCGGCAAATAGGAATTACCGCGATGCTGACGAGCATTGCGCTTCTTACCGGTTGCAGTCAGGAGAAGGCTGCCTCGCTGGCGCCGCAGCAAGTGGGCGGCGCTTCGGCGTTGGTCGAGCATTTCTCGCTGGATACCCCGGTGGAGAAGATCGCCGCCAACCCGAATGGCAAGGCAGTGCTGGCGCGCGACATGCCGGGGCTGATGTCCAGCCCGAGCTATATGCTGTTCTCGGATATGAGCCTCTCGCAGATCGCCTCTCTTTCCGGCGGGCGTCTGAGCAAGACCAAGCTCGACCAGGTTGAGGCCGACCTCGCGCAGATGCCGATCAACTCGCGCCTTGCGCAGTAATCCGGCGCCTGGAAGGGCTGGGTAAATAAAAGGGGGCCGTTTGGCCCCCTTTTCGTTTTCAGGCCTCGGAGGAGGAAGAGGAGATCGGGCTGTCGCCCAGCATCTCAATCCGGCCGGTGATCTGCCCACCATCTTCCACCTGCAGGCGGCGGCAGCGCGCGGTGCCCAGCACGCGGCCGCTGCCACGCACGATCAGCGTCTGCCGGGCGATGATGGTGCCGTCGATGGTGCCGGCAACCTCGGCCTCGTCCACCTCGACCTCACCTTTGAAAATGCCACCTTGGGCGATGGAGAGTTCGGCCAGCCCGTTGATGGTGTTGGCCTCCACAGTGCCCTCCACGACCAAGCGCTCGGCATCCTGCACGGTGCCCTGCACGCTGATGCCGCGGCCCACCACCAGGGTGCGGCGCTCGGCGGGCTCGCGCGTGGCGTGGCCGCTCATCGTGGCCGGGCGGGATACGGGCTGGGGCGCGGCGGGCGCTGCCGGGGTGGTGGGAATGGGGGGCGGCGCGAAGGGTGAGCGGGCCATGGCAGGCTCCTTGAAGTAAGGGGGAACATAGGCGCTGGCGGCCACGGTTTCATCCGTGGTGGCGGGCGTGGTGGTTTCAGCCTGCGTGGTGGTCATGGCCGGAGTAGTGGTCACGGCCGGTTTGGGCTCTTCGGTCTTGCGCTTGTTGAACACGAACACTCCAGGGCTCTTCCGTATCATTCCCAAGGCGCGTAGCACGGACCATCGGCGCCTCACAACCTGAACTTCCCCGCGCGGATTTGCGGTAAAGCCATGTTGGATGCTAACGCCGCGAGGCAGCAAACCCTTGGGAGACAGGCTAAAATGTCCGCCACGCGCTTCGATATCACCGGCATTGGCAATGCCATCGTCGATTACCTGCTCCCCACGAATGACGATTTTTTAAATCGGCACGACATGCCCAAGGGCGCGATGTCGCTGATCGACGCGGATACCGCGACGAAGCTCACCGCCGCGATGGCGGGCGGGGTCACGGCTTCGGGCGGCTCGGTGGCCAATTCCTGCGCCGTGGCGGCGGCACTTGGCGCGCGCGCGGCGTTCCTTGGCAAGGTCGGAGCGGATGAAATGGGCGAGGTGTTCCGCCGCGAGATCGGCGCCCATGGCGTGCATTACGCCACCCCGCCGCTCACCGCCGCCATCCCCACCGCGCGCTGCCTCATCCTCGTGACCCCCGATGGCCAGCGCACGATGAACACCTATCTGGGCGCTGGCGGCGAGTTCGCGCTGCACGACCTCGACGAGACGGTGATCGCCGCCTCCGCCGTCACCTATCTCGAGGGCTACCTGTTCGACCCCCCGGCGGCCCAGACGGCCTTTACCGAAGCGGCGAAGATGGCCCGCGCGGCGGGGCGGCAGACCGCGCTCTCCCTCTCCGATGCGTTCTGCGTGGACCGTCACCGCGACGGCTTCCGCCGCCTGATCGCCGAGGGCGTGGACATCCTCTTCGCCAACGAGGCCGAGGTGTGCAGCCTGTACCAAAGCTCCGACTTCGCCGTTGCCGCCTACCAGGCGGCGCAAGACGTGAAGCTCGCCGTGCTGACGCGGAGCGAGAACGGCAGCCTGATCATTCGTGGCGGCGAGCGTGCGATTATACCCGCCGTGCCGGTGCAGGTGGTGGACACCACAGGCGCGGGCGATGCCTATGCCGCCGGGTTCCTGGCCGCCTATACGCGTGGCGCCAGCTTGGCAGATGCCGGGGCGCTGGGCGCGAAGGCGGCGGCGCTGGCCATCTCGCGCATGGGCGCGCGGCCGCCCGCCGAAGAGCTGAAGGCGCTCGTGTGATGTGGGGCTATATCCTCGTCGGTGTGGCCGGGTTTCTGGCGGGTGCCCAGAACGCCATTGCCGGGGGTGGCTCCTTCCTTACCTTTCCGGCCCTGCTCTTCGCGGGGTTGGACCCACGCGCGGCCAATATCAACTCCACCATCGCGCTGTTCCCGTCGCAGGTGACGATGGGCTGGGCTGGGCGCGGCATGGCTGGCGGAGCCGCCGGGCTCTCGCTGCGCACGTTGTTCATCGTCAGCGTCATTGGCGGGGCCATCGGCGCGGTGCTGCTGCTGGAAACGCCGGTCAGCATTTTCACCCATCTGGTGCCATGGCTGATCATGTTCGCCACGGTGGTGTTCGTATGGGGCAATTTCTTCGCCAAGAAGCGTGAGGAAGGCGCGCCACCAGCTTTGCCAGCACCCGTTGCCATCGCCATCCAGTTCGTCATCGCCGTGTATGGCGGCTATTTTGGCGGCGGTATCGGCATCCTCATGCTGGCGGCGCTCACGGCGGCGGGGCTTGCCGTGCGCAATGCTGGGGCCACCAAGAATGTGCTCTCCGGGGTGATGAATGTCGCCGCCGTGGTCATTTTCGTCGCGCGTGGGCATATCGACTGGGGGCTGGTGCTGGACCAGGGTGTTACCGCTATCGCGGGCGGTTATCTTGGCGTCGCCATCCTGCGCCGCGCGCCGATGAATGTGCTGCGCATCGCCGTGGCCTGCATCGGCACGGCGCTTACGGTGGGAATGTTCCTGCGCCAGTAAACCCGAACGGCGCGAGCAGGGCGGGGGACAAAACCTCGCCGGTAAAAAAAGCCGTGCCCGCGTTCTGGTTTTTGCCGGGGGTTAGGTCGCCGGTGACGCGCAACGTGTGCCGCGCCACGGGCAAAGCCGGGTCGAACCAGGAGATGTCCGGCCGCAGGGTCAGGAATTCAGGCTGCAGGAAGGTATAATGCGTGCAGCCCAGGGCGATGGCGTCGATATGCTGGCCACCCTCCTGCCGGAACAGCGGCGCGATGGCCGCCTCCACATCCACCGCCTCGCCCCGGAATTTGCGCTCCGCCAACTCGGCCAAAGCCGGAGTGCCCAGCGAGAGCACGTTGCAGCCCGGCGCGAAGGCTTCGATCAGCCCGCTTAAATAGGGCCTGCGCACAGTGGCGGCGGTGGCGAGCACGCCGATGGTCTTGCTGGTACTGGCGGCGGCGGCGGGTTTCACCGGCGGCACGCAGCCGATGATGGGTAGGCTGTACGCCGCGCGCAAAGCAGGCAGGGCGATGGTGCTGGCGGTATTGCAGGCCACCACCACGGCTTGGGGCGAGAAGGCGGCAATGGCCTTGCCGATCACCTCGACGATATGCGGCAGCAGCACCTCGTCCGGTTTTTCGCCATAGGGGAAGAAGCCGTTATCGGCGAGGTAGATCAGCCCCTGCGCCGGTTCCAGGCGCCGCAATTCCCGCGCCACGCCGAGCCCGCCGATACCGGAATCGAAAACCAGGAACGCCATTACAGATCGTCAGGCGAGGCGAAGGTCACGTCGCGGTGGACATGGATGGATTGCAGCACGCCAAAGCCGAGCATCACGGCGGTAAGCGCCGAGCCACCATAGGAGATGAGCGGGATGGGAACGCCGCCCACGGGGATGAGGCCCATCACCATGGAGAGGTTGACGAAGCAGTACAGGAAGAAATTGGTGCCGATGCCCAGCGCCACCAGCCGCCCATAGGCGTGCGAGCAGGTAACGGCGGTGTAGAGCGCCAGCGCCACGATGGAAAACAGCAGCCCCAGCACCGCAAGGCTTCCGAGATAGCCGAACTCCTCGGCGATGATGGTGAAGACAAAATCCGTCTGCTTCTCGGGTAGGAAGTTGAGCTGGTTCTGCGTGCCGTGCAGATAGCCCTGGCCGAAGAATCCACCCGAGCCCAGCGCGATCTTGCTCTGAATGATGTTGTACCCCGCCCCCAGCGGGTCCGCGCCGGGGTTGAGGAAGGTGTCGATGCGGGCTTTTTGGTAGTCGTGCAGATGGTGGTACAGCACCGGGGCGGAGACCGCGATGATGGCGACGATGATGGCGAACCACCACCAGCGCACTCCGGCCCCCAGCATCACCATCGCCCCGATGGTGCCGGTGATCACCGCCGTGCCGAGATTCGGCTCCTTCAGAATCAGCCCGACGGGGATGAGCACCGCCAGGGCCATGGGGGCCACGTAGAGCAGGCTGCCGGTTTGCTCCGGCGTGGCGCGCTGGAAATAGGAGGCCAGCGCCATGGCCAGGAAGAGCTTCATCAGTTCGCTCGGCTGGATCTCGATCGGCCCGAGATCGATCCAGCGCTTGGCCCCCAGCCCGGTATGCCCCGCCAGCATCACCACCACCAGCAGCAATATGCCAACGCCATAGGCCGGCCAGGAGAGCTTGGCGATGAACCGGATATCCACCATGGCGATGCCGAGCATCATCACCAGCATGCCGAAGAAGCGGATGATCTGGCTCTGCGCGTAAGGTTGCGGGCTACCCCCCGCGGCGGAGTACAGCGCCGTGTACCCCACGCCCGCGAGCAGGCAGACGCAGAGCACGAACAGCCAGTTCACGCGCGCGAGCTTGCGCACCACGCCGAAGGAGCGGTCGCGGAAGGGGCGGCGCAAGGCGAGGCTGTTATCCAGCATCATGTGTTGTTCACCGGCAGTGCGGGGGTGGTGGATTGCAGCGGCTGGGTCAGCGGCGTGTCGCGCCCGGATGGGTCGTGCTGGATGGCGTAAGTCATCATCGCCTGGGCGATGGGCGCGGCGGCCTGCGCGCCGAAATTTCCATGCTCCACCACCACGGCGATGGCGTAACGCGGGTTGTCATACGGCGCGAAGCCAATGAACAGCGCGTTCGGGCGCTGCTCCCAGGCCATGGTCATGTCGTTGAAGTTCTTCTGCTTCTCGGCGGCGCTGTTGTTGTGCACCTGGGCGGTGCCGGTCTTGCCTGCCATCTGCGCGTTGGGCAGTTGCAGGCGCGAGGCATAGGCCGTGCCTCGCGGCGTGTTCACCACGTCGAACATCGCCTGGCGGATGGTGGCGAGATCCCGGTCGTCCACGTTCAGGGCTGGCCAGTCGGTGGGGGCGGCGCCGGTTTGCAGCACCCCGCCCACGCGGCGGGTGATATGCGGCCCCACGGCGGTGCCGGTGGCGATGCGCGCCATCATGGTGGCCAGCGCCAGCGGGGTGAGCTGGGTGTAGCCCTGGCCGATGCCTTGCACCACGGTATTGCCCTGGGCCCAATGGATGTTCTTGGACCGCGCCCATTCCAGCGTGGGCACGAGGCCGGGGGAGACATGCGGCAGATCGGCCCCGAGATCCGTGCCCAGACCGAGCGTTGCCGCCATGTCGGCGATTTTGTCGATGCCGGCCATCAGCGCGACCTGATAGAAGAACACGTCGCAGCTCACGGTGAGCGCCTGGGTCACGTTGATGGAGCCGTGGGCGACGTGGTTGTCGCACCAGAACACATGGTTGCCGAGAGTGAAGGAGCCAGGGCAGGTGAGGATGGTGTCGGCGCTCAACAGGCCCGCCTTCATCGCCGCCAGCGCCACGGTGGGCTTGAAGGTGGAGCCGGGGGCAAACAGGCCGGAGGTCGCCTTGTTCTGCAACGGGTGCTTGGCATCGGCCATCCAGCCCGCCCAGGTGGCGGAGGGCACGCCCCTGTCGAACAGCGCGGGGTCGAAGGCCGGGGTGCTGGCCATGGCCAGGATCTCGCCATTGGTGGCGTCCAGCATCACCACCGCCCCGGCATTGCCGGCCAAGCCCTGCACGGCGAGGTTCTGTAAACCAGCATCCAGGCCGAGCGTTACCGTCTGGCCTGGCGTGCCGTTGTCATGCGCCACCTCGCGCACCACCTCGCCATGCACGTTGGTTTCCGTCTGCACGAAGCCGGGGGCGCCGCGCAGCGGGCCGTCCTGCGCGTCCTCGGCCCCGGTGCGGCCCACGCGCATTCCGGGCAAAGAAAGTACCGGGTCGGTTTTGGCCTCGTTCTGGTTCGGGCGGCCGACATAGCCGACCACATGCGCCGCCGTGGGCCCCAGCGGGTAGATGCGCGAGGCTCCGGCCTCGACCACGATCCCCGGCAAATTGGGGGTGTTCACCTCTATCGCCGCCATGTCCGGCCAGTCCAGCCAGTCCTTCAGCAGCACCGGGATATAGCCGGGGCGGTCCTGGAGATCCTGGGTTATGCGGGCCTTCTCATCGTCCGAGAGCGGGACCAGCTTGTAGAAATTCTCCAGCACCGCCTGCGGCTCCGGGGCTAAGGCCTGCATGAACAGTGCGCGCCAGTGCTGTTGGTTCCCGGCCAGGATGGTGCCGAACCGGTCCGTGATCAGCCCGCGCTCGGGCGCGACCAGCCGCTCGGAGATGGAGTTTTGCTCGGCCAGCAGGGCGTATTTGCCGTGCTGCGTGACCTGCAGGTTGTATAGCTTGCCCGCGATGCCCGCGAACACCGCGCCCTGTCCCGCGCCGATGAGCAGCGCGCGGCGGCTGAAGGCCGAGCGGTCCTTGGCGGCGCGCCTCATGCCAGCTCCACGGCGGCGGCGGTGCGGTGAGCGCGGATCAGCAGCCTTGCCAGCAGCGGATACAGCCCGGCGGCGAACAGACTCTCCCACAGCACGGGTGTTGCGGGCAGCAGGCGCAGCTCCAGCAGCGATTGCGCGGCCCAGGCCAGCCCGGCGGCGATGATGGCGAAGCCGGTAAAGGCCCCCCAGGTGACGATGAACCGTGCCGGGGCCAAGCGCCGCCGCGCCGCGATGGTGGCGAGTTGCAGCAGCAGCAGGATCACGGCCCAGAGCCCGAGCGGCGAGAGGCCGAGCAGGTCCAGCAGTACGCCGCACAGGGCCACGAGCGGGGTGGGCAGTGAGGCCGGGCGGTAAAGCGACCAGAAATACACGCAGGCCATGGCATAGACCGGGCGCAGCGCCGCCTGATTGGGCAGGCCGAACGGCATGCCGATGACGATGAGCCCCAGCACCAGCATGAAGCCGGGGAACGCCCAGCGGGACGCGGTATCGAGCCGCCGCCATAACGTGAGCGGGCGGCGCAGGGCGGGGCCTTGCACCATGGGTCAGTGTTTCCGCGAATGCGCTTTCGCGGCAGGTTTGGAGTCAGGCTTGGTGTGTGGGATCGGCGTCAGCTCGGGCAGATTGTCCGGGTAGCTGAACAGCCGCAGCAGGCGCAGCGCGTCGAGGCTGGCGAGCGGCAGCACCACCGGGTTGTTCTGCGCATCGTAATGCACGACGCCCACCGGCAGGCCGGGCGGAAACGCCCCGCCTTGCGCGGAGGTAAGGACCATCGCGCCCTCGGCGGGGGGCTGGCCCGGCGCCCAATAGAGCAGCGATGGGTCGGGCCCGTTATTGCCCGCCATCAGCGCCGGAGCGCCGCTGGCCCCGAGCGCCACGGGTATGCGGCTATTGATGTCGGTGATGAGCAACACGCGGGCCGAGCGTTCGCCCGCCTCCACCACACGCCCGGCGACGCCGCGGCCATCCATGGCCACCGCGCCCACCAGGCTTTGTGTGTTGCCGTCCGCGGGCGGCACCAGCACCAGCACCGAGCGCGCATATACCCCGCCCAGATCCGCCGCCACCTCGCCGGTGGAGAATTGCGGCGTGGGCGAGGGCACGTAGTTCAGCGACGCCTTCAGCGCGTTGTTTTGGGCCTGTAGCGCCATCGCCACCTCCTGCCATTGCAGCAGCTCGGCGTTCTGCTCGCGCAGCTGCGCGTTCTCCTGGCTCAGCGCGAAGAGATGGCCGATGGCGCCCGTGCCGTGCTCGGCGGCCTGAATCGGGCCGGAAACGGCGTGGTAAAGCGGGGCCAGCAGATCGTCGATCCCGGCGCGCACGCGGTCGGAGACATTGGGGTCCGCGCGGCCGATCAACACCGTGCCGAGCGAGGCGGCCAGCATGAGCGGGAAGCTGAGGCGGGACAATGCCTGACGGAACGGGACCGATAATCTGATCACCGGAAGAGCATCTCCAAAACCTGAAAGATTAGGGCCACGCAGATACAGCGAAACCACCGCCACGCCCAGCCCGGAATCGTGAGATTCAGGCTTTCACCTTGAGAATTATTTGATAATCCGGGTGTTAGACGGGCGCTTCCCGCGCGCCGAAAATCGCGGTGCCGACACGGATATGCGTGGCCCCGGCGGCGATGGCCGCCTCGTAATCCGCGGACATGCCCATCGAGCGCACGGCCAGTCCGTGTTCGTCTGCCATGGCGGCGAGGCGCTTGAAGTAGGGCAGCGGGTCCACCTCCACGGGCGGGATGCACATCAGCCCGGTCAGCTTCTCCTTGAAACGCGCGCGCATGGCGCGGATGAAGGCATCGGCCTCGGCGGTCGGCACGCCGGATTTCTGCGGCTCGTCGCCGATATTCACCTGCACCAGCAACTCGGGCAGGCGGCCCTCGGCTTGGGCGGCGTGCTCGATGGCATCGGCCAGCTTCACCCGGTCCAGGCTGTCGATACTGTCGGCCAGGCGCACGGCCTGGGCGGCCTTGTTGGTCTGCAATCCGCCGATGAGGTGCAGCTTGGCGCCGGGGAGGGGGAATTTCTCCTCCGCCTCCTGCACCCGGTTCTCGCCGAACACGGTTTGCCCGGCGGCCATGGCGGCCAGCACGGCGTCCTTGGGGTGGGTTTTGCTCACCGCGATCAGCGTGATCTCCGCCGGGTCCCGCCCGGCCTTGCGGGCGGCGGCGGCGATATGGGCGCGCACGGTTCCAAGATTGGCGGCAATCGCGCTAGGGTCGGTCATGGATTCACGGTTAATCGCCTGGGCCCGCTCGGTAAAGCGCCACGAGCTGCCGCCGCTGTGGTTTTTCACCGACTCCCTCCGCGCCCCGGACCCGCTGGCCGTGATCGCGCGGTTGCCACCGGGGCTGTGCGGCGTGGTGTTCCGGCATGACGACGCACCCAGCCGCCTGACCTTGGGCAAACAGGTGGCAAGGCTGTGCCGCGCGCGGCGGCTGGCACTGGTGGTGGCGGGTGATCCCCGGCTGGCGGCGGCTTTGGGGGCGGGGCTGCATCTGCGCGGTGGGCGCCAAACCGGGTGGATCAGGCCGCCGGGACTCCGCACCGCCTCCGTCCACAATGCCGTCCAGGCCGTGCGTGCCCGCCGGGCGGGAGTGGACGCCGTTTTCATCTCTCCCGTTTTTTTAACGGCGAGCCATCCGGGGGCTGAAGTGCTCGGCAGCCGTGGCTGGCACCGTTTAGCTTGTTTGGTTCGTCCGATAACTCCATTTGCATTGGGGGGAATTAATGGCGCCACGATCCGTGCCCTGGGGCGTTCCTGTGCCGGTGCGGGGGCAATCGAGGCCTTGTTTTCCGTAACGCCTCAAGCTGCGGAAAACGGTGTGCCAAAGGTTATTCATAAGCCTATATAAGAAGTATTGTGACAATTTGATGAATCGTCACAATATTGTCATAGTTATAGGTAGGCCGCCAATTTTCGTGCGGCAGATTTCATACTAATGAAATATAGTTGTGGCGTGTTTGCCACACCTCCTGCGGTTTTCTGAAGAATTCTTAAACCTGCATTGCTTGCGTGGAAGGATGCGGTTTTAAGGCGGGCGAACGCTTGGGGCGTATGCCTGGGTGCTCTGAGTTCTGGGGGCCGGAAGGCTCTTACACCACCAATTCTACCGGCATTGCTGGTAAAAAAGGAGATGAAGTTTATGCGCAAAATCCTTCTGGCCACTGCGGCCTCGATGGGCACGCTGCTCGCCGCGGCCGGGAATGCGAACGCCCAGCCGGTGAAGCCTGTCGCTCCCGGCACCATCCTTGTTCACCTGAACGGCTATTTCCAGGCCGGTATGAACGAATTCGGTTCCACCTTTAACAACTATGGTGGCAGCAAGCTGAACCCCGTGACCGGCAACGGCGAATTCCGCCTCTATCCGGGGTTCGACGCGATGACCGTTAACGGTATCGCCTACGGTGTGCAGGTTGAGACGCGTACCGCCTTCACCCCCGCGAATAAGGGTGTCAACAACAACGTCGGCAGCCTGTATGTCCGCCGCGCTTATGGCTATATTGGCATGCCGGATTACGGCTATGTCCGCATCGGCCAGACCGATGGCGCCTTCACCCTGTCGCAGGTCGGCGTGATCGAGCAGTTCGGTGACGGCAACCAGTTCGCCGGTCCCGATACCGTGCCGTACTATGTGATCCCGACCCGCGCGCAGGTGGGTGAGTTCGCCTATGCCGACCAGGGCGCGCTTTATGGCACCAACAAGGTCGTGCTGATCTCCCCGGCCTTCGACGAGCCTTATCTGGGCGGCAAGTTCAGCATGATGGCGTCTTATGAGCCGAACAGCAACGGTCTGAAGCAGGGCTATGGCAGCTATTGCGGCGGCGGCACTGCTGGGTATGCAACCTGTGCTGGCCTGACCTCCTATAGCGGCACCTTCGCCGGCACCAATCTGGCTGTCGAGCGCCGCAACACGTTCGACGTCTCCGCTTCGTATGCGGTGTCGCTGGATGGCTTTGCCAACAAGATCTCCGTTTCGTACCTGCAGGGCGCTCCGGTTAATTATACCGGCGGTGCTTACACCAGCAGCACGGCTGGCTACTTCCTCAACGAACTGCAGGTCATGCAGGTTGGCGTGCAGACCACCTATAAGGGCCTGTTCCTCGATAGCGACGCCGTCACCCTCGGCGCCAACGTGAAATGGGGCCAGACCCTGGATGGTTACGCGGCGAAGCCGATCGGCGCGCGTAACGCTCTGACCTACATCGTCGGCGGCAACTATGTGGTTGGTCCGTATGTGCTCGGTGCCAGCTTCTTCGATGCCCAGACCGCCGGTAACTACAACCCGACCATGGCTGGCAAGGAAGCCCGCACCCTGTCCGAATACGGTCTGGCCGTTGGTGGCAACTATGTGATCGGCCGTGATCTGAGCCTGTACCTGCAGTACATGTACGCTCACTCCCACCAGCCGGGTAACACCAACCTGCTGAACGGCAACACGCAGCTGCACATGGTGAGCGCCGGCGGCACCTTTAAGTGGTAACCGCCTGACCAATTGGTTGCATTGCGGAAGAGGGTGGCGGGAAACCGCCACCCTTTTTCATGCCTGCCGCCGCGCGGCCCTTGGCGGAACTTGGCGCCAAGGCTAAAGAACTTGCAGTTTTAGGGTTTTGGAGAGCTGATTTGCGGATCTTAACAAAAATGACCGTGCCCGCCGGGTTGCTGATGGGAACTCTGGCGCTGACCGCATGCAGCGGCGTTAAGACCAGCCAGCCCAGCTATTACAACCCCGAAACCAGCGGCCTGCCCCCGGGGCAGACCGGCGAGGGCGCCTCTCTCTTCACCTTCGGCAAGGGGGGCAGTGTCTCGGGCGGTGGAGGCGGCGCTAGCCAGATTCAGGTGAACGCTTATCTCTGGCGCGCCACGCTCAACACCCTCGCCTTCATGCCGCTGGTCTCGGCCGATCCGTTCGGCGGCGTCATCATCACCGACTGGTATACGCCGCCAGCCTCGCCGGGTGAGCGTTTCAAGGTCAACGCTTATATCATGAGCCGCCAGCTCACGGCCGATGCCGTGCAGGTGAGCGTGTTCCACCAGGTGAACCAGGGCGGCCAGTGGGTGGACAGCCCGGCGGACCCCTCGGTCGCCAGCGGGCTTGAGGACCGCATCCTCGCCCAGGCGGCCGACCTGCAGGCCGCCGACAAGAACTCCAAGTAATCCGCGAAGGGCCGGGGGCATCAAGCTCCCGGCCTTTTTGTTTGCCCCTTATACGGCGGGCCAGAGCCAGGCCGCCCCGCGCACGCCCGAGGAGTCGCCATATTTGGCGCGGACGATGTTGGGGCGGAACGCATCCGAGAACACGTAAGGGCGCATCAGCTCGGGCAGCACCTCATAGAGATGCGGCAGGTTCGAGAGCCCGCCGCCGAGCACGATGGCATCCGGGTCCAGCACATTGGTGATACTCGCCAGCCCACGGGCGAGGCGCTCGGCGTGGATCTCCAGCGCGGCCTTGGCCTTGGCCTCACCCGCTTCGGCGCGGGCGGGGATGGAGGTGGCGTCCCGCGCGCCGGGTCCGTCGCACTCAAAGGCCAGGGCCGGTCCCGCCACATAGAGCTCCAGGCAGCCCACCTGCCCGCACCAGCAGCGGCGCAGCGGCATTTCATCTGGGCGCGGCCAGGGCAGGGGGGTATGGCCGAACTCCCCGGCCACGCGGTGCCGCCCTTCCAGCAGCTTGCCATCCACCACAATGCCGCCGCCGCAGCCCGTGCCGATGATCAGCCCGAACACGATGCCGCCCCCGGCCGCCACGCCGTCCGTGGCCTCGGAGAGGGTGAAGCAATTGGCATCGTTGGCCACGCGCACCTCGCGCCCCAGCAGCGCGCCGAAATCCTTGTCGAACGGATGGCCGTTCAGCGCGTTGGAATTGGCGTTCTTCACCAGCCCGGTGGCGGGCGAGATGCAGCCCGGTATGCCCACCCCCACGGTGGCGCGCACCCCGGCCTCGGCCTCGGCCTCGCGCACCAATCCGGCCATCATCTCCAGGGCTGCGCCGTAGCCCGGGGGGGTTGGCGCGCGGCGGCGCAGCAGCTCCTGGCCTTGCGGGTCCAGCAGGAGGATTTCGGTTTTCGTGCCGCCTAGGTCGATGCCAATACGATAGGTCATGCCCGCCTTGTCGGCTGAATTCACGCCTTGCTCAAGCCCGAATCCGGGCGCATGTTTGTTGTCATGGGTGAACGTCTAATAGATGCGCAATATCAAAAATCGCCGATCCCCGTGCTCCGCGCCGCCAAGGCGCTGCGCGGGATGGAGCCGGGCGAAAAACTCCGGGTGCTGGCCACCGACCCCGGCGCGGTCGCCGATTTTCGTGACTACTGCCTAGCCTCCGGCCATGCCCTGATCGCCGCCAGCGAGAGCCGCGGCGTGTTCAGTTTTTCCGTGAAACGGGGTGAGACGCCATGAGCGTCGCCCTCTTCACCCACCCCTCCGCCCTGGCGCATGATACCGGGTTGGACCACCCCGAATGCGCCAATCGTATCCGTGTTGTACTGCGCGCGCTGGAGGCGCCGGAATTCGCCCCCCTGCTGCGCGAGGTCGCCCCCCAGGCCACCACCGCCCAACTCAGGGCAGTGCATGACGCCGATTATGTGAGCGCGATCTTCGCCATGCCCAAAGACCGGGACACGGTGATCGATGGTGACACGGTATTCGGCCCCGGCACGTTGGAGGCCGCACTGCGCTCCGCCGGCGGCGCGTGCGCGGCAGTGGATGCGGTGTTTGAAGGTTGGGCCGAGGCGGGGTTCGTCGCCATGCGCCCGCCCGGCCACCATGCCGAGCATGACCGCGCCATGGGCTTCTGCTTCTTCAACAACGCCGCCGTGGCTGCGCTGCACGCACGGGCGCGCTGGGGGATCACGCGCGTCGCCGTGGTGGATTTCGACGTGCATCACGGCAACGGCACCCAGCATATGTTCGGCCAGGATGCAGGGCTGTTCTACGCCTCCACCCATCAAGCGGCGATCTTCCCCGGCACCGGCCAGCCCACGGAGCGGGGCGTCGCCAACAACATCATCAACGTGCCGCTGCCCCAGGGCTCCACGGGCGAGGTGTTCCGTGGCGCGTGGGAGACGCAGATCATCCCGCGTCTCTCGGCCTTCGCACCGGAGCTGCTGATCATCTCCGCCGGGTTCGACGCCCATGCCGCCGACCCGATGGCCCAGCTGCGCCTGCGCGAGGCGGATTTCACCTGGATCACCCAGGCGCTGCTGGAGGTGGCCGATGCCAGCTGCCCGAAGCGCGTGGTCTCGCTGCTGGAGGGTGGCTACGACCTTACCGCCCTGGCGCAAAGCACGGCTGCGCATGTGCGCGCGCTGATGCGGTTGTGATTTTGCCGCCGCCCTTGTACGTGAGGGAGCATGACGCAGAACGCTGATATTGCCGCAATGTCGTTCGAGGAAGCCCTGGCCGCGCTGGAAGCGATCGTGCGAGGGTTGGAATCCGGCCAGCAGAAGCTGGAGGATGCCATCTCCGCCTATGAGCGCGGCGCGGCGCTGAAGAAGCATTGCGAGGAAAAGCTGGCGCAGGCCGAGGCGCGCGTGCAGGCCATCGTGGCCCGTGCCGACGGTTCGCTGACCCTGAAGAACGAGGACTGATTTTCATGGCGCATAAGCAGCATACCGACGCCCTGGCCGCAGCCATGGCCGAAACCGCCCGTCTGGTGGAGGCGCAGCTCGACGCGCTACTCCCCGTGCCGGAAACCGCCGAGGCGAAGCTGATCGAGGCGATGCGCTATGGTGTGCTGAATGGCGGCAAGCGCCTGCGCGCCTTCCTGGTGATGGAAGTCGCCAGTCTGTTCGCGGTGAACAAGACCTGTGCGGCCCGCGTGGCGGCGGCGGTGGAGATGCTCCACGCCTACTCGCTGGTGCATGACGATCTGCCCGCGATGGACGATGACGATCTGCGCCGTGGCCAGCCGAGTTGCCACAAGAAATACGACGAGGCGACCGCCATCCTGGCCGGAGACGCGTTGCAGACCCGCGCCTTCGAGGTGCTGGCCGAGCCCGATACCCATGATGACGCGGAAGCGCGTTGCGAGCTGGTGCTGGCCCTGGCGGCGGCGAGCGGCATGCGCGGCATGGTCGGTGGGCAGATGATCGATATGGAGTCCGAGGGCAAGCAGCTCACCGGGGCCGAGATCACCCGTCTCCAGGCGCTGAAAACCGGCCGTTTGATCCAGTTTGCCGCAGAGGCCGGGGCCATTCTGGGTCGCGCCAGCTCCGCGCAGCGCCATTTCATAGCCGCTTATGGCCGCGAGCTGGGCGGCGCGTTCCAGATCTATGACGACGTTCTGGACGAGATCGCCGATGCCGCGACGCTGGGCAAGACCGCAGGCAAGGATCTTGCCCAGGGCAAGGCCACCATGGTCTCCATCCTCGGCCTGGAGCGCGCCAAGGCGCAGGCCGAGCTGATGGCCGAACAGGCCGCCGGGCATCTGGAGAGCTTCGGCGAGAAGGCCGACCTGCTGAAAGCCCTGGCCCGCTTCACGGTCAGCCGCAAAAGTTAGCATTTTTTGTCGGAGCTCTGTTGGGGGCGGCCAAGCGTGCGTGGAGAAGGTCCAGTCCCGCGCGCCCGTAAATTTTCCGCCGTACCAATTTGAGTTTTGTAATCTGACCTTCGGTCTGTCCGTTTGAGCATGGTTCGGTTATGGCCGCCATGACCGCTGTAAGATCGCGTGTGATCCTTCTAGCGAACGAGGCAAGTAAGCCCAGCCGGTGAAACCCGGTGAAACGACGTGCGGCGCATCCAAGTTCTCCTCCGGTCAGGATGCGAGCTCTACACTGTTTGCACCGAGTTTAAGGCAGGTCCTCGCTTCCGTACCGATGCACAGACTAAGAGATTACAGTTGGCAGAACTGTAAAGGCGCCACGGGCGGAGGTTTCCGAAAGTCGGTTTAGTCACCCGCATCTCGAGCGTGGATAGAGATTTATCAGTGCCCCCTGAGAAATGCACAGGCCGTTTCAGGTTCAGGCCGATACAAGCACGGGCAGTTGCAGCCGGGCCAGAATATCCTCCGCCACCCCTCCTAGAGCTTTCTTCCATAACCGCAGATGCCCGCAAGCGCCGGCCACGAGCAGATCGGCCTCATCGCTTTTTGCCTGCGCCTGCAAAGCGTCGCCGATGGGCATGTGGCCAGTCTCCATCAGCCGCATTTCTACATTGTCGCAATGAAGGCGCAGATGATTCACCATCGTCGTCACAGGCAGCGCGCCGTGGAGTTCAAGTTCCGCGGGATTTATTGTCATGACGGAAGTCATCTGCGCCCGCTCGATCAAAGACAGCGCATCGGAAAGCGCCCGCGCCGCCGTACGGCTTGCATCCCAGCCGATTGCGATCCTGTTGCCAAGATGTTCGCCATTATAATCCACAGGCACGATGATCACCGGCCGTCCCGATGTAAAAAGCAGCGTCTCGGCAAGCGCATAATCATCATCGATATTTTTGGATTTTTGTGGATAGCCACCCACAATCGTCAAATCCGCGCAACGTGCGTGCTGTATCACGATCTGCGGGACATTTGCTCCCTTGACACAGTACCACTCCGCCTTCAACGCGTAGCTGTCCCGCACCTCCGCGAAGGCATCTTTAAGATGTGCTGCAACCCCATCGTGCTGAGACGCGATGCTAGCCTCCAGATCAGCATACTCGGCGGCAGGCAGAAGTCCGAGTTCCGCGGTGCGCAGACTATGTTGTTGCGCATCAGAATCGTGCATCACATACAGCACGGCAAGGCGCGCCTGGTGCCGCCGCGCCAGATCGGCCGCCAAGCGCATACGAACCAATCCGCCCGGCGAGTCGTCAAGATAAACCAATATATCCCTTAAAGCCATTTCTGTCCCCGCAACATTTCCAGCCTCATGCACATCTTTATTGACGGATGATGCTCATGTTCTTGACGCGCCGTTTGTCGGCGCCTTGTTCTCTTCTTGTGCTTGCCCATCCGCTTGGCTGGCATTGGAGTTTAGCGACGACGAGGCCAAGCCCGTCGACATAGCCTGCGTGGCCGAGGGCATGTCGCGTGTTGACCAACCACCTCCCAAAGCTCGAATTAATTCAACCGCGGCCTGAAGTTGCCGCGTCTTCACATCCACAGCGCCAACCTCAGCGGTCAGCGCCGACTCCTGGCTGACCACCACGTCAAGATAATCGCTCAGCCCCCCTGTATAAAGCTTCAACGATAGACTCTGGGCCTCATTCGCCGCGCTGAGAGCCTGTTGCTCCTGGGCGGCCTCCGTTTGCAGCAGGCTGGTGAGAGAGAGTGCATCCTCCACCTCCTGGAATGCTGATAATATCGTTGCGCGATATTGGTCGCGCGTCTCCGCATAGGCCGACCAAGCCCTTTGCAATTCCGCATGGCGCAAGCCGCCTTCAAACAGCGGCATGGTAATCGAAGCGCCGACAGACCAAAGGCTGTTGGCCAAGGTAAGAAGATTGATGCCATTATCTTGGAAACCCGCGATGGCATTGATCGCGCCATTTGGATAGAACGCGGCGCGTGAAACGCCGATCGAACTATTCGCAGCCGCCATTTTACGTTCCGCGTCTGCAATATCTGGGCGCCGCTGCAACATGTCGACCGGCAATTCGGCTGGAATCTGCGGTACCGTCAAATTCGCGTCTGCTTCCGGCGGCAGTACGAAGGAACTCGCAGGAACACCAACGAGGTCGGCAATCGCGTTCTGCAGCTTGGCCCGCTTCTCTTGGACATTTGTCTCCAAAACCTCAGTCGCCGCCAGCTGATTTTGCGACCTAGCGACATCGAGCCCCGAAGCTATATTATCGGAAAATCTCATCTGCGTGATATTGACGGCCGTCGTATAGTATCCAATCGCATTTTGGTAGACCGCTTGCTCGGCATCCAATCCACGCAATGCTATATATTCACTAGCAAGTTCAGCTTGCAGGCTGAGTTGTGCCGAGGCGAGAAATGCAGCGCTACCCTGCGCCAATTGCCGCTGCGCCTTGGCATGGTTGCGGATCTCATCCCAGAAATCCGGCTCCCAGGAAGCGGTCGCATCGATCACATTCGAACTTTCGATGTTGTTCGTATATTTGTTTCCCCGGAACAGCCTGTTGAACGACTGTTTGTTGTCCGAAAATGATCCACCTACCCCGATGCTCGGAAACAGGCCCGCCTCAGCCTCCCTCGCAATATCCCGCGCCTGCTGATACTGCGCTGCGATAGATTGGATATTCGGGTTATTCTTGGCTGCCTCGTCTTCCAACTGGTCGAGAACGGGGTCGTTGAAACGACGCCACCAGTCACCACGGGGAAGACTATCATCCGGTGTCGCAACAGAAAATGCCGCGGAGCCGCGATAGCTGGATGGTAATATGAATTGGGGGGGATGATAGGCCGGCGCGAGATCGCAGCCGGAAAGCAACCCGCAGGCCAATACAAGGCAAGGTCTGGCTAGACGCATCGAGATCAATTCTCACTCACGGATGCTGTCGGCCGCGTGGCTACGGCCAAATGCGTATCCTGCGGCGGCAGGGCGATACCTTTCATTCCCGTTACAATCTGCACGCTTTGCCCTTCCAGCAGACCGTCAGACGGATTGTCAATCACCCGGTCCGAGATGTTCAGGCCATTCTCAACTTGCACCGTGCTTCCAAGATTGAGCCCGAGCGTGACGTCCTGCAGATGGACCGTGCCGTTTGGCTGCACAACAGCAACCTGCAAGCCATCGGCCCGGAACAGCAGCGCTTGCTCGGGGATCGTCAATATGCTGGGGTCCGACTTTACAGCGAGATGCACATTGGCATAACTGCCAGGCCATATCTCCTGATCTTGGTTTTCCACGACCAGTTCTGTTGTGACCATGCGCGATGCCGGATCGAATGCCTGCGCGGTGGTTAGGAGCTGTGCCGTAAAACTGCGATGCGGGAATTGTGGCAAATTGAGCGTCGCGGTCAAGCCGTCCTCAAGTGCCCCGGCATAATTCTGTGGCACGGATACGAACACGCGCAACTTATGTATATCGGCAACCGAGAAAAGCTCGGTCGAGGCTCCGGTAGTACCGACATTGCCACCGGCCGCGCTCACGTAATCACCCACATCCGTGCGCCGTGACGTGACCACACCGTCAAACGGCGCGACCACATTCTTGAATTTTTCCAGTGCCGCATAACGGGCGACATCAGCGCTGGCTGCCTGAACCTTGGCCTGGGCCGCCGCCGCGTTCGCCACTTCAACATCAACCTGCTGTTGGGAGACGGCCTTTGTGCCGGACAAAGCCTCATATCTCTTCGCTGTTAACGATGCGATTTGTAGCTTCGTCTGTGCCTCAGTAAGCTGTGCCTGCGCCGCCTCATATTGTTCGTCCAGTTCAGGCGTGTCGATCGTGGCGAGCAACTGCCCTTTCTTCACATGGGCACCGTAATCCACATACCACATTTTTACATAGCCAGAGACCTGGGCGTAGATTGGTGCCTCGTACCACGCAACGACATTGCCAGGGAGGTCCAATATATGTGTTGGCGCGCCCGGCTGCGGATAGACGATTTGCACCGGCGGCACGGCCTCTTGCGCGGCAACCGTGCGCAACGACGCCAAAGCGCTATGCCGGCTCCACATTCCCCACCCCACAACCACCACAACCGCAACGCCGAACGAAGACGCTACAACCAATCCACGAGAGCGGCTCATACCTCAACTCCTTCATTATCGTGCTTCTTTCCATGCAGTAGCGCAAACACGCATGGTACAAGAAGCAGTGTCGCGACGGTCGCGGCGAACAGCCCGCCGATGACCGCGCGGCCCAGTGGCGCATTCTGCGTATTCGATGTCGCCATAGGCAGCATGCCAACAATCATTGCGCTTGCGGTCATTATCACAGGGCGCAAACGCCCAGCCCCCGCCTCAACCGCAGCCTTGATCGCATCTCCGTGCACCGCGAGCCTTTCTCGGGCAAAGGCCACGACAAGAATTGAATTCGCCGTCGCCACACCCATGCACATAAGCGCGCCGGTCAGCGCCGGAACGGACAGGGTGGTGTCCGTCAGGAAAAGACTCCAGGCAATTCCCGCCAGCGCTGTGGGCAAGGCGGTCAAGATAACGAATGGATCAAGCCAGGATTGGAAGTTAACAACAATAACCAGATAGATAAGCAGCACTGCCAGAACGAGGCCGCCAATCAATTGGCTGTAGGCGCTGATCATTGTTCTCGCCTGACCACGTACCTGCACGGTCGAACCATGCGGTACGCTGCCCGCCGTATCATGCACGACATTGAGAACCGCGTCGTTGACCGCCCCAAGATCGCGCTGCTGATTGCTGGCGAAAATATCGATCACCGGCAAAATATTGTAATGCGAGACGAGCTGAGGTGAGCCTACCTGGCTGATTTGGCTAAGCCCGCCCAGTATCTGCGGCGATGCCCCCGTGGGATTACCATCGCCCTTATCGATCGGAATCGATTCAAGCTGGTTCAAGGAGGTCATCTGGCTTTGCGGCGTCTGCATGTTCACCAATCGTGAAACCCCGTTGCTGACATCCAGCCAGAAACTCGGCGCCGTTTGTCCGCTTCCGGACAGCGTTGCCAGTGTATTATCCGCCACATTCGCCTCCGTTACCCCCGTGCCGAGCGCGAAGGTTCGTGATGTGTCGATGCGAATCGTTGGGGAGTTATACGCTTGTTGAATATGAACGTCGGCGATGCCCGGTATCAGCTTCAGCCGCGCCACTACGCTCTGCGCGTAGGCCAGATTGGCCTGCTGGTTGCGTCCTTGGATTTGCACATCAATCGGCGCCGGCAACCCGAAGTTCAGGATTTTTGCGGTGATATCGCCAGGCAGGAAGGTAAATTGAGTGCCAGGAACCATCGCCGGCAGTTGGCGGCGCAGTTTATCCGTAAATGATTGAACTGGCGATGCGTCATTGACCAGACTAATATCGATATCGCAATCCTGCGGCCCGATCGTTCCGGTTGAGCTGTAAGCCTCGTTGATGCCACTTACGGGCAACCCACAATTATCGATGATATTTCGGACCTGCCCCGGCAATATCTGGCGGATGGCACCATTAACCAGAACGGCTATCTTTCCCGCCTCTTCTATGCGTGTACCGATCGGGGCACGCATATGCATTTCGATTTCGCCGGATCGAATTGAGGGAAAGAAATTCTCGCCTAGCGCGGCAACAAGCAACATGGAGGCAACCGTGCCACATGCAAAAAGCGAGATGACAAGAGACCGGCGCCGTACGTAGTCGACCAGAGTTTTTTTGTATGCATCGCGAAACCGGTCAAAACCCCGCTCGAATCCGCGCTGGAAACGGAGCAATGGATTGGTCGCTGCCCCGGATTCATGCTGATGCCCATGCCCGACCTGGTTGCGCAGCAAATATGCGGTCATGGTCGGCACTAATGTGCGCGACAGGATGAAGGAGGCAATCATCGCAAATACAATCGCCTCGGCGAGCGGCAGAAACAGATAACCGGAAATACCGGAGAGCTGAAAAAGCGGCAGGAACACGATGCAAATGCATAGTGTCGCAACAAAGGTCGGGACAATGATCTGATTCGCGGCATCAATGATCGCCGCCTCCAAAGATTTTCCCATCTCTATATGCGTGTCGATATTTTCGATCATGACGATCGAATGATCGACCAATATCCCAACGGCCAGCGCCAGACCGCCAAGCGTCATCACATTTATTGTCTGCCCCAGCCAAGATAGAGCCAGAATAGATGCAAGAATTGACAGCGGAATGGATGCCGCCACGATGAGGGTGGAGCGCCAGGATCCTAGGAACAGCAGAACGGCCAATCCAGTAAGCACTGCCGCCGTGATCATCTCTTGAACGACATCCGAGATGGATGCGCGCACGAATTCCGAGGCATCGCTCAAAGGTGTTATGGTCACACCAGGCGGCAATGTCTTCAAAAGTTGCGGAAGCTTGGCCTTCACGCCATCCACAACCGATAGCGTCGAAGCGTTGCCGCTCTTCAGGATCTGGATCATGACGGCCTGGTGCCCTTTAACCAGAACCATGTTGGTTTGGGGCGGTCCACCCTGATAGACATGCGCGACATCGCCCAGTGTAATGACGGCGTTGCCGACTTGGCGGATAGGCAGTGAATTAAAAGTATCGACATTCACCGGGGATGCATTTGTGGCGACAAAATAATCCAGCGCCCCCATTTTCATATCGCCTGCTGGAAGAACGATATTCTGGTTTCGCAATGCCTGAGCCACATCCTGCGAAGACAAGCCATACGACAGAAGCGCATTCTGGTTCAGGTCGATTTCGACATATTTTGAGGACCCGCCGTAAGGTGCGGGTATGGCTACTCCAGGCACCGAAATCAGTGTTGGCCGAATGAAATTGGATGCAATGTCATAAAGCTCGGTTGCCGTCATATTCGGGTCGGCAACCTGAAGACTAAGCACCGGCACCGCGGAGGCGCTATACACGAGGACCGACGGCGGCGTGATTCCGGCTGGCATCTGCTTCAGCACAGTCTGCGAAATCGAGGTGATCTGCGCCTGTGCTGCCGCGACATTCGTACCTGGCTGGAAAAATATCTTGACGATGCCACGCCCGTAGAGCGACTGACTTTCTATATGCTCGATATTGCTGACTGTCGTGGTCAACTGCCGTTCGTAATAATATATAACGCGTCCGGACATATCTTCGGGAGACAACCCCGTATAGCTCCAGACCACGGCGACGACAGGAACGCGAATGTCGGGAAATATATCGACCGGCGTCTTCATGACGGATAATACGCCATACAATACAATCAAAATGGCCATGACAACAAAAGTGTATGGCCGCTTTAGCGCAATGAGAACGATCGCATTCATGGTTGTCTCTTACCGCTCCATCGCGAAATTGGCGGCGCCTGGAATGGCATGACGGCTGCTTTCACACCCTGCTTTTCCGGGGCATTCTCTCTGGAACAAATGCTGGTCCTTCCGCTCTCTCTGCACTATACAGTCGTGACGTCAGGCCGCATGTATCCCCTGTCATGTTTGGACGTAAAGCCTCTATAACTATGTTAATTTGTCATCTTCCGCCGTGCCGTAGCAGGGGTTGCTGTAACACCCAATGATTTCCATAAGTAGCGCTTGAAACGCTGGCCGTTACATTTCTATGACAACTCGCAATCCCGGGCCATTATCTTCCAGCACAATCGAAAAACCATGCATCGTTGCAATCGCGGCCACCAGAGCCAATCCGAGCCCGCTTCCCGGATGGTGGCGCGATTTGTCCAGCCGGACGAATCGGCCGAACACACGCTCTCTGTCCGCTTCCGGTATTCCATGTCCATTGTCTGAAATCGTAACGGTTTTTCTACCCCCCTCGGACACCTCAGCCTGGATGAATATCAGAGTTCCCCTTGGACAATGCCGGATCGCGTTCTCAACGATATTCACAAACATCTGAGATAATAATTCATAGTCACCATCTATCTTCAGATCAGGGGGGATAAGTGAACGAACGGTTTTGCCGTCAAGTTCCGCCACGGCATCATATGTCTCGACCAGTTCCTGCAACAGAAATGAGAGATCAATCCGGCAGAACGCGCTTCTGCGTGCGCCGGCTTCGATCTCTGAAATTCGTAGCATTGCCGAGAATAGGCTCAGGGCGGTATCCACCTGCAAAATAGCCTCATCGATCAAGTCGGGAAGCACGACCTCGTTCATATTCCTGCGCGCTAACTCGAGGCGCTCGCGCAAACGCGCGAGAGGAGAACGCAGATCATGCGAAATGTCATTGCTAACCTGCTTGATATTGCCGATGAGAGCTTCTATCCGATCCAATATTAAATTAAGAACGCTCGACAATTCATCAAATTCATCTCCACTCCCATTAAGTGGAACTCGGCGGGACAAATCGCCATTGATAATTTCACGGCTTATGTTCGCGATTAGAAAAACGCGATTCAAAGTGCTCCTTGCAACCAGCAGCCACCCCAATATGCCAAGGAGAATGATGGGGCCAAAAGTGATCAGGAACACCCGGCCGATGAGATGGTTCAAGGCATAGAAACTGCTGGCATTCTCAGCAATATATAATCGATCGCCATTTGGTAGCGTGTCCGAAACGCCGCGGATCGCCGTAACATATGGCGGGAACGGTAGATCCGCTCTTTGTATTAACGTTCGCCAGCCATGCCACTGCGTAACAGTCTGCGGAGAAATTTGCAGGTTTCCCGCAAGAACGGTACCATCAGCCTTGGTCAATGCGTAAAACGTACCCTTTGACCTCTGCATGGCCACCTGAATCGACTTCTGCATGGCAAGGTCAAAATCTGAAGACTTTGCTTCGTAAGCTGCGGCGCGTGACAGGACATCCGCTCGCTCATTCATAACAGTATCGTCCAGCGCCCCGATAACGGTTGCCCTGGTCGCATGATAGACCACCAGAAACACCACCAGGGCGCCCAAGATCGATATAAAAACACCTTGCGCGGCCAGCCTGAAACTGGATGTTCTGATATAACGCCGGAACGTCGGCTTGAGATCAACAGCCAATTTTATATCCAGAGCCGCGACATGTATGTATCAGTTCCTGCCCGAAATCCCGGTCGATTTTACGCCTGAGGCGGCTGATATGGGACTCCACGACCAGCGTGACGGGCATGAAATGGTAATGCCAAACAGCTTCCAGAATCATCGTTCGTGTCACGACCTGATTCTCGTGCAGCATGAGATATTCAAGAAGCTGAAATTCTTTTTGTTGAAGAACAATTCTTTTGCCTGCCCGGGTTACCGTCTGGCTCATGCGGTCCAATTCAAGATCCGCAATTCTGAGCGTGGAGTTTGCCGGAATCGTGCTGCGCCTCCGCGCCAACGCGGTAACGCGCGCCGAAAGCTCTTCAAATGCAAAAGGCTTTACAAGATAATCATCCGCCCCCGCGCGCAACCCTTCCACCCGGTCGTCCACTCCGTCGATCGTCGTCAGGAACAGAACGGGCACACCAACTTTGGCAACGCGCAACGTCCGCAATATTGTCAGTCCATCGATGCTTGGTAGCATGCGGTCCAAGATCAGCAGATCATACCCGCCCGACACCGCAGCGACGAGCCCCTCCCGCCCATCCTGAATCATCGTGAGTTCATGTCCGTCTGATCGCAGCCCGGCGGACAGGAACGCGGCAGCTTCTAAATCATCTTCTATAACGAGAATTTTCATGTCTGAGACGCGTTAACGGACAGGTCTCCTGGCCGGTCAAGTGAAAAAAATTCCAACTGGCCGCCAAATAATGGCCAACGTCAGTCTCTTAATATCGACTATGAATCCATGCTTTGGAATTAAGGCAATATCGGCGGAAGCGGGCACATTATAGGGTAATCCGCTCCGCTGCATCCTCAGGCTTGGTCAAGTCAGCGGCATTACTTCAGGCTGAGGAACTGATCGGCAAGCGTCTCACGGGTCATGTCCTGGAAACAACCACGAAGTCACCGTTACCGTCATATGGAGGTGTATCGGATCATTGCTCCACCACTTCTCCCCGGCGGAGTGCGAAAATTACCTCACGCACGCCGGGTATGCGTCAATCTAATCACAGAAGAGTCTAGAACCCGAACTTCACGATCCGGTCGTTGCTGGCCATCAGCTGCTTGTAGCGGCTCAACGCCAGCAGCGGGAAGAAGCGCGGATAGCCGTGATATTTCAGGTAGAACACGCGCGGGAAGCCGACGGCGTTATACGCCTGCTCGGTCCAGCTGCCCTGCTCGTCCTGGCTCGCCTGGAGGAAGGCGATGCCCCGGCGTACGGCGTCATGGTCCGCCAGTCCCGCCGCCATCAGCCCGATCACGGCCCAGGCCGTCTGGCTCGGCAGGCTCTGCGCGGCATAGCCGTGGAACTCGCCGGCGGGGGCGTCGCCATAGGATTCGCAATCCTCGCCCCAGCCGCCGTCCGCGCGTTGCTTGGAGATCAGCCAGGACGTGGCGCGTTTCACCATCGGGTCGTCCTGCGCCACCCCGGCGGCGTTCAGCGCGCACAGCACCGACCACGTGCCATAAATATAATTGGTGCCCCAGCGGCCGAACCAGGAGCCGTCCGGCATCTGGGTCTCGCGCAGATACTTGATCCCGCGCTCGATGGCCGGGCGGTCTTCCGGCTTGCCAAGCTGGGCCAGGAAGGAGATGCAGCGCGCGGTGACATCCTCGGTCGGCGGGTCGAGCAGCGCGCCATGGTCGGCGAAGGGGATGTGGTTGAGGTATTGGTTGTCGTTATTGATGTCGAACGCGCCCCAGGCCCCGTTGGTGGACTGCATGCCGATGATCCATTCCCGCGCGCGGGAGATGGACTCGGCATATTTCGGGTCGCCCGCGCGGTGCAGTAGCATGGCGGCCACGGCGGTGTCGTCCACATCAGGGTAATGCGGGTTGTTGTACTGGAAGGCCCAGCCGCCCGGGCGCGTGCCTGGGGTGTTGTCCGCCCAGTCGCCCACCACATTCAGCTCCTGGCGGGGGATCAGCCAGTCGCACGCGGCTTTGGTGGCATCCGTAGCGCCGGACTCGATCAGCGCGTGCCCGGCGAGGGCGGTGTCCCACACCGGTGAGAGGCAGGGCTGGCAATAGGCTTCATCGTCCTTGATGACGAGCAGCTTCTTGATCGAGCCCATGGCGATGTCGAAATGCGCCTTGTCGCCCAGATGGTCGAACATCATCGCGGAATTGGCCATGGCCGGGTAGATCGCGCCCAGCCCGTCCTCGCCATTCAGGCGCTCGATGGTCCAGGCAATGGCCTTGTCGATCGCCTTCTCGCGGTAGTGGTGCGGGAAATAGGGCTCGGCGACGCGCAGCACGCTGTCCAGCACCTTGAACACCGGGCCCCAGTTGGATTTGTACGGGCCGCGGATCCAGTCGCGGATCTGTGCCTGCGGGCGGGTGAACAGCTCGTCCACGAACACCTTGCGCGGATTGCGCGCGATGGGCTTCTTCGCGGTCAGGTACATCAGCGGCGTCATCACCGTGCGCGACCAGTACGAGACCTTGCGCATGGTGAAGGGGAACCAGTCCGGCATCAGCACGGCCTCGATGGGCACGACCGGGCAGGCCTCCCACGGGGCGGCGCCGAATAGAGCGAGCTGGATGCGGGTGAACACATTGGCCCGCTCCGCCCCGCCATGAGCCAGGATCGCCTTGCGGGCCTTGGCCATATGAGGCGCGTCCGGGGAGTCGCCGATGATCTTCAGCGCGTAATAGGCCTTCACCGAGGCTGAAAGGTCGAACTTGCCGCCGTGGAAGAGCGGCCAGCCGCCAGGGTTGGTGGCGTGATCGCCCTGGATGCGGCGGAGGTAATTGCCGATCTTCTGTTGCAGGGGTTCGTCGATCTGGTTGAGGTAATGCTCGAGCAGCACGTACTCGGCCGGGATGGTGGCGTCGGCCTCCAGCTCGTAGCAGAGATGCCCGTCGGGCCGCTGCTCGTTGACGAGAGAGGCCCGGGCGCGTTCAATCGCGGTGTCGAGAATGGCGTTCATGCCAAGCATGTGACAAATTTTCTGGCATTTTGCCAGGGGGCGCGGGGTACGGGCGCCATGCCGCGATGGAAAGACTAGAGCGGATTGACCAGCGCCATGGCCGCCGCGTTGCCGGAGCGGATCGCGCCTTCGATGGTCGCGGGCAGGCCGGTATCGGTCCAATCGCCCGCGAGCACCACGCTCGGGTTCGCCGTGCGCGTGCCGGGGCGCAGCGCCAGTTGCTCGGCCGAGGCGAGTATGGTGGCGCGCTTCTCCCACAGCACCCGGTTGGGTGGCACGGCGCGGTCCAGCTCGAAGGTGCGGGCCAGTTCGTCCCACACCCGCGCAGCGATTGTTTCCTGGTCCATGTTCATGTAGCGGTTGGCGGCGGAGATGGTGACGGAGATCACATCCCGGCGGGCGAACACCCACTCGCTCAAGCCTCCGGTCAGGCCCCAGAATCCGGCCTCGCCCGGGTCCATTTGCGCACGGAAATGCAGGTTGCAGATGGATTCGAACTCAGTCGGCACGGTCAGGCCGGGGATCAGCTCGCGGGCCACCCAGGGCGGCACCGCCACCACGGTGGCTTGGCCGGGCTGCAATTGGGTCACACGCTCGCCGAAGCGGATATCCGCGCCGCGCTCGCGCAGCCATTCCAGCGCGGGGTCGATGAAGGTTTCCGACAGCCCGAGCTTCGCCCAGCGGGGCAGGGTGGCATAGCCGCCGCGCTCGATGGTCTCGGCCAGCACGGAGCCCAGCGGTTGGGCCGCCGCGTGCTCGGGCATGGTGTTGAGCGCCGAGATGGCCAGCGGCTTGAGCAGCCGGTGATAAAGCTGGCCGGAATTGCCGAGCAGCGAGGCCACGTTGTCGGCCTTGGTGGCGCGGCGCAGCTTCAGCAGGGAGAGATACTGGTACAGCCTGGTGCCCGGCACGCGCCGCGAGGGGGAGAAGATCCACCATGGAAAGCCGCCCTGGTTCAGCCGCAGGGTCCAGGCCTCGCCGGTGGTTGTGTCACGGAACGGGAAGATGGGTTCCGCCGGGCCGATGAGCGAGCGCCGCGCCCCGATGCGGTGCAGGTAGGAGAGCGCCGAGATGTTGCCCGAGAGCAACATGTGGTTGCCGTTATCGATACGGCAGCCGAGCTGCTTGTCGAAATAAGAGCGTGCGCGTCCGCCCGCCTGCGGAGCGGCTTCGAACAGCACCACATGGTGACCCAGTTCGGTAAGCTGGCAGGCCGCCGCAAGACCGGCAAGGCCGGCACCAATCACATGGACGCTCATGGCTTCTCCCTCACGCCAGCAACAGGCGTACCGCCATCATCAACTTGCGCCATTTCGGCAGAGTAATGCGGCCTTCAGAGTAATTAAAGCCGCGCCGCCGCAAAATAGCCAGTAGCGGACGGTAGCTTTCCTCCATCAGCCGGGCTGGGCGCATGGCCTTGCTGTTGCAGCGTGCCATCGCGGCGTTGGCATCTGCGAAATATTGCTCCGCCATGTCGGCGAGTTTTGAACATGCCTGCGCCAATGCGGGAGATTGTAGGGCGCCTTGCGGGGTGAGCGGCACGCCCGCGGCCTGGAGCAGCTCGCGTGGCAGATACAGCCTGCCGCGTTCGGCATCTTCCGGCACATCGCGTAAAATATTCGTGAGTTGCAGCCCGCGGCCCAGCGCGTGGGCCACCGCGTCGGCATTGGCCGAGGAATCACCGAACACGCGCACCGAGAGCCGGCCCACGGCAGAGGCCACGCGGTCGCAGTATAGGTCCAATTCGGCGAGGCTGGGGGCGATGATCGCCTCGCCCGCATCCATCTCCATGCCGTCGATGATGGCGATGAAATCCTCGGCCCGCAGCTTGTAGTCGCGCACGGTGTCCAGCAGCGCGCGTGGGATCGGCCCGTCGGCTTCGCCCCGGTACAGCCCGGCGATGCGCTGGCGCCATTCCTCCAGCTCCTGCTGCTTGGCGGCGAAGTCGCGACCTTCCTCGTCGGCAATGTCGTCCACCACCCGGCAAAAGGCGTAGATCGCGTACATCGCGTCCCGCCGCTCGGGCGAGAGGATCTTCATGCCGTGGTAGAATGAGGTGCCGGAGCGCTTCACCAACTCCGTCACATAGGCGGTATCTTCAGGGGTCACGCGGCGTACCTCAGCGCCGCCAGCGTGGCGGCGATAAAATCGAGTTTGGTCAGCTTCACGCGGGTGGCCAGCGGGTCGCCCGAGCGAAGCTTGGCGGTGAGGCGCTTGGCCAGCCTCGCGATTACGGCGGTTTCCACGCGCAGGCGGCGGGATTTCACAAGACGCGGCAGTTCGGCGGCTTGCTCGTTGAGTTTCTCCGTCAGCTCCAGCATGCGGTCGAACACCACGCGCAGATCGGGCACGGTCTCGCCGCGGGCGATGGCGTCGGTGCCCAGGCCGAACTCGCCCAGCCAGTCCTGCGGGATGTAGCAGCGGTCGAGGTCGCGCAGATCCTTGGCGCAGTCCTGCATGTGGTTGAGCACCTGGAGCGAGGCGCAGAGCGCGTCGGATGACGGCCAGGTCGCCTCGCTCTCGCCATGCAAAGCCAGCACATAGCGGCCCACCGGGGCGGCGGAGTAGCGGCAATACTGCATTAGCTCCTCCCAGTTGGCGTAGCGGGTCTTGGTCGCGTCCTGGCGGAAGGCGATCAGCAGCTCACGGGCATGGATGGCATCCACCCCCGTCTCCGCGAGGCTAGCGCGCAGCTTGGCCGCGCTCGGGCTGCCCTCTTCCTGCGCGCCGGTCAGCACGGCTTCCATCGCGTCCAGCCGGGCGATCTTCTCGGCCGCGCTCAGGCTGGGGCTGTCCGAGATATCGTCGGCATTGCGGGCGAAGGTGTAGTAGGCGTGGATATGCGGCCTCAGCGCCTTGACGATGAGCAGCGAGCCGACGGGGAAGTTCTCGTCCCCCTTGTCCTTGCCGGACCAGGCTTCCACCCCGGCGGCGGCCTGTGGCTTCTGGGGCTTGGCGTTGTCGTTGGCGATCACTTGGCTTCCCCTCCATAGGCGCGGCTCTTCCACTGCGCCCCGGTGCCGCGCCAGTAATTCACGGCGGAGGCGATGGTCGCGGCCATGTAGAACAACGCGATGCCCGGCAGCGCAAGGGCGAAGTAATAAGGCTGCTTATAGCGTTGCAGCGTGGGCAAATAGCTCAGGCAGGCGAGGCCAAAGGTGGCGAGGCCCAGGAAGAACCGCCAGCCGAAGCCGGAGAACAGGATGGCGCAGGGCGCGACGAGCCAGACCAGCGTCAGCCCGGCGATGGCGCCCACCAGCCACAGCGCCGAGTAATGCAGCTGGGTGAAGGCGGTGCGGGTGATCATGTTCCAGATATCGCGCACATGCGGGTAGGGGCGGATGGAGGTGGCGAGGCCGGAATGGCCGATATAGATCGGCCCGCCTTTCTTCACCTCGCGCGCCAGCGAGCAATCGTCGATCAGCGCGCCGCGGATCTTCTCGATGCCGCCGATGCGCTCCAGCGCCTCGCGCCGGATCAGCACCGTGCCGCCAGCCCCCGCCGCCACGCGCGAGGCCGGGGCGTTCGCCAAAGCGAAGGGGTAGAGCATCTGGAAGAAATACACGAAGGCCGGGATCAGGAAGCGCTCCGGCCAGGAGGTGCAGTTCAGCTTCACCATCTCGGAGACCATGTCCGCCTTGGGCATCTCCAGCCGCGAGACCAGCGTGGCCAAATGGCGCGGGTCGTGGGTGATGTCGGCGTCCGAGAACATCAGCACCGGGGCGGTGCTGGCCTTGATGCCCTGGGAGAGCGCCCAGAGCTTGCCGGACCAGCCGATCTCCTTGGGCTGGCCGGTGATAATGGTCAGGCGCTCATGCTGCCCGGCCTTTTCGACCGTGCCGTCGGTGGAGTTGTCGTCCACCAGGATGACGCGGAACTTGCCGGGATAATCCTGGTTCACCAGCGAGGCGATGACCGGCCCGATGGTCTCGGCCTCGTCCCGCGCAGGGACGATGATGTCCACATCCGGGTGCCCGAGCGGCGTGGCGGGTTGCAGCTCGGGAGCGGATTCCCAGAACCGCCCATGCAGGAAAAACAGATACAGCCAGATGAGAAAGGCGAGAAAGACGATCATGCGAGCAGTCCCTCAGTTCTGAACCAAGTCAGCGCATCGGCCACGGCGGCCTCGGCCGGGCGGGGGGCGTAGCCCAGCTCGGCCTTGGCCTTGGCGGAGGAGAAAAACATCTTCTTGCGGGCCATTTTCAGGATGTCCGGGGTCATCAGCGGCGTCTTGCCGGTGATCTCGGCGATCCGCTCCATCACCCAGGCCAGCGGCATCAGCGGCGCGATGGGCAGGCGCAGACTCGGCGCAGCCCGCCCGGTCATGCGCGCGATCATGGCGAACAGCTCGCCCAGCATCAGATCCTCGCCACCCAATATATAAGCCTCGCCCGTTCGGCCCTTTTCCAGCGCCAGCAGATGGCCTGCCGCCACATCGTCCACATGCACCACGTTGAGGCCGGTATCCACATAGGCGGGCATTTTGCCCCGCGCGGCGTCGAGAATCATCTGCCCTGTCGGGGTCGGTTTCACGTCGCCAGGTCCCACGGGAGTGGAGGGGTTGACGATCACGATGTCCTGCCCGGTCTGCGCGAGCGCGCGCACGGCCTGTTCGGCGTCGTACTTGCTTTGCTTATAGGCGCCTACGTGGTGCGCGGGCTTTACCTTCGTGTGCTCATCGGCCGGGCTGCCATCCTCGGCCAGACCAAGTGCCGCCACGGAACTGGTGTACACGCTGCGCTCCACTCCGGCGGCCTGGGCGGCGCGCAGCAGGGCCACGCTGCCGTCGATATTCACTTTGCGCATGGCGGCTACGTCCGGCACCCAGAGCCGGTAATCGGCGGCGACATGAAACAGGTAACGGCACCCGGCCAGCGCCGGGGCGAAGTCCGTGGGGTCGTTGAGATCGAGTGCGGCGATCTCGGCGGCCAAATCCTTGAGATTCCTGAGGTCAGAGCCGGCCCGCGCGGTCACGCGCACCGAAAATCCCGCCTGCTGCAATGTCCGCGCCACCGCCGCGCCAACAAAACCGGTCGCTCCCGTGACCAGCACCAGATCGCCTCGCGCCAAAATCCAAGCCCCCTCAGGTTTGCAACGCCGCCGCCTCGCCCCGTAATATCAGCGCCGGTCTGGGGCCTGTAGAACGCATTGACGCTTTTGGCGCAACCATGAGGTTTATGATGGACGATACCGCCGTAGCAACCGCCGATTACAACGCCCGGCACTGGGCGTTCCCGAAGCCCGGCCCGGCCCGGCCCGGCAGCCAGGAACATTTCGAGATGTTCACCGAGCTGATGGCGGCGACCTACAACCCCTACAGGCCTGCCGTGCTGGACTGGCCGAAGCTGGAGCCGGACGCACTGAAGCGCATCACCTCCTTGCCGATCTGGGACATCGCGGTGCAGACCGAGAACAAGGCCGGCGCCCGCATTGAGTTCTTCTCCCACACGGTGAAGGAAAAACCGCTGCGCGACGCGCTGGTGCACATGGCGGGCGAGGAGCGCCGCCACCGCGATGTACTCTCCCGCCTCGTCGCCGCGTATGGCATTGTGGTGAAGCCGGACGAGGAGTACGCCCTGCCGAACGATGCCGAATGGGGCTTCCTGGTCACCGGCTATTCCGAATGCCTCGATAGCTTCTTCGCTTTCGGCTTGTTCGAAATGGCCCGTCAGTCCGGTTACTTCCCCGAGGCGCTGGTCGAGACCTTCGAGCCGGTGGTGCAGGAGGAGGCGCGGCATATCCTCTTCTTCACCAACTTCATCGCCTGGAAGCGCGCCACGATGGCGTGGTGGAAGCGCCCCTTCTTCGAGCTGAAGGTGGCGGCGGTGTACGCTTACCTGCTGTGGGAGCGCATCGGCTTGGCCAAGGATGTGGATGGGCTGGAGGGAGCTGACGCAAATTTCACGGTGAACGGCTCCGAGTCGATCGCCGGTGAGATGGACCCGGCCAAGCTGATTGATATATGCTTGGTGGAGAACGACCGGCGAATGGCGGGCTACGACCCGCGTTTGAAGAGGCCGGTCACCGCTCCAACCCTGGCGCGCCTCGCGCGCCTCTTCATCAGGCCGAAAAAGTAGCAAAGTCTTGAGCCAAAAGATGAAACTCCTGCCCGCGGGCTTTGCGCTCGCGGGTATCGTGGTCATAACCGTCCTGGTCATTTATTTCGGGGCGGCGGATGTGTTGCGGGTGCTCACCTCGGTGAGCCGCGCGGGTTTCGGCGCTTATGTCCTGGCCCAGCTCGGCATTGTGGCCGGGCTGGGGCTGTGCTGGCGCATGCTGCTGCGCTCGCACCAGATGGGCAGCTACTGGCTCTGCACCTGGGGCCGCGCCGTGCGCGATGCCACGGGCGAGTTCCTGCCCTTCTCGCAGGTGGGTGGCTTTGTGCTTGGGGCGCGGGTCATCACCATGGGCGGGGTTTCCACCGCCGATGCCATCGCCTCCACGTTGGGCGATGTCACCACCGAATTCCTGGCCCAGCTCGTGTTCATCGGCATCGGGCTGTCCATTCTCGCGCGCAAGGCGCCGGGCTCGGAGCTGCTGTTGCCCGTGGCCATCGGGCTGTGTGTGGCGGTGGTGCTGGGGGTTGGGCTGATCCTGGCGCAGCGCGGCTCGGGGGCGAAGATCTTCCGCGCTTTGGCGCTACGCATCGCCGGAACCACGGGCGAGGGGGCCGCCGCCAATATCGACCGTCTGCAGCAGGCGCTGGACATTATGTATGGCGAGCGGGACCGCCTGGCCCTCTCGGCGCTGTTCCACCTGTTCTGCTGGTTCGGCACCGCCACCGCCTCCTTCATCGGCTTCCACGCGCTGGGCGTGCAGCTCTCCTTCGCCGATGCCGTTTGTGTCGAGGCCATGCTGCACGCGATCATGGCGCTGGCCTTCTTCATTCCCGGCCGTGCTGGCATCCAGGAAGCCGCCTATACCGCGCTCGGCGGCATCTTCGGCGTGCCGCCCGATGTCGCCCTCTCCCTCTCTCTGCTGCGCCGCGCGCGGGACTTCGTTGTCGCCGTGCCGGTGCTCATCGTCTGGCAGGGACTCGAGGCGCGCAAGCTCAAGGCGACCATCTGAACCATGGGTTGACGCCCCGTAAACCCCCGGCTAGCCGGGAAATATGGGGAATAGATCATGGACGATGCGGCTGTTCTTCGGCATGGCCGGTGTCGGGATCTCCGTCTGGGCCATTACCATCCCCTTCACCAAAATCCGTTTCGGGCTGGATGACGGGACGCTCGGGCTGATCCTGTTCGCCGGCGGGTTGGGCGGGGTGCTGGTTATTCCGCTGGCGGGCATGGCCCTGGCGCGCTGGGGCAGCCGTGTTGTGCTGGCGGCGGCGGGTTTGGCCGTGGGGCTGCTGCTGCCGGGCCTTACCGTGGCGCCCTCGCCGCTGCTGTTCACCGCGATTCTGTTCGTCTACGGTGCCATGTTCGGGGTGCTGGATATCTCGCTCAACGCCCAGGGCGCGGTGGTGGAGCGCTTGAGCGGCAAGCTGCAGATGTCGGGTTATCATGCCTGCTACAGCCTCGGCACGCTGGTGGTGGCGCTGGCGAGCAGCCTGCTGCTGCGCCTTGGCGTGACCAATGCAGGCTGCGCTGTGCTGGCCGCGTCCACGATATTGCTGATCCTCTCGCAGACCCCGCGTTTGGCGGGCAAGGAAGAGGACCCGCCCGCCGACGGCAAGCGCTTCGCCCTGCCCAACCGGGCCACGCTGCTGCTGGGGATCTGCTGCTTCACCTGCTTCATGACCGAGGGCGTGGCCACGGATTGGAGCACCATCTTCCTGCGCTTCTCACGCAACATGCCGCTGGATACGGCGACGCTGGGCTACGCCGCCTTCGCCGTGGCGATGACGGCGGCAAGGCTTTCGGGCGACGCCGTGGCGGCGCGGCTGGGGGCGCCCTGGGTCATGCGCCTGGGCTGCGCAGTGGCCGTGCTCGGCTTCCTGCTCGCCATTCTCATCCCCTCCGGCTGGATGGGCGTGCTGGGGTTTGGGCTGGTCGGGTTTGGCACCGGCAACATCGCCCCGCTGGTGTTCAGCGCCGCCGCCCGTGTGCCGCAAATGGCCGCGCACCATGCCATGCCGGCGGTGGTGGGGCTGGGTTATGCCGGGTTCCTGGCCGGGCCGGTGGTGATCGGGCTGGTGGCGAATCATCTGGGTCTCGCCTCGGCCCTGGGGATCGACGCCGCCCTGCTCGCCGCGGTGTTCTTCTTGGCGGAAACGGTGGCTTAAGCCCCGTAGTAGGTCGTCTCCAGCTCGCGCAGCAGCTCCTCGCGCTTCAGCCCGTGCGGCAAAGCGGGCTTGAGCCAGATATGCACGGTCCCGGCGGTTTTGCTGAAGGAGTTGCGCCCCCAGCATTTGCCGGAATCCGTGGCGGCGGGGAGCAGCGGCGCGGGTACGGTTTGGGCCACGGCGGCGATGCCATGGCGCAGTTCCCCGCGCGCACCATGGGCTAGGCGCGTGCCTTCGGGGAAGATGATGACCTGATGCCCAGCCTCGACGGCGTGCCTGGCACCCGTCACCAGCTCGCGCAGCGCGGCGCGGCCGCCGCCACGGTTTACCGGGATCATCCCCGCGGGCTCCAGCAGCCAGCCGAACACGGGGATGCGCCGCAGCTCACGCTTGAAGGCGAAGGCCGGGCGGGGCACCAGCGTCAGCCAGATCAGGATATCCAGCGCCGATTGGTGCTGCGCCGCGATGATCGCGCCCCCCTCGGGCAGGTTCTCCAGCCCCTCGGCCTTTACGGTGATGCCGCAGAAGACGCGCAAGGCCCACAGGCAGATCCGCGCCCAGAGCTGGGCGCTGCGCACGATGCCATCCGGTCGGAACTGGGCGAAGCATGCCGCCCACAGGCTGAGAACGGTGCCGCTGCCGATCATGACGGCCTGGAAAGCGGTGTGACGGAGAAAACGCATGTGTTTAGAATCAGGATTCCGTGTTGAGCAGTCCCGCGGCGAGCCTGCCAAGCCCGACGCGCACGGTTAGGTACTTCGTATACTCCCCGGCAAGCAACCTAAGGGTCTGCAGGCTGATCATCTTGCGCATGGCGGGCGGACGGACAGGATCGGGGATCAGCGTCACCCCCGGCAGCTTCTGGCGCATCTCCTGCATGGCGCGGGGCATGTGGTAGTCGGCGGTCACGATGATCAGCGAGTGCATGTCGTGCGCCTTGGCCCAGGCGGCGGCCTCCAGCGCGTTGCCATGCGTGGTACCGGCCATGTGGCCGAGCGTGATGGCGCTGGCATAGCGGGTGATGGCGGCGGTGTCGTCGGCGGTGAAATCGCCGAGATAGGTGCCGCGCCCGGCGCCCGAGATGAGCAGCAGCGGCGCCTGATGCTCGGTCAGCAAGGCGAGAGCGGCGCTGATCCGGTTATCCCCGCCGGTCAGGGCCACGATGCCGTCGGCGGGCGGGAGCGGGTTGGGCGGTTCGGCGGTGAATACCGCAACGAGGAAGAGGGCAAAGCCCGTCAGCCACAGCCCCGCCAGCCCCAGCACCGCGCGCAGCAGCCAGCGCAGGGGCGAGGCGCGGCGGCGCCGGAGCGGGCGGCGAGCCATCAGGGCAGGCTCCGCAGCCAGCCGCGTACGGTGAGCTGGGCGGTGCCCCAGCCAATGGCGGCGGCGATGATGGGCAGCCCCGGCAGGGCGAACATGAGCGCGGGCGGCAGGTTGAAGACGTCGTTGATCTGCGCCGGGCCAGCGAAGGGGGCGGCCAGAGCCCCCAGCCAAGCCAGCACGGGCAGGGCCAGCACCGCCCCGGCAGCGGCGCCGGCGAGGGTGAGCAAGGTGATCCGCGCGGCGAAGCGCCCGGCGATGTCGTCATCCAGCGCGCCCAGCGCGTGGATTAGCGTGATCGTCTCGCGCCGCTGCGCGAGGCCCGAACGCGTGGCCACGGCGACCACGGCGGCGGCGACCAGCGCCACGATGATGAGAATGGCGGCGGCGCAGGCCTGCAGGCTGGTGGTGAGGGCCGCCACGCGTGAGGCCCAGAGCGCGCCGGTTTGTACCAGTGTGCCGGGGCTGAGTTTTTCCAGCGTTGGGCCGAGCGCATCCGGCGGGGCGGCGCCCACCCAGCGCGCCGAGATCACGCCCGGCAAGGGCAGGCCGAGCTGCGCCGGGTCGGCCCCGAGCCAGGGGGAGATCAGCGCGGTCACGTCCTGCGGGCTCATCACCTGTTCATCCGCCACGTCCGGCATGGTTTTCAGCGCCGCCATCACCGAGTCGAGGCGCGGGGCCTTGCCGCTGGCATCCGGGGCGGTGGGCTGCGGCACCTGGATGGTGAGCTGCGAGGCGGCATCCCCCTGCCAGCGCGTGGCGAGCGTGGCGCTGGCCAGCGCCCCGGCCATGGCCAGGGCGGCGAGAAAACTCATCGCCGCCACCAGCACGGGCAGAAGCCTGTCGCCCAGCGCCTCGCGCAGGCCGAGGTAATCCGCGCGGCGGCGGGGTTCATTCCGCATGGGTCAGCTTGCCGTGTTCGATGGTCAGGCGCGGGGCGGGCCAGCCTTCCACCAGCCCCATGTTATGCGTGGCCACTACCACAGTGGTGCCCAGCCGGTTGAGCGCGGTGATGAGATGCATCAGCCGGTGCGCCTGTTCGTCGTCCAGATTGCCGGTCGGCTCGTCGGCCACCAGCAGCTTGGGCCGGGCGACCACGGCGCGCGCGACGGCGATGCGCTGCTGCTCGCCGCCGGAAAGTTCATCGGGCCGGGCGTGCAGCCGGTTTTCAAGGCCGACCCAGCGCAGGATTTCGGTGACATCGGCGTGGATCTGCGTCTCGTTGCGCCGGGCGAGGCGCATGGGCAGGGCTACGTTGTCATAGGCCGAGAGCTGCGGCAGCAGGCGGAAATCCTGGTACACCACGCCGATGCGCCGGCGCAGCAGGGCGGCGTCGCGCCGGGAGATCTTGGCGGCCTCGGTGCCGAGGATGTCGATACGCCCCTTGGCTGGGTGTTCGGCCAGGTAGATGAGCTTGAGCAAGCTGGTCTTGCCAGCGCCCGAGGGGCCGATGAGCCAGCGGAACCCGCCTTCCGGGATCTCGAAGCTGATGCCGCGCAGGGCCTCGGGCGCGGCATCGCCTTGGCGCGCCGGATGCCGGTACTTCAGCCATACATCCTCGAACTTGACCATCCTGCTTGCGTTTGTGCCGCGCCGGGGCGGGTGGGGGCAAGAGAGCGGCGGAGCGTTTGGTTAATATTTTCAAGCGACAGCGTGGCGTTGTTGCGCGATTCAGCCAAAACTGGCATGTCTGGACGCGACATGCAGATTATCTGCCCCAATTGCTCGACCTCGTATGAAGTGCCCGATTCCGTATTTGGCGGGCGTCCGCGTAAGCTGCGCTGTGTCCAGTGCGGGAACCAGTGGCGTGCCGGGCCATCCGGCGAGGAGGAGAGCGTTGTACAGGCCGCTCCCGCCACGCCCGCGCCTCAGTCCGGCGGGGCGGTCAACCAGTTTCTGTTGAGCCCCGAGCAGCGCTCCCACCATGCAGCCGAGCATCACGCGCCGGTGGCGTTCGAGCAGCCCGCTTATGCCGAGGCTGAGGACGCCCCTCCGGCGGACACGCAGTTCGAGGGTCATGTGTTGGGCACCGATCCGGGCACGACCCCGGATGAGCATGATGGTTTCTACGACCTTGTGATCGCCGCGCGGAACAAGGCCATTGAGTTAGAGCCCGAGCCGCCGCCGCCGCCCAAGATTCGCATCACCAGCCCGGTGTTCCTTGCCATCTTGGTGCTGCTGTTTCTGTTCGGGCTGGCGCTGCTGGAGCACCGCGCCGTTGTGGATCTGATTCCGGCCACCGCAGGGCTGTTCGCGCTCCTGGGAATGTAAGTTAGCGGAAGCGCTTGTTCAGCGCTTCCGCTCCAGATTGGTCTGCCGTCCGCGGGCAATAGCCAGATTGCCATCCGGCACGTCCTTGGTAATCACGGAACCCGCCCCCACCAGAGCGCCAGCGCCCACCCGCACCGGGGCCACTAGCGAGGTGTTGGAGCCTATGAAAGCTTTCTCGCCGATCACCGTACGGTGCTTGTTCTTGCCGTCGTAATTGCAGGTGATGGTGCCCGCGCCGATATTGGTGCCCGCGCCGATCTCGGCATCGCCGATATAGGTGAGGTGGTTGGCCTTAGCGCCCTTGCCCAGCGTGGCCGCCTTCAGCTCGACGAAATTGCCAACATGAGCGCCTTCGCCCACATCCGCCCCCGGACGCAGGCGAGCATAAGGCCCGATGATCGCGCCCGCGCGCACCACGCAGCCTTCGAGATGCGAGAACGCCTTGATCTCCACGCCGGACTCCACGACCACCCCGGGGCCGAACACCACGTGCGGGCCGATCAGCACATCCTCGCCCAGCACGGTATCGGCGGCCAGGAACACTGTTTCCGGCGCCTGCATGCCCACCCCGGCGGCCATGGCGGCCTCGCGGGCGCGAGACTGGAACACAGCCTCGGCCTGGGCCAGCTCGGCGCGGGAGTTTACGCCCATGCATTCCTCGTAGGGTGCATCGAGCGCCGCCACGTTCACGCCCTGGGCGCGGGCGATGGCGACGATGTCGGTGAGGTAATATTCGCCCTTGGCGTTGGCGTTGCCGACCTCTGCCAGCCAGTCGCGCATATCGGTCCCGCGCGCGATCATTCCGCCCGCATTGCACAGGCGGATGGCGCGCTCTTCCTCGCTGGCGTCGGCATATTCCACAATGCGCGAGACATATCCGCCCTCAAGCACGAGGCGGCCATATTTGCCCGGCTCCGGCGGGGTCATGCCCAGCAGCACCAGCCCCGCATCGCCCGCATCCAGTCGGGCGAGCAAGGCGCGCATCGTCTCTACCGAGACCAGCGGGTTGTCGGCATAGAACACCGCCACCGGGCCCTCGCCGAAGTTCTTTTCCGCTTGGCGGGTGGCGTGGGCGGTGCCCAGGCGCTCGTGCTGCACCACCACCTCATGCGGGGCGGCGATCTTTTCCAGCGAGGGCATATCCGGCCCGATGACCACAGTAATTCGCTCGAACACCTGCTGCGCGGCGCCGATGATATGCGCCAGCATCTCGCGCCCCGCGATCTTGTGCACAGCCTTGGGCAGCGCCGATTTCATGCGGGTGCCGAGCCCCGCCGCGATGATGACCGCCGTGCTCTGCATGGGTTTGCTCCTGCCTTATGCCTGCTTGATGTCGATGAGGCTCTTGCGAATCTTCCGGCTGCGGTTGATCCGGTCCTCGATATAACCGGTATCGCCCCAGCGTACCGCGCGGGCCATGCTCTGCGCGTCCTCGGAGAAGCGGGCGAACATCTCCAGCAGCGCGTCCTTGTTGTTGATGAAGATGTCGCGCCACATCACCGGGTCCGATGCCGCGATGCGCGTGAAGTCGCGGAAGCCGGAGGCGGCGAATTGCAGCACTTCCTCGCGGGTTTCATCGGCCAGATCATCCGCCGTGCCGCAGATGGTGAAGGCGATGAGATGCGGCAGATGGCTGACGATGGCGATGACGCGGTCGTGATGCGCCGCCGTCATCCGCGCCGTGCGCGCGCCGAGCGCCGCCCAGAGCGACTCGATCTTCTCCACCGCATCTTCATCCGCGCCCTCGGGCAGGGAGATCAGGCACCAACGGCCCTTGAACAGATCCGCCAAGCCAGCATCGGGGCCTGAGAACTCGGTGCCGGCCAGCGGGTGGGCGGGTACGAAATGCACGCCTTCCGGCACATGCGGGCCAACATCTCGGATCACCGATTGCTTGGTGGAGCCAACATCCGAGAGGACGCAGCCCGGTGCGAGGTGCGGGGCAATGCCCTCGGCGATGGCGGCGAAGCTGCCGACCGGGGTGCAGAGGATGACGCCATCCGCCCCTGCCACGGCTTCCGCCGGGTCGGCCACGTATTCATCGCCCAGCTCCAGCTCCTTGGCGCGGGCAAGATGCGCGGGGCTGGCGTCGCAGATGACTAGCCGCTCCACCGTGCCGGGGGCATGGTGCAACGCGCGGGCGATGGAGCTGCCGATATGGCCGATGCCGATCAGCACCAGGCGGTGGAACAGGGGCTCAGCCACGGCGGAACTCCGCCATGGCGGTGGCCACGCGGTTGCACTCGTCATCCGTGCCGATGGTGATGCGCAGGCATTGCGGCAGGCCGTAGGATTTCACCCGGCGCACGATGATGCCCTGGGCGCGCAAATGCTCATCGGCGGCGATGGCGTGGTCCTCGGTGCCGAAATCCACCAGGATGAAATTGGCCTCGGAGGGGTAAACGGTCAGCCCGGTCTGCGTCAGCCGTTCCGCGAGGCGGCGCTTGGCCTGGGTATTGTGCGCGCGGCCACGCTCCAGCCAGCCCGGCTCGCGTAGGGCGGCGATGCCGGCGGCGGCGGCGAAGTTGTTCACGGGGAAAGGCGGGCGCACGCGGTTCAGCACGTCGGCGATGGCGGGCGGCGCATAGGCCCAGCCGAGCCGCGCCCCGCCCATGCCGAAGATCTTGGAGAAGGTGCGGGTCATCACCGTGTTCTCCCCGGCATCCACCAGGGCCACGCCGGGGTCGTAATCCGGGCGGTCCACGTACTCGGAGTACGCGGCGTCGATTACCAGCAGCACATCGGCGGGCAGGTTCTCGCGCAGGCGCAGCATCTCGCTTTGCGGCAGCAGTGTGCCGGTGGGGTTGTTGGGGTTGGCGAGAAACACCATGCGCGTGGCCGGAGTGACGAGGGCCAGCATGGCGTCGACATCGGTGGTGAGGTTGGTCTCGGGCGCCTTCTTCACCGTGCAGCCCGCGATCTTGCCCGCGATCTCGTACACCGAGAAGCCGTGCTCGCTCATGATCAGCTCGGTGCCCGGCCCGCCATAGGATTGGATAAGCAGGACCAGCAGCTCGTCCGACCCATTGCCGCAGACGATGCGCGCCGGATCCAGCCCGAACTTGGCGCCGATCTCATGGCGCAGGGCGGCGGAGGAGCCGTCCGGGTAGCGGTGCATGTTGGCGGCCGCCTCGGCCATGGCCGTAATGGCGCTGGGCGGGGGACCGAACGCGCCCTCGTTGGAGGAGAGCTTCAGCGGCTTTTCCACCCCCGGCAGCTTGGATTCGCCGCCAACATACGGGGCGACGGAAAAAACTTCGGGGCGCGCGGCGGGGGTGCGGCTCATGCGGTTTCTCCCAGCGGCACGGCAAAGCCGCCGATCACCACGGGCGGCGCGTCCAGCCCGGCGATGGTGGCGAGGCGCGGGTCGGCATCCTCCACCAGCCCCGCCACCTCGACGAGCGCATGCAGCCGGGTATCGCCCGGCAGGCGGCGCACCCAGAGCGCGCCGGGCTCGAAGCCGGCTTCCTTCACCAGGGCCATCATCCGCGTGCGGGAAGTATCGGCGGGGAATTGCAGGGCGATCAGCCCGCGGTCGTTGCCACTGGCATCGGGCGGCACGGCGGCCACCACATAGGCGTCGCCCACCGGCAGGCCCTCGGCCCGCTTCGTCCAGAACGGAATTCTGGCGATGACGTAGAGGCGCTGCGATCCGGTGCCGGTGAGCAGGGGCCACCAGCCGCCATGGGCTTCATCGTCCTCGGCCAGCGGTGGCAGCACCGCGAGTTGCGCCCCGCCCTCGCGCGTGAGGTCCGACATGGTCTGGGCCGGGTTGGCGTGGCGGCGCACCGGGGTGAGCGGGCCGAAATGCTCGCGCGCCAGAGCAAGGCGGGTCTCGCCGCCCTCGCCGTCGCACACCGCCATGGTCTGCCCGCCCTCGATGATCAGAGCGGCCCCGAACAGCTCGCGCCAGAAGCGGATGATTGCCTGGCGCGGCAGGGCGCCGGAATGGCGTGCCAGAAGGCGGCGCAGGATGATCGCCTCGCGCCCCGGGCGAATCTTGGTGCCTTTCTTGCCCCCGTCGGAGGCCACGGATTCCACGACGCGCGCCCGCTGCATCAGCAGGTCGTGAATCTGGTCGTCCAGCGTGTCGAGCTGGGCGCGCAATTCGGCAAGGCGGGTATTCTGGGGGAGGGACTGGGTCATCGCCGGTTTCTGTTACCCAATTGCGCGAGGGCCGCCAAGCCAGCCCGTGGAATCGGCGTGTCCGCAGGGTTGCGTGGCAGGGGCGCTCAGCGCATATGCGAGGGCGTACCATGGACCAGAACCCCGCTTTTCCGGAAACGCAGCACCAGAGCGTGACCTTTTCCCAAGGTCTGGCGCTGGATTGTGGCCAGCATTTACCCGCCGTGACCGTGGCCTACCGTACCTATGGCACGCTCAATGCGGAGAAGAGCAACGCCATCCTGATCTGCCATGCCCTGACCGGCGACCAATACGTGGCCGAACGTAACCCGGAGACCGGCAAGCCCGGTTGGTGGGAGTATCTGGTCGGCCCAGGCAAGCCGGTGGATACGCACAAATATTTCGTCATTTGCGCCAACGTGCTGGGTGGCTGCATGGGCTCCACCGGGCCGCGCAGCCCGCATCCCAATGACTCCGGCCAGCCCTGGGGCACGGATTTTCCGCAGGTGACGATCCAGGACATGGTGCGCGCGCAGAAGTTGCTGGTGGATTCGTTCGGCATCACCCGGCTGTTCGCGGTGGTCGGTGGCTCGATGGGCGGCATGCAGGTGCTGGCCTGGGCCACGCTGTACCCCGAGGCGGTGTTCGCCGCCGTGCCTGTCGCCACCGCCTCCTACCACTCGGCGCAGAACATCGCCTTCCACGAGATCGGCCGTCAGGCCATCGCCGCCGACCCATTCTTTTATGGCGGACGGTACTGGGGCGAGGGCGTGCGTCCCGAGCGGGGCCTCGCCGTGGCGCGCATGACTGCGCATATCACCTACGTCTCCGAGGTCGCGCTGACCCGCAAATTCGGCCGCAAGCTGCAACATGCCGAGGGGCTCTCGGCGCTGGGCGACCAGTTCGCGGTGGAGAGCTACCTGCAATACCAGGGCTCCAGCTTCGTGCAGCGGTTCGACGCGAATTCCTACCTCACCATCACCCGCGCGATGGATCTGTTCGATCTGGCGGCGGACCATCACGGCGTGCTGGGCGATGCCTTCAAGGGCACCAAGACGCGCTTCCTGCTCGTCTCTTTCTCGTCCGACTGGCTGTTTCCCACAGCACAGTCGCGCGCCATCGCCCGCGCGCTCAACCATGTCGCGGCCAATGTCTCCTTCGTAGAAGTGCAGTCGGACAAGGGGCATGACGCCTTCCTGCTCGACGAACCGGATTTCCATAACACGTTGCGCGGCTTTCTCGCTGGCTGCGCCGAGCATGCGGGGTTGGCATGAGCAGGCCGCGCAAGATCCGTGTCGATCTCAAGCTGATCGCCGATCTGGTGGCGCCGGGTTCGCGCGTGCTGGATATCGGCTGCGCCGACGGCACGCTTATCGACCATCTGTACCGTGAGAAGGGCTGCGACGCGCGCGGCATCGAGCTGGATATGCAAGAGGTGCAGCGCGCCGTGGCGCATGGCATGCCGGTGATGCAGGGCGACGCGGATACCGAGCTTGTTACCTATCCTGACGGCGCGTTTGACTATGTCATCCTCTCGCGCACGCTGCAGGCGGTGGAGAAGCCGCGCGAGGTTCTGGCCCAGATGCTGCGCATCGGCACGCATGCCATCGTCAGCTTTCCGAATTTCGGGCATTGGACGCTGCGGCTGCAATTGCTGCTGAATGGCCGCATGCCGATGACCGCGGGTTGGAACCGCATGTGGTACGAAACGCCGAATATCCACCCCTGCACGATCAGCGATTTCTTCGCCTTGTGCGACAAGGATGGCTATATCGTCGAGGATTGGCTGGCGGCGGATGAGGAGGGGGCGCGCACGCCGTGGCGGCGTTCACGCAAGCTGGCGAATTTGTTTGGCGAGCAGGGGCTGTTTTTGCTGCGTAAAGCTTAAGGCGAGCCCGGCGAGCAGCAGCAGCGGGGTAATCAGCGCGCCGGTATACGCGAAGAGTTTCGGCGCGAAGGCGGGCAGTACCCATAACCAAGCCAGGGCGGCGTTGCGCCAGGGCGTCTCCCGCCGCGCCAAGGTGGGCAACAGCACGGCGTAGATCGCCAGATCGTCGGTAAAGCCATAAGGGCTGGCAAGCAGCGTGCAGAATGTCGTGGCGGCAAGCGGGACTTCGCCCTCCCGCCAGTGCCGCCAGACCAGCAATACGCACGCAGCGGAGACGAGGCCCTGCCCGAGATAAGCGGCGGCAACGCCCAAATGCAGTCCACGCAGCAGCCAGAACACCGAGCTGCCCATGGCCTGATAGCCCTGCGCCGAGGGGGGCTGGGTTAGCAGCGCATGCATGGCGGTGTGACCGGGGCCGAGATAGGCGGTGAACATCGCGCCGCCCCCTAGCGCCCAGCCGAGCCCGAGCAGCGCCACAACGCCCACAGCCCCCGCGGCCACGGCCCGCCATTGCCGCGCCGCCAGCACCGCCACCGGCACCAGCAGCGCGTATTGCGGTTTGATTGCCAGCAGCGACAATGCCGCGCCGCTCAGCACAGGCTGCGTCCGCAGCCGGGAGAGGCTGAACACGAGCAGCGCGCCGCAGAGCAGCCCGAACTGGCCGAGATAGAGGTTCCACATGGCGGGGAAGGAGATTAGCCCGGCGCCGATGCACCAGCCTGGGATCCCGGCCCGGCGCAGAAGCGCGGCGGAGGTCAGCAGCAATAACAGCGATACGAGGTAATAGCCCGCCGCCAGCGGCAAAACGGAGATGAGCGAGGCTGGGAGCAGGATGGTGGGCGGGTAGACAAAGGGCCACCAGCCGGTCTTGTAGGGCAGAAGCTGTGCGGCCAGAGCGGCGTAGAGCGCATGGTCGTAGAGAAGCCCCGCCTGGCCATGCCGCGCGAAGATGCCCGCCAGCCAGAACATGGAGTAATCGCAATAGCCGGTGGTGCAGAATGGGTCGGCAAAGCCCAGCCCGTGGCGCAGATACAACCACAGCCGCCAGCCTTGCGCCCAGAGCCCCAGCAGAAACAACCCGCTCCCCGCCAACATCGCCAGGGCGGTGGCGGCCCAGGCCAGGCGGTGGCTCATGGCCTCGCCGCGCCGATCAGCGACGCGGTATAGTCATCGCCGGGGTTGGCGATCAGCTTGGCGGTTTCCGCCAGCTCGACGATCTGGCCCTCCTTCAGCACCGCGATGCGGTCCGCCATGTAGCTGACCACCGCGAAATCATGGCTGATGAGGAGGTAGGAGAGCCCGTGCTGTGCCGCGAGGTCTTTTAGCAGGTTCAGAAGCATCGCCTGGGTGGAGACATCCAGCGCCGAGGTTGGCTCGTCCAGCACGATCAGCTCGGGGTTTGCCGCCAGTGCGCGCGCGATGGCCACGCGCTGCGCTTGCCCGCCCGAGAGCGTGGCGGGGAGCCGTGTTGCCATGTCAGGGCTCAGGCCCACGCTGGTGAGCAGCTCCGCCACGCGGGCTGTGGTGTCGTTTTCGCCTTGCAGCGCCAGCGGCTCGGCGATGACCTCACTCACGCGCATGCGCGGGTTCATGGATTCACGCGGGTCCTGGAACACCACTTGCAGCCTGCGCCGGGCGTCCCGTTTCGCCGCGCCCCGTAATACACTGAAATCCTGACCGTTCAGCATGACCTGCCCGCCATAGGGCTGCATCTGCAAAATCGCCCGGCCCAGAGAGGATTTGCCCGAGCCGCTGGCGCCGACAATGCCCAGGCACTCGCCGCGCCCGAGGCTGAAGCTGACATCCGAAAGCGCAAGACGGTTGGAATACCGCACGGTGAGGGAGCGCGCCTCAAGCTGGAGCGGGAAACTTCTGCCGCTGGGCGGTGCCGCGCTGGCTTCGGCTTGGTGCGTAGTGGTGCCGAGCGGGTAAAGGCAGGCGGTTTCCGTATCGCCTGCGCACGAGGATGGGGGATAGTCCGGCCAGCAATTGGGCTGGACATAGCCGCAGCGCGGAGCGAAGCGGCAGCCCGGCGGGCGGGTTTCGGGCTCCGGCAGCGCGCCGGGGATGGTTTGCAGCCGCGCTGTTCCCAGCCTGGGCACCGCACCGAGCAGCGCCTCGCTATATGGGTGGCGGGGCTGGATGAAGAAATTTTTTGCTGGGCCCCACTCCACGCTGCGCCCGGCATAGAGCACATGAATGGCATCGGCATGGTCGCGCACCACCGAGAGATCATGCGTGACGAACAGCACCGCCATGTTGCGCTCCCGCCGCAGCCGCGCGATCAGCGCCATGATCTGCGTCGCCACCAGCGGGTCCAGCCCTGTGGTCGGTTCGTCGGCGATAAGCAGTTGCGGCGAGCAGGCCAGCGCCAAGGCGATCATCACGCGCTGGCGCTGGCCACCGGAAAACTGGTGCGGGTAGTCGTCCAGCCGCGCGGCAGGGGTGGGGATGCCGACCTCCCCCAGCAGCTCCAGCGCCCGTGCTCTGGCGGCCCTGGCGGAGCCGCCCTCATGCACGCGCCAGGCTTCGCCGACCTGCGCCGCCACGGTCTGGGTGGGGTTGAGCGCCGCGAGCGTGTTCTGGAACACCATGCCGATGCGCTTACCCCGCACGCGGCGCATTTCGGCCTCGCTGGCCTGGGCCAGATCCTGCCCGCCGAGCCGTATCTCTCCCGTAAGCTCCGCTCCGGGCGGCAGAAGTCGCATGATGGAGAGCGCGGCAATGGTCTTGCCCGAGCCGCTCTCGCCCACCAGACACAGCATCTCGCCGGGGGCTACGGTAAGGCTGAAGTGGTCAAGAACGGAAACCTTGCCCGCTCCTCCGCGCGGCAGGGCCACGTTGAGGTTGCGTATCTCCAGTACCGGACTCACCGCCCGCCCCCCCAGCGGCGCAGCAGCCCCTGCCCGGTGAGCGAGGCGGCGAGCAGCGAGCCGAACACCAGCAAGCCGGGCGGCAGGATCAGCCACCACGGGTCGAGCGCGATGATGTTGAGCGCGGATTCCAGCAGGCTGCCCCAGCTCACCTTGGGCGGCTGCACGCCCAGGCCAAGAAAGCTTAGCGCCGAGAGCGCGAAGATCGTGTCGCCCACCATGAAGGTGCCGTTCACCACCAACACCGGGGCGATAACCCGCAGCAGATGCACTCGCGCCAGATAGAACCGCCCCGCCCCAGCCTGTTCTGCGGCGAGGATGAAATCCCGCCCGCGTTGGGCCAGAGTTTCGTTGCGCACCAGCCGGGCGAGGCCGGGCCAGGAGATGAAGCCGAGCAGTAGGATGAGGCTGGTATTGTTCAGTGTGATCAGCGAGGCGAAGAACAGCAGCACGATCAGGCTGGGCAGGGCCAGGAATACGTCCAGCAGGCGCATCAGGATTTTGTCCAGCCATGCCGGGGCAAGGCCCGCGAGCAGCCCGTAGGCGAGGCCGGTGGCGAAGGCCAGCGCCGCGGCGGGCAGCGCCACCACCAGCGTGGCGAAGCCGCCCGAGAGCACCAGGGCCAGATTGTCCCGCCCCAGCTCGTCCGTGCCCAGGGGAAGGGCGAGGCTGGGGGCTTGCAGCACATAGGCTGGGTGAATGGCGTAGGGGTCGGCTGGGTAAAGGAATGGCGCGATGAAGCCGAGGAACAGGATGATCCCGCCCAGCGCCAGCCCAACGGCGAAATTGCCGCGCGGCCTATTCATAACTCGCCCTCGGGTCGAGCAGCCCGTTTACGATGTCGGCCAGCAGATTGCCGATGACCGTGAGCAGCCCGATGACCAGCACGATGGCGATCAGCACCGGGTAGTCCTGCGACAAGGCCGAGCGCCACATCAGCCAGCCGAGGCCAGGATAGTTGAAGACGGATTCAACAATGACGCCGCCGGTGAAGATATACGGGAAGGACAGCCCCAGCATGGTGACGAGCGGGCGCAGCGCGTTGCGCAGCACATGCGCGAGCAGAATGCGTGTGAACCCCACCCCCTTGGCCTGGGCGGTGCGCACGTAATCCTTGCCTAGCTCCTCATGCACAGCCTCGCCAAAATAGCGCGAGAGCGGCGAGACGGTGAGCAACGTGACGGTGATAACGGGCAGCACCAGATGCGCGGCATAGGCGCCAAGGCTCGGGTGTTCGGCGCGGAGATTGGTGATGCCGCTGGCGGGCAGCCACCCTGCCTGCACGGAAAACCACAGCACCAGCATGGCGGCGACGAAGAAGGGCGGCGCGGCGTAAAAGCCAAGCTGGAACGCGCCGATCAGCTTCGCCTGCCAGCGGTTGAAATACACGCCCTGGATCAGCCCCAGCAAAATCGCCAGGACGGTGCTGAGGAAAATGGCGATCGAGTAGAAGATCAGCGTGTTGCGTTCATAGCCCCAGAGCAGCGCGCTGACGGGCCGGTTGAGCAGATAGGAATAGCCGAGCTGCCCCTGCGCCAGATGCCACCACCAGATGCCATATTGCTTCAGCAAGGGCTGATCCAGCCCCAGCCGCGCATTTACCTGCGCCACGGAGGCCAGCGTCGCCTTCTGGCCCAATATGGAATAAGCGGGCCCGCCCGGCGTGAGATGCGCCATGAAGAAGACCAACGTGACCAGGATGAACACCGAGAGGCAGGAGGACGCGGCGCGGCGCAGGACCATGCCCATCATGGCGCGGCGCTTTCGGTGCAGTACAGCGCGTCAGGGTAATAATTGTAGGCGGGGTCAACGAAGTTCTCCACGCCTTGGACCCGCGCGCGGGCCAGGATGGAGGTGCTGCCCACGGGCATGAAGATCACCGGCTGCTGTTCGCTGGCATAGGTGGCGTAGTCGTAAAGCCCTTGCAGGCCGGGCTTGTCGGTACTTTCGGCGATGAGCTGGTCCATTTTCGGGTCGGAATAACCGCCCGCATTGGCGAAGGCCCCGGTGCCGAAGAGTTCCTCACCGCTGGGGTAAACGCCCACGGTCTCGCCGAGGCCCGCGGCTTCCCAGTCGCTATGTGGGTTATTCAGCAGTGCCACGAGCTGGTTGAACTCGATCTGCCGCACTTTCACCTCGATGCCGATTTTGGCGAGATAGGATTGCAGCATCACGGTCGTCTGCGCGCTCACCGCTCCGCCCGAGAGGCTGAGATAGGTGAAGGACAGCCGCACGCCGTTTTTTTGCATGATGCCGTCAGGGCCACGGGTAAATCCGGCCTCTTGCAGCAGGGCCAAGGCTTTTTGCGGATCGTACTCCACCGGATACTGCCCCGCCCGCATCGCGGGCGGCAGATAGGTGGGCGGGTTTGGTGGCACGGGGGAGCGGATTTCCTCGCCCTGGCCATGGTCGATGAGCGCGATCATTTCCTGCTGGTCGATGGCGTCGGCCATGGCCTGGCGCACGCGTACATCGCGGAAGAAGGCAACATCCGTGTTGCGCAGGTTCAGTTGGATCTCGTGGAAGCTCAAACCTGGTGGCAGGTTGATGAGCCGGATGCCGGGCAGGTTCTGTACCGCTTTCCACAAATCCATCGGCGCGTTGGCGAGGTCGAGATCGCCCGACTCCACCTGCTGCAAGGCGGCCCCATCGCCTTCCACGAATTTCCACACCAGCCGGGAGAAATGCAGAGGCGGGCCTTCCCAATTCGGGTTGGGGGTCATGATCAGGTCCAGCCCGATATCCAGCCGCTCGGGGCGCAGCGGGCCGTCCACCACCTGGAAGAAGCCTGGCTGGCTCTGGTTCTGGAAGATTTCGTCCAGCGTGTACTTGCTCCAGGCGTGCTTGGGCAGCGGCAGCAGCAGGGCAAGGCCGTTGAAGATATACCATTGCGGGTTCACCGGATGTTTCAGCACCACGCGGAACTCGCTGGGGCTGATGACGGTGAAGGATTGCACGATATCCGGCATGCCGCCCGCGCCATAACCCGCGTAGCTGGGGCCGAGCGACTTGATCAGGCTGAAGGTGTAGGCCACGTCCTCGGTGGTGACGGGCACGCCGTCCGACCAGTGCCAGGGTCGGAGTTTTACGTCGTAGGTCTGGCCGTTATCGGGCGTGGTGATGGAGCTGGCGAGGCTGCGCGACCAGTCGATTTGCAGCGTCCGGCCGCTGACCCAGATCAGCCCCTGGAACATCATGCCCGCCGCGGCGGTGTTGTAGAGCGAGTTGGCGAGCAACGGGTTGAATGAGGTGATGTCCGCCCCGCCGGAGATGCCGATGCCGGTGGGGATGACGATGGTGCCGCACTCCTGCGCGGCAGCGGGCGCGGCGGAACACGCCAGCCCGCAGGCCAGCGCGAGCGCGCGCAGCCGCTTCACACCAGCGCCGTGCCGGGGGCGTGCCAGTTGAGCGAGCCGATCTTGTGGCAGACCGGGCAGACCGGCGCCCATTCCGGCTGCGCATGGTGGCAGGAGTCGCAGATCCAGGCGAAGCGGGAAGGTTGGGCGGGCTTGCCTGCGAGTTGGTCGAGAATGGCTTGGGCTCGGCCGTCATTGCCCCCGGCATCGAGCGCCGCCTGGGCGTGGCGCTTGGCCTCGCCGGTCAGCTCGGCGTCCAGATCCGTGCGGGCCAGCAGCAGTTCGGATTCCACATGGCTCGGATTGGCGGCGGCGAGCTCGGGAGCTTCCTTCGCGCGGTCCAGCGGGCGCGCCTCGGGCAGCGACCATGCCTCGGCGATGAGCGGGTGCGGGGCGGCCTGCCATCCGGCGTACAGTGCCTTCTTCGCCGCACGGGTCTTGCCCAGGGCGCGCAACGCCGTGGCCAGCGCCACCACAGCCGGGGCGAGTTGCGGGTCAGCCTTCACCGCCTGTTTGGCGAAATTGAGCGCCTGGGCAGGATCGGTGGCGTTCCGCGCCGCCGCCGTGGCCAGTGCGGCGATCTCGTGCCTTTCCCGCGTCAGCCCCGAAGCGGTGGCGTAATCCTGTTCGTGCAGCGCCAGTTCCAGCCGCTGCGCCCTTGTCCATGCCGAGCCGGGATACGCCGCCTCCGCCGCCTGGGCGTGCTGGCGCGCGGCCTCGTGGTCCTGTGCTGCCAAGCTCTCGCGCAGTAGGCCCCGGTGACCGAGGAATTTCAGCTCCTTGTGCTGGGTCAGCTTCTCGAACGCGGTCTTGGCCTGTGCGGCGTCACCGGCCAGACGTGCGGCCTCGGCGCTCAGCATCAGGGCGAGCGGGGTCTCCCCCAGAAACTTTAGTGCCTTTGCGGCCTCAGCCTTGGCGGCCTGGGCGTCTTCCGCCGCCAGAGCGGCCAGCCCGCGCAGGGTCGCGGCTTCGCCCGCCGCCGCCCGCTTGCCCGCGCGCCAGCCGCCAAGCTGCCCAGGAACGCGGCGTATGCCGCCCAACACGCGCAGCAGCACCGTGAGCAGAACGGCGATGATGAACAGCAGCAATATCGCCGCAGGGGTGGAGGTGGTGACCGCGTAAGGCCCGGCATGGGCCGTGACCGTGCCGGGCAGGCCACCCACCCACCAGGCCAGCGCCAGCAGCGCCGCGGCCAGGAGCATGAATTTCACCGCGCGCAACATGGCGTCAGGTTCCCTGTGCCATGGTCATCAGTGCGGCGCGGGCGTCGAGCAGCGCCTTGGCTTGGGCAAGCCATCCGGCCATCGCGGCCTGGGATGCCGGGCTTAGCGCCTGCAGCTTGGCTACGGCCCCGGCGAGATCTCCCGCCGCCAGCGCGGTTTCGGCCTGGTTCAGCAGGGCGGCGGCGGGCGGGCCGAACAGCACGGTGTCGCCGTTGCTGATGGTGATGATGCCTTCCAGCCGCAGCTTCACTTGATCCCAGAACCCCACCTTGCCGTTGGGAGAAAGGCTCGCGGCTTCGGCCGCCTTGGCAGCCGCGGGGAAGCTCTGGCGCAAGGCGGCTTCGGTCGGCGGGGCGCTGGTGGAGAATTGGCCCAGGGCGTCCGGCGCGTTCGGGATGGTCCCCAGCGGCAGCCCGGCATCGAGCGCCATGCGTGCCGTCTCCAGCGCGTTGAGCAGCGCGATGCGCGTGGTGAGCTGGCCGAGATCGGTGGCATTGGCCTGCATCTGGCTGATCTGGCCGTGGTCGGCGGCTTCCTGCGTTTGCATGGCGTTCACCTGCGCGGCGAGGGCGGCGTATTTCTGCGCGAGGTCCGCCTGAGCCACCACGCTGTTCGGCGCAGGGGCGGTGCGGGAGGCTTCGGTGCGCATGTCGTCCATTTGCGTGCGCAGTACGGCGAGTTGCGTGGCGTCGGCCTGATGGCCCTGCTGGTTGTACCAGAGATAGCCCTCGCCCGCGCCAAGGACCAGGAAGCCCAGAGTGAACACAACCGGCCAAGCCGAGCGCGGGGGGCGCGGGGCGACCGGCGTGCTCGGCGCCGGGGCGGGCACCGGGGGCGTGGTCTCGGTTGGTGTCTCTTTTGGGGTTGCGCTCGTTGTTTCTGTTTCGCTCATGCCAGTAACGCCATCAGATCCGCTTCCGTTGGCGCCACTGCGGCACGGATTTGCGCCCAGGGCAAGTCTTGTAACGCAACCGCGACCGTTTCGCTCAGGGCGTAGGCGGTCATTTTGGCGGTGCCGGGCGGGTTAAGCCGTGCAAAGGCGCGGGCGGTTTCCGCCGAATAGAACAGTGCGCCGGGGATTTTTCCGGCCGCCAGAGCCGTTGTCACATCCTCGGGCAGATGCCGTGCGGGGGTGACGGCATAGACCTTGCGGCGCAGTACCGGGATGCCAGCCTCGCGCAGTTTTTTGGCCAAAACCAGCCCATGCCGCTCGCCCACCGCCAGCAGATGCAGCCCCGGCACATGCCGTGCCGCCACCAGCCGGGCGAGGTCATCGGCATTGCCGGAGGCGCTTTCCACGCGGGTGAACCCGGCCTGGCGCATTTTGGCGGCGGTGGCGTCGCCCACGCAGAAGGCGGGGATGTTGCGCAGCGTAGCGGGCAGGGCGGGAATGGCCTGCCCACTGGTGATGACCAGCGCCGCCGGGTGTTCCGGCAGGCGCGGCGTGGTGGCGCGGATGGTGAGGCAGGGCAGAACCACCGGCTCATACCCCATGGCCGCCAAGCGCGCCGCCGTGGCGCTTGCGCCCGGCTCCGGCCTGGTGACCAGCAGCTTCATGGCAGGAAGATATCCGACGGGCTGTCGGCCTTCAGCTCGTTGCCCAACTCGCGGCCCAGGGCCTCGGCGTCCTTCGCGGCGCCGATGGCGGTGCGCTTGAGCAGGAAGCTGCCATCCTCCCGCGCCACAAGGCCGGTGAGGTGCAGGCTGCCATCCTCCAGCAGCCGGGCGTAACCGCCGATGGGCGTGCGGCAGGAGCCGTCCAGCGCGTTCAGCAGCGCGCGTTCGGCGGTGGAGACGGCCTTCGCCTCCGGATCCTCGATGCCCGAGAGCAGCGAGAGCAGCTCGGTATCGGTCTCGCGCACCGTGATGCCGACGATGCCCTGGCAGGCGGAGGGGACCATCTGTTCCGGGCTCAGCACCACGCTGGCCTTATCGGCCAGACCCAGGCGGCGCAGCCCGGCATAGGCCAGCAGCGTGGCGTCCAACTCGCCGGATTCCACCTTGCCCAGGCGTGTGCCGACATTGCCACGCAGCAGAGAGAAGTTGAGGTCCGGCCGCGCGTATTTCAGCTGTGCCTGACGGCGCACGCTGGCCGAGCCGACGCGCGCGCCCTGGGGCAGCGCGCCATACGGGTCGGCGGGGTCTATCGCGGCGCCGGGGGGCAGGATCAGCACGTCCCGCGCATCCTCGCGCTTGAGCGTGCAGGCGAGCGCGATGCCCGGCGGCAGCACGGTCTCCAGGTCCTTCAGGCTGTGGACCGCGAAGTCGATCCGCCCTTCGGCCAGGGATTCGTGGATTTCCTTGGCGAACAGCCCCTTGCCGCCGATCTCGGCCAGCGGCCGGTTCTGCACCGCGTCACCCGTGGTGACGATGATGTGTTCCTCGAACACCTCCATGCCGCGCAGCACCGGGCAGAACTGCTTGAGCAGGGCGAGGAACGTCGCCGTCTGCTGCCGGGCCAGGGGTGAGCCGCGCGTGCCGACCTTGAGGGGCAGGTTGCGGGAGTGGGGCTTCACGTTGGGTGTTACGGTTTTCACGCGGCTGGTCTAGAGCGTGTGGCATGGAAAGAAAAGGTGAGGCCAAACTTGAACACATGGCACATAGTCCGCTGCCGCGTGGGCCGGTGCTGGGCATAGAAAGCTCCTGCGACGAGACCGCCGCCGCCATCGTGGCGCCGGACGGGCGCATCCTGGCCGAGCGTGTGTACAGCCAGATCGCGGATCATGCGGCTTTTGGCGGCGTGGTGCCGGAGATTGCGGCGCGGGCGCATCTGGCGGCGCTGGGCGCGATGGTGAAGGACGCGTTGCGCGAGGCGGGGTTGGGGTTTGGCGACTTGGCTGCGATTGCGGGTACGGCGGGGCCGGGGCTGATCGGCGGGCTGCTGGTGGGAACCGGCTATGCAAAGGGCGTGGCCATCGCTGCGGGCAAGACTTATCTCGCCATCAATCATCTTGAGGCGCATGCGCTGACCGCGCGCCTGCCGGGGCTGGCGCCGGTGCGGCCTGCGTTTCCGTATTTGCTGCTGCTGCTCTCGGGCGGGCATAGCCAATGCGTGGCGGTGGAGGGCGTGGGAAGCTACCGGCTGCTCGGCTCCACGCTGGACGACGCGGTGGGCGAGGCCTTCGACAAGACGGCCAAGCTGCTCGGCCTGCCTTACCCCGGTGGTCCGTCTCTGGAGGCCATCGCGCAGGAAGGCGATGCGCGGGCCGTGCCGCTGCCGCGCCCGATGCTCCACCGCGAGGGCTGCGATTTCTCCTTCTCCGGCCTGAAGACCGCCGTGGCGCAGCTGGTGGCCGCCGAGCCGCCAGGGGCGCTGGCCCGCGCCCGTGCCGCGGACATTGCCGCCAGCTTTCAGGCGGCGGTGACGGATATTCTTGGCGACCGGCTGGACCATGCGCTGAAGCTCTGCCCGGATGCCTCGGCCATCATCATCGCGGGTGGTGTGGCAGCCAATACCGCCATCCGCACCCGTTTGGCCGCAGTGGCGGAGAAGGAGGGCAAGCCGCTTATCGCCCCGCCGCTGCGCTTGTGTACCGACAATGCCGTGATGGTCGCCTGGGCGGCGCAGGAGCGTTTGGCCGTGGGCCAAGCGAGCGCGCTCAACGCCCCTTGCAAGCCGCGCTGGCCACTGGAACAGCTCTCCGCATGAACTACCGCCATATCTACCACGCCGGCAATTTTGCCGATGTGATGAAGCACGCGCTGCTGATCCCGCTGATCCGCGCCATGCAGCGCAAGGACAAGCCGTTCCTGCTGCTGGACACCCATGCCGGGATTGGCCGCTACGATGTGCGTTCCGAGCAGGCGGAAAAGACCGGCGAATGGCGCGATGGCATAGGCAAACTGCTCGACGCTCCGCCGCCCGCCTTGGCCGAATACGTGAAGCTGGTGCGGGAGCTTGGTCTTTACCCCGGCTCCCCGGCTCTCTCGGCGGCGCTGCTGCGGCCAACGGACAGGCTGATCGCCTGTGAACTGCACCCCGAGGACGCCGCCACGCTGCGCCGGAACATGCGCGGGGCGGAGACTGTGGCAGTGCATGAACGTGACGGTTACGAGGCCATTAGCGCCTTTCTGCCGCCGCCGGAGAAGCGCGCGCTGGTGCTGATCGACCCGCCTTTCGAGCGTACCGATGAGTTCGCGGCACTGGAGAAAGCCCTGCTGGTGGGATGGCGGAAATTCAAATCCGGCGTGTTCGTGGTCTGGTACCCGGTCAAGCATCGTGGCCCGGTGCGGAGTTTCTTCGAGAGCCTGAAGCTGACGCCGATTCGCGACGTTATCGCCGTGGAGTTCTTGCGCCGGCCGGATATCAATCCCTTGGGGCTGAACGGCTGTGGCCTGCTGATCGTCAACCCGCCTTACGGGTTCGAGGAAGAGGCTGCCCCCATCCTCGCCGCCTGCGAAGCGGTGCTGGGCGAGCCAGGCTGTTCGAGTGTGATCGAGAGAGTGATCAATGAGTGAATCCATTGCCGTGATCGGCGCCGGGGCCTGGGGCACGGCGCTGGCCATTCTCTTCGCGCGCGCGGGCAAGGAGGTGGCGCTCTGGGCGCGCGATGCCGCCAAGGTGGCCGAGATGGAACGCAGCCGGGAGAACCCGCGCCTGAAAGGTGTCGCGCTGCCAGAGACTCTGCGCCTGACCTCCACGATGCCGGGCGCGGATATTCTACTGCTGGCTGTGCCGATGCAGCATCTGCGCTCCATTCTCCCGGCCCTGCCGCAAAACACAGCGCCGTTGGTGCTGTGCTGCAAGGGGCTGGAGACAGGCACGCTGCTCCTGCCGCCCGAGTTGGTGGGCGGCCGCCCCGCCGCGATGCTCACGGGCCCGAATTTTGCGCATGAGGTCGCCGCCGGGTTGCCCGCCGCCGCCGTGCTGGCCATGCCGGAGGCGGAGACGCGCACACGCCTGATCGCGGCGCTGAGGACGGACACTCTACGCCTGTACGGCAGCGCCGACATTATGGGCGCAGCACTTGGCGGGGCTGCGAAGAACGTGATCGCCATCGCGGCGGGCGTGGTGATCGGCGCCGGGCTGGGGGAGAATGCGCGTGCGGCGCTCATTACCCGTGGGTTGGCCGAGATCGCCCGCTTGGCGGCGGCCCTGGGCGGCAAGGCGGAGACGGTCTCCGGTCTGTCCGGCCTGGGCGATCTGCTGCTTACCTGCACCGGGCTCAGCAGCCGCAATTTCTCGCTCGGGTTGGCGCTGGGCGAGGGGCGGAGCTTGGCCGAAATTCTCGCTAGCCGCAGCAGCGTGACGGAAGGGGTGGCCACAGCACCCGCTCTGCTGGCCCGCGCGCGCGCCGTGGGGGTGGAGATGCCAATCACCGAGGCGGTGACGCGGCTTCTGGCCGGGGAGATGAACGTGGGGCAGACCATGGCGGCGCTGATGAGCCGCGCGCTGAAGGATGAATGACCGGCGCGTCGCTGTTTTTCTCTGTTCCGCCGCGGTGTTGTTGTTGGGCATCGCTTGGCTTCGTGGCTCGGAATATGACGAAGCCTATTCGATCTTCCTGACCGCAGGCCATGCCCGCCCGGCTTGGCCTTCTGGCGTGTTCACTGCTGGCGCGGTGCGCTGGCTCTACGCCGGGGGCGCGGGTTTTTGGCGGGTAGCGCAGGATTTGCGCGCCGGGGACGTGCATCCGCCTTTATATTTTTGGGTGCTGGATGCGTGGCGGCAGGTATTCGGGCCATCATGGTTCGCGGCGCGGGCGCTTTCCGTGTTGTTCACGCTGGGTGGGCTTGCGCTGCTGGCCTGTTTGGCCGAGGCGGCGGCGATACCGGTTCTGTCCGCGCTGGCGCTTACGCTGCTCTCCTACGGATTTGCTTACACGGGCGTCGTCGCGCGCGGGTTCGCCTTGGCGCAGCTTTGCGACATTGGCGGCGTGCTGCTGTTGTTTCTGGCCACGCGGGAGCGGCGGTGGAGGGTGGCGCTGGCGGGTGGCGCGCTGTTCGGCGCGGCGAGTTTCAGCAACTACCTCGCCATTTTCACCGGAGTGGCGGCGTTGCTTTGGCTCTGCCGGGTGCGCTGGCGGCTGGTTCCGGCGGCTTTGGCCGGGCTGGTGCCGTTTTTGCTACCCGATGCCTGGTTCTTCCTCGTCCAGCGTGGCTCGCGGGCGGCGCAGTTCGTGGCGTTCAGTCCTGGCCATGCGTTGGACCTGTTGGCGAAGGATGCGGGGGCGGTGGTCTTCGGCGGGTTGCCGGTTTATGCCGGGGCGTTTGCCTTGCCTGTAACGCTGGTGTTGTTGGCGCTGATTGTGGCCGGGCTTGGCTACGTGCTTCGGCGGCGGCATGAGTGGGCGGGGCTGTTTGCGCTGCTGGCTTTGGCTACGCCGGTTGGGCTGTTGGCGCTGGGGCTGGTCTTCCACAATACGCCCATCGAGATCCGCTATCTCGGCTTTGCCACGCCCTGGCTGGCGCTGTTGCTGGCTCCGGCATTACCCCGATGGCTGCTGGCGGTGATGCTTGGCGCCCAGGCAGCGGCCATCGCCGGGCTGGCTTTTGCCGCCTCCACCATGCAGCCGCAGGGGTTGGCGGCGCGGGAGGCGGCTTCGTATCCGGGGGCGCTGGTGGTGGTGCCGCTGGGGAATGATGGCGTGGGGGTGCCGGGGCCGTTTATCGCCGCCGCGCCGGATGCCATGCGGTTGCGTCTGTTCCGCGCCGGGCCGGCATTGGATGTTCAGGGCGAGACGCAGGTGGTGCTTGTCACGCTGGGCGTGGACGGTGCCAGCCAAGCCGCCAGCGCGCAAATGCTGGACGCCATGCGGCTGGACCGTTGTTTTACCCAGGTGGCGCGGACGCCGTTAATCGCGGTTTTTGATCGCGGCTGTGCGGATCAGTAGTAGCAACGCCGCCAGTAGCTCCCCGCCATTCAGCCAGACGGAGATATTGTGCCAGAAGCTGAACCCGGCTGAATCGTTCGCCGCCTTCAGCACATCCATATGCGGCAGCAGCCAGAGCAGCGCCCAGGCGGTGATGAGGATCGTCACCCCTGGCACAGCGGCCGCCAGCACGCGGCGTTGCAGCAGCAGCCCCAGCAGCGCCAGACCAGCGCTGCCCAGCATGAAGCCGTAATACCAGGGGAAGGCGGCGCGGATGAACCCACCCGCCACCGGCAGTGGCAGATGGGTGAACACCAGCGGCGCCATCACGGCGCCGAAGAACAGCATCCCGCCCGCCAGGATTCCAAGACCAAGAACGGCCAGGATGCTGCCCCAGGCGGGCATTAGTAGCGGTACAACTCGTGCTTGAACGGCCCCTGGACCTCAAGGCCCAGATAATCCGCCTGCTTCGCCGAGAGCTTGGTCAGCGTGGCGCCAACCTTGGCGAGGTGCAGGGCGGCGACCTTCTCGTCCAGATGGCGGGGCAGCACGTACACCTTGTTCTCGTACTTACCGGCGGGCGCGGTCCACAGTTCGAGCTGCGCCAACACTTGGTTGGTGAAGCTGGCGGACATCACGTAGCTCGGGTGGCCGGTGGCGTTGCCGAGGTTCACCAGACGGCCCTCGGAGAGCACGATCAGGCGCTTGCCGTCGGGGAAGACGACCTCGTCCACCTGCGGCTTCACGTTTTCCCACTTGTAGTTGCGCAGGGACTCGATCTGAATCTCGCTGTCGAAGTGGCCGATGTTGCAGACGATGGCGCGGTGCTTCATCGCGCGCATGTGCTCGAGGGTGATGACGTCCACATTGCCGGTGGCGGTCACGAAGATGTCGCCACGCGGGGCGGCGGCTTCCATGGTCACCACCTCGTAGCCTTCCATCGCGGCCTGCAGGGCGCAGATCGGGTCGATCTCCGTCACCAGCACGCGGCAGCCGGCATTGCGCAGGCTGGCGGCGGAGCCCTTGCCGACATCGCCGAACCCGGCGACCACGGCGACCTTGCCGGCCATCATCACGTCCGTGCCACGGCGGATGCCGTCCACCAGGCTCTCACGGCAGCCGTAGAGATTGTCGAACTTCGACTTGGTGACGGAGTCGTTGACGTTGATGGCGGGCACCTTCAGCTCGCCCTTGCGCTCCATCTCCCACAGGCGATGCACGCCGGTGGTGGTTTCCTCGGAGAGGCCGCGCACATTGGCCAGCAGCTCCGGGTATTTCTGGTGCATCAGGGTGGTGGCGTCGCCGCCATCGTCCAGGATCATGTTCGGGGTCCAGCCATCCGGGCCGGTGACGGTTTGGTTGATGCACCACCAGAACTCATCCTCGGACATGCCCTTCCAGGCGAAGACCGGGATGCCCGCGGCGGCGATGGCGGCGGCGGCATGGTCCTGCGTGGAGAAGATGTTGCAGGAGGACCAGCGCACGGTGGCGCCGAGGGCCGTCAGCGTCTCGATCAGCACGGCGGTCTGGATCGTCATGTGCAGGCAGCCGACGATGCGCGCGCCCGCGAGCGGCTTGCTGGCCCCGAACTCCTCGCGCAGCGCCATCAGACCCGGCATCTCGTCCTGGGCCATCTCGATCTCCTTGCGGCCCCACTCGGCCAGGGAAATGTCCTTGACCTTGTAGTCCAGCACCGTGGCGTCAGCCATATCGCAATCCTCTCAGAGCAAAAATCTGCCCTCGCTCTTATTCTGTTGCGGCGGTGCTGCCAACACCGGGAGGTTGTTCAGGGCGGGCCGGAAGGGCCGTAAACCTGTGCGTTCAGGGGCAGGGTGGTGCCGTCCTGAAACTCAAGCGCGAGGGGGATCTGTCCGCCGACGCGCATTTTCGGGTCCATGCACATCAGGTGGTAGCCACCTTGGGAGAGGGCCAGGGTGCCGTGCGCCGGGACGGGAATGGCGGAGACGCCCATCATCATGGAGGTGCCGCTCTCATCCATGCTCTGGTGCAGCATCAGCATGGAGCAGGCGGGGGAGCTGGCGCCGGTCAGTATGGCTGGGGTGTCGCTGTTATTCGTCAGGGTGAGGTAGGCGCCTGCTGGGAGGTTGGGCAGCAGATACCGCACCCAGGCGTGTTGGGCCGTAACGCCCGGGGGGGCTCCGGCCAGGGCAAGGCCGGGCAGCGCCGCCAATGTGCCCAGCCATAAGGCCAATCGTGCTTTGTTCATGTCCGCTTCCTTGTCGTGGGGCGTGCCGCTGGTTCGGAACAAGAGATTGCCTTGTTCCGGCCGTGCGCGCAAAACGCTGGGCCATGGAATACCCCCGCTACGCCGACGCCGCCCGCGCCACTCGCCGCATGTTCATCCGCGATCTCGTGCTTGCCGCCAGTATCGGCGTGCATCCGCATGAACACGCCGCCCGCCAGCGCATCTGCATTAACCTGGACCTCAGCGTGCTGGATGACGGCGCGCAGAATTTTTCCCGCGCGGCCGTGGGCGCGGACGAGCTGTACCGGGTGGTGGATTACGAGACCATCGTGAACGATGTCCGGGCCATGGTGGCCTCCGGCCATGTGCAACTGGTGGAGACTTTGGCCGAACGTCTGGCCGAAATCTGCCTGGCTGACGAGCGCGTCCGGCAGGTCCGGGTCTGTGTGGAAAAGCTTGATGTGTTCCCCGATGCCGCCGCCGCGGGTGTTGAGATCGAGCGCCGCAATACTTAGTTTTCCACTGCCTTGATTTGCCTTGGAGTCAAGGGGTTTTGCCCTGGTTTTGATGCGCTTTCGAGTCACTGTTTTTGGAAAATTTACGAGTGAATTCAGCGTGTTAATCGCAGGTAACAAAGTTAAGGGGTAATTTATGGCCGCTTGCGGGCCTAATCCGGTTGTCCCGGCTCTTGTCGCAGTTTCCACACACTTATCCACAGGGTTATCACGATGACTGTGGATAAGCCGCAGGAGGTTGGAGTCGGGGTTATTGAGGCGGCGCTGAAGACCATGCCGGGCAACCCTGGCGTGTACCGAATGCTCGATGCCAAGGGGGCGGCGCTGTATGTCGGCAAGGCGCGGAACCTGAAGAAGCGGGTGGTTTCGTACACCCAGATTGCCCGGTTGCCGGAGCGCCTGCGCCGGATGGTGGCGGATACGGTGTCGATGGAGATCGTCACCACCCATGCCGAGGCCGAGGCGCTGCTGCTTGAGGCTAATCTTATCAAGAGATTACAGCCACGTTACAATATTCTACTTCGGGATGATAAATCCTACCCCTGGTTGATGCTGACCGAGGATCACTCTTTCCCGCAACTGGCCAAGCACCGGGGGGCGCATACGCGCAAGGCGACCTATTGGGGGCCTTTTGCCTCGGCATGGTCGGTCAACCAGACCGTGCAGGCGTTGCAGCGCGTGTTCCTGCTGCGCACCTGCGAGGACACGGTTTTCGCCAACCGGACTCGGCCCTGCCTGCTGTTTCAGATCAAACGCTGCAGTGCACCATGCGTTGGACGGGTCTCGGAGGCTGAGTACAAGGTGCTCGTGGACCAGGCAAAGGCTTTCTTATCGGGAAAGACCAGCGCGATCCAGAAGGAGCTGGCTACCGCGATGCAGGAGGCGGCGGAGCACCTGGAATTCGAGCGTGCGGCGGCGATCCGCGACCGTATCCGGGGGCTGACGCAGGTTCAGGGCACGGATGTCATCAACCCCGCCAGCCTGGGGGATGCCGATGTCATCGCCCTGCATCAGGCGGCGGGGCAGAGCTGCGTGCAGGTGTTCTTCATCCGAGGCGGGCGTAATAACGGCAATCGCAGCTTCTTCCCCGCCAATACCAAGGGGGATGAGCCGGGTGAGGTGCTGGCCGCCTTCATCGCGCAGTTCTATGATGATAAGCCGCCCCCGCCGCTGATTTTGCTGAATCACGTGCCCGAGGAGCATGAGCTGCTGGCGGAGGCGCTTTCGGTAAAGGCCGGGCGGAAGGTGGCGCTGCTGGTGCCCCAGCGGGGCGAGAAGCACGACGTGGTGATGCACGCCGCCACCAATGCGCGGGAGGCGCTGGAGCGCAAGCTGGCCGAGACCGCCGGGCAGGGCAAGCTGCTGGCGGCGGTGGGGGAGCTGTTCGGCCTGCCGGAGACGCCCAAGCGGATCGAGACCTACGACAACTCGCACATCATGGGCACCAACGCTTATGGCGTGATGGTGGTGGCCGGGCCGGAGGGATTCAACAAATCCGCCTACCGCAAATTCGGCATCAAGAGCGCCATCACCCCCGGCGACGATTTTGGCATGATGCGCGAGGTGCTGACCCGCCGCTTTGGCCGGGCCTTGGCCGAGGACCCGGACAGGGAGTCGGAGTCCTGGCCGGATCTTGTGCTGATCGATGGCGGTGCCGGGCAGCTTTCGGCGGCTAAGGCGGTGATGGCCGATCTGGGGCTGGAGGATGTGCTGTTGGTCGGCATCGCCAAGGGGCCGGACCGCGATGCCGGGCGCGAATGGTTCTACATGGAAGGCCGCGAGCCATTTCAACTGCCGCCGCGTGATCCGGTGCTGTATTTCCTCCAGCGCCTGCGCGATGAGGCGCACCGCTGCGCCATCACCACCCACCGCAATGCGCGCAGCAAGAAGATCACCACCTCGGAGCTGGATGAGATTCCCGGCATCGGGGCGGCGCGCAAGAAGGCGCTGCTGCTGCATTTCGGCTCGGCGCGGGAGGTGAAGGGCGCGGGGCTGAAGGATCTGGAGGCGGTGGACGGTATCAACCGTGCCACGGCGAGGGCGGTTTATGCCTTTTTTCATCCTGGCGTGCGTATGGATGACGATCGGTCTTAATTTGCCGTAATACCGCCATGTTGCCTTGGCTAAGAAGGCGAGGACACGCAGGGAGACTTGTTCGATGAGCCGGGAGATTTGGGCCGAACTGGATGCACAAGCGCAAGCCGCGCCGCGGATTACCGCGCTTTTCGACGCTGACCCCGCGCGTTTTGCCAAGTTTTCCGCCCGTTTTGGCGAGATGCTGCTGGATTTCTCCAAA
>NZ_JACHFJ010000009.1 GCF_014201825.1 Acidocella aromatica | reverse complement strand
GGCATGCCCCAGGGCACATTGAAACCACCTCAACCATCAAGCATGAAGGGGAAAGACACTGCGCCTGAGCGCGAACAAAAAGGGGAGCACGTCAAACGCCACGATGTTTTGAAATGTGAGCTTTACGAGTAAGCCGCGATACAAATTTGAAGACGTATCAAGAATGATTTGTAATACGCCCTCTGCGAGCGACAAATGTAGCGTAACGCTCTGTGCATCAGAAATTGGAGTTTCCCAACGCGAACATTTCCAATCAGAAAACTGGTAACTCATATTTACCTATTTGCTGATGCTGCTACACAAAGCAAGTCAAATTTCTAAAAACCATTGCTTTTCAATTAGCTAACCGCTCGACGCTTAGCCAAGTATATAGTTGCCAATAAAATAGTCGCTGAAATACGTTTCTTAGAAGGTCTGGGGCGTCCAGTTGGAACCAAACCGGCTGAGGCGTTTAAATATCCACCTCTTCAAGGATTGTGGAAGAAGCACTACCTGGTTGGCGGCCTAGAATCGCTTGTTACCAATATCCAGCTTGGATTTGGCTCAAAACGAAAAATACTAAAACGCATTATTGCAGAACACTGGAACCCTGGAACGGCTCACCTCCCCTTAAAAATTCAGGCACAAAATATATCTAATGCAGTTTGCAATCTCTTTGCTGAGCGTGCCTACAATCAGAGTTTGACGGGGGAATGGATCGTCTACGCACAGCACGAGGGGCAAAACTACTATCTATGCCTTGCCCTTCACAAAGAAGGCGATGACCCTAAAAAAGTCAACGATATCATCTTTGACCGGATCAAACATGGGTGCCTTTACGAATTCCCATTTTTGTATCTACAGTTAGGAATCGACCAAAACGACACTACTGATTGACCCGCCATCTTGAATGACCTTCCATAAATGCAAGGAAGGCGACTTACGCCGCCTTCCTCATGGCATAATTTACGGATTCCCGTACCCAACAATCCCCTTGATCTCAAGGAAATCGTGCAGCGCGAAATCGGCGTATTCGCGCCCGTTGCCGGACTGCTTGTAGCCGCCGAAGGGGGCGAAGAAGTCGAGGTCCGGGTAGTTGATGTACACGCTGCCAGCGCGCATTTCGGCGGCGACTTCGCGGGCCTTGTTCAGGTCCTTGCTCTGCACGTAGGCGGCGAGGCCGTACACGGTGTCGTTGGCGATCTCGATCGCGTCTTCCAGCGTGTCGTAGGGGATGATCGAGAGCACGGGCCCGAAGATCTCCTCCTTCTCGATGGTCATGCCGGGCTTCACGTCGCCGAACACGGTCGGCTTGGCGTAATAGCCGGTCTCCAGCCCCTCGGGCTTGCCGAGGCCGCCACACACCAGCGTCGCGCCTTCGTCGATACCCGCCTTGATCAGGCGCTGCACCTTGTCGAACTGCAACTGGCTGACCAGCGGGCCGAGGACCGTGCTGGCCTCCCACGGATTGCCGGGGGTTTGCTTGGCGGCTTCGTCGGCGGCGATTTCCAACGCCTTGGCGTGCAGGGCGCGGGGCACCAGCATGCGGGTCGCGGCGTCGCAGCTTTGTCCGGTGTTGATGAAGCAGGCGCCGATGCCCTTGCGCACCGCGTCGTCCAGATCGACGTCATCCAGCAGGATGTTGGCGGATTTGCCGCCCAGCTCCTGGCACACGCGCTTGACGGTGGCGGCAGCCTCGCGCGCCACGATGGTGCCCGCACGGGTGGAGCCGGTGAAGGACATCATGTCCACATCCGGGTGCTCGGCGAGCTTCTGGCCGACATCCGGCCCGGTGCCGTTGACGAGGTTGAACACGCCGGGCGGCACGCCCGCCTCGTGCATCACCTCGGCGAAGATGATGGCGTTGATGGGCGCGATTTCGGAAGGCTTCAGCACCACGGTGCAGCCCGCCGCGATGGCCGGGGCCACCTTGCAGACGATCTGGTTCAGCGGCCAGTTCCAGGGGGTGATGAGGCCGCAAACGCCGATCGGCTCCAACACCACGCGGGTGGTGCCGCGGATCTCGAAGAACTCGAAGGTTTCGAGCTTGTCGATGAGCGCCTGAAAATGCCCCTGACCGACCCAGACCTGCGCCTCCTTGGAGAAGGAGAGCGGCGCGCCCATCTCGCGGGTGCAGGCCTCGGCGATGTCGTCGTAGCGCTTGTTGTAGACTTCAAGGCAGCGCTTCAGCAGGTCCAGCCGGTACTGCTTGGTGGTCTTGGAGAAGGTCTTGAACGCGGCCTTGGCGGCGGCCACGGCCTTGTCCACATCGGCGCTGGAGCCGCCGGAGATTTCGGTGAAGGGCTGCTCGGTGGCGGGGTCGATGACGGGGATGCGGTTCGGCACCACCGGATCCACCCATTCGCCATTGATGTAGAATTTCAGGTTGTTCGACATTCCAACTCCTCCTGGTCTGGCAAGAGTATCCGCCCAATGGCCGCACGGGATATTGACCGGGGAACACAAGCGCGCACTGTGTTCCGTGGTCAAGCAGGGAGCAGGCAAAACGTGCCAGCCTGTCAGCCTTACAGGAGGAGACGGACTTGCAGACCGCTAAACAGCCCATCGTGCAACTTGAAGGCGTCGCCAAATCCTATGGCGGCGCGGTGGCGCTGGCGCAGCTCGACCTCACCGTGTATGCGGGCGAGTTCTTCACCCTGCTCGGTCCCTCCGGCTCGGGCAAAACCACCACGCTGCGCCTGATCGCGGGGTTTGAGCGGCCGGACACCGGGCGGATCATGCTCGATGGCGAGGATGTGGCCAACCGCCCGCCTTTCGAGCGTGCCGTGAACACCGTATTCCAGGATTACGCGCTATTTCCGCATCTTACGCTCATCGAGAACGTGGCTTATGGCCTGCGGGCGAAAAAGATGCCAAAGGCGCAGGCGCATGAAGAGGCCGAGAAGGCCCTGGCCGCCGTGCAGTTGGCTGATTATGGCGGGCGGAAGCCCACGCAGCTCTCGGGCGGGCAGCGCCAGCGCGTGGCCCTGGCGCGCGCCATGGTAAACAAGCCCCGCGTGCTGCTGCTGGATGAGCCGCTCGGCGCGCTGGACTTGAAGCTGCGCCACCGGATGCAGATCGAACTGAAACGCTTGCAGCATGAAACTGGCATCACATTTATCTATGTGACGCATGATCAGGACGAGGCGCTTTCCATGAGCGACCGCATCGCGGTGTTCTCCAAGGGGAGGATCGAGCAGATCGGCACGGCGTTCGATTTGTATGAGCGTCCGGCCAGCGTGTTCGTCGCGGATTTCGTCGGCAGCTCCAATCTGCTGGGCGGCGATACGCTGCTGCGCCCGGAAAAGATCCAGCTTCTGCCCGCGGGTTCCACGGCGCCGGAAGGCTTCGAGGCGGGCGAGGGCATCTTGCGCGAGGCGACGTATCTGGGCGCGGTGACGCGCTATCAGGTGGCGCTGGCGGATGGCACGCTGCTGCATGTGATGGAAAGCAATACCAGGCCGGTGGGCGAGCGCCTGCGTCTGGCCGCGGGGGATACCGTGCTGGCGGCCTGGCCGCGCGACGCGGCGCGAAAGATCGGCAACTAGGGAGAGGTAAGATGCAGGATGGTTTGAAAAAGACGATCGCGCGGGTGGTGTTGGGCCTCTCCGCGTCCCTGCCCTTCGTGCAGGGTGCGGCGGCGGTGCAGCCGTTGCAGTCTATCGGCAAGGGTGAAGGCGTGCTCAACGTTGTTGCCTGGGAGGGCTATGCCCAGGATGACTGGGTGAAGCCGTTCGAAGCCGCGACCGGTTGCCAAGTGCATGCCAAATACGCAGGCTCCTCCGACGAAATGGTGGCGCTGATGCGCTCGGGCGGCGGCAGCCAGTATGATGTCGTCTCCGCCTCGGGCGATGCCACGCTGCGGCTGATCTATGGGCACAACGTGCAGCCCATCAATGTCGCGCTCATTCCGGCCTGGAAGAATTTCATTCCACAACTGCAGGGGCCAGATTTCAACACGGTGGGTGGTGTGCATTACGGCGTCTCCTACGAATGGGGCCCGAATACGCTGCTCTACAGCACCAAGGTGTTCCCCACCGCGCCCACATCCTGGTCCGTGATTTACGACCCGAAGTACAAGGGTCAGGTGACGGTGCCGGACAACCCGATCCAGATCGCCGATGCGGCGCTGTATCTGTCCAAGACCCAGCCTTCGCTCGGCATTACCGACCCGTATGAGCTGAACCAGACGCAGATGGACGCCGTGGCGGCGCTGCTGAAATCCCAGACCGGGCTGATCAAGAAGTATTGGGCCCTGGCCTCGGACGAGATCCAGCTCTTCACCTCGGGCGATGCCGTGGTGGGCGCGGCCTGGCCGTACCAGACCAACACGCTGCAGGCCGCCAAGGTGGCGGTGGCGGACACCATTCCGGCGGAAGGCGCCACGGGCTGGGCCGATAGCTGGATGATCTCGGCCAAGGCCCCTCACCCCAACTGCGCCTATGAGTGGATCAACTGGGTCACCACCCCGAAAGTGCAGGCCCAGCAGGCCATCTATTTCGGCGAGACCCCGGCCAATACGCTCGCTTGTAAGGAGATGGACGAGCAGCAGCCCGGCTCCTGCGCGCAGTACCACGCCAACGCCCCGGCGAGCTATTTCGACTCCATCAAGTTCTGGAAAACCCCACTGCCCGATTGCGGCAACGGCAAGCATGACTGCCTGGATTACGCCGCCTGGCAGCGTGAGTGGCAGAGCATCAAGGGCTGATGATGCAGCGGTTTCTTTCCGCGTTCGGCTGGCGGCATGAGGGGGCGGCGAATGCCGCCCTGCTCGGCCTGCCGGCCATCTGGTTCGCCTGTTTGTATCTGGCCGCCATCGGCGCGCTGCTCATCACCTCCTTCTGGACGGTGGACAGCCTGAGCGGCGACCTGATCCCCGGCTTCTCCTTCACGAATTTCCAGCAATTGCTGGCCGACCCGATCTACACCAAGATCGGCCTGCGCACGATCGGCATCGCCGCCGCCGTGACCATTACGGATATCGTGCTCGCCTGGCCCGTGGCTTTCGCCATGGTGCGCCTCGCCGGGCCGCGGCTGCGCGCGGCGCTGATGGCGATGGTGATGGTGCCGCTCTGGTCGAGCTATCTGGCCCGTGTTTACGCTTGGCGCCTGATTCTGGCACATGACGGGCTGCTGAACTGGGGGCTGGCCGAAATCGGCCTGCCGGGGCTGCATATCGGCTACAGCAACTGGGCCATGTGGATCGTGTTCTCCTATCTCTGGCTGCCCTTTATGATTCTGCCCGTGGCGGCGGCGGTGGAGCGGATTCCGCCCAGCCTGCTGGAGGCATCGGCAGACCTTGGCGAGCATGGCCTTGCCACCTTCCGCCGCGTGATCCTGCCCATGGCGCTGCCGGGCATGGTGGCGGGGGCGATCTTCACCTTCTCGCTGACGCTTGGCGATTACGTGACACCCATGCTTGTCGGCGGCGAGGGCTCCGACTTCATCGGCAATGTCGTGTATTCGAATGTCGGCGTGACCAATAACATTCCCTTCGCCGCCGCTTATGCCGTGCTGCCGCTGGGGGTCATGGGCGTGTTCCTGCTCGTCGCACGGCGGATGGGGGCTTTCGATGCGCTCTGAGGCTTTGATCTGGGCGGCGGTGGCCGCGATCATGGGGTTTTTGTTCATCCCCATCGTCATCATCATCGCTTACGCCTTCTCGGCGGCGCCCATTCCTTCCTGGCCGATCACCAGCTTCGCGCTGCACTGGTTTAGCGATACGTGGAACGACGACGAGATCCGCCAAGCGCTGGCGCTCTCGGTGGAGGTGGCGGCGCTGGCGACCATCTCGGCCATATTACTCGGCACGCTGGCGGCCATGGCCGTGGCGCGGATGAAATCCGCCGCCAAGGAGGTGGTGAGCTTCATCGCCGTGCTGCCCATCGCCTTGCCCGGCATTCTCACCGGCATGGCACTGGCCTCGTATTTCGCATTCTGGGGGCTGAACCTCTCGTACTGGACGATCGTCGCCGGCCACGCCACGTTCTGCATCGTCATCGTCTATAACAACGTGATCGCCCGGCTGCGGCGCATGCCGCGCTCGCTCACCGAGGCTTCGGCGGATCTGGGCGCGGATGCGTTCCTCACCTTCCGCCGAGTGCAGCTGCCGATGATGGCGAGCGCCATTGGGGCCGGAGCGCTGCTGGCCTTCGCGCTGTCCTTCGACGAGGTCATCGTCACCACCTTCACCGCCGGGGCGCAGAATACCCTGCCGCTCTGGATCTTCGGGGCCATCCGCCTGGGGCAGAAGCTGCCGGAGGTGAATGTCGTGGTGTTCGCCATCATCCTGTTCACCGCCGTGCCAGTGCTGCTGGCGCAGAAGCTGATCGGCGAATCCGGGCGGGTTGCGCGTTAGGCACGGCGGGACTACGCTCCCGCCGTCAGGGAAGAAAACGCGACTCACACCGCGGGGTAACAGCGGAGTTCAGCGATGGGTCAGCTTACGGTTCAGGCACAGGTGTCGTCGGTGGCGGCCTCTGGGCTGTTGCCGTTCTTGGGGGGAATAGGGGCCGACGCCGACCGCGTCATGGGGCCCTTGGGGGTGGATGCCGGGCGGCTGAGCATGGTCGCCGAGGGCGGAATCCCGCTTGCCGCCTATGTCGAGATCATGGAGCGCGCCGCGAAGCTTTCGGGGCGCGGCGATTTTGGCTTGCGTTACGGCGCGCAATTCCCCGCCGAGCAGCACGGGCTGGTGGGGGACATCATGCTCAACGCCCCCAGCGTGGGGGCGGCCTTGCGCCAGTTCGTGGACCTCTTTCCGCTGCACCAGGAGGCCAGCGAGGTGCGCCTGGTGGCCGAGGGCGGGCTGCTGCGGCTGGAATACCGGATTATCGACTGGCGGATCTTCGAGCGGCGGCAGGATGCCGAGCTGTCGCTCGCCATGTTCCAGAACCTGCTGCGCCGGGCTTACGGCGAACATTTCGCGCTGGAGGAGGTGCATTTCGAGCACCCCGTGCCGGAATGCACGGCGGCGCATGCCGAGGTGTTCCACGCCCCGGTGTTCTTCGGCCAGCGGACCAATGCGCTGGTGTTCCGCCCAGGCGATCTGCGCCGCACTATGCCGGGAGCCGACGCCGCCAGCTTCGCGCGCCTCACCGCCGAGGCCTTCCTGCGCCGCCTGCCGCGCGGGCGCGTGCCGTTGAGCGACCGTGTGCGGGCGGAAATCCGCTCGCGTTTGCCCGAGGGCTCGCCGCCGCTGGAGAATGTGGCCGAGGCGATGGGGCTGGCGCGCTGGACGCTGCAACGCCGCCTGAACGATATGGGGCTGACTTATGCCGGGGCGGTGCAGGATGTGCGCCGCACCCTGGCGGAGAGCTATTTGCGGTTTCCGCATCTCTCGCTCTCCAGCATCGCGCAGCTGCTGGGCTATGCGGAACTCAGCCCGTTCTCGCGGGCTTGTAAGAGGTGGTTTGGCGCGTCGCCCGAGGCGATCCGCGCGGAGTGGGAGGAATAGTTATAAGAGATTTCTGTGATTATATAGGTGGCTACGCAACACTCGATACAAACCACCCCAGATTAACTAGCTTAATTTGTGCCTAACGTTAGCATTTTCCGAAGGATGTAATGATAGCATGACAGCGCGTGATAGATGGTCTAGGAATCTAAAATGTCCAAAATGCGGAAAAATAGGAAAGGCTGACCTATCCCAAGAGGATGGCTGGTCTTTTGCTAATGGAGATATGAGCACTAGAGTGGATTCCTTGTCTTCCGGCTTCACGTCTCGCCCGACTGCAAAAACCCTAATGTTGTAGAATTCCTATGCAACACGTGCGATATAATAGTGAGTTGAATACAATCCAGCGCTGGATAACCGTGGAATCCACTTAGCCAAATACACGTATAAAATTGCCAAAATTTTTGGGTGTCGCCTTTTTGAAAAAAGGCGGCACCCAAAAACTTTTGTTAGTTAGATAATTCTGTCTGTGCGCAGGGCGGCGATTTCGTCCCCCGAGAGGCCCAGTTCAGTGAGCACATCATCCGTAGCCGTGCCCAAAGCCGGGGGCTGGCGCGTGTCGTCGGCCGGGGTGCGGGAGAAGCGCATGGGGTTGGCCACCGCGCGCATCCCATCGCCCAGATCGCGGAAAATGCCGCGCTCCTGCACCTGCGGGTCGTTGTCGAGATCGGAGAAGCGGTTGATCGGCCCGCCGGGCACGCCCGCCGCTTCCAGCGCCTCGCACCACTCCTTGGTCGTGCGGTTGAGCAGCAGCTCCTCCAGCAGCGGCACCAGCACGGCGCGGTTCTGCACGCGCTGCGGGTTGGTGGCGAAGCGCGGATCGGCGGAGAGGTGCGGCGCACCGGCGAGTTTCACGAAACGGGCGAACTGGTCGTCATTGCCGACAGCGAGGATGAGATGGCCATCGGCGGTGGGGAAGACCTGATACGGCACGATGGAGGGGTGCGCGTTGCCCAGCCGCGTGGGCTGCTGGCCGGAGACGAGGTAGCTGGAAATCTGGTTCGCCATGGTGGCGATCTGCACGTCGAACAGCGCGAGATCGATATGCTGGCCCTTGCCGGAGCGGCCACGCTCCACCAGCGCGGCCAGCACCGCCGTGGCGGCGTACATGCCGGTGAACACGTCCACCACCGCGACGCCTGCCTTCATCGGCTCGCCATCCGGCACGCCGGTCACGCTCATCAGCCCGCCCATGCCCTGCATCAGGAAGTCGTACCCCGCGCGATGGCGGTACGGGCCGGTCTGGCCGAAGCCGGTGATGGAGCAATAGACCAGCTTCGAGTTGAGCGCGCAGAGATGCTCCGGCCCCAGCCCGAGCTTGGACAGCCCGCCGAACTTGAAATTCTCCAGCACCACGTCGCTTTCGGCGGCGAGGCGCTTGATGAGCGCCTGACCGGTGGGCTTGCCCATGTCGATGGTGACTGATTTCTTGCCCCGGTTGGCGCAGAGGAAATAAGCGCTCATCCCGCTCTCCGGCACGAAGGGCGGCCCCCAGGCGCGGGTATCGTCCCCCGCCCCTGGGCGCTCGACCTTGATCACCTCGGCCCCGAGATCCGCGAAGACCTGACCGGCCCAGGGGCCAGCCAGAACGCGGCTGAGGTCGAGAACCTTGATGCCGGAAAGCGGGCCCATGCTCAGAACGCGGCCAGGCCGGTGATGGCGCGGCCCAGGATGAGGGCATGCACGTCATGCGCGCCCTCATAGGTGTTCACCGTCTCCAGGTTCACCATGTGGCGCATCACGTGATACTCGTCGGCGATGCCGTTGCCGCCGTGCATGTCGCGCGACTGGCGGGCGATATCCAGCGCCTTGCCGCAATTGTTGCGCTTGAGCAGGGAGATCATCTCCGGGGCAGCCTCACCGGCATCGAGCAGGCGGCCGAGTTGCAAGGCGCTGTGCAGGCCCAGCGTGATCTCGGTCTGCATGTCGGCGAGCTTCTTCTGGATGAGCTGCGTGGCGGCCAGCGGGCGGCCGAACATCTTGCGGCCCATGGTGTAGTCGCGCGAGGCGTGGAAGCAGAACTCGGCGGCGCCCAGCACACCCCAGGCGATGCCGTAGCGGGCGTTGTTGAGGCAGGAGAACGGACCGCGCAGGCCCTTCACGTTCAGCATCGCGTCATCCGGCACGAACACCTCGTCCAGCATGATCATGCCGGTGATGGAGGCGCGGAGCGAGAGCTTGCCCTCGATCTTCGGCGCGGTGAGGCCCTTGGCGCCCTTCTCGATGACGAAGCCACGGATGTCGCCCGCATCGTCCTTGGCCCAGACCACGAACACATCGGCGATCGGGGAGTTGGAGATCCAGGTCTTGGAGCCGGAGAGCAGGTAACCGCCATCGACCTTCTTGGCGCGGGTGCGCATGGAGGCGGGGTCGGACCCGGCATCCGGCTCGGTGAGGCCGAAGCAGCCGACCCACTCGCCGGTGCGCAGCTTGGGCAGGTACTTGTCCTTCTGCGCCTCGGAGCCGAAGGCGTAGATCGGGTACATCACCAGCGAGGACTGCACGGAGAAGGCGGAGCGGTAGCCGGAATCCACACGCTCGATCTCGCGGGCGATGAGGCCGTAGGCGACGTAGGAGACATCGGCGCAGCCATGGGTGGAGATCGTCGGCCCGAGCAGGCCCATCTCGCCCAGCTCGTTCATCACCTCGCGGTCGAACCGCTCCTCGCGATAGGCGCTGAGGATGCGCGGCTGCAGCTTCTCCTGCGCGTAGGCATGGGCGGCGTCACGGATGGCGCGCTCCTCCTCGGTCAGCAGAGTCTCCAGCTTCAGGGCGTCGGCCCAGTCGAAATTGGACAGTTTTCCTTTGGTGCTCATTGGCGGTCTCCCGTAAAATGCTGAGTTGTTCTGACCTAAAAGCGGGGTTGCTCGCAAATAGATTAAAAGTGGATTTTGATGCTAATTTGGCATTAAAATGCGGGCATGGAACTCCGCCAGCTCCACTGCTTTGAGATCCTCGCCGAGGAACTGCATTTCGCCCGCGCGGCCGACCGGCTGGGGACGACGCAATCGGGCGTTTCCAGGCTGATCGCGGGGCTGGAAGCCTCGCTGGGCGGCAAGCTGTTCAACCGGGCGAAGCGGTCATCTGTGTCCCTCACCGCCACGGGGGCGCTGTTTCTGCCCGAGGCGCGGGCGATTTTGCGTCAGGCCGAGCGGGGCGAGACCATCGGGCGACGGGCGGCGCGGGGTGAGATTGGTAGTTTGGAGATTGGGTTCGTGGCCTCCGCCGCCTGGGGGGGCACGGTCTCCGCCATGGTGCGGCGCTACCGGGCAATGGCGCCGGGGGTGGAGGTGCGGCTGCGTGAGATGGAGACGCCGCGGCAATTGGAGGAAATCGCCGCCGGGCGGCTGGATCTGGGGTTTCTGCGGGCGCGGGCCGATTATCCGGTGGAGGTGAAGGTGACGCGGTTGCAGCTTGACGCCATGCATATCGCCCTGCCCGAGGACCATAAGCTTGCCGCTCAGGCAGTGTTGAAGCCCGCCGATCTCAAGGGCGCGAAATTCATCGTGCCGTATTTTGGCGAGGCGGCGGGGTTTCTCGTGCGTATCCATACGCTGGGCGAGGCCGGGGGGTTCACGCCGGAAATCCTGCCGCCGGTGCGCGATTTTCTGACCGTGCTGACCTCGGTGGGGGCTGGGCTCGGCGTGGGGCTGGTGCCGGAGAGTGCGGCGAATTTCCGTATCCCCGGCACAATGCTGCGGCCTGTGGTAGGGGTGGAGCTGGTCTCGGAGCTGATGCTGGCCAGCCGCCGGGCCGAGGCCTCGCCCGCCGTGCGGCAGTTTTTGCGTCTGGCGGGGGCGCGGGGCTAGAAGCAGCGGATGATTGAGAGTTTCGATGTTGTGGTGATCGGCGCGGGAGCGGCCGGGCTGTTTTGTGCGGGCGTGGCGGCGAGGCGGGGGTTGCGCGTGCTGGTGCTGGACCACGGGCCGGAGCCGGGGCGCAAGATTCTGATTTCCGGCGGTGGGCGCTGCAATTTTACCAATATGAAAGTGGGGGCTGAGAATTTTCTCTCGGCTAATCCGCATTTCAGCAAATCGGCGCTGGCGGGGTTCACGCCGAAGGATTTCATCGCACTGGTGGAGCGGTATGGCATCGCCTACCACGAGAAGACGCTGGGGCAGCTGTTCTGCGATGGCTCGGCGCGGCAGATTCTCGATATGCTGCTGGATTTATGTGCGGGCGCGGAGCTGCGGCTCGGTGTTGGCGTGCGCGAGATGTCGCATGATGGCGGGTTCGTGCTGGAGACGACGCGCGGGGTGGTGAAGGCGGGCAATCTGGTTGTCGCCACGGGGGGGCTTTCCATTCCCAAGCTTGGCGCCACGGGGTTTGCCTATGAGGCGGCGAAGCGCTTTGGCCATGGCGTGGTGCCGCCACGCCCGGCTTTGGTGCCGCTGACCTTCGGCGCGCAGGATGTGGCGTGGATGCAGGAGCTGGCCGGGGTTTCCGCCCCGGTGCGGATCAGTGTCGGCAAGATACGGTTCGAGGAAAATCTGCTGTTCACGCATCGCGGGCTTTCCGGCCCGGCGGTGCTGCAAATCTCGTCTTACCTCGCGCCCGGCGCGGCGTTCGAGGTGGATTTTTGTCCTGGCTTGCGGGCGGAGGAGATGCTGCTGGAGGCCAAGACCCGCCGCGCGAAAGCGGGGCTGAAGGCGGTGCTGGGCGAGCATCTGCCCGCGCGGCTGGCGGCGCATTTCGCCGGGGCGGAGACACGCAACATGGCCGATCTGCCAGACAAAACCCTGCGCGCGCTGGGACAAAAGCTGAACCGTTTCAGCTTCGCCCCCACGGGCAGCGAGGGCTTCGCCAAGGCGGAGGTCACCGCCGGTGGGGTGGACACGACGGAGCTGGTCTCCAAGAGTTGCGAGAGCCGCAAGCTGCCGGGGCTATTCTTTATCGGCGAGGCCGTGGACGTGACCGGCTGGCTTGGCGGCTATAACTTCCAATGGGCCTGGGCGAGCGGACACGCCGCAGGCCAGGCCATTCAGGCGAGGTAGCGCGCCGTCAGGTGAGCCTCGAAATGGGCGGGGTTGAGGGCCTCGCCCGTTGCGGCGGTGAGGATCTCGTTGAAGCCCAGGCTCGCCCCCAAGCCATGCACATGCTCGGCCAGCCAGACTGAGAGCGGGGTGAAATCGCCCTGGGCCAGATGCGCGTCCAGCCCCGGCAGGGCCTTGCGCGCCGCCGCCATGAGCTGGGCGGCGGCCATCGCGCCCAGCGTGTAGGAGGGGAAATAGCCGATCGCGCCGTCGTACCAATGGATGTCTTGCAAGCAGCCCTGCGCGTCGTTGGGCGGGGTGATGCCGAGCAGGGCTTTGAAGCCATCATTCCAGGCGGCGGGCAGGTCGGCCACGGCGAGGTCGCCCGAGAGCAGCGCCTGTTCCAGGCGGAAGCGCAGCAGCACATGGGCGGGGTAGGTCAGCTCGTCGGCTTCCACACGGATGTAGCTGCGCTCCACATGGCGCAGGCGGCGCTTGAGCGCGGGCGGGGTGATGGGCTTGCCGAAAGCCTGAGTGAGGATGGGGGCGAGATGGGAGAGGAAGGCGTCCGAGCGGACGGCCTGCATCTCGATGATGAGGGACTGGCTCTCATGCATCGCCATGCCCGCGGCCTCGCCCACTGGCTGGCGGGCAAAGGCGGCGGGGAGGTTCTGCTCGTACAAGGCATGGCCGGTCTCGTGCAGCACGCCGGTGAGGGCGGAGGCGAAATCAGCTTCGTCGTAACGGGTGGTGATGCGGATATCGGTGGGCGTGCCGCCGCAGAACGGGTGGGCGGAACGGTCCAGCCGCGCGTTGGAGAATTTCAGCCCGGCTGATGCCGCAAGCTGGCGGGCCAGGGCTTCCTGCACCGCTTCCGGGTAGGGGCCGGGGGGCAGGCTCTCGTGTTCGCGGGCGGCTTGCAGGGCTTCGGCGCGGGGCAGAGCGTCTTTCAGGAAGGCTTCGTAGCGGGTGAAGATGGCGGATGCATCGGCGGCGGTGATGCCGCGCTGGTACTGGCTCATCAGCGCATCGTAGGGGGCGAGGTCCAGCGCTTGGCCGAGGATTTGGGCGGATTCGCGGGTGAGGCTGACGACCTCGGACAAAGCGGCCTGGACGGCGGCGAAATCACTCTCCTTGCGCGCGGCGCGCCAGATGGTCTCGCAGGCGCGGCCCGCGCGCACGCTGGCCTCCACCAGATCGCGCGGCAAAGCGGTGGCACGGATATAGGCCTCGCGCATCAGCCCGACATTGGCTTCCTGCCAATCGGTCTCCGGGGCGGCGGCTTCCAGGTCCTCGCCGATCTCGGGGGAGGCGAGAAACTCATGCGCCAGTCCAGCGAGGGTGGCGAGCTGCTCGCCACGGGCCTCGGCCCCGCCATCGGGCATCATGGCGGCGGCGTCCCAGCCCAACATGGCGGAGGCCTCGTTCAGCACGGCGATGCGGGCGAATTTCTGTTCCAGGCGCTCATAGGCGGAGGTCATTGCAGTCTCTTTCGGGCGAAGAAGATGAACTCGAACACCAGCACGGCGGCGAGGCCGAACCAAGTGAGCGCATATTGATAATGGTTATTCGGCGGCGTGGGGAGATCCTGCGCCGGTTGCGGCAGCGCGCTGCCGGGCGGGGGCAACTGGCCCATGGCGATGAGCATGTAGGGGACGACGTTGCCCAGCCCCATGCCCGCGCCGATCTTGGCTGGGTCCAGCGTGTAATACAGGCCATGGGCCGGATCGTCCTGCCCTGAGAACCACCCGGCGTGGAGCGGGGCGTGGATGTAGCCGACCGGGTTGGGCGGCAGGTTCGTCAGCGCCACCGGGGTTTGCTGCGGCACCCAGCCGAGGTCGACAAGTACGACCTCGCCGCTTGGCCGTTGCAGCGCCATGATCAGCTCACCGCCGGGGATGGGGCCGGTGGGGGTGTCGTGGATCTCGTCGCCATACAGGGCGGCTTTGCCGGGAAGCCAGACGCCCGTGACCTGCACTTTTTGATAGGGCGAGGGCGTGGCGGGCAGCGGCACGGGCGGGGCATTCTGCGCCGCGCGGAGTTCGGCGATGATACCCTCTTTCCACTTCAGCCGCTGCAATTGCCAGCAGCCCAGGCCGATAAGCACGGCAAACAGGGCAAGTGCCGCCAAGCCCGGCGCGAGGAGGCGTTTAACCGGCAACGATGGCGCTGCGGCCGAGGTAATAGATGCAGACGAAGAGGAACAGCCATACCACGTCCACGAAGTGCCAGTACCAAGCCGCGGCCTCGAACCCGAAATGCCGCTGCGGCGTGAACTGCCCGGCGCGAGCGCGGAAGAAGCACACGGTAAGGAACACGGTGCCGATGACGACATGCAACCCGTGGAAGCCGGTGGCGATGAAGAAGGACGAGGCGTAGATGCCGCCGTGATAAAACGGGAAGGGCGAGTGCGTGTATTCCCAGGCCTGGCCGCAAAGGAACATCAGGCCGAGCAGGATGGTGATGCCAAGCCCGCGCACAAGATCGCGCCGGTTATCCTCCAGCAGCGCGTGATGCGCCCAGGTGATGGTGGTGCCGGAGAGCAGCAGCGTCATGGTGTTGAAGAGCGGGATGGCGAAGGGGTCGATGGTGGTGACGCCCTGCGGCGGCCAGACCGGGGCGAAGGCCGTGCCCATTTTGTCAGGGTAGAAGAAATAGTTGAAGTAATTCCAGAAGAAGGAGACGAAGAACATCACCTCGGACGAGATGAACAGCGCCATGCCATAGCGCATGCCGATCTGGGTGATGAGCTTGTGCAGGCCGGGGGTGCGGGATTCGGCGATGACATCGCGCCACCAGACGAACATGGTGGCGGCAACACAAAGAACGCCAATGGCCAGAACCGAGAAGATATGGAAATGCGCGGCGAGGATGACGCCGGTGAAGGTGATCATCGCGGAGACGGCGCCGCAGACCGGCCAGAAACTCGGCTCGACCATATGATACGGATGCGGGACGGTCGATTTGATCTGGTCCGTGGCCGTATGGATCGTTCCGCTCATATCGTTTCCCCCTAGTTTTTATTTATCGGCTTCTTACCACATCTGGCCGTATTCGTGCAGTTTTACGATCGCGATGCCGTAGATCATCAGGCAGAACGCCGCGAGAGCCGCGAGCAGCAGGAAGTTGCGCCCACGGCGGCGGCGGATGAATTCGGCGCGCTGTTCGTCCGTCCAGTTTGGCTGTGTGAGTTCGGGGCGGGGCATGGGGCGCTTGGCCATGGTTACACCAACTTGTCGATGGCGCAGGCCAGGAACAGGACGAACAGATACAGGATGGAAAACTTGAAGGCGGCGCGGGCGGGTTTGTCCTTGGTCAGGCTCTTGCCCTCGGCGTCTTGCTTATCGGCATACACGCCCCAGCAGAAATAGACGAAGGCGAGGCCGGAGATGAGCGCCGAGACCCCGTAGAACCATCCGGTGAGCCCCAAAGCCCAGGGCGAGACGGTGAGCGGCAGCAGCAGCAGCGAATAGACCAGCACGTTGAGGCGGGTGTGCTTGGCGCCCTTCACCACGGGGAGCATCGGGATGCCCGCTTTCTCGTAATCCGTGGCGGCGTAGAGGGCGAGCGACCAGAAATGCGGCGGGGTCCAGAAGAACACGATGGCGAACAGGAGCATCGGCAGCAGGCCGATATGCCCGGTGACCGCCGCCCAGCCGATGACCGCCGGAAACGCCCCTGCCCCGCCGCCGATGACGATGTTCTGCGGCGTGCGGCGCTTGAGCCACATGGTGTAGATGACAGCGTAATAGAAAATGGAAAACGCCAGCACGGCGGCCGCGCAGAGATTGGTGGCCATGGCCAGCAGCAGCACGGAGATGACCGAAAGCACGATGCCGTAACCCAGCGCGCCGCTGGCCTCGATGCGCCCGGCGGGGATCGGGCGGTCGGTGGTGCGGCGCATCATCGCGTCGATATCGCGGTCGTACCACATGTTGATGGCACCAGCAGCACCCGCGCCGAGCGCGATGCAGAAGATGGCGACCGCCGCCAGCACCGGGTTGATATGCCCAGGCGCGATGAACAGCCCGATGGCCCCCGTGAAGACCACGAGGCTGATGACGCGCGGCTTGAGCAAGGCCAGCCAGTCGCCCGGCTCGGCACCCAGATGCGGGGTAATTGCGGTATCGTTGGTAGCCATCATTTTAGCGGATCACCGGAACATCTTCGAACGTGTGGTGCGGGGCCGGGCTGGGGACGGCCCATTCCAGCGTGGTCGCGCCCTCGCCCCAGTAATTATCGGCCAGCTTCTCCTTGGAGGTGAAGACCGAATACAGCACGTAGAAGAACACGAGCGTGGACAGGCCGGAGATGATGGCGCCGACTGAGGAGACGTAGTTCCACCCCGCGAAGGCGTCGGCATAATCCGGGTAGCGGCGCGGCATCCCGGCGAGGCCGAGGAAATGCATCGGGAAGAAGGTGAGGTTCACGCCGAGGAAGAAGGTCCAGAAATGCACCTTGCCCCAGAACTCCGGGTATTGGTGGCCGGACATCTTGCCGATCCAGAAATAGAACCCGGCGAAGATCGCGAAAGCCGCGCCCATGGACAGCACGTAGTGGAAATGCGCGATCAGGAAGTAGTCGTTATGCAGCTCCTGGTCGAGGCTGGCATTGGCCAGCACCACGCCCGTGGCCCCGCCGATGACGAACAGGAAGATGAAGCCCACTGCCCAGAGCATCGGGGTTTTGAACTCGATGGAACCGCCCCACATCGTGGCGATCCAGGAGAAGACCTTGATGCCGGTGGGCACGGCGATGACCAGCGTGGCGACCTCGAAATAGACCTTCGAGTCCGTGCTGATGGCCGAGACGAACATATGGTGCGCCCAGACCACGAAGCCGACGAAGCCGATGATCACCATGGCGTAGACCATGCCGAGATAGCCGAAGATGGGCTTCTTGGAGAAGGTCGAGACCACATGGCTGATGATGCCGAAGGCCGGCAGGATCATGATGTAGACTTCCGGGTGGCCGAAGAACCAGAACAGATGCTGGAACAGCACCGGATCGCCGCCACCGGCGGGCTCGAAGAAGGAGGTGCCGAAATTGCGGTCCATGATGAGCATGGTGACCGCACCGGCCAGCACCGGAATGGCCAGCACCAGCAGGAAGGCCGTGACCAGAATGGACCAGCAGAATAGCGGCATCTTGTGCATGGTCAGGCCCGGCGCGCGCATGTTCAGGATGGTGGCTATGAAGTTGATCGCGCCCAGCAGCGAGGAAATACCGACGAGGTGGATGGAGAACAGCGAGAAATCCGTGGCGACGCCGGGGGAGTATTGGGCGTTGTCCAGCGGGGGGTAGAGCGTCCACCCCGCCCCCGTGCCGGAGCCCAGGAACAGGCCGAGCATGACGAAGACGAAGCCCGCGACGAGGAACCAGAAGCTCATATTGTTCAGGCGCGGGAAGGCCATGTCCGGCGCGCCGATCATGATCGGCACGAACCAGTTGCCCAGGCCGCCGATGAGTGCTGGCATCACGAACCAGAAGATCATGATGAGGCCGTGAGCGGTGATGATCGCGTTCCACGTGTTGCCGCTGGTGATGATGCCGTTGTGTGGATACATCAGCTGCAGGCGCATGATCATGGACAGCACGCCCCCCACCATCGCGCCGCAGAACGCCGCCACGATGTAGAGGGTACCGATATCCTTGTGGTTGGTGCTCATCAGCCAGCGGCTGACGAAGCTCTGCTTGTGAGGCGCATGACCCTCGTGGGCGTGATCATGAGTGGTGCTGGACATGGTGCAGGCTCCTCAGCGCGTGGCGTCGGCCAATTGGTTGCGGGGCATGGGCGAAGACGGCGGCGCGGCGTTATCGGTGTAGGTGGCCAGGGCGGTCTTGGTCCAGGCGATATAGTCGGCCAGCGGCACGGCCTTGATCTCGATCGGCATGGCGTCGTGGTTCAGGCCGCAGATCTGGTTGCATTGGCCAAAATAGGTGCCGGGCTTGGTGATAGTCGTCCAACTCGTGAGCGTGGTGCCGGGGATGGCGTATTTCTGCACGCCGAGCGAGGGCAGGTAAAAGCCGTGCAGAACGTCACCCGAGGTAATAACGAATTTGATCTTCTCGCCCACCGGCAGCACCATCGGGTGGTCCACCGAGAGGCGGCGCAGTTCGCCGGGTTTGAGCTGGTCGTCCGGCACCATGTAGCTGGTATAATCCAGCCCCGGCACTGAGTTGTAACTATATTCCCAATACCATTGATGCCCGGTGACGGTGACGGTCATGTACGGGTTGCTGTCATCGGCCTCGTAATAGATCAGGTTGATCGAGGGGATGATGATGACGGCCAGGAGCAGCACCGGCACCACGATCCACACAACCTCGATGAGCGTGTTGTGGGTGACCTGGCTGGGCTTGGGGTTACGGCTGGCGCGGAAGCGGGTGAGCACATAGGCCAGCAGGATGGCGACGAACCCCACGACCCCGGCCATGATCCAGAGCACGTATTGCATGAGCCAGTCGATTTGAGCCTGCATGGGGCTGCCCGCGACGGGAAACCACATCTGCCAGTTGAACGGCGCGTTGACATAGCTATTGGCCGCGGCGGTAGGATCCGGCGCTGCGGTTTGGGCCAGTGCGACATGTCCCAGAAGGACCAGCAAACATGCTGCCCCCAAGGCCGATACAATACTCCGCTTCATTCTGGTGTCCCGTTCTTATTATCCAGGCCGTGAAACCGGCCCTTGTATGTCGGAAATGATATAAGGCGGACCTCGCAATATCAAGTTTACTTGCGAACTTGTTGCATTGCAGCAGGAGCAAAGCTCAAACCGGCCGACCATGAAGCGGCCGCGCCTAGGCGCTTGCCGGAGCCAGAACGCCGCTATGCCATTGCTGTAGCACAACAAAACTGGCGGTGTTTTGCCCGCTGGGGTCGAAACTCACGCCGAAACCATTGACCAGCGCGCCTTTGGGCAGGTTCGTGCCGCGCAGCGCGGCCAGGAGCTTGGAGGGGTCCCCACCGACCTTGTTCAGCGTTTCGAACACCAGTTTTGCCCCAGCATAGGCGGTCAGGCTGTCCGCCGAGCGCGGCTGGACACCGAATTTGGCGGCATAGGCCGCCTGCACATCAGCCGCCGAGGCCGGGTAGAAGGGCGCGCCGATGACGAGTGTGCCCGCCAGGGCATTGCCCAGCGCCGCCTGCGTCTCATGCAGCTGATAGCCGGGGCCGCAGCCAATCAACGTGCCCGGCCGCCAACCCTGCGCCTGCATGGCCAATGCCAAACCCAGAGCGTCATCGAGTCCGGCGGCATGCAGCAACACATCCACCTTGGCGCGCATCAGCCGCCCGGCTTGGTCGTACAGGTCCGCCACGTCCTCGGGGTAGCCGATGGACAGTTTCAGCGGCAGGCTCGCGGCGCTCAGCGCGGATGTGATGGCAGAGGCCAGCGCGCCCCCGGCGGCGCCCGTATTATATAGCAGCCCCAGCGTGCGCCCCGCGAAGCGGGACTGGAGGGTGGAGGCGGCAAGCTGCCCCACCATGGAAGCGCTCGGCCCGGTGCGGAGCGTATATTTAAAGCCGCGGGTGAGGATGCCGTCCGCCACAGCGGTCAGCTCTATAAAAGGCGTCTGCGCCAGTTCAGCGGCGGCGGAGGCCGGGTAGGACAACGCCGAGATGCCGCTGCCCAGAATCAGCCCGGCATGGGCGCCGGAGATCAGGCTGTTCACCGCCTGCGTCGCCTGGGACTGGCTCGGCGTGTCCACCGAAACCAAAGCCACCGGCTTGCCCGCGATGCCGCCCGCCTGGTTCACCGCATCGGCCGCCAGCAGGATGCCGCGCAGCACCTCGTCGCCCAGCAGCGCCGCGCTGCCAGAGAGCGGCAGCACCACGCCGGTGACCGGCGCCGAAGATGCGGCAGGGGCGACGGCCGTGGCGGCACCCGCCCGTGGCGCAAGCGCGCAGGCACCGGCAAAGCCCAGCATAAGGCGGCGAGAGAGAGACATGCGCCGCCTAACTCGCACCTGGGGCGCGCGGGAGCAAGGGTTGACGGCGCGGCCCTAACGGCGGAGTTCTAGCGCCATGACGCTGCCAGACACGATGCGCTACGTGAATGTCACCACCCCCGGCGAGCCGGAGGTAATGCGAGTGGAGCGGACGGCCCTGCCCGTCCCCAAGGATGACGAGGTGCTGATCCGCGTTCTGGCCGCCGGGGTGAACCGCCCGGACGTGCAGCAGCGCAAGGGGCTGTACCCGCCCCCGCCCGACGCCAGCCCGATCCTGGGCCTGGAAGTGGCGGGCGAGGTTGTGGCGCTCGGCGCGAACGCCAGCGGGTTTTATCCCGGCCATCGCGTGACCGCCCTGTGCAATGGCGGTGGCTATGCCGAATACGTGGCCGTGCCCGCCGCGCAATGCCTGCCCTGGCCGGAAGGCTATGACGCCATCCGCGCCGCCGCCCTGCCGGAGAATTTCTTCACCGTCTGGGCCAATCTGTTCGACATCGCCGGGCTCAAGCCCAATGAGAGCCTGCTCGTGCATGGCGGCACCTCGGGCATTGGGCTCACGGCCATCCAGCTTGCCCGCGCGCAGGGCTCGCGCGTGTTCGCCACCGCCGGGTCGGACGAGAAATGCGCCGTCATCGAGCGCTACGGCGCCACGGCCATTAATTATAGGACGCAGGATTTCGCCGAGATCATCGCCAAGCAGACCGACAAGCGCGGCGTGAACGTGGTGCTGGACATGGTCGGCGCCTCCTACGCCACGCGCAATCTACGCAGCCTCTCCCGTGGCGGGCGGCTGGTGCTGGTGGCCATCATGGAGGGCGCCAAGGCCGACCGGTTCGATCTCGGGCTGATCATGGTGCGCCGCCTGACCGTCACAGGCTCGACCATGCGCCCCCGCACCACCGCCGAGAAAGGCACCATCGCCCAGGCGTTGAAACAGAAGGTGTGGCCTCTGCTCGCCACCGGCAAGGTGGCCCCGGTCATCGACCGGGTGTTCGAACTGGAGGACGCGGCCGCCGCCCATGCGCTGATGGAAAGCAGCGCGCATATCGGCAAGATCATGCTTCACATCGCCGATTAAGCTTGGGCCGATTGAGTTTTGGCCGAAACGGGCTATTGCGGAGCGGCATGAAGCCGGGACCCTGTACCATGAAGCATTTTCTATTGGCCGCTATTGCCTGCCTGGGCTTGAGCGCCTGCGCCGCCCCCGAAAGCCAAGCCCAGCAGGCCGAGGACGCCGCCTGCACCGCCCAGGCCAACGCCCAATACGACCAGTCCACGCTCGACCTGCAAGGCCGCACGGCACAGAACGGGCTGCGCTACGGCGCCATGCCCACCCTTGCCTTCAACGGCCAGATCATGGGCTCAGAGCATGTGCGCGACAGCCAGATCCAGAATTGCGAAAAGACCGGCAACAATAACGGCCAGCCCATGGTGAACGGCACTCCCGTCGTCGCCCCGCACATCATTAACTAACGGAGTATCTCATGAGCCGCATTATCCGCACCGAAGCCAGCCCGGTCCTCTCCAAGGCCGTGGAGTACCATGGCTTCGTTTACACCATGGGCGTGGTCGCCACGAACCCGGACGCCGATGTCACCGCGCAGACCAAGGACGTGCTTGCGCAGATTGATGCCCTGCTGGAAGCGCATGGCACCGACAACACCCGCCTGCTCCAGGCGCATATCTGGCTGAAAGATATTGCAGACCGCGCCGCGCTGAATGAAGTGTGGACCGCCTGGCTGCCCGAAGGCGCCGCCCCGGTGCGCGCCTGCGTCCAGGCCGAGCTGGCGGACCCCCGCTACCTCGTGGAGATCATGGTCACGGCCTGCCGCTAAGGCCCGATTCTCCAAAATATTTCATTTTTATTAAGCCACTTACGCGCCGCCGCTGGACTCGAAATCAAAGTCCGACGGCGGCGCAGTCATGTCTGCTGCATAGCAATATGTTACGCTTCAGGCAGATAGGAACTTTGTCTTAACTTGCCTCGCAGGCTCTGTGTAAAAGTCACAATATCCTACTGGTGTTGTATTTTTGCCTCAGTGGCGGGTTGCGTCAGACGCAACGCACCCTTAGCCACGACACATACTACTTTGATGTGTTTAACGATCTGGGAATGAGGCAGTTTATGGGCGGCAAGACGACACCCTGCAGTCTCTCGGGCTTGGCCCGCAAAGCCCTTATGGGCGTTTCCGTTTCCGTTGCATGTCTGGCGTCCTCTAACGCCGCGATGGCATCCACTCACCACAAGAGCAGCCACAGCGCCCACACCACGCATCATGCCGTGGCCAGCACCGGCCATGCGCGTCACGTGGCGTCGAGCCACAAGACCAGCCACAACCACACCGTGGCGGCCTCCTACCACAGCAGCCATGTGCGGCTGGCGCAGTACCGCCACTCCGGCCTGCAATGCGTGCCCTATGCGCGCGAGGTCTCGCATATCGAGCTTTCCGGCAATGCTTATCTTTGGTGGGCCGAGGCCGCTGGCCGCTACGCCCGCGGCAATCAGCCGCAAGAAGGCGCGGTGCTGAACTTCCGCTCCATCGGCCGCATGCCGCTGGGCCATGTCGCCGTGGTCACCGCCGTGATGGATAGCCGCACCATCCTCATCACCCAGGCCAACTGGGTGCGCGGCACCATCACCAACGACGTGACCGTGCAGGACGTCTCCGCGAATAACGACTGGTCGCAGGTGAAGGTCGAGCTGGGTGACAGCAGCAACTGGGGCGCGCCCTACCCGACCTATGGCTTCATCTACAATCGGCCCGATACCGGCGTTGTGGTTGCCTCCAACGGCCAGGGCAACGAAGTGGCGGAAGCTCCCGCGGCTACCCAGGTGAGCAACGAGGCTCCGAACCGGAACCTGCAGTAAACCGCACCTCCCTTCGGGGAAGCCGCGCTAACTCGACAAATCCGATTGGCTTTTGCCAAGTCATTGATTCTCTCCTAGTCTGAGCCGGGCTACAGACTGGAGCATCGAGGACATGACCACTGCCAATTCCCGTACCGCCGACCATCCTATCGAGAAGATCTTCCTGGAGCGCTGGTCGCCACGGGCCTTTACCGGCGAGGAAATCTCCGAAGCCACGCTGCGCACCATGTTCGAGGCCGCGCGCTGGGCACCTTCCTCCTACAACTCCCAGCCTTGGCGCTTTATCTATGCCCGGCGCGACAACGCCCATTGGGACAAGTTCCTGGGCCTGCTGAACGAGTTCAACCGCTCCTGGGCCAAGACGGCCTCGGCCATCGTGTTCATCGTCTCCTCCGAGACCATGACCGTGCCGGGCAAGGACACGCCTGTTCCCTCGCGCACTCATGCCTTCGATACCGGAGCCGCCTGGGGGTATCTGGCCCTGCAGGCGGCTTACCTGGGCTGGCATGCCCATGGCGTCGCGGGCATCGAATGGGATCAGGTCTATACCGCGCTGAACATACCGGCGGGCTATCAGGTGATGGCGGGCGCGGTGATCGGCCGTCAGGGCCCGAAGACACTGCTGCCCGAGGCTCTGCAAGCCCGCGAAGAGCCGAGCCCACGCAAGCCGGTGGCCGACTTCGTTTCCGAGGGTGGTTTCTGAGTAACTCCCGGCCCTGGCGGGCAACCGCCGGGGCCAATTGATGCGGATCAAAGCGTCCGGGGCGGCATTTTTCTAAAACAGCGCCCGTCGAGAGCGGGAGTGGCTTTGCCGTCCTGAAGATCTGTAAAGCCGGTGTCCAGCCATTTCCGCGTGGTTGATGCTTCTGCAATGGAGTCACACATGGCCAATACACAAGTCGACGTGAAGAAGAATGCCCCCGCGCCGCAGCCGCATGATCCGTGGCGGTCCTTCCGCAACGAGCTGGACCGGGTGTTCGAGCAATTCGGGCAAACACTCTCGCCCTGGTGGGGCGGAGAGAACATGAAGCTTCCCTCGGTGGATATTACCGAGGACGACAAGACCTTTACCCTGACCGCCGAACTGCCCGGCCTCTCCGCCGAGGATGTGGACGTGTCCCTCGATGGACGGACGCTGGTGATCAAGGGCGAGAAGCAGCAGGAAACCAAGACGGAGGAGAAGAACTACCACCTCACCGAGCGGAGCTATGGCGCGTTCGAGCGCAGCTTCTACCTGCCGGATGGGGTGAATGCGGACGCGATCGACGCCACCGTGGCCAAGGGGGTACTGACCGTGACACTGCCCAAGCTACCCTCCGCCGCCGACAAGGCGAAGAAGATCACGGTGAAGACCGCCTAACCTACTGCATCAGGCGGCGCATGGCTTGGTCCAGCCCCTCAAGGGTGAGGCCATACATGCGCCGCTCCATCAGCTCTGCAATATGCCTTGTGGTCTGGGTGTAATTCCACAGGCGCTCGGGCGCGGGGTTGATCCAAGCGGCCTTGGGGTAGGCATCGAGAATCCGCTTCAGCCAGACCTGCCCGCTCTCCTGGTTCCAGGAGGAGATGGCCCCGCCCGGCGAGATCAGCTCGTAGGGGCTCATCGCCGCGTCACCAACGATCACGAGCTTCCATGTGTGGTCGTAGGTGTGCAGCACGTCCGTGGTGGAGATGGCATCCTCCCGGCGCATGCGCGCGTCCGTCCATAGTGTCTCATAGGGGCAGTTGTGGAAATAGAGATGCTTGAGGTGCTTGAACTCGGAACTGGCGGCGGCGAAGAGCTGCTCGCAGAGATGCACGTACTCGTCCATTGAGCCGCCGATATCGAGGAGCAGCAATAGCTTCACCGCGTTATGACGCTCGGGCACCATTTGCAGGTCGAGATACCCGGCATTGCGGGCGGTGGAGCGGATGGTGCCGGTGAGGTCCAGCTCCTCGGCAGCACCTTCACGCGCGAAGCGGCGCAGGCGGCGCAGCGCCACCTTCATGTTGCGCGTGCCCAGCTCGGCATCGCCGGCGAGATTGCGGAACTCCCGCTTGTCCCACACCTTCACCGCCGATTTGTGGCGGCTGCCCTCCTGGCCAATACGCACGCCCTCGGGGTTGTAGCCATAGGCGCCGAAGGGGGAGGTGCCAGCGGTGCCGATCCATTTATTGCCGCCCTGGTGGCGCTCCTTCTGCTCGGCGAGGCGCTGGCGCAGGGTTTCCATCAGTTTCTCGAAACCGCCGAGGGATTGGATCTGCGCTTTGTCCTCCTCGGTCAGTAGCCTCTCGGCCAGCTTCTCCAGCCATTCCTGCGGGATGTCGTGGGGCATCACCTCGCCTGTTGCTTCGGGCTGCGGTTGCAACACACCCTTGAAGTGCTCGGCGAACACGGCATCGAACTTGTCGAGGAAGCGCTCATCCTTCACCAGCGTGGCGCGGGCAAGGTAGTAGAAATGCTCGACATCAAACCCGGCCAGCCCCTGGGCCATGGCCTCTTGCAGCGTGAGGAACTCGCGCAAGGACGCCTTCACCCCCGCCGCGCGCAAAGCCAGGAAGAAGGCGAGGAACACGCTAGCCCCGGCGCGCCAGAAAGGCGATGCGCTCGAACAGATGCACGTCCTGCTCGTTCTTCAGCAGCGCGCCGTGCAGCGGGGGGATCAGCTTGGCGGCGTTGCGCTCGCGCAACAACTCAGGCCCGATATCCTCGGCCAGGAGCAGCTTCAGCCAGTCCAGAAATTCCGAGGTGCTGGGACGCTTTTTCAACCCCGGCAATTCGCGCAGCTCGAAGAAGCTGGTCAGCGCCTCGTGCAGTAGCAGATGCGAGAGGCCGGGGTAATGCACGTCCACGATGCGCTGCATCGTCTCGCGGTCGGGGAATTTGATGTAGTGGAAGAAGCAGCGGCGCAGGAAGGCGTCGGGCAGCTCCTTCTCGTTGTTCGAGGTGATGACGATGATCGGGCGCTGCCTTGCCTTCACCACCTGCCTTGTTTCGTAAACGTAGAACTCCATGCGGTCGAGTTCGAGCAGCAGGTCGTTGGGGAATTCGATGTCGGCCTTGTCGATCTCGTCGATGAGCAGCACGGGGGCGGCTTCGGCCTCGAAGGCCTCCCACAGCTTGCCCTTCACGATGTAGTTGGAAATGTCGTGCACCCGGGCGTCGCCGAGTTGAGAGTCGCGCAGGCGGGAGACGGCGTCGTACTCGTACAGCCCCTGCTGCGCCTTGGTGGTGGATTTCACATGCCAGGAGATGAGCGGCTTGCCCAGCGCCTTGGCGATTTCCTGGGCCAGCACCGTCTTGCCCGTGCCCGGCTCGCCCTTGATGAGCAGCGGGCGCTGCAACGCCACGGCGGCGTTGACGGCGACCTTCAGATCCTCGGTGGCGACGAAACTATCCGTACCTTCAAAGCGCATGGTCACTCCCCTTCAGCCTGGGAAGCGTAGCCGCGCACGGCGCTGCGTCAACCCAACCTCTTAGTTGGGGATTTCGACCAGGCGGAACAGCCCGAGCGGGCGCAGCGTACGAATTTTGGCGTGGGCGAGGTCCGCATGGGTGAAGATGTGACCCAAACGGAAATCCGGGTGCCAGCCAAGCGCGGATGAGGCCGGGGCCATGGCGCGCTCCATCCACCAGACCGGCCCTTTCTCCCGCGCGAAATGGTTGACGAACAGGATGGTCCCGCCCGGCTTCACCACGCGGCGCAGCTCCCGCACCAAGGCGTGCGGGTCTGGCACCACGGAGGCGACGAACATGGCGACGGCAATGTCGAAACTGCCGGTGGCAAAGCTGGTCGCCTGCGCGTCCATCTCCAGCAGGGCCTCGACATGGCGCAAGCCCAGCGCCACCACGCGGGCGCGGGCCTGGGCCAGCATGTGCTGGGAAAGGTCGATGCCGGTGATACGCTTCTCGGCCTTGTAGTGCGGCAAGGCGAGGCCAGTGCCCACGCCGACCTCCAGCACGGCTTCGCCGGGCAGCCGGTTCACCGCGGCGATCGCCTCGTCCCGCGCCCGGCGGGAGACAAAGCCGAACAAGCTATCGTAAGTGCGGGCCTGACGCTCATAGGCTGCACGGATGGCATCCGCGTCCATCGGCGAATGCCGTTCCCTCAACGCCGCACCATATCCGTGCCCCATAGGCAACCCTCGCACCACGTCATCGAATTGTCACTTCCCATTTGGCGCAGAATACCGTGCCGGTGCAATGGGCGGCGCCCAAATCTCACCGGTCCAGTGTGGTGATAACCAGTCCGGGCGTAAGGATTTGAGGCAAAACCTGAGCTGGCGCGCCAGGGGCATAGTAGAGATACAGCGGCACCCCGGCGCGCTGATTCGCGGCCAGCAGGGCGGTGATGGCGGGGTTACGGTCCGTCCAATCCCCGACCAGCAGGGCGGCGTGATGAGCGGCGAAAGCGCTCTGCACCTCGGGCGCGGAAAGGGTGGTGGTCTCGTTGACCAGGCAGGTGACGCACCATGCGGCGGTGAGGTCTACGAACACGGGCTGGTTGGCGGCACGCAAAGCGGCCAGGCGCTCGGCGGTGTAGGGCTGGGCATTGGGCAGGGTCAGCGCCGAAGCGGCCGGGGCGGTGTGCAGAAAAGGCAGCAGCGCCAGCACGGCCAGGGCGGCGGCGGGCTTCAGCCGTAGCGCCACGGCGAGCAGTGCCGCGCCCAGCAACAGGAGAGCCAGCCCCACCCCGCCGGATTGGCGGAACAGCACCCAGGCGAGCCAGACGAAGGTGGCGAACATCGGTAGCGCGAGGGCGCGTTGCAGCCAGAGCATCCAGGCGCCGGGCCGGGGCAGGCGCGCCGCGAGCTGTGGGATGAAGGCGAGGATGAGGATCGGCAGCGCCATGCCCAGCCCCAGCGCGGCGAAGATTCCCAAGGCGGGCAAAGCGGGCAGCGCCAGCGCGGCGGCGATGGCCGTGCCCATGAACGGCGCGGTGCAGGGCGTGGCCACCAGCACGGCGAGCAGCCCTGTGAGGAAGCTATGCTGCGCGGGGATATGCCGGATGAAGCCGGGAGCGGAGAGATGGAACAGTCCGGCGAGATTCAGTCCGGCGGCGAGGATGACCCATCCCGCCAACGCCACGAATACCGGGGACTGGAACTGGAACCCCCAGAACGAAGCCGCTCCCGCCGCGCGCAGGGCCAGGAGCAGCACGGCCAGGGCCAGCATGGAAGCCAGCACACCCACGGCGTAGCCCAAAGCTTCGCGCCTGATATGGCCATGCGCCGCACCGCCAAGCCGGGCGAAGGCGAAGGCCTTCATCGCCAGGATGGGAAACACGCAGGGCATGAGGTTGAGCACCAGCCCGCCCAGCAGAGCTAGCAGGGCCAGCAGCCAGTAGGGCGGATGCGTTGGCGCGTCGGCAGGCGGCTTGAACAGCGCCTGCTCGGTGGATGCACCGCCCGTAAAGTTGAGAGAGAAGATGGCGCGCTCGGGAACGCAGATATCCGAACAGACCAGCCAGGAGGCATGGGCAGAGACAGTGCCGCCAACATCGCTGGCGCTGAAGGGCAGCACCACATGGCCCGAGAGTACGTTCACCTTCATCCCCCCTTGGTCCAGGGTCTCGGGGGGCGGAAAGCTGAGCGGGCCGAAGCTGGCCGGCGGCTCTGGCGTGAGCCGGGGCGGATAGCCGGCATCGCCGGGGTTCCGCCAGTAGATATGCCAGCCGGGTTGCAGCAAGAACTCCAGCGCCAATTGAGCCTGCCCGTTCTGTGCGGTGTTGCTCTGCGAGACCAGCCGCACCGTGTCGCGCGGCGACGTAAACACATTGCTGGCCGCGGCGAAGGCAAGGTGGGGGAGCAGCAGCAACAGGGCTAATAAAGCGCGCATGGGGGCAATATCGCATGGCGCGGCGCTCTCTGGTATCCGGGCGCGATGATCGACCTGCCCGTAAAAGACATTCTGCCCGAGCTGCTGCGCACGCTGAACCAGGAGGCGCGCAATGCCGTGCTGGTCGCCCCGCCTGGTGCTGGCAAAACCACGCTGGTGCCGCTGGCGGCGATGCAGGCGGGCATGGGCAAAATCCTGCTGCTGGAGCCACGGCGGCTGGCGGCGCGGGCGGCGGCGATGCGCATGGCGGAGTTGCTGGGCGAAAGCGCGGGGCAGCGGATCGGGTTCCGTACCCGCCTGGAAAGCGCGGTAGGGCCCCAGACGGTGGTGGAGGTCATCACCGAGGGGCTGCTGACCTCCCGCCTGCTGAGCGACCCGGGACTGACCGGGGTGAATCTCGTGATCTTCGACGAGGTGCATGAGCGCAGCCTGGAGGCTGATCTGGCGCTCGCCCTGGTGCTGGATTTGCAGCGTAATTTGCGCCCGGAATTGCGCATCCTCGCCATGTCTGCCACCGCCGAGGCGGAGAAGATCTCCCGCCTGCTGGATGCCCCGGTGATCGAGAGCGCGGGGAAGATGTTTCCGGTGGAAGTTCAGCATGCCAAGCGGGACATCATGTCCCCCCGCGACCTGCCAGAAGCAGCGGCGAAAGCTGTGCGGGAGGCGATCGTGGCGCATCCGGGAGATATCCTCGTGTTTCTGCCCGGCATGTCGGAAATCCGCCGCACCCAGGCGGCGCTGGAGAAATGCCCGGCGCTGGTGCTGCCGCTGCATGGCGACCTCTCGCGCGAGGCGCAGGACACGGCGCTGCGCGAGCACAAGGGGCGGCGCGTGGTGCTGTCCACCTCCATCGCCGAAACCTCGCTCACCGTGCCGGGCGTGCGCATCGTCATTGATGGCGGTTACCGCCGCGCACCAGTGCTGGACGGCGCCACCGGGCTTACCCGGCTGACCACCATGCGCATCAGCCGCGCCGCCGCCACGCAGCGTGCGGGCCGTGCCGGGCGTCTGGGGCCGGGCGTGGCCATCCGGCTATGGTCGGAGACGTTACACCGGGGGCTGGCTTTGTTCGAAACTCCTGAAATCCTGGCGGCGGAACTCTCCGGGCTGGTGCTGGCCTGCGCCGCCTGGGGCGAAGCACCCGCCGCCCTGCCCTTCATCGATCCGCCGCCCGATGGCGCGGTGAAGGCCGCCCGCGCGTTGCTGGAAGAATTGGGCGCGGTGGATGGATCCGGGCGGATTACCCCGCTCGGGCGGGAGATGGCGCGGCTGCGCGCCGAACCGCGTCTGGCCGCGATGATGCTGGCCAGCGACGCCAAGCCGGAGCGGGCGATGGCGGCGGAGATCGCGGCGATTCTGGAGGAGAGGGATTTTCTGTCCCGCGATGCCTCGGCCGATTTGCGGCTGCGGCTGGAAGCTCTGGCCGGGCGAGGCGAAGGCGATAGGGCGATTGTCTCGCGGGTGCGCCAAGCCGCCAGGATTTACCGCAACCGCCTCGGCGTTGGGCAGGTTCCGGCTTCCGGCGAACCGGGCCAACTGCTGGCGGCGGCGTTCCCTGACCGGATCGGCCAGGCGCGGGGCGAGATCGGCTCCTACCGGCTCTCGGGCGGCGGTTCCGGCAATCTCTCGCCCACCGACCCGCTGGCCCGCGCGCGGCTGCTGGTGGTCTCGGCGCTGGAGGCCAAGGGCAATCGCATCCGGCTGGCGGCCCCGTTGGAGTTGGAGGCCCTGCCCCCAAGCCTGCGCGCCCGCTGCAAGACGACGCGCGAAACCGGGTTCGATCCGGTGTCCAACAGCATCTCGGTGCGCGAGCGCGTGCGGCTTGGCGCGCTGGTGCTGGCCGACCGCAACGCCCAGGCAACGCCGGATGAAGTGCAGGCGGCCCTGGCCAACGCACTCTCCACAAGGCTGGACCAACTCGACTGGACAGAGGCGGCGGAGAATTTCTGCGCCCGTGTGGCTGTGATGCGCGGCATCGACCCCGACTACCCGGATCTCTCTCGCCCCGCTTTGGCCGCCAGCGTGCAGGAATGGCTGGCGCCGTATCTGGCCGGGATGACCAGCCTGCGCGACGCCAGAAACGTGGACGTGCTGGCCGTGCTGCGCGACTGGGTGGGACATGAGCGCGCCATGCGGCTGGACCGGGAACTGCCCGCGGAGTTGCGGCTAAAGCGGGGCACGGTGCGGATCGATTATAGCGGCCCGGTGCCCGTGGCCTCGGCCCGGGCGCATGTGTTTTACGGCACGGACGCCACGCCGAAGTTGGCAGGCGGCAAGGTGCCGTTGCAACTGGCCCTGCTCTCACCCGCCGGGCGGCCCATCGCCATCACCGCGGACCTCGCCGGCTTCTGGCGCGGCGGCTGGGCGGATGCGCGGCGAGACATGCGCGGGCGCTACCCCAAGCATGACTGGCCAGAGACGCCATGGACTGAATAGGGGCTACTCCGGCTCCTGGCCCGCCACCATTCCCGTAATGTCCGGCTTCAGCCGAATTTCGAGATCTTTCCGAAATGTTTGGCCAGCAGATAGTAAACCGTCACGCGGTTGCGGGTATGGTCGGCCTTCATGATCTTGGCCACTTCGGCCAGGGCCGCATCCAGTTCCGGTTCTGGATTGGTCAGTTCAAGCTTCTTCTTCAGGAAGTGGCTCTTCACCGTCTCCAACTCCTTCGGGTCGGAGAAGGAGATCAGAGAAGAATCCCGGTGCTGTAGCGCAATGCCGCAATAATGGACGATGCCGGCAATCACCTTGTCATCCGCCTGCGGGTCGTATTTTTTGACGTCAGCTGCCCAATCCGTAGACATGAAAATATCCTCCGATGCTGTAGCTGGTTGAGATAGGCTTCCGCGCCAGACCCGTCTCCAGTAGCCAATCGATTGATAGATTCAGTCCGGCTAAGCACAGCCTAGATGGAAAGCGCGGCAGTAGCAAAAGAATGCATCGCCAGAGGGGAAACTGGAGCGGTAGCGGGAATCGAATAAAAACGAATTATGGTATCAAAAACAAAGCTCTAGATGTGAATCGGCTCAATAAGAGCCCCCAATAAGGCCCCTAATTTTGTATGCCGCATATAAAATTGAGATAATGGTCGCCTCCCATTAAAGGGAAAGGGCAGCTTCTCTAAGCGCAGATTTGCCGAAAGTATGATATTGTTTCACGCAATCCATCCCTTAGGGAGATTTGGGGAGCCCAGTCCAATGCCTGCCTCGCCAAAGCAATATCGGGCTGACGTTGCTTGGGGTCGTCCTGTGGCAATGGACAGAATTCAATCTTTGAAGTTCCACCTACAAGCGTGAGGATCGTCTCTGCCAGTTCGATCATACTCATTTCTTGTGGGTTACCGACATTTACCGGCCCAATGAATTCGGCCGGACTTTCCATCAGTCTGATCATCCCCCCGATCAAGTCTTCGACATAACAGAAGCTGCGGGTTTGCGTGCCGTCGCCATAGATGGTGATGGGCTCGCCTTTCAGCGCCTGTACGATGAAATTGCTGACCACCCGCCCGTCATTCGGGTGCATGCGCGGACCATAGGTGTTAAAGATGCGCATGACCTTGATTTCAAGCTGGTGCTGTCGCCAGTAATCGAAAAACAATGTCTCCGCGCAGCGCTTGCCCTCATCATAGCAGCTTCTGATGCCGATCGGATTGACCTTGCCCCAGTAGCTTTCAGGTTGTGGGTGTACCTCCGGGTCGCCATAGACCTCCGAGGTCGAGGCTTGCAGAATCCGCGCCCGGAGCCGCTTGGCCAGACCCAGCATATTGATGGCCCCGTGCACGTTCACCTTGGTGGTCTGCACCGGATCATGCTGGTAATGCACTGGCGAGGCTGGACACGCGAGATTGTAGATCTGGTCCACCTCGACATAAAGTGGGAAGGTCACATCGTGACGCAGCACCTCAAAGTGTGGGTTCTGCAACAGATGGGCAATGTTGCCCTTTGTGCCCGTAAAGTAATTATCCACACAGAGCACATCATGCCCCTGCGCGAGCAACCTCTCACAGAGATGCGAGCCCAAAAATCCGGCACCGCCGGTAACAAGAATTTTCTTCATACCAACTGTCTTAACTTTGCAATCTGCAGCTTCAGATGAACATCAACAAGCCGATGTTTTTTGTATACGAACTGAACCAGAGTCCGTGGCGCAGAATCCATAGCCGTTTGGCAAGAACTGGAGCATCGGGCAAGGCGCTCAGCCGTTTCAGCGCGGCGAGGTTTGCCTCATCCAGTGTGGCCTCATAGCGCGTGGCAAAGGTTCCGGCTTGCCGCCCGGCTTGGCGCAGCAAGTAATCGAGCCGGGCCCGTACTGCCGCCGGTGCGTTGCTCAACCTGCTCAGGCGCTTGCCAAGCGTGACCGACAGGGGGTCCTTCGTCGCATTTTCTCCATGGCGACGATATTTAATCGTCACCTCGGGCAACGCGACGAACCGCCCGAACGCCACCGCTACAAGAGCCATCCACCAATCCTGATAGGCTGCGCCGGTCGGTAGTGGCAGGGCCTTTTCCAGCAGCGCACGGTTGACGGCCATGGTCGACCCAAGAGCGACACTGTCCATGGCCATACGCGGCAGGCTGGGCGTGGCGAGCGGCCTTGCCTTCGACCAACGCCAGAAGGACGGCGCCACCGGATTTAGCTGGCCATCCACCACCATGGCGTCGGTACACACGGCAACCGGAACGTTCACACCGCATTCCGCCTCCACCCGTTTCAGCGCCGCCACGGTCAGCGGCAAACGTGCCGGCAGCCAAACGTCATCAGGATCGGCAGTCAGCACCCAGTCGGCGGTGGTGGCTGCCAACACAGCATCGTAATTTCCTATAAGCCCCAGGTTTTTTGGGGCATCCGGGTCCAGCAGAAGCATCCGTGCCCCAAGCTTTTCCTGCCAACCCTTCAGCAGCGCCAGAGTGCCATCCTTCGAGCCATCATCGCGCGCTATGAGGCGCCAATTCACGTTGTCGTGAGTCAGCAGCCCCTGCACGAACTCATCTATCCACTCCGCTGCATTATAGCAGGGTAGCACCACGTCGATCAGCTCCTCAGAGGCGGAATTGCGTGTGGCGTTGTCGGACATTAACTACTCTTGCTCCTGGCGGGACCGTAGGGCAATGAATACCGTAAACGGTACGTTTACAAGGGGTATGGGCCTATGAAGTCTCCGGCGGATATGAAGGTGATCCAGATTGAGCTCACCAACGCCTGCCCGCGTAAATGCGCCAATTGTACCCGTTTCTGCGGCCACCATGAAGAGCCGTTCTTCATGGACTTCGAGACCTTCAAGAAGGCAGTCGACTCTCTCAAGGGCTTCCGGGGCATTGTCGGTATCATGGGCGGAGAGCCAACGATCCATCCAGAATTCAAGAAATTCATGGAATATTACCGCGATAATGTCGGGTATGATGATTATTCAACCGCCTGTTACGAGCCGCAAAAAGACTTCATGCGCCATATCTTGGCCGATGCTTGGCATGTTGATTACAGCAACCATCGCGGTCTCTGGACCTCTGTCACCCCCCGTTATTACGAGCATTTCGAGCTGATCCAGGACACCTTCGGCTATCAGCTGCTCAATGATCATTCCAATCCTAGTATGCACCAGACACTCATGGTCACTCGCCAAGAGCTGGGCGTACCCGATGACGAATGGGTGAAGATGCGTGACCGCTGCTGGGTGCAGAATCTCTGGAGCGCCTCGATCACCCCCAAGGGCGCCTTCTTCTGCGAGGTTGCGGCGGCCATGGATGCGACGCTGGGCGGTCCCGGCGGCTGGCCCATTGAGCCCGGCTGGTGGAAGCGCAAGCCCTCTGAGTTTGGCGACCAGCTGAAATGGTGCGAGATGTGCAGCGCCTGCCTCGCCATGCCCTCGCGCGATGCCAATGACGAGACCGACGATGTCTCGCCCGTCTGGGCCAAGAAGCTCGAAGAGATCAGAAGCCCGAAAGTGCAAAAGGGACTGGTAAACGAGTTCGACCCCGTCGCCTATCAGGCTGACAAGCATTCGATCAACCAGAAGGTCACACCTTATATTGAAAACCAGGATGAGCGTATGGGCAAGACCCGCGGTCGTCTGGTGCCGCAGAAGACTACCCATGTGGTATGGCTGACCGGCCGTCTCTCCACGGCGGAGGCCCAGACCTTGCTGCATGAGGCGAAGGCGGCCAAGCAGCTCGATGCCGTTGTCTCACAAGACGCCGCGCAGCGCGCCGTGGCTGAAGAGGCGGGCGTGCCGTTCTTTACTGGCCCCGACGCGCTGGCCGAGCTGGCCAAGGCGACGCGCACCAAGGACTGGGTGCTGCTGATTCAAGACATCAAGGTTCCCGTGACAGTCGCAGAGCTGATCGGCAACTGCGTTTTCAACCCCGGCGTTGTTTACTGGCGCAACCTTCAGGGCGGCAAGCTTCAATTCTTCAACGTCCGCGCGTTAAGCCTTGCCAAAGGAGCGGATTTATTCTGCATCGAAACTAACTATCCTGCGCGTAAGACTGTGGAATTGAAAGCGCAAAAGCCAGAAGATTACGGCCTCTCAAAAGCCGAGATGTTTGTGAGGCGGCTTTACAAGCGGTTCCATTGGCTCAAACGTGCGCTGCTTGGGCAACCAGTGTCGCGTGGCCCGATCGGGGAGTTGCGCAGTAACAGGATTCAGAATTCCTTGTGAGGTCAGCTTACGCGATGACTAGAAAGGCTAGCGTGTAGAGCGGGGAGGAATAATACAGCTTGTGCTTGATGACGGCGTGACGGCGCTGCCAGAATCCCAACTGGCGGAACATCACTACGGCTTCTGCAGCGGCGCTCAGCTCATCGGTCAATTCAATTCGGAATCTCTCCAGAAAAGCCCGCGATAATGCGACCTGGGGCTCACGCCGCTGCCAATATCCTTGGCGCCAGGCGACCGGGTTTTTGAGTATTCTCAGTAGCATTTCGGTTTTGCTGGGCGTCGCAGCCGAGGCGTTTGCGGTATGGCGCCGGTAGTCCATGCTGATTTCATTGCGCGCATCTATGTGGCCGAAAGCGGTTGCCGTCATCTCAAACCACCTGTCCTGATAGACGGCCTCAGGGGGAATCTTTCCAGCCTTTTTGATCAAGGCTTGATTGATGATCGCCGATGGTCCGGTGACGATCGCATTCAGGCAGACACTGCCAAAGCTCCGCCAGCGCTTGGGCGAGAAGCCGAACAATCCCCAAAAAGACGGGCCAATAACGTTCAAGTTGCCATCCACGGGCCGCAAGTCGGTATGTGAGAGAAGCGGCGTTTGGGTACCAAACTTAGCTTCGAGGCGCTGCATGGCGGCTACGGCTCGTTCCACCTTATCTGGATACCAGAGATCGTCATGGTCGCACAGCATCACATGCGGGGCGCGGCTGGTTTCGAGTATCCTGGAGAAATTGCCACAAACGCCCAGCTGGCTGGGGCAGTCCTCATCAATGATGATGATTCGGTTCGGATAGCGTGCCCGCCATTCGCGCAGAATATCAAGCGTGCGGTCGGGGGAAGCGTCATCACGGACGAGAAGTGTCCAGTCTTGGTTCATCTGTGCGAATAACGTCTCCAATTGCTGTTCCAGATAGCCTCCGCGTTCACCACCGTAGACGGCCATGGCGATTTCAAGATTGGGGATAACAGTCTTCAAAGGCTATTATCCTTATTCCAAGCTGATCTCGGATTGCCACGAAGCAGTTCGTATATCTTATTTCCAAAAGGCGTTATCGCTATAAGATTTTTTCGGATTTGCCTGATCTTGTTTGGGTCTTTTATGCTAGGCGTGTCTTTCCAATGCGTGGTGTGGTAAAAACGACGCCACTCATCTGCCGCAGGACCAATAGCTGTATCCAGCCAAGGTTTGTGAGGTCCAGCAGCATGCCAAATTGCAGTCCCAGGAGGTGTTTCAGGAGCATGCTGAAAGTTGATATAATTCCATTTTCTGTTGAGAAAATAAACATGCCCAAACAAAGTCGCATTTAGAGCATCCTGATCCCACCATAACGTGGCTTCTTGATTTTTGGAGAGCCATTCTAAGCAATTGGCTCCTACGTCAGCTTCTCTCCATCGCTGCAAATCAATAACAAGCATTCCCGAATTGAAGTACTGTTCTGGAGTAGGTAAATTGAGTTTATTTCCATTAAAACTAGCTGCCTCAGGAAGCTCGGCTACTGCACCAACGATTGCGTCTCCAATGTCGATTTTAGAAAGGTCTTTAAGACTTTCACGGCACAGGACGTCGCTGTCGATGTAAATAACGCGCTCAATTGTTGGGTCCAAAAGCCTGTCTATAAAGAGGCGAGAATATGCAGACCGGCTAACTTTATGACCTACAGACAAATGCTTGCTCAGGAGCCTAAGGCGAGGAGGCCTATTGCTTGGAACGGGCCTTGTGTGAAGCGAAGTGCCTTCGTTAGAGAGTGCACCGGATATGTCATATTCGACAAGAACTACATTTCTTTCTTCCGCAAGAAGTCTGAGCTTTTCAAGGTCTGTTTTTAAAATATTATCGCATAGAATATGCACAGTTACATCCGGCCCATTGTTGAACCTTAAAATGGAACTCAAGGCGACACCAAGCCAAGGAGCAAAATTTGCATCAGAAGCCATTACGATATGCATATTTTTATACCTCTTCTAGGTCTTTAGGTCCGTCTCAATCTATGAGATTTTGGGTTGGAAAGCTACATACTCGGGCGACTTGAGAGTGCCTTCGGAGAGATAGTCCTCGATGAAGTGCGTGCCCGCGAAAGAGCAAACTCGGTCATTAGTTCGACCTTAATCTGCCCTCGATTCCGTGCCAAGGCGTGTAGCTTCTTTCCATCCTGTCCGGTCACAGCATCATGCCGTTGCTAAGCTTGGCCGTTTTCTCGTGTTTTTCGGTGCGGTTGGCCGATGCCACCGACTGCCCTGGCGTTGCCCATTCGGCGAGGGCAACTTGTTTCGCGCCGATCCGTTCGGCGATGGCGCCCACCAGCTTGGCCCGGTCATTGGTGTAGATGGCGGTGGTTTCCTTGGCGCGCGAAACCGCAACGTAGAAGCTCTTCTGGTCGATAAGATGCGTGGCGGCGCTGTCGGCGTGGATAAAGGTGCGCTCGGCAGTGCGCCCCTGGGCGGCGAAGGCAGTAGCGACATAGGCATGGGCAATGTGCTGGTCACGGGGACTATCCAACGTCAGCGTCTCGATCTTGCCCCTGGCAACCCGAACTTTGGCTTCCCGCGTGGCAGGGTCAACGGCGATGATCTCCCCCTGTTGCCCGTTGATCCGGCCCAAAGCGCGGTCATTGCGGGTAAACTGCACCTGGTCCCCTGCCCGCAGCTCGATCGCCTCGGTAGTGAAGGCCTGGGCGTGTGATGCGCCCCATTGCCGCAGCCGCCAGTCAATCGTTCTGTCATCCCGGCCAGCCAACATGACCGCAGCCTTTTTGGTGTCGATGCCTACCACTCGGTAGGCCTGCGCCTTTGACACACCCTTGTCGGCATAATCCTTGGCAAAGCGGATCATGTCGCCGATGACGTAGCTGTGCGCGTCTTTGGCCTCGGCACGCGTCAGGTCGCGGGGCACCAGCCTTGTGGTCTCAACGGCGGGGCCATGCAGAGCGCCATTTTCCGCTAGGCGGTGGCGTATTTCCTTGGTCAGCTCGTCACGCCCCTCGCGGGAGGGCTCGATCACCAAGGCCTTGCGCCTCTCTTTGGTGTCCAACTTGGCGTAATCCTGGGCGATCTGGGCAAAGCGGGCCTTGCGGGTGTCGTGCTCAATGATACGCCCGCCGCCCGCATCCAGGGCTGCCAAAGCTTTCTTTGCATCGCCCGCCAGACTTGCCTCCACCGCCGCCCGGGCCTGCTCATTGGTCTGGCGGAGAATTTTGGTCAGACGGGCGGTTTCCATGCCTGCCCCCTGGAGCTGGGCAAAGGCGGCACCCGCTTCGACAGAACCAAGCTGCGCCGTGTCACCCACCAGCAGCACGCGCGCCCGGTGGGATTCGGCCAAGGCGAGCAGCTTGGCAGCATCGGCGGTCGAGATCAGCGAGGCTTCGTCAACAATCCAAAGGCGTTCCTTTGGTGTTGGTCGACCTGGCGCCAATAAATGCCGCGCCAGCGTGTCGGCGCGGCTATCCAGCGCCTCGCCCAAAACCTGCGCCGCCGAAGCGGTAGGAGCAATGGCCGTAACCTGAATACCCCGGGCTTCCGCCTCCCGCGCAATCGTCGCCAACACGGTTGAAGTCTTGGCGGTGCCCGCCGCCCCCTGCAAGCCGACGACGCGATTAGGGCTGGCGAGAATTTGCGCCGTCCCGGCCCGTTGCTCGTCGGTCCACTCATGGCCGCGCATGGCGCTGCGCCGCTCGGCCTCGGCAACGGCCCGGGCGGCGGCAACCGGAGACAAGATCGGCTCCACCTGCTGGCGCGCTTGTTCCTCCAACCGCAACATCGTGGTCTCGTTGGCAATATTGGCGGCGGTGGTGAAGCCCTCGAAAGCCACGCCGCGCCGGTCAAGGCACTCGCGCGCTTCCAACGCGCCGATCTTTTCCGCGCGGGCAATGGCGGCGGCGATGTCGTCATGGCCAATGCGCCCCATGCCAAACCGCCCCGCCGCCTCATGCAGTGCGGTGGTGGAAAACACGGATTGCCGTTCGCCCAGCATGGCCGCGCCTTGCGCCAGAGCGCGGTCAGCCGCCAGCTCGCGGGCAAATTCTTGGTCAGCACCAAGGGCAAACACTTCCGCCCGCGCCTCGGCCTTGGCGATCAGCCGCCGCCTGGCCTGTTCATCCCACCCGGCGGCATTGGCGGCTTCCCGCCATTCGCCAATCAGCTCGGCATGGGGAACGGCCTCCTTGGCCAGCCGCGTATCCAGCGCCGCGATTTGCTTCTCAGCGGCGCTGGCCTCTGCCCGGCTCTTGCCCCGCTCGGCAAGCCGGGCCTCAATGGCCGCGCTGCGTTGGCTGAACGCCTCCAGGGTTTCTTCGCCGATACCGGCGATCTCGAAGGTGGAGTCCCTGCCGCGTTCAATCGCATAGCCGAGGCGCTGCACTTCGCTCGCCAGCTCCTGGCGGTAAATCGCCCCCATCTGCTTTTGCATCTGATAGAAGGCACGCGGCTCCAGGCTTCGCCATTGCCCCGCCTCGTCCCGCGTCATGTTGAGGATGATGTTATGACTGTGAAGCTGCGGGTCCAGCGCCCGGCTGGTGCCGTGCCTGAAAGAGGCAATGACCAGATTGCCGGTCGCCTCCCGGCGGACAGAGCCATCCTCCCGAATACGGGTGGTGGCAAAATGTTGCTCGGCCAGCTCCAGCGCCGTCCGCACCGCCCGCTCATGGGCCGCGATGAGGCGGCGATCCCCCGCCACCTCGGCCATGATCGACACGGATTTGGGCGCGCTGAACGTCATGTCCCAGCCAGGCCGGTGTTCCCACTCACCATCGCGCATCGTACCCAATTCCTGGTCCGAGACATGCCCTATCAGCAACTGGGCAAACCGCTCACGGTCAACAGCCCCGGCCAGCCTCAGCGCCCGCGCGCCCTGTCCAAACCATTCCGAGGGGGCAAGGCCCCCCTCGGCATAGTAGTCGTCAGCTTCGTAATAGCTTGCCGCCTGGGCGGCGCTGGTCAGCGCCGATATGGTGGCAACCATTACACCGGCCCCGGCCCGGCCTGGGTGTCGGACACTGCCTCGGAAGCAGCATTGCCCATCCCGCGCTTGGGCTGCGTGGAACCCCAGAGTGTTCCCGAGACATCCGCCGGTATAAAACGAGGATGGCGGGCCGAACCCCGGGCGTGGATATGGTCATCGGTCAGCTTGATCTTCGCCACCGGGAAACCATCGGGCAGCAACAGATAGGCGGTGTGCTTAGGCAGACGCAGCTCGCTCTCCAACACGGCGGCTCGCACCTGGCGCGTGGCGCTTAATGTCCGCTGTGGCTTGCCGGTCTTGGGGTCGATTGCATCGGACATGGTTGAGATTTCCACCTCGACGCTGCCGATGGTCTCAGACGCCCATTCCCGGCTGGCCTGGTCAACCAGTTGCAGGAATAGCTTGGTGTTGCAGCAGCCCAGCAAGGCCTCCGCCCCCTCACGGCAATAGCGCTCCCACATCTGGCCTATGGCCTGGAAGGTGAGGATGACGCTTGCCCCAAACTTCCGCCCCTCCGGCAATAGCCGGGCCAGATTATCGACACGCGGCAGGTCCGCCACCTCGTCCAGAACAAATGACAAGCGCCGGGCGGAAGAAGGGGCAAGCCCCAGGACGGCGGAAGCCGCGCATTCCAGCCACAACGCCATCAAGGGTTTCACTGCCTCGAAGTAATCCTCCTTCCTCGGCACAAATATCCAGGGTTTTCTGCCCTCGTGCTGGTCGATCTCCGCGAAGAAGCGGGCAAAGGAGAAGCTGGTCTCCCCTTCCCGTGGCGCGATGCGCAGGAACATCAGCATGTTGACGGCCTTGGCGAGCATGAACAGCACACTGGCCGTGGCGCGCTCAGCATCCTTCTCGAAAGCGCGCGCCGAGGAGGTATGGGCCAGCCAGCGCTCCAATTCTTCGCGCGGCATGGATTGCAGGGCGTCCAACAAGGCCTGAAGCGTGCACCGCCCCTCCTGCCAGAGCGTGCGCAGAATGTTGGCCACGAGATTGCGCGCGGCCTCCAACCATACGTCTTTGTCACGGTCCCCGGTTTCGTTCATGAGGTAGCGGGCAAGCCGGGCAGCGTCTGCGGGATGTTTCAACTCCGCGAAGAGGTCCCAAAACACCCCGCGCTTGTCGAACGGGTTCAGGATCACGTCGCCACGTTCCGGGTCATAATAATGGGCGATGAACTCACCCGATGTGTCGTAAACCAGCGCGGCGTCTCCTCGCTCCTCGATTATGTCCAGAAGCTGGCGCAGGGCTGTGGTCTTTCCGGCGCCGGTTGTACCCGGCATGGCGATGTGGCGTGTTTCCAAACCATAGGGGATGGCAACACTGCCAAGCCGCAGGGCATGCCGGCTGCTCTCTGTGGCGGTCATGCGCGCGAGGTCCGCTTCGCTGACAACGCGGGTGCCCGCGATGACCCGGTCGGCCAGCAATTCCTCCTGCTTGCGGCGGCGGCGGTCTGCGGTCAGCCACAAACCGGCTGTCCCCAATCCCAACCCCAGAACTCCGCCCAGACCAAGAGATTCGGCAAAGCTGACCGCTTCGTCTCGCAAAGGCTGGAAGGTTGCCCATTCCTTCACGCCAGTCCGATCGGCTTGTCCCTGCCAGGTGATCGTCAGCGGCGGGTCGGCGGGCACAGTAGCCAAAAGAGAGCTGATCAGATCGGCGACTGCATATTTGCCTGCCCCCTGCGCCTGCTCGGCACTGGTGGTGACCCCGCCAACGGCCAGCGCCCCCGCCAGGGCGCTGGTGAGGAGTGCCCCGGCGGCGAAGCGAAATTGGGCATGGCCATCGGCACGCGCGCGGGCGCGCAGGGCTTGCGCATGGGCACGGCGGTTATTCGTGTTGGACATTACGGATCTCCTGCAAGGGTAAGCTGCCGCGCGAAGGCGGCGTTGATGTCAGCGATGAGTTTGGTTTCGTCGGCGCGGGGACCGGCGGCGGCGCGGGCGTAGGCGTACGCGGCGCACGCGACATAAAGGCTGCGCTCGGCCAACCGCTCGACATGGGCGAGCCGGGCACTGATCGCGCCAACCTCCTGGGTAAGCTCGACGGCGCATTGCGGCGCGGCCTGCTCGCCGGAGAGCGAGGCAATCCCCGCCCGTACACACTGCTGGAGCAGGGCATAGGCAGTGACTTGGCGGCTCTGGGCGACCTGTCGCAGCGCCTTATCCAGCGCCAGGGGAAGGCGGACGCTGTGCTGAACATGCCTCATGGCTCGTCCGCTCCCCGCATCCGGCGCGTATTCGCGGTTTGCCCAGGAATGGCGCGACATCTGCAATCAGCCCGCACAGCGCACCCGGATCGCACTCGCAAAACGTCAGGGAAATCAGCCGCAGGCCAGTGCGTGAGGTGTGTTCTATTCTCCTTGGCCCGATGCGAAGCATCGAGGCCAAAAAGCCCCGCCAATCGTGCGGCTGGCATGGTCGTGATGGCGTGGCATTGTCTGTGGGGTGGGCGGGCTCCGGCATGTCGGTGCCGAGTATCAAATGTGGCTGGAAGTGGCGGGAAGTGACTGAGGTACGGTCCTGTCAGTTGGCACGCGCACCGCCAGCCATCCATGATGCTAGCGGCATCTCGGAAAAAAGGCATGGGGTATCCTTTCGCGCAAAGCGATTGGTGAAGTGGGTCAAGGATGGGGAACCGCAGGCGCGGCGGCCCGCCCCTTCAAGAGGCCGGGGCCGCGCGCCTGCGGTTCAATGCATCGGCGCGGCCTGCACCAAGCGTTTGATCGATGCCGTGGTCAGCAAGGTGCGTCGGCCAATCTTGATGGCTTCAAGCTGGCCGCCTTTGATCAGGGCGTAAATTGACGAACGTCCGATGCCAAGCGCCTTGGCGGCGCTGTTAACTGATATTGCGACAGGTTCCATGTACAGTTGTGCCTCCAGGTGATCGTGGGGAGGCTCTTCAAATTGCACATGATTGCTGGCGCGTCGCCCAACAAACAAAAATCCGCAGAAATCCGCCAAACGAAAAACATGACGCCTGGCTCAGGAATGAAAAAGCTGCCCTTCGAGAAAGATAATGAGGCATTTTCGAGGGGCAGGGGTGGTCAGCCTGCCTTTGGTGATGTGATTTTTTTCTGTCTCTCGTAAATTTTTTCGGCGGAAGGCTTCAAAAGATCGCCTCGGGGCACGTTACCCGAAGCATCGGCATGCAAATTAAACCACTCCGAGAGCCACTTGGTGATCGTCTCGATCGCCGCATCGCGGTTTGTCAGGTCCAATTCTTTGAGGCGGGGTTCGTCGATGAGCCAAAGCGCTGCGTCAACATAGGGGTATTTGGCTTTGGTGCCTGGCCCAGCTCTGCGCGTTGGTTTGATATTCAGGGCCTTGATAACCTCATCTGGCTCCGCATCAATTTTGATCGCCTCAGCAAGGCGGCGGCGGCTTGGGGGCAGGTAAAGCGCCCTGACTGAGGGAGAAGCTGAAAGAAGGAGGACCCGAAGAGAGCCATAAGTATAATTATGATCTAGATAACGCGGGAGGCCCTTCTTGGTCCGGTAATAAGCCTTTGGGGCGCTGTCTCGCTGCATGAAGGCAAAGAGCTTTTCCAGCTTCTCCCGCGATTCGTCGCTGGCGTTGATATAAATGGCCTCTCGCGGCCCCCGAAGCCTGCCGCCTCCGTATTGGAAGCGATACCAGCTCAATACGGCATAGAGGGGCAGCAAAGCGCATAGGGCAGACATTAGAAAGAAAATATTTCCAAGCGTGCGCAAAAGCGTCCAGCTTGAGATGGCCAGGACCCAAAACAAAGCCGGGAAGATTATAAAGACCGGAAACGACCAACTATAAACGGCTGTTCTCAGCTGAACTGAGTCCTCAACGCTATAAATGATGTTGTTGAGCTCTTCTCGCGCCTCATCCTCGTCTTCGTTTAGAATTCTTAAGGCGATCCGGCGAATGGAGCGGTCGTCGTCATGACCATTTTGGTTCATTGGCAATCTCCGCCATCGCGTGTCTTATTTCCTCCGCGCCGTAAGTCATCGAGATAGTCGCTCCACCACTGAGCCATTTCGACGCGCTCGGCCCAATAGGCAGACTGGTTATAAATCCGCCGGATAATCCCCGGCACCATGTGGGCCAGCGCGCGCTCGATAGCGTCTGGGTTCCATTTTCCTGACTCGTTGAGCAGCGATGACGCTGACGTGCGGAATCCATGGGCGGTCATCTGGTCCTTGGAGTATCCCATGCGCCGCAAAGCCGCATTGACCGTATTATCGCTGATTGGCCGCGCCCTTGTGCGTACGGATGGGAACACGTAGCGCCCTGATCCTGACAAGCTGCGCATTTCACAGAGGATAACGACGGCCTGCCTGGACAGCGGAACCGTGTGGGGCTCGCGCATCTTCATCCTGGTCGTCGGTATCATCCAGACGGCCTTTTCGAAGTCAACCTCCGCCCACTCCATCTCGCGTATCTCACCAGGCCGCTGGAATACGTGCGGCGTGAGCTTCAAGGCATACATAACGGACGGATCACCCTGATAATCGTCTATCACCCGCAGCAGGGCGCCAAACTCAACCGGGTCGGTGATTGCGGCGAAGTGCTTGACCGTTGGCGAAGTCAGCGCCCCCTGCAAGAGTTGGGCGGGGTCTCGCTCGGCGCGTGCCGTCGCTGCCGCATAGCGAAATACCTGGCCCGCAAAGGAGCGGAGCTGCTTTGCGGTCTCCAGTCGGCCCCGCCGTTCGTGCTTTTTAAGTTCGTGGAGCAATTCTTGGGGAGTGATGTCGGCAACCGGCCGCTTGCCCAAATCAGACCCCAACAATTTTAACAGCCAGCGCTGCTTTTCCAGCGTCGCAGCCGCTCTCCCCTCTCGGCCTTTTTTCTCGATCAGCTCGTCAGCCACGGTCGCGAAGCTATTGCCGGCACGAATGCTCGCCTCGATTCGAGCCTGCCGTTTGGCGACGTTGGGATCGACTGCATGGGCCAGATGCTTGCGGGCTACATCCCGCGCCGTCCTTGCCTCGGCAAGCGTGATCTCGGGGTAGGCCCCCAAAGCAAGCTTACGCTCCACCCCGTTTATGCGGTATTTGATGCGCCATAGCTTGCTCCCCTTCGGATTGACGAGGAGATATAGCCCCTGTGAATCAGCCACCTTGTAGGGCTTATCCTTGGGCTTAGAATTGCGGATGGCTGTGTCGGTCAGCGCCATCTGGGGGCCTCGTATTACGTGGGGCCTGATAAGGCCCCCAAATTAGGCCCCCATCTTCAGCGGCTGCTGGCAGACGAGGGCAGCCGCTGACAATCAGAGACTGCTCAAAAGTAGCTGAAATCAGGGGTTTTTTCAACCTTTGGCGGGCATCGCCGAACAGGAAGCTGGAGCGGGTAGCGGGAATCGAACCCGCGCATCGAGCTTGGGAAGCTAGCAGGCTACCATTACATCATACCCGCCCATTGGGGCCTACATATCCCGAGAGCATTGACCGCGCAAGCCGAGGGGGGTACGCCTTTTAACACCTCGTGATTTGTCCGGCCGGATTGCGGCGAGGCTGGCACCCGCCAGAAGCAAAACAAGCGCGCTAAAGAGGCTAAGGCGCAACCGCGCCCCAAATCTCCCGTGGCTGGACGTTTTTTTGGATAGGCCACGATTATGTCCGACACGCCGAAGACCCGTCTCGCCACCGACCTCATCCATGCCGGTCGCATCCGCACCAATCTCGAGGAAAACGCCGAGGCTTTGTTCCTCACCTCCGGCTTCACCTATGAGAGCGCCGAGATGGCGGAAGCCGTGTTCGACAACAAGATCCCCCATTTTCAGTACACGCGCTTCGCCAACCCCACGGTGACGATGCTCGAACAGAAGCTGGCGAAGATCGAGGGCGCGGAAGTCTGCCGCGCCACCGCCACGGGCATGGCGGCGGTCTCTTCGGCGCTGCTGTGCGGCATCCGGGCCGGGCAGCGCGTGGTGGCGGCCCGCGCTTTGTTCGGCTCCTGCCACTGGATCGTCAGCACCCTGCTGCCGCAATACGGCGTCGAGACCGTGTTCGTGGAAGGCACGGATCTGGACGAGTGGAAGGAAGCGCTGAGCAAGCCGACCGCGCTGGTGCTGCTGGAGAGCCCCTCCAACCCGATGCTGGACATCGTTGATCTGCGCGCCGTCTCCGCCCTCGCGCATGCGGCCGGGGCCATCGTGGTGGTGGACAATGTCTTCGCCACCCCGCTGCTGCAAAAGCCGCTGGAGTTGGGCGCCGATGTGGTGGTGTATTCCGCCACCAAGCATATGGACGGCCAGGGCCGCGTGCTGGGCGGCGCCGTGCTGGGCCGCAAGCAGTGGATGGAGGAGGTGTTCCAGCCCTTCTTCCGCAATACCGGCCCGTCCATGTCGCCGTTTAATGCCTGGGTGATCCTGAAGGGGCTGGAGACGCTGCATCTGCGCGTCACGGCGCAGTCCCAGTCGGCCGAGGCCATCGCGAAGTTCCTGGAGGCTTCGCCGAAGATTGCCCGCGCACTCTACCCCACCTTGGCCTCGCACCCGCAGCGGGAGCTGGCCATGTCCCAGATGTCGGGCGGCGGCACGCTGGTGGCGTTCGAGGTGAAGGGCGGCAAGGAGGCGGCGTTCCGCGTGATGGACGCGTTCCGCATCATCACCATCTCCAACAATCTGGGCGACACCAAATCCCTGGCCACGCATCCGGCGACCACGACGCATATGCGCATCGGGGCCGAGGAGCGGGCGCGCCTGGGTATCACCGATGGCTGCATCCGCCTCTCGGTGGGGCTGGAGGATGCGCAGGACCTGATCGAGGATCTGGCCCAGGCGCTGGACAAGGCCTGACCCCCGCAACCAGCACCCCGCCGCGACGCGGGGTACAGGTTTCAACTTTTAGTTGTAAATATATCTAAAAATCCGTTTAATAGGCCAGTATTCTCTTTTAGGTTGCGGTTATGAGGCGCTGGGGCCGGATGGATGGCTTGCGGGGCGTGCTGGCGGTTTACGTCATGCTCGGCCACGCGCTGCCGCTGACCAACCTGCCCGGCTGGATCACCACGCCCTTCCGTCATGGCGAGGCGGCAGTGGATCTGTTCTTCGCCCTGAGCGGGCTGGTGATCGCCCATTCGCTCGAACGCTTCGGCGGGCAGTTCACGCCCTTCATGGCTGCGCGGGCGCGTCGGCTGCTGCCGGTGTATTTTCTGGTGCTGGCCGTCAGCATCGGGCTGACCGCGCTGGGCGACCCGCTCGCCGCCCTGCCCTGGGTGGGGGATGAGGCCCGGCACATCATGGCAGCGGCGCTGCCGCAACCGCTGTTCCTCCATTTAGCGGCGCATCTCACGCTTACACAGGGGCTGATCCCGCAAAACGCCCTGCCCTATGCTTATGTCACGCTGCTGGGGCCAGCCTGGAGCCTATCCACGGAATGGCAGTTCTATGTGCTGATCGGGCTGATCGCCCCGCGCCGGTTGGGACGGTTTGCCCTGGTGCTGCTGGCTCTGGGGGGCGCGTACCGGACCTTGCCTCTGGGAGGGGAATTCAGCCGCGCCTTTCTGCCCGATGCCGCGCCGTTCTTCGCGCTGGGGCTGGCCAGTGCTGTGATGCTGCGCGGTGGCGGCACACGGGTTTTCTGGCTGTGTCTGGCTGGCGCCTGTGCGTTGGCTCTGCCGGGCGGGATTGAAAAAGCGGTGACGCCGCTGGCCTGGGGGCTGGCGATGCTGGCGCAGCGCCAAGCCTGGGGGGCGGTGCTGGATGGCCGCGCGGTGCAGTATCTCGGGGCCATCTCCTATCCGCTTTATCTGGTGAACGAGCCGGTGCAGCGCGCTTTGGCCCCGCTGCTCGGGCCGCTGGCGCAAGGCCATGCCGCACGCTTCACCACCGCCTTCCTGCCTTTGAGCCTCGGGCTAAGCCTGGCGCTGGCGGCCCTGCTGCACCATGCCATCGAGCGCCCCTTCATGCGGCGGCAAAATGACCGGCTACCGCGCGAAACGATTGCCGCCGCCGTGGCGGAGTGAGACTAATGGCGCATGGATTTCATCTTCATGCTCACGCGGCAGGATCGCACGGTGCCGGATTGCCTGGAGGTGCTAGCCGAAATCGCGCCGCTGGGCCTGGGGCATATCGGCTTCAAGGACATCGGCGCTGACACCGAGACGCTGCGGCGCTTGCAGGCCGGGATCAAGACGATTGGGGCGGTGAGCTATCTGGAGGTGGTCGCCACCTCGCCCGAGGCGGCGCTGCACTCGGCGCGCATCGGGGTGGAGCTGGGGGTGGACCGGCTGCTGGGTGGCACGCTGGTGGCCGAAACGCTGGAGATTCTGCGCGGGACCAAGGTGGAATACTACCCCTTCCCCGGCGCCCCCTTCGGCCACCCGACAAGGCTGGGCGGAGATGCGGCACGGATCGAGACTGATGCGGCACGGTTCCTCGCCCAGGGCTGCGCGGGGGTGGATCTGCTGGCGTACCGGGCCATCGAGGCCGAACCGCTCGACCTTGTCCGCGCCGCGCGGCGCGGCTGCGGGGGCGGAAGGCTGATTTGCGCCGGGAGTGTCGACAGCCCGGCGCGGATCGCGGCATTACGGGCGGCAGGCGCGGATGGCTTCACCATCGGCTCCGCCGTGTTCGAGGGCAGCTTCGCCCCCGGCGCGGGTGGGGTGGCCGCGCAGTTACGGGAGATTCTGGCATGCGTCTGAAGGGCAAACGTGTTTTCGTCACCGGGGCAGGCAGCGGTATTGGCCGCGCCGCGGCGGAGAAATGCGCGGCCGAGGGGGCGGCGGTGATCTGCGCCGACCTGCATGCGGTGAGCGCCGAGGCGACCGTCGCGGCGATCCGCGAGGCGGGCGGGCAAGCCGTGGCGGTGATCGGGAACCTTACCCACAAGGATGCATGCGAGGCGATGTTCGCGGAGGGCGCGGAAGCGTTCGGAGGAATCGACGCGCTGTTCAACAATGCGGGCATCTGCGCGCCGGGCGATGACGGGCCGGTGGAAACCCCGCTCGCCGTGTGGGATGCGACCATCGCGGCGAACCTCACCTCGGTGTTCCTCTGCTGCAAGGCGGGGATTCCGTATCTGCTGAAATCGGGCAGCGGCGTGATCATTAACAACGCCTCGATTGTGGCGCTGGTGGGCTCGGCCTTTCCGCAAATCGCCTATACGGCGGCCAAGGGTGGCGTGCTGGCCATGACGCGCGAGATCGCCATCATGTACGCGCGCAAGAAACTGCGGGCGGTGGCGATCTGTCCCGGCCCGACGGCCACACCGCTGGTGCAGGCCTTTCTGGCCGATGAGGAAGCCTGGAAGCTGCGCCGGCGCTATCTGCCGATGGGCCGTCTCGCCCAGCCAGCGGAGATCGCCAATCTCGTTGCCTTCCTGGCGTCCGACGAGGCGAGCTTCATCACCGGCTCGGCCTATACCATCGATGGCGGGCTGACCTCCGCCTATGTGATCGACGATTCGATTCAGCCCTGATGGAAGCCCAGCGCCTCGCGCGCCTTGTAGCGCAGATTGACCACCGCCGCCGAGAGCTTGTCGGCTAGCTGGGAGAGGATGTGAACCTCCTCGGGGCCGAACGCATCCTCCTCGAGCGAGTAGATCATCAGGGCGCCGAACGCCTCGCCGAATTTCTCCTTCAACGGCAGCGCGATACTGGCCGCATAGCCGCGCTTCAACGCCTCATCCCGCCAGACAGCCATGCGCGGCGATTCGCTGGTGCTGTTGTTGATCTGGATCCGTCTTTCCCGAATGGCCGTACCGGTGGGACCGAGGCCGGTTTCCTCAGTGGACCAGGTGATGTTGGTGGCCTCAAGATACCCGCTCTCGTAGCCAGTATAGGCCACGGGATGGACGCTCTTCGCGGCATCGTTCTCGGCAAGGCCGATCCACGCCATGCAATAGCCGCCCAGGCCCACCACAACCTCACAGACACGAGTGTAAAGATCGGCCAGCTTCGCGGCGCCGTCGATCTCGGCCTGCGCCTGCTTCAGCATGATAATGGCGCGGTCGTACCGGGGCATCTGCTCTTTGGAAGGTGACATGAGCGTATCTTGTAACTGGGTGAAGTTAAAAAAGGCGACAAGCCCCCGCAGCCACGGATATGGCCGAACTCGAGCCGTTTTCGATTTCGGAATGGATAGTGCAGCTGCCAGGAATTCACAACAAGGTTGTTGTTTCTTTATTGCAACAAAAACATCTGCCGCGCCGAAACAGCGGGATTTTTCAGCCGCGCCGTGTTAGTCTTGGTCTGGTTTTAATACATCACATTTTGGAGAGCGGATGCCGGCAATCTGCCGTGACTGCGATGCGCAAGTAGGAACCGGCAGCCAATGCCCGCGCTGCGGGTCGGTGCGCATCCTGCGCCACAAGGAGCTGTTCGAGCATACCATCGGCCATGTGGATTGCGATGCCTTCTTCGCCACCGTGGAAAAGCGCGACAGGCCGGAGCTGCGGGATGTGCCCTTGATCGTCGGCGGCGGGGTGCGGGGCGTGGTCAGTACATGCTGCTATATCGCGCGACTGTCCGGCGTGCGCTCGGCCATGCCAATGTTCAAGGCCCGCCAGCTCTGCCCCAACGCCGCCGTGCTGAAGCCGGACATCGCGAAATACGTCACCGTCTCGCGCCAGGTGCGGGCGATACTGGAGACACTGACGCCACTGGTGCAGATGCAATCCATCGACGAGGCCGTGCTGGACCTCTCCGGCACCGAGGCGCTGCATGGCGCGCCGCCCGCCGTGGTGCTCAACCGCTTCGCCAGGCAGGTGGAGAAGGAGTTGGGGATTACCGTGTCCATCGGGCTGGCGCCGAACCGGCTGCTGGCCAAGCTGGCCGTGGAACGGGGCAAGCCAAGGGGGTTCTTCGTGTTCGGGTCAGAGGCGGCTTCGCTGCTGGCGCCGGAGCCGGTGGGGATTCTGCCCGGCGTGGGGCCGGTGCAGGTCAAGCGGCTGGCCGCCATGGGCATCACCCGGGTGGGGCAACTGGCGGCGCTGGATGCCCGGCGGGCCGCAGAGCTGGGGGAAGATGGCCCCTCTTTGGTGGCGCGGGCGCAGGGGCTGGATAACCGGCCCGTCCGTACCGAGCGAGAGAGCAAATCCATCAGCGCGGAGACCACTTTCACCACCGATCTGCGGGAGCTGGCCGCGCTGGAGGACGCGCTGTGGCCACTCTGCGAGAAACTGGGGCGGCGGCTGCGGCGGGAGGATCAGGCCGCCGCCGGGATCGTGCTGAAACTGAAGACGGCGGGGTTTGCCTTGCGCACCCGCAGCCAGCGCCTGCCCAACCCAACGCAACTGCCCGAGACGCTGTTCGAAGCCGCGCTGCCGCTGTTGAAGCGCGAGGCGGACGGCACCAAGTTCAGGCTTATCGGCATTGGCGCCAGCCCGCTGGCGGACGCAGCGCTGGCGGACAAGGGCGACCTTGCCGATACACTGACACCGCGCCGCTTGGCCCGGCAGAGTGCCATCGACGCATTGCGCGCCAAGTTTGGCGATGACGCCGTGCGCCGGGGGCGAGGCTTGCGGAAATCATGACCGGATGACTAGAGTATCGCTATGAGCGAATCAGTCGCAATTGACCGTACCCAGTTCCGTGAAGCCATGGCCCGCCTTGGCGCCGCGGTGAATATCGTCACCACCAAGGGCCCCGAGGGGGATGTGGGCATCACCGTCTCCGCCGTATGCAGCGTCACCGACGATCCAGCCACCGTGCTTGTCTGCATCAACCGCAGCAGCCGCCAGCACGACATATTCAAGGCCACCGGCGTGCTGTGCGTGAACATCCTGTCGCATAAGGATGAGGAGCTTTCGCCAATCTTCGCGGGCAAGGACAACCTGCCCATGCCCGAGCGCTTCGCCCGCGCGCACTGGACCCGGCTGGTAACCGGCGCGCCAGTGCTGGAAAGTGCGGCAGCCAGCCTGGACTGCAAGGTGGAGCAAACCGTGGAGGTGGGCACCCACACCGTGTTCTTCTGCGCGGTGCAGGCGATCCATCTGGGCAGCAGCACATCCGGGCTGATCTATCACGGCCGGGCGTATCATCACCTCCACCGACAGCCGCAATAGCCGCCTACCGGAGCGTCGTCTCGGCCTCCAGCCCCAGCATCTGCGCCAGCCGCTCCAGGCGGCGCAACACAGCCTCGCCCGCGAACACGCCATTGGTCTCGGCCAGGCTCAAAGTGAGGCGTTCAGCCGAAATGGTCAGCGCGGTACCCGCCAGCAGATGCGGCGTACCCGCCGAGAGCGTGTAGGCGAGGCGCAAAGCGATCCCCAGCGTTTCCGCCCGGCGGGTGGCGTGCATGTCCAGCAGCGTGCGGGCCGGGGCCAGGAAGGCGGCGTCGGGCGGGGCCTCGTAGCGTAGCGCCATAGTCAGGGCCAGGAAGGCGCGGGCATGGTGATCCAACCCGATCCCGGCCTGACGCAGAACGCGCAGGAAAGCCTGCTCGGCGCGGTATTCCGGGTGCTCGTGGCTGCCGATATCGGAGAGCCAGCAGGCGGCCTCGCGCAGGCGGGTCTGGGCTGAGGTTTCGGCCGGGAAGAGCGGTGCGGTCCAGTCCACCAGGGCGGGGGGCAGGTTGGCGTCGCGGATGATGCCACGGGTCAGGTCGCGCCCGGCGGCGAGCAGCGGGTCCTCGGCACGGATATGCTCGGGCAGCATGCGGATGAACCAGCCCTCGCGCAGGCCATTGGCCGAGAAAACCACCCGCGCGGCCCCCGTGGCGCGCAGCAGGCGGCGCAGGATAACGGCGGCGAAGGGCAGATCCTCGATGCGCCGGCGCGGCACGCCGGGCATGCGCTCGATCAGCTTGCGCCCAGCCTCGCTGACCACGCCGGCGAGATCGCGGGCTTCCTCCCGGCCAATGGTGTAGTGATGCACCATGTTCAGCGGGTAGCCCGTCTGGGCGATGTGGATGCGCGCGAGCGCGCGGAAGGCGCCACCGGACACGTAGAGATCCTTGCCCGCGGCCTCATTGGCGAAGGGAACCGTCTCCAGCTCCGCTGTGACGATGGCGCGGGCTTTCACCAGATCCTCGCCCGAGCGGTCAGCCAAGCGGATGACGCCCACGGGCAGGGTTATCGCCCGCCCCACCTTGCCGGCATCCAGGCGGATGAGCTCCAGCGAGCCGCCGCCGAGATCGGCCAGGATGCCCTCGGCGCCGGGGATGCCGCAGAGCACGCCCTCGGCGGAGAGTTCGGCCTCCTGCTCGCCGGAGAGAATCTTGATCCGCATCTCCGGGATGAGCGCCATCATCTTTTGCACGAATTCGGCGCCATTCGCGGCGTCACGCACGGCGGAGGTGGCCAGAACGTCGAACGGCACGGCCCCCATGGCGCGGGCAATGGCGGCGTAGCGGTGCAGCACCGTCTCGGTCTGGGTCATGGCGGCGTCATCGAGACGGCCGGTCTTGGTCATGCCCCTGGCCAGACGCAGCACCGCCTTCTCGTTAAAGATCTGCAGCGGGTTGCGCCCCTCGCCCTCGTAGATGACGAGGCGGACGGAGTTGGAGCCCAGGTCGACAACCGCGCGGCGCAGGGCCTGTTGGGTCGGCGAGGAGATCATCTGGTCCATAGCCTACTCTCCACCGAAGGAATTTGGGGCGATAGATAATTTTCCGTGAAAATATCCATGCGCCATTCTAGGCCAAAACCAGATGCAATGTCAGGGCGTCGTCGCCATCGGGGTAATAGCCCTTGCGGCGGCCCACTTGGGTGAAGCCGAGCTTGGCGTAGAGCGCCTGGGCCGGGGTGTTGGTGGCGGCGACTTCCAGATGCATCACCTTCACCGCATAGGCGGTAGCAAGATCCAGCCCTTCGCGCATCAGGTCCCGCCCGATGCCCTGGCGCGGCGTTGTCACGCCGATGGTGATGATCTCGGCTTCGTCCAGCACAATGCGCAGGAGCAGGAAGCCGCCGCGCTCGTCGATGAGGCCGATGATGCCCGGCATGCCGAGCAGCGAGACGAAGCTGGCCTCGTCCCATGGGTCCCGGGGGAAAGCCCGCGCGTGCATCGCGGCCAGAAGCGCCGCGTGAGGCAGTCCGGCGCGGATCATACCGGGGCCGGACGCAACCCGGCGGCGGGGAGTTTGGCTTCCGGCGGGTCCACGTAAAGCGGCTGGGCGGGAGCAGGTGCAAGCCCGGCGGCACGCTGGACCATCGCGGCCTTGGCCACCCAGACCGGGTCGATGGATTTGGCGTTGGTCAGCAGCACATCCGCCCCGCGCGCGGCAAGGCGGGAGGCGGCATCATTCGCCGCGTCACCGGCCAGGGCAATCAGGGTTCGGGGGAGCGGCAGGTCCTCGTCGGCGAAGGCCTCCGCCACGCCGTCGCGCAGCAGGAAGACGCGGCCACGGCGGGCGCGCACCGCCACCCAGAGTGGATGATGCAGTTGCGGGAACGGGACGTGATAGGCCGGAGCCACGCCAATGCCCCAGAGCGGCAGCCCGGCGGCGGCGGCATAGCCCTGGGCAAGGGCTATAGAGGTGCGCAGCCCGGTAAAGCTGCCCGGCCCGGTGGTGACGGCGACATGGGTGATGCCGCCACCCCGCACCGCCTCGGCCAGCAGCACCGGCAGGGTTTCAATCAGCCCTGGACGCAGTGGCGCGAATATCTTGTGCCGCGTGGCGCCATCCTCGCCGACCACGGCAAGCCCGGCATGGCCGCCGGACGCATCGATCGCCAGCCAGCTCACGCGAACTGCGCCGCCTCGTCGAAGCCTAGCCGGGGCAGGCGCGGGGGTAGTTCAACATCCTTGGGACGGCCGAGATTGAGCAGAAAATTGGACTTCCAGCTATTCTGGAAGAAGAAGGCCCGGTCCAGCTTGGCGCGGTCGAAGCCGGACATCGGGCCGCAGGCGAAGCCCAGCGCCCGCGCCGCCTGCATGAAATACGCGCCTTGCAGCGTGGAATTGCGGAAGGCGGTTTCCTCGGCGAGGTCCGGGTTGGCGGAGAACCAGCCTTTCACGTCGGACGCCGGGTAAAGCTGCGGGAGCTTGAGATAGAAATGCGGATCGTAGGCGATGACCACCGTGACCGGCGCGGCCAGCACCTTCTCGATATTGCCCAGGCTCAGCGAGGCTTTCAGCCGCTCCTTGGCCTCCGGACCGCGCACGAAGAGAAACCGGGCTGGCGAGGAATTGGCCGAGGTCGGCCCCAACTTCGCCAGCTCGTAGATGGCCCTCAGATCGTCATCGGTGACGGGTTCGTCGGCGAACTCCCACTGTGTCCGCGCGTTGCGGAACAACACGTCGAGCGCCGCGTCATCCAATGCCATCTGGTCTCTCTCCTGAAGCTCAGGCCGCCTGTGTAACCGAGACCACCTCGGGAATATAGTGCTTCAGCATGTTCTCGATGCCGTGCTTGAGCGTGGCGGTGGAGGATGGGCAACCCGCGCAGGAGCCCTGCATCTTCAGGCTGACCACGCCATCGCGGAAGCCGCGGAAGATGATGTCCCCGCCATCGCCGGCCACCGCGGGGCGAATGCGCGTGTCCAGCAGCTCCTTGATCTGCGCCACGATTTCGGCATCGGCCGGGTCCACGTCCTCGGCGTCCAGCGTCACGTTCTCGCGCAGGATGGGGCGGTTGCTGACCAGATGGTCCATGAGCAGCCCCAGCACCTGGGGCTTGAGCGCTTGCCAGTCGGTGTCCGGGGTCTTGGTCACGGTCACGAAATCCGCGCCCAGGAACACGCGGGCCACGCCGGGCAGGCCGAACAGCGCCTCGGCCAGAGGCGAGATCAGCGCCGCGTCGGCATCGGCGAAGTCGGCGGTCTTGTCGCCCAGAATGTCCCGCCCCGGCAGGAATTTCAGCGTCGCCGGGTTCGGCGTGCCCTCGGTCTCGATAAACATGGTGGCTCCCCACAAAAGCGGACAAAAACAGTCCTGATAACCCACCTAAATTGGCTGTTTTTCGCGGTATGACAAGGGGGCCAGGGGAAGCCGCTTGCGGGGTAAGGGCTGCTCGGGCAAGCTTCGGGCATGCTGCCAACCTTGTTCCTGAGCCACGGCTCGCCAATGACCGCCGCGGAAGACACCCCGGCGCATCGTTTCCTCCGCGCGCTGGGCGGCCTTGTTCCCCGGCCGAAGGCCATTCTCATCGCCTCCGCGCATTGGGAAACCGCCCTGCCGACCGTGAACACACCGGCGCGGAACACGACGATCCATGATTTCTACGGCTTTCCCCGACCGCTTTACGAGCTGCGCTACGACGCACCAGCCTCCCCCTGGCTGGCGGAGCGCACGGCGGCTCTGCTGCGGGCGGCGGGGCTGGGGTGCGAGACGGATGCCTCGCGCGGGTTGGACCATGGCGCCTGGGTGCCGCTGCTGCTGGCTTATCCTGAGATGGATATCCCCGTGGTGCAGCTTTCCATCCAGACCCAGCTTGGCGCGGGCTATCATCTGGCGCTCGGCGCGGCGCTGGCCCCGCTGCGCGAGGAAGGCGTGCTGATCATCGGCAGCGGCAGCTATACGCATGATCTGCGCCGGTTCCGCGGCGCGCGGGTGTTCGATGCGCCGGAAACCAAAGACGTGACGGAATTCTCCGACTGGATGCACCAGAAGATCATGGCCGGGGATCTGGCGGCGCTGGCGAATTACCGCAAGCTCGCCCCTTACGCCCAGGATGAGCACCCCACGGACGAGCACCTGCTGCCGCTGCATGTGGCGATCGGCGCGGCGGGACCGGCCCCGAAAGCCGAGCTGCTGCACCGCTCGGTGGAGTTCGGCTTCCTGCGGATGGACTCCTACATCTTCAACTGAACAGCGCGTGCAGGCGGTGGTTGAGCCCAGCCAGCGCCGCCTGCGCGTCCTTATAAATACCAAAAAGCTGGGTGTAGAATTCATGCGCCTCGGCATCGGGCGTTGTGGTGTCCAACAAGCGCACGCAGCGGGCCACGGCGTCTTCCGGGCTGGCGAACACTCCCGCCCCCACGCCAGCCACCAGCGCTGAGCCGTAAGACGCATCCGCCGACTCGGTACGCTCCACGGTGAGGCCGGTGGCGTCGGCGATGATCTGCCGCCAGCAGGCGCTGCGCGCCCCGCCGCCCATCAGCCGGATGCGCCCGAAGGACAGCCCCAGCCCCTGCGCGGCCTGGAGCAGGTCGCGGATGGAGAAGGCGAGACCTTCATACAAAGCGCGGGCGAACTCCGGCTTACCGTGGGAGATGGTGAGGCCGATGAAATCGGCGCGCAGCAGCGGATCCCAGTAAGGCGCGCGCTCGCCTTGCAGATAGGGGTGGAAAAGCAGCCCACGGGCGCCGCGCGGGGCGGTTTCGGCCAGGGCGTCCATGCCCTCGAACCCGTCCTCGGTGAACATCAAATCCCGCAGCCAGCGATGCGCAGAGGCGCAGGAATTGGTGCCCGTGGCGGTGTAATACATGCCCGGCATGATGTGCGGGTAGCAGGAGATGGGCGGATTCACGCTCGGCCCCTGGGTGGCGAGGTACAGCACCCCCGCCGTGGCCAGCTTCACGCCGCCGATACCCGGCGTGGTGGCGCCGACGCCGAAGAATTCCACCGTGGTGTCGTTGGAGCCGCAGACCACCGGCGTACCCGCCGCCAGCCCGGTGCGGGCGGCGGCTTCGGGTGTCACCGTGCCAACCACAGCCTCGGCGGGTTTGACCGGGGGGAGCAGGGCTTCGTCCAGCCCGATCAGGGCGCAGAGCTCGGGGGACCAGCTCTTGGTGGCATTGTCGGCCATCAGCGCGCCGATGGCGTCGGAGAAATCCGTCTCCCACGTGCCGGTGAGGCGCGAGCGCAGGTAATCCTTGGCCAGATAGAGGCGCTTGGTTTTGGCCATCACCTCCGGCTCGTGGTCCTTCAGCCAGGCAAGCATGGCGAGCGTCCAGGTCGGGTTCACCCGGTTGAGCGAGGTGGCGATGATCCGCTCGCCCGCGCGCTCATGCAGGGCGGCGGCCTCGGCGGCGGCGCGCTGGTCGTTCCACATGATGGCCGGGCGGAGGACATTGTCTTCAGCATCGGTGAGTACCGGGATATGCGCGCCCGCCGAAACGCCAATGCCCGCGATGGCGCTGGCGGGGATCCTGGCCGCCTCGATGGCTCGGGGCACGGCGGCGCAAAGGGCGGCAAACCACTCGGCCGGGTCCTGCTCAGACCAGCCGAATTGCCGCACCGAGGTTGTGACCGGATGGCTCGCCTCACCCAAAATATGCCCGGCATCGTCGATGATCGTGGCTTTGAGGCTGCCGGCCCCGAGATCTATGCCGAGAAGGTATTTTGCCAATGTTTTTGCCCTGGAATCCAATGCTGGGCGAGACTAGCATCCGCGCCATGCCGGACACCATACAGCTCGCCCCTTCGCTGCGCACCGCGCAAATGCCGCTGACGCAGATCCCGATTATCGACGTCTCGCCCCTGCGCGGCGCGCCGGGCAAGGCGGAGATGGTGGAGCAGATCAGCCGCGCCTGCCGGGAGATCGGCTTCTTCTACGCCGTGAACCATGGCGTGAAGGAGGAAATGATCGCGCGGGTTTATGCCGAGGCGAAGCGCTTCTTCGCCCTGCCCGAGGCCGAGAAGGAGAAGGTGGCGATCGAGCATTCCTCCTGCCATCGGGGCTGGTTCCGCATGGGAGGCGAGAATCTCGCCCCCGCCAAGCAGGCACAGGGCGATTTGAAGGAAGGCTACAAGGTCGGGCGGGATTTGCCTCTGGACCATCCGCGCGTGCTGGCGGGCGTGCCGCTGCACGGGCCGAACCAGTGGCCCGATTTCCTCCCCGGCTGGCGGGAGGTGATGCAGGGCTATTACGATGAGATGGTGGAGCTGGGGCGAAAGATGATCGGCGCGTTCGCTCTGGCGCTGGGGTTGGATGAGGATTTCTTCGCCCCCTGGCTCGGCATCACCATGACGACGCTCGGCCCCCTGCACTACCCGCCGCAGAAAGGGCGAGTGACCGAGGCGCAGCTCGGCGCGGGCGCACACACCGATTACGGCTGCCTGACCCTGCTGCACCAGGATATGTCGGGCGGGTTGCAGGTAAGGCGGAGGGACGGCGTGTGGATTGATGCGCCGCCCGTGCCGGGAAGCTTTGTGGTGAATATCGGGGACATGATGGAGCGCTGGACCAATGGCGTGTTCCAGTCCAACCAGCACCGGGTGATCAACCTCTCGGGCAGGGAGCGGTATTCCCTTCCATTTTTCTTCGACCCGGATTTCTACGCGCCGGTGGAGTGCCTGCCAACCTGCCTGCGCCCCGGCGAGACGCCGAAATACAAGCCGACCACCGCCGGGCAGCATCTGCTGGACATGATCAACGCCTCATTCTGCTACCACCGGGAAAAAGCCTGAAACGGCTTCAGGCGGGAGTGAAGGTCAACGCCACGCCGTTCATGCAATAGCGCAGCCCGGTTGGCGGTGGACCGTCCGGAAATACATGGCCGAGATGGCCGCCACAGCGGCGGCAATGCACCTCGGTGCGTATCATGCCGAAGGAGTGGTCATCGGCGGTGAGCACGGCGTTTGGCAGCGGGGCGTAAAAGCTTGGCCAGCCAGTGCCGGAGTCGAATTTCGCCTTGCTGGAAAACAGGGGCAGCGCACAGCCAGCGCAGGCGAAGATGCCGTTGCGATGTTCGTTCAGCAGCGGGGAAGAGAATGCCGCCTCGGTACCCTGCCGCCGCAGCACGGAATACTGTGCCGGGGTGAGGATATGCCGCCACTCGGCATCGGTATGCGAGACCTCGTATGCGGCGGCGGACCGGGAGATCAGGGCGAGAGCGCTGGCGGCGAGCAGGTCCCGGCGGGTCATGGCGCGGGATCTCCGCCACGGCGGAGCGCGGCACGCACCGCGTCGGGCGTTGCCACGGGCAGGGAACACACGCCGCCGCGGCAGATGAAGGCGGCTGGCTGGTTGGTTGTTTGGCCGTAAGCCGGATGGCCGGGGGGCAGGCCGGCCGCGGCGTGCAGTACAACCACGGCCGGGTCGGGCGCCGCGAGCGCGGCCCGGGCCAAATCCGCCGCATTGCCGGTGATGACGACGCAAGCCGCGTTTTCCAGCAAATCCGCCGCCGCCAGCAGCACCGGAGATCCGGTCAGGCGGTCGGTACCGCCCGCGAAGGCGGCGAGCAGCGCCTCGGCCTTGGCGCGATGCTCGGCCTCGCCGGTAAGGGCGTGCAGCAGGGCGTAGTTTTCGGCCATCACGCCAATACCTGAAGGGGCCGGGCCATCCTGCACATTGCGCAAGCGGGGGGCAAAGTTCTGCGCCGCATCGGCGGACATGAAGAACGCCCCCGCGCCATCGCCAAACTTACGCTCGGTGACGGTCAGCAAACGCAGTGCCGTGGCGAGGTAGTCGGGTTTGGCCGTGGCTTGGTACAGCGCCAGGGCGGCGCGGAGCATGGTGGCCTGATCCTCCAGAAGACCCGGCGCGGAGATTTTGCCGTGGCGGTAGGCGTGGGCGATACTGCCCTCGGGCTCCGCGAGATCGGCGAGGATGGTGGCGAACACTTCCTCGGCCAGGATCAGCCAGCTTGGCTCGGCGAAGACCGCGCTGGCGCGGACCAGGGCCGTGATGGTGAGGGCGTTCCAATCGGCGAGGATCTTGTCGTCCCGGCCTGGACGGATGCGGGTATCGCGCCGGGCGAGCAGCTTGGACCGCAGCGGGGCGAGACGGTCCTCCTCGCCGAAGGGCGTGCGGCGTTCGAGGATGATTTTACCCTCCCAATTGCCGCCCTCGGGTGCCGGGTAGTGATTAAAAAAATAAACGGATTCAGGGCCCAAGAGTTCAATCAGCTCGGCACGGGTCCAGACGTAGAACTTGCCTTCCTCGCCCTCGGAATCCGCATCCTCGGCGGCGGCGAAGGCGCCTTCAGCCCTCATGTCCCGCGTCAGCCAGCCCACCGTCTCCCGCGCGCGGGCGGCGTAAAGGGGGTTGGGCACACGGGCATAAGCCAGGGCCAGCAAGTCTAGGATCAGGGCGTTGTCGTAGAGCATCTTCTCGAAATGCGGGATCAGCCAGGCATCGTCGGTGGCGTAGCGGGCATAGCCGCCGCCGAGATGATCGTAGATGCCGCCCTGGGAGATGCGCTCCAGCAGCAGCTCCACCGCCTGGGCCGCGCGGGCATCGCCAGTGCGGAAGCTCTCCTGCCAGAGGAAACGGAAGATGGGAATGTTGGGGAATTTCGGCGCATGGCCGATGCCGCCGAGCTGCCAGTCCATGGCGCGCAGAAAGGCGCTGCGGACCGTGTCCAGCGTCGCCGGGCCTGGCGGGTCGCCGGGCTTTGGCGCGGATTGCGCCACCAAGGCGCGTTGCAGGGCGGAGACTGAGCGGCCGATGCGCTCACGGTCGGTCGCCCAGGCATTGGCCAGAGCGGTGAGAATCTGGCGGAAGCTCGGCCGGCCGAAGCGCGGGGTGGGCGGGAAATAGGTGCCGCCCCAGAAGGGCTCGCCCTGCGGGGTAAGCACCATGGTCAGCGGCCAGCCGCCTTGCTCGCCCATGGCGTGCAGGGCGGACATGAAGATCTGGTCGAGATCCGGGCGCTCCTCGCGGTCCAGTTTGATGTTGATGAAATGGCTGTTCATCAGCGCCGCTGTTTCCGGGTTCTCGAAGCTCTCATGCGCCATCACATGGCACCAATGGCAGGCGGCGTAGCCGATGGAGAGCAAGATCGGGCGGTTGAGCTGGGCGGCCAAAGCCAGCGTCTCGGGCGACCAAAGCTGCCAATGCACAGGGTTGTCCTTGTGCTGCAGCAAATAGGGCGAGGAGGCCTCGTCCAGCATGTTCCGCATTTTGCCTGCTCCCCAGTTTGCAGCTTAGATAGGCACAAACGGCAAGGAGCAACAGACTTGGGCACGAGGCACGACGACGATCCGGCGCTTTATTTTTCCACCCATGTGTTTGTGTGCGGAAACCGGCGGCCTGAGGGGCATCAGCGCGGATGCTGCGCCAGCAAGGGCAGCGAGAAGATCCGCGACTACATGAAGGCGCGGGTGAAGGAACTGGGCATCGAGGGCGTGCGGGTGAATCAGGCCGGGTGCCTGGACCGCTGCGAGCTTGGCCCCTGCGCCGTGCTGTACCCCGAGGGGGTGTGGTACAAGCTGGATTCGTTTGAGGCCGTGGATGAAGTGCTGGAAAAGCACATCCAGGCCGGAGGGCGGGTGAAGGAGCTGATGCTCCCCTGAAACGACCAAGGGCGGCACCGGAGTGCCGCCCTTGCTGTTTTGGCTTAGTACTCTTCGTCGGCCACGTAGGAGCCGATGCGGTGCACCAGATCCGGGTTACGCTTGGCCAGGATGATGCCGTAAACCAGCGAGAACACGAACAGACCAATGGCCAGCTTAGGATACAGGCTGAACGGATAGGGCTGACCGGGCTCAACCAGGCCCCAGAGCGGGAACAGCATCAGGCCTGTACCAACCAGCGGCACGATGAAATGGCGCACAGCGCTGAAATCCTCACGGTGGTAGCGGTACATGTAGATAGGCAGCGCGAGGTTGGTGAGGAGGTACGTCACCACGACCGGGATGGTGCCCAGGGTGCCCGTGTCACCGAACAAGGTCACCGGGTCGATGTCGTAGATGTAGCCGAACACCAGGACGATCGCGAGCGCGGCCAGGATGTAAACCCACATCGCGGCATGCGGCGTCTTGTGCTGCGGATGGATCTTGCCAAAGAACGGCGGCAGCAGGCCCTCGCGCGAGGAGCTGAACAGGATGCGCGCTTGCGCATTCGTCAGACCGATGAGCGAGGAGAAAATGCTGGTGACACCGGCAAGATAGGCGATGAGCAGCAGGCCCGCGGCGGAAACCTTGAACGCGTCGACAAACGGGATGGAGGACGAGGTGATCGCCTGCAGATTGTTGTGGAACGCGGTTTCCGTGGCGAAGGCCAGGAACATGTAGAGAATACCGATAGAGAGAGTGCCAATCACAAGCGCGCGGGGAACGTTGCGGCGCGGGTTGGTGGTTTCCTCAGCCAGCATCGCAGAGTTTTCCCAGCCGATGAAGAGGTAGATGGCCAGCGGGAAGCCAAGGCCGATGCCCTTCCAGCCGCCGGTGACGCTGGAAAGCATCAGCGGGGCCATGGAGATATCATGCCGATTAACCACGAGCATGATCACGGCGCCGATGAGCAGCAGACCCAACTCGAAATAGAAGAAAATCGCCGCCCAGGTGGTGGACAGGCTGATGCCGCGTGACACCAGAACGCCAACGATGACGGTGACGGCGACGCTCAGCACCTGCCAGGGGATATTGATGCCCAGGAAAATCTGCAGCGTGCTCGCGGCCCAACCACCGGAAATGACCACCACGGAGGCAGCGGCGATGCAGTAGCCGGTGACAACGAAGAGCGAGGCGGCAGCACCGGCCGACGGCCCGAAACCCATGCCAATGAAGGTCACGAAGGAACCCGTGCTGGGGCGGTACTTGGAAAATTCCGCCAGGGTGTTCGTGAGGAAGAGCACAACCACCATCGCCGTGAGAATGGTGAGCGGCGCACCGACGCCAGCACCCGAGGCGATGAGACCAAAACCAAAGAAGAAGCTCATGGCCGGCGCAATGTTGGCCAGCGTGGCGGCGACGATCTGAGAGAGGCCGAGGCTATCCCTCTGGAGGCGTTCTCCGCTCCGGGTGATTGCAGTCATGTTTTAACCCTTCAGGTTTTATACTTTTTTGTCCGGCGACATGATGCTGATGAATATTATCAACAGCCGAGATGCTGTCCATAAGACAAACAAGCAGCATAATGCAATGCCCTCGTCTGTTCAGGAGGGATTTTGCCTGCCCTGAAATGGTTTTGTGCGGCGCAGCAGAGCTTTTCAGGCTTCCGCGATCAGCCTGCCGCCCTCCTGCATGCCAAGTGCCTGGAGGGATTGAAGCGCGGCACTCAACCCCCTGTTGAATTGCTGCGCCCGCTTATTGGCGCTGAACGACCGCTTGGCGAACCGGGCCAGTGCGCCGCGCAGCGCCTCGGCCAGCCCGGCGGCATCCTCTTCCTGGATCCTCCGCAGCTGTTCCGCCGCTGTCATCAAGTTGGAGGCACCGAGCCTGCTCACGGTTTCGGCGATCTCCGCAAAGGTGGGAGAAGCATCCTTGAGCGCCCACTCCACTGCGGCGGCGGCATCCGAGATTTCATTTGGCCTGCCAGTGAGCATCAAATCGTCAAGGTTATGAAGCTTGCGGCCAAGGTTCTCGGCCAGTTCCAGGCCATGGGCCAGCATGTCAGAAATCGGCTGCGCTTCCAGCTTAATATCCAGGGAACGGAATTGGCCGGTGATGCTCATTTGCCCGTCGCCTTCAGTACTGTGGCCATCGCCTGCGCCAAATCCTCCGGCGCCACATTATAACTGCCCGAGGCAAGCGCATTGCGAATGCGGGCAACTGTCGTCTGGTCCACCCCGTTCGACTGCTGTGCGGCGGAGAGCAGCTTGGTGGTGGTCTGTGCGGCGTCGCTCAATGTCACGGCCTCGGTTTGTGGCGCGGTCTCAGCCGCGGCATTCGGCTTGGTGCTCGTGGGCGCGGTTGAAGAGTCATTCATGACAGCCGATGAAGATACCGTCGGCAGGGAGGGGATGGTGTTGGTCATGCCACTAACGCACCTTCAGACACTTTAGCCATGTCGCGATCCAGAATCGCTAGCGCCGCTTCGAAATCGTCGAGCGCCGGTTTGCTGTTCTCCGTATTGGCCCGGAGCAGCGTAAAACGCAAGGCGGAGTAGATGGTCATGAGCGCCGGACCGAGCTTGCTGCCATCGCTGGTATCGAGAATCCCGCTCATCAGGGTCAGCAGCTCGTCCGCACGGGCAAGCATTATGGCCTTGGTGGCCATATCCTCGGCCTCAATGGCGGCTTTAGCCCTACGGCCGTACAAACGAAGCCCGCGCCATCCGTGATGCAGCCAATTCACATCCGCCTTACCGTCGAAGATCGATGCCCGGTATTCGTTGATCATATCCATAACGTCGTTTCCGGTTAGCTACTTGAAGAGGATGAGTTGTTGAAGATGCTCAGGTAGGACTGGGTAATCGACGCCGAGCTGGCCTTGGTTTCAGCCGTTGTATAAAGCGCTTCCATGCGCTTCAACGCTGCCGAACCTTGCTTGGTGAACTGCGTGATCTGGCTGTCGATCGAGGTAATGATGCCGTTAAGAGACGTTGTCTGCGCCGAGATAAAGCCAGTTGTCTTTTCCGTGCCCCCGGAGCTTGCCGCCGAACTGGCGGAGCCGCCAATCGCACCAACGGAAACTGTATGGAGCTTTTGATAGAGGTTGCCGACCAGCTTTTCGACGGCGGTCGGGTTCTTGGCATATTCGCTGGCAAAACTGGTTGAATTGAAGCTGATCACACCAGAGCTGCTAATGGACAAGCCAGCGGCTCCCGCACTCACACCGCTGGCGACGAGGCTGCTGACCGATGTCATCAGCTCGCTCTTTAGCTCCGTGGCTGAGAAATTCCCCAGCAGCACACCAGCCTGAGCGGACCCACCGGCTGAGCTGGCCGGAACATATTTTGTTTGCGCGGCAATTGCCGAAATGGCGGCATTAAGACTTGTGGCCACGCCTTGCACGGAAGTGGACAGATTAGCCGGGGAAGAGCTGACCGAGAGCGATGTTGTGCCAGAACCGGCAAGAGTGATCGTGACGCCGGAGATGGTACTGGCAAGGGTATTGGAGGCACTGACGATCGGCACGCCATTGAGTGTGAAAGAGGCATCCTTTGCCGTTTGCGCCAAGATTTCTCCGCTATTGGCCGTGCTGGAACTTGGGTTGAAATCGAACTGGGACAGAGCGCCGGTACCTGACACCGTGAACGCCGCGGAACTTCCGGTCCCGCTGCTTTCCAGCACCAGGCGGGCGCCGGCTGATGTACCGATGACACTGGCCTGAACACCGCCGGCCTCCTTATTAATGGCCGCCGCGACATCGTTCAGCGTCAGGCTACCGGAGCCGATGGAGACAGTCTCGCTTTTGCCGCCTCCCAGCGTGAATACAAGAGAACCCTTGCCGCCCGAGAGCGTAGAATTGCCAGAGCCAAGCAGAGAGGAATAGATTTCCTGCGGTTTCGCCAACTGGACATTAGTAAGATTATATGTTCCCGACGATGCCGAATTACTGGCAGTGATGGTGGCCACGGACTTGTCCGAGCTGTTGGTGCTTTTGTTGTTGATGGTGCTCAGGTCTTTGATGTTCGACAGCGATTGCGACAGCGTCGAGATCGCGCCGCTGATACTGCCCCAGGCGGAAATCTGGGCCTTTTCGGTCGTAACCTGGGACTGCAACGGAGTGATCGGCGCCTGCAGCTTGGTCGCATAGGTGCTGATCTCGGAAGAAATAGCCGATGAACTGAGCGAGCTAACCGAGGACGTCATGGATCACCTATTGCAAAGACGGAATGGGAAGGCCGGAGCTTGATGCTCCGGCCTCATGGTTGAATTTACGGCAGCAGCGAGGTGTACGACTGCTGCAGCTGGGTGGAAGCCTTGAGCGCCGCAACACCAGCCTGCGCCTGGATCTGCGACTGGGTCAGCTGAGTGCTGACAGCCGGGATGTTGGCATCCTGCACCACGCCCAGGGCGGTGGTGAGATTCTGGCTGGTGGTGTTCATGTTGTTAATGTTGGCGGTAAGGCTCTGCTGCACGGCACCCAGCGTGCCGCCCTGGTTGTTCAGCGTGGCCAGCGCGTACTTCACGACATTGATCGCGGCATTGGCGCCGCTGGTGCTGGACACGTTGATATCGCCCAGATCTGCGAGGCTCGAAGTGCCCTTCACACCAATGGCCGAACCACTGGTGACCGAGAACGCACCAGAGGACTGCAGCTGCAGCTGGCCCTGGATAACCGCGGAAGCAGCGCCAGTCTTGATCACCGCACCCGTGGCGGTGCCGGTGGAATCCACCGCCGTCAGCGAGCCGGAGCTGGCGCCAGTGATGTTGATGTTCTCGCCAGCGGACTGAGTCAGCACGAGGTTGCCGTTCTTGTCGAGCGAGGCGGCGATACCGCTGGTCGAGGACTGGCTGTTGATCTCGGACACCACACCCGCCGCCGAGGAGGCAACGATGTTCTGCTTGCCGCCGATCGTGGTGGCGCCGCTGCTCGCGGCCTGGATGCTGAACTTATACTGGCCGCTGCCGCCTGCTTTCAGCTGGAAGGTGGCCTGGGTATGAGCCTGAGCCTGCACACCAGCCTGGCTGGACAGGTTGTTGATCGCCGAAGCCAAAGACGCGGCGGATTCACCAGCCTTGGAGGTCACCGCCTCGGTCTGGCCATTGGCGCCGGTGATGGTGGCGGTACCCGCCGTAAAAGCCCCCAGCGTGGAAGCCGGCGCCCCCAGCGTGATGGCGGCGCTGCCCGTCTTACCATTCGTGGCCGTGCCATTGGTGCCCTTGTAATTGGCACCGGCCGAGGAATGCCACATGCCGATGGCGCTGGCATTGGTGTTGGAAATAGAGAGGCTCATCGTCTGCCCCTCATTGGCGCCAACCTGGAACTGCACACCCTGGAAAGAGCCGTCGAGCAGGCTGATATTGTTGAACTGCGTCTGCTTGGCGATGGTGGAGACTTGGCTGGTCAGCTGGCTGGCCAGGGTCTGCAGGGACTGCGATTCAGCGGCGGTCTGCGTGCCGTTGGCGGCCTGCACGGAAATGGAGTTGAGCTGCTGCACAACGCTGACCTGCTGGGTGATGGCGCCCTGCGCCGTCTGTAGCAGGGAGACGCCCTGGTTGGCGTTGGACACAGCCTGCGTCAGGCCGTTCAGCTGGGAGGTGAAGCCCTGCGCGGTGATGTAGCCGGCCGGGTTGTTAGACGGAGAGTTGATGGACAGGCCGCTGGAAAGCTGGCTTTCCAGGTTGTTGTTGGTCGTGGTGGTGTTCGAGATGGAGTTGAGCGCGGACAGTGCACCGGTATTGGTCATAATGGAACCTACGGCCGACATGGTGATCTCCTTGGGTTGGGGTTGCCGTACCCCTTAATTCGCGTCCGCCGCGCTAAGTTTTCCTGTTTTTGCAACTTTAAATTTTAGACCACGAAAAATCATGTCACCTTACTGCAGCTGCACCACCGGCCCATGTGCCGTAACCTCAGCGGAGAAGCGCCGCCCGGAGGAGGGGTTGGTAAGCAGAACCGTATCGCCAATGCGCCCGGCTTGCTGCGCCACGGCGTTGACGGACAGCAGCACGCCGCCGCTGATAACCTGCACCGTCACGGTCTGCCCGGCCTTGATGACGAGCGGAGCCTGTACCGAATCCTGGGTGATGACCATGCCCGCGGCCAGAGACATCATCACACTGGCGCCCACGAGTTGGGCCGGGTCCGCGTAGATCTGCCGCCCGGCGAAGAGTTGCACCGGCTCGCGCCGCATGACGAGGTCTCCGGCGGCCAGGGTTTGCCCCGCCACCACCGGATGCGCCGTCACCACCACAGCCTCGCTCTGCGCCACGGTGACGGAGACATAGAGCGTCCAGCCCGGCGCGGGACAATGCACCGCCGCCTGCTCATAGGGGGCCACACCGCTGATGTTCACGCCAAGCGGAGCGGTGCAGGCCTGCATGTATTTCGCCCCGTTCACCGGCCCCAAGCTGATCGTGGCGTCGGGCGGCGTTACCATTTGCGCCGCCTGACGCACCGCGGCGCTTACCGCATCCGGGTCCTGCCCGGCCCAGGCCCAACCCGGCAAAGCCAAACCGGGCCAGGCGGCTAGCACGCAAACCATGGCGCGGCGCGCCGGGCGGCTCATTCCGCCGCACTCCGCAGCTCAGGGAGGCCCGCGCTGAAATCCACCCAGGGGGGCAGAGCATCCTCGCTCGCGGGAAGAGCCAAAGCCGCTTGGCGGGCCTTGCGGCCATGCTCCAGAGTAGCCGTCAGGTCGGCAATGGCGCCACTCAACGCCTCCTTCCACGCCGACAGACGGTTCTTCAGCCGCGCCGCCCCGAGGCTGGGCGGAATGTCGAAGCGCTCGTCCGCCAGAACATGGCATCCCGCCGCCGCCGCCAGCAGTACGGGATAATGGTCGGCATAAGCCTCCGTATTGGCCGGGCGGACCATGATCTGCGGTCCCAGCTCGACCATGGCATTCGCCCAGGCGGCTTCGGTTTCCGGCGGTGTCAGGCGTGCCATGGCACCGGCATAGGTTTCGCCAGGGCGCTCGACCACGATCCAGGATGCGTTCTCTAGCGTGGAAGAAATCAGCTCCTGGAACCATTGCGGGGTGTTGCCCTCATCCACCCACAGCACGCGCGGCTTGGTGTTCAGGCCCGTGGCGGGTTGCAGGCCGGACCAAACATGGCGCGACAAGGCCGGACGCCACAATTCCACGGTTTGACCGGGGCGGCCCAGGCTGCGCAACTGCGCCACCAGCGCCGGAGAGGTGGCATAAACACCAGCGGCTTCGGCCAGAACCGGCCTTGCCGCTTCCAGATCCGCGGGCATGGCGGTGTAGAGCGCGGTATAGGCTTGGCTATGAATGGCCGCCGGCACGGCCGGGTTCACCCGCACCCAGGCGGCTGGGGCACGACGGCCAAGCTCGGCGGCATTGGGCCGCTCGGGCGCCCAATCGGCCGAGCACATGCCATCCCGCCGCAGCGTCCGCGCCGTATTCAGCACCGCGGCACCCGGCCCTGGCTCGCCGGTCACCAGCAGGTCCAGCGGATCGGCGGGGGTGGCGGGCACCAGACCGGCACGGGCTTCATCGGCCAGCAGATCGCCATGCAGAGAGAGCGCCGGATGGTGATACGGGTCGGCCCAGGGCAGCGCCCGCGCCACCTCCGAGCCCTGGCGGAATTGCGATGCCGCATCCACATGCACCGTGCCGGTGGGCATGACGAAGGAGACATCAGGCGTCCATACCAGCCGCGCCCCCTGAGCGCGGAGCTGTGCGCCAAGATCGATCCACAGCGCATCGCCGTTCAGGGCCGGAAACTCACAAGCAGCCAGAGCGGCGGTGCGAACCAGCAGGCCGGGCGGAGCGAGCGCGCTCGCCTCCTGGTCCACCAACAGCCAACCGCCAGGGCCCAGATCTTCCGCCATATGCCCGGTACCGAGCCGCGTATCGGCGCCGATGACGATGGGGCCCTGCACCATGGCGAAGGCTTTATTTCCCCCCTCCAGCGGCATCAGCGAGCGCGCCGCCACCAGCGCCACGCCGGGGTCGGCCAGACGCATGCGCAACGCCGACAACCAATGCGGCATTGCCGTCTCTGCCCGCACATCCAGCACCGCCACATGGGGCGTGGTCACCAGGGCCAGAGCTTGGCGCAGCGCCTCGGCCTGGGTGAGGCCGGGCACGGGCGGCACCGCCAGCACCTTGCCCTCCAGCGCCTCGGTCTGGCGGGATACCTCGGTGAGGTAGGTTTGCAGCCCGGTACTCAGCGCCGCTCCGGCTAGGATCACCGGGCCGGTGAGCGGCTGGCCGCTGAGCAGCGTTGTGAGCCAGCGGTCGAGCGCCGGGATCTCTCCATCATCACACAGCATGATGATGCTGGTGCCAGGGTCGGCCACCATGCGCATGTGATGGAACAGCCCCATATGCTGGCGGTTCTGCACCTCGGCAGGCAGCCCGGCGCGCTGCAGATGCTCCTGCACCGCCGCGGCCGCGCGGGCGCAGAACACATCGGCGCGGATATCGTCGCGCCGGCTCTGCGGACTGCGGGTGAACAGGGCTTCCGGCACGCGCTCCACCTTGGCGCCGGCCTCGGCGATGCGGAGCTGGAAGTCGAACTCCTCCGCCCCGGCACGCGCCGGGTCGAACCCGCCCAGGCGCTGCACCGTACGGGCGCCGTACCACACCCAATCGCCCAGATAAGCGGCCTGACGCAGGCGCGTGATGTCCCAGCTGGGCTTGTGCCGTACCCAATGGCCGTTCTCGCGGGGCACGATCTCATCGCAATACAGCATCTCCGCCCCCGTGGCGGCGGCGTGCAGGGCGAAGCGCAGGCAGGCATCGGGGGAGATTGTATCACCCGCATTGAGCACGGCGACGTAATCGGCCGCCGCCTCGTTCAACGCGGCGCAGATGGCGCGGGTCATCGCCTCCGGCTCCTGGGCCACGGCGGTCACACTGCGGCCCTCAAGCTCCAGCGTCTCGGCGGCTAGAATGACGATGCTGGCAGGCTTTTCCCATTGTTCGTCCAGCGCCGCCAGCGTGTCGTTCACCGCATGGGCGCGGCCGCTTGGCGCGGCGATAACCACGGCCAGACGCGGCAATGTACCAGCCGCCTCCTTCAAGCTTTGGAGGCGGATCCGCGCGCCATCATCGCTGCGTTCGGGCGGACGGAGCGCGGTAACGCTCCCACCAGCCTTGGCCTGCCCGACCACCTGGGTGAAGGAGCCGCCCATGGCGGGGAAGGCCCGCCCACGGCTGGCGCCGATCTCGGTGAGGAAACCAACCAGATCCGCCGCCTTTTCGGCAAAACCGTCCCAGATTTCGGGCAAGAAATCCCGCGCCAAGATCGCCTCCCAGGTGCGGGAGACCAGGTCGTCCAGCGGGCGGCACAGCCCTTCTCGCGGCAGCGGCTCGCTGCGGTTGAGCTGGGTGGTGAGGTAGCCTGCGGCATCCTTCAGCCCGCGCTCGGCGATGGGCAGGTCCAGCTCCTCGACGATCCGGCGCAGCTGCGCCTCGGGTTCGCCCAGCAAATCCTGGTAGGTGGTCCAACTGCGCGGCAGATGCCGCGCCAATCGCTCGCCGGAGGTGGCGTAGGTCATCCACAACAGCAAGGCGTGAGCGCGGCTCAGCCCGTTCTTGCGCTGTTGGCTGGCGGCGGCTGTCCATGGGTCGCGGAAGATATGCACCACATGCGGCTTGTGCCCGGCTTGGCGGGCGGCACGCTCATAGGCTGGCAAGGTACGGCACAAATGCGGGTGCTTCAGGCCCCAGAGCTTATCCGCCTGGGTAAAGCGGCGGCGGATGATTTCCTCCAGCCGTGACCAATAGGCGCTGAGATCGGCGCGCTCCGTCCAGCCCGGGGGCAGGCCGCGCACATCCGTCCAATCCACGCCCAGGCGCGCGAACAAATCCACGTCGTACTGGATCAGTTCTGGAATCTCGTAGAAGCCTAGCGGGTTATGCTCATTTGGGTCGGCATCGTTATAAAATTTTACACCCGCGCGGGTCAGGGCGCCGGAAAGCGCCGAAGTGCCGCTGCGGTAATAACCGACGATGAAAATCGTATCCGACATTGCGGCGTCCTTAGAGATAGTTGAACAGGCTGAGGCTCTGCACGGTACCGAAAGTTTTCATCGCGGCCTGCAAGGCGGTCATGGTCTGGGTCAGGCTGGCGATGGCCACCGGCGTGTTCACGGCAGTGGCGTTGTCCACATTGGTCTGCGCCTCGGTGGCTTGGCCGGTGTTGCTGGTCGAGGCGGCGGAAATGGCCTGCAAGGTCACGCCGTTCTGGGCCTGCGCGGTCAGAGTGGCCTGCTGGTACTGCGCCAAACCCGCGAGACTCTGGTTGAGGATCTGGTTGGTCTGCGCCACCTGCGAGGGCGTGCTGTTGGCATTGGCCAGGGCGTTATAGACGTTCTGCAGCAGTGCAAAGGCCGATTGCGGACGCGCGGGAGAGATGGTGAAGCTGTCGCCATTCGCCGGGCTGCCGGTGATCTGGTAATCCACCCCGGCAAGCTGAAGCGAAGTGCCGCTGCTACTGGTGGACAGCGTGCCGCTGGCGATGGTGCTGCCCCCCTGCGTGGCAGTATAGGTGTTGCCGGTGCCGAAGCTGACGGTGATGGCCGAACTCCCCTGCTGGAATGCATTGGCTGTGGCGGCGTTGACCACGCCCTGTTGCAGGATCTGCCCGCTGCCGGTGTTGCTGGTACTGGCGGTGACATTGGAAATGCCGTCGCCGCTCAGGCTGGAAACGAACACATCGCCATTGGCGATGGTGCTGGCCGTCTGGCCCGGAGCAATGGTCGCCTGGGAATTTCCGCCATCGCCGAAATAGACGATATCGCCATTGGCATTGGCCTGGAACGGCGTCAGCCCCCCGCGCGAACCGCCGAACAAATACGTGCCGTTCGAGGCCGTGGTGTTGCCGATACTGAGCAATTGTTGCGATGCCGACTTAACCTGCCCGGCCAGGGCATTCATGTTCGCAGCACTGGTGGTGCCATTCAGCGCCTGTTCGACGATACTCTGCACATTATCGAACAACGTGCTCATCGAGGTATAGGCGCTACTCACGCTGCCGAGCTGGGTCTGGACCTGGGCCTGGGTGGTGTTGTCGTTATTCAACTGGTTCACCATGTTGGTGCCCAGCACACCGGTCTCGTAAGCGGCAGGGTTCTGATCCGGCGTCTGCACCGCCAGGCCGGTGGAAATCTGCTGCTGCAGCTGGTTGATCTGCGCTTCCTGCGCGGCAAGCGAGTTGGTGAAGCTGGTAAAAAGCGACAAGTCCATTTTGGCCTCCTTTCAGACCATATGGCGGGGTAAATCTTAGCGTTTGATTACGAAACGTCGCTAACAAGGCGGCGCCAGGGCAGATCCTGCGCTGCCTTCAGCTCCGCCGTCGCCTGGGCACGGCGCCGCGTCACGCGCAACCGCTCCGCCAATTTGCGCCGGTGCGCCTTGAGGCGGGCCAGATCGGAAATGGCCGACTCCAGCTGTTCCTTGGCCCGGGCTTCGGTTTCGACGATCTGGCTCTCCGCCCCCAGCGCCCCGGCGGCGAATTGCCCCGCCCGGCTCGCCTGCGCGGCACTCACCACCACGCCGCTCTGCCAGCTTGCGGCCAGACGATCCCGGTACGAGAGCAGCATGCCGCGTTGATAGGCCGCCTGCTCCAAGGCCGCGTTCTGGCGGCGTATGGTTTCCAGCAGCTTGGTCTCGCGCTGCGCCGCCAGCAGGTCCAGCCGGGCGAGCGTCTCAGGCTTCACACGGCCTCACCCAACGCCGCGCGAAGGGCCGCCACGCTCTCGGCCAGTGTCACGCCTGCATCCTTGTCCTGGCGTAGTAGCGCCTCCATGGCCGGGGCGCGCTGGATGGCTTCGTCCAGCAGCTTGTCCCGCCCTGGGGCATAGGCGCCCAGATCGATGAAATCCTGCTTCTCCTGCTTACGCGCCCAAAGCGCCCGGAAGCGCGAGGCCAGACGCATATGCTCAGGGTTCACCAACCCCGGCATGGGGCGGGAGAGCGAGGCGGTGATGTCGATGGGCGGGTAGATGGCGGCCTCGACCAAGGCGCGGGAGAGCACGATATGGCCATCGAGCACCGAGCGCGCGGTGTCGCCCACCGGGTCACCCACATGGTCGTCCCCCTCCACCAGCACGGTGTAGAGCGCGGTGATGCTCCCCTGCCCTTCCGCGCCATTGCCCGCGCGCTCCACATAGGCGGCGATGGCCCCGAACACCGAAGGCGGATAACCCTTGGTGGCGGGCGGCTCGCCCACGGCCAGACCGATCTCGCGCAGCGCCATGGCCAGGCGGGTGAGGCTGTCCACCACCAGCAGCACATGCTTGCCCTGGTCACGGAAATATTCGGCAATGGCCGCCGCCCGGTAGGCCCCGTGCACCCGGCTCAGGGCCGTGTCATCGGCAGGGGAGGCCACCACCACGCTGCGCGCGCGGGCATGGCCCAGATGATCCTCGATGAACTCGCGGATCTCGCGCCCGCGCTCGCCGATCATCGCCACCACCACCACATCGGCCTGGACGTGGCGGGAGAGCATGCCCATCAGCGTGGTCTTGCCCACGCCCGAGCCCGCGAACAGCCCCACGCGCATGCCACGCCCGAACGTGGCCAGGGCATTGATGGCGCGCACGCCCACGTCAAACGGCTGCTCCAGCCGGGCGCGGGTCATAGGGTTCACGCTCACGCCCATCAGCGGCCAGGACTGCGACAGCCCGGGCTGGGGCAGACCGTCGAGCGGCGCGCCCCGTGCGTCCAGCACGCGGCCGAGCAGTTCCGGCCCCACCAGAGGGGCATGCGTACCGCCCTCCACATGCACGCGCGCACCGCGCATCACGCCGCGTGCGCCTTGTTCGGGCATCAGCAGCAATCCGCCCTCTTGGAACCCTACAATTTCAGCGGGCAGCGGGGCGGCATCCTCCATGTCGATAAGGCAACGCGCACCGATGGGCGCACGTATGCCGCTGGCGTGCAGCACATCGCCGCTGGTGCGCACAATGCGACCGAAGCGGCGCACTGGGTCCACCGCCAACGCGCCACGGACACGCTCGCGCGCCTGGGCGCGGATATTGTCCATGTCGATCACGGCATGTCCTCGGGCAGGCCGAGCGCGTCGCGGATGGCGTCCGCCCGGCCCTGTAGCGTGGCGTCCCACTCGATCTTGTTCAGCGGATCGCCTTCGGGGCTGCTGAGTTCGGCCACGGCACCGCCAGGGGCAATCTTCTCGTCCGCGATCAGCTGCACGGTCTGTGTCTCGATGAGCGGCGCGATCTGGGCGTGGTCAGCGGGATTGAGCCGCAGTTGCAGAGTTTGGCGTGGACCGCGCTCGGCGGCGGCTTCCTCCAGCAGCGTGGTCACCAGTATGTGCAGGCCCTCTATATTGCTGCCCGCCTCGGCGCCGATGATGTGCCGGGCCAGCAGAAAGGCCAGCTCCGTTACCAGCCCGGCCAGATCGCGCTCTTTCTTTGCCAACGGCTCGGACAGCTGAGCAGCGGCGGTTTGCAATGCGGTCTCGGCGGAGGCCAGTGCATCCTTGAGCGGGGCCATTTCCGCGCGGGCCGCCAGCAGCCCCGCCTCGCGGGCCTCAACCTCGGCCTTCTCGCGCAGCTTGGTGACTTCCTGGCGCACCCGGCGGGCGATCTCGGCTTCCTGCGCCGCCAGATCGGCCGTATCCTGGGCCAGTACCGTTTGCACGAACGCCTTGTTACGAACGTCCGAAACCGTAACAAAGCTCACGATTCAGCTTCCTTGCCGCTCGCCTGCTGCATGGCGGCGCGGAGCAGCACGATACCCAGCGCAACCGCCGGGGTAAACAGGGCCAGCACGGCCCGCACCAGCAGCGCCACGGCCAGAACCTCCAACCCCCACACGCCAGCACTGGCGGGAGTTAACGACTCAGGCTCATGCGTGGCCGCCCAGGCCGCCGCCGCGGCAATGGTCACCATCGTTGGCTTGAGAAGTTTCTGCGTCTTTCCCGCTTTGGCCATTAACCGCCCTCCTTATTTCTGTGATGGATCCGGTGCATGCACCACCACAACCACGCGGCGGTTCTGGGCGCGTCCGGCATCAGTACCGTTATCAGCCAGTGGCGAGAACTCGCCGAAGCCTTCAGCCGCAAGCTGCTTACCCGCAACGCCCGACGAAACAAACAATGCAACAACCGTAACCGCGCGTTCGGCCGACAGCGACCAGTTAGACGGGAATTGCGCCGTGGCTATTGGCTGGTTGTCGGTATAGCCCTGCACCACAATACGGAAGCCTGCAGGCAGATTGACGAAGCCCGCAGCCACCTGTTTCAGCAACGCGGCACCTTCCGGCTTCAAATCCGCCTCACCCGAGGGGAACAGCACCGAAGCATCGAGCTGCACGATGAGGGTCAGCGGCTCACTCGTCACCGTTACCTGGTGCTTCTCGATCATCGGCTGAAACAGTGCGGACAATTTCAGCTGCATCGCCTGCAGGGTCTGCATCGAATCGGAGAGCTGGTGCGCCATGCTCTTGGGCAATTTGGAGGCGGCAGGCGTTTCCTCCGGCTTGGGCACGGCGGAATCCTGATGCTGCAACACGCCTCGCGAGCCTGTGGGCGTGGGCGTCATGACCTGCGGTGGCATACCGTGAAAAGCCTTGATGAAGGACTGGGCGACCTCGTCCTCCTTGTGCCTGTCATGCTGCGATGACGCGTACAGGACCACGAAGGTGGCCAGCAGCAAGGTCAGCAAGTCGGCATAAGAGATAACCCAGCGCTCATGGTTCTCCGGCTTATGCGGCTTTGGTTTTTTCTTCGGCAGGGTTGCCATGTTTTCTATTCCGCCACGGCGGTGGCGCCAGCCGGCTCGGCTTCGGCCCCGCCTTTGCTCTTCTTCTTGCCATGGTCATCGAGGAAGGAGCTGAGATTCTGCCTAATTATGATACCGGGCTTACCCTCGGCCAGCAGCAAGAAGCCCTGCATCACCACGTCGCGCTCGCGCTCCATCTGCTTGGCCAGCTGCTTCAGCCGGTTGCCCAGGGGCAGCGCCACGAGATTGGCGAAGCCCACGCCATACACGGTGGCAATAAAGGCGGTGGCAATGCCTTCACCAAGCTCATCTGGATGATCGAGCCGCATCATCACATGGATCAACCCCAGCACCGCACCCATCACGCCAATGGTGGGGGAATAACCGCCGATCGCCTCCCACACCTCCGACGGAACATGCTGGTGGTGTACCGCGCTTTCGGCAGAGGCGCTCAAGATGATGGCGAAATCCTCGGGCGAGGTATTGTCCACGATCATCTGCAGGCCCTGCTTCTGGAACGGATCTGCGACATCGGGCAGCACGCTCTCCAGCGCCAGCGTTCCCTGGCTGCGCGCCAGGGACGACCATTCGGTGACCTGATCGATAAACTTATGCAGGTCGATGGAAGGCGGCTTGAGCAACCACATGAACGCCTTGAGGCCAGCGACCATGTTACCCAAACCAAACTGCAGCGTGACGGCGGAGAACGACCCGCACAGCACGATGATGAAGGCGGTGAGGTTCACTAGAGAACTGAGCGGCACATGATCCGCCAACGCGCCACCGATGATGCACAGAAACCCGGCCACCAGGCCCAATACACTCGTCATGGCACTGTTTCTCCCTTGGCTGCGGTTTTGATGTAGATGGCGAGGCTCTCCAACGCGCGCTTGCGGATACGCGAGGCATACCCTTCGCTGATCTCCAGCACCGCGGCGATCTCACGATTATTCATGTCGTTGAAGAAATGCATGGCCAGCACTTGGTATTCCTGCTGCGGCAGGGTTTTTAGCGCCGCCACTAGAAGAGTGCGGTTATCCTCGCGCTGCAATACTGCCAGCGGATCTTCGGGCGCGAGACCGCTTTCCAGGGCCGCCACCTCCACGTCCTCGGGCTCGAACGAGGCCTCGCCCCGGCGGCGCGCACCGTCGCGCCGCAGTCCGTCGATCATCGCGCCGCGGATGCGCCGGGATGCGAAGGCCTGGAACTCCACCCCCAGGCTCGGGTCGAAGCGCTGTGTCGCCTCCATCATGCCGATCGCGCCCCATTGCAGCAGCTCGTCCAGCTCGGCCCATGGCATGCGCGCCCTAAGCAGCAGCGCCATGCGCTTGATCCAGTTGCCATAGAGCGCGGTCAGGGATGCGTCATCGGTGCGGGAGGCAACCTCAAGCATTGGCGGCTCCCGGCTCGGCGGTTGTGATGACTTGCAGCGGCGTGGTCTCCGGGATTTCCTCCAGCGCGATCACTGGAATGATCCCCGGCACGGTGCGTGCCACGGCGCGGCGCATGGCGGCTTGCACCACCAGCACCGGCTTTGCCCCCTTCGCGCGCATGGTCCGCGCCGCCTGTACCGCCGCGTCGCGCAGATGCTGCGCCGTCTCGGCCTCCACCTCGGCGCCGATGCCGCCATCCTTGGCGGTGCGCAGGGACTTGCCGACCAACTCCTCCAGCTTGGGCGGCAGCACGGCCACGCGCAGCGTCGATTCAGTGCCCACAAGCTGGCTAACGATAAAGCGCCCCAGCCGCAGACGGGTGGCGGCGAGCAGCTTCTCCGGGTCCTTCACGCCGCCATCGGCCGATTCCACCAGCGCCTCGGCGATCCGCTCAAAGTCGCGGATTGGGACTTCCTCGGCCAGCAGCCCCTGCAACACCTGGCGCACCAACCCAATAGACAGATTCGTACGCAGATCCTCGGCCAGACGCGGCGTGGTCTCGGCCAGACGGGTCATCAACCCCTCCACCTGCGGGCGGCCAAGCAACTCGGCGCCGTGGCGCTTGAGGATCTCGGCAAAATGCGTGGCAATGGCCGAGGGAGCGTCCACCACCGTGTAGCCCAGTTCCTCGGCGGCCGGGATCGCGCCCTGCGGAATCCACACCGCCGCCTGGCCGAAGGCAGGGTCCTTCACCGCCCGGCCCACGGTCAGCTTTTCGGCCACCATGGGCCCCTCGATCGCAAGCCATTGGCCGGGCCAAGCCTCGCCGCCGCCAATGGCCGCTCCGCGCAGGGTAAAGCGGTAGCCATGGGCGCTCAGCTCCGATGAATCGCGGATATGCACAGCGGGCACCAGAAATCCCATGGCTCGGCCATAGCGCTGGCGCACGGCTGTCAGGCGGTTGAGCAGACGCCCCTCGCCTGCCCCCACCAGCGGCGTGAGGGCAAAGCCGATATTCATGCCCAGCGGATCGACGCCGGTGACATCCACCAGCGAATCCACTTTCGGCTCGGCGGGCTTGCCCTCGGCTCCGGCTACCTTGCCAGCCTCGGTGGCGGCCTCGGACGCGTTGGCGGCACGGGAGAGCCGCCAGGCAGCCGTGCCCATCGCGGCAGCCAGCACGAGGAAGGGGATATGCGCCATCTCGGGGATCAGCCCGATGGCACCGGTCAGCCCAGCGGCAATGGCCAGCGCCTGCGGATATTTGGAGAGCTGGGACTTGATCTGCCCGCCGATATCCTCGCCCGTGGCCACGCGCGTCACCACCAGACCGGCGGCGACGGAGATGGTGAGCGAGGGGATCTGCGCGGCCAGACCGTCGCCCACCGTGAGCAGCGTGTAGGTGCGCGCGGCATCGGCCAGCGGCAGGCCGTATTGCAGCGTGCCGATGATGAGCCCACCCAGCATGTTGACAACGAGGATGATCATCGCCGCCACCACGTCGCCGCGCACGAATTTGGAAGCACCATCCATGGCGCCAAAAAAATCCGCCTCGCGCCGGAGCATGTCGCGCCGCCGCTCCGCCGCCTGGGGCGAGAGGATGCCGGCATTGATCTCGGCATCAATAGCCATCTGCCGCCCTGGCAAACTGTCCAGCATGAAGCGCGCGGACACCTCGGCCACGCGGGAGGCGCCCTTCGTCACCACCACGAAGTTGATGATGATGAGGATAACGAAGATGATGCCGCCGACAACATAATTGCCGCCAACCGCGAACTGGCCAAAGGATTCGATGACCTTGCCCGCCGCTCCCGGTCCGGCATAGCCGTTGAGCAGAATGGCGCGCGCGGTGGCGACGTTGAGAGCCAGACGCATGAGCGTGGTGGCCAGCAGCACAGAGGGAAAGGAGGAGAACTCGGCCGGTGAAGGGATGTAGAGCGACGCTCCAAGAATCACGAGCCCGGCGGAGATGTTGAGCGCGAACAGAAAGGAGATGCATGCCGGGGGAAGCGGCATAACCAGCATCACCAACACCAGCAGGATGACGATAGGGCCAGAGAGCTGCGTGAGGCTGAGCGCGCCGGGGCGCGGCAAGGCGGCGGCTTCAGCCATGAATCAACCCCGGAATGGCCAGGAACAGGCGCGTGGCGTAGCTTTCCACCCCGCCCAGCATCAGCCGCCCGGCGGCGGTGCTGAGCGCCGCCAGCCCAGCCAGCTTCAGCACGAAGGGGATGGACGCTTCCTTCACCTGCGTGGCTGTTTGCAAAATGCCAACAGCCAGGCCGATGACCAACATGAGCAGCATGACCGGCGCGGCGAGCTCGGCAAACGCCACCCAGGCGCCCACGCTCACCCCAGCCGGACTCATGCGGCACCTCCGGATTCCTGTTCGGCATCCTCCACCAGCGCCGTCACGCGCACGCCGTAACGGTCATTGGCCACGGCCACCACTTCGCCATAGGCCATCTTCTGGCCATTGGCGAAGATGGTCAGCGGATCGCCCACCGCCTGGTCCAGCGCCAGGATCTGCCCGTGGCGCAAAGCGCGCAGGTCTTTCACGGCGATCTGTGTGCGGCCCAGCTCCACCGAGAGTGCGACCTGCACCTTGTCCAGCACATTACGGGCTGTGAGAACCGGCACGCCACGCGGCTGGCCCTGGATGCGCTCCAGCTCGATGCGCTCCGGCTCCGCCAGCCTATCGGCCACGCCGATGCGGGTTTTCTGTTCAGACATGCTTGCATCTCCTTCCTCGTCCATTGCCTTCACACGGCAGCAGACATGACCGCTGTCCTGGCCGTAATCGGCCCAGAACAAATCCACTTCGCCAGAAACAGCCACGGCCTCCGGCCATAGCGACAGGGGCAGGATGCTGCCCGTTGTCACGCCCTCGAACACCGCCAGCGGCACCACGGCGCGCGCGACCTCGAAACGCAGATCCACCTGCGTCGTCTCGGCCAGGGACTCGATGGCGGTGATCCAGCCCGTATCCTCGCCGCGCCCGCCGAGCAGGCCCGATTGCGAGGCAACCTTGGCTTCCAGCGGCTCGAACCCCGCATAAGGCGCGATGAGCTTGATGGTGCCAGAGCCGAGCGCGGTTTCGAAAATACCGGTAACGGCGATCATCCAGTCCTGGCCATCGGCGATGGCGAGCATGCCGGTGGCGTTCTCATAGGCGATGGGCGTGAGATCGAGCTGTGCCAGCGGATTCAGCGTCTCGGCGATGGTGGAGAGCGAGAGATCGATCATCTGCTTGCCGATGCGCGTCTCCAGCATCGAAAGCTCGTAGCGCTCGAATGGCTGCGCCGTCGTGGCGCCGCACAGCGCATCCACCACCGCGCCGATGAGATCGCCGTCGATGGCCAGCAACATGCGCCCGCGCAAGGGGGCAAGCTCGGAAATACCGGCCAGCATCACCTCCGGCAGCGAGGACATCGCGGCCTCGTGGCTGATGACGTTGTTAATGCAGGAGAGCAACTGCACTGAATGCCGCATACGCTGGAACAGCGCAAAGGCGATCTGCCGCATGAAGCGGTCAGACAGATTCTCCATGAGCAACGACCGCAGCTGGGGCGCGCGCATGGGGTCGAGCAGGTCAAGTGCCTCCGCTTCCATCTGGTCCTCAAGCATAAGCGCTCACCCCGCTATTATCCTGGCGCAAGGTTTCCGTTGTGTTGCGCTGCGGCGTGCTCGTGCCGCCGCCGCTCCAGCCCTGGGAGTGCTGGCCGCCCCGCCCGGCGCCATGGCCGAACTGCCCGCCCACCTGCGCCTGGCCTAGCGTGAGCCCGGACTGCGCCATGGCCTGCGACAACCCGCTCAGCCCGGATTGCAACGCCTGCGCGCCAAGCGACGAATCCGGCACGAACAACACATTCACTTGGCCTTGCGGACCCAGCCCCACATGCACCGAGAGATTGCCCAGCCCTGGCGGATCGAGCCGCAGCACCGCGCCGCTCTGCCCAGCCTGATGCATGGCCGTGACGGTAGCAGCCAGGGCCGAAGCCGAGCAGGCCGTCACGCTGCCGCTATCCACCGTACCGGGCGTTGCCGCCACTGTGCCCGTGGAAGCCTCCGGTGCCGTGGTGCTGGCTGGCGCGGCAGCACTCACCTGCGCAACAGCGCTGATCGACGAGACATCAATCTGTTGCGAAGCCCGTGTGTTATTGCTGCCGTTACCGGCCTCCGTCGCCACAGCCTGTTGCGCGGCGTTGCGCGCCAGCAGGCTTGCCGCCGTGCTGGACGTAGCTTTGGACGATGCGGGAGCCCCCGAGGCCGCGACCGCCGCCGATGCCTGCGTGCCCTGGGTGGCATTGTTGGCGGCTGAGGCTGTGCCAGTTACCTCAGCCTGGGCAGGCTGGATAGTAATGCCTGCCACCTGCGCCGGGGCGGTGGCTGATGGCGCTACTGATGTCGCCGCGTCCTGCGTGCTGGCTGCTTCCGTTGCCTTGGCTTTAATGCTGGTGGCCGAGACCGTGGCAGCGCCATTCGCGGCCGAACTCTCTGGTGTCGCGGTAATATCCGCGGTTGCGGGCTGAGCGGCGGCTATCGCCACCACCTGCGGCTTGGTTGGCTCCGGTACGGCATTGGTCACCGTTTGCGCCTTGGCAGTTTTCCCCGTCTGGGTATCGAGCTGTGCCGATCCAGCTGTGGTGACGACTGGCGCAGCTTGGTCCGGCTTGGCGGCTTGACTCAGCAGCATGGCGGCAAACGGGCTTACGTTCTGTTGGCTGTTGCCGGTGCCGTCTGCCTGCGGCGCATCATCACTCTGCGAAGCGTCGACCAAGCCCGTGCGCTTTACGGGCTTTTTCTCCGCCGATGTTCCTGTGGTGGTATCGGCGGTGGTGCTGTCCTGGCTGGTGGCGTTGGACGCCACGCCCGTGTCAGTAACGCTGGCGTCCGTCTTGGCGCTGGCTGGCGCGTTGATCTGCTGAGCCTGGGGCGGGGCATCGGCCGCGGCCATAGCGCTGGACCATGTCGCCGGATCGGGCTGCGTGGTGCTGTTAGCTTTCGGAGTGGTCGCCTGCGTAACAGAAGTGATTACGGAAAGGGCCATCAGACCATCTCCTCTGTCGCGCTGATTGTGATCCGTCCTTCGCCGGAGAGCTTGAGCGCCACATCGACGATATCGCTCTGGGCCACCAACGCGTCGGCACGGCGAATAGGCGGGCCTGAACGTAGCTCCTCCTTGAGGATTTCCACCTGCCGCGCGGAGAGGTTCTGGAAGAACCTGTTGCGCAGCGTTTCGTCCACCAGGCGCAGCGCCGGGGCCAGCTTCTCGCCCGGCACCTCGCGCAGCAGTATCTGCAGAGAGCGGTCGGTGAGCTTGCCCAGATCGATAAAGGTGAAGAGATTCTCGCGGATTTTCTCCGCCGTCTTGGCGTCCCGCGTATCGATCGCGCTGAGAACCGTATCGGACATGCCAGTCTGAAAATGGTTGAGAATATCAGCTGCCTGCTTCGCGCCACCAAGATTGGTTACACGCCGCACGGTGGTACCGGTGGCGCTGGTCATTTCCTCCAGCATGTCGCGCAGCTCGGTTACCACATTGGGTGAAACAACATCGAGCGTGGAGAAGCGGTACAGCGCCTCGGTCGCCAGTGTCTCAGGCAGAAAAGTCAACATATTCGCCCCCAGCTCGTGCGGGATATGCGCCAGCAGCAGCGCAATGGTTTGTGGCCGCTCATTGGCCATCTGCATGGCCAGGGTGCGGGCATCGGTATTGGGCGGGAGTTGAAAAGCCGAGCGGCGCTCCACACGGGTCAGCCGATCGAGGATCTCCTTCGCCTGCGTCTCGCCCAGTGCCGAGACCAGCACGCGGTTGAGGAATTTTATGCTGTCACCACCAATGCCGGTCAGCCCCAGGTCGCTGGCGAAGGACAGCATCACATCCTCGCGCACCTGTGGCGGCACGATTTTGAGTGCGGTCATCGCCGCCGAAACACGGTTGACGGTGGCTTCATCCATCTCCCGCAGCACGGCGGCAGCGGTTTCCTCGCCCAGTTCGCGCAGCACCATCGCCGCCCGTTCCGGTCCGCTCAGCTGCCCCGTACCAGGTGCTGGCAATTGCTTCTGCGTCTCACTCATTTTCTTCAACCCAGCTCTGGAGCAAACGAGCCACACCAGGGATGTTTTCGGCCGCCTGATCACGCAGCTCCGAGAAGTCCCGCGGAGGCAGCACCACCGGTATCGGGCGCGGGGGCGGCGGCGGCAGGAGTTCCTGGATATTCACATTCGCCAACCGCCTACCCACGGGCAGCGCCAAACCAAAGAGCAAGGCTGCGGCTGCCATTACCTCAAGCAGTGCACGAGTCAGCGGATTGGCCGCCGCGACTAAGGGCGCACTGGCGATGCCTGTCGCCGGTTTCTGGAACGAGGCTTCAAGCACGTTCACGGTCACGTTGGGATAGGCGAACGCCCCAGCGATAGCCGCCTTCACCTGATCGACAGTTACCGCATTTCCCAGCGCCGCCTTGTTCACCACCACCGAAACGGCGACGGACTTCACGGACCAATCTGGATTCGTGATGTCATTCTCGCTCTGGTCGACAACATAGCTCTGGTCGAGGTTGGAGTTACTCTGCGAGGGCTGCTGCGGCGCGGAGGGAGAACTACCGCCTGTGCTGGAGCCCGTGGTGGGTTGCGCCGGCGCGGCGCTGGCCGATGCCGTGGTGGGAGACGGCGGTTCGTTCGACAATGCGCCGGGAATCCCGATGGCGGCATTGTGGCTGCCATATTGCGTGGATTGCGAACTCGTCTGGTGCTCGACGAGATGTCCCGGCCCATAGGCGATCTGGTGAATATGCTCCTGGGTGAAATCCAGGTTCGCGGACACATTCGCCTGAAAATTACCAGCGCCCACCAACGGAATCAGCAAACCAGCGATACGTGCCGTCGCCTGAGCCTCCACCTGTGCCTGGGTCGCAAGCTGTGCACCAGTGGCCATGGCGCCACTCACCGGGAATACCGTAACGCCGGAGGTTGTCTCGACCGTCACGCTATTGGCAGCCAAGCCGGGCACGGCCCCCGCCACAAGATTGGCGATGGCTTCCCCCTGGGCCTGCGCCGTCGCTGCATCGGCGTCGATAACCACAGACCCGGTGGGTTTCGGCTGATCGGCCAGGAAGGGGGTATCCGGCGGCATGGCGAGAAACACCTGGGCGCTGCGGATACCGCTCATGCTTTGTATGGATTGCTGCAATGATAATTGCAGCGCCTGCATCGCCATGGTGGACTGCGCCAAATCGGACGCCGTCATCGGTGCGTTCTCAAGCTGCGACCACGCAGTCTGCACATCCGAACCCGGCACCTGCGCTTGGCCCAGTTGCAGCCTCGCCTGCGCCAGCTGCGGAGCGGGCACGAGAATGATGTTGCCCGCCGCCTGGAGCTGATACGGTATGCCGAGCTTCTGCAGCTGCGCGATCACCTTGCCGCCATCGGCGGGAGAAAGTCCTTCGCTCAGCACGGCATAAGGCGGGCCGGACATTTCCAGCCACAACACCGCCCCGAGCGAAACCAGGATAACCGCCGCCGCCACCCAAAGAATCTTGGGCAGCTTTGCCGCCCACTCTCGCAGCCGGGCCAGATGTTGCCGCCAGTCCTGCATCTTAGAACTGCATGTTCATGATCGACTGATACGCCGAGACAACCTCGTTACGCACAGCCACGGTTGCGTTCCACGCCACTTCTGCCCTGTCACTCGCCACCAGAGCCTTGCCCAGCGTGGCACCCGGCGCGCCAGCCGCATATCCGGCCTCGGCCGCGGTGGCACTGCTCTGCGTAGCGCTGACACCCTGCAAAGCGGTATTAACCAAGTCCAGAAAATTGCTTTTCGGCGCGGTTGTCGCAGAAGCATTCCCAGCGCCAACCACCGCGCCAGCAGCCACACCAGCCGCTTGCACCGCCATATTCGTTAACATACCGATGTATCCATTAACACGGCGCTTCTGCTTTCACACTTTGCGCCTCCAACCAGACTCATTTTCATTTGCCATTCATCCGTTAATAAAGTTTTAATGCCGTTTACCAAACAGGCCGCCGTACCTTGCTTTCGGACAAAAAATTCAAAAAACTTACGGCCAGAGGAAAACTTCCGGCATGAGCCACGAATAACGCGGCAGCCTCTAACAAATCATTAAAAACGGACAGGGGGCGGCGCAATGTTAATATATTAAATGAGAATCGCTCCCTGGAAATCGTTGAGATATACTCTCCATCTTGTCACTTTAACCATATTTCAACTTTTACCCGGCACCATAGAGGAAGCCCGCGCAAAAATTAGCCGAATGGAGCCTGTATAAATGCCGACCATCCTTGTTCTCGACGACTCACCCACAATGGTCATGAGTCTGTCGCTTGTCCTGAAAGGCGCTGGCTACGACGTCGAAACTGGTGCGAATGGCCGGGAGGGCATCACCAAACTAACCGATGGCGTGAAGCCTTCCGTCGTTCTCACCGACCTTAACATGCCAGAGCTGGATGGTATCGGCTTTATCAAGGAGGCCCGTAAAATCCCTGCCATGCGCTCTACACCGATCATTGTGCTCACCACGGAAGCCAGCGGTCGCAAGCGCGACGAGGCTCGTGCCGCTGGCGCCTCCGGCTGGCTGACCAAGCCGGCTGAGCCCAACCAGCTTCTCTCCGTCGTCAAACAACTCTGCCCCCGGTAGAAGGCGGATCGATAAGCTCCTTGCCTTACCGGACTTGGCTTTATACGAGCGATGAACAAGGCAAGCTGCACGATGACGCCATCAGGCGCAGGCAGAATTAAAGTTCCACACCGCTTATAACTGCGCTTCCATAACACCGCCGTACACAAGCCCGCGATACGCCACGTATCCGGGCTCATATGCGTTGGTATTCTTGTCTTTTCTTGATATCACCGCGACATTGCAGCTCTTAAGTTTTGGCGTCCATTTTTAAAGATATCCTCACATCCGACATGGTTAATGCGTGGTAAAAATACTTCTCTTAGAACTTGTTTTTAATCAGCTTCCATCTCAGCGGCACCGTCGAAACCCTTGAGAATCTGCCAAAAAGCATGAATTTAATTCTCCCACTCCCGCCGAGTTATTCATGTTTTCATTTACGAGTTTTTAACATCGCTACTCTACAACCTCCACATGTAAACAATGCGGCTGGGACCGCAGCGAGAGGCGTAGAGTGGTCATGCAGATCGGATTTCTGGATTTCTACAGCGGCGTACTGAATGTCCGGCAGGAGCGCTCAGATTTGATCGCCAATAACATCGCCAATGCGGACACGCCGAACTATCTGGCCGTGGACGTTCCCTTCGACTCAGCGCTGAACGCCGAACTGGGACACGAGGACAACAGCACAGCCCCGCAATACCGGACAGATGGCGTAGTCGGGATGAACGGTAACGATGTCTCTCTGGATACGGAACGTGTTGAAGCCGCCGCCAATGGCGAGGCAATGCAGGCGTCCTCCACTTTTCTCCACCAATCCACAGCCGACTTGGTGATGGCGCTGCGCCCCAACCCCTCCGGCATCTGAACGCGCAAAGGCATAACGCATGAGCTCAGATATTTTCAGCATCGTCGGCAGCGCCCTTGATGCCCAGAACATGCGCATGGGGGCCATTGCGTCCAACCTGGCCAATGTCGACTCCATCACCCCGCCCGGGCAGCAGCCCTATCGCGCACACGAGCTGGTATTCTCCGCCGCCCCCTTGGCAGGTAGCGACTATAACGGCACCGGCACCGACCTTGCCGAAGGAACAGATAGCGCCGATCTCGGCGTACAGGTGGCAAACACAGTGCAGAGCAACGCCAACCCCGTGCAGAAATACGATCCCGGCAATCCGTATGCAAATGCGCAAGGCTACGTCACCGGCTCAAATGTTTCGCAGGTTGATGAAATGGTCAACCTGATCGACAGCACAAACTCCTATTCAGCCTCGGTAGCCATGCTGGAGCAAACCAGCCGCATCGACCAGCAAATGATCTCCAGCTTCCAGGTGTCGTGACATGACCAATCTGTCTACAACCAATGCTACCACAACGGCTTCGGTCGCAGCCTCAACCACCGCCTCCACATCCAACTCCGGCTCCGCGGCCAGCCTGACGCAATCGGATTTCCTGCAATTGCTGACTGCGCAGTTGAAGTATCAATCCCCCACATCCCCGGCGGACCCGACGCAGATGGCCTCCGAATTCGCAGCCATCTCCACGGTCAACGGCATCGACTCGCTCAATACCAAACTTTCCAACCTCTCCACCAGCACGGGCGCTGCCCAAATCGCGCAGGCCTCATCGCTGGTGGGCAAACAGGTGGCGGTTACGGGCAACACACTCATTTCCGGAACGAATGGTACCGCCGACGGTGCGTTCAACCTAGCCGGCGCCACCAAGAACACCACCGTCACAATCATGAATTCCGATGGCAGCATCGCCACCACGCTGAACCTTGGCGCGCTCTCCGCCGGACAGCAGGATTTCTCTTGGAGCGGCGGCACGGCTGGCACCAGCTATACCTACAATGTTACGGCATCAGACAGCACCGGCGCCGCCGTCACCACCACGCCATATACTGTTTACACCGTGCAGGGCGTGAATCTCTCCAGCACCTCGCCCACGCTCAACGTGGCTGGTTCCGCGACCACCATTCCCGTTTCCTCTGTTCAAACCGTTCTTGGAGCCTCCTCATGACTATGCAAACCGCCCTGTCAGGTCTGCTTGGCGCGCAAACCGGCCTCAACACCGTTTCCAACGACCTTGCCAATGCCAGCACCACCGCGTTCAAGAGCCAGACGGCTCTATTCGAGGACGTATACCCCGCCAATGCCACCAACATGCCGGGCATCGGCACTGCCACCGAGGGTATCTCCTCCGACCTAACCCAGGGCAATCTCACCGCCACTGGCAACTCGCTGGATGCGGCGATCCAGGGCAATGGTTATTTCATCGTCAGTAATAACGGCACGCAGCAATACACGCGTGACGGTGCATTCCAGCTCAGCTCCAACGGCACGCTGGAGACGCTGAACGGCGCCACCGTGCAGGGTTATGCCGCCACCACCGGCGGTGCGCTTTCCGGCACACTGGGCCCCGTCACCATCAACACCGGCTCGATGGCCGCTAACGCCACGAGCAATCTGGGCGTCACGCTCAGCCTCAACTCCGGGGACACCACGCCCACAACCACACCCTTCAGCGCGTCGGACCCGTCGAGCTATAACGAAACCACTTCGGTGGTCACATATGACTCACTCGGCAACGCCAACAAGACGCAGCTTTATTTCGCAAACAACGGCTCCAACCAGTGGACGGTATACGCTCAGCCCCAACTGGCCAACGGCACCAGTGTTGGCACACCGCAGACGCTGACAACCCTGAACTTCACCTCATCCGGTGCGCTATCCTCCGGCAGCCCGGCGACACTCAGCGCGAACTGGGGCAATGGTTCCGCCGCCTCCAACGTCAACATGAACTTCACTGGCAGTACGCTGGCGGCGCAAAGCTTCTCGGTGGCCGGCCTGACCAATGACGGCTACGCCGCCGGCAGCTACAGCGGCACCACCATCTCCAGCAACGGCTCGATCAAATCCACCTACTCCAACGGCCAGACGGTGAGTGCAGGCAAGCTGGCCCTCGCCAATTTCATCAATGCCGAGGGCCTGACCCCGGCCACCGGCAATCTGTATACGGCGTCCTCCACCTCGGGGCAGCCCGTGGTCAACACGCCGGGCACCGGGCTGGCTGGCACACTTGCCGGCGGCGAGTTGGAATCCTCCAACGCCTCCACCTCCTCGCTGCTCGTGTCTCTCATCCAGTATCAGCAGGCGTACCAGGCCAATACCTCGGTTATCCAGACCGAGCAGAGCGACGCCCAGCGCCTGGTGCAGATCTAACCCATGCAGACGGACTCCCTCTACACCGGCATGGCCGGGCTGCAATCCATCACCGCGCGCATGCAGGCGATGGCCAGCAACCTGGCCAACGCGCAAACCCCCGGTTACGCCGCGGTGCAGGCGATGACGGAGGCCTCTCTCTACCAGGGGACAAATGCCCCGGCGGGCGGGGACGCCACCGCCCTCACCCCCGGACCAGACCTCACCCAAGGCGCACTAAACCGCACAGGCGACCCCATGAACGTGGCGCTCAGCGGCGATTCCTGGCTGCAGGTGCAAACCGGCAACGGCACGGCGCTGACACGCAACGGCACGATGCAAGTCTCGTCCGACGGTATCCTGACCGACTCCGCCGGTAACCCGATCCTTAGCACCGGCGGGCAACCCATCAGCCTACCGCAACTCTCCAAGCTGGAGATCGGCATGGATGGCACCGTGTCCGGCGTACCGCTCTCCAACCCCTCCGGCCCAGCGCAGACTTACGGGCAGATCGGCTTGGTCTCCACGCCGTCCGGCACGCTCACCCCACTCTCAGGCTCACTCTACAGCCCGCCCGCAGGTGTCACGCTCACGCCCTCGACCAACGGTACCCTGCATCAGGGCTATCTGAACGACAGCAACGCCGACCCAACGCAGAGCATGATCGAAATGATCGACTCTAGCCGCTCCTACCAGCTGCAAACGGACATGATGAAAACCCAGTCCAGCGCAGCCCAAGGACTGAACACCTTGCTGGCGCAGGGATGACCAAAACCATGCCCGCCATCTTTGCCAACGGAGCAACCGCATGAACCACGCGCTGGATACGATCGCCACCGGCCTGACCGCGAGCCAGACGATGATGGACACGATCGCCGACAACCTCTCGAACGTGAACACCACGGGCTTCAAGTCCGAGACACCGGAATTCCAGACCCTGCTGTACCAGGACGGAATCCAGCCCGGCGCCAACTCCACCAGCCAGACCGTTTATCCCTCGGGGCTGGAACTCGGCACCGGCGTGAAGGTCGCCTCGATCAAGGACACGCTGACCCAGGGCACGCTCACCAGCACCGGCAACCCGCTGGACCTCGCCATCAACGGCACCGGCTATTTCCAGGTGCTACAGCCCAATGGCCAGACGGCCTATACGCGCGACGGCTCCTTCCAGCTCAACCAGTCCGGCCAGCTCGTCACCTCCTCTGGCTATCAGGTTATCCCCGGCGTTACCGTCCCATCCAACGCCACCTCGGTCACCATCGGTACCGACGGCACGGTCTCCGTCACCACGCCGGGCTCCTCCACCGCTACACAGATCGGCCAGATCCAGCTCGCCAGCTTCGTTAATCCGCAGGGCCTGCAACCGTTGGGCGGCAATCTGTTCGCCTACACCACCTCCTCCGGCAACGCCATCACCGGTTCGCCGCAGAGCAACGGGCTGGGCTCCGTCAACCAGAGCTATCTCGAATCCTCGAATGTGGACGTGGTACAGAGCATGGTGAACATGATCTCGGCCGAGCGCGCCTATCAGCTTGGCACGCAGGCCGCCAGCGCCATCGACAACCAGCTCAACTACCTGGCTCAGGCCGCCGCCGGCGCATGAAGCCCCTGCCCACCCTCGTCGCCCTGCTGGCACTTGCCGCCTGTGCCACCAAGCCGCCGGGTCCGCCAGCGCTGGTGGCCCCGGCCTCGTTCCCCGTGGACGTACAGCCACAACAGCAGGTTACCGACGGGTCGGTTTTCCCGGTCGCCACCTCCGGTTCGCTCTACGAACCCCGGCGCGACTGGCGAGTGGGTAATCTCGTCACCATCAACATCGTCACCAGCAGTACCGCCAATAATGTTGATGACGCCGCGCTGAAGCGCACCGGCAAACTCGCCGATTCCATGACCAGCTTCATGGGCGTGCCTATGAGCTTCGGCCATATCAACGGCGGCAGCCTGGAGCCCGAGGTCAACGCCAATTCCGACCAGGAATATACCGGTGCCGGGACCAACACAGCCGCCAACAACATCAGCGGCCAAGTGGAAGCCGTCATCACCCAGGTTGATCCCAACGGCACACTCGCGCTTTCGGGCAGGACCAATGTGAACATCAATGGCAATGTCATCAGCATTGTCGTCACCGGCTATGCCAGTCCCGAGGACATCACCGCCAACGCCACCATCAGTTCAAATCAGGTGGCCGACATGAACGTGCAATATGTCGGCAATGGGCCGATCAACGGTGCGCACGACGTCCCCTGGCTTCACCAGATCCTCAATAAGGTCTCTCCATTTTGAAACCGCACATTCTCCTCCTTGCCTGCACAGCGGCGTTTTGCGGATTGGCCCTGGCGGCACCAGTGGCTTTGGCTGACAGCACCACCATCGGCCAGCTCGTCACCGTGGCGGGTGCGCCCACCAACCAGCTTTACGGCTACGGTCTCGTCGTGGGCCTGGCGGGTACGGGGGACCAGACAACCCAGGTGCCGTACACGCAGCAGACCATCCTGAACATGCTGCGCAACATGGGCATCTCCATGACCAACGTGACCACCATGCAGCCCTATGACGTTGCCTCGGTGATGGTCACGGCCGAGGTTCCGGCCTTCGCCCATGCCGGACAGCATGTCGATGTCACGGTCTCCGCCATCGGCAACGCAACCTCCATTGCCGGCGGCGTGCTGCTGCCCACGCCGTTGCGGGGCGGCAATGGGCAAGTCTATGCCCAAGCGCAGGGGCCTCTTCTGGTCAGCGGTTTCGCCACCTCGGCTGGCGGCAATACCACCAGCGTGAACGTACCAACGGTAGGCAATCTGCCCGGCGGCGCGATTCTCTCCAATACCATACAGGCAAATTACAATATCAACGGCAACTCGGCCCTGCTGCTGGATACGCCAAGCTTCGAGACAGCCCAGCGCATCAGCGATGTCATCAACGCTGCCTATGGTGGCAATGCGGCCTCGGCGGCCTCGCCCGGCGAGGTCGATATTAATGCCAATGGCCAAAACCCTATGCGCTTCATGGCCAATGTCCTGTCCCTGCCGATCACCACGCCACAGCAACCGCCAACCATCATCGTGGATGCCCAGAGCGGCACCATCGTGATGAACGCAGGCGTGAGCCTCGGCCCCGCCGTGGTCAGCCACGGCGACCTGACCGTGAACATCCAGACGCAGAATGCCGTGAGCCAGCCTGGGCCGTTCAGCAACGGCGTCACGGTTGGTGTGCAGAACACCGTGGTTAGTGCCAAGCAAGGCAAGGCCCAGGTCATCAACCTACCGCATGCGGCCACGCTGCAAGATGTGGCGGCGGCACTGAACGCGGTCGGTGCCTCGCCGTCCGATCTCATCGCCATCATCGAGGCGCTGAAGCAGGCTGGCGCGATCAACGGCAACATCAAGGTAATCTGAGATGCTCCTCTCCGCACCACATGCTTTTGGCAACGCCACACCGCAAAAGCCAAGCTTCTCCACCACGGTGGAGCATGTGGCTGGCATGCTGTGGTACGAGATGCTCTCCTCCATGAACGAGAACGGCATGTCGCCCGATGCCTTGGGCGCGGGCGGTGGCGATTTCCAGAGCATGTTCCTATGGAATCTCGCCCAGAACGATTTCAGCAAATACGACAACGGCCTGCTGACCGCCACCACGCGCCAGATCGGCGGCGGCGCCAGCGAGGCTCCCGCCACCGTATCCGCCGCACCCATGCCGCTTGCCACCGCGCTGCCCAGCGCCGGAACCGGAACGGTCAACGCCACCATCCAAACGGAAGCCCTGGAAGCGGCACCGGAAGTCACACAGCCCGCCACGGATCTGGTGACCCAAGCCAAGAACTTCGCCAAATCCGTTTGGCCGCAAATCACCCAGGCGGCGCAGGCTCTGGGCGTGCCGCCGGTAGCGGTGCTGGCGCAAACGGCGCTGGAAACCGGCTGGGGTGCCGCCGCGCCGGGCAACAACATCTTCGGCGTGAAGGCGAGCGGTGGCGAGTCCGGCACCATGCGCGCCACGCATGAGGTGATCGACGGCGTGCTGACACCGCAAACCGCTAGCTTCCGTAATTATTCAGACCTTGCCGACAGTATTTCCGATTATGTCGGGCTCATCCAATCCGGTTTCTCCACCGCCACTGGGCAAAACACGGTCGCCGGCTTCGCCCAGGCGCTGCAATCCGGCGGCTACGCGACCGACACGAATTACGCCTCCAAGATCGTCAACATCGCACAATCCCCGCTCATGGCTCAGGTTCTGCAAGCCATTGGCGGCACTTCCTCAATCGCAAGCACGGCAGGCAAACCATGACCGGCATCAACAGCGCCATCTCCACCGCCCTTTCGGGACTCGATCTGTTCGAGGCCGGCATTTCCACGGTCTCCAACAACATCGCCAATTCCACCACCTCCGGCTATGCGGCGGAGAGCTTGAACGCCACCACCGCGGTGGGCGCGCCCAATCAGCCGGGCAGCGGCGTGCAGACGGCACAGATCGTGCGCGCCGCCAGCGGCTTTGCCGCGGCGCAGCTGCGCAACGCCAACAGCGCCAATGCCGCCGCCTCGTCGCAATCCACGGCGCTCACCAGCCTCTCCAACGCGCTAACCAATAACGGCGACGTACAAGCCGCCACCAACCAGTTCTTCGAGAATGTCAGCACGCTGGCTTCCAACCCCACCAGCACCGCGCAGCGCCAGACCGTACTCTCCGACGCCCAAACCGTGACCAGCTCCTTCCAGAGCGCAGCGCAGAATATCGCCACCGCCAACGCATCGGCGAACGAATCTCTCTCCACCGGCGTCACCTCGGCCAACAATCTGCTCAACAAGCTTGCCACCATCAACAAAGGGCTGACGCAGACACCCCATGATCCCTCCCTGCTCGACCAGCAGCAATCGGCACTGAACTCACTCTCGCAATTCCTGCCCGTGACTACCTTGCCGCAAAGCAATGGTTCGATGATCGTCACCACCGGCGGCACGGTGCTGCTCGACCAGAGTGGCCCCCAGGCCTTAGTCACCAGCACCACAAACTCCGGCACGCCCACCATTACCGCCGGCACCAATGCGGTACCCGTCACCCTCACCGAAAATGACGGCAGCCTAGGCGCCGCCATCGGCAACATCCAGTCCGGCAATGCGGCATTGCAATCCCTGGACACGCTGGCGGCCGTCTTTGCCGGTAAGGTGAACACCTCGCAGGCCGAGGGCCTTACGCCCAGCGGCGCGCAAGGCCAGGCGCTGTTCTCGGTTCCCGCCCCCAGCGTGGCCGCCAGCAGCAGCAACACCGGCACCGCCACAGTCAGCGCCGCCATCAGCGATAGCAGCGCCCTGCCCATCGATGGCGGGCCTTTCCTGCTCAGCTACACCACGGCCAATGGCTGGGCGGCAACCGACCAAGCCAGCGGCCAGAGCTACAGCGCCAGCGGCACCCCGCCGACGCTCGCCGGCATGGCTCTCACCATCACCGGCACCCCAGCCAATGGCGACCAATACACGCTCAACCCCTCGCCCAATGCCGCCGCGGGCATCAGCGTTGCCGCCACCCAGGCCGGCGGTATCGCCGCCGCCGACCCCTATGTGCCCACGACCGGCGTGCTGCAAAGCGATGGCTCGATTACCAACAGCAATGCCGGCACAATCACCACCGGCACCGACACCGTAACCAGCACCCCGGCCAGCAACGCAGCAGTGATTCCCGCCAGCTATTACGGGCAGAATCTGCAACTCAACTTCACCTCATCCACCAGCTACACGGTGAGCGTCGCTGGCAATACCACCCCCGCCATCGCCAGCGGCACGCTGGGCAGCAATGGCGGCAATATCGCCATCACCTACCCCAACTCCGGCGCGGCATCGGGCCAGTATTGGCAGTTGCCCATCACCGGCACGCCCGCCAGCGGCGACACCCTTACCCTTACCCCCGGCGACAGCTCCAGCGGCAGCAATGCCCAGCGCATGGCCACACTCTGGAGTACACCGAGCGCCACCACCGCTGGTACGCTGGAGCAGGCCTTTGTTGGTCTATCCACTGGGCTAGGCGCCAATGCCTCCGCCGCGCAGAATCTGGCTACCGCCACCTCCACGCAAGTTTCCACCGCCACCACCAACCTGCAGACCGTGGCCGGGGTGAATACAGACCAACAGGCCGTAACCCTGACCAATTACCAGCAAGCCTACCAAGCCGCGGCCCAGGTCATCAGCGCCGCGCGCACGATGTTCGATTCCCTGCTTCAATCCGTCTAAGGTTTCATCATGAAAAAAATCATCCTCATCGCTGCTGGGGCTGTGGTGTTGCTGGCCGGAGGTATTGGCGGCACGGTCGCCTTTCTTACCCTAGGCCACCATCACAACGCAGCAACCCCAGCCGCCCCAGCACCGCCCAAGCCGATCTATTTCGCTCAGTTGAATGATGTCGTCGTAAGCGTTCCCGCAGACAGCAATGATCCGGCCAGCAGCTACATCCAGATCACACTGCAATTCTCAACCTTCGACCAGAATGCCGTCACCACCTTCACCAATCTGCAGCCCATCATCAAGGCGCAGGTCATCAACCTGCTCATGTCGCAGACGGCAAAATCTCTTACCGACCCCAGCACGCATGACGCGTTGAGCAAAAACTGTCTCGACATTGCCAATACGGTACTGAACAGCGCCGCCAACTACACCCCGCCCAACCCGTTCACCGCCGCCTACATCACCAACTTGGTCGAGCAGAACTGAACCGATGGACACGGCAAGCCTGAGCAGCGCCGCCTCCAGCATCGCGGCATTGCTCGTCATCCTCTTCGTGCTGGTTGGGGCTGCGTTCCTGCTGCGGCGGCTGCGCGGTACGGCATGGGGGCAAAAACTCAACGCGGCCACCCAGCCCATCAGCGTGCTGGCCACCCGCCAGCTCGGCGCTCAGCACAGCCTCGTTATCGCCGAAGCCGAAGGGCAGCGCTTCCTCATCGGTGTCAGCCGCGGCGGTATCACCGCCATCGGGAGACTCTGTGGCCATGACTAGCCCCGCCGCGCTCACCATCGTCAATGCCCTGGCCGCCAACGGGGGCGAGTCCTACTCGCTCAACGTGCAGAGCCTACTGGTCATCACCACACTGGCCTTTCTGCCGGGGCTGATCCTGTTGATGACCTCGTTCACCCGCATCATCATCGTACTCTCGGTGCTCCGTCAGGCCTTGGGGATGCAGACCACGCCGCCTAACATGGTGTTGGCCGCGCTGGCGCTGGCGATGACCGTCTTCGTGATGCGCGGCGTTATTCAGCAGGAGCAGGATAAGGCACTCAACCCCTATCTCTCCGGGCAAATCACCTTCTCCCAGGCTGTTACCGCTGCCGAACCGCCGATCCAGGATTTCATGCTCGCGCAAACCCGCAAGGCACCGCTGCATCTTTTCGTGGATCTTTCCGGTGGGCATTACGCGGACCCGAAATCCGTTCCGTTCACCGTGCTGGTTCCGGCCTTCGCCACCTCCGAGCTGGAAACCGCATTTCAGATTTCCTTCCTCATCTACATCCCCTTCGTCCTCATCGATCTTGCTGTTGCCTCCATCCTCATGTCGCTCGGCATGATCATGGTCTCGCCGACCCTAATCTCGCTGCCACTGAAGCTGCTGATGTTCGTCTCCATCCATGGCTGGGTTCTGGTTCTGGGCACACTCGCCAACAGTTTCGTGGGAGGGCATTAACCATGCCGCTCTACATTAAGCTGCTGCATGAGGCGATGGGCACCGCCTTCAATGCCACGGCGCCGCTCATCCTGATTCTAGTGTTGGTGGGCCTTATCACCTCGCTGCTGCAAGGCGCGTTGCAGATCGAGGACGCCACCTTCGCCTTGCTGCCCAAAACCTTTGCCTTAATCATCCTCGCACTCACCGGCGGTTTTGGTGCGCTCAATATATTCGAGACCATGGCTACGCTTTTCATCACTCACGCCCCGACGCTGGTGCGACAGTCATGGTACTAGACCAAGCCCAGATCATGCTTTGGCTCGGCCATTTCCTGTGGCCGTTCTTGCGTATCACTGGCTTGTTCCTCACCGCACCGCTGTACGGCTCTGCCATGATTCCCTCCATGGTGAAGTCCATCCTCGCCGCCGCATATGCCGCTGCTCTGGCCATGTGGCTGCCCGACCTGCCGCCCTTCCCGGCCGATCCGTTCAGCGCAATTTACGCGGGCATCGTACAGATCGCCTATGGCGCGCTACTGGGCATGGTGATGCAGATCGTCGTCACCGCCATCGCCTGCGCGGGCGAAATCGCTGGCCTCTCCATGGGTCTCTCCTTCGCCGAACTTCAATTCCGCGAATCCTCCGGCATCACGCCGGTCCTTTACGACGTCATGCTCTGGGCCGGGCTGCTCGGCTTCATGGCGGCGGGTGGTCCGCTCTGGCTGTTCTCCGCCCTGGCCCATTCCTTCGCACATGGCATCGGCGTGGCGCCGCTCTCCTCCTGGGCCAGCCTCGCCGGGCTGGGGGGCACATTGTTCAGCGCGGCACTGGGGCTGGCGCTGCCGGTGGTGGCTGTATCGCTCTGCGTCAACCTCACCGTGGGCCTCACCACCATTTTCGCCCCGAGCATGAATCTGCTCTCCATCGGCTTCCCGCTGCTCATCCTAGCCGGGCTCTGGGTCACCACCGCCAGCCTTCCGGCCATCGGCCCGGCGGCGGCGCACCTCACCACCACCTGTATGGACGCGGTGACCGCGCTGCTGCCCCATGGCTGAAGACAGCGGCGACAAACACCACGCCCCAACCGAGCGCCGCCTCGCCCAGGCCGCCGAACGCGGTGACGTCCGCCGCTCAGCGGATCTGCCCAAGGCCGCGGGGGTCGTCGTCATCACGTTGCTGACACTGGGCGCCGCGGCGGACATCGGCGCGCATCTGCAAGATGACTGCGCTGCCTGGCTCGCTAGTGCCGGCACCTCCAGCCCCGCCGCCGCCGCCAGCTGGAGCGGCGAAATGTTCAGCGCCATCTTCCCGCTGCTGGCGCTCATCGCCGCCATCGCGCTCGCCACCAGCCTGGCCTCCGGCGGCTGGGTCTTCGCGCTGCAATTGCTCAAGTTCGACGCCTCGAAGCTCATGCCCCAGACCGGGCTGGGTCAGATCATCTCCAAATCCAGCTTTGTCGAAACCGGCAAATCCATCGTCAAATTTGTTGTCATCGGCGGGGTGGGAGCGCTGTCCATCTGGCTGCGTGAGGATGACTTCGTCGGCCTCGGCTTTTTGCCCTTCCCCAATGCCGGGCCGGTCATCGGCATCACGTTACAGGTTATCACCGCCATCTGCATGGTGCTGGCATTGTTCGCGGCGGGCGATCTGGGGCTGCAATACTGGCTGCACCGGCAAAAGCTGAAGATGTCGGACACCGAGATCCGCGAGGAAATGAAGGAAGCCGCTGGCAACCCGCATGTAAAGGGCCGCCAACGCCAGCTGGCGCGGAAGATGGCCCGCGCCCGGCAGATGAAGCGCATCCCCGAGGCGTCGGTCATCGTCACCAACCCCACGCATTACGCCTGCGCCATCCGCTACCGCCGAGGGTCGGACAAAGCCCCGATGCTGCTTGCCAAGGGCGTGGGGCTGCTGGCGCAAGAGATCGTCTCACGCGGCCGGGGGCTAGGTATTCCGGTGGTGGAGGCTCCGCCTCTGGCCCGCGCCGTGTACCGGCATGTGGAACCCGGCGAGCATGTGCCGGTGGCGCTGTACCGCGCCTGCGCCGAGGTTCTGGCCTATGTGTGGCGCATGCAGCGCTGGCGCTCGCAGGGCGGCACAAAGCCGACCCCACCTCCCATACGGGAAGGCGAAATCGAGGTCTCACGCTGGACACCCGAAAGCTGAGCCGTTGGCTCAGTTCTTCGGGTCGAAACCCAGGAAGCCTGCCTGCGGATTGGGCGTGCCCTTGTTCCCTATCGCGGCGGGAGCCGCATGATGCGGCACCGGCTTAGGCGCCACGGCATGGGGGGCGGGAGCGGGGTTCGCTTCCTTCGTCTTCCCCTTATGCACCGGCGCCGGCGCGGGGTTGCCTAGGGTCCAAGTCGGCCCCACCGGGCCAGACATCCCGCCCATCTCGTTGCGAGTCTGCAGCAAGAGGAAGGTGATCGTATTACGATTCAAAGAAATCGACAGATCAAGCGGCGTTTCCCCGAACTGGTTCTTCGCGTTCAGGTCCGCGCCACGGCCCAGCGCATCCTGCGCGCCGCTATAGTCGCCCTTGTTGATCGCGGTGAACAGCGCGGCCGTCGGGTCGCCCGAGGCTGGCTGCTGCATTTTCGGCCCCGTGGCCAGAGGCGCTCCGGCACCGGCACCCGGCACTGCGGGGGGCGCGATATCCGGGGTGCGAGCCTGCGGCTGAGGCGCGCCGCCGCCGCCCATCGATATCTGCGCCAAAGCAGGTCCGGCCCCCAAACACAGGACCAGACCGAGGGCCGTAGAACGAAAATGTCTCATACTCAGATTCTCTAGCCGATGCTCCCAGGGCCGTCCATGCGGCCCCGGGGCCAGGGTAAACCTTATTTGTTCTGGCCGCGCAGGGCCGCCAATTCCTGCTGCAGCCGCTCCACCTCGGCGCGCAGGTTGGTGATTTCCTCCTGCGCCTCCTGGGGGGCTTTCGCCGCCGGGGTTTGGGCCTGTTTTGCCTCGCCTTCCCGGTAGAACGGAGAGAACAGCGCCATGGCGCGCTCCATCATCTCCATGTTCTTGCGGCCGACTTCCTCGATCCCCGGCGGCATGAAGGGCCCAAAGGTCTTGCTCACCGTGGCGCGCACGCTCTCCTGCTGGCGGGCGAGGTTCTCCATCGCCTGCTCGAAATAGCGTGGCAACATGTTGGGAACGTTGCTGCCGTAAACACCGATCAGCTGGCGCAGGAAGTTCGTCGGCATCAGGGCGTTGCCCTTACCCTCTTCTTCCACGATGATCTGAGTCAGCACGCTGCGGGTGATATCCTCGCCGGATTTCGCGTCGTAAACCACGAAATCACGGTCCTTGCGGACCATTTCCGCCAGATTGTCCAAGGTTATATAGCTTGAACTTTCGGTGTTATAGAGCCGCCGATTGGCGTATTTTTTAACAACCACGGGCTGTGTCTTGGAATCGGCGCTTTCGGTCATGAATTTTTTTCTTCCATCCCATTTTCGCCGGTTTGCGGCGAGACGTTTTTATTCAAACACGAAATTTGTGCGTTGCACAGTGTACTGGCGCATTACACTTATGGCGGATTTTTCCAGGCCGCGCTAGGAGTCGCCGGCGGGCATGCAGGGGCCGAATGTACGATGGACGACAACCTTGCCAGGGATTTCATAGTCCTATGGCAGAGCGAGCTAACCGCCATGGCGGCGGACCGGGAACTGCGCGAGACCTGGGCCTCGACCTTGGCGTTATGGGCGCAGGCGGCAAACGCTGCCGCTGCGTATTTGCCGCATGACCACTCGCCGTCCGGAAGCCCCAGCGCCGCTCAGCCGGCGCGGGCCTCGGCCACTGATGCTGCATCTCAGCCTGGCGTGGATGAGGTCGAGCAGCTCAAGCGCCGCGTCGCTGAACTGGAACAGCGTCTGGGCGAATTCCTGGCCAGACAATCCCCCCAACCCGGCGGCCCAGCAGACAACTCTTGAGGAGATCCTGCGCCGGGACCGGGCGCTGATCGCGGGCATCGCCGCGTATCGCAGCGCCCCTTATATGCGTGAGCTGCGCCCCCCGCCGGCCATCTGGGAGGAGGAGGAAACCCAGCTGCTGGATTACGGCGGCACAGGCCCCTCCGTACTGTTCGTCCCCAGCCTGATCAACCGCGCCTACATCCTGGACCTGATGGAAGGCGGCTCCATGCTGCGCTTCCTCGGCACCCAGAACCTGCACCCCTATCTGCTGGACTGGGGCTGGCCAGGCCAAGTCGAGCGCCAGTTCTCCCTGACCGACTACATCGCCGGACGGCTTGAACGCGCCTTGGCGGCCATTCCCGGTCCGGTCATTCTGGCCGGATACTGCATGGGCGGGCTGCTGGCCCTGGCCTCGGCGCTCCGCGCCCAGCAATCCGGCACCGGCAAAGTCCGCGCGCTGGCCCTGCTCGCCACGCCGTGGGATTTCCACGCCGCCGACGCCACCCTGCCCAAGCGCATCAGCGAGGCGATGCCCGCCATCGAGATGATGCTGCAATTCTCCAGCACCCTGCCCATCGACGCCCTGAACACCCTGTTCGCCATGGTCGATCCCTACGGCGTGGGCGACAAATACCGGGACTTCGCCGCGCAGGACAAAACCCTGCCCCGGGCACAGCGCTTCGTGGCCATGGAGGACTGGCTGGCCGACGGCGTGCCCCTGGCCGCCCCGGTGGCGCGCGAGACGCTTGGCGGCTGGTACGTGGCCAACAACACCGTGCGCAACCAATGGCGCGTGGCCGGCCAGGTGGTGGACCCTGCCCAGCTCGCCCTGCCCGCCTTTTGCGCCATTCCGGCGCGGGACAGGCTGGTTCCCGCCGTCTCCGCCCAGGCCTTGGCGGCGCGGCTTCCCCAAGCCACTATCCTCCAACCCAAGGCTGGGCATATAGGCATGGTCGCGGGCTCCGCATCGGAAACTTCACTCTGGCGACCTTTCGCTGACTGGGTCCACAGCCTATGATCCGCTAGCGCAAAGAGTGCCCGCGCAACGAGTGCCAACCAGAAGGAACAAATAATGGAAGACATCGTCATCGTCTCGGCTGCCCGCACCGCCGTCGGCAGCTTCAACGGCGCCTTCGGCTCCACCCCCGCGCATGTCCTCGGCAGCGTCGCGCTCAAGGCCGCCATCGAGCGTGCCGGGCTTTCCCCCGCCGATATCGACGAAGTCATTCTCGGCCAGGTGCTGAGCACCGCCCAGGGCCAGAACCCCGCCCGCCAGACCGCCCGCCTCGCCGGCATCCCGGACGACAAGACCGCCTTCGGCATCAACCAGGTTTGCGGCTCGGGCCTGCGCGCCGTGGCGCTGGCGGCCCAGCAGGTGCTCTCCGGCGAGTCCAAGATCGTCGCCGCCGGTGGGCAGGAGAGCATGAGCCTCTCGCCGCACGCCACCTATCTGCGCTCCGGCACCAAGATGGGCGACACCAACCTGATCGACACCATGATCAAGGACGGCCTGTGGGACGCTTTCAACGGCTATCACATGGGCGTCACCGCCGAGAACGTGGCCAAACACTGGCAGATCAGCCGCGATGAGCAGGACGCCCTGGCCCTGGCCTCGCAGCAGAAGGCCTCCGCCGCGCAGAAGGCCGGCAAGTTCAAGGACGAGATCGCCCCGGTGACCCTGACCACCCGCAAGGGTGATGTCGTGGTGGACCAGGACGAGTACATCCGCCACGACGCCTCCACCGAGACCATGGCCAAGCTCAAGCCCGCCTTCACCAAGGACGGCACCGTGACCGCCGGCAACGCCTCCGGCATCAACGACGGCGCGGCCGTGCTGCTGGTGATGAGCGCCAAGGAAGCCGCCGCCCGCGGCCTCACCCCGCTGGCCCGCATCGCCAGCTTCGCCACCGCGGGCGTGGACCCGGCGGTGATGGGCTCCGGCCCGATCCCGTCCTCCAAGAAGGCCCTGGCCCGCGCTGGCTGGTCGGTCGCCGATCTCGACCTGGTCGAGGCCAACGAGGCCTTCGCCGCCCAGGCCTGCGCCGTGAACAAGGATCTCGGCCTCGACCCCGCGAAGGTGAACGTGAACGGCGGCGCCATCGCCATCGGCCACCCGATCGGCGCCTCGGGCGCGCGCATCCTCACCACCCTGCTGCACGAGATGAAGCGCCGCGACGCCAAGAAGGGCCTCGCCACGCTGTGCATCGGCGGCGGCATGGGCGTTGCCATGTGCGTCGAGCGGTAACGCTCGCCTGCCTAGTTAAGCGCTAAGCCGCTTCTAGCCTGATTGAGCCCGGAACCGGCAACGGTTCCGGGCTTTTTCTTTGCCGTAGCGGCGGCTTGACAGCCACACCCCTTCGCGGGGATGAAAGCCGTGGCGATCCGTTGAGGCAAACCACGCAACAAGCGAGGAAACATGGCCGTAAGTAAAGTTTACCCCAACGCCACTACAGCCCTTTCCGGGCTGCTGCGCGACGGCATGACGATCATGTCCGGCGGGTTTGGTCTATGCGGCATCCCCGAGACGCTGATCGGCGCGATCAGGGAGTCCGGCGTGAAGGACCTCACCGTCATCTCCAACAATGCGGGCATCGACGGCGTTGGCCTTGGCGTGCTGCTGGAAACCAGGCAGATCCGCAAGATGATCTCCTCCTATGTGGGCGAGAACGCCACCTTCGCCAAGCAATACCTCTCCGGCGAGTTGGAGATCGAGTTCAACCCGCAGGGCACGCTGGCCGAGCGCATCCGCGCCGGTGGTGCGGGTATCCCCGCCTTCTTCACCGCCACCGGCTACGGCACGGCCATCGCCGAGGGCAAGGAGACCCGCGAGTTCAACGGCCGCCATTACGTGATGGAAACCGGCCTGTTCGCGGATCTCGCCATCGTCCACGCCTATAAGGCCGATACCGAGGGCAACCTGATCTACCGCAAGACTGCCCGCAACTTTAACCCGATGATGGCCACCGCCGCGAAAATGACGGTCGCCGAGGTCGAGCATCTGGTCGAGCCGGGCGAGATCGACCCGGATCACATCATCACCCCGGGCATCTTCGTCAAACGCCTCGTCAAGCTCGACCATGTCGAGAAACGCATTGAACAGCGCACCGTGCGCAAGAAGGAGGCGTAATCATGCCCTGGACACGCGACCAGATGGCCGCCAAGGCCGCCGCCGAGCTGCAGGACGGGTTCTATGTCAATCTCGGCATCGGCATTCCCACGCTGGTGGCCAACCATATCCCCCCGGGCATGACCATCCAGCTCCAGTCCGAGAATGGCATGCTGGGCATGGGCCCCTTCCCCTATGAGGGCGAGGAGGATGCCGACCTCATCAACGCCGGCAAGCAGACGGTGACGGAACTGCCGACCACCAGCTTCTTCGACTCCGCCGCCAGCTTCGCCATGATCCGCGGCGGGCATATCAACATCTCCATCCTCGGCGCGCTGCAGGTGGCCGAAAACGGCGACCTCGCCAACTGGATGGTTCCGGGCAAGATGGTGAAGGGCATGGGCGGCGCCATGGACCTCGTGGCGGGCGTGCCGCGCGTGGTGGTGCTTATGGAGCACACCGCCAAGGGCGAGCCGAAAATCCTCAAGCAATGCACCTTGCCGCTCACCGGCAAGGGCGTGGTCAGCAAGATCATCACCGACCTCGCCGTGTTCGACGTGGTGAAGGACAGCTCACCAGGCCTCGTGCTGGTGGAACACGCGCCGGATGTGACCATTGAGCAGATCCGCGAACAGACCCAAGCGGAGTTCATCATCGCCAGCTAACCGAGGGGGCACGCCCCCTCCCTTACTGACTGTAACCCTACCCCGTCTTGACGTTTTTGAGGGAAAGCACCATTAGAGTGTCAGGCCGTCCGTGCCGAGTGCCGCCCATCGTCCAGGGTTGGCGCATTTTCTCACACTCCTATCCGTGTTGCGGCAGTTCTGCCGCGGCGAATCCATCGATTGGATCCCCATGCATCTCGCCGAATTAAAGGCAAAAACCCCGACTGATCTGCTCAACCTCGCCGAGGAGCTTGAGGTTGAGAACGCGTCCTCGCTGCGCAAGCAGGACATGATGTTCGCCATCCTGAAGGCCTTCGCCGAGAACGACCAAGCCATCCACGGCGATGGCACGCTCGAAATCCTGCCCGACGGCTTCGGCTTCCTGCGCAACCCGGAAGCCAACTTCCTCCCCGGCCCCGAGGACATCTACGTCTCCCCCGCCCAGGTGCGCCGCTACGGCCTGCGCACGGGCGACACGGTCGATGGCGAGATCCGCGCGCCCAAGGAAGGCGAGCGCTATTTCAGCCTCGTGATGGTCGACAAGATTAATTTCGAGTCCCCCGAGGCGGTGAAACACCGCATCAACTTCGACAACCTCACGCCGCTCTACCCCACCTCCCGCCTGAAGATGGAAGTGGAGATCGCCGAGCCGACCGTGAAGGGCCAGCAGAAGGACTACACCTCCCGCGTCATCGATCTGGTCGCCCCCATCGGCAAGGGTCAGCGCGCCCTGGTGGTCGCCCCGCCGCGTACCGGCAAGACGGTGATGCTCCAGAACATCGCCGCCTCGATCACCGCCAACCACCCGGAAGTGTTCCTGATGGTGCTGCTGATCGACGAGCGCCCCGAGGAAGTCACCGACATGTCCCGCTCCGTGCGCGGCGAGGTCGTGGCTTCCACCTTCGACGAACCAGCAACCCGCCATGTGCAGGTGACCGAGATGGTGCTGGAGAAGGCCAAGCGCCTCGTCGAGCATAAGCGCGACGTGGTGATCCTGCTCGACTCCATCACCCGCCTCGCCCGCGCCTACAACACTGTTGTGCCGTCGTCCGGCAAGGTGCTCACCGGCGGTGTGGACGCCAACGCCCTGCAGCGCCCCAAGCGCTTCTTCGGCGCCGCGCGTAACATCGAGGAAGGCGGCTCGCTGACCATCATCGCCACGGCGCTGATCGATACCGGCAGCCGCATGGACGAGGTGATCTTCGAAGAGTTCAAGGGCACCGGCAATGCCGAGCTGATCCTTGACCGCAAGCTCTCCGACAAGCGCACCTTCCCGGCCATCGACATCACCAAGTCCGGCACCCGTAAGGAGGAGCTGCTGGTGGACAAGTCCGTGCTCTCCAAGATGTGGGTGCTGCGCCGCATCCTCAACCCGATGGGCACGACCGACGCCATGGAGTTCCTGCTGGACAAGCTGAAATACTCCAAGAGCAACGCCGATTTCTTCGACGCGATGAACACCTGATCGGATAGGGCCGGGAGATTTCCCGGCCCTTTGCGTTTATACCGCACACATGACCCAGGATTTACGCTCTACAAATACCGCTTGGCGCCTCACCGCCGCCGTTCTGGCCGGGCTGGTGGTGCAGCTCGGGGTAAAACTGTTTCACCTCATCCAGCTCCTGGCCTTCCAGGACCTGCCGGACAGACCACCGGGCTTCCAATACCATACGCTGACAATGATGGGCGGCGGCAAGGCGCTGGCTGTCGGGCTGGTTTCAGGGTTCGTCGCCGGAGCCATCGCAAGGCGGCGTGGCGCGCTGGTCGGCACGCTCAACGCCTTGACCCCCTATGGCTTCTACGTGCTGTATTATCTGGGCTTCATCGCCTTCGCCGCCGCCATCGGCGGGCAGAGCGGCTTCGTCAATGGCATGCTCGCCCTGGCATGGCAGAAAATGTGGCTGCGCTACGTGGCGGGCTTCGCCGTAACGCTCGCAGCCTCCATCATCGGCGCCAGCATAGGCGCCGCCCTGCGGCGGGAGAGCGCTTAACCGTTCTTCCGGCGCTGCTTAAGCCGGTAGGGATCCGCCGGATAGGTACCCAGGATCTTGATCTCGGTGGAGAAGAAGGCCAGCTCCTCGAAGGCGTGGCGCATCGCGGGCTGGTCTGGGTGCCCATCCACCTCGGCCAGAAACTGCGTGGCGGTGAAGCTGCCGTTGAGCATGTAGCTCTCCAGCTTGGTCATGTTCACGCCATTGGTCGCGAACCCGCCCATCGCCTTGTATAGCGCCGCCGGCACGTTGCGCACATTGAACACGAAGGTCGTCATCAGGTCCGGCGTGTCCGGGGCCAGATGCAGGGGCTCCCGCGCCATCACGTAGAAGCGCGTGGTGTTGTGCTCGAAATCCTCGACATTGCGGCGCAGGATTTGCAAATGATGCAGTTCCCCGGCCAAGGACGACGCCACCGCCGCATCCTCCGGGTTGTTCAGCTTCTCGACGATCTCAGCCGAACCAGCCGTATCGTACTCCACCACCGCCGTCGCCCCAAGTTCGGCGATCAGCTTACGCACCTGCCCCAGCGCCACCGGGTGGGAGTGGATGCGCTTGATGCCCTCGATCGTCGCCCCCGGCGGGGCGAGCAGGCAATGTTCGATGCGCAGGAATTTCTCCCCGATGATCGACAGCCCGCTCTCCGGCAGCAGAGCGTGCATGTCCGACACACGCCCCGCGATGGAATTCTCCGGCGGCAGCATGGCCAGATCGGCCCGCCCCTCGCGCACGGCCTCCATCGCCCCCTCGAAGGTCTCGCAAGGCAGGGTCTGCGCGCCGGGATAAGCGTTGCGGCAGGCAAGGTCGGAATAAGCGCCGGGCTGGCCCTGGAAGGCGATGATCGTCATGGCGTGGTTCCCAGCAGGCGGCGGGCATGTTCAAGGTCGGCGGGCGTATCCACCCCAAACGGCGCGCCCGGCACGCGGACCACGCCGATGCGCATCCCCGCCTCCAGGGCGCGGAGCTGCTCCAGCTTCTCGCGCTGCTCCAACGCCGAGGGCGGCAGCGAGACGAACTGCCCCAGTGCCTCGCGCCGGTAAGCATAGATGCCAATATGGTGCCACAACGGCCCCTCGCCTCCAGGCACCGGGTTGCGTGAGAAATACAGCGCCGGAGCGACCTCCACCCCCTCGGGGAAGGCGCACACGCATTTGACCACGGATGGCGAAAGCGCCTCCTCCGCGCTGGTCACGGGGGCGACGAGCGTGCCGATATCATAACCCAGCTCCAGCGGGCGTAGAACCTTGTCGAGATAAGCCGGGTCGATCGCCGGCAGATCGCCTTGCAGGTTGATCACCACATCATGCCGGCCGGCCGGGTCCAGCGTATGCAGCGCGGCGTGGATACGGTCGGAGCCGGAGGGCAAATCGGGCTCGGTCATCACGGCGATACCACCCGCGCGCTCCACGGCCTCGGCCACCTCGGCCTCGCAACAGGCCACGGCCACGGGGCCAAGAGCCGCCTCCTGCGCGCGGCGCAGCACATGCACGATCATCGGCTGCCCGGCGATATCCGCCAGCACCTTCCCCGGCAAACGGGTGGAACCGAGCCGGGCGGGGATGAGAATAATCGGTGTCACGTAAGCCTGACCTCTATCCTGCTTGTCGCGCCTGCCTAAAACGCTCTAGGGTCCAGTGCAATCACATTACTAAAGATGTTTGGGGGAACCATGGGCAAATCTGGCAAGGACAGCCTGCTCGGTAACAAGATTGCCGCAGGCGTGTTAACGGCGGGACTCATCCTCTGGGGCGCGAACCGCATCGCCCATATCTTCATCCCCGACGAAGCGCCGGAAAAACCGGCCATCCAACTTGCCGGGCTAACCCCCGCCGCCCCCATAGCCGCCCCCAGCGGCGGGCAGGAATCGATCATCCCCCTGCTCGCCAGCGCCGACGCCGCCAAGGGCCAAGCCTTCGTGCAGCAGCAATGCGCCGCCTGCCATACCCTTAACCAAGGTGGGGCGAATGGCGTCGGCCCCAATCTCTATGGCGTTCTGGGCGGACCGATGTTCGCCCATGCCGGCTTCTCCTATTCCGATGCTGTGAAGGCCAAGGCCAAAGGCAATTGGGATTACGCCAGCATGAACGCCTGGCTGACCTCGCCTAGCAGCTTCGCCTCCGGCACCGGCATGTCCTATGCCGGGATCCATAACCCCCAGACCCGCGCCGACGTGCTTGCCTATCTGCGCACCCTGGCCGCCAGCCCGCTGCCCATCCCCGCCGCGCCCCCCGCAAGCGCCGCGCCGGCCCAGGCTGCCGCCCCCGCCGCCGCTGTCGCCCCGGGTATCGACGCCCTGTTCGCCAGCGCGGACACAGCCAAGGGCCAGGCGGTATTCCAGCAGCAATGCAGTGCCTGCCACAGCATCGCCAAAGGTGGGCCCAATGGCGTCGGCCCCGATCTGTACGGCATCGTCGGCGCCAAGGCGTTCTCGGCCCCAGGATTCACCTATTCCAGCGCCGTACAGGCCAAGGCGGGCCAGCCCTGGACCCCGGATAGCTTGAGTGACTGGCTGAAAGCGCCTAACAGCTACGCATCTGGTACGGCCATGTCGTTCGCCGGAATCAAGAACGACCAGACACGGGCTGATGTCATTGCTTACCTCAACCACAATTCCGACTCTCCAGCCAAACTCCCTTGAGGCCCTGGTGGCCGCGGCCGAGGCGGCGCTCGACGCCGCCGGTGCCGCCATCCGCCCGCATTTCCGGGTCGGCCTCTCGGCGGACGACAAATCCGACGAAAGCCCCGTCACGGTGGCCGACCGCCAAGCCGAGGAGACTCTGCGCGAGCATCTGCTGGCCGCCTTCCCCGATTTCGGGATCATCGGCGAGGAATTCCCCGCCCACCGGCCGGACGCCAAATATACCTGGGTGATCGACCCCATCGACGGCACGCGCGCCTTCATCACCGGCCGCACCACCTTCTGCACCCTGCTCGGGCTGCTGGAAGACGGCGCCCCGGTGCTGGGCTTCATCGACCAGCCGATCACCGGCGAGCGCTGGATCGGCGGACGCGGCGTTCCCGCCCGCTTCAAGGGCGGTTTCGGCGGCACAATCGGCACCCGCCAGAGCGTCACCCTGGCCGAAGCAGAGCTGTCATCCACCGCGCCGGAGATGTTCTCCCCCGAACAAGCGGCCCGCTTCGCCAAGCTGCAAGCAGCGGCCAAGCGCGTCTATTGGGGTGGCGACGCCTATGCCTACGGGCTGCTCGCCCTGGGGCAGATCGACGTGGTGGCCGAATGCAGCCTCAAGCTCTGGGACTGGGCCGCCCTGGCCCCGGTGGTGGAAGCCGCCGGCGGCGTGGTGACGGACTGGGCCGGGCAGCCTTTGCGCCTGGGCGCCGCGGGGGACGTCGTCGCCTCCGCCAACCCCGCCCTGCATACCGCCGCTTTGGCGGCACTGCGCTTGTAAAGCACAGGCCGGTTCCCACCTAAGTCCGCAGCATGTCAGCATTCCAGCCCCGGGTGAAGGCCGTTCTCGGCCCCACCAACACGGGCAAAACCCATCTCGCCATCGAGCGCCTGCTGAGCCATTCCTCCGGGATCATCGGCTTTCCGCTGCGGCTGCTGGCGCGCGAGAATTACGACCGCATGGTGGCGGCCAAGGGCATCCGCAACGTCGCCCTCATCACCGGCGAGGAGAAGATCGTGCCCCCCGGGGCGCGCTGGTTCTCCTGCACGGTGGAGGCCATGCCGCTCGACCGCAAGGTGGAATTCCTCGCCGTGGACGAGATCCAGCTCTGCGCCGACCCGGATCGCGGCCATATCTTCACCGACCGTCTGCTCAACGCGCGCGGCTTGGTGGAAACCATGTTCCTGGGGGCCGAAACGATCAAGCCGCTGCTCAAGCGGCTGGTGCCGGGCGTGGAAATCGAGACCCGCCCCCGCCTCTCCCAGCTCACCTATGCCGGGCCGGTGAAACTCTCCCGCCTTCCGCCGCGCTCGGCCATCGTCGCCTTCTCCGCCGCCGAGGTCTATGCCATCGCCGAGGCCGTGCGCCGCCGCCGTGGCGGCTGCGCCGTGGTCATGGGCCGCCTGAGCCCCCGCACCCGCAACGCCCAGGTGGCCCTGTACCAGGACAAGGAAGTGGACTTCCTGGTGGCAACGGACGCCATCGGCATGGGGCTGAACATGGATGTGAACCATGTCGCCTTCGCCGGGGTGCAGAAATTCGACGGCCACAAGCCCCGCCTGCTCTACGCGCCGGAGGTCGGGCAGATCGCCGGGCGCGCGGGGCGCGGCATGCGCGATGGCACGTTTGGTGTGACGGCGGATTGCCAACCTCTGGGCGAAGAGCTGGCCGAGGCCGTGGAAGCGCACCAGTTCGAGCCGCTGGAACAGCTCTGCTGGCGCAACGCGGCGCTTGATTTCCGCTCGGTGGACACGCTGCTCGACAGCCTGACTGCGCCGCCAGACCGCCCCGGCCTCGTGCGCGGGCAGGACGCGGCGGATGTGCTTACCCTGGCCGCGCTGAACCACGATTCCGAGATCCGCAAAGCCGCCCAGGGCCGCAACGCGGTGAAGCTGCTCTGGGAAGCCTGCCAGATCCCGGATTTCCGCAAGCTCGCCACCGATGCGCACGTGAAACTCTGCGGCCGGGTGTTCAACCATCTGCGCGCGGCGGAGAAGCTGCCCGAGGATTGGGTCCGCCGCGAGATCGAAAACCTCGACAAAATCGACGGCGATATCGATACGCTTATGCAAAGGCTGACGGATGTGCGCGTTTGGGCGTATATAACCGCCAGAGCGGATTGGATGCGCGACGCCGACACCTGGGCCATGCGGGCCCGCGCGGTGGAGGATAGGCTTTCGGATACGCTACACGTAAAACTGATGGCGCGGTTTGTTGATAAGAGGGCAGCACATTTGACGAGACGATTGGAAGACGCCGAGGCGGCAGAGCTGCAGGCGGTCGTGGCCAATAACGGCCAAGTACTGGTGGAAGGCCATGAGGTCGGGCATGTGGAGGGGTTCCAGTTCCACCCCGATCCTTCAACCCAGGGGTCCGAGAAGAAGCTGGTGCTGCGCGCCGCCCGCCGCGCTTTGGCGCAGGAGATGCCCCGGCGCATCATCCGCGCCGAAACCGCCGCCGATGACGCCTTCACCCTCACCGATGACCGCTTCATCGAGTGGGAAGGCGCGAAGATCGCCAAGCTGAAGAAGAGCGAGACCTTCCTCAAACCCGCCGTGGATATCATCCATTCCGAGTTTCTGGACGGCCTGGCCCGTGAGCGCCTGCGCGCCCGCCTCGCCACATGGCTCGCCACCGAGACGGAAAAGCGCCTTGGCGCGCTGCTGAAGGCGATGGAAAACCCACCCGCCCCACTGCGCGGCATCGTGCACCGGCTCAGCGAGTCCGGCGGCGTACTGCCGCCCGAGCCCGTGGCGCAGGAGCTACGGCAGGAAGCCAAGACCTTCGGTATCGATCTCGGTCGCTTCGCCATCTACCTGCCCGCGGCCCTCAAGCCCGGCGCTGCCCGGTTGCGCGCGTTGTTCTGGGGCGTCTGGCACGACCGCAACCCGCCCCCGCTGCCCGCCGCCGGGTTGGTGAGCGCGCCGATGCCCAAGAACTGGGGGGCGGATTTTGCCCTGGTCATGGGCTGGGTCCAGGCCGGTGAGCTGATGATCCGCCTGGACGTGGTGGAGCGCGTCGCCCGCGAGCTGCATTACCTGCTGCGCAAGCACCCCATCCTGCTGCCACCGAATATCGGCTCGCGCATGGGGCTCAAGCCGGACCAGCTCGCCCCCACGCTGCACGTGCTGGGCTTTCGCCTCATCCCCACTGGCACGCTCGGGCCCAAGCATTACGGCCCGGCAGCGCCCGCCATGCTGGCCCGGCGCAAGATGGAGCCGCACCGCCCGCACCACGCCCCCGCCGCCCAGGCGCCGGAGCCGGAACCCGCAGCGCTGGCGGACAGCCCCTTCGCCGCCCTGGCAGCGCTGAAGAAAACCGCGCGCCGCTGACGCATGGCGGACGAGGAGCAGGACTGGCTGCGGCTGGATAAGTTCCTCGTCTTCGCGCGTTTCTGCAAAACCCGCTCAGTCGCCACCGCCCTGGTGGAAAAAGGCGCCGTGCGCATTAACCGCCAGAGCACGGACAAGCCCCACGCCAAGCTGCATCCTGGCGATGTGCTGACACTCGCCTTATCCGGCGGGGTAAGGGTGGTGGAGGTTCTGGGCCTGCCCGCAAAACGCGGCCCCGCGCCCGAAGCTCAAGCGTTTTACCGGGAGATCGGTACCGGATAACTTGCACAAACTCGCCCTTGCGCGCATAGGGAAACTAAGAATCCAGCCTTGTTTATCTAGGAGTGCCTGATGACCTACGTGGTCACCGAAAACTGCATCAAGTGCAAATTTATGGACTGCGTGGAAGTCTGCCCGGTGGACTGCTTCTATGTTGGCGAGAACTTTCTGGTGATCAACCCGGACGAGTGCATCGATTGCGGCGTCTGCGAGCCGGAATGCCCGGCGGAAGCCATCTTCCCGGATAGCGACGACCGCGCCGCCGCCTGGGCCGAGCGCAACCGCGACCTCGCCAAGTCCTGGCCGAACATCACCCGCAAGGGTACCCCGCCGGCCGACGCCGAGGAGTGGAAGGGCAAGCCCGGCAAGGAGTCGCTGCTCTCCCTGGAGCCGGGCCAGCCCTGAGCTGGGCCGCCCCCTGGGTGACGGGGGGCGAAAAATCTGTTACAGAGCACCTATATGAGCCGGGGGCGGATCGACCGCACCCGGTTTTTGGTGGTTGGAGTGGCGATGAGCGAGAAGCAGAAATCCGTTGTGGCGAAGAAGCCGGCCAAGTCTGCGGCCGAGGCGGCAGACGAGACGAACCTGACGGCCAAAGCCACCGACAAAGCGCCAAAGCCCAAGCGCGCGGAAGGTGAAGAGCAGGTTGAACCCGCAACCGCCCCCGCAGCCCCCGCGCCGGTGATGCATGGCGGCGTCCCCGCCGGGCCGATCCGCCCGCTCTCCCCGCCCCGCGCCCCGGCCAAAGCGGAGAACTTCCAGCAGGGCGACTATGTCGTTTACCCGACCCACGGAGTGGGCAAGGTGGAGCGCATCGCGGTCGAGGAGATCGCGGGCCATACGCTGGAACTGATCCACATCACCTTCGACGAAAACCGCATGACCCTGCGCGTGCCGACCAACAAGGCCCGCACCGCCGGTCTGCGCAAACTCGCCTCGAAGAAGCAGTTCGACGACGTGCTCGCCGTGCTCAAGGGCCGTGCGCGCATCAAGCGCACCATGTGGTCCCGCCGCGCCCAGGAATACGAGGCGAAGATCAACTCCGGCGACCCGGCGGCCATCGCCGAGGTGGTGCGCGACCTGCACCGCAATGCCGGCCAGCCCGACCAGAGCTTCTCCGAGCGGCAGATCTATGAATCCGCCCTGGACCGCCTGGCGGCGGAATACGCGGCGCTCGAACAGATCGACAAGGCGACCGCCATCGAGCGCCTCATCGCGCACCTCAAGTCCGAGTAACCTACCCGGATCTCACGTTTTAAACGTTTTTGGGTGCCGCCTTTTTCCAAAAAGGCGGCATTCCTTTTGTGCGGTTACGCCGCAGTCCCGCCGATGGTCAGGCTGGACAGCTTGATCGTCGGCTGGCCGACGCCCACCGGCACGCCTTGCCCGTTCTTGCCACAGGTGCCGATGCCGGGGTCAAGTTCCAGATCATTGCCGATCATCTCCACCTTGGTCAGCGCATCCGGCCCGTTGCCGATCAACGTCGCGCCCTTCACCGGCGCGGTGACCTTGCCATCCTCGATCAGGTAAGCCTCGGCGGCGGTGAAGACGAACTTGCCGGAGGTGATATCCACCTGCCCGCCGCCGAAATTCACCGCATACAGCCCGCGCTTCACCGAGCGGATCATGTCCTCCTTCGAGGCCTCGCCGCCCAGCATAATGGTATTGGTCATGCGCGGCATCGGCGCGTGGGCATAGGATTGGCGGCGGCCATTGCCGGTCGCGCGCATGTTCATCAGCCGCGCGTTCTGCCGGTCCTGCAGAAAACCAACGAGGATGCCATCCTCAATGAGTGTCGTGCGTGAGGTTGGCGTGCCCTCGTCGTCGATTGTGAGCGAGCCACGGCGATTGGGGATGGTACCGTCATCGACCACGGTAACACCCTTCGCCGCGACGCGGCTGCCCATCAACCCCGCGAAAGCGGAAGTCTGCTTGCGGTTGAAATCACCTTCCAACCCGTGGCCGATCGCCTCATGCAGAAGAATACCCGGCCAGCCCGGCCCCAGCACTACTTCCATCTCACCCGCCGGGGCGGGGATGCTCTCCAGATTTACCTCGGCTTGGCGGATCGCCTCGCGCACCGCCGCCTGCCAGAACTCCGACGCGACGATGGGCCCGTAACCCGTACGCCCGCCCGCGCCATGCCCACCGGACTCGCGGCGGCCATTCTGCTCCATCACCACCGACACATTCAGCCGCACCAGCGGGCGCAGATCCGCCACGCGGGAGCCATCGGCGCGGATGATCTCGATCACCTGCCACTCCCCGGCGATGCTCGCCATCACCTGCACCACGCGCGGGTCGGCGGCGCGGGCGAAGGCGTCGATCTGCTGCAACAGCTCGGCGCGCGCGGCGAAGGGCGCTTCGGCCAGCGGGTTCAGCCCGGCGTAAAGCGGCTTGCTCGCCACGGCGGGGCCGGCGGCGGTCAGGGAATGCTCCAACGCCTTGGCGGCGCGGATGGTCTCGGCCGCACGGGCCAGAGCAGGCTCGGAAATCTCCCCGGCGTGGGCGAAATACGCCGCCTCGCCCAGTACGGCGCGTAGGCCGAAGCCCCGGCGCGTGTCGAAGCTCGCGGCACGGATGCGCCCGTCATCGAGCGAGACGGACTCGGACTCGCGATATTCCAGGAACAGCTCGCCATCATCGGTGCCGTCCAGCGCCGGGCTCATCAGCCGCACGGCGGTATCCGGGTCGAGGCCCTCGGCGCCATGGAACAGCGTGCTGGCGGTCTGCAAAGCCTCGGTCATCTCTCTCATCTCCTCATTCCGCCGCGGCGGGTAGACTCTGCGCCCCCGGCGCGGGCAAAGCGCCGCGCAGCTTGTGCCGCGCCGCCAGGGCAGTGGCAAACAGCAGCACGGCGTTCAACTCGTGCACATAGCCGAGATTGGCGCTGCCCAACACGATGGTGGTTATGCCCAGCAGGTATTGCAACGCCACGAAACCGGCGAGCAGCAGAAAATTATCTCGTAAGGCGGGAGAGAGCTTCATGCGCAGGCCCGTCGCGGCGGTGGCCAGCACGGTCAGCGCCGTCACCGTGGCCAGCAGGCGGTGGCAGAACTGCACGGTCGCCTTGTTCTGCACGAAGTTCAGCGCCAGCGGGTGCAGGTCCAACATCCCCGGCGGCACCCAGGCGCCATCCATGGTGGGAAAGCTGTTGAACACGGTGATGGCGTTGGAGGTGGCGACCAGCGCGCCAAAGCCCATGGTCAGCCAGATCAGCCCCACGCTCGCGGTGGCGAGGCTCCGCAGATGCGCCGCCCCCGGCACGGCAACAGGCTCGGGTGTGCGGAAGGTCAGCCCGGTCCAGACCAGCAGGGCGAAGATGAGCATGGCGGTGGCCAGATGCGGCCCACCCCAGAGCGGCGGCGGCGAGAGCACGCCCGGCTGCATGCCGGTCTGCACCATGTACCAGCCAAAGGCTGCCTGCCCCGCGCCGCAAAGGAAGATGAACCCCATCCACAGCGCCTTTTTCCCCCGCAGCCGCCCCTGGATGAGGAACACCGTGAAGGGGATAAGGAACACCAGCGCCATCAACCGCCCCCAGCAGCGGTCGAGGAACATCGGCCAGAACAGGGCCTTGTATTGGTCCAGGCTGATCGGGTGGGATTGGTAGAGCGCGGTCTTCTGGAACAGGCCGAAGAGATAGGCCCAGTCGGCGGCGCTGTGCGGGGGTATCCAGCCGGTGAACGGCTTCCAGACCTGAATGGTGAACCCGGCCCCGATGGTGCGGGCATGTCCGCCCCCCACCGTCATGCCGAACACCATGCAGGCGAGGATGAGAACCCAGGTGCCGAGCGCCTTGTCTGGCTTCATGCGGTCGCCCCGCGCAGCCGGTGCAGCAGGTTGAGCAGCCCGCCCAGCAGCAGCACCGCGTTCATCTGGTGGATGACGCCAATGTCGATCATTTGCGAGACCAGCGCCGTCACTCCCAGCACGAATTGCAGGATCACCAGCAGCCCGATCAGCGCCGCCGCGTCCCGCACCGGGGCGGGGGGCTCGTGGCGGATGGTCTGCACCGTGACGGCCAGGATGGCGATGGTGGCCAGCGTGGCCAGGAGCTGGTGGTCGAAGATGATGGTCGCGGTGTCGGTGAAGATGCCGCTCATCGGCCAGCCCGCGGGCGGCTGCCCGGTGCCGATGCCATTCGCCGGATCGAACGCCGTGATGCCGTGGATGCCCGACACGAAGGTGCCACCGAACATGGCCAGCAGCAGCAGCACGAAGGCTGCCAACGTCAGGCGCTTCAGCCCCTTGCAGCCAGCCGGGCGCGCCGGTTCCGGGGCCTGCACGGTCAGAGCCGTCCACAGCACCGCGCCGAGCAGGAACATGGCGGCGAAGAAATGCAAGCTGAGGCGCCACGGCTCCACGGCGGTGGAGTTAGGGAAGAAGCCGGAGGAGACCATGAACCAGCCAATGAACCCTTGCAGCCCGCCGAGCGCGAAAAGCAGCGCCAGCCAGGGGATCAGCCGCTTCTCAATGCGCCCGGTGAGAGCGAAGCCAACCAGCGGCAGCAGCAGCACGAGGCCCATCAGCCGCCCCCAGAGCCGGTGGATATATTCCGGCCAGAAAAGCTGCTTGAACCCGTCAAGGTCCATGCCCTGGTGCAGGAGCTGGTATTGCGGGATGGTCTTATAAAGCGCGAACAGCTTGTTCCAGGCATCGGCCGACATCGGCGGCAGCGCGCCGATGATCGGGTCCCAATCCATGATGGACAGCCCCGAGCCGGAATCACGCGTATAGCCGCCAATGCCGACCATGACCCAGATCATCCCGGCCAGGACAAACAGCCAAGTGGCGACAAGCTTGCGGTTCTGCGGGCTGGCAGCGGTGTTTTGCGGCATTTTTGGCTCCTATCGCCCGAGGGGATATAGCGGCTGGGGCAAAATCACCAGAGCGCCCTCAGTAAGGAACCTTTGCCGGCAGCGCGGCCCAGGCGGCATAGGCGCCCCGCGCCTCCTCGACGAATTCGGGCATCTGGATCGCCGGAACCGAGCGCTCCCCGGGCGGCTTCGCCAGCTGGCGGTAGAATTCATCGTCATCGAAGCCAATCGCCTCGGCGTCTTCCGGGCCGCAGGCATAGTACACGCAGTCGATGCGGGCCCAGAAAATCGCGGCCATGCACATCGGGCAGGGCATGCCGTTCACGTAGATCGTGGTGCCGGAGAGATCGAATGTCTGCTCCTTGCCCGCCGCATCGCGGATCGCCGTTACCTCGGCATGGGCCGTGGGGTCGCAGGCGGAGAGCACGCGGTTATGCCCCTCGCCGACGATCCTGCCCTCGCGCACGATCACCGCGCCGAACGGCCCGCCATGCCCGCCCGCCATGCCCTGGCGCGCCAGGGCAATAGCCCGGCGCATGAAATCGTCGTGTGCGCTCACGCCTCGACCGGGCCGCAATTGCGCGGCGAGATGATCGCCAGGAACTCCTTACGGGTGGAGGGATCATCGCGGAACGCGCCAAGCATGCGGCTCGTCACCATGCTGGCACCGGGCTTATGCACGCCGCGGGTGGACATGCACTGGTGGTTGGCCTCGATGACCACCGCCACGCCGCGCGGCTGCAGCACGTCCTGAATGGTGTTGGCGATCTGCGCGGTCAGCTTCTCCTGGATCTGGAATCGCCGCGCATAGGCGTCCACCACCCGGGCCAGCTTGGAGATGCCGACGACGCGCGTGCCCGGCAGATAGGCCACATGCGCCCGGCCGATGATGGGCACCATGTGATGCTCGCAATGGCTCTCGATTCGGATATCGCGCAGCACCACCATCTCGTCATAACCCTCGATCTCCTCGAAGGTGCGGGTCAGCAGCGCCACCGGGTCCTCGGCATAGCCCTTGAAGAACTCCTCATACGCGCGGGCGACGCGGGCCGGGGTATCCTTCAGCCCTTCGCGCTCCGGGTCCTCGCCCGCCCACAGCAGCAGGGTGCGGATCGCGGCCTCGGCCTCGGCGCGGCTGGGCTTCTCGGGGCCGCTCTCGGTCTTGGCGAGCTTGTCGGCGGGGGTGTGAACGTTCAAAGCGGTCTCCGTGGCAAAGCGGCTTGTTTCGGGTTGATATGGGTGACGCGGCGCGCGCCGCAACCTTTCAGAAAATTAATGCAGCCTTGTGTTCTGGTACGGGCTGTCGAGGCTGAAGGCCGGAATCTCGATATCGAACTGCGCGCCGGACGGTATGGCCCGCATATGGTACTGCCCGGCCATGAAGCCCGACGGCGTGGAAAGCGGCACGCCGGAGGTGTACTCAAACGCCTCCCCTGGCTGAATCACCGGCTGCTCGCCCACCACGCCCTCGCCATGCACGGTTTGCAGGCGGCCATGCGCGTCGGTAATCCGCCAGCTGCGGCGCAGAAGCTGCACGGCGAAGCGGCCGTTATTGACGATAGTGATCTGATACGCCCAGAAGAACTCGCCCGAATCCGGCTTGGATTGATCGGCCAGGTAGAAAACCTGGACCTCAACCGTGATGTCATGGGTGGTTGCCATAAAGCCTGGGCGCATAAGGCTGAGCGTAACGCAGCCCCGCAGGGGCCACAAGCGCATCCGGGCAAGGCCAATTTTGGGTTTTGCCGAGGTTGAAACGCGCTGCTACACGGTAGGCATGAAGATGACCTCGCTGTTTGGCCGCCGTGGCGCCGTCGCCGTGTGCATTATGCTCTCGGCCTGCGCCGCCGGACCAAGCGGCGCCACCGACTCCCCGGATGTGAACAGCACCTACGGCGCTTTTCTGGCCGCGCGCTACGCCGCGGCGCAGAGCGACCCTGCCTCGGCCTCCAAATTCTATGCCCGCGCCCTGCAGGATCAGGGCAACAACCAGGAACTGATCGCCGAGGGCTTCCTCGCCGGCCTCCTCGCCGGCAACCCCGAAGCCGTCCAACTCGCCCCGAAGCTGCCGAACAACACATTGGCCACGCTGCTGCTCGCCAACCAGGCGGCGCTCTCGGGCAATTTCGACCAGGCCAAGCAGCTTTTTCACGCCCTGCCGCAGGACAATCTGGCCGGGCTGATCAAGCCGCTGCTCTATGCCTGGGCCCAACTGGGGGAAGGGAACGAGCAGGCCGCGCTGACCGGCCTCGGCGGCTATTTCACCGACCCCGCCTTCGGCCCGGTCTATGTGCTCAACGCGGCGCTGATCGCCGATGCGGCGGGCGACACCAAATCCGCCGCCCAGCTTTACGCTAATGTCGATACCTCGCAGCCGAACCTGCGCCTCGCGCAGATCCTGGCCAGCTGGCAGGCGCGGCAGGGGCAACTCGCCCAGGCCAACACCACGCTGAACACGCTGATCTCGGCGCACCCCGATTTGCAGATCGCCCTGCCGCAGCTCCAAGCGCAGATCTCCAAGCCCGTTATCACCACGGCGGCCGATGGCATGGCCGAGGCATACCTCACCCTCGCCGGCTCGCTGAACCAGCCGCAGGAGGCCTTCCTACGCACCATCCTGCTGCGCTTCGCCCTGCAACTGCGCCCGGACCTCGCCGCCGCCCGGCTGCTGCTGGCCAACACGCAGACTGGCAGCGACGATCCCAGCTTCACCCCCACACCCGTGCAGATGCGGAACGCCCTGACGACGCTGCAGCCAATCCAGAAAACCGATCCCCTCTACGGCCCGGCGACCGTGCAGGAAGCGGCGCTGCTCTCCTCCCTCAAACAGCCGGACCAGGCCGTGGCGCTGATGCAAGGGCTGATCGCAGCCAATCCCGGTAATCCCGGACTGCTCGGCGCCACCGGCGACATTCTGCGCAACGCCGATCAATGTCCGGCGGCGATGACCTATTACAATCAGGCACTGAACGCCGTCGGCCAGCCAGCCCCAACGGACGCCTGGAGCTTGTTCTTTGACCGCGGCATCTGCGAAGACGAAACCAGCGGCTGGGCCTCCGCCGAGCCGGACATGCTGCAGGCGCTGAAACTCTCGCCCAACCAGCCTTATGTGCTGAATTACGTCGGCTATAGCTGGGCCCTGAACAACGAGAAGCTGCCCGAAGCCAAGGCGATGCTGCAACGCGCCCTCAGCCTGGACCCGAATGACGGCGCGCTGATCGACTCGCTCGGCTATATCGAACTCAAGCAAGGCAACACCAAGGACGCGCTGGCCCTGCTGCTCAAGGCCGTGCAGCTCTCCGCCGATGACCCGGAAGTGAACGGGCATCTGGGCGACGCCTTCTGGCAGAACGGCCAGCCGTTGCAGGCGGCCTATCAGTGGCAACGGGCACTTTCCCTGCACCCGGACGACAAGCTCGCCGCCGAGCTGAACGCCAAGATCCAGCAGCATTTCGGAACCACGCCCTGATGATCAGCCTGTTCGCGCCGGCCAAGGTCAATCTGTACCTGCACGTCACCGCCAAACGGGAAGACGGCTACCATCTGCTCGACAGCCTAGCCGTGTTCCCCGCCGTGGGAGACAATGTGCGGGTCGAGGACGCCGCCGCATTGTCACTGGAGATTTCCGGCCCGTTCGGCGCCGTGCTGCAAGCCGAAGCAGACAATCTGCTGCTACGCGCCGCCAGGCTTCTGGCGCCGGGGCGGGGAGCGGCGCTGCATCTGGAAAAAAACCTGCCCGTCGCCTCCGGCATCGGCGGCGGCTCGGCGGATGCCGCGGCGGCGCTGCGCGCCTTGAGCCAGCTTTGGGCCCTGAACGCCGAGCTGCCGCCCTTGGCGCTGCAACTGGGGGCCGACGTGCCCGTCTGCCTCGCCTCCCGCCCCGCGCGCATGCAGGGCATCGGCGAGATCCTGGCCACGGTGCCGCGCCTGCCGGAATTCGGCATGGTGCTGGTCAATCCGGGCGTGGCGGTGCCAACCCCCGCCGTATTCAAGGCCCGCCAGGGCGGCTTCACCCCCGCAGCCAACCTGCCCAAGGCCTGGACCAGCGTGGACGCCATGGTGACCGACCTACTGAACTGCACCAACGACCTCCAAACGGCGGCGATCGGCATCCAGCCGGTCATCGGCGAGGTGCTGGACACGCTGACCGCCCTGCCCGGCGCCAAGCTCGCCCGCATGAGCGGCTCGGGCGCCACCTGCTTCGCCATCTTCGCCACCCCGGCCGAAGCTGCTGCGGCTGCGGCGGTAATCAGCCATCCCGGCTGGTGGCGCTGGGGTGGGGGGCTTTACGAGCAGACCCAACCGGACCTATGAGTGCGCCAGCGTTTTGGGACGTCGCCAAGCGGTAAGGCAGCGGATTTTGATTCCGCCATACGGAGGTTCGAATCCTCCCGTCCCAGCCAAATTTACGCGCCCGCCCGCGGCAAGCTAAGCGTTACCTGACAACCCCGGCCAAGCTCACTCGCAATCTCCATCCTGCCCCCGGTCTCCGCCGCGAATCGCGCGACGATCGGCAGCCCCAGCCCTCTGCCGGCCCGGCTGGGCTGGGTGGTGAAAAACACCTCCCCTGCTTTGGCCAGCGTCTCAGGCGCCATGCCACGGCCCGTATCCCGCACGCGGATGAAGACCAGCCCATCCGGCGCGCCGGCCTCGACGGAAATCTCTCCTCCCTCGGCAATCGCATCGGCGGCATTGTTGAGCAGTTCCACCAAGGCAATATTAGCCCGGGCAGGATCACACAGGAGGAGCGCATCCGTATTGGCGACCCGGAACGTGACTTTGATGTTCCCGCTACGCGCGTGTTCCTCCAGCCCTTGGATCAGCTGCCCAAGGAATTGCAGTGACGGTTCCTGCGCATCGCCGCCGGAGAATACCGTCAGACGATGCACCAATTGCACGGCGCGGCCTCCAGCGCGGTTCGCACTCTCGATAAAACCATCGAACTCCGAAACGCCGTTGCGCCGGGCGCGGCTTTGCAGAAGCTCCAAATTACCGAGAATGGCCGTGAGGAGATTGTTGAGGTCATGCGCGACATGCCCGGCAAACCGTGCCAGAGGATCGGGTTGACCTGATACATCCGGCGGCATCTACGCAATCTCCCCATTACTCTACATTCTACCGAAGGTTCTAAATTCCCTTCGGTGGGAAGCAATGGAAGAGCTAGCGCACCGATTGCATAAAATTAATGATGGCCACCGTGGACGAATCCTGCCCGCTGGCATCCACCTTGCCCGCCACCACCGGACTCAGCTGGGTCGCCAGTTCCTTACCCAACTCGACGCCCCATTGGTCGAAAGCGTTGATGTTCCAGATGGCGGCCTCGGTGAAGATGCGGTGCTCGTACAAGGC
>NZ_JACHFJ010000008.1 GCF_014201825.1 Acidocella aromatica | reverse complement strand
CTAACCAAAGTCAGATCCAGCAAGTCAGAGCAAAAACCCCAACCCGGAAACGCCACCAGCGTATCCCTTCCCAGCCTATGCAATTGTCAAACAACAAACGCTCCAACCTAGAGGCGAAACATGAAAGGCACCGTTTCCGGTACCTTTCGGGAAGCGCCGTCGCTCAAAGCGTGAGCGGCTTTTACGTCTAACCAGCCCAGCCTGTCAACGCACGGTCATAAACCCCCAAAACCATCCTACCCACCCAATTTTCCCAGGACTTTCCTGGGCTGGAGCAGCAAAACCGCCCCACTTTTACGCGTCAGCATTCTCGGTATGCATTTTCAGCATAGCTCAGAAACCCATAAAAAAGTCGAAAAAACCTTTGTAAATCCAGAGTTTAGCGTTGCGCTCGTGACTTCGATGATTTTTTCCTGGGTCAATTCGGGCCCCAAATCGGGGGTTCCGGTGGCGTCGGCGATGAAGTCCACGAAGTAATCCTTGTCATGCGCCACGCGGGCCGTGGTCTCGCAGCAGAAATTCGTCATGTAGCCGCAGATTGCCACGCGGTTGACGCCCAAGCTACGCAAGATCGCCTCCAGCTCGGTGCCCTCGAAGCAGGAATAGCGCCGCTTCACCATGTGCAAGCCATCGGGCAAAATCTTTAGCCCCGGCACATATTCGGCCGCAAAACTGCCCTCGACAAAGCTCACCGGCTCCGCCGTCCCGGCGAAATCAAACATCCGCCCGGCATCACGCCCATCCGCACGGTGGGCGTGGCGCACATAGATCACCGGCTTGCCCTTGGCCGCACAGGCCTCGATCAGCTTGTTGATCCGCCCCAGGGACTCCTCGAATTTCGGCACACAAAGCGGCGATTCCGGCAGCGCATAAACATTCTGCACATCGATCACGAGCAAGGCGGTCTCAGACATAAAAAAACTCCCCGGGTTGGTAGAACCCGGGGAGCTTAACGCTTATGCCGCTTCGGCCAGGTGACCGCCGATCACTAATCCAGCCTCCGAGCCGGATATTTTCACGGTGTCACCATCCTTCACTGCCCCCTCCAAGATCAGCCCGGCCAGCGGGTTCTGAAGGTTGCGCTGGATCACCCGCTTCAGCGGCCTCGCGCCATAGACCGGGTCGTACCCCGCCTCGGCCAGCCAGTCCTTCGCCGACTGGTCGAGGTCGAGCCGGATGTTGCGCTCGGCCAGCAAGGCCTCCAGCCGCTTGAGCTGAATGGTGACGATGCTCGCCATATCCACGCGCTGCAGGCGGTGGAACAGCACGATCTCGTCCAGGCGATTGAGGAATTCAGGCCGGAAATGCTCGCGCACCCGCGCCATCACCCCCGCCTCGGCCAAGCGTACATCCTCGCCCTCCTTCTGCGCGGCCAAAATGTCCGAACCCAGGTTGGAGGTGAGCACGATGATCGTGTTCTTGAAATCCACGGTCCGGCCCTGGCCGTCGGTCAGGCGGCCGTCGTCGAGCACTTGCAACAAGATGTTGAACACATCCTCATGCGCCTTCTCCACCTCGTCGAACAGCACCACCTGATAGGGGCGCCGGCGCACGGCCTCGGTCAGCACGCCGCCCTCGTCATAGCCCACATAACCCGGAGGCGCGCCGATCAACCGCGAGACGGAGTGCTTCTCCATGAATTCGCTCATGTCGATCCGAACCATCGCACGCTCATCGTCGAACAGGAACTCGGCCAACGCCTTGGTCAGCTCGGTCTTGCCCACGCCCGTCGGCCCGAGGAACAGGAAGGAGCCAATCGGCCGGTTCGGATCCTGCAACCCGGCCCGCGCACGGCGCACCGCGTTGGACACCGCGACCAGCGCCGCCTCCTGCCCCACCACACGGTTACGCAGGTTGTCCTCCATGTGGAGCAGCTTGGCGCGCTCGCCTTCCAGCATCTTCTCCACCGGCACCCCGGTCCAGCGCGAGACGACGGCGGCGATCTGATCCTCCGTCACCGCATCGTTCACCATCTGGCCGTCCTGCTTGTCGGCAAGCTGCTTCTCAAGCTCGGGGATGCGCCCGTAGAGAAGCTCAGAGGCCCGGCCGAGATCACCCTTGCGCTGCGCCACCTCCACATCGTTGCGCGCTTGCTCCAGCTGCTCCTTCAGCTTCTGCGTCTCGGTCAGCTGCGCCTTCTCCGCCTGCCATTTCGCGGTCAGTCCGGTGGATTCCTCCTCCAGCTGCGCCAGCTCATGCTCCAGCTTCTCCAGCCGCTCGCGCGAGGCCGTGTCGGTCTCCTTCTTCAGCGCCTCACGCTCGATCTTCAACTGGATCAGCCGACGGTCCAGCTCGTCCAACGCCTCGGGCTTGCTATCCACCTGCATACGCAGGCGGCTCGCCGCCTCATCCACAAGGTCGATGGCTTTATCGGGCAGGAAGCGGTCCGTGATGTACCGGTTGGAGAGGGTCGCCGCCGCCACCAGCGCCGCATCCGCGATGCGCACGCCATGGTGCAGCTCGTATTTCTCCTTGATCCCGCGCAGGATCGAGATGGTGTCGGCCACACTCGGTTCATCCACGAAAACCGGCTGGAAGCGCCGCGCCAGCGCCGCGTCCTTCTCGATGTATTTGCGGTATTCATCCAGCGTCGTCGCGCCCACGCAATGCAGCGCGCCACGGGCCAATTCCGGCTTCAGCAAGTTGGAGGCGTCCATCGCCCCATCCGCCTTGCCCGCGCCCACCAGCGTGTGCATCTCATCGATGAACAAGATGATCTCGCCCTCGGCGGACTCGATCTCCTTCAGCACGGCCTTCAGCCGCTCCTCGAACTCGCCCCGGAACTTCGCGCCCGCCACCAGCGCGCCGAGGTCCAGCGACAACACACGCTTGTTGCGCAGGCTCTCCGGCACATCGCCATTCACGATGCGCAGGGCCAGCCCCTCCACAATCGCGGTCTTACCCACGCCCGGCTCGCCGATCAGCACCGGATTATTCTTGGTGCGCCGCGCCAGCACCTGAATGGCGCGGCGGATCTCCTCGTCGCGCCCGATCACCGGGTCCAGCTTCTGCTCACGGGCGAGCTGCGTCACGTCACGGGCGTATTTCTTCAGCGCGTCGAATTGCTGCTCGGCCGTGGCGGAATCCACCTTGCGGCCCTTGCGCACCTCGTTCACAGCGCGCTCCAGCGCCTGGGCGGAAACACCTGCCGCCTGCAACGCCTTACCCGCTGCCGTGCCGCTCGCCGCCAACGCCACCAGAATACGGTCCTGCGCCACGAAGGCGTCTCCCGCCTTGGCCGCGGCCTGCTGCGCGGCATCCAGCACGCGCACGAAATCCGGCGTCAGCCCCGGCTGCCCAGCCCCCGAGCCCTGCACCTTGGGAATCTTGTGCACCGCCTCGTCCACCGCGCGCTTTGCGGCAGCAGGGTCGCCGCCCGCCATACGGATCAGCCCGCTGGCAGCGCCTTCCTCGTCATCCAGAAACGCCTTGAGCAGATGCTCCGGCGTGATCTGCTGGTTATATTCGCGCATGGCGATGGTCTGCGCCGCCTGCACAAATCCGCGCGCGCGTTCAGTGAATTTTTCAAAATCCATAATTCTGCTCCCTTATCGTCCCTTCAAAAAGGCAACGCCAAGTTTGGTCCCTCAATAGGCAACCAAACCTTGCCAGTCAGATATGGGTAGGACCTTGATTTGCCTCAAGTGGGGTTAAGCGGATGCGCCCGAATTTGCGCGCCAGCCATGAGCCACCACGCGCCGCGATACGCGCAACTGCCTCAGACTCCAGCTTTTCCGTCCAAATCAGCGCCTCCAGCAACGGCGCCAACGCCCCCCGGCGCTTCAAATCCCGCGCCAGATCATGGTCTGTTCCCGCCACACGGTAGATATGCCGGGACGGCAAAGCGGCGGCGGCGAAGCGCACGGCGTGTTGCATGTCCAGACTATCGCTCCGCCCAAAGAACAGATGACTCTCCACCTCATCCGCCAGTCCCGCGGCATCGGGTAGATCCCATTGCGAGATCCCAGCCCGCCATTCCGGCCAGCGTGTCTCAAACGGCACCAAATCAAGCCGCACCGAGGATTGCGGCGAAAAGGCGATCACCCGGACACAGCCGGGAAAACGCGGCCCCAGCGCCAACGCGCCAAACCCGCCCATGCTGTTGCCGAGCGCGATCACCCGGCGCGCCCGCAGCCGCTCCAGCAGCACCGTCACGCACTCGACAATCGGCGCCGCGATCCCATCGTTGTACCAGCTGCGCCGCTTATCGATGACGAAGACAGTCGCTGGCTGGCCGCCTTGCCCGCCGCGCGCGAGGCTTGCGCTGAATTCCTCGAGCTGGATCCCGCCCAGGGCCAACCCCACCCCGGCAAAGGCGATCACCGCGGTATCGGTGTCTCCCGGGCTATAGCTGATGCGCAGGCGGTCATCTTCATACTCAACCCGCATCCACTGTCACCAGGCGCTGGCGACGCTCGCGTTCCAAAATCGCCTGGGCATCCAACGTGCGGATCGGCACCGCCCGATCCTCGGGGATCTCCCCCGCGAGCTGCAAGGCCAGATACCGCCCGCAACATACCCGCAGGAACGAAGCGAAATTCACCGCATCCCGGTCCGCCTGCGCCACCTCATCGTACAGACGGGTGATCAACTCGTTCAGGGTCAGCCCATCCCGCCTCGCGACCTCCTCCAGCACCCGCCAGAAAAACGCCTCGATGCGGATGCTCGTGCTCACCCCATGCAACCGCAGCGAATGCGTCGCCTTCTCCCATAGCGCCGGATCAGCGCCGACAAACAGCCTGCACACCAGCCTCTCCTTCACCCATCTGGCGCCAGATTAACACAGGCGCCGGATGGAAGGCAGCACCCGGCTCAGTGCGTGATCTTGGTGCCGAGCAGGGTGAGGAACTGCGCCAGCCAAGCCGGATGCGCGGGCCAAGCCGGGGCGCTGACGAGATTGCCATCCGTCACGGCGGCATCCACGGCGATATTGGCGTATGTGCCCTTGGCCAGCGTCACCTCGGGGCCGCAGGCTGGGTAAGCCGAGCAATGCCGCCCTTCCAGCACCCCGGCGGCGGCCAGAAGCTGCGCGCCATGGCAAATCGCGGCCACCGGCTTGTTGGCGGCAAAGAAGTGCCTCACCACTTCCAGCACCTTCTGATTCAAGCGCAGATACTCCGGCGCGCGGCCGCCCGGCACCACCAGCGCATCGTAATCCTCGGCCTTCACCTCGGCAAAGCTGGCATTGAGCGTGAAATTATGCCCCGGCTTCTCGGTATAGGTCTGGTGGCCCTCGAAATCATGGATGGCGGTGGCGATCTTCTCACCCGCCTTCTTGTCCGGGCATACCGCGTCCACATTGTGTCCCACGGCGATCAGCGCCTGGAACGGCACCATGATCTCATAGTCTTCGCCAAAATCTCCGACGATCATAAGAATTTTTTTCGGCATGGCTTTCCTCCTGCTATGCAAATCCGCCGGGCTTCCCCCTGGCGAACGCAGCATACACCCAAAGCCCGGGCACAGGTGTTATCCCTGTACGACAGCCGCCCGCCGCTCCGCTGGCGGGTAGGCGCGTAGAATCACCACCAGCAGCAGCACGCCGGGCAATGCGGCGCCCGCACAGCCAAGGAAGAACGGCAGGAACCCGATTTTTTGCGCCACGAAGCCCGAGGCCCCGGCCACGGTGTGCAGCGCCAGTGGCGCCAGGGAGGAGAGCAGCGCGTATTGCGTGGCCGTATGCTCCGGGTGGCACAGGCCGGACATATAAGAGAGGAAGGCGGTATCCGAGAACGCGTCGGTAAAGGCCTCCAGTGCCGAAATCGCCATCAGGATATGCGGCGCGTGCGGAAACAGCCCCAGCACCGGATACATGCACAAGGCCGCCACTTGCAGCAGCGCGGTAAACAGCAGCGCCCGTCCCACGCCGATGCGTGCCACCAGCACCGCCCCCAGCGCCGTGCCCGCAAGGCCGCAGAGCAACGAGACCGGCCCATTCGCCACCGCGATGGCGGCGCGGTTGAACCCCAGCCACGTATAATAAGGTGCCAGCATCGGCGCGCCGAGCGCCCCGCCAAGCCGGAACAGCAGAATAAAGGCCAGCGCCACCGCCGCCCCGCGCCGCGAGAGGAATTCCGTCAGCGGCTCCTTCACCGCCACGGCAAAACGCGCCCCCACCCCGGCGGGCATGCGCTCCCGCTGCACCTCTGGCTCGGCGGCCAGCAAAGTTGCCGCCAGCCCCAGCAGGGCCAGCGCCGCCATCAGCCCCATGGCCACATGCCAGCCAGTCTTCACCGAAAGCGCGATCACCCCGGCATTGGAGACCAGGAACGCCACGCGCCAGCCCCAGACCTCAGCCGCCAGCGCGGCCCCTTGCATCTTGGGGGCAAAGCTCTCGATGCGCCAGGCGTCGATAATGATGTCCTGGCTGGCCGAGCAGAACGCCACCAGCGCGCCCAGCGCCAAGGTCAGCCCGATATGCGCTACCGGGTCGCTCAGGCTCAGCGCCGCGATGGCCCCGGCCAATGCGAGCTGCACCGTGATCAGCCAGCCCCGCCGCCGCCCGAGGAAGAGCGGCTTCACCTCGTCGAACACCGGCGCCCAGACGAATTTCAGCAGATAGGCGAGACTGATGTTCGCCGTCAGCCCGATCAGCCCGAGCCCGACATGCTCAGTCGACATCCACATGCGCAAAGTGGGGCCCGAGAGCGCCCAGGGCAGGCCCGAGGCAAAACCGAGGCTCGCCATGATGGCCAGCCTCTGGGCCTCGCGCAAGGGAATGGCGCCGCGCGCCGGAGGAGATATGCTACTGATTGGCTTGATCGTTGATATTGTCGGCCTTCACGAAGGCCCCGTTCTCGATATCGCCCTCGTCGCCCGGCTGCATCCCATCAGGGCAGACGCCCTGCCATTGCAGCCGGGAATGCACAGTCATCTGCCCAAGCTTCGCGGTTAGGGTCACATCCTTGCTGTCGGCATAGTCCAGCGTCTCGTGGATCGCCGAAGTCTTGCCATTCCCTCTGCAAGTGCCATCGATTCTGTAGGTATTGCCACCACCGGAGACGGTCAGGGTGTTACAGGCGCTCTGGTTGCTAAGAAAGAACTTCTGGTCGGTCAGCGCATCCACGCAGCTTACCGTCACCACATTCACGGCATTGGCCAGCGGCTGGCCATCCGGGCCAGTCACCGTCGAGGCGCTCTGCCACAACCCAGGCTCGCGCGCCGGTAGCCCATCCGCCAAAGCCGGGCCGGCCGCCCCCAGCAGAATCAGGCCGGACATGAGGATCCGCATCATGCGCGGCAAGCTAGCCAACGCAGCGCGTCGAGGCAACGCAGCCCCGCGTGACAATTCATCCGCCGCCCTGGCTTTGCCCTTTCCGCGCCGCAATCTGCGGTTTAGATTCGAAGCCGGGACAAATGCCAGCCGAAAAGGACCCCCTCATGTGGAAAAAACTTGGTATCGCGCTTGCCGTGCTGCTCGCGCTCATCGCGGGAGCGGCCTACTTCCTGTTCTCCAACCTTGATTCGCTGATCAAGGCGGCCATCGAGAAATACGGCTCCGCCGCCACCCAGACCGCCGTCTCGGTCGACCGGGTGCATCTCTCACTCACCTCCGGGGCCGGGTCGATCTCCGGCATCAGCATCAGCAACCCGGCGGGATACTCCTCCAGCCAGGCGCTCACCCTGGGTGATGCCGCCGTTCAGGTGGACACCTCCAGCATCGCCGGCAACGGCCCGATCGTGATCGACACCGTTACCATCGCGCAGCCACACGTCACCTATGAGGTGAAAGGCCTGGGCGACGGCAGCAACCTGCAGACCATCCAGCGCAACGTGCAGGCCTATGCCGGCAGTAGCGGACAACAGCAGCCCGCCCAGCAGCAACAGAGCGGCGGCGCGAATCGCAAGGAGATCATCAAGGATCTGTATGTCACCGGCGGACAGATCAGCGTCGCCGCCGAGGCGCTTAACGGCCGCAGCCTCACCGTGCCGCTGCCGGACATCCACCTGACCAATATCGGCCAGGCCAGCGGCGGTGCCACCGCGGCGGAAGTCGCGAACCAGGTGCTGGGGGCGATTACCAACGAAGCGACCAAGGTTGCCTCGACCGCTCTGACACAGCAACTGCAGGCCGCCGCGCAGGGCGCGCTGCAAGGCGCCATCAAGAACGGTGGTTCGATCACGAATGGTGTCGGCAGCCAGCTCAAGGGCCTGCTCGGGAACTGAGACACCAACGGCGGCGTGAATAAAAACGCCGCCGCGTTTACCCCGCCGAAAGCGGCCAGAGCCGGTTGAGCGACTCCCGCAGCCCCACGCCGTTGTCCGCCAAGCTATTCACTCTTCGTCTCACCGGCCAGCCACCTCTCCTCTCACGAAACGGCGAGAAGGAATACATAATGCCGCATATACCCAAAACGATGCGCCATCATGCGAGAAAACAGCGGAGTTAATTTAAATCCCACAGTTCACAACTGCCGCGCCCGTAAGCACATTTTAAAAAATTTCCACAGAGCCCGTGGCTGTAAGCGGCAATGGGTTAGAAAAAATAAATGGCATTGGAACGATAAAATTAACCGTTGTTTGTATCTGATACTGAACAAAAATTTGTTCATACGGGTAGGTAGAGGTGCACTGATTGTTCGCCGTGGCGGTTATCTTGTTTCCACTCCGGTCGAGGCAATAATAGGTAATGGTTGGATAGCCCGCAACCAAAGTGAGCGGGCGCACCTTATTGGCCATTAGCGCGAGAACCTTATTCGTGTTCGCGGCAGAGACAATTATCGTCGGATCGGCCAGGCTTGTTGGCGCCACACCAGCGGTGTAGGTGCCTGGTGCGTATGTGAGAGCATAATAATAGAGCGATTGCAGCGCCGTATTCAGCTGGTCCTTGGCTGAAATATACTGCACCATATCGACACTGCCACCAAATAACGGCAGCAGGAACAACGCAGCAATCAACGCGAATTCGACACTCACATTGGCGCGGCGCCCGGAGCGCCGCAGGCGTTTTAAGATCATGTGCATGTCGCGGCGCCAGTCGAGAATGCGACAGTCGTAAGGGTCAGCGTAACCCCCCCGAACTTGGAAAAACCGATAGGTTTCCAGTTATAGGAGGCGTTGACAGCGATATAGCTTCCGTTGAGCCCGCTACCCGACTTCACCCACGGGGAGGCTGTAGATCCCAGCTGGGTAACATTTCCGGTTGTGGAATATGAATAAAACGTCAACGTGACCGCATTGGCCGGAATGATCGGCGCCGAGAACCTGTTGAAATAGTTTTGCACCGTAGCAACGGTGGGGCATGTTGCAGTTGAGCCGTTCGCAGCAACACTCACTGCGGTGGTGCGGGCCGTCAATTCCAGGGAGCGCTGCATGACGCTTAGCGTCAGCCCAAGCATTCCAAGATTGATGATCGCCATCAGGTAGCCAAAAAACGCCAAACCGATCAGCGCGAATTCAACCGCCGCCCCGGCATAGCGACACGCCGCAAACGGGCGCGCCAGCCTCAGCACATTAAGCAGAGATGGCAAATGAGGACGATCCATGCTGGCCAGCGCCATTCTAATTGATCAACCATGGCGGTGTTGTCGAGACGATCGTTTGCGTCAGCTGGCTGGCCGTATTGCCTGCGTTGTCACTCGTGTTCAGATTAAGCTTGAGGCTGCCATTGCCGTTGAGCGTCACGCTATTGACCATGACCGCGAGCGTTCCTGTCTGGTCATTCAGAGTACCAGAAGAGTATTCTCCAGCGGCAAAACCACCGCCGCCGCTCAAGGTCAAACTTGTTTTTGGCGCATAAATAATACCAATGATAGTGGAGGCGGTATTACCGACCAGCGTCATGCCTGCGCTGTCATTCCGACCCTGGTAAATTGCAATGCCACAAATGCCGCCGCCATTGGTCCCGTCAAGCGTGTTAGCGTCCGCTGAAGGTGTGCTGGAATTGTTGTATTTCAGTGGCGACAAACAGGCATCCCCCAGCGATGCATCCGGCGCGATGAGCGAAACTTTGCTTGCGCTATTTCCGTTACCGTTGCCGGCCATCGAGATGGTCGCGCCGCCAACGAACACCAATGTCGCCCCATTACTGTTCAGCGTGTTGCCGCCTGAGCCTGTGAGGTTGCCACCAAAATAATAAATGCCCGGACCAAAAGTGACTTGGCCTGGGAGGTTGTAGCCGTACGGGAAGAAGTAAGTGCCAGGCGAAGTAGGGGTGGAAGTGAACGTATCGGTTGAATTCGGAGGCTCGCAGTAGGTATTCGGGTTAATAGTGTAGCTGGGAATTGTAGTGCCATAATTGTTTATAGCAGAAGAATCGCTGTATATATGGCCAGCAAAAGCTGGAAGCGAAGACGTATATAAGTTGATCGAGCTGGTCGTGGTGCTAGTCATCCCAGCTGCCTTGCATGCGTCCTGCCATGCGGCAGTGCCAGAGGTTTGGTCACCCAACGCATTACCCATAGTCGCCATTGGGTCGGGGGCAGCGGCGGTCGAAGTTGTCAGGTTGCAGCCACTTGTACTACTGGTACACGCAGTAGTTGTGGAGCCTCCGTCTGCGGTTGTCTTAAGGTTGGAACCGTATCCGACCGTGCAGCCGCTAGCGGCCGCAACCACAATAGATTGCGCCTGAATATCCGAGCCGGCGCTGCTGGGGGGATTGAAAGCGGTATCTCCGTTGCCGCAATTCACCACAATGGAACAGTTGTTGGCATAAATCCCCCCCGAACTGCCACCACCACTGTCATTGATAAAGGTGATGCCGGTCTGCGTGCCATCCTGCGGGTTGACGGCCAAGCAGCTATTCCCTGTGACGAGTGTGGTCGTTGCAATATAAGCTTTAGCGGAGGCATATTGGATGCCGTCGGGAAGCCCTTTCACCCCCATCCCAGCGACATGCGACAGGAAGCCCGTGCGCGGCGCGTTAACGGTGGCGGTATAAGAGATGGTGGAGGTGTACGAACCTACCGCCGTTGGCGTACTCGACGAACAGCAGCTGACAGATATAATTGGATTGGTGTTGCTGTTGGTATTGTTAGCCGCAAAATTGAACTGGGAGTTGGTGGCGGAGTCTGCCGCAACGGCAGCAATCTCCTCCACTGCCGTAGCCTTGCCGCTTACCGTGGTCGCCCCGAGCCGGGCATCGTTCATCGCGGAGGTCAGAGCCGCGCTATCAGCAGCAGACTGCAGTGCCACTTGGTTCTGGTACCACATGCCCACATCCACGGAGAGACCGGTAATGGCCAGAAGGAGGGGCAGGGTTAACGCGAACATGAGCGCCACTCCGGCGTTACGCCCGCGCAGCCGCCGGAAGAGTCGGTTGATGGCTGCTAAGCCGCGGGAAGGCATCATCCTCAGTTTGTCAGCTCGTTCACGTGACATTAATCTGCCCCCTCTCAAAATTTGAATAGAGAGCAGAATGGTGTTGTCAAGCTTTTCTGGCTTGCTGGTAAATGATCATGTCCGGCCCCGTCTTTAGTGCTGGCACCATCATGTCGGATACTGCGGCAGTTGACGGTTACAAACGGCCGACTATTTGGCAGTTCTTCAGGTTGTACAATCTGCGCAGCTCCCGACCAGGGCTGTTACAAGACTTCAGCCCCTCCATGCCAGCTTCGCTGTAACAATGCACCCAGTCACGAAGGGTTTTGCCGGTCCATGCCGTTCAGCGCCGCAGCCTCCCTCCGCGACCGGCCTTCCAGAACCAACGCCAGCATACGACGACCCTGCGCACCATCGTCGCATTTGGCCGATTGGGCCCGCAACTCGGCACCCGTATAGTCCGCCCAATAATCCCAACTGTCGCGCCCATGACACCCTCTGGTGCAAATCACGGCTTCGAGGTCTCGAATCAGAAATTCCAAGCTTCGGGAATCCCCTACGGGAGTAGTCGGGAACAAAGCGGCTTTATAACAGGCGCAACAAGGTAACAGCCCGATGGTAACGCCCCTAAGGCCGATTGCTGGACCGCATGACCTGCCCCCCACCCAAGACGCCACCACAGTGGCATCTTCATCTAAATCCGTGTCACAAGTGTCGGCCTAAGTGTACGCCAAATAAAGCGAAAGGAATTTTGCTGGTGCTTTTTTAGGTTTTAGCGCGTTGGTGGCGGAGAGGGTGGGATTCGAACCCACGGTACGCTTGCACGCACAACAGTTTTCGAGACTGCCCCAATCGGCCACTCTGGCACCTCTCCGGGGGTCGCTGGAGGGGGCTTATAAGGGGCGGTGTGGCGCTGGGCAACAGGCTTGCAGCTTTTCTGCCCCCTCCCTGTCACGAATCCGCATTGACACCAGCCCCAGCCCGGCTATAACGCGCCACTCTCGCGGCTGGGTTTTTGCTTGGCCGCGTCCTTCGTTTTGTCGATACAGGATTTTTAGTACCATGTTCGCAGTCATCCGCACCGGCGGCAAACAATACCGTGTCACGCAAGACGCGGTGCTGAAGGTTGAGAAGCTGGAGGCGGAAGCCGGCAGCACGGTCACCTTTACCGACGTTCTGGCCGTCGGCGGCGAGGGCTCGCTGAAGCTCGGCGCCCCCGTGGTTGCTGGCGCCACCGTCACCGCCACCGTCATCGCCCAGGACCGCCTGGACAAAGTCATCATCTTCAAGAAGCGCCGCCGGCAGAACAGCCGCCGCAAGAACGGCCATCGCCAGCATGTGACCGTGCTGCGCGTGTCCTCCATCAACGCGGCGTAAGGAGCACTGAAATATGGCACATAAGAAAGCAGGCGGCTCGTCCCGCAACGGTCGCGATACCGCCGGCCGGCGCCTTGGCGTCAAGAAGTCCGGCGGCCAGGCCGTGATTGCCGGCAACATTATCATCCGCCAGCGCGGCACCAAGGTGAAGCCGGGTCTCAACGTTGGCGTTGGCCGCGACCACACCCTCTTCGCCCTGACCGACGGTACCGTGCTGTTCGAGCGTAAGGCCGACGACCGGGTGCATGTCTCGGTCACCCCGGTCAAGCTGGCCGCTGAGTAATCTATACGGATAATCTCCGCAGCAAGGCCGGCCTCAAGCCGGCCTTTTTTGTTGGAGCACACTCATGAAATTCCTCGACCAAGCTAAAATCTTCATCAAATCAGGCGATGGCGGCGACGGCGTCGTCGCCTTCCGGCGTGAGAAATACGTCGAATTCGGCGGGCCCGACGGCGGCGATGGCGGCCGGGGCGGGGATATCGTGTTCGAATCCGTCGAGAACCTGAACACGCTCATCGATTTCCGCTACACCCAGCATTTCCGCGCCAAGAAGGGCGGAAACGGCGCAGGCTCGGACCGCACGGGTGCGGGCGCACAACCGCTGGTCATCAAGGTGCCGGTCGGCACCCAGATCTTCGATGACGAGCGCGAGAACATGCTGGCGGACCTGGATAAGCCCGGCATGCGCATCGTGCTGTGCAAGGGCGGCGATGGCGGCTTCGGCAACGCCCGGTTCAAGACCTCCACCAACCGCGCCCCGCGCCGGGCGGACAAAGGCTGGCCGGGCGAGGAGCGCTGGGTCTGGCTACGCCTGAAGCTGATCGCCGATGCCGGTCTGGTCGGCCTGCCGAACGCGGGCAAATCCACCTTCCTCAAGGCCGTCTCCGGCGCCAACCCCAAGATCGCCGACTACCCCTTCACCACGCTGCACCCGCAGCTTGGCGTGGTGCGTCTGTCGATGACCGAGGAATTCGTGCTGGCCGACATCCCCGGGCTGATCGAGGGCGCGCATGAAGGCACCGGCCTGGGTGACCGCTTCCTCGGCCATGTCGAGCGCTGCGCGGTGCTGCTGCACCTTATCGACGGCGCCGCGGGTGGTGTGGTCGATGCCTGGCGCACCATCCGCCACGAGTTGGAAGCCTATGGCGGCGGCCTCTCCGAGAAGCCCGAGATCATCGTGCTGAACAAGACCGACGCCATGACCCCGCGCGAGCTCTCCTCCCGCAAGGCCGCCCTGGCGAAAGCCTCCGGGGCCAAGGTAATGGCCATCTGCGCCGTGACCGGCGAAGGCGTGAAGGAAGTTCTGCGCGCGCTGCAGAACGTCATCAACGAGTCTCGGAAGTCATGATCCCCTCGCTGGCCACCGCCAAGCGCATTGTCATCAAGATCGGCAGCGCGCTGATCGTGGACCCCGCCACCGCCGCTCCCCGCACGGAGTGGCTGCGCGGCGTGGTCGAGGACATCGCCGCCCTGGCCAGCCGGGGGGCCGAGATCATCGTCGTCTCCTCGGGCGCCATCGCGCTGGCCCGCCGCCAGCTCGGGCTGAACGGCGCCAAACTGCGGCTGGACGAAAAGCAGGCCGCCGCTGCCGTGGGGCAGATCCGCTTGGCCCAGGCCTGGGCGGAAACGCTGTCGGAAAAATCCCTCATCGCCGCCCAGCTACTCATCACGCTGGACGACACCGAGGACCGCCGCCGCTACCTCAACGCCCGCGCAACGCTCTCCACTTTGCTCTCGCTCGGCTGCGTCCCGGTCATCAACGAGAACGACTCCGTGGCCACGGCCGAAATCCGCTATGGCGACAACGACCGCTTGGCCGCCCGCGTGGCCGAGATGATGCAGGCCGACGTGCTGCTCCTGCTCTCGGATATCGACGGGCTTTACACCGCCGACCCCCGCAAGGACCCGGAAGCCTCGCACATCCCCGTGGTGCCGGTCATCACCCCCGAGATCGACGCCATGGGCGGCGAGCCCCCGCCGGGCTATTCCTCGGGTGGCATGCGCACCAAGCTGGTGGCGGCGCATATCTCCACCCAAGCGGGCTGCGCCATGGCCATCGCGCTGGGCAACCGCCCCAACCCCGTCGCCGCCATCTCCAAGGGCGGCAAATGCACCTGGTTCCTGCCCGCGCCAGAGGGCCGCTCGGCGCGCAAGAGTTGGATCGCCGGGCATCTGGCGCCGCAAGGCACGCTGACCATCGACGCCGGGGCCGTGAAGGCGCTGGAAAACGGCTCATCCCTGCTTCCGGCGGGCATCAAGGCCGTTACTGGCAGCTTCGAGCGCGGCGATCCTGTGGATGTGCTGACGGCCGAGGGCACCCGCATTGCCCGCGGCCTCGTCACCTATTCCAGCATCGAGATGGCCACCCTGGCCGGGCATCGCTCGGAGGATTTCGAGGCTCTGCTCGGCTTCCGTGGACGCGATGAGGCCATCCACCGCGACGATCTGGTATTGTTCTAAACGTTTTACGGTGCCGTTTTTCAAAAAACGGCACTCCCGAAACTTTCTTAGCTCTTATGGGCGTTGTCGGTGATCCAGTCGGTCAGCGCAAACAGCAACGACAACAGGCCGAACACGGACACAATGACCACCTTCCACATCAAATTGCGGTCGGTCTCGCCATCGATCTCCAGATAGCTGCGCAGCAAATCCACCGCCGCGATCACGGTGATGGAGCCCAGCAGCTTCAGCTTCAGCTCGGCGAAATCGATCTTACCCATCCATTCAGGCCTGGAATCCTGGGGCGTTAGCCCCACCCGGCGGACGAAATTCTCATAGCCCGAGAAGATCACCAGCACGATCAGGTTCGCCGTGAGCGAAAGATCGATCAGCGTGAGGGTGAAGATCACCACCGCGCTCTCGCTCATCGTCGCGAGAGCTGGCAGCGTATTCGCGAACTCATAGAGGAAATACCCCACCACGACGGCCAGCAGGCCGAGCATGGCGAGGTAGATGGGAACGGTCAGCCAGCGGCCGCCGAACAATATGGCTTCAATGATACGGGCGAGGGACATGCCCCACCCTAACCGGTTATACGTTGAAGCGGAACAGCATCACGTCGCCATCCTTGACGACATATTCCTTGCCTTCGACCTTCAGCTTGCCCGCCTCGCGCGCCCCGGCCTCGCCCTTGAAGGCGATATAGTCGTCATAGGCGATGGTCTCGGCCGCGATGAAGCCGCGCTCGAAATCGCCATGAATGACGCCAGCCGCGCCCGGCGCCTTGGTGCCCTGCACGATGGTCCAGGCGCGCGTCTCCTTCGGCCCCACGGTGAAATAGGTGATGAGCCCCAACAGCGCGTAACCGGCGCGGATGATGCGGTCCAGCCCGCTATCCTCAAGGCCCAGATCGGCGAGGAAGCCCTCGCGATCCTCCTCCGGCAACTGGCTCACCTCGGCCTCGATGGCCGCGGAGATGATCACATGCTTCGCCCCCTGCTGCGCCGCCATCTCGGCCACGCGGGCGGAGAAGGCGTTGCCGGTGGAAGCCGAGGCTTCCTCGACATTGCACACATACAGCACGGGCTTGGAGGTCATCAGATTGAGGCGCTTCACCGCCTCTTCCTCGCCCTTGGGGATGGCGGTGCGGGCCGGCTTGCCTGCCTCAAGTGCTGCGATGATCGGCTCGATCAGCTCCAGCTCGGCGGCGGCCAGCTTATCATTGCTCTTGGCCTTCTTCTGCAAATTCGGCACGCGCTTGGTCAGGCTCTCGAGGTCCGCCAGCATCAGCTCCGTTTCCACCGTCTCGGCATCGCGGGTCGGGTCCACGGAGCCTTCAACGTGGGTCACGTCCGGGTCCTCGAAGCAGCGCAGCACATGCACGATAGCGTCCACCTCGCGGATATTTGCCAGAAACTGGTTGCCCAACCCCTCGCCCTTCGAGGCGCCGCGCACCAGACCGGCAATGTCCACGAATTCCAGGCTGGTCGGCACGATCTTCTGGGACTTGCCAACCTCGGCGAGCTTGGTGAGGCGCTTATCCGGCACCGCCACGCGGCCGACATTCGGCTCGATGGTGCAGAACGGATAATTCGCCGCCTGCGCCGCCACCGTGGCGGTGAGCGCGTTGAACAGGGTGGACTTGCCCACATTCGGCAAACCCACGATCCCGCAATTAAACCCCATGTTTCTGCTCCGTTATGCGCTGCGCGCGATGCGCGTCATGAAATCTTCCGGCTTGCCCTCGGCCAGCAGCGCGGCGTTATCCGCCACGGCGTCCAGGCAGGGCAGCAGCCATTGCTGGTCGGTCTTCGAAAAATCGCCCAGCACGTAGCCGGTCACGCGGGCCTTGTCGCCAGGGTGGCCGATGCCAAGGCGCACGCGCCAGTAATCCGGCGTGCCTAAGTGCTTGTCCATGCTGCGCAGGCCGTTATGGCCGGCATTGCCGCCGCCCTTCTTGACCCGGATCTTGCCGGGCTCCAGGTCCAGCTCGTCGTGGAACACGGCGATATTGGCGGGCTCCACCTTATAAAAGGCGGCCGCCTCCTGCACCGACTCCCCCGAGAGATTCATGTAGGTCATCGGCTTGAGCAGCAGAATCTTGTGAGTGCCGATCCGCCCTTCGGCGGTCTGGCCCTTAAAACGCGACCGCCACGGGGAAAACCCGTGGCGGAGCGCGATCGTATCGGCTGCCATGAAGCCGATATTATGCCTCTGCCGCGCCATACCCGGTTCCGGGTTTCCAAGGCCAACCCAAAGCAGCATGGCGCGGCAGATACTTCAGTTATTTCTTCTTGCCGCCCTTGCCGGCCTTCGCGGCGGCAGCGGCAGCGGCGGCAGCGGCGTCGGCGGCCAGCTGCTCGGCGGAGACGGTCGGCGGCGCCAGGGTGGCGACGACGAAGTCGCGGCCCACGATCACCGGCTGGCAGTTCTCGGCGCCCTTGAGGTCATGCCAACGAACGTTGTCGTTGATGTCCAGGGTGGCGAGATCAACCTCGAACTTCTCGGGGATGTGGTCGGGGTCGACCTCAACCTCAACCTTGTGGCGCACGACGTTCAGCACGCCGCCGCGCTTCAGGCCCGGGCAGGTCGCCTCGTTCAGGAAGTGCACGGCCACGGCCACGCGCACGCGCTCGCCGGAGACGAGGCGCTGGAAGTCCACATGCTCGGGCTGGTCGGTAACCGGGTGGAACTGCACGTCGCGCATCAGGGCGCGGGTGGTCTGCCCGTCAACGGAAATCTCATACAGGCGCGAACGCCAGCCGCCGCGCTTCAGCTCGCGCAGAACAAAACGCGGATCGAGCGCGATCAGCGTCGGCTCCTGCTTCGCACCATAAACAACGGCGGGCACCTTGCCCTCACGCCTCGTCGCCCGCGCCACCCCCTTGCCGGCACGCGAACGCGCAGAGGCCTCAACAGCTTCAAAATTGGCCATAATACGCTCCTACAAACAACAAAAGCCGGCCTCCAGGGGTGCCGGCGGGGCGGGGTTTAGCGGCTTTTTCGCCACTTTTCAACAACTGCCGGGCCGACTAGGGTTTTCTCATGAAAATCGCGCTGTATCAGGGCCCCGGGCTCATCAACAACGTCCCCGCCTCCTTCACCCTGCTGGACGCCAAGGCGCAACAGGCCAAGGCCCAGGGCGCGGATCTGCTGATCCTGCCTGAGATGTTCCTCTCCGGCTATAATATCGGCGCGGAGGCTGCCAAGGCCCAGGCCGTGACCGCCGAAGGCCTCGCCCCGGCGCGCGAAATCGCCAAGGCGCACAACATCGCCCTGGCTTTCGGCTACCCGGAGAAGCTGGGCGAGGATGTTGCCAATTCCGCCGTGCTCATCGGGCCGGATGACGCGATCCTGCTCAACTACCGCAAATCGCATCTGTTCGGCGATCTCGACCGCGCGATGTTCAAGGCCGTCGGCACGGAGTTCCCTGTGGCCGAGCTGAACGGACTCAAATTCGGCCTGCTGATCTGCTACGACATCGAATTCCCCGAACCCGCCCGGCGTCTCGCTTTGGCGGGAGTGGATGTCCTGCTCATCCCCACCGCGCAAATGCAGCCTTACGAGCAGGTGGCCCGCCATGTGCTGCCCGCCCGCGCCTATGAGAATCAGGTCTATACCGCCTACGCCAACCATTCGGGCGAGGAGAACGGGCTTGGCTATATCGGGCTTTCCAGCATTTGCGGCCCGAACGGCGCGATCCTGGCCTTCGCCGGGCGGGACGAGGAAATGCTGTTCGCCGAGATCGACCCGGCGCATCTCGCCGCCGTGCGCGCCGCCGACCCGTTTTTCAAAGACCGCAGGCCGGAGCTGTACGGAGCATTAGCGCAACCGAAATAAATATTAATTGCATTGCGGCTCCCCCCTGCCCCATATTGGCCAAAAAGGGGAATAGCCATGAATGTAAAACAGATCCTGCGTAACAAGCCGCCGGGCTTCGTCTCCGTCGCCCCCGAGGACCGTATCACCACCGTGCTCTCAATCCTGGCGGATCGCGGCATTGGCGCCGTGCTGGTGCTGGATAATGGCCGTCTCGCCGGCGTGCTAAGCGAGCGCGACATCGTCCGCAGCCTGGTGAAGAACGCCCAGGACACACTGGACATGACCGCCGCCGCGCTGATGACGCCCAACCCCACCACCGCCTCGCCGGAAACCACCGTGGAACAGGCGATGGAGATGATGACCAACGGGCATTTCCGCCATCTGCCGGTCATGGAAAACGGCATCCTCACCGGCCTCGTCAGCATTGGCGACATGGTGAAGGCGCGCATCGACCAGTGCCAGTACGAGGTGGACTCGCTGCGCAATTACGTGACAGGCAGCGTCTCCGCCCACGCGCCCGCGGCCTAGCGGATTGGCGGGATGCTGCCGCGCAGCCGCGGCATCCCGCCACACTCAACCCAGCCGCTTGATGTAAGTCATTGACTCCCGCGGCATGCGCGCCTTTTGTTAGCGCATTCCAGCGACTTACCGGTTCAGATGCACAAGTTTCTTGCCAAATGTGACGAAGCCCTCGCCGAAATCTCCGCCCAGGGGCGCTACCGGCGCTTTGTGGCGCTCGAGAAACTGGTCGAGACCTTTCCCTATTACCGCGTGACGATGGAGGGCAAAACCAGGGACATCCTGGTCTGGTCCACCAACGATTATCTCGGCATGGGCACCGACCCGGTGGTGATCGAAGCCGCCATAGACGCCGCGCGCAATTACGGCGCGGGCGCGGGCGGCACGCGCAACATCGCGGGCTCCAGCCCCATCCATGTGGCGCTGGAGGAGGAACTCGCTGATTTGCACGGCAAGGATGCGGCGCTGCTCTTCACCTCGGGCTATGTCTCCAACCAGGCCAGCCTCACCGCCATCCTCAACTCCCTGCCCGACTGGCATGTGTTCTCCGACGCGCAGAACCACAATTCCATGATTGTCGGCATCAAGGGCGGCAAGCAGGCCACGGTGCATATCTTCAAGCATAACGACATGGCGGATCTCGAGCGCTTGCTCGCCGCCGCCCCCGCCGATGCGCCGAAGCTGATCGCCTTTGAGAGCGTGTACTCCATGGATGGCGACATCGCCCCGCTGGCCGAGATCTGCGACCTCGCCGACAAGTACAACGCCATCACCTATCTGGACGAAGTGCATGCCGTGGGCATGTACGGCCCGCATGGCGGCGGCGTGTCCGAGCGCGATGGCGTGGCGGACCGCATCACCATCATCGAAGGCACGCTGGCCAAGGCCTACGGCTGCCATGGCGGCTACATCACCGGCGATTTCAAGGTGCTGGACTATATCCGCTCCGTCGCCGCCGGGTTCATCTTCACCACCGCCCTGCCGCCCCCCACCGTGGCGGCGGCGCTCGCCTCCATCCGCACGCTGAAGGCCGACAACGCCCGCCGCGCGCTGCTGTTCAACCGCGCCGAGACGCTGAAGGCCAAGTTCAAGGCCGCCGGGCTGCCGGTTATGCCCAGCACCAGCCATATCGTGCCGCTGATGATCGGCAATGCCGCGAAGGCGACGGAAGTCTCCATGCGGCTGATCCGCGAGTTCGGTATGTACGCCACGCCTATCAACTACCCCACCGTGCCGCAGGGCACGGAGCGTCTGCGCTTCACCCCCGGGCCGAAGCATACCGACGAGATGATGGACGAGCTGGTGGCGGCCCTCTGCCAGATCCTGCAGCCAGCCGAGGCCGCCACGGCCTGATGGAACTCGGGCTCGGCGGCAAAACCGTCCTTATCACGGGCGGGTCCAGGGGTATCGGCTTCGCCTGTGCCCAGGCTTTTCTGGCCGAGGGTGCACGCGTGGCCATCTGCTCGCGCAATCCGGCGCATGTCGATGCCGCGTTGGTGGACCTGCCCACCGCAGCCGGTTTCACCGCCGACCTGACCGACGCCGCCCAAGCCACCGCCATGCTGGCGGATGTGCAGGCTACGATCGGCCCGGTGGACGTGCTGGTGAACAGCGCCGGTGCGGCCAAGCGCGTGGCCCCCGAGGAGCTGACCCCGGCTTTGTGGCGCGCCGCGCTGGATGCGAAATTCTTCAGTTACATCAATGTTATCGACCCTGTGGTGAAATCCATGGCGGCGCGTGGGTCGGGCGTTATCGTCAACATCATCGGCAATGGCGGCAAGGTCGCCAACCCGGTGCATATCGCGGGCGGGGCGGCCAATGCCGCGCTCATGCTGGCCACCGCAGGGCTCGCCGCCGCCTATGGGCGCCAGAGTGTGCGGGTTGTGGGCCTCAATCCAGGGATCACCGCCACCGGGCGCGTCACCGGCTTCATTGAAACCAAAGCCCAGCGCGAGGGCATCAGCACCGAGCAGGCGCTGGAGCGGGCCGTCGCCGATATCGGGCTGGGCCGCATGGCCGAGCCTGCGGACATCGCCAACATGGCGGTGTTCCTGGCCTCGGAGAAAGCGGGCTATGTCAGCGGCGTCACCATCGGCATGGACGGCGTGGCCACTCCGGTCATCTGAAGCAGATTGCGCCGTTATGGCGCATTAGTGCACTATTTTACATTTTCCACGAAATCGGCAATAATCAATCCGGTTCTGACACCAATCGTCGGAACTGGGATAACGTATAAAAAACGTCCGAATTCGCAGGAGGAATACCAAGAATGAAACTTGCCAACCCGGCCCCGCTTGGGCTCTTCGGCTTTGCTCTCACCACCTGGCTGCTCAGCATGGCCAATGCCGGGCTCCTGCCCGAGGGCGCCTTGATGCCGCTGGTGCTCGCCATGGCCTTCGCCTTTGGCGGCACCGCCCAGTTCTTCGCCGGCCTCATGGAGATGGCCAAGGGCAACACCTTCGGCTTCGTCGCCTTCTGCTCTTACGGCGCGTTCTGGTGGAGCTTCGCGCTGTTCGTGAAGTTCTTCGTGGGCGGGATCCCCGCCACCGTCGCCGGGGCCGATGTCGGCGCCGCTGTCGCCTGGTATCTCTTCGTGTGGGGCGCGCTCACCTTCGCCATGTGGATTGCCACCTTCGCTCTCAACCGCGCCGTGTTCCTGGTCTTCACCGCGCTGGTACCGACCTTCTTCCTGCTCGGCTTCGGCAAGCTGCTGGGCAACCCCCTGCTCGGCACCATCGGCGGCTATGGCGGGCTCATCACCGCGGCGCTGGCCTTCTACACGGGGGCGGCGGAAGTCATCAACGAGGCGCACGGCAAGACCGTGCTGCCACTCGGCACACGCGCTTAACCAGCCGATCATCGCAGGGGTGGCCAGTGGCCACCCCTTTTTCGTTCTATCGATAATCAAGACATTTCCGGAGAGACGCCCCGATGACCGCCTATACCTCTCTCTATGCCGGCTGGCAGGCCAACCCCGACAGCTACTGGGCCGAATGCGCCAAACTCATCGACTGGGACAAAGCCCCGGACAAAATCTTCGACGGCGCAACCGGCCCCTACGGCGCCTGGTTCCCCGATGCCAAGCTCAACACCTCTTACAACTGCCTCGACCGCCACATCGCCGCCGGGCATGGGGACCGCATTGCCATCATCTGGGACAGCCCGATGGAAGGCAAACTGCTCAAAATCACCTATACCGAGGCCCGCGACCGCGTGGCCAAGATCGCCGGGGCGCTGCGCAAGCTCGGAGTGAGCAAGGGCGACCGCGTCGTCATCTACATGCCGATGGTGCCAGAGGCCGCGTTCTCCATGCTCGCCTGCGCGCGGTTGGGGGTCATCCATTCCATGGTGTTCGGCGGTTTTGCTCCGCCTGAGCTGGCCGCCCGCATCTCGGACGCCAAGCCCAAGGCCATCATCGCCGCCTCCTGCGGGTTGGAACCGGGCCGCCTCATCGCCTACAAGCCGATGCTCGATGCCGCGCTGGAGCTTGCCGACCACAAGCCCGAGGCGTGCCTGATCTTCCAGCGCCCGGCCTGCCAGGCACAGATGACGCCGGGGCTGGACCATGATTTCATCGCCGCCGAGACCGCCGCCGAACCGACAGACCCGGTGAGCGTGGAAGCCACCCACCCGCTCTATATCCTCTACACCTCCGGCACCACCGGCCGCCCCAAAGGCGTGGTGCGCGACAATGGCGGCCACGCCGTCGCCCTGGCGCAGAGCATGAAGACCACCTACGGCGTGGGCGCTGGCGAGGTGATGTGGGCCGCCGCCGATGTCGGCTGGGCGGTGGGGCATTCCTACGTGGTGTACGGCCCGCTGCTGGTGGGGGCGACCACCATCATCTACGAGGGCAAGCCCGTGGGCACGCCGGATGCCGGAGCGTTCTGGCGCGTCATCGAGCAGCACAAGGTGAAGACCATGTTCACCGCGCCCACCGCTTTGCGCGCCATCAAGCAGCAGGATTTCGCGGGCGATTACCTGCGCAAATACGATCTCTCCAGCCTCCAGGCGTTGTTCCTCGCGGGCGAGCGCTGCGACCCGCCAACCGCCGTGTGGATCCAGAAGCTGCTGGACAAGCCGGTAATCGATAATTGGTGGCAGACGGAAACCGGCTGGCCGATCACCTCGCGCTTCCTCGGGCTCGGGCTCACCCCGTTCAAGCCAGGCTCGGGCGGGCGTCCTTCACCCGGCTACGACGTGCAAGCGCTGGACGAAGCCGGCGAGCCGGTGGGGCGCGGCACGGTGGGGAATCTGTGCATCCGCCTGCCCATGCCGCCCGGCTGCGGCCCCACGCTGTGGCAGAACGACGAGGGCTATGTCAGCGCCTATCTCAAGGCCTTCCCCGGCTGGTACCGCACCGGCGATGCCGGGATGATCGACGAGGATGGCGATGTCTGGATCATGGGCCGCACGGACGACATCATCAACGTCGCCGGGCACCGCCTCTCCACCGGGGCGATGGAGGAGGTTGTCGCCAGCCATAAGGACATCGCGGAATGCGCGGTCATCGCCCGGTCGGACGAGGTGAAGGGCGAAATTCCCTGCGGCCTTGTCGTGCTGAAGGCGGGCGTGGAGCGCGACCCGAAGCAGGTGGAGGCCGAGCTGATCGCCCTGGTGCGCGAGAAGATCGGCCCCGTGGCGGCGTTCCGCGAGGTGATGGTGGTGCCCCGCCTGCCCAAGACCCGCTCAGGCAAAATCCTCCGCGCGGCGATGAAGAAGATCGCCAATGGCGAGCCGGTCACCGTACCCGGCACCATCGAGGATGCCAGCGTCCTGGACCAGATCCGCGAGGCCTTCGCCGCTGTGGGCTAAACCCCGCCCCTGAAGGCGAAACCATGCAACTTGGCCCGCTCATCCTCGGTGAGCGGGTCAGCTTTATTATGCAGCGCCTTCACCATGGTGCCGTTCGCCAGGGCGAAGCATTTGCCGTTCTGGAACGCCGCCTGCGCCAGCAGGAAGGACGAGCCGCCGATGCGCAGGATGGAGGAGCCGATTTCGACATCGCCGGGGTAATAGGCCTGGGCGATATAGTCGATGGTGTTGGAGGCCAGCAGCATGATCCGCCCCTCGGGCGGGTTGAGCAGGCTGTCGATGCCAAACGCCTCGATCATCCCCGCGGCGCGTCCTTCCTCGAAAAACCGGGCGATGGCGACATTGTTGAGATGGCGGAAGCCGTCCATGTCCGCGAACAGCACGCGGCTGGTGTAGCGCAGCGGATAATTGGCGATATCGAGCCGCGCCGGATCGTCGTGCAGAGCCATGGCTTCACTCCCCTTGGTTGTTATGGGGCAAAGACTATGTCCTGAAATACGGCGCTGTCAAAACCACTTTACGGCGGGCGTGGCACGGGGAATGATAGCCTCACCAAAACAGGAGGAAACAAACCAAAATGTCCACACCTGAACTCTTCCGGGGCCGACTTTCCATTCCCGTCATCGCCTCGCCGATGTTCCTCATCTCCCGCCCGGAGCTGGTGCTCGCCCAGTGCCGCGCGGGGGTGGTGGGGTCTTTCCCCTCGCTCAACGCCCGGCCCTCGGGCATGCTGGAGCAATGGCTGCAACAACTGCGCCGGGAGCTGACGGAGAAGGACGCGCCCTTCGCGGTGAACCTGATCGTCCACAAGAGCAACACGCGGCTCGCGGAAGACCTCGCCTTGGTGGTGAAGTACCAAGTGCCGGTGGTCATCTCCTCGCTGGGCGCGCGGCCCGAGGTGAACGAGGCTGTGCATTCCTATGGCGGCATCGTGTTCCACGACATCATCAACGATGAATTCGCGCACAAGGCCATCGAGCGCGGGGCGGACGGGCTGGTAGCCGTGGCCGCCGGGGCGGGCGGGCATGCGGGCACGCAATCACCCTTCGCTTTGGTGCAGGAAATCCGCGAATGGTTCTCCGGCCCGCTGGCGCTCTCGGGGGCCATCGCCAATGGCAACGCCATCGCCGCCGCGCGGGCGCTGGGGGCGGATCTCGCCTATATCGGCTCGGCCTTCATCGCCACCGAGGAAGCCACCGCCGATGCGCGCTACAAGAAAATGATCGTGGAGAGTGCCGCCAAGGATATTTTCTACACCGACCATTTCACCGGCGTGCATGGCAATTACCTCATCCCCAGCATCGAGGCCGCCGGGTTGGACCCCGCCGCCCTGAAAGCCGCCGAAACCCAGCACATGAACTTCGCCGAAGCGCCGGGCAGCGAGGCCAAGGCGTGGCGGGATATCTGGGGCGCTGGCCAGGGCATCGGCGCGGTGAAGGCGGTGGTGCCGGTGGCCAGGCTAGTGGAGCGCCTCGGCACCGAATACCGGGCGGCGCTGGCCCGGCTGGCCAAGGAGGGCTGAAAAAGGATTGAACTTGCACGCGTAACGAGACAACCTGCACTCAGCCGGGACACGCAACATGCGGCCAACGCAGACAAGGGGAGTGGCATGGCGGAGCTGATGACAGCCAGCATCGCGGCCGGGGTGGCGGATATCCGCCTCAACCGGCCCGATAAGATCAACGCGCTCAATCACGAGATGTTCGAGGCCATCGCGGCCATGACGACGCGGCTCGCCCGCCTGCCGGGCCTGCGCTGCGTGGTTCTCTCCGGCGAGGGGCGCGGCTTTTGCGCCGGGGCGGATCTGGACGCCCTGAAGCAGACCATTCCCCTGCGCCCCCGCACCCAAGGTGCCGCGAATATCTACCAGCACGCAGCCTGGGGCTGGCGGCAATTACCGGTGCCGGTGATCGCCGCCGTGCATGGCTTCGCCTTTGGGGCAGGGTTTCAGATCATGCTCGGCGCGGATATCCGCATTGCCGCGCCGCAAACGCAGTTCTCGGTGCTGGAAACGCACTGGGGGCTAGTGCCGGACATGGCGGGCTTTCCCCTGCTGCGCCGCCTGGTGCGCGACGATGTGGCTCGGGAGCTGATCTACACCGCACGCAAATTTCTGGGGGATGAGGCTGCCAGATTGGGGCTGGTGACGCGCTTGGCGGACGATCCGCGCGCCGAGGCCCTGGCTTTGGCCAAGCACATCGCCAGCCAAAGCCCGCCCGCCATCCGTGCCGCGAAGCGCCTGCTGAACAGCGAGGCCGATGCCCCTGCCCTGCTGCTGGCTGAGTCGGTGGAGCAGGAGGCGCTGCTCGCCTCGCCCGAACATGCCGAGACCCGCGCCGCTGCACGGGAGAACCGCACACCGGTGTTTGGCGATTAGGGCCGGATGGACTATGCCCGCCGGACCATGCCCAAGCAGCGCGCCGATCTCATGCTCGTCAATTCCGGCCTCGTGGAGTCCCGCGCCAAGGCGCAGGCGCTCATCATGGCCGGGCTGGTTTATGCCGGTACGGCGCGGGTGCAAAAATCCGGCGACATGCTGCCCGAGGACTCGCAACTCTCCGTAAAGGGGCAGGACCACCCCTGGGTCTCGCGCGGCGGGGTGAAGCTGGCACATGGGCTGGAGCATTTCGGCCTGAGCCCCGAGGGGCGGGTCTGCCTGGATGTCGGCGCTTCGACCGGCGGCTTTACCGATGTGCTGCTCACCCACGGGGCGGCCAAGGTCTATGCCGTGGATGTCGGCCACGGGCAATTGGCCTGGAAACTGCGCTCCGACCCGCGCGTGGTGGTGCTGGAGAAGACCAATGCCCGCCACCTCACTACCGAGACTATCCCCGAGCCAATCGGCGCGTTGGTTTGCGACGCCAGCTTCATCGGGCTGCAAACCGTGCTGCCCGCAGGGCTTGGCCTGTGCGCGCCGGGGGCCTTCGCCATTGCGCTGATCAAGCCGCAATTCGAGGCCGGACCCGGCCAGGTGGGCAAAGGCGGGGTGGTGCGCGACACGGCGGTGCATGAGGAGGTTTGCCAGCGCATCGAGGCGTGGTTTGGCTCCCTGCCCGGCTGGAAAGTGCTGGGCATCACCCCGAGCCCGATCAAGGGCCCGGAGGGGAATGTGGAATTTCTGATTGGTGCGGTGAAGGCGGGCTAAGCCCGCCCCCCTGCTTTACGCGGCGGCCTTGATCGCCGCCGCCTTCACGTCCTCGTCCACATGCTCGGCGAAGGACGAGAAATTCTCGATGAAGCGCTGCACAAGCCCCTTGGCGGCTTCGTCGTAAGCCGCCTTGTCGGCCCAGGCGGAGCGCGGGTCGAGCACCTCATCCGGCACGCCGTTCACATGCTCGGGGATGGCGAGGCCGAAGAACGGGTCGGTGCGGTAGCTCACATTGTCCAGCTCGCCCGCCAGGGCGGCGCGCAGCAAAGCGCGGGTATGGGCGATGGACATGCGCTTGCCCACGCCATAGGCACCACCGGTCCAGCCGGTGTTCACCAGCCAGCACGAGGTGCCATGCTCCTTGATGAGCTGTTGCAACAGCTTGCCGTAAACCTGCGGGTGGCGCGGCAGGAAGGGCGAGCCATAGCAGGTGGAGAAGGTGGCCTGCGGCTCGGCGCCCAGCCCCTTCTCGGTACCCGCCACGCGGGCGGTATAGCCGGAGAGGTAATGGTACATGGCCTGGGCCGGGGTGAGGCGCGAGATCGGCGGCAGTACGCCGAAGGCGTCAGCCGTCAGCATCACCACGTTGCGCGGCGTGCCGCCACGGCCGGAGAGCTCCACATTCGGGATGAACTCCACCGGATAGCAGGCGCGGGTGTTCTCGGTGAAGGTCTTGTCGGTCAGGTCGAGGCGGCCATGCGGGTCGGCCACCACGTTCTCCAGCACGGTGCCGAAGCGGTGCGTCGCCGCCCAGATCTCGGGCTCGCTCTTCTGGCTAAGGTCGATGACCTTGGCGTAGCAGCCGCCTTCGAAATTGAACACGCCCTGCGGGCCCCAGCCATGCTCGTCATCGCCGATCAGGCGGCGGGTCGGATCGGAGGAGAGCGTGGTCTTGCCGGTGCCGGAGAGGCCGAAGAACAGGGCGGAATCCTCATCCGGGCCGATATTGGCGGAGCAGTGCATGGGCAGCACGCCGCGCTCGGGCAGGATCCAGTTCATCACCGTGAAGATGGATTTCTTGATCTCGCCCGCATACTCGGTGCCGGCGATGATGATCACCTTCTCGGCGAAGGAGAGCGCAATGGCGGTGGCGGAACGCACGCCGTCAAGCGCTGGCTCGGCCTGGAAGTCCGGCGCGTGCAGGATCACGTAATCCGGCTCGAACCCAGCCAGTTCCTCGGCCTTGGGGCGGATGAACATGTTGCGGGCGAACAGCGCATGCCACGCGCCAGTGGTAACCAGGCGCACGCGGATGCGGTTCTCGGGGTCGGCCCCGGCATAGACATCCTGCGTGAACAGCTCGCGGCCCTGCAGATAAGCCTGCACGCGCCCCTTCAGCACCTCGTATTTCTCGCGCGGGAGCTTCTGGTTCACCTTGCCCCACCAGACATGCTCCGTGGTGGAAGGCTCGTCGACCACGAATTTGTCGGCCACCGAGCGGCCGGTATGGATACCCGTGCGCACGATCACCGCGCCATCGGCCGAGAGACGGCCCTCGCCCTTGCGTAGCGAATGGGCGACGAGGGCCGGAGCGGTGAGATTGGCATGCAGCGGGGCGGTGGCGCGCACGCCGGTGCCGGACAGGGCCTTGCTATCCCGCGGATCGGTGGCGGTGGTCGAGTGGGTCACGGGAGCGTCCTCTTCTTGTTGGGCGGCTGGGGTTCCTTGGCCTTCATAAGCAGGCGGGGACGCGGCATCAACCATAACCAGAGGCTCGATGTTGAGAAATTTCATGCTGCAATGCGGCAAAATTCAAATGCACTGCCCGCCCGAACCCCCCGATATACTGGGTGTCATGAACAAAAATTTTCCAAAAACCGAAATCTCCGAAATCCACATATTGGACCGCATAAGGATGCGCGGCGAGAAAGCGCGCCCGCGCCGGCTCGGGCGGGATTTGCCGGGCCTCACCAGTTAGACACAAACGCGGGGCGGTTTGCGGGTTTTCGGAGGCGGCGGGACCGCTCACCAGCAGGGCGCAGGCCGGGTTGGCCTTGAGTTGACGCGTGTGCACCGCAAGCGTGGAGAGCAGGAGAAGGGGCTGGGCGTCCTCATCCAGCGCGGGGGTGACGAGTGCCGCATGGGGCGCGCCCGCCTGCGCCGTGGCCAACGTGCCAACGCGCGCACCCAGCAACAACGCGGCGGCCTCCCGCAAAGCCTCTTGATTTGCTGCCATAATCCGGTCACTCCCTGAAACCACAAAGGCCGTAAAGCCCAGCATAGGTTCCGGAACAGATGAAGCACACAATCGCCCTGGTTGACGACGACCGCAATATCCTCACCTCCGTGCAGATGACGCTGGAGGCGGAGGGATTCCAGGTCCGCACCTATACCGATGGCGAAAGCGCACTGCAGGCGCTGCTGGCCAAGCCAGCGGACCTCGCGGTGCTGGATATCAAGATGCCCCGCATGGACGGCATGGAGCTGCTGCAGAAGCTGCGGGTGCGCACGCAGATGCCGGTGATCTTCCTGACCTCCAAGGATGACGAGCTGGACGAGCTGATGGGCCTGCGCCTCGGCGCGGATGACTACATCACCAAGCCCTTCTCCCAGCGCCTACTGCTGGAACGCATCCGCGCGCTGCTGCGCCGGCACGATTCCACCCGCGCCGAGGCCACCGGCGCCGCCCCCGCCAGCGTGCTCACCCGCGGCGACCTGACGCTGGACGAGACCAAGCACCAGTGCCTCTGGAAGGGAAAGGACATCCAGCTCACCGTCACCGAGTTCCTGCTGGTGAAGGCGCTGGCCCAGCGCCCCGGCATGGTGAAGTCGCGCGACCAGTTGATCGACGCCGCTTACGGCGAGAACGTGTATGTGGATGACCGCACCATCGACAGCCATGTAAAGCGCCTGCGCAAGAAATTCCGCAATGTCGATGGCGAGTTCGACCAGATCGAAACGCTCTACGGCATCGGCTACCGCTACAAGGACGCCTGATCCTGCACCGCAAACCCCGCATCTCGCGCCTGCTGCGAGACATCCTCCTCGTCAACCTGTTGCCGCTGGCGCTGATCTTCGCGGCGCTGCTGTACCTGGACCAGTACCAGCAAGGACTGCTGGCGGCCGAAGTCTCCGCCCTGCGCGAGCAGGCGCGCATCTATGCCGGGGCCATCGCCCAGACGGCTGTGCAGGTGAATAACGGCCAGCCCGCAGTGAGTCCCGACCAGGCGCAGCCGCTACTTTACTCGCTCACCGAGCCCACCCCCAACGCGCAGGCGCTGATCTACGGCACGGATGGCACGCTGATCGCCAATTCCCGCGTGCATCCGGGGGCTGGCGGCGCCATCGTCACCCAGCCGCTCTCCGCCCCGCCGCCGCCGGGCTTCCTCAGCCGCGTGGTCGGGTTCATCTACGACCATCTTTCCGGCTCGGTAACCGGGAACGAGGATGAGTCCGGTCTGGTGGGCTCCGGCGCCGGGCAGGACCCGAACACGCTGGGCTGGCAGCCCGATGCCCGCACCGTGCTGCAACTCACCTCGACCAATCCGGGGCAAGAAGCCGCCCCCTTCGTGCGGCGTGATTCCGAGGGGCTGCTGCTCGTCACCGTGGCCGAGCCGGTGGAACGCAGCCAGCAGGTGATCGGCACCGTTCTGCTCACCCGCGAGGCCTCGGAAGTCGATCAGGCCGTGCTCTCGGTGCGGATCTCCATCCTCGGCCTGTTCGCCCTGGCGCTGGCGCTCACCGTGATCGTGTCCTTCTACCTCTCACGCACCATCGCCAGCCCGATCACCCGCCTGGCCGACGCCGCCGACCGGCTGCGCGAAGGCCGCGCCCGGGCGCAGAAGCTGCCCGAGACCATCACCGGCCGTAACGACGAGATCGGCACCCTGGCCCGCACGCTGGAAAGCTCGGCCCAGGCGCTCTGGGCGCGCATGGATGCGATCGAGAAATTCGCCGCCGATGTCAGCCACGAGATCAAGAACCCGCTTTCCTCGATCCGCTCGGCCATCGAGACGCTGACGCGCGTGGAGGACCCGGCCCGCGCCTCGCGCCTGCTCGCCATCATCAACCAGGATGTGCAACGCCTCGACCGGCTGATCACGGATATTTCAGACTCCTCCAGGCTGGACTCTGAACTCTCCCGAAGCAGATACGAAATTGTGGACATGGCGCGGATGCTGGCGACACTCGCCGAAATCCACGATGCCACACGCAAGGAGGGCAGCCCCTTCATAGAGGTGGATGCACAGGCCGAAGGGCTTTACGTGCGCGGCTCCGAGACCCGGCTGGTGCAGGTGCTGCGCAACCTGATCGGCAACGCCATCTCATTCTCGCCGCCGGATGCGAAGATCTATCTGCGCGGGCGCGAGACCGGCGGGATGATCGAACTGGCGGTGGAGGATGAAGGCCCCGGTATTCCCGATGGCAAGCTCGATTCCATCTTCGACCGCTTCTATTCCGAGCGCCCGCAGACCGAGCAGTTCGGCAGCCATTCGGGGCTCGGGCTATCCATTTCGCGCCAGATCGTGGAGGCGCACCAGGGCCGCATCTCGGCCGAGAACCGGCGCGACGACGAAGGCAAGATCGTCGGCGCGCGCTTTGTGATCCGGCTGCCGAAAGCAGGAGACTAAAAAATGCTGACCGTCATCGACCACCCGCTGGTGCAGCACAAGCTCACGCTAATGCGCAAGAAGGATACCACCACCGGCGATTTCCGCCGCCTCGCGCGCGAGATCTCACTGCTGCTGGGTTACGAGGTGCTGCGCGACCTGCCGCTGGAGACGATCACCATTGAGACCCCGCTGGAGACGATGGAAGCCGTGCAGGTGCAGGGCAAGAAGCTGTGCTTCATCTCCATCCTGCGCGCGGGAGAGGGCATTCTGGACGGTATCCTCGACCTCGTCCCCTCCGCTCGTATCGGCCATATCGGGCTGTACCGCGACCCGGAGACGCACGAGCCGGTGGAGTACTACTTCAAGGTGCCGGAAGCGCTGGAAGAACGGCTCTGTGTGGTGGTGGACCCGATGCTCGCCACCGGCCACTCCGCCGCCGCCGCCGTCACCAAGCTGAAGGAAGCTGGAGCAAAGCAGATCAAGCTGGTCTGCCTGATCGCGGCGCCCGAGGGTGTGGCGGCGTTCGAGGCTGTGCATGCGGATGTGCCGGTCTATACCGCCGCACTGGACCGGCAGCTGGACGAGCATGCCTATATCCGCCCGGGCCTTGGCGATGCCGGGGACCGGTTGTTCGGGACCAAATAGTTATAACTGCGGCGAGCGCCAGCGGGCCAAAGCGCGGTTGATCGCCGCAGCGAGGTCCCGTTTTTGGGCTTCACCAAGCTGACGGCCAATCTCCCGCCGTGCAGCCGGGGTACGGATGACGAGGTGGGGCACCGCGCCGGGCCTTTCCTCCAGTTCGGCCCTTGCCCAGCCGGGCGGGATAAAAACCACGCTCCTGCGCCCTGACGGGGTGATGTGGGTGATCTCGATATCATCGTTATTCAGGCGGATGATCTCACGTGCCCGGGCGGCACGGGCATTCAGCCAGAACAGCAGTGCGGCCAGAGCAAGATCGACACCGTTGAAGCCGACCACCGGCCACGCGCCTAGCAGGTACATCAGCGTGGTGACATAGAGCGAACCGACCGCCATGCCCCCCAGCACAGCCAACAGCGCACCGCGCGAGAGACTGCGATGCGGCCTCAGATCTGCCTCGAAGAACAGGGGGCTGGCGGGCTTGGCGGCGTATGCGTCCATGCCGCATACATCGTGCATCAAGCCGCTTGCCCCAAGGACCAGATGCCAAAATTGATGAAACGGGCGGATATTCCCGCCTTCCTCACCGCCATCGCCGCAGGCAACCCGGACCCGAAAACCGAGCTGCACTACCAGACGGCGTTTCAGCTCCTAGTGGCCGTGGTGCTCTCGGCGCAGACAACGGATGTGGCTGTGAACAAGGTGACGCCCGCCTTGTTCACGGCGGCGCCGGATGCGGCTGCCATGGCGGCACTTGGAGCGGAGGGGATTGGCCCGTTCATCAAATCCATCGGGCTATGGAGCGCCAAGGCCAAAAACGTGGCGGCACTCGCGCAGCTGCTGCTGGAGCGCCATGGCGGCGAGGTGCCTGGCGAGCGTGAGGCGTTGGAGGCCCTGCCTGGCGTGGGACGCAAGACGGCGAATGTGGTGCTGAATGAGGTGTTCGGCCAGCCGACAATGGCGGTGGACACGCATATTTTCCGCCTAGGCAACCGCACCGGCATCGCTCCAGGCGCCACGCCGCGCGCGGTCGAGGACCAACTGCTCAAGCGCATCCCCAAGGAGATGCTCAAACCCGCGCATTTATGGCTGATTTTGCATGGGCGCTATGTATGCAAGGCGCGTGCGCCGGAATGCTGGCGCTGCCCTGGTGCCACTTGGTGCACATACCCGGAGAAAACCCCGGTACCGGCGGAGACAAAACCCCGCCGGACCAAGGGGTAGTCGTTACTTCAGCGCCGCGCAGAAGCGCTGGATACGGGTGCAGGCCTCACGCAGCGCCTCGGTGGAGGTGGCGTAGGAGATGCGGAAATGCCCGGGATACACGAAGGCCGAGCCATGCACGGCGGCGACGCCTTCCTCATCCAGCAGGGCGATGACGAAATCCTCGTCGGTATTGATCTTCACACCCTTCGAAGTGGTCTTGCCGATGCAGCCCTGCATGGAGGGGAACACGTAGAACGCGCCTTCCGGCTTGGCACAGGTCAGGCCCTCGGCCTGGTTCAGCATCTCCACCACCAGATCACGGCGCTCCTTGTACACCTTCGTCATCTCGTGCAGCGCATCCTCCGGCCCGTTCAGCGCCGCCACGGCGGCCGCCTGGCTGATGGAGGAGGTGTTCGAAGTGGACTGGCTCTGCAACTTGTCCATGGCCTTGATCAGCTCGACCGGAGCGCCGCAGAAGCCGATACGCCAGCCGGTCATGGCATAGGCCTTGGAGCAGCCATTCATGGTGATGGTGCGGTCGCGCAGCTTAGGCTCCACCTGCACGATGGTGGCTGGCTTGAACCCGTCATAGGTCAGCTTTTCGTAGATATCGTCGGTAAAGACCCACACATTCGGGTGCTTCAGCAGCACGTCGCAGATCGGGCGCAGATCCTCGGCGGAATAAGCGGCACCGGTCGGGTTGCTGGGGGAGTTCAGGAAGAACCACTTGGTCTTGGGCGTGATCGCCGCTTCCAGATCCTCGGCGCGCAGCTTGAAGCCGTTGTTCTGGCTGCACGGCACGAAGACGGGCGCGCCCTCGGCGAGCTGCACGATGTCGGGGTAGGAGACCCAGCACGGGGTGGGGATGATCACCTCGTCGCCCGCCTGCACCGTGGCCAGCATGGCGTTAAAGATGACCTGCTTGCCGCCGGTGGAGACAATCACTTCCTCCGGCTTGTAGTCGATCCCAGAGTCCCGCAGGAACTTGGCTGCCACGGCCTTGCGCAGGGCAGGCGTGCCCGCAACATCGGTGTACTTGGTGTCACCGTTGTTGATCGCGTCGATGGCCGCCTGCTTGATATGGGCAGGGGTATCGAAATCCGGCTCCCCGGCGGAGAGGCTGATGATATCCCGGCCGGCGGCTTTCAGCGCCCGCGCCTTGGAGGAAATGGCGATGGTCTGGCTTGGGCTGATGCGGTTCAGCCGGTCGGCGATCAGGGTCATTCTGTTACGTCTCAGTTAAGTTGAAGGCGGGCGCCTTCTAAACCCGCTGCGCCCGGCGCGCAAATCACGAGATGGCCAATCTCTGCGCTTGCGGAGCCAATGAAATGAGCATAGGCCGCATTTGTCACCGAGTGTTACAGTACCGATGACAAACCAACATATGACGCGTCCGCCATAAGATTAAGCGGCGTTACTACAGGAGAGAAAAGATGAAGTTCACCAAGCATCTGCCGGCGTTCACCTTCGCATGCGCCCTGGGTTTCGCCCCGGCCGCTTTCGCACAGACCAGCACTGGCGGCACTATGGCCCCGATGCCCAACTCCACCATGGCGCCCGCCGCGACCGTTCCGGCCGCTCCGGCTGCCACCCCGACCACCCCGGCCGCCCCGGCGATGAAGCCGGCCACGAAGGCCGTCACCCCGCTAGCGAAGACCAGTGAGTTTAAGACCGAGGCCGCCGCCACCGCGCACTGCCCGGGCGACACCGTGGTGTGGAGCACCCTCTCCAAGAGCAAGAGCTACCACCTGAGCTCCTCCAAGCTGTACGGCAAGACCAAGCACGGCGCCTATGTCTGCAAGGCCGACGCCGACGCCGCTGGCTACCACCAGGCCAAGAACTAAGTATAAAGCTCTGGGGAGGCTTTGCTGCCTCCCCAGATGAAATTTGCGTAAAGGATTGAAAAATGGCCGAAAGCGAGATCGTCACCCTGCCGTCTGGCGTGCAGTACCAGGACCATGTGGTGGGCACCGGCGAAACGCCGAAGAAAGGCCAGATCGTGACCGTGCACTATACCGGCTGGCTGTATGAGAACGGTACCAAAGGTAAGAAGTTCGACTCCTCGCGCGACCGCGGGCAGCCCTTCTCCTTCAAGCTGGGTGTTGGCCAGGTGATTTCCGGCTGGGATATCGGCGTGTCGACCATGCAGCCCGGCGGCCAGCGCACCCTGATCCTGCCGCCCGAGCACGGCTATGGCCAGCGCGGCGCAGGCAGTGTGATCCCGCCCGGCGCGACGCTGATGTTCGACGTCGAGCTGGTTTCCTTCAAGTAACCTAAGTTTCGCTGCCGCGCGGCCTCAGCGGGCCTCGCGCGGCAGATATTTCAGCGGCAATGCCTTGCCCTGTCGGCGCTTCACCCGCCGGCGTTCCCGCGCCAGGCGCACCATATCCCCAAAACAATCCCGCACCGCCGCCGGATCGCCAGTGCGGCGCTCCAGCCCACGCAGGCAGAAATGCACCCGGGCCATATTCTGATAGTACTCGGTAAAGGCGTAATTCAGCGCCGCGCCCGCCAGCGCGCCCGCCACCGGCACTGCCTGGGCCATAAACTTCTCGGATAAGGTGACCCCGAACTGGCCGGCCGCGTTGCTAATCAGCAGGTTCACGGTCAGGTGGTTCACACCCAGGCGCGTCGCCCAATAGCCGGTTTCCGCATCGTCATCCTCCGTGCCAGGACCGCCGAAGGCTAACACTTGCAGGCAAGCCCGTCGTGTATCCTCCTCGGCCAGATCCTCGCCGGAATCACGCGCGACCTGGGCAATAGAGCGCAGAATGGTGGTTGTGGTGAACGGAATATCGAACAGCACGCCCGGCAATCCGACAAAACCTGACGCCGCACCGCTGGCCGTGGTGGCAAGGCGATGGAACGGGTTGCTGCGGGGAGATTTCGGCCTAGCCAATTGCGGCACCGCCTCCAGCCCGAACGTGGCATAGCGGTAGCTGGACCAGAGCGTGTCCTCCACCGCGTCCTGCACGCGCTGCACAAGGCCGGTCCAAGTGGAGCCGCCCAGACGCTCACCGGTCTGTGCCAGGCTTACGCGCAACGCCTCGATCCGGCGGCCGAACACACCAGCCAGACGCAGCAACACCCCGCGTGAATCCGCCATGATGACAGCGGCCCGCCAAAGCTGCTCCTGCTCATAGGGGGTGAGGAAAGCGGCCTGATCCGCAAGTTCGTCTGGGATGGGGGCAGAAATAGTCATGGCCGGGGAAGGATGCACCTTCGCCCGGCCATGAGACAAGTGACGTTTAGGGAAATTATTCCGCAGCGGCGGCGGAAACGCCCTTCACTGCCTGCACGATCTCCGCGAAGGACGCGGGGTCGTCAAAAGCGATGGCCGAGAGCACCTTACGGTCCAGCTCCAGCCCGACCTGCTTCAGGCCAAAGATGAACTGGCTGTAGGTCAGCCCATGTTCGCGCACCGCAGCGTTAATACGCTGGATCCAGAGCGAGCGGAACTCGCGCTTTTTCACACGGCGGTCGCGGTAAGCATAGCGCAGGGCCTTTTCCAGGCGCTCCATCGCGATGCGATAATTGGTCGACGAACGGCCAACATAGCCCTTCGACAGTTCCAGAACCTTCTTGTGGCGGGCGTGGGTGGTAACGCCGCGTTTCACACGTGCCATTGTCTATCTCTCCCTAATTCTTACAGACCGTACGGGGTCCACTGCTTCACGGTCAGGCCGTCAGCATGGGTGAGGACTTGGCTGCCGCGGTTCTGGCGCTTGGCCTTCTGGCTGCGGGCATACAGATTGTGGCGCTTCTTGCCCGGGCCGGCGAGCACTTTGCCCGTGGCGGTGATCTTGAAGCGCTTCTTGACCGCTGACTTGGTCTTCAGCTTCGGCATTTCGGTCTCCTATCACTTTATCCCCGTTCGCACGGGGGTCCCGGATATCGGGGCGGCGGCCAGGCATGCCTAAAAGGCCCGGACACGCGCGCATCACGTTTTACGGTGAAGCGGCGCGTATAAGGCCTACGCCCGTGCGTGACAAGAGACTCAGATACAGGCAGACTCTACAATTATGGCAGGCAAACCACCAGACGCAGCCAGTCTACACGAGGCGGCACTGAACCACATGGCGCGCTACGCCGCCACCGAAGCCAGCCTGGCCCGTGTGCTGGCACGCCGGGTGGAGCGCTGGGGACAGTCCCAGGAGAACGCAGAGTCCGAGGAAATCGCCCGCGCCATGCGCCGCGCCAAGGCGGAAATCCCCGGCGTACTGGCCCGGCTGAAAGAGCTTGGCGTGCTCAACGACGAAGCCTTCGCCGCCTCACGCGCCAAACGCCTGACACGGGAGGGCAAGTCGCACCGGGCCACGCTGGCGCATCTGGTGGCCAAGGGCGTCAAATCCCCCTCCCTGCCCGAGGACCCGGAACGCGAACTTGCCGCCGCCTGCGCCTATCTGCGCCGCCGCCGCGCCGGGCCATTTGGCGACGCACCAGAGCAAAAGATCCTCGCCGCCATGGCCCGTGGCGGCTTCGCCCAGAGCACCGCCCGCCGCGCCATGGCCCTGGAGCGCGAGGAAGCCGAGACCCTGATTAAGAGCCTCTCCACTACCCTGGAATTTTAACCCCAGCCCAAGCCGGAGTGAGGCGCGGGTCAAACCCGGTGCCGCCCGCGGGCGGCAAACGCGACTGGCGGAAGAAATATGTCCGCAACGCCTGTGCCAGATCCGTCCCCTGCTCGCGGTCAACCGCCCGAGCCGCAACGGGAGCAAACATCTCGCCGGACGCCACCCCAGGCTCGGCCCCACGTTCCGCCGCAGAAAATACGGCACGGGGTAACGCGCTCGCCCCCCGCATACCCTGCCCGCCTGCCAGTATACGGGACGCAGACCGGACAGACACCGGCGCCAAAGCCTCGTGGCTACCCGCCATTTTCGGCACACCGGTCGGCGCGTTACGCTGGACTGGCGCAAACGTCTGCCGCTCCGCCGCCTCGCGCCGGGGCGGCAGATAATCCGCCCCTCGCTCAAGCTCCCGTCTGGCACGCCCTTGCGCCGCCTCCTGCCGCGCCGCCGCCAGGACGGCTCGAAATCCCTGCGGCTGCCGCGCCACGGCATCAGACACGGGCTTCAGAACCTCTGCCGTCATCGGCCGACGCGCGGGACCAGGAACAAAACCCGCCCCTTCTCCCAGCCCCACAGTCTGCCGAAGCGTGCGGGAGACGCGCCGAAACAGAACCGGCGCAACCCCGGCAATCCCCTTTGCACCAAGATGCACCGCCATGTCCTGCACGGCGTTCCCCCGACTCTTGGCGGGCCGTGTAGCACGAAGCCGCGCTCGGAATGCCGCCAGATGGGTCAAATCCTCACCCGTCAGTTCCGCCATCCGGCCGCCTCCTCTTACAGCCCGAAGATCGACTTCAGATCGGCCAGGATCGTCTGCAGCAAACTAAGACCCGCCTTGGCCTTGGCAGCATCACCCGAGGGCAGCGTGGCCAGCACCGGTTCTGCGGCGGTGGCCAAAGTGGCGGCGGCAGCGGTCGCGGTATCCAGCGCGGTGGCATGCGCCGTATTGCTGGCCACCACAGAATTCATCACCGCCTCGCCGATCCGCAAACCGGTCGCCACGGCCGCGCCCACAGCACCGCCTGCAGCCTCGCCAATCGCCGCCGCCGCGTTCAAGCCAGTTTCAATATTGGTAATCTCGCTCATGATAACCCCTCTTTTCCTGATACGGCGATCCGCGCCGCGCGGTGGTCACTCAACCGTTGCCTTTGGCTACTTCGGCCGCGATCAGACCCATATCCGCCACAACCGTTTCGATTTCGGCCGGATTACTCGTCTTGATCAGTTGCGCGACATCCCCGATCGCCGTCTCCAGCTGCGCCACGGTCACCGTCGTCTCCGGCTCGAGAATTTTCACAAAACCCAGAATAATCCCGAGCAAATCCTCGGACGGCAGCGTCTGCTTGAGTACGAAATACTGTAGCACCGCCGTCACAGCGGTCCCCAGCCAAATCGCGAACCCTGTCCTGTTGGTCGGCGACTGCAAAAACACCTTGATTGAATTCATCCATATCTCATCAATGAAGAATTTCACCCGCAAGGGCGATCACCCTGCGCGTCCAGCCCAGTCCGAAATTCCCCCACCCTGGCAATCGACTGTAAAAATCAATCCGCCGCGCCAGAGCTTCACGCGCCAAAGCCAATGCATCAGTTTTGTTGAAAGCGGAAAGTGTCTTCGGCCCAAGCACGCCATCGGCCACAAGTCCGGCAGCCTGCTGCAACCAGCACACCGAGCGCCGCAACCCGGCATTCACTGCCGCATCGAATGCCACCATCGCCACCGGCAACACCAGCTCATCGCCATGCAGCGGCGCGTAAAAATCTCGCCGGTAGATGGCCTGCGCATCGGTCTCTGAAAGTTTGCTGATATCCAGATCGGGATATGCCGCCGCACTGATCCCGAATTTGGTGCCACGCAACTCCCCATGTCCCACAGCACCACCGGTCCAGTTGCCGGGGTCGGCGGAATTATCCGTGTATCCCCCCTCTGCCCCCAGGGTAAAGGCGAAGCACTTGGCAAAATTATCCATGGAATATCCTCGCGCAGAGCCCACCGCACACGGCGGAGAGCAGGCTGATGATCATCACGCTGATTCGCCGTTCCGCATCGCGCTCACCACGTATGCGCGCCAGATCCGCCCGCATATCATTCAATCCAGCCATCAGCTCATCGACTTTCGTAAACAACTTTCCAACGACCTGGTCTTCCTGCGCCAGATACCTTATCCTCCATGCCTCGACCGCATCCGCCTTGGCTTCCAGGATTCCGATATCCTGTCTTATACCGCTTATATCGTTGCGCAGCCCGGCAATGTCTGTCCGCAGCAGGGCGACAGTGTCTGCTGTATCCATATTGGCTCCTCAGTCTGGCGTATCAGACAGCGTGATAGGATAGGTCGTGGCTTGGAGCGGAAAATTGACAGTCCAGGCCGCCCCCAGATCATTGCCAATGTTCCAATTCGCGGGCAGCGTCTGGCTCGCTGCATTGTCGGTCACTGCATTGCCGCGCCCAATCTGCGCGCTGCCATACGGGTAGAAGAGCAACACTTCGGCAGACGGATTGGTAACCGGCGCCGCCAATGTCACGGCCAGATGCGTCGCATCGACTCTAGCCGCCGCCGTGGCGGTAATGATCGTCCCCGGCACCGCCACCGAACCGCCATCCATCACGGCAAAGCCCACGCCATTCGTTGCCTGCAACGGCACCAGCAGATCATTTCCTCCATCATGCTGGATCGTCAGGATCAGCCGCGTATCGGAAGCGCGATACACATGCGTGATCCTCGGTCCACCGCCCACCGGCAAACCAGTGGCCGGCACTTGCGCCGCCGGAATGGTATCGCTCAACCCCATCGCCAGCGCGGCCCGCCCTGCCGCATGCACACCGATCCGACCGTAGCGCAGCAGATCAGGTTCATCCCGATGTTGCGGATCACCACCTGAGAATACACCGGTCGTAGGGTCATACGCCGCGTTCAGCGGATTCGAATCCGCCGTCTGCGCCGCAAACACCACAACATTGTTGCTGGCATCCGCAGCCAGATCCGCGATCACCTCACGCACCATCTGCACACCGTCATTGGTCTCGTACGGGATCGCATTCCAGACCAACAACGGCAGCGTCGCCGCCGTCCGCCCAAGCAGGCTGCGCGTCATCCCCAACAGACGCAACACACTGCCATTATATAACGCCTTGTTAGCATACGGCATGGTGCTGTCCTGCTCCGACCACGGCCAGACAAGCAACGCGATGTCATTCTCATCCACCGCGCTCACCACTGCATTGCCGCCGGTCAGATAAGCGGTCAACGCCTCAAAATCCGGCCCCGCCGCCCAACTAGACGGGTCAGATCCATCCCCCGGATTGGTCAGAAACGTGCCATTCGAGGCTCCCGGTGGAAACAATGGCGACGAGGAATTGGAGATCGGATGCCCCGGAATCACCGAGTACCGGTCCGGCGAGATATACGAGCCCGAGGCCGCCGCCGTATAGCCATAGGCCGCGGCGCCAAGATACCAGGCCACCCCCTGCGCCAGCGCCAATGGCCCGCCTGCGCCAATGAACCACGCCGCATTAGACTGGCCCATCACCAACAGGTTCACGCCCCGGCGCGTCCCCAGCGCCCAGCGCGCTTGTGCCGAGATCAGCGTGCCAATCTCACCCGCACTAAGTGCGCGCTCCCACGAAGCTGCTTCATGGAACCAGCACTGCGCCGACCCCTGGATGCTGCCATCATGCAAAAACAGCACCTGCCCACTGGCGCTCGCCGCCAGCGGATTAACCACTCCAGAGGCCACCTGCACGCCATCCAGCCACACATCCACGCCACTGCCTGGCGTGTTGCGCAGAATTACCGCATGACTGTGCCGCCGCGCCAGCGTGGCGGAGAGCACGGTCTGACTCGCCGTGCCGGGAAACAACGTGAGGTTCGTCCCCTCGACGCTGTCCGCCTGCAAGATCGTCAATCCCGCCCCGGCGGTGGTGTGAAGCAATGGAATAGGCTGGTTATTGACGTAATAGGTCCCCTGCCGCCAGTTCGGCCGCGTCCACACGAAGTAGCGCGTCCAAGCAACCCCCGCACCCAACTCCAGCGCCGGATGCACCAGCCCCCAATCCGGGTCCAGGCTCGGCCCATAATTCACGATGGCCGCATCCGGCGCCCCCACCGCGCCCAGATACCCGTTTACCCGAGGCGCCGCGATGGTCGCGGCAGGTGTGGTATCAGCGGCAATATGATACGGCATCAAATTATTGCCGTTACCAGTTTTATCCTTCACCGCCCCAACAACACCGTTGCTCACAAGCAACGTGGCCCCGCCCGCATCCAGCAACCCATTCGGCAACCCGGCATCCCACCAGCCCGATATCCCACTAATCGCCGACGGGTATGGCCCGGTGAACAACCCTGCGGGCGGCGCGTTCCCAGCAAACAGCGGCCCCGCCAGCACGCGCATGCCCCGCCCTGTCGCCAGCGGAGAACCAGGAATGTTGAACAACATGGCCATGGCTTAAGTCACCGTAACAGTGAAGCTACTGACAGCAGAGGCAGTACCGGCTGCGGTCTGCACCCACACATAGTAATTTCCAGCGGTTGCCGGCGTTGTGTAGTAAATCGCCCACAGCGAGTTCGAGTAGATGACCGACGCCGTCTGCCAGCCAGAACCTGGCGCGACGGCGTTGGAGGTCGAGAGCGCCACCTGCGTCGCCACACTCTGCGCTGGCGTTATGGAGCCATTCAGCGGAATTGTGCTCACACCATGCACATAGCTTCCACCCGGATCGTTGAAACCATAAACCACACTGGGTGCAGCCGCCACGGTAATCGCGGCGGAAACGGCGGTAAGACCACTGGCGGGGTCCTGCGCCCACACATAATAGGTTCCCGCCACCGATGGCGTCAGCGATGCCGAGAAACTGCCGTTCGCATTCGTCGTTGCCGTCCAGCCTGAATTCGGCGCCGTGGTATTCTGTGCCGAGAGTTGCACATTCACCGCATCCGCCGCCGGCGTCACACTGCCCGTCACCGCCAGCGCGATCCCGGCCATACCGGTTGCGGGGGCGCTCACGCTCAACGCCGCCGACACCACGTTCACGGCCGCCGATACCACCTGCACCGCAGGATCCGCCTCCTGCTGCGCCCAAACATAGTATGTACCCGCAACCGTCGGCGTCAGGCTTGCAGTCCACTCACCATTATTGGTCACCGCGTTCACCCAAGCCGCAGGTACCGTGGCGGCATTAGCGGAGAGACCAACCTGCACCGCACTATTCGCCGGCACCACGGTACCAGCCAGCGCGATCACGCTGTTCACCATCGCTCCCACCGGCAGGCTGCCCAGCGTAATCGTCGGCGCCGCAACGGCAAAACTGTTGGACACACCAACAATCGCCTGATTGTTGTGGTCACGCACGCGCAGCGCATAGGTCCCGGCAGCAAGCCCTGCAGCGGTAAAGCTGTAGGCATTGGCCGTGATCACCGGACTCGCCACAGCCACCCAGGTATTGCCACCATCGGTTGAATAATCCAGCGCCGTCGGTGCATCGTTAAAGATACCACCGCTCACGGTGAACGAGGCGTTCAACACCGGCGGACTAATCATCCCCACGGTAATCGTCGGCGCATTTGGCACCACGCCGCTCCACCACACCAGAGAACCGCCTGAATAGCTCAATCCCAGCAGCTCCGTCGCCGTACCGGGCGGCAAGGTCGTGGAGCCGGAGCCAGAGCTAATCCCAGTCCCCATGATCACCGGCCCCGCCGCCAGGTTGATCACGGTGCAGGAAAATCCAGCCCCCATATTGGTAAAATTCGCACTCAGCGTAATCGGCGCGCTGGCCACGAGCACGCGGTTGTTGTGGTCTGTTACGTCCAGCACGGTATTCGCCGTCAGCTCCACCACCTGTGGCTTCACGCTGGGCAGCTTGCTCTGCACATAGTTCCATATCGCACCAAAACTCTGCACACTGAGCGTATTTCCGTTCTGTGCCACCAGCAGTTCGTCGCTATCTGCGACTGGACCTGCGGCAGGTAACTCGTCAATCGTCTGCCCGCCGAGAAACTGGCCATAAGGCATCCAGGCCAACGCACCGTTCTGCCACAGCGCCACATAGTCAGAAGTACCAACCGCGCTCGCGGAATTATTCGCCACTGGACCGGACAAGCCAGTTCCAGCAGGGCCGATGGCACCCTCCGGCCCTTGCGGCCCTGCCGGCCCCTGCGGCCCCGCAGGGCCAGCCATGGCGGAAACCGTCACCCCGATCACACCATCGGCACTGATCGCCACCCCCTCACCCGCCGAGAACAACCCACGCAGCGCGGTCACGGGTAACAACCCGGGCGCACCGCCCGTGTTGATCACCACCTCATCGGAAAGGGTCATCGCGGTCTGCACCGGAAACCCTGCATGATCCCCGCCATTCGCGGCCAAACTGCCCTCGGCCACGGCCAAGCCAACGCCCAGAGCCACGCTCTCCGGCGCTCCGGCGCCAATGCTGTGCCGCCCCAGCAGCTCACCGCTCGGCACAGCGATCTGCGTCTGCAGCCCTGCCGTAAGCTGCGATACACTCACCGAATAAACCTGCCCGGCCTGTGAAAGCGGCAGCAGATCACTGCCGCCAACCGAAGACGCGGCTGGCAGTTGCGCAATCGTTGTCATTCAAAACAACCTTATGTTCTCTATTGTTTCCGTCGGCCTCTCAGGCCACAGCCACCCAATTGGCCGAATCAGTCCCCGACTGCTTCACCCAGAACGTGCTGCCCACACCACCATTTAGATTCCTGAAGGTCGAACCTGCGGGCGCCGTAACCACGTTCAGCGGTGAACCCCGCCCGATCAATTCCACCGCCCCGGTCGATTCCGTATCAGAGATAATCCGCACCACACCACTTCCCGCGGGATGCAGCGACATATCTCCCGACTGTGTTTTCAGCGTCAGGCTGCCATCGCCATTGGGCGACACATAATCGTTTTGTGTAAAGCGTGCCGCGCGCCAGCCGCTACCGGTGCCGATCCAATCGATCGTTGCCCCCGCCGGCACGGTAATCGGCGCTCCAGTCCAGTTGCTCTGCGTTGGCGAGGACCCCGCGGTTGCGAACGTCACCGCCGCGGTACAGTCAATGGCCAGTTCCTTGTTCTTCCAAACCGGCAGCCCAACCTGCACGGTAACGGTAGCCCCGGCGCCATTACCGGAAATCGTCGCCGTCGTACCCGCTCCATAGCCAGAACCAAAATTGGTCATCTGAATACCGATCACCACACCACCGGACAGCCAAACCTTGCCCGCCGCCCCCGTACCGGTACCCGAGAAACTGACGGTCGCGCTGGTATAGCCAGAGCCGCCATTCGTCACCTTCGCAAAAGTGACCTGCCCCGCCATCTTCGCACCTTGCAGCGTCACGATGCTGGCAATCGGCGCAGTGGACTGTGAGATCGTTACCGCATCAGCAATATCCGGCACGGTCAACGTATACACGCCATTCACCGCCGCCGGATTCACCGCCCACCGAGTGGTGAAATTGAGGGTATTTCGCCGAATAATCGCCGTATCCGTATAGATCGACATCGTCGTGGTCATGTTGGCACCAGGCTTGCCGTAAATGACATTCTCTTCGATCAGCACATTCTGCGCCGCATCGCGAACCTCAATGGGCGCAACACTGCCCGCGTAGGTGATCCAGTTGCCGATGATCGACAAACCCGTGCAAGCCAGATTGAAAGTATCCCCGGATCCATCCGCCTCAACATTCTGCACCGCGATACCAACGGCTGTGCAATCCTGAATAAAATTCGCGCGGGCTGTGCAATACTGCCCACCGCCAATATTCAGCCCGATCAGCGCGCCATTGATGTAGTTATTATCAACCTCGGTATAAATCGAACCGCCGCAATCGATGCCAAAAGCAGAATTACCGGTGATCATGTTGCCAGTAATCTTGCAATACCCGGTATCGCACAGAATCCCCGCGCCGCTCAGCGCAATGGAGCTGTTATTAGTGCACAAATTGCCCGAGACAAGAATATTACGACCTGAAATATAAATACCGTAGCGCAGGTTCGAATAGCAATTATTGCTGGCAATCACTGCCCCCAGCACGTCAGGATTCGCATTGCCGTAAACCAGCGGGGAAGACCAGAGATTATTGACGATGAAATTGCCGACGATGATACCGCAATTATTATTCCAACATGTATTGCTGATGATATGCAGCGCCCGGATCTTCAAGGTGAAGGTCGGATCCATGCTGTCCACATAGATACCATTCACAGCATTATCATGCGCTCGGCAATTGGTCACACTCAGCGCATCCAACGCGTTGGCATACAACCCGTGCTGAGCGTTAGCGGTAAACTCACAATTATCGACATGATGCTGCGTGAGGGTCGGATCACTCGCCAGATACGTCAGACCGCTGCCATTATTCGACCCCTTCATGTTGCGGAACAGGCAGCGCGTGATCAGAGATTTCGTGCAACCCGCCTGTACAGCTACACCCATCGTATCGGTGGTGATGGAACTGTTGCCGTCAAAAATGATACCATCGGCATAGAACGTGGCTGCCGACACGCTGATCCACGCAGCTATTGCCGACGTGCCGATCTTCGTCTGCCCCGGACGCGTCAGCACGGTCAACCCCGGCACGCCCAGCAGCGTGCAGGCGGTACCGGTAATGTCGCATTCACCCGCGATGGCATAGGTCTTAGCGCCAAAGCGCACCGGCATCCCGCTGGCAATCGCCGCCAACAACGCCGCGCCGTCATCGGTCACGCCATCGCCCTTGGCGCCAAAATCCTCGATCGACACAGCATTAGCCGCCAGAGCCGCGACTGTCCGCACCGTGGTCGCGCCGCTTGCGGTTGCTGTCAGCGCCCCACCCGGCAGGCCGGAGACATTACCCATCCCCGACATGAAAGTGGCGTACGGCACGCCAACATTTGCCCCACCCTGCCCCAGCGGCACGGTGTCCGCAACTCCCGGCACGCCCCCCGTAGTGAGCGAGGGGATTACAAACGGCGCTGCGGTGGCTGATAACGTATTGCCAGAAACGGCAAGATTCGCACCGATGCTGATCGCACCCGGCGCTGCGGTGCCGGAAGAGCCATTGCCCAGCAGCGTATTCGCCGGCAGTGTCAACGCAGCCTGCGTTCCCGCCAAAATCTGCGCGCGCGTCGCCGCCAGGGTCTGGCCATTCTGAAAAATCGCAATCTCGTCGCTGTCGGAGACCGAGGCCGCCGGCGGCAATTGCCCAATCGTAGTCATGGAAATCCTTCAGCTTGTGGTCAGCGGCGTGCCATTCGGCCCGGTGAGCGCGTCGCCGGACGGCGTTTCCAGCGCATTGGCCGGCGACGGCACCGTGGAAAGTGCGAGTACCGGCAACGAGAGGCTGCGCACCAGTGCCCGCCCGCCCGCCGTCGTCACATTCACCGTCACCGTATATGTGATTCCCGCCTGACCGCCGCTCAGCCACAGCACCGCCCTGGCGCCATCTGCCGAGGCCGAAACCAGAGTGACATCACCGGCATTATCCGGGCTTACCGTCACATCCAGCGTAGCGATGGTATCACCTGGATTTGCCGTCAGCGCCGGGGCAATATCGAAAACATAGTCCAGCGTGTCGCCGGGATCTTTCACCGGCCAAGCTAGCGCCTGCGGTGGCGTGGCCACGGCACCGCGCGGCGTCGGCACAAACCCCTCGATCTGCACATAACGCGCACTGGAGGGGCGCCATAAATGGCTTGCAACTGTCGGCATCAAGCGCTCCCCTTAATATTCCACGATCACAAGCCCAGCACCACCTGCACCACCAGGCGAACCCACGGCGCTGCCACTGGTAGTCATGCCGCCGCCGCCACCGCCGCCACCATAACCACCCGCACTCATGCCCACCATCGGGCCGCTGGCACCACGCCCATTGCCCGGACCACCGCCATCGCCACCACGGCATCCAGCGGTAATCGAATCCGAGCCGTACGAACCGGTCATATTCACCTGCCCACCCGATGCGTTTCCGCCAACACCACCTGCATTGGAAAAATTAGCGGCTGTGCCCCCCATACCGCCCGCACCGCCATTGGCCGACATGTAGCTGCCAAAGCTGGAGGCGCTGCCACTATTGCCATTCTGCGCACTAGTCAGCGCTGCACCACCGGCACCCACCGTCACCGGAATCACCTGGCCCGGCATCAAACCGGTAATGATGCCTTTCGCGCGGCCACCCGCGCCACCTCCACCGCTCGGCATGGTGCTGTGGTAACCGCCGGAACCGCCGCCGCCGACCACAGTCACCTTCACCGTGCTCACACCATTCGGTACAATGAAGTTGTCAGACTGCGTGAAGACCTGCATCGAAGAAAACCCTGGGCGCAGGCTAGGAAGTTTGTAGGCGAGGAATGGCGCGCCAGGTAGTGTCGCAATATTCGCGGCCGTGATCGCGGTCTGACCGTAATTCACGGTCACCACATACAACCCCACCCAACCGCTATCCACCGCCGGCGTGGTCTGCATGCCCGCCGCCGCCGCCGCCCCCGGCTTCGCCTGCAGCTGCACGCGCTGCACGCGCTGGGTATTCTGCGCGGTCCCCGCATTATTCGGGCCAGAATAAGGCTGGCTCGGATTCGCCGCATTCACATAAGGCAATACGACGGCATTCGTATCGGTCTCGGAAAACGCAGCCTCGATCAGGTAGTTGATGGACTGCCCAGAACTCGCCGGTGCCGAAAACGTAAAGTTCGTCGCCTGCAGATTAATACCGGTTTTCACGATCTGATCGGCCACATCAGCCGCAAGCGAACCATAAGCGGTAGCATCCAGCGCCGAGAGCTGTGTGATACTACCCGGCCCGACCACCACGGTCAGCGAGGCTGGAGAGGTCGGCGTGCAAGCCAGCCCATCCACCATGGTATTGTTGCCCAGTGTCGCGGCGGTCAGTGCCGCGATGCCGATCATTGCATTACGATTCGGGTATAGGATATCCGTATCCAGCGGGATGCTCCCGGGATAAACAATATTGCGATCCATAAACAATCCTCAGTTGGAAATATTCGTCCAAGCAACGCACGAAGCGGGAATCACCGCCGCGACGCTGGCGTAGATTTCATCGTCGCCGATATTCCCGGCGAATTCCTCGGTTGTGGCGTAGGCAAGCAGCCCTGTGCCATATCCGCCAGGGCCATCATTGTAACCGCCGGCATTACTGATCGGCAGATCATTCGGCCGGTACGCGGTCACAAAGAACTGATACGGCAGGCTCATGCTGCCATATCCCCCGGCGCTGTTGTAGCCGAGATTCACATTGTACCCACCTGTATCCGCCGCATTCAATGGCTCAAAAATCTTCGGGGCACGTCCGGTAAGGGTTTGCAGCGCTTGTATCAATCCTACCCGCGTCGCTCGTGGCGCCACCAAATTTGCACGCAACCGGCTGCCATAGGCACCATCCGCCTCGCCAACACGGCGGGTTAATTTGCCACCGAAGAAATCCTGCGCCGCGATGTCCAGAAACACACCGCTAGCCGTTGCCAGGCGAACCTGCGCCTTCACTTGGTCTAATAACGTGTACAACCCGCTCCACGCTGCCGCCAAACCACCAAGCAGCGCATCCAGCACCGGCGAGCTATCCGCGAACCACCGCCCAGGCAGAACCTGCTTCAAACGGAGCAGCATATCATTGCTATCTCCGATCATATCAGGAAACCGTCACAGTACCAGCGCGAATCACACCAAACAGCGGCGGTACCAAGTCCATCGCGCCACCATTCAGCACCAGCGTGGCGATGTTAGTCACAGCACCAGAGGCATCATAGATCAGCTGTGCCAGCCTCGTGTAGCTCAGCGTTGCCCCCACCGGCAAACCAGCGATATAGGCCTCAATCGCCGCCGCAACACTGGCCACCGCCCTGGCATGGACTGCCTGGCTCGATGTCACCAGCGTCACCGCCACATTCGCCGCCTCCACCACCGGGCCTTGCACTGCAAAGCTAGTACCGACCGGCCGTACCGCATCCACAGCCTGCTGCACCGTGGACAAGAGGTTTATGGAAGGAGCACCGGTGCCATCATCAACCGTCACCACAAAATGCCCCATCTGCACGGTCCCAGCCTGACTCATGTTTTCGGTAATCGTGTAGCTCAGTCCTTGCTGAATAGCCGCGATAGCACTGCCAATCGCCAGCGCCGTCGCCCGGCTCAGACTCGCCAGATAATTCCCAAACCTCGCCCGAAATGCCGGATCGCTCTCCGCATCCATGCCCCCCGTCAGCGCCAGCGGATTCGTCACCGTGTCCACGCCGGCAATCGCCGAACCAAGCACGGCGATCGTACCCGGCTGCACATTACCTATACTACCCGGAACAACCGCCGCGACTGCTGCGGCCACACTCGCAATCCCCGGCGCCAGAACATAACCATTGCTTGCAGAGCTGAAGGCCGGATTGCTCACATCCGTCACCACCACAAAACTCTGCACATTGCCCGTAACCGAAACTTCCGTTCCCACCGGCACCAGCGCCGCCACGCTTGGCGTAAAACGTGAGAACATCACCTGCCCACTGGCGGCAACCGCCGGCAAGCGGCTAAAGCCAAAATCCGCACCAAAGCTATCACAATCATCTCCTGTACTGGTCGCCAGTCTGGTCGTTGCCAGCACCTGTACGATCAGCCATTGCAACCACAGCGCGACCGAGGCATTCGCCTCCAATATCGCGCGCAGTACAGACCCCACAGTCAAATCCAATAGACTCGCCGCCGCGCCCTGCACGGCAGCCGCCATTCCCTCCACAAGCGCGGAGAAATTCTGAAGCGATAATTTCATGATTTCCTAAAGCGAAAACGTGAGCGCCGAAGTCTCGCCTGCCGCCGCATCCGTGTAGCTGAGCGACAAATTCACTGTCCCATCTGTTTGTGCCATCACGCCAACAATTGGCGCTGGCGATGCCACCACGGCGGCCTCCAGAAGAATCTGCGTCCTGGCCATGCCAGCTATCGCCGCCGGTGCTCCCGGCTGGCCGACATACTTACCAAGCCCCGCACCGTAATTAAGTTGCCATATATAATCTAGAGGATTCGTTAAAAGCCGCCGGAGTACGCGCTGCTGTGTCAACGTGGTTCCCTCGCTCAGCAGCAGATCACCAGTCGGACCAATGGCCAGATCACCACCAAACTGCAAGGCCAAATCCGCCATTATACAATCTCCGACGGCACGCTCGTGGTTCCACCCTTCGAGTCGACGTGCTGATGCTGATCATAGGTATTGCGCAGCGTTGCCAACGTGCCCTGCGTGCCATTTTGGTCAGATATATCTCCCGTCACGACAAGATCGCCGGTAATCTTCACCATGCTCGCCTGTACACCAATGGTTCCGTCATTGAGCAGCTTTACAAAGCTCCCAGTCTGGTGCCTTAACCACATCTCCCCTGCAGGCGCTGGCATCGGTGTATCCACGGCCGACCATACCGCCCCCAGCACAACGCCATGTTCCGCATCGCCTTCCTGCGCCAGAACCAGCACCTGGGCACCCGGAGTCAGCGGCGCCGCCATACCCCAGCCCGCCCCAACCCAGGGAGAGACAATCGGCAGCCACCCAGTCAAAACATTCTCCGGCTGTATTAGAACCCGTACTGCATAGGCATTGGGATCAAAGCTTGAAACCAATCCAAACCGCGCAACACCGCCTTGGCCATCCAGCCCCGCGGCACTGGCCTTCACCATGTTCCAGAACTGGTCCATTTATTTTCCTAATTCATGGCATAAGCCGTCACATTTTGCTCAAATCCCCGGCGTGCGCTCAAACGTCGCGTCACGGTCAACACCGCATAGCTCTGATCCAACGCTGAATCCGTCCCCGCCATCACCAGCGTCATTCCTGGACGCAGCATTGTATCTCCCGGCATGGTAGCATTCATCATCACCCCATGCTGCCCCAATGCCGTCAATTGCGAAGTGGCTAAACTCCGTGCCTGCGCCGCCGTCAAGTTCGGACGAACCAGTGTCGTCCCCACGCCGTTGCCGCGACTTTGTGAAACCACGGCCTTATTGCGCGTATTCCAGGATTTTACCGTTACAGCCGCTGGCAACACATTGATCATATCAAACGTCAACGTCAAAAAATTTTCTGGTGCCACTGGCATCGACGTCATCTGAGGCCACGGTCCAAAATTCAGCCTCTCGCCGCTCACCCATAGCGCAAAACCCTCGGCCTGCGCCAACTGCGTCAACAAACTCCACTCTGTGACAGACCGTGCATGAGTAGCCAGCGCACTGCGCGCGTGGTCCAGTTCGTAATACTGTCCAACCTGCGTGGATGTCACCGCTACATTCGGCGTCAACCCACGCCGTCCAGCCAATGTCAACGCAATCTGGCTAGCTGTTTGGTTTGCAAAAGTCTCGGCTATTTCAGCATCAATCAACCGTGCTGCTAGATCCCGGCCTGCCAGTACAACCTCATTGCACCCCAAATCGACTCGCACGTTATCTAGTTGGCCAACGAGTAACGTGGCATAACCCACACCATCGGCTGCCACCTCGATCGTCACATCTTGCTTGCCCAACGCGGCAAAATAGCCAGCCCTCCCGGAAAGCGCGCAGGCCACATTGAATCTGTCCGCAGCAAAATAGCCAACCGACTCAACTTCCAGGGCCACGACCCCCTCTACCTGCATACCGCCGATGCTCAAGCGAATCTGCGGCGCTTCAGCTGGCAATGCCGCCTCCCGCCATGGTGTCAACGGGCGGAATCAGCAGCGTCGTAACGCCGCTCAGCACCGGATCAGACAGCTTATTCACTTGCGCAATCCTGATCCACTGCGTCGCATCGCTTAGATACTTTGCCGCCAACACAAACAAATTTCCGCCCGCCACCACCACAATCCTGTTCGTCATACCTACGCCATCCCCAAATTCACGGCGGCACGGTTCAGATATCCACGCATATTCGCCGCTGCTGCCAATTGAGCCGTCCCAGCACTTAATCCATTCAAAATTCCTGCTCCGGCGCCGGCATCAGCCACCGTGTCCAATGCCGTGCCCGCATTACGCACTGCCGCACCAGACGACGTCATAACAGCATCAACCTGCCCTCGCGCCGCCTCGTAACCCACCGCTGAGCCAAGTCCCAATCCGAGCATGGAAATTCCCGCCTGAACGCCAAGATTTTCCGCAACAGCTAAATCAGATCCTACCAGCGATGCCAGCGGTGCAACCACGGCACTCGCCACATTATCAACAACGATACAAGCGATTTCAAACGGAATGAGATTCGGCTTTCGATATTCAGCCGCAAACTGTTCGATAATCACCAGATAGTAAAAGCTATCCCACATCAGCGGCAGAGCAGCCCCAGTTGTCCTTGCTGCATCCAGAAGCTGCGCTCTTACGGCAGCATCAGAGCCAGAGAAAATGCCTGAGAATGTGATGATGCCCTCATCAACACCCAACGCCTGCACAGCGCGGCCACCGCCGATGAGCTCCTGCACCGCAACACGCTGCCGCCCTCCGAAGCTAATCGCCTCCGGCACCTCCATATCCTGAAAGGCAACACCTCCCAGAGTCAGCGTTACCTTGCCCATCGTATCACCATCATCATTATATCAGTCTTCATTCCAACGCAGAGTCTGCCAATCGAAACTCAAACCGGACATTGTCCCGAACACCACCACATGGGCGATGCGTTCGGCCTCATCGAGGCCAAATGCCACCTCATACGGCACCCCGCAGCTGACAAGATATAGACAATCCATCAGCCCGGGGTGCCGGCTCAGTTTCCCGCTTCGCCCAGAGTATCTCGTCCAGTATCAGCGGTAAGATACGCCCCCACCGCCTCCACCCCATCATCGCCGAGCCGTTCCAGAACGGCCTCAATCCCTGCCTCATTAGCGGGGAACGGCACCGGCACATCGTCGATCATCGCGATAGACGCAGCGAGTTTGGCAAGGCCAAAATAGGCCCTATTTTCCGAAAGTTCCGGCCCCAACGCCTTGAACAACCTGAGTTGCTCCACCACGCCCACTCGCCGCAGTTCTATCCGCCGTCCAGCCCGGTCGGAAACAACGTCATTCATCAAACACGCTTCCGGGTAGACGCAAAAAAGTCGAGTTTCTGCATCACAGCCGCATCACCGCGATAAACTCCCGCCGAGGCCAGCTTGAATACCACACCGCTGAACTGATAGGTCGAGACAGACCCATCGGTTTCGTTAACATACTGGTACAGTGTGCCACCCTGGATGGTCTTGCCAGAGAGGTAGGCCTGCTCAATTTTGGCGATAAAATCATCCACCGCCGATGAGCCACGATCCAGAGTAAAGCTGCCACTCCATCCTTTCGGCAGTTCCGCGCCGAGTTGCACGCCATCCAGCCTGTCCACGCGCACCGCTGCGGTAATCTGCTGCGCCTCGAAGCCGGTGACATGTGCAAGATCAACACGCCCGAACGGCCCCATCACCACCAGCTGGCAATCTCTTCCAACCGTGAAAGTATTATACGGCATCTTTCTGCATCCTCACTCAGTTGGTGGTGGAAACGGTTTGCACGCTCACCTGCACCGTCTGCCCGCCCTGAACATTCACGATGAATTTTTCGTTGATCGCCTGGTAGCGCACCTGCACATCCGCCTGTACATATCCCAGCGCCGTGCGGCTGGCGGGATTGTTACTAGTATCGCACACCACCGCAAACGGCGGGCTGCCATCAGTGCTGCCCAGCAAACCTTGCGAGAGCAGGCCATTCAGGAATGCCATAAGCGTGGAGCGGATATTCTGGAACAATGTGTCATTGACCACTTGTCCAACATACACCCCCATACCCGCCGCCAGCGTGATGGAGATATAGTTGGTCAAGCGCGTATAGTTATCGCCATTCACCGTCGCGTTGGACGATGAATTATGCCCCCCGCGCACGCCCCAATAGTTGCCACCAGGCTGCGGATTGGCGATCACGTCGATCCCGGCCCCTAGCAAAACGCCAAGATCGGCGCTGGAATAAGTCGTCGCCGTTCTTCCCCCCGGCTGACCGGATTTCTGCGTGCCGATCACGCCATAAAGAGGCTTGTTCAGCGAGGACTGCTCCGGCGAGAGATTCGCCAAACGCCCAGCCACAAAACCCTGTGGCGAGACAAGGCGCGTCATCGCATTGGCTTGGTCGTACCAGTACACCCAATCGCCGAACATCAGCTTGGCCGCATAGCAGTCGACCCCGGCTTCCGCCTTCATCGTCACGGCATTCACGATATTATCGCCCGCCGGGCCGGTCAGGATCATATAGACGCTCTCGCTCAGGCCAAACGCCGCCTGTACGCTCCACTGCGTCGAATCATCAGCGTCCGCCAGCAGGCCAATGGCACACCCCTGCCCCCGCAGCGCATACATACCCTGGCGCGGCAAAGTGTCACTGCCCACCAGCATCGCGGCATTCACACCTGTCGCACCATCCAGGCCCGGATTACCCGCAGCGAACTGGAACACCCCCGTCAGCGGGGTTGCAGCACCACCCAGTGTCGTCGCCACCACCAGCTGCGACGGTCCGCGCAGCGCGCTATTACCATTATTCACGGCGTTGGCCAGATTTTTCCAGAAGGCGAGGCCCGTGCCAGTGATGTTGTCAAAAACCTCCGGGCTCAATCTAGGCATGGCAATGGTCAGGCGCCAGCTGCTCGCGGCCGAACCGGGCGAGACTGTCAGCTGCAGCTGGTTTCCCATGCTGCCGGTATACATAGCCGTAAAGGTGATCGCCCCCAGCACGCTCAGCGAAGCTGCGGTATCGGTCCCATCCGTCACCCGAACGCAACGGAAATTCCCAGCCCCTTGCTGCACCGCAGCCGCCACCTGCGTGCCCATATCGTATTTTCGCGCCGCAATGGGGCCGAAGCTCGTTGCATAATCGCTCATGCTGCCAATGATGGTCGGCTCACCTACCGGCCCCCAGCTTGCCGTACCGACCACACCGACGACATCGGTCTGCACACCATTCAACAGCAGCGACTGCGGCGGCACGATCTGCACATAAAGATCAGGAACAATCAGCGCTGTGGTATTCAGTGCCCCTTGCTGCACAATCGGCATGGCTCAGCCCTCCTTCGCCATCACGCGCACAACGAAACTCGCCTGCGACCCGGCAAGAATCTTCTCCACCGTCGCCGTATTGGTAATCAGCTCACCCCGCTGGTAACCGTCAAACGGCTTCAGCACCACCAAATGAAATGTCATGTTTTTCCTCAACTCTGAAAATCGCCGAGTACCACCGCATCGGCCATCGCTGTCACCGTCCCGAACAACATCGCTGGCGCCATCTGCGCCAGCGTGGTCGGATACTCCACCGCCCAAACCAGCTCACGCCGGAACAGGCTTGTCTCCGCACCACCATCCTGCGTGGCGGTTCCGGCAAAAACCATGTGCCCGGCTGAGCCATCTGCCAGCGGCATAAATTTCACCGCCGTCAAAGCCTCATCAATGACAGGCGCAATCTCATCCCGCACCATCGGACTCGGGCACCACATTGTCACCTTAAAGTCCTGCACCTGGCGCCGGATTTCCTGCAACGCCCCGCCCCCGGCCACCACCCGCGCGGCGAACCGATCCGCCCCCGGCACGGTCAATCCAGCCCCCGCATAGTTCACAATCCATCCTGCGGCGCGGATCATCGCCGCCAGATTGCTCGCCACTGTCGCCGGGCTGTCGCTCGCCTGCACCGCGTAGGAGAACGTCTGCTCATTCACCAGCACACCGGCAAGCTGCCCCACCGCACATGTGCCTGAGAACGTGGCGGACACTCCCTGCACCATCACACTCAGCACCTGGCTCACCGGCTTCACCACCTGCCATTGGCGCGGATACCGCGTCACATTCCGCACCAGCCTATCACCAGCCATCACCGAAACATGCACGATCCCAGCAGCAAGATCCGCATCCAATGCCGACGGGTTCGGATACCCCCGGTACACCTTGCACACCTGCCCGGTTACACTGGCCGCCCCCGTCCCATTCGGATAAATCGCATTCGCCACAAGTGCTGCCAGCGCATTTTCCACATCCGCCTGATCAGCCATCAGCTTACCGCCTGCACCAGAGACAGCCGCCACACCGCACCAACAGTCTCAACCGCCGTCAGCACGAAGCGCCCGCCCGTCTCATCCATCAACACATCGTCAACACTCGGCTGCACGCCAGCAACAACCGGCAGCATGGCGGTAAAACCCGGCAACCTTGCATCGTCTGGCAACCCGGTCTTGGCACGGTCAGCGCTCCCGCCCACCAGCAGACTGGCCGGAAACCCCCGCACCAGAACGGTCTCGGTCGTGCGTATCGATGCACCATAAGGATTTAATCCCGCCAGTACCGGCGCGGATGTCCGCGCCAGCGTGACAACGGCATTAGTCATCACCACCAGCATCGGCTTAGGCGGCTCTACCACCGCCACAAACGCCACCCCCTCCGGCCCAGCCAGATAATCACCAGGCCGGAGATAGCTCCAATCCGCCCAGGCCTGCCGGAACGGTTCCGCAAAGCCGCTTGGCGCGGTCATAGAACCACCGAGCAGCGCATAAGCCACACTCAAGCGCAAAAAGCGCTTGGCCGGCTCAAGTGGCGCCTCCGGCCCATCGGGGCGGAACGCGTCATGCACAAAGCCCACGCGCCGCGCGGCACACCCCGCCCCATAGGCCAGACGGTCGGCCAGCTTCACCCCATCCATGCTCACACCACCAGCGCCACCCCGGCCTGGCCCAAGGCCGGGCCCGGCGGCACTCCCAGAAACCCGCACAACCGCCGCCGCCAACTGTCGAACAGCGCCTCGCGGTCCTTCAGCTCATCGGCGTTATGCGTCCACGCCGCGGCACTCTCGGTGTCCAGGTTTTCCGAGATCCGTGGAATCGCCGCCTCAATCGTCTCCAACGTGGAGACATATTGCAACGTCACGGCCACCTCCGCCGGAGCCAGATTATTCAGCCGGTATTCCAGCGTCCCATAGGCCTGGAAGAACCGCCAAGAGCTAAACCCCTCCGCTCCGGCGCCATAGGCCGGATACCCGCAATATCGGCGGACCTGCACCTTCTGACCATCACTGAATCCGCTCACCATGGAGCCGGACATTCAGTACGTATCCCCGTCGCCAAGGGTAAAGTACACAGTGCCGGTCCCGGCGCTCAGCACCACGGCGGCATTGCGTACAAACGGCCCCGCATCCACCAGCATCCTTGCTCCGGGCGGTACCGGGGTGTCAGAGGTGGTGGCGGTCAGGCCCGTCGCAGCGCCAAGGCGGAAGAACGCGGTGGTGGCGGAGGAGTTGTACACCAGCACGGCAGCACCGCCGCCCGCCAGCGCCACATTGGCAACGGTGGTGGAGGCCGAAGCCGCCACCGTCCCCGCCGGTCGAAAAGGCTGGTTAGCACCAGTCGACATGCGCGCCCCTCCTTAACCGATATGCTCGATCATCACGGCGCGCTTGTAATTCGCGTTGGTCGCCGTCGGCACGGTATTGGGCGTGGTTGTGGTGTCCGAGGGCGCGCAGAACCCGCCAATCCAATACCAGCTCTGCGCGATAATCTGCTGCAGCCGGTCGATCGGCTCGCGCGTCACCATGGCCACACCGTCGATCACCTGCACCAGGCTGTCCCTTGGCGCCACATCGCTCGAATCCATACCAGCGAAATCGCCCTCGATCAGCGCTCCCTGGCCGCATACAATAGGACGGCGCACATACAGCCCCGTGATGCCAGGATGGCTCTGCACATAAGCCTCGGTGGTGGTGATAAAGCGCAGACCAAGGAAGTCGCTCACCATGCCCTGGCGGAACACCGGGTTCGCCGCAGTGCTACCCTGGAAAAGCTGCTTGAAATCCGGGTCGGAGAAAAGTTGCCGGGCCGAGACAGGATCAAGATAACAATTATACAGCCCATCCACGAGTGGCACGGCATTACGGCGCAGCAGCGCCACGGCATCAAGCAGGTTCGCCATGCTCAGCGTATCGGTGGCCTGTAGCGCGGCGGTGGTATTGCGCTGCGCGGGGCGCACAATGGCGCTGGCCGTAGCGGCCTGCACGGCATTGCCAGCAGTGCCGTCGGCCACGGTCACATTGCCCGAGAACAGAAGCTGGCCCGAGATACCATTTGGCGCGGTGGACACATTGGTTGCATCCAGGGTCACGCCCACAACGTCATACAGGTTCGAGCCCACAGTCACGGTCAGCGGATTAGTGGAGGATACAGCCTGCTGCACCCCATTCACAAACACCGTCTGAAAACCACGGATATCGTCAACCGAAACCGCCGCACCAGCGCTGGAAATCGTGGTATTCACACGAGTATTGCCGCCGAAATACGGAGCAAACAACGCATTGCGGGCCAGCTCATCCAGGCTGCGCGCGGCCTGCTCACCGTTAATCGCGGCATTTTGCAAAAACTGCGAGGCAATGCCCACGCGGCTGGTCACCATGTTCAGATCCTGCGTCGCGGCATAGAAGTTCAGCGAAATGGTGTACTGCTCCACGCCCCAGTTGGTGGAGGTCAGACCATTATCCAGATTGGTATTGTTCGCGGCGGCCAGCGGAATGGTGACACTCGGCTTCAAACCAGCGCGGGTCTTGGTCAGCGTCTCACCAATGCCTACAGCAAATTCCTCGCGATCAGCAATCAGTCGATAACCCAGACGCGATTTCAGCGCCGTCTCAAACTCACGCTCCAGAAAACCCTGCTGAATGATCGGCTGAAGTGCTGCCGGAAAATTCTGAATACCCATCCTCTATTCATTCCCTTGCTTGAACATGACTTATCACCAGCCAGCGGACATCCCGCAGCCGGCACACAAGACGTAAATTGCAACGATTATTCTGGTGCCGCGCTCAGCGGCGGCGGATCAGTGCCGCGCGAGCATTCAGCCACTCTTCATGGCTCAGCTCATTGGCATGGCGCGAGCGCGGCGGCTCGGGCCTCGGCGGGGTCGCCGCAGCCGAGGACGACACCGCCGTCCCAAACAGCCACGGCTTCTCCCGCTTCATCCGCACGAGCAGGCTCGCCGCATCCTCAACCTCGCCATTTTGGTTCAACCGGATCGACGCCACATCGATCAGCTTCAACCCATCAAGGTCGATCATCCCCGCCCGTACAGCTTCCGCCTTCAACTCAGCCTGCGCCACACGCGCAGCCATTTGTGCCTGCATCTGGCTCAGCGCCGCCTCGGCGCTTTCAGCGCGTACACGCCAGTCCTCGGTGTTCTCGTTTTCATCAGTCATTGCGCATCCTGGTCAATGGCATCCAACTCCGCTTCCACATCCGTAATCCCATGCGCGGCGGCCACGGTCTTCACCGCCGTCTCGCGCGAGAGCTGCCCGGCATTCACCAGCGCCGAAACCGCCTGCGCCTCCTTCAGCCGGTCATCGGCCGAGAGCGGGTACCAGCGCGGCCAGCGCAGCTTCAACCGCTGCGCCTCATCCAGCGGCACCACCCTATTGCCCATCACCATCAGCGGAAATTTCCGCGAGGCCCGCACCACCATTTTCAGCAACTGCAAAATACCGCCATCGCCGTAGGAGATACGCAGATTATCCGCGAGCCAGATCAGCCCTTGGTTCATCAACTCCAGCGCCCGGCCGGATTGCGCCACCGTCAGCCTGTCCGCACTGGCCCGGTTGCCGTGCACGCTCTCCAGTGCGAACTCCCGCAGCGTCCGCACATAAGAGATCACCGCCTCCGCCGCCGTGCCCCCAATCTCCAACAACTTCGCATCTCCCTTCTCGGAAACCACCAGTGCGTTACCAGCACCTTTCACGATCTCCGTATCGCTGGTCGCCGGTTCCTTGATCAGCAGCGTCGGATCAGAACTATATTTCAGCCCCCGCCCTGCTTGGCTCAGCTGGTAATCTATCTCGATATTGGTATCGATTGCCGCCCGGAACGTACACGCCCCGTCCACGCCATCCCCGCCCGGCAGATTGCGTATCCACACGACCGGCACAAACCCCAGCCCATGCACCACGCTGCGCTGTTCGTCCTTCACTGGCCCGCCGAGCGGATCGCTCACCGCCCAGGGCAGATACCAGGTCTCCGCCTCGGTATCCCAGGCGCGCTGGAACCAGTACATCGCCTGCGCGTCGATATCCTCATAGCCCTGCTCTACAAGATCGGCACCACTCACCTTGTAGCGCTCCGTCACCTGCGCCAACGTGTCAGGAGCGGTCGCACTCCACACCGGCGTCAGATACAGGCTCTCCAGCACCGAGAAAAACACCCGCCCCTGCAGCACGCGGAACAGCACCGCCACCGAACCAACCGAACCCCTGATCGCCGCATCAATCATCACCTCATTGAGACGAGACTCCGCGATAACATCCTGCAAGCACCGCACCAGCGCCGCATCCTCGGCATCCACAGCCGGAAAATGCCCAGCGCTGAACAGCAGCGCCACGGAATCCTCCACCACCACCCGGCACAGCCCATACTTCACCGAGGGCCTGCGCAACCGCAGCGGAATATACTCTCCCGCCATGTTCCGTTCCTCGTGGAACTGGTAAGGGAGATTGTCATACAGCGTGCCATCCAGCACACGGCGCAGAATATCCAGCTTGGCCACGCGCGCCGGCAGGCTCGTATCCGCCTGGATCGTGCCGCAAATCGTTTCAAACATGCAGTTCTCTTTGGTTAGATATTCACCGTGCCATCAGCGGCAGATGCAGCCGCCTCGCCGGCGCCCCTGCCATGGTGGTTGCCAGCGTGTTCACCGCGCGGGAGAGCGCATCAACCTGATCGTCCTTGCCCGCATGTGGAAACGCCCGCAGCTCCGCCAGCAGCGCGTCGTTCCAGGGGGCGGCCACCATGGCCAAATTCCCCCCATCCATTTGTGTGGCCGCCGGCATGGCGCGGATGGTCTTGGCATCCCGCTCCGGGCTCGCCACCACCTTGTATCCGGCCAGACTGCGCGTCAGCATCGCAATCTGCGCCGCCCCCGCCTGTCCCGGATCCTGCGGCAGCGCAATCACTGTCCCCGGCCCATCCTGCCGCGCCATCTCCACAATTTTCGCCTCCACCTGGGCAGGTGCAGCCTGCAGCCGCACCACATCCAGCACCACCAGCAGGCTCTGCTCCGTTACGCCCAGCTTCAGCCCTACCGTATAGTCCGGGCTGCGCCCAGATGCCGCCAGGGTCGCAGCCAAATCCCATCCTCGTATCACCTGCCGCAGCGGCGGCGCCTCGGGCACAATCCGCACCCGCGCGGTGTTAAAAAACGCCGCGTCCGGCGGTAGCGGCGCCTGCTGATACATGGCCGCAAACGCCCGCTCGCCCACTTCAAGGCGCCGCCGCTCGATATCCTCTCGTCCCTGCCATTCCGGCCACAGCGCCTCCCCCGGCGCGCGGCCCAGCTCATCCCCAACCTCAGCCAGTGCGGGCAGACGCAGGCATTTCCACCCAGCCTCGGCCGCCAGCAGCCTTCCCGCCAGATCATCCTCATGCCACCGGGTCATAATCAGCACGACCCGCCCGCCCGGCTTCAACCGCGCGGTCAACTCGCCCCGGTACCAATCGAACAGCGCATCCCGCGCCGTTTGGCTTTCCGCCTCGGCCCAGGACTTCACCGGATCGTCGATAACGATCAGATCCGCCCTGCGCCCGGTTATCGGCCCGCGCACCCCGGCAGCGAAATATTCCCCTTCCCCATCCAAGGCGAAGCGCGACGCCGCCTTGCTGTCCTTGCTGATGGCAACCCCAAGCCAACCACCATTTTCCTCAATAGAGGATCTAACACGCCGTCCGAAATGATTCGCGAGCGACGCCGTATGCGCCGCGGCAATCACCTGCCCCCTAGGCTTTGCCGCCAGAAAATACGCCGGAAACAGCACCGACCCATAGGTCGACTTCGCCGATCCTGGCGGCATCTGCACCATCAGCCGGTCGCAACCCCCATCGGCAACACTCTGAAGATGCTCAATCAATAATTCATGGTGCCGGGCGGGCATCTGGCCCTTGGCCTCCATGGCCCGGCGGGCGAATTCCAGAAACCCACCCGCCGCCATCAATCTATTTACCAACCCGTCCGTGTGAGCCGTAGAACCAGTATGCCAAGGAGTATACGTCAAACTGGGGCAGGTGGGCAAGAGAAAAATAACATGATGTTAGTAAAAATATTAACGCCGCTCGTTTATCCCCTGCAAAACCAGTTCAATCCCTTGGGTATGCCAGCGCTGGATCGACTTATGATCCGCCCCCAGCATCGTCGCGATCCGCCGCCATGGAAACAAATGCCGCCCGGTAATCGGATGCACCAGCGCCCGCGCCCCCAGAATCCGCCGCAGTACGTATTTCGTTTCAGGGATAATTGTTAACCATCCAAAAACTTCATCCATGCGGCTGATATCAGCCGCACTTGGCATGGCGGGGCGCACCATGGTGCTCTGCCAACCATAAGCCTCTAGTGCCGTGTGGACCACGTCAAATTTCATCGTCCGCAGCTGCGTCGAATACCCGTGCGAGGGTAAAGCCAGCAATGTCGCGCCCGCCGCTTCCAATCGGCTGATAAGGTCTTCCGCCGTCATGCTTCGTCTCCTTCCGGGAATGGTTCATCCGTTAGCAAGCTCCAGGTCAAAGGGTGCCCCGCCGGCAGAGGCGGCCGGTTCGGGTCATCCAACATATCGTCACGCTTTGGTAACATAAGTGATTTCACAGGTGCCGAGGCCCTTAAACGCCGCCCCCGCTCAATCACAGTGCTTCTGGCCAGCCCCAACCGGCGCCCAATCGCCGACCAAGTTTCCCCCGCTGCCCTCATTTCGCAAATCGTCTGGTCCGCAATCGCGGTCCACTGCCTTGCCTGCGGCATGATCCCTCCTTTGCCTGCCGCGTTGTGTTAGGTTAACTAACAATTAACGTCAAGAAAAACTAACATTGAGTCTAGCTGAAGTCATGTTATGAGAACTGTCATGGCAACAAAAAAGCAGCCCCCGGCCGAAACCGTTGGCGCCCGAATCCGCGCTTTACGCCTTGCGGCCAATATGACCCAGGATGAATTCGCGGCGAAACTCAATGTTTCCCGCTCTGCCATTGCTCAATGGGAGACGGACCGTGCCGGTCAGGTGCGGGAGAACATGGAGCGTATCGCGAAAGTTCTCAACACTTCGCTTGGCTACTTGGTTTCCGGCGAAACCGGGTCGCTTCTGGGCGATGAACTGGCCCTGATGCGCCTGTACCGGGCCTGTTCGGCCGAAGACCGCCGTATGCTCCTGCAAACGGCGCGCCGCTTGGCGCGTAGCTAGCTTAGCTAACTACGCGTCTTCCGGCCGCAACAGGCGAAGTTCGCGGTACACCCCGCCTTCGCGGGAAAAATGCCTATTGTAATATGGGTCAAACGGCAGAGCATCCGCATATCTCTGCTTCATGACTTCGTTTTCCCACATAAACCGTGCGAGTTTCTCGTCATTGAAGTCATCGCCCCGGCTTATGCTCTCCCGATGCTCCGCTACGGCGTCCGGCATATACACGAGTTTCCAACCGGATTTGCTTAGTTTCACACACAAATCCACATCGTTAAACGCAACTTTCAACGATTCCTCGTCAAATCCACCAACTTCCTCAAAGGCTTCCTTACGAACCAACATGCAGGCAGCCGTCACGGCGGCAACCTCCTGCGCCGTCATGGCGTGCGTCATATAGCCGGGCGCACTGCCCGCCAAACCGCGGAACGCATGGTCCGCCACGCCCCCCACGCCCAGCACCACACCGGCATGCTGCACGGTTCCGTTCGGGTACAGCAGTTTCGCCCCCACCGCCCCCAGTTTCGGGGCGGCCAAACACTCATCCAGCATTCGCCTCAGCCAGAATGGTTCGTTTACAAACACATCGTTGTTCAGAAACAGCAGATACTCCCGCTCCGCTGCCCTCACCCCGATGTTATTGATCCGCGAATAATTGAACGGCTCGGCGATTCGGATCACCTTGGTATCCGGCATGTTCGCCTGGGCGGTGATAAACGCTTCGGCCTCAAGGGAGCTGGACCAATTATCCAGCAGAATGATCTCGTAGGGTACATCCTTTGTGTACTTACGGATCGCCTCGACACATTCCTGTGTCATCCCGATATGATCACGGAACGGGATCAGAATGGAAACTCCGGCCGCCTTGCGGGCCTTGGCCGGAAACTGCCATTCCACTTGGTAGCAGGTCAGCCCGCCCCGGCTTTTCACCCGCGCGGGCAGCCCCCGCCGCCGCAGATGCCCCTGCACAGCCGCCTCTCCCGCCGCCACGGCCTTGGGCTTGGCCTGCGCCCCCGCCGCCGCCGTGGAGCTGGCGGATTTACGCCAATGGTAGAGCACCTCCGCCACATGGTGGATCTCCCCGGGCGTCAGGCGCTCACACAGCCGCAGCAGCAAATCATGGTCCTGCGCCCCGTCCAGTTCCGGGTCCAGCCCCCCAACCTCGCGCAGCACCTCGGCATCCACCATCACGAAGTGGCAGATGTAGTTGATGTCCAACAGGAACCTGTAATTGAAATCCGGCTTGAAATGTGGCTCGCACAGCGCACCGGAGCACTCCACCTTATCCTCGTCGGAATAGAGCAGCCGCGCCCCCGTCGCTCGCCGCGCGCGCAGCATCACCTCCAGCGCCACCGGCTCCAGCAGATCGTCATGGTCGAAAAACGCGATCACCTCGCCCCTGGCCGCCGCCAGCGCATCATTCGTGGCCCGGGCGATGCCCCCGTTGCGCTTACGGGGCAACAACCGGATCCGCTTATCCGCCTTGGCCAACGCCTTCATCGCGGCAGTCAGCTCGGGCTGACTGCTGGCATCGTCCACCAGCAGCAGTTCCCAGTTCTCATAGGTTTGCCGCCGCACGGAATCCACAGCGGCCAGAAAATCCGCAATCCCCGGCCGGTACACCGGGCAGACCACGGAAACCAGCGGCAACGTCTGCGGCACCCCGCCATAACGCGCCTCGGCCCTGGCCGCTGCCAGCGGCAGCGAGGCCGCGGCCCAACGCCGGTAATCATCCAGCATGTAGCGCTCACGCGGCAGCGCCGCCTGCAAATCCTGCTTCAGCCGGAAAGCAAAGGTGAACAACTCATCTGTGCGGGCAATCAGAGCCGTGATCTGCTCCCGCGATGGGGCCGCCGGAAACTCGATCTCCAGCGGAGAACCACGCAGTTCCGCATGCTCCGGCATGGCGAAGAATTGCAGCCTCATACGCGGCCGACGCAGTTCCTCGGGTAGGTAAAAACTGAACCCACACGCCGCATCGCCGCCCGTGGCGGTAGCCACATCGCCCCGGAACTGGTCCGCCGTCACTTCGGCAATTGGCTGGCCTCCATCAGTCACGAGGATCCGCACGCCGCCTAGCTTGGTTCCCGCGCGCTCATCCACGCGCAACGCCCAGCCCTGGAGCAACCCGCCAGCCAGCCCATCCACCGTGGCATCCACCCGCGTCGGCTTGGCCAGACAGAAGTTCAGCGCCGTCATCGCCCCATTGCGTGAGGACAGCGGCACATCGGCCCCATCCAACGCGGCAAAGGTCATAACGTGGCGCAGCCCGTCATGGTAGCGCTCCGGGATAACGTAATAGAACCCGATCCGGCTGTTTACCTGGGTCACCAGCCGGGCGTCATCGCGGTGCAAATCGCAGACCACCATATCGGCGATCACGCCGTCGATCAGCACCCGCAGCCTCAAACTCTCGGCGGGGGCGTCGAAATCCACCGCCCAGCCGCCCACCCCGGCCTCTTCGATCCGGTCGATGAAGCCCAGCAACTTCCTCTCCGCCGCCACGCTATTTTTCCGGCTCACGCTCTTTTTGGTGGTCATAGTCTAGCCTTCCACTTCAGCGGCCTCCAACGCCACCGGCAACAGCCGCGCCAAGCGCTCCGCCCATTCCATCTGTCCCGCCTCAGCGGCGATTAAATCTTGCCGTATTTCTATTTCCAAATAGTCAAGCCCGCGCGCCTCGGCATGCACCGGCACACCGTAATCGGTCTCATCTGTCAGCCGGTAGGGCGCATTCTCCCCCACCACCAGCCCGCCTTCTTCTCGCAGCAGCGCCGCCAGCGCGTGGGAAAGGCCGGGGCTGCGATTATACAGCACCCCAACGTGCATCGGCCGCGCCTGCTCCATATACACTGGTGTAAAGCTGTGCATGGCCACATAAACCGGTCGCCCCCGCCCCGTTATCAGCGCCTCGATCCGCGCGTGGTACGGATCAAAGATCGCCGCCCGCCGCGCCGCCTTCGCCGCCTCGTCCAACCCCTTGTTCCCCGGAATTTCCGTCGCCTCGCTCACTTCGGGAAAAGCACTCGCCACATCTGGCCTGCGGTTGCAGTCGATCACCAAGCGCGAATACACCTGCAACACCGCCGGAGCATCCAGCAGAGCACTTAGCCGCCGCGTCACCCCGGCAATGCCGATATCCCAGGCGATATGCCGTTCCATCTCAGCGGCGCTTACGCCCAAATCCCCCAGCGCGCGGGGGACCGCCCGCCCAGCATGGTCGGCGGTCAGCAGAAACCGGCTCTTTCCCTCGGTCCGCAACGTCTCGACCGGCGCCGCCTCATCCGCTCCCAGCAATCCGGCGCTCACGTCACGGCCTCCACACGAGCTGTTCCGGCGCCTCGGCGCGCGGGTCGTACTCAATCATCTCGCCATTCATCACCGACACGCCGGTCAGGGCCAGCAGAAACCCCCAATGGCTGACCAGCAGCGTGGTCCCGTGGTCGGCACGGGCTGCCATGGCGGCGCGAAACGCATCGGCCCGCCTCCTGGTCTGCTCTTCGTCCTCCTCCCCGTCATGCCACCATTGCGCCGGCAAATGCCCAAACTCATGTTGCGGAAACCGTTCCGCCAACGCCTCGGGGTACGAGCCGATATCACACACGAAGGCCGTGCGCTCTCGCACCTCCTGCATCACCTCCACGCTCACCCCGGGCAGCGCCAAAAAGGGCTGGGCCGTCTGCAGCGCCCGCGTATAGGGCGAGACGATGACCCGCGTCAGCCCGGTGTCGCGCAGTTTTTCCGCCGCCCGCCGCGCCTGCTCATGCCCCAGCGGCGTCAGCTCCGGATCCTCTATCCCCGGGTCCCGCCTCGTCTCGGTGAAGTGCAGATTGAAATAGCTTTGCCCATGGCGCAGCAGAAACATGTCTCTTCCTTCTACTCCCCTGGCGCTCACGGCGCCCGGCTCTGCTTTTATGTCCCAGGGGGGCCGGGTTGGCCAGCCTGGATCAGCCGCTTGCTTTCATCTAAGCCTTGTCGCAGAGTTTCCCGATAGAGGGTTCAGTGCAGGCAAACGCGTTACAATCCCTTGGCGGTTTCCCCGTCATCCTTATTAGCTTCGCAGGCGTGGCGATCTTCCTCGTCCTGCGTCTGCGTGGCGTGCTTGGCCGCCGCGTGGGGTTCGAGCGTCCGCCCATGCCCCAGGGTCCCGCACCCGGCCAGGCTTCCGGCCCAGTCATCGAGGGTCAGGCCTTCCCCGTGCAATCCGGCCATGTGGTGCCGGATCCCGGCTCTCCCCTGGGCCAGAAGCTGATGCAGATCGTCAGCCGCGACCAGCATTTCGACCCGCCGCAATTCCTGTCCCAGGCCGAGACCTCCTTCCGCCTCATCGTCACCGCCTTCGCCGCCGGCGACCGCACGGCGCTCAAGCCCCTGCTCACCGAGCATGTGTTTGAGACTTTTGAGGCCGCCATCACCGCGCGCGAGCAGGCGGCCGAACGCCACCAGACCGAGATCAAATCCATCCCCGAAGCCCGCATCGAGGACGCCCAGCTCCTGGGCGACACCGCCGCCATCATCGTCCGCTTCACCTCGGACCAGGTGAACATGGTGCTGGACGCCGAAGGCCACCCCAAGATCGGCACCGACGCCGTGACCGAGCTCACCGATCTCTGGACATTCGAGCGCAACCTCAAAGGCCCCGAACTTACTTGGCGCCTCGCCGCCGCGCGCACCGGCTGATTCCCCCATGCCCCGCCTCTCCCAGAACCATCTCTGGCCCGCTCTTTCCCTTCTTGCCCTGGCCAGCTGCGTGCAGCCGCAAACCAGCGCCACGCTCAACCTGCCCGGCGCCCCGCCCGGCAACGCCGTCTCCTTCTCGGATCTTCCCGGCTGGAGCACCGACAACACCTCCGGCGCGCTGGAAGCCTTCGTCACCGGCTGCAAGACCATCACCACCATGCCGCCCGACCAATCGCTCGGCGGCTCTGGCCTCGCCCAATCCGCGGGCGGGCAGGCCGGGCAATGGTCCGCCGCCTGCACCGCCGCCAAGGCCATCGCCCCCAACGATGACACCGCCGCGCGTCAATTCTTCGAGAGCTATTTCGTTCCCTACGCCGTCTCCGGCCAGGCCCTGATCACCGGCTATTTCGAGCCCGAGTTCCCCGGCTCCAAGAACCCGGCGCCCGGCTACAAGGTGCCGCTCTATTCCAAACCGGCGGACGACACCCTCGCCTCCCTGCCCCGCTCCGCCATCGACGCTGGGGCCCTGAACCGCAAAACCCCGGTCACCGCCTATCTGGCCGATCCGGTGGACGCCTTCATGCTGCAAATCCAGGGCTCGGGGCGCATCATACTCTCCAATGGCCGCACCCTGCGGGTAGGCTTCGGCGGCCAGAACGGCCAGCCCTACACCCCCATCGGGCGCATCCTGGTCCAGCAGGGCGATCTCGCGGCGGACGATGTCAGCTACCAGAGCATCTCCGCTTGGCTGAAAGCCCACCCCGCCGAGGCGCAGGGGATCATGGAGCAGAACGCGCGCTACGTGTTCATCAAGCCGCTCGGCTATCTGCCGGATGACGAAGGCGCCCCCGGGTCGCTGGGCGTGCCCCTCACCGCCGGGCGCTCCCTGGCGGTGGACAAATCCGTCATTCCCCTCGGCACCCCGGTTTTCGTCGCCACCACGGACCCAATCACCCAATCCCCGCTCGAGCGCCTGACCATCGCGCAGGACACGGGCGGCGGCATCCAGGGGCCTGACCGGGCTGATCTCTTCTTTGGCGCCGGAGCCGATGCCGAAACCACCGCTGGCTCCATGCGCCAGCCCGGTAAACTTTTCGTGCTGCTGCCCAAACCGGCCGGGCAATAGGGCATGAACTTGCCGCCGCCGCGCCAAACCGGCTACAGCGGCGGCTCAAAAGCATCAGGGTGATATGAATGAGTTCTGATCCGCACCACGGAACGGGTGCCAGCGAACAACTGCGTCTTGGCGCCCTCATCGGCGTTCTCGGCGTTGTTTATGGCGACATCGGCACCAGCCCGCTTTACGCGCTACAGACCTGCCTCAGCTACTTCACACACGGCAGGCTCACCAACGCCGACGTGCTGGGCATGCTCTCCCTCATCACCTGGGCGCTGATCATCACGGTGACGCTGAAATACGTCACCTTGATCATGCGCGCCGACAATAACGGCGAGGGCGGCACGCTCTCCCTCATGGCGCTCGCCAGCCGCGTCTCCCGCAGCGACCGCACCCGCACCGTACTGGGCCTGATCGGCATCGTCGGCGCCGGGCTGTTCTTTGGCGACGGCGTGATCACCCCCGCCATTTCCATCCTCTCGGCGGTCGAGGGCATCCAGGTCGTCTCTCCCGAGACCTCCCATCTCGTCCTACCCATCGCCCTGTTCGTTATTCTCTTTTTGTTCCTGGTGCAGCGCCACGGCACGGGCAAGGTCGGCCGCGCTTTCGGCCCGGTCATGGTGCTCTGGTTCCTCACACTTGGCAGTCTCGGTTTCGTCCAGATCCTCCACCACCCCTTCGTTCTGGAGGCGCTCAGCCCCAGCTTCGGCATCGAATTCCTCATCAACCACGACACCATGGCCTTCGTCACGCTGGGCGCCGTGGTGCTGGCCGTCACGGGTGCCGAGGCGCTCTATGCCGACATGAGCCATTTCGGCAAAAAGCCGATCCGCGTCTCCTGGCTGTTCTTCGTGCTGCCATGCCTCATCCTTAACTATTACGGCCAGGGCGCTCTGGTCATCTCCGACCCCTCGGCGGCCGACAACCCCTTCTATAAGCTCGCCCCGCACGTGCTGCAGGTGCCGATGATCATGCTCGCCACCCTGGCCACGGTCATCGCCAGCCAAGCGGTCATCACCGGCGCGTTCTCGGTCTCGCGCATGTGCGTGCAGCTCGGCCTGTTGCCGCGCATGGAGGTCCGCCACACCAGCGCCATGGAGGCGGGCCAGATCTACGTGCCCCAGATCAACACCATCCTCGCCATAGGCGTGGTGATGCTGGTGCTCACCTTCGGCTCCAGCGCCGCCCTGGCGTCGGCCTACGGCATCGCCGTCACCGGCACCTTTTTGTGCGACAACGCCCTCGCCGCCTTCGTTTACCGCCGCCAGTTCGGCTGGATGCGCTGGGCGGTGATCGCCGTCTTCGGCGCTATCGGCATCGCGGATTTCGCCTTCTTCGCAGCCAACTCGATGAAGATTTTCGAGGGCGGCTGGGTGCCTCTGGCCATTGGCCTCAGCATCATCCTGGTCATGACCACCTGGCGCCGCGGCCGCGGGCTGATCATGGCCCGCTGGGTGCAGGACTCCCTGCCCCTGTCCTCCTTCCTGGCCCGCCTGCCGCAATCGCGCATCGTGCGCGTGCCTGGCACCGCGGTGTTCATGACTGGCAATCTGGACTTCGTGCCGAACGCGCTGCTGCACAACCTCAAGCACAACAAGGTGCTGCACGAGCAGGTGTTCTTCGTCACCGTGCGCAACATGGATGTTCCCTACGCCGACCCCGCCGACCGGGTGAAGGCCGAGGAGGCCGCGCCGGGCATCTATAAGGTGACGCTGTATTACGGCTTCATGGAGAGCCCGAACGTACCACAGGCGCTGGAGAGCCTCTCCGCCCAGGGCATCGACTTCAAAGCCATGCAGGCCAGCTACTTCCTGGGCCGCGAGACCGTGGTACCCGCCTCGGTGCCCAAGCTGCGCTTTATCCGCCGCTGGCTGTTCCTGTTCATGGCCCGCAACGCCATCTCGGCCACCGAATTCTTCCGTATTCCGAGCGACCGCGTGGTCGAGCTAGGTGTGCGCATCGCGGTTTAAGGGGCTGTCTCAAAACAACCTCTTGAATAAGTTTATAAAAGTTTTTGGGTGCCGCCCTTTTTCCACAAAGGGCGGCATTTCCTTTGCGGCTTTTGAAAAAAGCTGCACCAAGAACTTATTGTTACTTTAAAGGGCTGATCTTTCCAGCCTCCTCTAAAACCCAGGCGCGGCAGGCTTCGGCGTCAGCCACACAGCCACCCGCCAGCCACCAATCCTGGGCCATGCGCAGCAACACGCCCATGCGTGGCCCAGGCGACACCCCCAGAGCCGCCAAATCTCGCCCCTGCAGCGGAAATACCGGGCGGTCCAACCCGGGCAGCCTTGCCCGCAGGCTCTCCCAGCCAGGACCGGCATCGCCATAAAGCCAACTCCGGTCCATCAGCACCGCCGCGTCATCCGCCGCCAGCGCCCGGCGCAACGCCGCATCGTCATCCTCCGGGCGCGGCATCTCCCTGCGCATCAGCTTTTCCAGCCGCACCTCCTCGGCCCGGCTCAACTTCCAGCGTTTGGCAAAGTCCGCCACCTCGCCAGGCCCCAAAGCCGCCACCCGCAGCAACGAGTCCACCGGCGCACCCCGCGCCACCAAGCCGGCCAGACGCTCCACATCCGCCCCCGGCAACAGCAACTCGAGCACGCCCGTGCCCACCATCAGCCGCAGCGCGGGCACCGGATCGGCGGCCTTCAAAATCAGCTTGATCTCGCTCCACACCCGCTCTGCCGAGAGGCTCTTCACCCCCTCGCGCAGCGCCACAATCGCCGCCACCGCCTCCGCATCGGGCTCCCCCCGCGCATAGCGGGCATAGAAGCGGAAAAAGCGCAGCACCCGCAGATAATCCTCCCGGATGCGCGTCGCCGCCTCGCCCACAAACCGCACCCGGCCAGCAGCCAGATCCGCCCGCCCGCCAAAATAATCGTAAATCGTGCCGTCCCGCGTCGCGGACATGGCGTTGATGGTGAAGTCCCGGCGGCTCGCATCCTCGCGCCAGTCGTCGGTGAATTCCACCACGGCATGCCGCCCGTCGGTCGCCACATCACGGCGCAACGTCGTCACCTCAAAGCCCTGCCCCTCGGCGACCACCGTAATCGTGCCATGCGCCAGCCCTGTCGGCACCGCCTTCAACCCCGCCGCGCGGGCGCGCTTTATCACCACCTCTGGCGCCAGCGGCGAGGCGAAATCCACATCCGCCACCGGGCACCCGACCAGCATGTCGCGCACTGCGCCGCCCACCATCCGCGCCTCGGGCAGCGCATCCCACACGCGGTCCATGCCGGGCAGGGTTATCATTCCTCCCCCCGCAACCGCAGGGCCAAACGGCGCAGCATCTCTCCCGTCGCACCCCAGATCACATGGTCCCGATGCGGCCAGATATAGAAGGCCAGCTCCCGCCCGCTCATCACCGCCCGGCGCCGACGCGGCAACGCCGGGTCCAACAGCACCTCGAAGGACAGGCAGAAAATCTCCTCCACCTCGCCCGGCTCCGCCCGCAATTGCACGTTTTTGGGCACCAGCCCGATCACCGGGGCGATATGGAACCCGGTCAGGGTCACATGGTCATCCATCCGCCCGAGGATTTCCACGCATCCCGGGTCCAGCCCGATCTCCTCCTGCGCCTCGCGCAGCGCCGCCGCCTCGGGCGAGTCATCCTGCGGCTCGATCTTGCCACCAGGAAAAGACACCTGCCCCGCATGGCTCGGCATCGCCGCCGCGCGCCGGGTCAGCCACACTCCCCGCTCCGGCTCCAGCGCCACCAGCACCGCCGCCGGCTTGTGTCTCGGCGCGGAAAGCCGGGCATGGCCAAACCCAGGCGGCAGCCTGCGGCGCAATTCCGCCTCGGTCAGGGGCACGGCCAAGGCCGCTCAGTCTTCGCAGCAGGAGGCGAGATCACCCAGCGAGAAAAACGCCCCCTTGCTCCACACCCCCAGCACCTCGCGCCCGCGCAGCATTCCTGGTTCGGCCAGGGCCACCATCTCGTAATAGGTCGCGCGGCATATCCGCGCCTCGATCGGGTATCTGCCTCTGCCATCACGCACATGAAGATACGGCGTCGGCTCGCAACTGAGCAAATCATGCGCGATGCGGATCGGATGCTCAGGCCCAGCGGTGATGCATTTATCGGTATTGGTGCGGAAACACAGCACTTGGTCGCGCCCGTGGCCCTTCCAGCTCATCTCCACGGCCACCAGCGGGGCATCCTCCACCTCTATCCGCCCGCGCTCCACGGGCGTCTCCAGCAGATACTGCCCGTCCTCGTCGCGCGTCAGCACGGAGGAAAACAGGCAGACCATCTCCTTGCGGGCGATCGGGCTGCCCTTATACAGCCAAGTGCCGTCGCGCCTGATCAGGAACGGAAGCTCACCGTGCTCCACGGTGCAACGGCCGACATGCGCCGCCGCGCCAGGTTCCTCAGCCCTTTCGTTCACGATCCGTTATTTCCATTACCGCCACAGCCAGATTGCACTCCATATAGGCGGTGCCACGGCGTAATCAAATCCCGCCATCCCCTCCCATTGCGGGTCTGTTATCTTTCCGTCCCTCTTGCCAAAAACCCGCCGAAGCCAAAGCTCAACCCGATTTTTCTTGACACGGCGCGGTCAGCCGTAGCGAAATTGCATCAGGTTTACGGGGAGCTCAGTGAATTTGCGCTTGACCTGTCTCTTCACCACGCGCTTTTCCGTCCGGCAAAACCGGATGGACTTAGACGTATGAACCCGACGGACCGCAAACTCCGCAAACTGCATGTCGTGACTCATGGCTGCCAAATGAACGTGTACGACAGTGCACGCATGGCGGACGTACTCCGCCCCCTGGGCTACACCACGGTGAACAGCCCGGAAGAGGCAGACATGGTGATCATGAACACCTGCCATATACGCGAGCGCGCCGAGGAAAAGGTATTCTCCAATCTCGGCCGCCTGCGCGTGCTCAAGGAAGAGAAAGGCGGCGAGATGATGATCGCCGTCACCGGCTGCGTCGCCCAGGCCGAGGGGGAGTTGATCACCCAGCGCGCCCCGTTCGTCGATCTCGTGGTCGGCCCCCAGGCCTATCACCGCCTGCCGGAACTCATCGCCCAGGCCCACCGTAAACAGGGCGCGGTGATCGACACAGAATTCCCCGCCGAGCAGAAATTCGACCACCTGCCGGACACCGCGGCCCCGCAAGGCGTGGTCTCCTTCCTCTCCATCCAGGAAGGCTGCGACAAATTCTGCTCCTTCTGCGTCGTGCCCTATACGCGCGGCGCGGAAGCCTCCCGCCCCGTGGCGAGCGTGCTGGCCGAGGCCCGGCGCATGGTCGCGCAGGGAGCCAAGGAGATCGCGCTGCTGGGGCAAAACGTGAACGCCTATCACGGCGAGGGCCCGGCGGGCTCCACGTGGAGCCTTACCCGCCTGCTGGCCGAACTCTCCGAGATCGAGGGGCTGGAGCGCCTGCGCTACACCACCTCCCACCCCAACGACATGGATGACGAGCTGATCCTGGCCCACCGGGACAACGCCAAGCTCATGCCCTTCCTGCATCTGCCCGTGCAGTCCGGGTCGGACAAAATCCTCCAGGCCATGAACCGCAAGCACAAGGCCGACGCCTTCCGACGCATCGTGGACAAGCTCCGCAACGCCCGGCCGGACATCGCCCTGTCGTCCGATTTCATCGTCGGTCACCCCGGCGAGACGGAGGCGGACTTCCAGGACACGATGAAACTGGTCCGCGAAACCGGCTTCGCCCTGGCCTATTCCTTCAAATACTCCCCGCGCCCCGGCACCCCTGCCGCCGGGCTGGGGCAAATCCCCGAGGACGTGAAAGATTCCCGCCTCTACGAGCTGCAGGCCGAGCTGCGCCGCCAGCAGGACGAGTTCAACGCCGCCACCGTGGGGCTGACCACGCCCGTGCTGTTCACCAGCAAGGGCCGTCACGAGGGGCAGATCGCCGGGCGCTCGCTCTGGCTGAACCCCGTGGTGGTCGAGCACCCGACGGAACTGACCGGTGAGATTCACATGGTGAAAATCACCCGCAGCAACCCCAATTCTCTTATCGGCACTCTCATCAGCAAGGAGCAAATCGCCGCTTGAGCCAGATCATCATCTCATCCCCCCCCAATCCCGCCCCGCTGGCGCGCCCTCTCACCATGACCTTCGGCGACAACGCACTGCTGTCGTTGCTGCTCGGAGATCACGACCGCCATCTCGCCCGCATCGAGCAGCGTCTCGGCGTGCGTTTAGCCTGCCGCGGCAACCGCATCTCCATCTCCGGCACGCCGGAACAGATGGCCGTGGCGGAAGCCGCGCTGGCCGCCCTTTACCGGCAATTGGAACGAGGAGAGATGATCGATGGCCCAAAGGTGGACGCCGTTCTGCGCATGACCGACCCGGCCACCGAGCCGCGCCTCCCGCTGTCGGACATGCCCGCCATCCGCACCCGCAAAGGTGCCGTCGGCCCGCGCAGCAACGGCCAGGCCGCCTATATGGAACTGCTGGCCAAGCATGAGATGGTGTTCGCCATGGGCCCCGCCGGCACGGGCAAAACCTACCTCGCCGTAGCCCAGGCGGTGGCGATGCTCACCTCCGGCAAGGTGGACCGCATCGTGCTCTCCCGCCCGGCGGTGGAAGCTGGCGAGCGCCTCGGCTTCCTGCCCGGCGACATGAAGGAGAAGGTGGACCCTTACCTGCGCCCGCTCTACGACGCGCTGAACGAAATGCTCCCCGGGGAGCAATTCACCAAGCGCCTCACCACCGGCGAGATCGAGATCGCCCCACTCGCCTTCATGCGCGGCCGCACGCTGGCCCACGCCTTTGTCATCCTCGACGAAGCCCAGAACACCACCCCGGTGCAGATGAAGATGTTCCTGACCCGCATGGGCGAAGGCACGCGCATGGTCATTACCGGGGACCTCTCGCAGATCGACCTCCCCCCCAACACCCGCTCGGGTCTGGCGGACGCGCTGGAGACGCTGGAAGGCATCCAGGGCATCGGCGTGGCGCGCTTCGCCAATTCCGACGTCGTGCGCCATCCGCTCGTTGGGCGCATCGTGGAAGCCTACGACCAGCGCCACGCGGCAGCCAAGGAACACGCCCGCGAAAAGCAGGGCTGACAGGCTGCTTGTTGACTTGCTCCGGCGGGTTTGCAAACAGACTGACGTACAGATGGAACCTGGAAGTATAAGCCCCTTCGGGGGAGCTGAGATTATCGTCACTGACCGGCGCTGGCGCCGGCATGTGCGGCATTTGTCCCTTATTGTACGGCGCACGCTGCAAGCCGCCGGCTGCGGCGCCGGCGTGGTGCTTACCGACGACCGCACAGTAAAGCGGCTGAACTACCGCGACCGCGGCAAGAACAAGCCAACCAACGTGCTAACCTACGCCAACCCGCCGGAAATGCTTCTGGCCTTTGGCGTGGTGGCGCGCGAAGCGGCACGCGAGAGCAAGAGCATCACCCAGCATTTGCAGCATCTTCTGGTGCATGGCGCGCTGCACCTGCACGGCTACGACCACCACCATGCCGGCGAGGCGCGGGAGATGGAGTCCGAGGAGGCTCGCATCCTGGCGCGGCTGCATGTGCCCAACCCCTGGAAAAACCGATGAGCGGCGCCCTTTCCCGTCTGCTCAACCGGCTGCGCAACACCGAGCAATCGGTGCGCGAGTCCATCGCCGAGCTAGTGCAAGAGGCCGAGGGCGCGGGCGACACCTCCGGCGGGCTGGCGGGCCTCACCCCGCATGAGCGCGCGCTGCTCGCCAACGTGCTGCGCCTGCGCGAGATCACCGCGGACGACGTGATGGTCCCCCGGCCGGACATCATAGCCATGCGCGCCGATGTCACGCTGGAACAGGCCCTGAAGCTGATCCGCGAGGAAGGCCATTCCCGCCTGCCCGTGTACCGCGAGCATCTCGATGACCTCGTCGGCATGGTCCATATCAAGGACGTGTTCGCCTATACCGGCCCGGCGGCGGAATTCTCGCTGGAGAAGCTCCTGCGCAAGCCGCTGCTGGTCGCGCCCCAGATCTCGGTACTCGACCTGCTGCTGCAAATGCGCCAGACCCACACCCATCTCGCCCTGGTGGTGGACGAATATGGCGGCGTGGACGGGCTGGTGACGATCGAAGACCTCGTCGAGACCATCGTCGGCGATATTTCCGACGAACATGATGAGATTGAAGGTCCCATGCTGGTCGAGCGTGCCGACGGTGTGCTGGAACTGAACGCCCGCCTGCCGGTGGAGGAGTTCGAGGCCAAGCTCGGCCCCGTACTCACCGAGGTCGAGCGCGACGCGGATATCGAGACCATTGGCGGGCTGGTGTTCAACCTCGCCGGCAGGGTGCCCGCCAAGGGCGAAATCATCCGCCATCCCTCGGGCATCGAGTTCCTGGTGCTGGAGGCCGATGCGCGGCGCATCCGCCGCCTGCGCGCCCGCCGCCCCGCCGATCCGGGGGAAACCTCCCCCGCCACCCCCGCGCCAAAAGCATGACTGCCAGCCCTACAACCCGGCCTTGTAGGGCGCATGGGTGGAATGCGGAGAGAGGGAAAACGTGGGAATCAGTGGCAAAACACGCCGCGCCATACCGTGACACTCTCTTGTATCGGCGCGAATTCAATGGATATGTAGGACTTCTAAAAGAAATCCCGAAAGACACACGGCAATGGGTGAGTTGAGAAAGACGAAGGTTCTGATCATCGGCGCAGGCCCGGCGGGCTATACGGCGGCGATCTACACCGCGCGCGCCAATCTCCAGCCCGTTCTCGTGGCCGGGCTGCAACCCGGTGGCCAGCTCACCATCACCACCGATGTCGAGAATTATCCCGGCTTCGCCGAGCCCATCCAGGGCCCCTGGCTGATGGAGCAGATGGCCAAGCAGGCCGAGCATGTCGGCACCGAGATCATGTACGACCTCATCACCAAGGTCGATTTCTCCGCCCGCCCCTTCCGCGCCTGGACCGATGGCGGGGTAGCGTTCGAGGCCGAGACCGTGATCATCGCCACCGGCGCCCAGGCCCGCTGGCTGGGGCTTGAGTCCGAGCAGAAATACCAGGGCGCGGGCGTCTCCGCCTGCGCCACATGCGACGGCTTCTTCTACCGCGGCAAAAAGGTCGCGGTGGTCGGCGGCGGCAATACGGCGGTGGAAGAGGCGCTCTACCTCACCCATCACGCCAGCCATGTCACCCTCATCCACCGGCGCGACAGCCTGCGCGCCGAGCGCATCCTCCAGCAACGCCTGTTCGAGAACCCGAAGATCACCGTGATCTGGGACCACGCCGTGGACGAAATCCTCGGCTCCGGCACCCCTGAGGTTGTCACCGCAGCGCGGCTGAAGAACGTGAAGACCGGCCAGACCCAGGAGATCGGGGTGGATGGCGTGTTCATCGCCATCGGCCATTCCCCCACCACCGCGCTGTTCAGCGGGCAAGTGGAGCTGGACAGCGAAGGCTACGTGATCACCAAGCCGGGCACCACCGAAACCTCCGTGCCGGGCGTATTCGCCGCCGGGGATGTGCAGGACAAGATCTTCCGCCAAGCGGTAACGGCGGCGGGCACAGGCTGCATGGCAGCGCTGGAAGCCGAGAAATTTCTGAGCCAAATTCCACTACACGTGAACGAGGCGGCATAATGACGGGGCAGAAAATGGATTGGGATAAGCTGCGAGTCTTCCATGCGGTGGCGGAGGCTGGCAGCTTCACCCACGCCGGCGATACCCTGAACCTCAGCCAGTCGGCCGTCTCGCGGCAGATTTCCGCCCTCGAGGAAGCGCTCTCGGTTCCCCTCTTCCACCGCCATGCGCGCGGGCTCATCCTTACCGAGCAGGGCGAGGCGCTGAACCGCACGGTGCGCGAGGTTTTCGCCAAGCTGGCGATGACCGAGGCGCTGCTGGCGGAAAGCAAGGAAAAGCCGGCCGGCCGGCTGAAGGTGACAACCACGCACAGCTTCGGCGTGACATGGCTGGCCCCGCGGCTGAAGAATTTCATCAACGCTCATCCGGATGTCACCGTATCGCTGCTGCTGGATGATACGGATCTCGACCTCGCGATGCGCGAGGCGGATGTCGCCATCCGCATGCACCCGCCCCACCAGCCGGACCTGATCCAGCGGCATCTGGGCGAGCTGAAAAGCCATATCTGGGCCTCGCCCGAATACGCAAAGACGCACGGCCTGCCGGAAACGGTGGAAGACCTCGACAAGCACAAGCTCATCCTCTTCGGCGACCGCAAGCCCCCGGTGCCGGATGTGGACTGGCTGGGCGATCTCGGCCGCAAGGACGGCACAGCCCGCCGCGGCGCGCTGGAGATCAACTCCCTGCAAGCCATCCTGGCCTGTATCCGCGCCGGGCTTGGTATCGGCTCCGTCCCGGATTATCTGGTGCAGGACACCACCGGCCTCGTTCCCGTGCTGCCGGATGTGAAGAAGCCTAACATCAACATGTACTTTGTGTACCCCGAGGAGCTGCGCAACTCGAAGCGCGTCTCCGTCTTCCGCGACTTCCTGGTGAATTCTATTTCGGAACGTAACGGAGCCAAGCACTAAATCCGGGGATTTCTTGAAGTTTTCTGGCGCGCTGGAACAAGCTGATACAAAAAATCAACTGCATTACCATTTTAACACTTAATTTTTTCCAGCTGTGGCTTATATACAACACGTCCGGTGTGAGCCGGACATCATCCGGTTCGGTTGAACCGGATTGGGACTTCGGTCCCAACGTCTCCCAGACGTGAAGCCTCCCTGTTGACTTGACCCGCTGGCCCCTCAACGTGGCTGGCGGGTTTTTTTATGCCGCTATGGCAGCGCATTTGCCCTTTGTCTTCGCTTCATCGTATCTTTTGCGCAACGCACAACATAGCAAGAGGAGCACGCCAATGACCGACGTTTTCATTCTCTCCGGCCAACGCACCGCGATCGGCGATTACGGCAAGGCGCTGAAGGATGTCCCCCCCACAAAGCTCGGCGAAATCGCGATCCGCGCCGCCCTGACCAAATCGGGGGTCGAGGCCAAGGATATCCAGCAGGTAGTGCTGGGCAATGTCATCCACACCGAACCCAAGGACGCCTATGTCTCCCGCGTCGCGGCGGTGAATGCGGGTATCCCGGTCGAGGCCCCGGCGCTCACCGTCAACCGGCTTTGCGGCTCGGGCCTGCAGGCGGTGGTTTCCGCGGCGCAGAGCATCATGCTGGGCGATGCCTCGCTGGCCGTGGCCGGTGGCGCTGAGTCCATGAGCCGTGGCGGCTATCTGATCCCCTCCGAGCGCTGGGGTGCCCGCCTGGGCGACAGCAAGGTGATCGACATGGTGGTCGGCGCATTGAACGACCCGTTCGGCCACGGCCATATGGGCATCACCGCCGAGAACGTCGCCGCCCGCTATGGCATCACCCGCGCGCAACAGGACGCGTTCTCCGCTGAATCCCACCGCCGCGCGGCCGCAGCCATCGCCGCCGGGCATTTCAAGGAGCAGATCACCCCGGTCGAACTGCCCTCGCGCAAAGGTACCGTGATTTTCGATACCGATGAGCATGTCCGCGCTGAAACCACTGCGGAAACGCTGGCCGGGCTGAAGCCCGCCTTCCAGAAGGACGGCACGGTGACGGCAGGCAATGCCTCCGGCCTGAACGACGCCGGCGCCGCCCTGGTGCTGGCAAGCGGCGCCGAGGTGGCCAGCCGCGGGCTGAAGCCGCTGGCGCGCATCGTGGCCTACGGCCATGCGGGCGTGTCGCCGGAGGTGATGGGCCTCGGCCCGATCCCGGCCTCGCAGAACGCGCTGCGCAAGGCGGGGCTGAATATCGCGGATATCGACGTGATCGAGTCCAACGAGGCCTTCGCCGCCCAGGCCTGTGCCGTGGCCAAGGATCTCGGCCTCGACCCCGCCAAGGTGAACCCCAATGGCGGCGCCGTAGCGCTCGGCCACCCTATCGGCGCATCGGGCGCCATCATCGCCATCAAAGCCATCTATGAGCTGCACCGCACCGGCGGGCGCTACGCGCTGGCCACCATGTGCATCGGCGGCGGGCAGGGCATCGCCGTCATCTTCGAGCGGGTGTGAGCTTCTACCTGCAAACGGCGGCGGGGCTGGTCCTCGCCGTCAAGGCGCAGCCGGGGGCCAAGCGGGTGCAGATCGGCCCGGTCCTGCCCGCGGCCGCTGCGCTTGGCTGGCCAGAGGCACGGCTGAAAATCGCCATCAACGCCCCGCCAGAGGATGGCAAGGCGAACGCCGCGATCATCGCCGCCCTGGCCGACTGGCTGCACGTAAAAACCTCCGCCATCAGCCAGACGGCGGGCGCCACCTCGCGCGAGAAGAAATTCCTCATCACCGGCCCTGTCACGGTGCCAGAACTCTAAAGTAACCAACAGAATGCCGCCTTTTTTGTAAAAAAGGCGGCAACCAAAAAACTTTTGTTAGCTTTATCTTTAGTTCAGCGTGACTATCGCGGCGTTTAGAACGCTGGCGAAGCTGACCCAGGCCAGATAGGGCAAAAGCAGCACCCCGGCCGGTTTATCCTGGCGCCACGCGGCAATAACGCAGGCCAGCAGCACCGCCAGCAGGGCAAAAATCACGGCCACGGACAGCCCTAACCGGTGCGCGCCAAAAAACACCGGCGACCAGAGAAAATTCAGCCCCAACTGCAGCCACCAAAGCTTCCACGCCCAGCCGCGTTGGGGCAACCGCCAGATCCGCCAACCGGCGATGCCTATCAGCACGTAAAGCGCGCTCCACACAGGCCCGAACACCCAGCCCGGCGGCTGAAACGCCGGTTTGTGCAGTTGCGCGAACCAGGCATCCGGCAGGGCAAGCGCGCCAATCACCAGCCCCCCGCCCAACGTGAGCAGGATAAACAAGCCGAGAGCGGCGCGCTGGTTCACGGGGTTACTGCCCCTTCAGCAGCGCCAGCAGCGCGCCGGGCGGCAGGTCCACCGGCGAGAACCCCGCGGGCGGCACGAAATTCTCCGCTGGCTGCGGCGCGTAGGAGACGGAAAGCGCCGTCACATCGGCACTGCCATTCGCGTCATGCCCCGAGAAATGCAGGATCACGCCGCTCGGGGTAATGCAGGCCGTGCCGGTGGCGTTTTTGTCCAGCACCAGATATTTCTCACAATCCAGCCCGGCATAATGGCCCTTGCCGACCGGCGTGAACTGCGCGCCATCCGCGTTATAAATCTCCCCGGTCAGGGCCGAGAAATCCGGGGCCTGCACCACGGCGCGCAAGGCGGGTACCACCACCTGCGCCTGCCCCTGCGGCAGATTGGCAAGCACGTAATAGCCGTTCTGGCTCTCCACGCGGGCGAGCTGGTCGGCGGCGTCATAGGCCAACTGGTAGGTGGAGGGTGCGCGTCCCGGCGCAGTAAGGCTGTAGGTGACCGCTACATCGCGCGCGGGCAGAAACACCGGGTTGGCGGCAGCGGCAGCGGGAAGCAGGGCCGCAAGCGCGGCCAGGGGTATAAATCTCTTCATGGGGCCTCTTTTCGCATCGTCTCTATTTCCTCCCACAATGCGGCAGGATCAGGGCTGGCGGGAAACCGCGCCCGGATTTCCACCGCCTCGGCCAGCAGGCGGTGATATTCATCGCGCGGGATTTCCACCGCCCCGAACCGGGCGAGATGCGTGGTGATGAATTGCGTATCGAGCAGCGTGTAGCCTCCCAAACGCAGCCGCACCACCAGATGCACCAGCGCCACCTTGGACGCATCGGTGGCGGTGGAGAACATGCTCTCCCCAAAGAACGCCCCGCCCAGCGCCACGCCGTACAGCCCGCCTACCAGCCTGCCGTTCTCCCAGGTCTCGACGCTATGGGCGAAGCCCAGCTCGAACAGCTCGGTGAACAGGCGCTCGATCTCCTCGTTGATCCAGGTCTCCGGCCGGTTGTCGCGGATAGCAGCGCAGGCGGCGATGGCGGCGGGAAAATCCGCATCGGCGGTCACGGTGAAATGCCCTGCGCGCAGGGTCTTCATCAGGCTGCGCGGAACATGGAACCCGTGCAGCGGCAGCACGCCGCGCGCCTCCGGGTCCAGCCAGTGCAGGGTGCGGCTCTCCCGCGCCTCGGCCATGGGGAACAGGCCGAGCCGATAGGCGCGGAGCAGCAGATCCGGTGTGAGCAGGAAAGGCCGCGCGGACATGGGCAAGACCTCGCATATCGACGGGGCGCTTGCCAAGCCAAACCACGCGGACATGAAAAACCCCAGGTGTTTCCACCCGGGGCCAGAAGTTCTGAGCTTAGCAATTGTTGTTGTTACTTACCTGACGGTGGAGGACATGGCCCAGAAATGGCCGTGCACCAGACCGTCGTCATGGTCGCGATGTTCGGTGCGGTTTTCTTCGTCGCGGCGCTGAGCCTGGGCCTGCGCGGCCACCACCGCGTTGCCAGCTTCGCGCTGGCTCTGGGCCACGGCGTGCCCACCAAATCCATCGTGGGAGAAGGTCGGGAAAAGCTGAATACGCATGGTGAACTTCCTCTTGGTGATGTCTATCTTTTTAGTTCTGAACCTTCCCGCGGCACCGGGGGCGATTGAGAGGAGACTTGATCAGCGCCGCAGGAAGATCCTGAGGTCAAACTATTTACATTGCGCTGCGGCGTATACCGGAATCTGGCGGAAACCCACGAAATCTGTGCGTGACTTTACTGTAAATTTTTGCTATTTGTAAAATATGTCAAAGGCAGCCATCGGCAAGACCATCCGCCGGCTTCGCATGGAGCAAGGCTATACCCAACAGGGCTTCGCCCAGAAGCTCGGCATATCAACGTCTTACCTCAATCTCGTCGAGCACGATCAGCGTAATGTTACGGCCTCGCTACTGTTCAAGCTCACGGATATTCTAAAGGTCGATCTCGCCGCCCTCTCCGGCGTGCAGGAGCGCGAATACGAAGTCGCCCTGCGCGAGGCCTTCGCCGACCCCTCTCTGGCGGTGGAGCCGGTGCCGGATTCCGAGATCCAGACCCTTGCCGCCGCCCCCAACGCGGCCCGCGCCGTGCTGGCCTTGCACCGCGCCTTGGCCGGGGCGCGGGAGGAAGCCGGCGGAGGCATCACCCTGCCCTCCGGCCGCAAGATCCTGCTGCCCAACGAGGAAGTGCGGGACTTCTTCCACGATCACGAAAACCACTTCCCGGCGCTGGAAGACGCCGCCGAGCAGATCAGCGCCACGCTGGACACGGCCGCCGTCGGCACCAACCACGCCTTGGCCGAGCGCCTGCGCCGCCAGCACGGGCTGGTGGTGAGCGTGCGCCCTCTGCCCGGCGCGCTGCGCGTGTACGACGCTGGAAACCGCATGCTCACCCTCTCCGAGGACCTGCCCCGCGAGAGCCGCGGCTTCCAGATGGCCTTTCAGCTGGCCCTGCTGGAAGCCCGCGAGCCTGTGGAAAAAATCGTCAAGCGCGCCAACCCGACAACGCGTGACGCCGCCGAGCTGCTGCGCATCGGGTTGCTGAACTATATCGCCGGGGCGCTGCTGATGCCCTATGAGCCGATGCTCGCCGCCGCGCGTGAGCGCCGTTACGACGTGGACGCCATCAGCGCCCGCTTCGGCGTGTCCTACGAGCAAGCTTGCCACCGTCTCTCCACCCTGCAACGGGCGGGGGCTCGGGGCGTGCCATTCTTCTTCCTGCGCGCGGACCCGGCCGGTAACGTGAGCAAGCGCTTCTCCGCCTCGGGCTTTCCCTTCATGCGCTTCGGCGGCACCTGCCCGCGCTGGATCGTGCATTCCGCCTTCGCCACCCCGGGGGCCACCCGCGTGCAGGTGGCCCAGCTTTCCGCAACCGAGACCTTCCTCTGCTTCGCCCGCGCCATCACCGGCCGCCCCGCGCGCTGGGGCGAGCCGCCGCCGGTGCATGTGGTGGCCATGGGCTGCGATGTCTCCCATGCGGGCGAGTTGGTCTATGGCGATGGACTGAACTTGGCCACGGCGGCAGTGGGCATCGGCCTCTCCTGTCGGCTGTGCGAGCGCCAGGATTGCCGCTCCCGCGCCTTCCCGCCCATCGCGCACCGCCTTACCATCGACCCGCAAACCACCAGCGCCAGCCCCTACCAGTTCGAGGCCAAGCCGGGGCCTTCGTAACAGAACGAAGACATTTTGCCGCCCCGGTGCAGATTTTCCGCGCCGCAATATAAAATTACGATAACATCCGTTGCGGGTTGATCCAGGTCAACGCGAAGGTACTGCGGGCTGGCACAAAGCTGGCGTTCAGACAGCGCCAGGAAGGAGCAGCGGTATGAACGAGAAATCTTCCGACCCATTCGAACTTTTCCAGATCTCCCGTGAGATGCTCACGGCCCAGCAGAAATTCCTGCCATCGGGCAAAATCTTCGAACAGCTCGCCGAATATATGCGCAACGTCACCCAGGCGCAGATCGCCTATAATCAGGCCCTGATGCGCGCCCAGGCCTCGCTGCTGGCGGGCATCATGGAACGCCCGCTGGCCGCGGTCTCGGGCAAGGCGGAGGAGCGCCCCAGCGCCGCCGCCCACCAGCGCGACGTATCCTCTCCGTGAATTGCATGACCGGAATGCCTTCCCCCTTCAGCCTCACCGGAAAGCGGGGCTTGGTTATCGGCATCGCCAATGAGCGCAGCATCGCCACCGGCTGCGCCCACGCCTTCGCCGCCTGCGGCGCCACGCTGGGCGCCACCTACCTCAACGACAAGGCCAAGCCCTACGTCCAAGCGGTGACGGACAAGCTCCCCTGCGATTTCCTGCTCCCCTGCGACGTGCACGCGCCCGGCGAGCTGGAAGCGGTGTTCGACGAAGTCGCAAAGCGCTGGGGCAGGCTCGACTTCCTGCTCCACGCCATCGCCTTCGCCCCGGCGACGGATCTGCATGGCCGGGTGGTGGACAGCACCCCCGAGGGTTTCGCCCTGGCCATGGATATCTCCTGCCATTCCTTTCTGCGCATGACCAAGCTCGCCGAGCCGCTGATGCAAGGCGGCGGTTCGCTGATGACCCTGACCTATCAGGGTTCCGAGCATGTGGTGCCGCATTACAACATCATGGGTCCGGTCAAGGCGGCGCTGGAAAGCGCCGTGCGCTACGCCGCCGCCGAGCTGGGACCCAAGAACATCCGGGTCAACGCCATCTCTCCGGGGCCCATCGCCACCCGCGCGGCCAGCGGCATCGAGCATTTCAACGAGTTGCTGGACGCCGCGCAAAAAGCCCCTGAGCGCCGCCTCGCCACCATCGAGGATTGCGGCGCGCTCGCGGCCTTCCTGGCCGGAGACGGCGCCAGGATGCTGACCGGCACCATCATCCCCGTCGATGGCGGCCAACATTTGCTCGCCTGAAGTCTGGAGCAGACCATGAACGAAATCGTCATCAACAACCGCGACATGGACCGGGCCCTGCACGCCGCCCAGGCCAAGCTGACCGGCGGACTGTCCCATGCCTCGCTGATGCTGGCCTGGGCCGATTGGGTGCTGCATCTGGGCGACCAGCCCGGCCGCCAAGTGAGCCTGATGCGCCAGGCGGCAACGGATTGGGGCGAGCTCGCCCGGCTTGCCCTCGGCCTGCCGGCCGAGACCATCCAGCCCGCCCCCGAGGATCACCGCTTCCTCAGCCCGAGCTGGCAGCACGGCCCCTGGGCCTTCGCGGTACAGGCCTTCCTGCGCACCGAGCGGCTGTGGGACCTCGCCACCACCGATGTGCACGGCCTCTCGAAAGAAAACGGCCGCATCGTCAATTTCGTCGCGCGCCAGCTGCTGGACATGATGGCCCCCTCAAACTACCCGCTGTTCAACCCCGAAGTGCTGACCAAGACCCAGGAAACAGCGGGCGACAACCTGCGCGAGGGCATCCGGCATTTCATCGAGGACCTGCAAAGTGCTGGCAGCGGCGGCACGCACCCGCTGCCGATGCAGCCGGGCAAGGACGTCGCCATCACCCCCGGCAGCGTGGTGTACCGCAACGAGCTGATCGAGCTGATCCAGTACAGCCCCACCACCGAGACGGTCCGGCCCGAGCCGATCCTCATCGTCCCGGCCTGGATCATGAAATATTACATCCTGGACCTCTCGCCGCATAACTCGATGATCCGGTATCTGGTCAGCCAGGGCTACACGGTGTTCTGCATCTCCTGGCGCAACCCGGACGCGAAGGAGCGCGATCTCACCCTGGATGACTACCGGCGCCTGGGGGTAATGGCGGCGTTGGACGCCGTCACCGCCATCTGCGGCGCGCAGAAGATCCACGCCACCGGCTATTGCCTGGGCGGCACGCTGCTCACCATCGCCGCCGCCGCCATGGCGCGCGACCACGATGAACGGCTCGGCACCATCACCCTGCTCGCGGCGCAGACCGATTTCACCGAAGCCGGCGAGTTGCAACTCTTCATCAACGACTCCCAACTCGCCTTCCTCGAGGATGCGATGTGGGCGCAGGGCTACCTCGATTCTTCGCAAATGGCTGGGGCCTTCCAGCTCCTGCGCTCCAACGATCTGGTCTGGTCCAACCTGATCCGCCGCTATTACCTCGGCGAGGAAGACCACCCGAACGACATGATGTCCTGGAACCGGGATGCCACCCGCATGCCCTATCGCATGCATGCCGAATATCTGCGCCGCCTGTTCCTCGACAACGACCTCGCCGAAGGCCGGTTCGAGGCGGGCGGGCATAAGATCTCGCTGGCGGACATCCACGCCCCGCTCTTCGTCATCGGCACCGAGACGGACCACATCGCCCCCTGGCATTCGGTCTATAAGCTGCAACTTCACAACCAGAACAACTTCACCTTTGTCCTCACCTCCGGAGGGCATAATGCCGGGGTGGTGAGCGAGCCGGGGCACAAGAACCGACATTATTGCATGCTGCACCGCAGCCACGACGGCCTCTACGTGCCGCCCGAAGAATGGCAAAGCCAAGCCACCTGCATCGAAGGCTCCTGGTGGCCTGCCTGGGTGGACTGGCTGAATGGCCAGTCCGGCACGCCAGTGAACCCGCCGCAGATGGGCGCGCCGCTCACCGGCTATCCGGTGCTGGATACCGCACCGGGCCAATACATCTTCCAGCGCTGAAAGGGTAACGCCAATGGATATGCAGACCGAACTGCTCGAAAACCGGGTGTTCGACGATATCACCGTGGGCGATGCCGCCAGCATCACCAAGGAGATCACCCAGGACGACATCGCCCTGTTCTCCTTCATCTCGGGCGATGTGAACCCCGCGCATCTCGACGTTGAATACGCCGAGACCGATCTGTTTCACCACATCATCGCCCAGGGCGTGCTCACCGCCGGGCTGATCTCGGCCGTGCTCGGCACCAAGCTGCCGGGGCCGGGCACCATCTATCTCGGCCAGGAGCTGAAATTCCTCGCCCCCGTTGCGCCGGGCGACACGGTGACCGCCACCTGCACCGTCACCGAGAAAATCCCCGAGAAGCTGCGCGTGATCCTGGACTGCCATTGCGTGAACCAGGACGGCAAGGAGGTGCTGCGCGGCACCGCCACCGTGAAAGCCCCCACCGAGAAGGTGAGCCGCCCGGCCATCGCTTTGCCCGAGGTGCGGCTGCTGCGCCATGAGCATTTCCGCGAGTTGCTCACCCGCGCCACGGCGGGGGACCCCATCCCCACCGCCATCGCGCATCCGTGCGATGACATCTCGCTCCTCGCCGCGATCGAGGCCGCCGAGCGCGGGCTCATCACGCCCATCCTCGTCGGGCCCGAGCAGAAGATCCGCGACACCGCCGCCGCGCATATGCTGGATATTTCGGGGCTCGAAATCGTCTCCACCGCCCACAGCCATGACTCCGCCGCCCAGGCCGTCGCCCTGGTGCGCGGGGGCAAGGCGCGGCTGCTGATGAAAGGCTCCTTGCATACCGACGAGCTGCTGCACGCCGTGATGGCGCATGGCACGGGGCTGCGCACCGGCAAGCTCCTCTCCCATGTCTTCGTGCTCGATGTCCCCACCTACCCCCGCCCGCTGCTGGTGACGGACGCGGCCATCAACATCGCCCCCACGCTCGAAGAGAAATGCTGCATCGTGCAGAATGCCATCGATCTCGCGCATGTGCTGGGTATCGAGACCCCGCGCGTCGCCGTTCTGGCGGCGGTGGAGACCGTGAACCCGGTGATGCAGGCAACCGTGGACGCCGCCGCCCTGTGCAAAATGGCCGAGCGCGGGCAGATCACCGGCGGCATTCTCGATGGCCCCCTGGCGTTCGACAACGCCATCTCCGCCGCCGCCGCCGCGCAGAAGGGCATTAAATCCCAGGTCTCCGGCCAGGCGGATATCCTGCTCGTGCCAAATATCGAGTCCGGCAATATCCTGGCCAAGCAGCTCACCTTCCTGGCCTGTGCCGATGCCGCGGGCGTCGTGCTCGGCGCCTCGGTTCCCATCATCCTTACCAGCCGCGCCGATAACGACCGCGCCCGCCTCGCCTCCTGCGCCATCGCGGTGATCCTGGCGGAAGCGCAATCGCATGGCTGACGCCATCCTCACCATCAACGCCGGATCGTCCAGCATCAAATTCGCATTGTTTGAATTGGGTCCGGAGTTGACCCGCATTGCCAGCGGGCTGGCCGAGGGCATCGGCACCGCGCCGCATCTGCGCATCACCACGGGCGGGCAGGTGGCGCTGGAACGGCGCTGGCCGGAACACGCGGCCGAGACGCATGAGGATTTGATGGGCGAGGTGCTGGACTGGGTCGAGCACCATCTGGGCGAGGACCAACTGCTCGCGGCGGGCCACCGCATTGTGCATGGGGGCGAGTATTACACCGCCCCTACCAAGCTGGATGCCAATATCATCGCGCATCTGGCCGAGCTGAACCCGCTGGCTCCGCTACATGAGCCGCATAACCTCGCCGCCGTGCGGGCCATACTGGCGGTACGCCCGGCCTTGGCGCAAGTGGGATGCTTCGATACCGCCTTCCACCACACCATGCCCGAAACCGCCACGCGCCTCGCCTTGCCCCGCGCCTTTCATGAAGAGGGCGTGCGCCGCTACGGCTTCCACGGCCTATCCTACGAATACATCGCCGAGCGGCTGCGCGAGGTTGCGCCCAATCTGGCCAAGGGGCGCGTCATCATCGCGCATCTGGGCAATGGCGCCTCGCTCTGCGCCATCAAAGATGGCGTCTCCATCGACACAACCATGGGCTTCACCGCACTGGAAGGGCTGATGATGGGCACGCGCTCGGGCAGCATCGACCCCGGCGTGCTGATCTACCTGACCCAAACCCATAACATGGACGCCGCCGCGCTCACTGACCTGCTCTACAAGAGATCCGGCTTGCTCGGCGTGTCCGGCATCTCGTCAGATGTGCGTACGCTGCTGGAAAGCCCGGCCCCTGAAGCCACAGAGGCGCTGGACCTCTTCGCCTACACCGTGGCCCGCCATGCCGGTGCGCTGATCTCCAGCCTCGGCGGGCTGGATGGCCTCGTCTTTACCGCGGGAATTGGCGAACACGCCACCCCAATCCGTGCCGCCATCTGCGAGCGCCTGGCTTGGACCGGCGCGGAAATCTCGCCTGAAGCCAACGCCGCCAACGAACCCGCCATCAGCACCCCGGACAGCAAGGTGGAAATCCGCGTCATTCCCACCGACGAGGAACTGATGATCGCCAAGCACACGCTGGCCGAGATCGGCTGAGAACGTGGGCAAGACCGGGGGGACGCTGTCCCCCCCGCCCCCCAGCCAGGGGCCGAGCCCCTGGACCTCAATAATCGGAACAGAAAAGGGGACCCCATGAAGAGGTCCCCTTTTCTGTTCCGGGTGGTATCAAAGGGCCTCTCGGCCCTTTGCGAGGATCCAGGGGACAGCGCCCCCTGGGTCCTGGCCCACGTTCTCAGCCAAGCTCGATCAGCAGGTCCTTGGCGTCCACCTGTTCACCGGGGCGGACGAGGATGGATTTCACCGTGCCCGCGCGCGGGGCGGTGATCTGGGCTTCCATCTTCATCGCCTCGATGGCCAGCAGGGGCTCGCCCTGTTCCACGCTCTGGTCCTCGCGCACAAGAATGGCCGAGACCGTGCCGGGCATCGGCGCGCCGACCTGCTTGCCGTCCGCCTCATCCGCCTTACGCCGGGCCGGGCGTAAGGCCGTGGCGCTGCGGTTCGGCACGGTGATCACACGCGGCTGGCCGTTCAACTCGAAGAAGGCGTTGACGTTGCCGTCCTCGTCGGTGGCCGAGAGCGTCTGCAGGCTGACGATCATGGTCTTGCCGGTTTCCAGCGTCACCGAGATCTCGTCGCCAGGTTTCATGCCGTAGAAATACACCGGCGTGGGCAGCACCGAGACCGGCCCGTATTGCCGCCGCGCGCCGATGAAGTTGCTGAACACCTCCGGGTACATCAGGTAGGAGGCCAGAGCGTGATCCTCCATCTCGATGTTCAGCTTCTTGGCAACATCCTGGCGCACGGCCTCCAGATCGGCATCCTTCATCAGAGAGCCGGGGCGCACGGTGATCGGCTCCTTGCCCTTCAGCACCTTCTTCTGGATCCCCTCCGGCCAGCCGCCCGGGGGCTGGCCGAGATCGCCATGCATCATCTCCACGACCGATTGCGGGAAGGAGATTTCCTTCGCCGGGTCCACCACCATTTCTGGCGTGAGGTTCTGGCTAACCATCATCAGCGCCATGTCGCCCACCACCTTGGATGAGGGGGTGACCTTCACGATATCGCCGAATAGGTCGTTGGCGGCGCGGTAGGCGCGCGCCACTTCGTGCCAGCGGGTCTCAAGGCCGAGCGAACGCGCCTGCTCACGCAGATTGGTGAACTGCCCACCCGGCATCTCGTGCAGATACACTTCCGACGCGCCGGATTGCAGATCGCTCTCGAACGCCGCGTATTGGGAGCGCACGGCCTCCCAGTAGAAGCTGAGCTGGCGGATGACCTGCGGGTTCAGCCCCGTGTCGCGCTCGGTATGGCGCAGAGCCTCCACAAGCGAGCCCAGGCAGGGCTGCGAGGTCAGGCCGGACATCGGGTCCATCGCGGCGTCGAAGGCGTCCACGCCCGCGTTGACGGCCGCCAGGACCGATGCCGCCGAGATGCCCGAGGTGTCATGCGTGTGCAGATGGATCGGCAAACCGATCTCCTGCTTCAGCGCCGTCACCAGCGCCTTGGCGGCGGCGGGCTTCAGCAGCCCGGCCATGTCCTTGATCGCCAGGATATGGCAGCCAGCCGCTTCCAGCTCCTTGGCCAGCTTCACGTAGTAGTTCAGCGAGTACTTGGCCCGGTCGGGGTCCAGAATATCGCCGGTGTAGCAGATCGCGCCTTCGGCCAGCTTCCCGGCCTCGCATACCGCGTCGATGGCGACGCGCATATTCTCCACCCAATTCAGGCAGTCGAACACGCGGAACAGGTCGATGCCCCGCTCCGCCGCCTGTTTGACGAAGAATTTGACCACATTGTCGGGGTAGTTAGTGTAGCCGACGCCATTGGCGCCGCGCAGCAGCATCTGGAGCAAAATATTCGGCGCGCGCTCGCGGAGCCAGCTCAGGCGCTCCCATGGCCCCTCTTGCAGGAAGCGCATGGAGACGTCGAACGTCGCCCCACCCCAACATTCCAGCGAGAAGAGCTGCGGCAGGCCAACCGAGGTGGCCTTGGCGGCGTTCACGATGTCATGGGTACGCATGCGCGTGGCCAGCAACGATTGATGCGCGTCGCGCATCGTCGTGTCCGTCACCAAAGCGCGCTTCTGCTCCAGCATCCAGTTGGCGAAGCCCTTGGGGCCGAGCTGGTCCAGCAACTGCTTGGTGCCATTCTGCCGGATCTTGCCGAAATCCGGCGGCTCGGGTGTGCGGGCATGGGCGTGCGGCTTGGGCTTGCCGCGCGTTTCCGGGTGACCGTTCACGGTCACATCCGCGATGTAGCGCAGCAGCTTGGTGGCGCGGTCCTGCCGTTTCTTCACCGTGAACAGCTCGGGTGTGTTGTCGATAAAACGCGTGGTGTACTTGCCTGCGCGGAAATCCGGGTGGTTGAGCAGCGCTTCGAGGAAGGCGAGGTTCGTGGCCACACCGCGGATGCGGTACTCGCGCAATGCGCGGTCCATGCGGGCGATGGCCTCATCCGGCGTCGGCGCCCAGGCGGTCACCTTCTCCAGCAGCGCGTCGTAGAAACGGGTGACAATGGCGCCCGAATAAGCGGTGCCGCCATCGGTGCGGATGCCAAAGCCGAACGCGCCGCGATAGGCGGTGATGCGCCCGTAATCCGGGACAAAGTTGTTATCCGGGTTCTCGGTGGTGATACGGCATTGCAGGGCATGGCCGGTGAGGTGGATGTCCCGCTGCTGCGGCACGCCGGTCTCGGTGACATCGCCAATATGCCCACCCTCGGCCACATGGACCTGCGCCTTGACGATATCGATTCCGGTGACGACCTCGGTGACCGTGTGTTCCACCTGCACGCGGGGATTTACCTCGATGAAGTAAAACTTGCCGGTATCCTGATCCATCAGGAACTCGACCGTGCCGGCATTGCAGTAATTGGTGGCCTTACCGATGGCCAGGGCCGCGTTACACAATGCTTCACGTGAAGCATTGTCGAGATACGGGGCCGGGGCGCGCTCGATCACCTTCTGGTGGCGGCGCTGGATCGAGCAATCGCGCTCGAACAGATGCACCAGATTACCGTGGGAATCCCCCAGCAACTGCACTTCCACATGCCAGGCGCGGCGGACGAGTTTTTCCAGATACACTTCGTCGTTGCCGAACGCCGCCTTGGCCTCGCGCCGCGCGGTGGCGACGGAGTCCAGCAGCGTCTCCTCGCTCTCGATGGGCCGCATGCCGCGCCCGCCACCGCCCCAGCTCGCCTTCAGCATCACCGGATAGCCGACCTCAGCCGCCAGACGCTTGATCTCGGCGTCGTCATAGGGGAGCGGGCCGGTCGCCGGCATCACCGGCACGCCGACGGAGATGGCGAGATTGCGCGCCGCCACCTTGTTGCCGAGCTGACGCATGGTCTCGGGTTGCGGGCCGATGAAGGTGATCCCCTCGCGCGCGCAGGCTTCGGCGAAATCCGGGTTCTCGGAGAGGAAGCCATAGCCGGGATGAATGGCGTCCGCATTTGCCAGCTTGGCAACGCGGATCACCTCATCGATGGACAAATAAGCCTCGATCGGCCCCATGCCCTTGCCAATCAGATACGCCTCATCCGCCTTGAACCGGTGCAGGGAGAGCTTGTCGTGCTCCGGGTAGATGGCGATGGTCGAAATGCCCAGCTCAGCCGCCGCGCGGAACACGCGGATAGCGATCTCGGACCGGTTGGCGACCAGAAGGCGCTTGAATTTGTTCACGTCTTTACTCCCTACACACGGGTTTATGCCCAAAAACCCGGCTCCAGGGTCGTTTGTAACGATAGTCAGGTCGAGGCAGCAATGGTCATTGCCCTAAATTTGACCACTTAGCCCTATGATTTTTCCTTTATTGACAAAAGTATTTTGCATGAATGGAGAATTCCGAGATTATTCAAAACAACGATTTAAATAAATAAACAGAAGTTTTGGTGGCGCCCTTCTTCAAAAAAAGGGGCATTTTTCGCGGCTTTTTGAAAAAAGCTGCACCAAAAACTTTTGTAACTTTGGTTTTTATACCACCACGCAGAGCACGATGATGATGAACAGGATGGTCGGGACCTCGTTGGCAATGCGGTAGAACCGCTCCGGGCGCTTGTTGCGGTCGTTGAGGAAATCCTTGCGCCAGCGCGAGAGGAAGGCGTGGAACACGGTCATCAGCACCACGCAGGTGAGCTTGGTCCACCACCAAGCGGCGTGCCAGTTCACCGCGCCGGGGGTGAGAACGAGCAGGATGCCGAAAATCCAGGTCGAGATCATCGCCGGGTTGATGATCAGGCGCAGGAGCTTCACCTCCATCACCTTGAACCGCTCGGATTCCGCCGTGCCAGGGGTCGTCTGGCAGTGATACACATACAGGCGCGGCAGGTAGAACATCCCCGCCATCCAGGCCGTAAAGCTGATGACGTGGAAAGCCAGCACCCAATGGAAGACAGGCGCCAAAGCGGGAATGATCATGCCAGGACTCCAAAGATCTCGTGCAGGTCCGAAAACACGGCCTTGGCCCCGGCATCGAGCAACATTTCGCCTCCGCCATGCGGCGCAAAGCCGTAGCAGGTCATGCCCGCGGCCACCGCGCCGGTCACGCCGAGGCGACTATCCTCCAGCACGATGCATCGTGCTGGCTCGACCTTGGCCGAGGCGGCGGCGGCGAGAAACACATCCGGCGCCGGTTTTGGCCGCCCGCCACGCGCAATCACGCTGGACGCCGAATGTGTCCGCCCCTTGGTAAGCGGTAAAAGCCCGGTGCGGGCGAATTTCACCGCCATCTCCTCGTCCGAGGAATTGCTCGCCACCCGCCAGTCGATGCCCAGCTCATTCACCCGCGTCAGCAGCGTGTCCGCACCGGGAATCAGCTTGGAATCCTCGCCCAGCGCCACAACCAGCTTTTCCGCCAACTCCGGCCGCCAGGTATCATGCAACTTACGGTTCAGCCGCGCCTCGATCATCGGCACCATGTCGGCAATCGACATGCCAATGAAGGTGTGCATTGCCTCATCGGCATCCATGGGCCAGCCCATGCCTGTCAGCTCACGTGAAATCACCAGGGAGGCCACGCCTTCACTGTCGATCAGCACGCCATCGCAGTCGAAAATAATCAGCTCAGGCGGCATTGAACGGGCAATCCTTGTGTGACGGGCCGCAGAGCGAGCCGCCCCGGCATAGTCCGGGGCCCTCGGCACGGCGGACAATGCCCGCCAGCGCGGCGATGAAGGCGGGGTCTGAATTCTGCGCCTTTACCCGGAAATAACCCGGAACCCCGGCTTTTTCCGCGATATGGCGGTTCTCGATATCCAGCTCCACCAGGGTCTCGATATGGTCGGAGACAAAAGCGATGGGCACGACGACGACGGCCACGCCATCCCGCCCCGCCTGCTCGATGGCGTCGATCGTACTCGGCTCCAGCCATTTCTGCGGCGTGGCACGGGACTGGTAGCACACCAGAGGCTCCACGGTTTTGTCCCTGAGCCGGGCCATGACGCCGGAAACGGTGGCTTCAACCTGCATCTGGTAGGGATCACCAGCCTTCACGATGCTCTCCGGCAGGCCATGAGCGGAGAACAGCAGGCGGATTTTGGAACCCGGCAGCTTCGCCTTGGCCTCCGCGATGCTTTCATCCACCAAAGCCGCCGTCGCGGCGCAGTAAGCCGCGTCGTCATGCCAGCAGCACAGCGTGGTGGTCGGCTTGGCCAGCCCCGCCTTGGCCGCCGCCTCGCGCCAATCGTTGAGCGAAGACCCGGTGGTGGTGGTGGAAAACTGCGGATAAAGCGGCAGGAGCAGAATCCTGTCCGGGTTCCAGGCCTTCACCTCCCGCGCCACATCCCGGGCGAACGGGTGCCAATAGCGCATGGCGACGAAGCATTTATGCTCCCCGCCCAAAACCCCTTCGAGCGTCCTTGCCTGCTGCTGCGTCAGCTCCAGCAGCGGCGATTTGCCGCCCATCAGCGCATAATTCTGCTCCGCCGCCTTGGCCGAGCGCGCGGCAATGAACCGCGCCAGCCAGAAGCGGATGAAAATCGGCGCGCGGATGATCGCCTTGTCCGAGAACAGATTGACCCGGAAGGGTTTGACTGCCTCCAGACTATCCGGCCCACCCAGATTGAACAGAATAACCGCTGTCTTCATGCGGAACGTATGATCTCCATTAACCGCACCACATTCGCTTCCGGCACATCCGGGGTGATGCCATGGCCAAGATTGAAGATATGGGGGCGGTTTTTCACCGTGGCGAGCAACTTGCGCGTCGCCGCTTCCATCGCCTCGCCGCCCAGTTTCAGCAGCAACGGGTCCAGATTGCCCTGAAACACCGTGCCTTCCGGGCAAGCGACGACGGCGTTTTCGATATCGGTGACCGTATCCAGCCCAACCGCATCAACCCCCGATTCGCGTGCATATTCGCCGAGCATCAGCCCGGCTAGGCGCGGAAAACCTATGATTTTGACGCCTGGATAACGCTCTTTCAGCGCCGCGGTGATGCGCTTATTGGGGGCTATCACCAGATCGCGGAATTGTTGTGCCGGGAAAATTCCCGCCCAGCTCTCGAACAGCATCACGCAATCCGCCCCGGCCTCGATCTGCGCCGAGAGATAGGCGATCGTGGCATCCACCAGGATATTCAGCACATCCGAGACGAAATCCGGTTTTTCATAAGCCAATCGGCGCGTGCGGGGGAAATCACCGCCACCCTGACCGTCCAGCATATAGCAGGCGACCGTCGCCGGACCGCCGGCAAAGCCGATCAAGGCGGTCTCGGTCGGTAATTCCGTCTTGAGCCTGCGGACTGTCTCAATAACGGGGGCGTAGACATCCGGCGCTTTGGCCGGGTCCAAGATATCCACAGTTTCCAATGGCGGCAGGCGTGGGCCCTCGCCCTCGGCAAAACGCAGGCCCTGACCCAAAGCCATGGGCAGGATCAGAATATCCGAGAACAAAATCGCCGCATCGAACCCGAATTTGCGGATCGGCTGCAGGGTCACTTCCGTGGCCAAAGCCGGGTTCAAGCACAGGCGGATGAAATCCCCGGCCTCGGCACGGGTGGCGCGGTATTCCGGCAGATAACGCCCGGCTTGGCGCATGAGCCACACCGGTGGCGGCCATACAGGCTCGCCGTTCAAGGCTTGGAGCAATTTCATACACACCGCCTAAACCTAATCCTTTTCTCTTTAAAGGTTTTAGAAGGAGGGGTTGTACCCTGTGGATAACGGGGGTTAACCTAGTTCATCCGCAAATCCACAAAGTTATCCACATCGAAAAACAAGCGGTAAGCTGCTGTTTTTTACATATCTCCCCTGGTTATCCACATTTCTGGGGAGAACCCGCTTCAATTTATCCCGTGTTCACGGAACTTCCATTTTATCCCCGGTTTTCTGAAAAAGGGGGACGCAGGGCAAAGTAATCCACGCTATTAACAGTGTTATGGACAGCGATAAGCTCAATATACACCTGATATCCGACGCTACCGGGGATACTTTGAACAGCCTGGCGCGGGCCGCTGTGGCGCAGTTCGACGAAAGCCAGGTGAACTATCATCGCTGGTCGCTGATCCGCTCGCGGCTGCAGCTGCACAGGGTTCTGGAGGGTATTCAGGCCGAGCCCGGACCGGTGCTGTGCTCGCTTGTGGATAACGCCCTGCGCCACGAGCTGGACGAAGCCTGCGCCCGGCTGGGGGTGAAGCTGCTGCATGTGCTGGACCCGGTGCTGGAGATGCTCCAGGCGGAGTTCGGCGCTCCGGCCAAGCACAAGCCTGGCCGCCAATATGTGCTGGACGCCGATTATTTTCGCCGGATTGACGCCATGCATTACGTCATCAGCCATGATGACGGGCAGGCGACGCGCGGTATCCGGGAGGCGGACGTGGTGCTGGTGGGTGTTTCCCGCTCCTCCAAGACGCCGACTTGTTTTTATCTCGCCAATCGCGGCATCAAGGCGCTGAATGTGCCGCTGGTGCCGGGAATCGAGCCGCCGGAACTGCTCATCGATCCGCCCTGCCCTGTGATCGGCCTGACCATCGACCCAAAATCGTTGATCGATATCCGCCGTCACCGGTTGCAATTGATCGGCGTCGGGTCTGAGGCGGGCTTCGCCCGCGCCGATAATACCGCCTATGTGGATTACGAGGCTGTTGAAAAGGAACTGCTCTGGGCGCGGCGCATGTGCAATGCGCGCGGCTGGCCGACCATCGACGTGACCCGCCGCTCCATCGAGGAAACAGCAGCCACCGTGCTCAAACTGATGGATAACTGGCACGCCAAACACGAGAAGGCGCAAACAGGAGAGGCATAAAAGTTTTTGGTGCAGCTTTTTTTCAAAAAGCTGCGAAATTTTACTAGCTTATTCAATATGTTGTTGAGGAGCGGCAGATGGATTTAGGGATTTCCGGCCGTAATGCCCTGGTTTGCGGCGCTAGCGCCGGGCTGGGCTATGCCTGCGCCAACGCCCTGGCGCATGAAGGCGTGGCGGTAACCATTACCGGGCGCGATGTGGTGAAGCTGGAAGCGGCGGCGGACCGCCTGCGCGCCGAAACCGGGGCCAAAATCACCATAGCGGCCGGGGATATCACCACCGAGGAAGGCCGGGCGGCGGCGCTGGCCGTATGTCCGGCGCCGGATATTCTCGTCACCAATGCCGGTGGCCCGCCATCGGGCGATTTCCGCCAGTTCACAGATGTGCAGTGGCAGGCGGCGCTGAACGCCAACATGCTCACACCCATCGCGCTGATCCGCGCCGTGGTGGACGGAATGGTGGCCCGGCGCTTCGGGCGGATCGTCAACATCACCTCGGCGGCGGTGAAGGCGCCGATGCAGGGGCTCACGCTCTCGAACACCGCCCGCACGGGGCTTACCGGCTTCGTCGCCGGGGTTTCGCGCGAGGTCGCCTGGGCCAATGTCATCATCAATAATATATTGCCCGGCCCGTTCGATACAGGCCGTTTGCGGCGCAATCTCTCCCCTGGCCCGGAAATCGACAACCAGGCCGCCGAGCGGGGCATGGCGGCCTGGGCGGCGAGGATACCGGCCCGGCGCGTTGGCAATCCGGCGGAATTTGGTGCGGCCTGCGCCTTTCTCTGCTCGGCCCATGCCGGATTCATCGTCGGCCAGAACATCCTGCTCGACGGCGGCGAGTTCAATTCAACCATGTAGTCCGCCCCTTGGCGCGGCCTGGGGGCGAGATTAAAGACAGGGCCATGTCAGACACCGAAACCACCCGCTACGATTTTTCCCTCTCCGAGCCGCATTGGCAGGCGCAATGGGAGCAGGCCGGCTGCTTCAAGGCCGAGGACGTGCCCGCTGGCGACAAGCCTAAGTATTATGTGCTGGAGATGTTCCCCTACCCGTCGGGGAAAATCCATATGGGCCATGTGCGCAACTACACGCTGGGCGACGTGGTGGCGCGCTACAAGCGGGCTCAGGGTTTCGATGTGCTGCACCCGATGGGCTGGGACGCCTTCGGCCTGCCCGCCGAGAACGCCGCGCGCGAGAACAACGCTGATCCAGCAAGCTGGACCTACGCCAATATCGCCAATATGCGCGCCGAGCTGAAGCGCATGGGTTTCTCGCTGGACTGGGACCGTGAGATCGCCACCTGCGACCCTGACTATTACGGCCAGCAGCAGAAGATCTTCCTGGATTTCTGGAAATCCGGGCTGGTGGAGCGGCGCGGCGGCTATGTGAACTGGGACCCGGTGGATATGACCGTGCTGGCGAATGAGCAGGTTATCGACGGGCGCGGCTGGCGCTCTGGCGCTATTGTGGAGAAGAAACAGCTCTCGCAGTGGTTCCTGCGCATCACCGATTTCGCACCTGAGCTGCTGGATGGGCTGAAAACGCTGGAGCGCTGGCCCGAGCGCGTGAAACTGATGCAGGAGAACTGGATCGGCTTCAGCCAGGGCGCGGAAGTCACCTTCCCGCTCACCCAGCCGGTGGATGGCATCGAGAACGTCACCGTTTATACGACGCGCCCAGATACGTTGTTTGGCATGTCGTTTCTGGCCATCGCGCCGGAACATCCCATCGCCAAGGCGGTGGCCGCTGGCAATGCCGAGGCTGCGGCCTTCCTCGCCGAGTGCGCCAGCCAGGGAACGTCCGAGGCGGCGATCGAGACCGCCGAGAAGAAAGGCTTCTTCACTGGGCTGAAGGTGAAGAACCCGTTCACCGGCCAGGATTACCCGGTCTGGATCGCCAATTTCGTGCTGATGGAATACGGCACGGGCGCCATCTTCGGCTGCCCCTGCGGCGACCAGCGCGACTATGAATTCGCCAGCAAGTACGATCTGCCCATTCCGGTGGTGGTCTCCCCCAGCCCGGACACGCTGCCCGAGCTGCAAGGCAAGGCGCTGGATGGCGATGGCTATATCGTTAATTCCGGCTTCCTCACCGGACTGAGGGTCGCCGAGGCGAAGAAGCAGGCCATCGCCGAGTTGGAGGCAATGAAGGTGGGCAAGGCCGTCACCAACTGGCGACTGCGCGACTGGGGCATCTCCCGTCAGCGCTATTGGGGCTGCCCGATCCCAGTGATCCATTGCGAGGCCTGCGGCCCGCAGGCCGTGCCGGATGACCAGCTGCCCGTGGCGCTGCCCAAGGATGTGAGCTTCGAGAAACCCGGCAACCCGCTGGACCACCACCCCACTTGGCGGCATGTGAATTGCCCCAAATGCGGTGCTGCCGCCACCCGCGAGACCGATACGTTCGACACCTTCATTGACAGCTCCTGGTACTTCGCCCGGTTCTGCGCTCCACGTGCAGCAACACCCACCAATGTGGACGCCGTGAAGCACTGGCTGCCGGTGGACCAGTATGTGGGTGGTATTGAGCATGCGATCTTGCATCTGCTCTATGCCCGCTTCTTCACCCGCGCCATGGAACGTACCGGACACGTTTCGGTTAAGGAGCCATTTGCCGGGCTGTTCACCCAGGGCATGGTTACGCATGAATCCTACAAGGATGTAGACGGGCGCTGGCTTTATCCGGACGAAGTGATTCGTTCTGGCGATAGCGCCAAGCACCGCGACACGGGCTTGCCGGTGACTGTCGGGCGTGTCGAAAAAATGTCGAAGTCGAAACGAAATACCGTGGATCCAGGTGTGATCGTCGAGCGCTTCGGGGCCGATACGGCTCGCTGGTTCGTGCTGTCCGACAATCCGCCCGAGCGCGATGTGGAATGGACCGAAACCGGCGTGCAGGGCTCGTTTCGCTTCGTGCAGCGCCTGTCGCGTTTGGGCGCGCTGATCGCCGGCGAGCCTGTGGTGGATGCTCCGGCCGTGCTGGAGGGTGAAGCGAAGAAGCTGCTGAAGCTGACGCATAAGAGCATCGCGGCGGTGACCGAGGCGCTGGATACCTTCGCCTTCAACCTCGCCGTGGCGCGTATCTATGAACTGGCCGGGAATCTGGCGGGCACCACGCCGGAGGATGCCAGCCTGCTTTACGCCCGGCGCGTGGCCATGGACATCATCGCCCGGCTTGTCGCACCGATGATGCCGCATCTGGCTGAGGACATCTTCGCCAAGCTGAACCCCGGAGCTGGCTTGGTGGCACAGCAGCCGTGGCCGAAGGCCGATCCGGCGCTGCTCACCGTGGATGAGGTGACGATCGCCGTGCAGGTGAACGGCAAGCTGCGCGGCACCATTACCGTGCCCGCCGGTCAGCCGGCCGAGCAAAATATCGCGGTGGCGGCCGAGGCGGTCTCGACAGCGCTCGCCGGGCAGACCATTGTCAAGCAAATCCACGTGCCGGACAGGATCGTGAACTTTGTCGTCAAACCTGCTTAAGCCCGTCACCCTCGCCGCTCTGCTCGGCCTGTCCGCCTGCGGCTTTTCGCCGATGTATGGCGGACAGGCGGGCAGTGCCGCCAGCGCCCAGCTGGATCAGGTCTTCGTGGGCAATATCCCCGAGCGCACCGGGCAGATCCTGCGCGAGAGCCTGGAGACGCAACTGCATGCCAGCGGCGCACCGGTGACGGAGCTGTATTCGCTGAACGTGAATTACAGCATCGCCACCACCGGCATCGGCGTGCTGCAGGATACCGCAACCACCCGCAACAGGCTTACTGCCACCGCGAGTTGGACGCTCACCCCAATAGGGGATTCCTCCAAGCCGCTGGCCTCCGGTAGCGCTACGGCGGTGAATGCCGAGAATATCATCGACCAGCAATATTTCGCTCTCACGCTGGAAGGTGACACGGTGAATAAGGAGCTGGCAGATCAGGTGGCTTCCCAAATCACCGCGCAAATCGCCGCCTGGTTCCGCGCCCATCCGAACTCATGAAGCTGGATGCGGGCCGCGTCGATGCGTTCCTGAAAACCCCGGCGGCGCCAATTGTTCTGCTGCATGGCCCGGATGCCGGACTGGTGGCGGAGCGCGGCCTAGCCCTGGCGCGCTCGGTACCGGGGGCATTGAATGATCCGTTCCGCTTCGCAGAACTGAACAATCCCGCACCTGATACGCTGCTGGCTGAGGCCTCGGCCGCTTCGCTGACCGGGGGCAAGCGCGTGGTGCGGGTGCGCGATGCGCATGAGCCTTTGGTCAAGGCGCTGGAGACCCTGCTGAAAACCCCGCCCGAGGCGCTGGTGATTTTGGAGGCGGGCGAGTTAACGCCCAAATCCAAGTTGCGCGCGCTGGGGGAAAAATCGCCGGATGTGGCGGTGATCGCCTGCTATGCCATCGAACCAGCGAAGCTGCCGCAGATCATCAGCGCCCGGCTGCGCGGCATGGGAGTGAGCATCGACCAGGACGCCGCCGCTTGGTGTGGGCAGAATCTCTCCGGCGAAGAGGGCCCGCTCTCTCAGGCTCTGGAGGTGCTGTTCCTCTATGCCGGTGAGAATAAGACGTTGAGCCTGGGGGATGTCTCTGACGCCCTGACCGATGGCGGCGATACCTCAATGGGTGAGGCCATAGACGCCGCGCTGACCGGCGACCCAGCCGCGACCGATAAGGCGCTGGCTTTGGCTTATGAGGAAGGCACGGCCCCGGTGGGGCTGCTCCGCGTGTTGTTGGGCGAGTTGCTGCGCCTGCGTGTGGCGGCGGGAGCGATGGCACAAGGCGCTTCTGCCCAGGAGGCAATGGCCGGGATGCGCCCGCCTGTGTTTTTCAAGCGTCAACCGGCGGTGCAGAAGATGTTGCGATTCTGGCCGCTGCCCGCGCTGGATCAGGCCATTGCCGCCGCCCTGGCCGCGGAGGCCGCGTGCAAGACCACGCACATCCCCGACCAAGCCTATTGCCGCCAGACCCTTCTGGCCTTGGCGACGCGCGCGCGTTCCGCCGCCAGAAGGTAGGTTATTTCAATCGGTTAGAGAGAAAAAGGCGATGCTCCACGTGGAGCATCAGCCATTCAGCAGGGCCAGCAGCGAATCCAGTTGGTCCAGATTGGCGTAGTTCAGCACCAGCTGCCCGCCCTTGCCGTTGTATTTAATGTCCACGCGCAGGCCGAGCCGTTCGGTCAGGCTGCCTGCCAGGGCGGTAATGTCGGAATCCGCACCACCCTTGGCTTTTTCCGCCGCGCCCGCTTTGGCTGTCCGATTAGCCGCCTGCACCAGGGCTTCGGTCTGGCGCACGTTCAGCCCCTTCTTCAGCACCTCATGCGCGGCCTTTACCGGGTCCGGGTGGCCGAGCAGCGCCTTGGCGTGACCAGCGGTGAGCTTGCCCCCGCGCACAAAGGCCAGAGCCATGGGCGGCAGGTCCAGGATGCGCATGATGTTGCCGATATGCGAGCGGGATTTGCCCACAGCCTCGCCCAGCTTGTCCTGACTCAGATTAAATTCGCTGACCAGACGGCGATAGCCCTCGGCTTCTTCCACCGCGTTCAGGTCTTCGCGCTGGAGGTTCTCCACTAGCCCGGCGGCCATGGCGTCGGCATCCGAGAGCGGCTTCACCAGCACCGGCACCTCATGCAGCTTGGCCCGCTGCGAGGCCCGCCAGCGTCGTTCGCCAGCGATGATCTGGTAATGCCCGGGTTTTTTCGGGTCAGGGCGCACCAGCAGCGGCTGCAAAACGCCACGCTGGGCGATGGAGTCTGCCAATTCCTGCAGGGCGTCGTCCTTCATCTCCTGGCGTGGCTGGAATGGCCCTGGCTCCAGCACCTCCACCGGCAGATGCTGCACGCCGGGCGCGGCCACGTTGGCGGGCACCGCGGCATCGCCCAGCAGCGCCGCCAGCCCGCGGCCCAAACGTTTCGGCTGTTCCTTTGCACTCATGCCAGCACCTTCTTTGCCCTTGCCCGCTTCATGAACTCTGCCGCCAGGGCGAGATAGGATTGCGCCCCGACTGAGCGGAAATCATAAAGCAGGACCGGGATGCCATGGCTAGGGGCTTCGGTGACGCGGATGTTGCGCGGGATCACCGTCTCGAACACCTTTTCCTTGAAATAGGCCCGGACATCGTTGCTCACTTGTTCGGAGAGATTGTTGCGCCGGTCGGTCATGGTGAGCACGATGCCCTCCACCTCCAGTGCCGGGTTCAGGTTTTGCTTCACCATGTCGACGGTGCGTATGATCTGGGAAATGCCCTCCAGCGCGAAAAACTCCGCCTGGAGTGGGATCAGCACGGCATCGGCCGCCACCAACCCGTTGAGCGTGAGCAGACCAAGGCCGGGCGGACAATCAATGAACACCACATCCGCATCCGCATGCTCGCGCAGCGTGTTGCGCAGTAGGAATTCGCGCCCGTCAGCCGCGCCAAATTCCAGGTCCGCGCCAATGAGATCCGCCACCGCCGGTACGATGGAGAGGTTTTCCACCGCCGTGGGTACAATGCACTCGGCCAGTGTCGAATCACCCGCCAGTAGGGCATAAGAGCCACCCTTGCGCGCGGATTGGTCGATACCCAAGCCGGTGCTGGCATTGCCCTGAGGGTCGATATCCACCAGCAGCACTTTCAGCCCGCCTACCGCGATGGCGGCGGCGAGGTTAATGGCGGTGGTGGTCTTGCCCACACCGCCTTTCTGGTTGGCGATGGCGACGATGCGCGGGCGCTTGTTTTTAACCGGCATGGCGGATCTGGCTCACTTTCAGGATGCAGCTTTCGCCCCAGCCGGGGGCGGAAATGCGCTCGGCCTGCATGTGCCAGAGCGCTTTGGCGGCCGTCAATTCGGCTTCCCAGCCCCGGCCCTTGGGGAAGAGACAAACGCCGTCCGGTGCCAGCAAAGGCGATGCAAGGCCTAGCAATTTATCCAGCGGCGCCAAGGCTCTGGCCGTGACCAGCGGTGCGGGTTCCAGCCCTCCAGCCTCGATGCGGGCATTGTGAATTTTCGCCGGCGCACCCGTAATCCGCGCCGCCTCGCGCAAAAACGCGGCCTTGCGGATATCGGATTCCACCAGATCGAACGGAATCCCAGTGGCGATTGCCAGCACGAGGCCTGGAAACCCGGCGCCGGAGCCGATATCTATGGCCCGCGACGTACCGGCCGGGATGTAAGGCACCAGACGCAGCGAATCCTGCACATGCCGTTCCCAGATATGCGGCAGGTCTGACTTGCTCACCAGATTGATCTTGGCCGACCATTTTTCCACCAGGGCGGCGAATTGCCGTAGCTTATCCTCGTTCATGCCGCCCGGCGTCCTTTCTTCAATGCCCCAAAAATCGCCCCCAAAGCAGCCGGGGTCATGGCCTCGATCCGCCCGGCAGCGGCCAAATTGCGCGGGCGAACACGCTCCAGCTTTTCGCGCAACTCGGTGGAAAGTCCGCCAACCTGGGAGAAGTCAAATTCCTCCGGGATCAACACCGCCTCGTCGCGTTCACGGGCCTTGATCTCGGCATCCTGGCGGGAAAGGTAGCCGGCGTAATGCAGATCGGCGCGCAAAATATTCGCGGCCCGGCTTTCGCCTTCGGGCTTGTTGTTGAACCCGGAAATTTCCGCAGCCAGTGCCGTAAACGCGGTTTCGCGCTCGCTGCCCACGCAACCCCAGCCCAGCCCCAGCGGGGTCAGGCGCAGCTCGGCATTGTCAGCACGCAATTGCAGGCGGTATTCGGCGCGGGAGGTGAACATGCGGTACGGCTCGGTCACACCTTGCGTCACCAGATCGTCGATCAGCACCCCGATATAAGCCTGGGCCCGCCCCAGCACGGCCATCCCGGCATTGCCCGCCAGCCGCGCCGCGTTCAGCCCAGCGATCAGCCCCTGCGCGCCCGCTTCCTCGTAGCCCGTTGTGCCGTTGATCTGCCCGGCCAGGAACAATCCCGGCATCGCCTTCAACTGCAACGCATGGTCCAGCGCACGGGGATCGACGTAATCATATTCCACCGCATAGCCAGGACGCAGGATAACAGCGCGTTCTAGCCCAGGAATGGAGTGGATCAGCTCCTCCTGCACATCTGCGGGCAGTGAGGTGGAAATGCCGTTGGGATAGACGGTATCGTCATCCAGCCCTTCCGGCTCGAGAAAGATCTGGTGTCCCGGCTTTTCAGCGAAGCGCACCACCTTGTCCTCGATGGACGGGCAATAGCGCGGCCCGCGCCCGGCGATATTGCCGCCATACACGGCGGATTTATGGATATTCGCACGGATGATCTCGTGCGTCTGCTCGGTAGTTTTGGTGATCCGGCAGGAGATTTGCGGGTTGGTCACGCGCGCCGTCAGCGCCGAGAACGGCTCCGGCGGGTCTTCGCCCTTGTCCTCGGGCAGGCCGTCCCAGTCGATGGAGGATTTGGCCAGCCGCGCCGGGGTGCCGGTTTTCAGCCGCCCGAGCGGCAGGTTCAGCCGCGCCAGCGCCTCGGCAAGATGGGTGGAAGGCGCATCGCCGATCCGCCCGCCGCGAACCATCTCGGCACCGAAATGCAGCACGCCGTTGAGGAAAGTGCCGGTGGTGAGCACCGCCGCGCCACAGGCAATCTCGCGCCCATCGGCCAGCGTAATGCCGTGCAACCGCCCGGAGGCATCCTGCACCAGCCCGGCGGCCTCGGCCTCCAGAATGGTGAGGTGGGGCTGTGCCGCCAGCAGCGCCTGGATGGCCTGGCGGTAGAGCTTGCGGTCGGCCTGGGCGCGCGGACCGCGCACGGCCGGGCCTTTGGTGCGGTTGAGCAGCTTGAAATGGATGCAGGCGGCATCGGCTGCTTTGCCCATCAGCCCGTCCAGCGCGTCGATCTCGCGCACCAGATGCCCCTTGCCGATCCCGCCGATGGCCGGGTTGCAGGACATCTCGCCCAACCTGTCCGCCCGCTGGGTGACAAGCAAGGTGTTGGCGCCGTAACGCGCGGCGGCGGCGGCGGCTTCGGTGCCCGCATGCCCGCCGCCAATAACGATGACATCGTAATGCATGGCGGGGTATTAACGAGTTTACCGGAAAAACACCAAGGTTTTGAATCGGGAGCCGTCATGCTCCACGTGGAGCGCTTTGTAAATTATTTCTGTATCGTTTTAAAATTGCTCTGGCAGCCGCCCCTGGCGCAGTGCGGCGGCATTGGCTTCGATCCGCCCTTGCAAAGCCGCACTCAGCCCCTTACGGGTGGTGTAGGTGCCGGGCGGGATCGGTGCATCCAGCCAGATGGTGGCACGGAGATTACGCCGGCGTAGCAACTGCCCGGCATGGGGGGCGAGGTCCATGTCCCCGAACCAGGCGATATTCGCGCGGTCGCCCCGGCGCACGTGCAGCCCTTCCAACTCATCGTACACGATCGTCACGGGCTGCACCCAGGGGGCATTCTCGTTGAAGGCAAGCGAGAAAAACGCGGCGGCGAAGGGCAGCACGCGGTTGCCGTCGGAGGATGTACCCTCGGGGAAGAGCAGGATGTTGTCTCCCGCCTTCAGCCGGTCCTGGATTTCCTTCTGCTCACGGGCCACGGTATCGCGGCCCCGTGAAACGAAGATCGACCGCCCGAGCTTGGCAATGAGCCCAATGCCCGGCCATTGCCCCACCTCGCCCTTGGCGATGAAGCAGGCCGGCAGCACCGCCCCCAGCGCCACGATATCCAGCCAGGACCAATGATTGGCGGCGAACAGCACCGGCCGCGCCTGTGCAAGCTGGCCGATCACCCGCAGGCGCAGCCCGATGATCCAGGCCACGCCGCGCCAATAAATACGGGCAAAGCGCTCCTTGCCCCGCCCAGGGAGCGCGAGCAGCACCGCCTGTACCGGCGCCGCGAACAGCGTCCAGAGGACGAAAAGCCCGAGCCGGTAAGCCAGTCTGATCAGGGTGCGCCGTCCTTCAGCATCTGGCGCAGATCGGTGAGGATCGGCTCTGGGTCGGCGCCCAGCACGGTCTGCACCACCTCGGCCCAATCGCCCACGTCCTCCACATTGGTCGGGTTGTCGCGCAGCAATTCGCGCTTGATGAACGGGAAGCCCGAGAACAACAACTGGCGCCAAAGATCGGAGGTCGGGTTCAGCGCGACGCGCCGGGCGATCGCGTCGCGGATACGCAGGATCTGCAGCTTGCGGGTGATATGCACCGGGTCCTGCTTGATCAGCTCACTCTCCTCCTCGGCGGCAAGCTTGGCTAACCCATCAAGGTTCACCTGGCGGATCAGCGAGTCATAGGTCCAGAGCGCAGCGCAACGTAGCCCGCCTTTCAGCATCGCCTGGGTAATGCCGACCTCATAGGTCTTCACGATATAGGATTTCATCGGTACGGGGCGCACCGATTTCCAGAACTTGCCGAAGGCCTCGGCGCGCAGTGCAGCCGGGCCAAAGGCAAGGAAGAAGGATTGCAGATGGTAGCGCTGCTGCCAGCTCTCTGTCAGGCCCCAGACATCCGCCTTGGCGTAGTTGAAACGGCGCAGCACATCGCCCAGCGGCGTTAGAGGACCAAACACGCTGTCATTAGCGAGGATGATTTCCCGTGTCTCTTCGCGCGGCAGGCCGAGCGTATGCAGCGCATCGGCCCAGGCGCCGAAATCGTAACCGATATTGCGCCGGACCAGAATGGCGGCGCTGACTTCCTTCAGCGCCTCGATGGCCGTGGGCTGCATCTTGTCGGAATTGGTGACGAACACGACATCCAGCCCGTTTTCCTTCAGCTCGCGCATGTAGTCGAAGAGTTGCGGGCGCACGAGCCCGCGCCCGTCGAAATGCATGAACAGCGCCACGCGGGCCCCGAGTTTTACCTCGCCCTGAGGCCAGGAGAAGACGACCTGATGCGGGCTGCGGATCTGCCCCATGAGTTGCCCAAGCGGAACCCAGAGCCTCCATTTGGCCTGGACCAGCATACGGCGCGCGAATTTTCTTAAACTCATAGGCAGGGCCTCGTTGGTCTATGTCTCGATCTGCTGGCGCAGATCATCCGGTGCGCCGGAATAGGCGTTGACAAAGGCTTCCAGCAGCTCCCTCGCTTCCCCGCCCCGGTTCAGCCGGTGCAAAGCCACGACCTCGCCGCGCAGGGTTGGCCAGAACAGCGGGGCGGGCTCTTTGCCCGGGGCTGAGAGTTTGGCAAGTTCGTCGCGCAGTTTGGCGAAGCTGGCCAAGCCGCGCCGCCAGTTTTCCTCGTCCTGTGTATACAGGATGCCAGCGGCAAACAGCACATCGCGTTCGGCGGGAGCGTAGGGCGGGCGGAGCTTGATCAGTACCGGCTCCACGCGCGGCAGCAATTGCCGGGCCGGATCGGGTTGGTCCTGGTTCACCAGTGTCGCGAAGGAGATCAGGGCCAGCTCCCGCAACCATGCCTCGTCCAGATACAACCGGTCCAGAGCGTTGAGCCGTTCCGGTACGCGCGCGGCGGTACCGCCCGGTTGCAGCTCCTGCAGCAGCAACGCGACCAGCGCATCCTGGCATGCTTCCGGCGTGCAATATGCCAGGCGGCTTTCCACGCCATTTCCTGCCGCCAGCGCCTGCGCCTGGGCGAAATCACCATGATTCACCAATCGGATGAACGCATCCACATATAGCGCGCCGAGCACGGCGGCATCGGCTCCCGCTTGTGCCAGCGCTTCCATCCGCTGCACGGCACTCACCACGCGCCCGCGCTGCAAATCCAGCATCATCGCTGCCCAGCGTGCATCATCGGCCGCTTTGCCTGGCAGTGTCGTCAGCCGGCCGAACCAGGGTGCGGAAGCGGCCAGGGCCTCGGCCTCCTCGTAGCGGGCGGCATTCACCAGCGCGGTAAAGGCGCCAAGGACCAACGCCTCCGCCCGCGTGGCGGGTACGTCCAGCCCGGCCAGATGCTCCGGCACCAGCGCGGGATTGCCCAATTCCAGTTCCAGCACGGCGAGTGCGATGGCCGCATCCGCGCCGGTCTTGCCGCCGGTGCGGCGGAGCATCTCCGGCATGCGGTGCATGGTGGAGACATCCCTTGCTTCCTGGAGGCGCGCGGCATTGACCAGCCGGATGAACGCCTCCAGCAGCAGCACATCGCGCCGCTTGGGTTCGATTTCCAAGCCTTGCAGCCGCGCTGGAATTTCCGCCGGATCGCCTACGGCGAGATCCAGAACCATCCTGGCAATGCCTGTGTTTTTTGCCACTTCCCCGCTCGCCCGCGCAGCCAGCGCAGAGACATCATGCGCCGCGATGAAGTCCAGAGCTTCCTCGTAGCGCGAGGCATTGACCAGCCGGATGAACGCCTCCAGCAACAGCACGTCCCGCCGCTCGGGCTCGATCTCCAGCCCCAGCAGCCGGGCCGGCACTTCCGCCGGGTCACCCACGGCGAGGTCGAGCACGATCTGGGCCAGCCGCGCATCGCGTGCCGCCATCCCTGCCCTGCCCGCCAGCACCGCTATGCGGTAACGGCCCGCCGCCGCCAGGGCTTCTTCGTAACGCGAGGCATTGACCAGCCGGGTGAAGCCGCCGAGGATAACATCCCCGCCCTCCTCACCGAGCGCCTCGGCCACGGGAAAGGCCAGGGCCGCATCGGCGCCCGGTGCCAGGTAGAAATTCGCGAGGCTCAGCAGCGCGTCGTGGCGCAGCCCGGCGGGAATATCCTCGCCCGGCAGGTCCGGCAGCAGCTTGTCCTTCAGCTCGGCCGCCAAGGCGAATGCCCCCGCATTCACCAGCGCCACGAAACCCCGCCAGCCAGTGAGTACGTCGCCGCGCTCCAGCAGGCCGACAACACTTTCCGGCCCGGCGGCCTCGGCGGCGCAGAGGAGCAGCTCCACGGCGGCCAGATCGGCGATGTTGGCAGCCAGTCCATCGACCAGCGAGCGTTTGGCCAGGGCGTTGCGCAGGGCTGCGAGGGCCTGCTGCGCCAGCGCGAACAAGGGGCGCAGCGCCGCCCTGCTCTCGCCCTGGTTCAGCCGCCACAGAGCCCGGCTGAACAGGATTATCCCCAGCCCGAGCGGGATTTTCTGGATCAGTCCGGCCAGATCAGCCTCCGCGCAGCCCTGGGGCAGAGCGCTCAGCGTCTCCAGCTCGTAGCCGAAGCGCGCGCTCACGCCCGCGCGCAAAGCCGTCCAGGCGGTCTGCGCCATGTTCCAGTCGGCGGCGTTCACGGCCTCGAAGAGCGCCCGCCCGGCAAAGCCGAGCTGTGTATCGCAGCCCGGCACGGCCAGCGTGGCGCGCTTGGCCAGATAACGCCGGTAGGCGTCGTGCCCGGCGGCGAAATCTTCAATCAGCGTGAAGGGCGACGGCGAGGCGTAGGCGATCAGCGTCATTCCCTCGCGCCGGATCGTTGTTTGTGTGAATCCGGTTTCGCGCAGCACATATTCCAGGCTCTGAGCGGTTTGCAGCACCAGATGAGCATCCGGCGCCAGGATCGCGGTCAGCTCCGCCATCCCAAGTTCAGGAGTAATGCATTCTGCGTCCGGCGTGGTGAGAACCAGAATGCCGTCATCGGCCAGCGCGGCGCGCAGCAGGCGCAGGAAGTCCGGCGGGTTGGGGATGTGCTCCACCACCTCGGTGGCAACGATGACATCCCACGGACCTTCGGCGAGATTGGCCTCAGTGAAGTAATCCTTGCGGATGTTCAGCCCCAGCTCCCGCGCGCCACAAGCCGCCAGTGGCGAGGGATCGAACCCCTCGCCTTTCCAGCCGTAAATCTGTTCGCAGAAGTCAAGCCCGAAGCCATAGGCTCCGCCGATTTCCAGAACCCGCGTCCCCGCGGGTTTCCGCAGGCGCGTGAGCGGCGCCGTGATAGGCCAGATGCCCGCCCCGATCTGCGCCTGATGGCTATGCCAGCCCAGCTTGATCAGGTGCTCACCCTCGTAGTCCATGGTGTGCATGTCATCGACGAAGCGCACCGAACAGCGCGGGCAAAGATGCTGGATGAAGCGCAGCGCCTGACCGGGGGGCGTGTAATTGGTGGCCAGGACCTGCGTCACCTCGCCGGTACAGCCGCAATTCGGGCAGGTGGCCTTTGCCGTTTGCCCGTGCAGCCACTCGACTTCAATATGGGCGGTGACCTGGATTTTCCTGGCCGCGGCCATCAGGCGAAGAGTTCCGGCACGCGGGCCTTAAGTGCGGCGTTCAACTCGTCGCGCCGGGCCCACAGGCTGCGGTACCACAGGCTGCGCGCTTCCACCTGGTAGGCCAGCATGCGGTTGCCCGCCACATAGGCCCGGGCGGCCTCGGCCATGCGCTTTGTCGCCTCCGGGTAGGCCAGCAGGCGCAACAGGGCGGCGCGCAGTTGCAGTGGGTCGTTGAACAACAGGCCTGTCCGGCCATCCTCGATGCTGTCGGCATAGACCACGGGGCTCGCCAGCGCGGCCACGCGCGAAGCCGAGGATTCGATGAATTTCAGATCCGACTTGGCGCGGTTGAACGGATTGTCCGATAGCGGCATGAAGCAGATTTCCGCCTCGCCCAGCATGTTCAGGTAGCTGGCGTAATCGCCCATGGGCGTGAAGCTCTTATGCGGGGTTTCCAGCGCGTCGAAGAAGGCTTCGTCGAACATCACCTGGAACCTGAGTCGCGGCCCGACGGCGCGCGCCACGTCGTTGATCGCGCCGATCAGCGGCGCCCAGTCCGCCTGGCGGTTGAGCGCGCCGAAGAACAGGGTCATCTGCTCGGGGTTCTGGAAGTTGCGCGGCTGCGGCAGTTCGAAGATGCCGTTGGGGAACACGGCGATCTCCGGGTTCTCGGGCAGCAGCGCCTCGGCCAAGGTGCGTGTGCTGGTCTGTACCGCATGCACGCCGCGGAAGGTGAGCAGTTCGTCCCGGTTCACGCCACGCTGTTCCAGGAATATCGGGTGATCGTCGAACTCGCTGATGACGACGTAGCCCTTGTCCAGCAGCGTGCGCACGCGGGCGAGGCCGTTGGCCCCGGTGAGCAGCGGGCGGTGCAGCACGGCGATACGCGGCGTATCGGGCAGTGCGGGGCGCAGATTTGCTTCGTCCAGGATCTGGCCGAAGAGAGAACTGTCGGTGCGCAGGGCGCGCACGGGCTCGACCACCCGCACATCGGAAACGCCGCCCTGCGGGGCCAGCATGGTGGCGTCGATTTCGAGGCGCTCGGGTGAGGATTTGCGCGCGCGCCAGATGAACTGCAGCGGCCCGGCGCGGTTGAGATATTCCTGCGGATCGACCCCCACGGCCTGCAGCCCCGGCGCCAGCGCGGCGACGAATTGCTCGGCCTGGTCGGTGGCGATAGGCCGGGGCGACAGGTCCGAGAGTTGCAGCCCGGCATCGGCCAGCAGCTTGGCCATGGTGCGCGGGGTGAACCAGCGAAGATGCGTTTGATCGAACAGCCCCTGCTCCTCGTAACCAAAGGAGCCAGTCAGCAGGCGCGCCACGAAGGACCAGTGCTCGACATTGGGCATGCAGACCAGGATGGTGCCCTCGGGCGAGAGATATTTGGCGTGCTCGGCCAACAGCGCCCAGGGGTCAACCAGATGTTCCAGCACGTCGCCATAGACGATGCAGTCGATCCCTTCCGGCACCTCGAAGGGCATCGGGGTTTTTTCCACATCGCCGCAGAACACTTCAGAGATCCGGTGCCGCGCGTGGCTTACCGCGTCTTCGTCGATGTCGATGCCCAGCACGCGGCAGTTCGGGTTGCGGCGCAGGTAGTCTGCGCCCAGGGCGCCCTGCGCGCAGCCCACATCCAGGATGGTCTTGGCGGAAAGCGGGATTTTTTCGAGCAGCTCGGGATTGGCGAAGTCGGGATAATGCGTATGGGCGGCGTTCAAGGCGGGTTATCCTCGTGTGTGTTCAGGATGCGGCGCGGCCGATGCCGGAATAGATGAAGCCTGCCTCGCGCATGGCCTTGGGGTCGAACACGTTGCGCAGGTCGATCACGGCATTGCCGCGCATCAGCTCCTTTAGCTTGGCCGGGGCGAGGGCGCGGAACTCGTTCCACTCGGTCACCAGCACCAGGGCGTCGGCTCCGGTCAGGGCTTCCGCCGTGTCCGCCGCCAGCACCACGCTCTCGGGCAGCAGCGGGCGGGCCTGGGTCATTGCCTCGGGGTCGAAAGCCTGCACCCGCGCCCCGCGCGAGATCAGCCCGCGCACCAGTGGCAAAGAGGGCGCTTCGCGCATGTCATCGGTCTCAGGCTTGAAGGCGAGGCCCAGCACCGCGATGGTCTTGCCTGTCACATCGCCGCCGCAGGCCGCGACCACGCGCGCGGCCATGGCCTCCTTGCGGGCATCGTTCACCGCCACCACGGACTGGATCAGCCGCGAGGGCGCGCCCGCCTCCTCGGCGATGCGCATTAGGGCCAGCGTGTCCTTGGGGAAGCAGGAGCCGCCGAAGCCAGGCCCGGCATGGAGGAATTTGCGGCCGATGCGGCCATCGAGCCCGATGCCCTTGGCGATATCGTTCACATCCGCCCCCACCTTCTCGCAGAGATCGGCCATCTCGTTGATGAAGGTGATCTTCATCGCGAGGAAGCCGTTGGCGGCGTATTTGATCAGCTCCGCGCTCTCCAGCCCGGTAAAGACGATCGGGGTCTCGATCAGGTTGAGCGGGCGGTAGAGCTGGCGCAGGACTTCGCGGGCGCGCTCGCTCTCGGCGCCCACCACCACGCGGTCCGGGCGCATGAAATCGCCGATGGCCGAGCCTTCGCGCAGGAACTCGGGGTTGGAGGCGACGTCCACCGCCAGATCCGGCCGCAGCTCCCGTGCCAGTTCCAGGATCTTGCGCCCGGTGCCCACCGGCACGGTGGATTTGGTGACGATGACCACCGGATGATCCAGCGCGCGCAGCACCTGCTCCACGGCGGCGAACACATAGGTGAGGTCGGCATGGCCATCGCCGCGGCGCGTGGGGGTGCCAACGGCGATGAATACCGCCTCGGCGTCGTGGATGCCCTCTTCCAGCGCGGCCGGAAAAGTCAGCCGCCCGGCCGCCACATTGTCGGCCACCAGTCTGTCCAGACCGGGCTCGTAGATGGGGATCTGGCCGCCAAGCAGCATTTGGCGCTTTGCCGCGTCAGCTTCCACCACCGCGACCGACACACCGAATTCAGCGAAGCAGGCGCCAGACACGAGTCCGACGTAACCGCCGCCAATAATCGCAATCCTCACGCCAAGTCCCCCGCATGCGTCAACGTCACCGGTTCTGGCGTGGCCGGCAAGCCTCGGCAAGCCCCTTTCGTACAAAGTTAGGCATCTTCTAATTTGCCTCGGTTTCAGCCAAGTTTACGGCATATGAATTTACCCGCCGCCCTTGCCGTGCTCGCCCTGCCCCGCCACTTGGCGCTGATGGCGGGCCTTGCCATTTTCTCCGCCATCGTGGTGCGGGTGATGATCAGCATCGGCGTGCCGGACCACCCTGACCCGCGCAAGGCCCATGCCCACATCACCCCCAAATCCGGCGGGGTGGGCATTGTCTGCGCCTTTCTGCTGGGTGTGCTGCTGCTTTACCGCTATGGGCAGGTCTCCCGCCTCGCGGAGCCGTATTTCATCGGCGTGATCGCGGCGGCGGTGTTGATTGCCGCCATTTCATTCATCGACGATCTGCTCAACCTGCCATTCCTGGTGAAGCTGCTCACCCAGCTTGCTTGTGCCGGGGTGGCCGTGGCCTCGGGGCTGTGGGTGCATATGCTGGCCCTGCCCTATTACGGCACGGTGGATTTCGGCGCGGCGGGCATTGCCATCACGTTGGGCTTTCTCGTCTTCGTTACCAACGCGATGAATTTCATCGACGGACTAAACGGCCTCGCCTCGGGTGTCACGCTCATCGCCAGCCTGTTTCTGGCGGGCATTGCCGGGCTGCACGGCGGGTTCTTCGTCTATACCGCCTCGCTGCTGCTGGCGGGCGGGGTGCTGGGCTTCCTGCCCTTCAACTTTCCCAAGGGCCGCATCTTCATGGGTGATGTCGGCAGCCAGTTCTGCGGCTTCATGCTTGCACTGTTCGGTGTTGCCGCCACGCGCTTTCAGGGGGTGCCGCTCTCCTTCCTGCTCGTGCCCTTCCTGCTCTCGGGCGTGTTCTACGATGTCGCCTTTACCCTCATCCGCCGCCTGCTGGCGGGCGAGAACATCGCGCGGGCTCATAACGGGCATCTGTATCAGGTTGCGCGACGGGCGGGGATGGATTCGCGGGGTGTCGCCGTGCTGCATTGGGGGTTTGCCGCGCTGGGCGGGATCACCGCCCTCGCCTTTCTCGCCGCCCCTTCCGCGCTGCGCCCGGCCATGGGGCTGCTGCCGCTGGCCGTGCAACTGGTATGGACGCGCTACGTGATCCGCCGCGCCCGGATCGCCAGGCTGGACCGCTGGTAAAAGCCAGAAAATCCCTTGCATCTTGCGGGGCGCCAGCGTAAAGCCGGGCCTTCCACGCCGCCGGTCGGGATCGGCGGCTCAAAACATATTTGGAGCAGATACGGTGAAGCCGAACATTCATCCGGACTACCACGAGGTCAACATCATCATGACCGACGGGACTGAATTCAAGACCCGCTCGTGCATGGGCAAGCCGGGTGAGACCCTGCGCCTCGACATCGACCCGAAGTCCCACCCCGCGTGGACCGGCGTGCAGCGCGTGATGGACACGGGCGGCCAGGTCGCCAAGTTCAACAAGAAGTTCGCCAGCATCGGCCTGCGCAAGAAGTAAGACCCTGCTCCAACGGGCATGGCAAAAAGGCCCCCTTGCGGGGCCTTTTTTATTATCTGCGCGCGTCGAACAGATGTTCGATATTGCGCAGCTGGTCCTTGAAGAGACGGGAGAATACATGCCCGCCATTGCCGGTGGCGACGAAGTATAGCGCGTCGCTATTGGCGGGGTGCAGCACGGCGTCGATGGCCGCGGCGCCGGGTGCGCAGATTGGCCCTGGCGGCAGCCCGGCATGGGCATAGGTGTTGTAGGGCGAGGGGTTGGCAAGGTCCGTCCGGCTGATACCCGTACCGCCTGACTGCTTGCCCCCGGTGGCGGCATAGATCACCGTCGGATCGGCCTGTAGCTTCATGCCCTGGCGCAGCCGGTTCTCGTACACGGCGGCCACCTGCGGTAACTCATGCCCCAGCGGTGTCTCCTGCTGCACGATTGAGGCCAGGATCACCGCCTCTTGCGGAGAGTTCAGCGGCACGTTCTGGGCGCGGTTGGGCCAGGCGGTGTCCAGGCTGGCCTGCATGGCGGCTTCGGCGCGGGCCAGTATGGCGGCGCGAGGCGTGCCCCACGGATAGTTATAGGTTTGCGGCAACACGCTGCCATCGGGCGGGGCGGTGACCTCGCCGGTGGCCGTGGGTGCGTTATTAATGATCTTGGCGATCTGCGCTCCGGTCAGCCCCTCGGGGATGGTCACCTGATGCTCCACCGGCTTTCCGTGCCGCAGGATATTCAGGATCTCCCTGATGCTGGCATGGGCGGGGAAGATGAACTCCCCGGCATGCAAAACGCCATCGGTCCTGGTCAGCCACGCGGCGGCCCGGAACACGAGCGGATGGCGGATCACCCCTGCCTTGGCCAGCGCCTCGGCCGTGGCGCTACCGCCGCCGGTGGGGATCACCACATCGGCGTTTGTTTGCCCGGCACCGGGGGAAGTATAAGCCTGCTTCGCGGCCATTTGCCCTGCCCGTAGCGTGACGAGCAGGGTGACCAGCAAAAGTAGAATCTGGCCGCGGCGTAAAATGGCTTAGACGGCCCGCTTGAAGATCACGGAGGCATTGGTGCCGCCGAAGCCGAAGCTGTTGGACAGCGCCACGTTGATCTTGCGTTCCTGGGCGGTCAGCGCCACGCGGTCGATCACCGAGGCGCGGCTGGGCTCGTGCAGGTTCAAGGTCGGCGGGGCGATGCCGTCGCGGATGGCGAGAATGGAGAAGATCGCCTCGATGGCACCGGCCGCACCGAGCAAATGCCCGGTGGCGGATTTGGTGGAGGACATGGCAATCTTCTTCGCGTGGTCGCCGAACATGTTCTCGACCGCTTCCAGCTCCAGATCGTCGCCCATGGGGGTCGAGGTGCCATGCGCGTTCACGTAGTCCACGTCCGCGGCGGTCAGGCCGCCATTCTTGAACGCGGCCTTCATGGCGCGGAAGGCGCCGTCATGGTGCTCGGCGGGCGCGGTGATGTGGTGCGCATCACCGGACATGCCGTAGCCGCCGATCTCGGCATAGATCTTGGCGCCGCGCTTCTTGGCGTGCTCGTACTCTTCCAGCACCACAACACCGGCGCCTTCGCCCATCACGAAGCCGTCGCGGTCCTTGTCCCAGGGGCGGGAGGCCTCGGTGGGACGGTCGTTGAAGCCCGTGGAGAGGGCGCGCGACGCGCAGAACCCGGCAATGCCGATTTGGTTCACGGCGGCCTCGGCGCCACCGGCCACCATCACATCCGCATCGCCGTAGGCGACCAGCCGGGCGGCGTCGCCAATGGCGTGCACGCCGGTGGCGCAGGCCGTCACGACGGAGTGGTTGGGGCCCTTGAGGCCGTATTTGATGGAGACCTGGCCGGAGATCAGGTTGATCAGCGCGGCGGGGATGAAGAAGGGCGACACGCGTTTGGCGCGGCCCTCATGCACCATGATCGAGGTCTCATAGATGGTTTGCAGGCCGCCGATGCCCGAACCGATCATCACGCCGGAGGCGCATTTGTCCTCCTCGGTCTCCGGCACCCAGCCGGAATCCGCCATGGCCTGCGCGGCGGCGACCATGCCGTGATGGATGAAGCGGTCCATCTTCTTGAGCTCCTTGACCGCGATCCATTCGGACAGGTCAAGCTTGCCCTCGGCGGCAGGCCCCGCGGGAATCTGGCCGGCGATCTTGGCCGTCAGCTCCGTGGTGTCGAAAGAGTCGATGGCGCTGATGCCGGACTCCCCGTTGATCAGCCTCTTCCAGACATGTTCAACGCCCACCCCAAGCGGGCAGGTGATCCCCATACCTGTTACGACAACACGGCGCATGCGAACTCCTCGGACGGCTTTTTAATGGAGAAGGCTGGAAAAAGCCTTACTCGGCCTTCTGCTTCTCGATGTACTCGACCGCATCCTTCACGGTCGTGATCTTCTCGGCGGCATCCTCGGGGATTTCCACGCCAAAGGCTTCCTCGAACGCCATCACCAGCTCCACGGTGTCGAGCGAGTCAGCGCCCAAATCGTCGATGAAGGAGGCTTCCGGGGTCACCTTGGCTTCGTCCACGCCCAGGTGCTCGACAACGATCTTCTTAACCTTATCGGCGATTTCGCTCATAAAACTTCACTTTCCTGCAACTAGAATGATGGTGACAGTGCAATCTTAGCACCGCCGGGCGTACATCGTTAACCCTAGACGTGGCGGCGCTTAGCACGGTTTTTCGCGCCACGCCAAGCCGCCATGCCCAGGAGGTGGTTCAGGCCATCGCCATGCCGCCGTTAACGTGGATGGTGCTGCCGGTGACCCAGCCCGCCTCCTCGGCGGCCAGATACACTACGGCGGCGGCGATATCCCCCGGCTGGCCCAGGCGGCCCAGCGGGATTTTGCCCGAGAGATCGGCGCGCTGGGCATCGGAGAGCGCGTCGGTCATCGGGGTTTCGATGAAGCCGGGGGCGACGAGGTTCACGGTGATCCCGCGCGAGGCGACTTCCTGCGCCAGCGACTTCGTCAGGCCCACCAGCCCGGCCTTGGCGGCGCAGTAATTGGCCTGGCCCGGATTGCCGGTAGTGCCCACGATGGAGCCGATATTGATGATGCGCCCGGCCTTGCGGCGGAGCATGAACTTGAGCGCGGCGCGGATCAGGCGGAACGGGGCGCCCAGGTCCACGTTGAGAACCTTCTCCCAATCGGCGTCGGACATGCGCATGGCCAGCCCATCCTTGGTCAGCCCGGCATTGTTCACCAGGATGTCCACCTTGCCCAGGGCAGCCTCGGCATCGTTGATCAGCCGGGCGGCTTCGTCGGCCTGGGAGAGATCGGCGGGCAGCACATGGGCGCGCTCGCCCAGCTCGGCGGCCAGGGTGTCCAGCGCCTCGCGCCGTGTGCCGGAAAGCGCCACGGTCGCACCCTGCTTGTGCAGCGCGCGGGCGATCTCCGCGCCGATGCCGCCCGAAGCGCCGGTGATCAGCGCGGTTTTGCCAGTCAGATCAAACATTTACAGAACCTTCAGCAGAGATTCGATATCGGCGGGCGTGCCGGCGGAGATGGCGGTGGCCTCCGGCGCGATGCGCTTGACCAGCCCGGCCAGCACTTTGCCTGAGCCAAGTTCGACGAAATTGGTCGCGCCCAGGGCCACCATCTCCTGCACGCTCTCGCGCCAGCGCACGGTGGCGGTCACCTGCTGCACCAGCAGGTCGCGGATGACATTGGGGTCGGTCACCTTCTGCGCGGTCACGTTCGCCACCACGGGCACCAGCGGGGTGCGGGGCGGGATGTTGGCGAAGGCTTCGGCCATGGCGTCCGCCGCCGGGGCCATCAGCGCGCAATGGAAGGGCGCGGAGACCGGCAGCAGCATGGCGCGCTTCACGCCCTTGGCCTTGGCGATCTCGATGGCGCGGTCCACCGCCGCCTTATGGCCGGAGATGACGACCTGACCGCCGCCATTATCGTTGGCGGCGGAGACGATCTCGCGCCCTTCGGGGCCCATCTCGGCCTCGGCGCAGATTTCGCGGGCGGCGTCCATCTCCACGCCCAGCAGGGCGGCCATCGCGCCCAAGCCAGCGGGTACGGCGTGCTGCATGGCCTGGCCGCGCAGCTTCAGCAGCTGGGCGGTCTCGGCGATGGAGAAGGACTCAGCCGCCGCCAGGGCGGCGTATTCACCCAAGGAGTGCCCGGCGACGACGATGGCCTTGTCCTTCAGGCTGATCCCACCCTCGGCTTGCAGCACGCGGAGCACGGCGAGCGAGACGGCCATCAGCGCGGGCTGGGCGTTCTCGGTCAGTGTCAGCTCCTCGGAGGGGCCCTCGAACATCAGCTTGGAGAGTTTCTGCTTCAGAACCTCGTCCACTTCCTCGAATACCTGACGGGCGGGCGCGAAGGCGGCGGCAAGGTCGCGGCCCATGCCGACGGCCTGGCTGCCCTGTCCCGGGAATATAAAGGCGTTCACCGCCATATCGTGGGTCTCCTCTAACGTGGGGACGCACTAGCATGAGCCGGGCGGGACGCAAAATTTACAACAGTCCCAGCGCCGCCAGTTCGCGGCGCATGGCCTCGGGCATCTCGGCCGTGTCGCTGTTGCGGGCGGTCAGATCGGGCGGCGCGTCCTCGGGGGGCAGATAGCGCCAGCCCTGGAAGGCCCGCTGCGCCCTGGCTTCCACGCGCACCAGTTCCGGGGCCAGCACAAGGGCGGTGGAGGGGGTGCCGTCTTCAGGATCGGTGTCCTGGGTGATGTCGAGAATGCGCTGGCGGACGAGGATGACCCCGCCGATGACCCAGTAGATCGAGCCGCCATCGGTCAGCTCGGCGGCGCGCTTGGGAAAATTGCGCGTAAAATGGCGCAAGGGCGGCGTTGCCGCCGCCCTTGCCGATTGCAGCGCGGCAAGGTGCGCGGCGTTGCGCACCCCCACGGCAAGTTTGATCAGGTGGATCAGTTCTTGGACTTGTCCACCAGGGCGTTCTTGCCGATCCAGGGCATCATGGCGCGCAGCTTGGCGCCCACTTCCTCGATCGGGTGGGCGGCGTTGCGGCGGCGGATGGCCTTGAAGCTGCTCTGGTGCACCTTGTTCTCCAGCATCCAGTCGCGGGTGAAGCGGCCGGTCTGGATGTCTTCCAGCACCTTCTTCATCTCGGCCTTGGTTTCAGCCGTGATGAGGCGGGGACCGGTGACATACTCGCCATACTCAGCGGTGTTGCTGATAGAATAGTTCATGTTGGCGATGCCGCCCTCGTAGATCAGGTCCACGATCAGCTTCACCTCGTGCAGGCACTCGAAATAGGCCATCTCGGGGGCGTAGCCGCCCTCGACCAGCGTCTCGAAGCCAGCCTTGATCAGCTCGACCAGACCGCCGCACAGCACGGCCTGCTCGCCGAACAGGTCGGTCTCGCACTCTTCCTGGAAGGTGGTCTCGATGATGCCGCCCTTGCCGCCGCCATTGGCCGAGGCATAGGAGAGGGCGAGGTCGAACGCGTTGCCGGTGACGTTCTGCGCCACGGCTACCAGGGTCGGCACGCCGCCGCCCTTCAGGTACTCACCGCGCACGGTGTGGCCGGGGCCCTTGGGGGCGACCATGAACACGTCGATATCGGCGCGCGGCTCGATCAGGTTGAAATGCACGTTCAGGCCGTGCGCGAAGGCCAGGGCCGCGCCGGGGCGCAGGTTGGTGGCCAGATCCTTGTAGTACAGGTCGGCCTGGCCCTCGTCCGGGGTCAGCACCATCACGACATCGGCCCAGGCGGCGGCTTCAGCCGGGGTCATCACCTTCAGCCCCGCGCCTTCGGCCTTGGCGATGGCGGTGGAACCCGGACGCAGGCCGATGGCCAGCTCTTTCACGCCGCTATCCTTCAGGTTCAGCGCATGGGCGTGGCCCTGGCTGCCATAACCGATGATGGCGACTTTCTTGCTCTTGATGAGGTTAACGTCGGCATCCCGATCGTAGTAAACGCGCATGTGACTATGTCCCTAAGGTTTTGTCCAAAAAAGCTGGGGCGTCCCTATTACGTTTTTATCGTTGTGTCACCAGGGGGAAGTAGTTCCTGGGCCTACGATAGACCTGCCAGCAGAAGAGTTACCCTTACAGTTGAGTATACTGCAATTACTGGGGCAAACGCCATTTTGCCGCTTCTGTAACAAGAAACCGGCTAGCCCTTGCGGGTATAGAGTGTTTCGGGAAGTCGGGTCGGTAACTTTTTAGTGGACTGTATGGCGTGATAGTGGATTGTAGTACCCATAACATTTGCCAGAGGGTGTCCCTCGGAAATGTAATGTTGAATCAGTGTTCGCTCAATGATTGGCAGGCACCGTGACGTGCTCCCCTTTTTGTTCGCGCTCAGGCGCAGTGTCTTTCCCCTTCATGCTTGATGGTTGAGGTGGTTTCAATGTGCCCTGGGGCATGC
>NZ_JACHFJ010000007.1 GCF_014201825.1 Acidocella aromatica | reverse complement strand
GGCATGCCCCAGGGCACATTGAAACCACCTCAACCATCAAGCATGAAGGGGAAAGACACTGCGCCTGAGCGCGAACAAAAAGGGGAGCACGTCAGGTTCGACCCCGCCAACCGCACCCGCACGGTAATCGTGCCGGCGGAGGGAGTGGGTTAGGCTTCGTTCGAGAGCCGGCTCTGCGCTTGGGTGATGATGCTGCCCGGCGGTACGCTTTGCGTGAGCCACACATTGCCGCCGATGGTGGAGCCCCGCCCGACAGTGATGCGCCCCAGCACGGTGGCGCCAGCGTAGATCACCACATTGTCCTCGATGATCGGGTGGCGTGGTTCGCCCTTCACCAGCATGCCGTTCTCGTCCTCGGTGAAGCGCTTCGCCCCCAGCGTGACATGCTGATACAGCCGCACATTCTCGCCGATGATGGCGGTCTGACCGATCACCACGCCGGTGCCGTGGTCGATGAAGAAGCGCTGGCCGATCTGCGCCTGGGGGTGGATGTCGATGCCCGTTTCGGCCTGGGAGATGCCCGCCAGCAGCCGGGCAACCAGCGGCGCGCCGAGCTTGTGCAGCACATTCGCCAGACGATGGTGGATGATGGCGCGCATGCCGGGATAGGCCAGCAGCACTTCGGCCATGGAACTGGCGGCCGGGTCGCCCTGATAGGCGGCCATCAGGTCCTCGGCCAGCATGCCGCGCAGGCAGGGGAGCTGAGCCGCGAAATCGCGGACGATGGCGGTGGCCTGTTCCTCGGCCGGGGTGTCGGTATGTCCAGGCGGGAGGAACAGCAGGTCTCGCCGCACCTGCTCGTTAAGCGCGGTGAGCGACTGCGACAGCGTATGGCCGACGAAATAGTCGATGGTCTCGTCGGTCAGGTCCGGGCAGCCGTAATGGCTGGGGAAGAGGGCGGCGAACAGTCCGTCGCGGATCTTCTCCAGCGCGGCGCGCGAGGGTAGCTCGCGGATCTGGCCGCGATGGCGGATTTTATGCGTCACCTCGCGGGAGAGGCGCAGCCCCGCCACCACGTCGGCCAAGTCCGCCACCGTGCTCTGTGCCGCCTGTTGCAGCCCAGGCTTTTGCTCGTTGATACCCATGTTCGGTTGTCCTGCTGCGGCCCCGATCGGCCATGGCAAAAGGTAATACGCGCCCTGACCCGCTGTAAACGGGGGCAGTGCCGAGCCGCTCGGCCAGCCGCGCGCCGCAATACAGCGCCGCGGTGAAGACCAGCGCGCCAGGGGCCAAGCGCCCGGCCAGCACCAGGCCAGGGCCGGGGCAGATGCCAGCCAGCCCCCAGCCCAGCCCGAAAATCGCGGCGCCGAGCAGCAGCCTGGCGTCGATCCTGCGTTTGGCGGGCAGGTCGATGGCCTCGCCCAGCAGGCAATTTTTACGCCGTTTGGCCAGGGCAAAAGCGGGCAGGGCGATGGCGATGGCCCCGCCCATCACCAGCGCCAAAGCCGGGTTCCAGTCCCCGCCGATGTCGAGGAAGGCTTTCACGCGGTCCGGGTCGGTCATGCCCGAGAGCAGCAGGCCCAGCCCGAACAGCAGCCCGAAGGCGAAGGCGGTCAATGCGCGCATCACAGCACATGCCTCCGCACGAATACTGTAAGCCCGGCGACACCCATGAACACCAGCACCGCCGCCAGCGAGCGCGGGGAGAGGCGGGCCAGACCGCAGACGCCATGCCCGCTGGTGCAGCCGCCGCCCAACCGCGTGCCGACCCCGGTGAGCAGCCCGGCCAGGGCAAGCAAGGGCAGGCTCTGTTTGGTGATGTCGGCGGGCAGGGGGTATCCGGCCAGGGCCGCCCCAGCCCCGGCGGCGAGCAGCCCGGCCAGGAACGCCCATTGCCAGAGTGTAGCATCGGGTTTGGTGGCACGGGCGAAGATGCCGCTGATGCCGGCGATGCGGCCATTCACGAGCAGCAGCCCGGCCGAGGCCGTGCCGATCACTGCGCCGCCCGCGAGGGAGTCCGCCAGCATGGCGGGGTTGAGAATAATCGTCATGCATCCTGATATATGTGGATCCGCCGCATTTCGCACGCCTCCTTGGGCATGTTTTGCGGTGCTGGTAATCATGCTCTCCCGTTCCATATTTTCTTGTGTGGATTTTCTCGTGATGAGGCGTGTGGGAAAAAATTACTTTTCAGTGGCTTTATAGGCTAGGTTTCTGAAAAATTATTTCCCATGAAATCGCCGCCTTGCTCTGGACGAGGCGGAAAAAATCTTTATCTGGCGCCAAGGTTCGAGTGTGGGAAAGCTTTGAGATGTCTTTGCATGTGATCACCGCCAACCGTCTGCGCGATGGTGTGTCCGTCTGGTTCGCCGGAGAGCATGGCTGGGCGGAGCATGTGGATGCCGCCGCAACGTATGACGACACGGCCTTGCCCGGCGCGCTGGCGGCGGCGCAGCCCGCCGATGTGGCGGCGCATGTGGTGGAGGTACGGGCCGTTGAGGTGACGCAGGAAGATGGCAAGCTGATGCCGGTGGCGCATCGCGAGCAGATCCGCGCACGCGGTCCCTCGGTACGCGCCGATTTGCCCGCGGGCCCATGGCGTGACGGCGCGGACAAGCTGCCACCGCTGCCATCGGCCAGTTCCACCTCGCCCCATGCCGGCATCTATCACTACGACGAATATGACCGCGACTTCCTGCGCCAGCGCGCGCGTGAATTTGGCGAGCAGGTGGAACGCCGCCGCGCGGGCGAGCTCTCCGAGGACGAGTTCAAGCCGCTGCGCCTGATGAACGGGCTGTATCTGCAACTGCACGCCTACATGCTGCGCATCGCCATTCCGTATGGCGTGCTCAGCGCCACGCAGCTGCGCCAGCTCGCCTATGTGGCCCGGCATTACGACCGTGGCTACGGCCATTTCACCACCCGCCAGAATATCCAGTTCAACTGGCTGCGGCTGGAGGATACCCCTGCCGCCCTGGCCGCGCTGGCCGAGGCGGATCTGCACGGTATCCAGACCTCTGGCAACTGCATCCGCAACGTGACGACGGACGAGTACGCCGGTGCGGCGGCGGATGAGGTGATCGACCCGCGCCTCTACGCCGAGATCCTGCGCCAGTGGTCCACGGATCACCCCGAGTTCACCTATCTGCCGCGCAAGTTCAAGATTGCCATCACCGGCGCGCCGCATGACCGTGCAGCTGTGCGTGTGCATGACATCGGCATCGAGGTGCATAAAAACGAAGCCGGTGAGCCGGTGTTCCGCATCTTCGCCGGTGGCGGTCTGGGCCGCACGCCCTATGTGGCGATCAAGCTGCGCGACGACGTGCCGCTGGCCGAGCTGCTGCGTTATAACGAGGCGGTTCTGCGCGTGTACAACGCGCTCGGTCGGCGCGACAATATGTATAAGTCGCGCATCAAGATCCTGATCCGCGAGATGAAGCCGGAAGCCTTCATCCAGATGGTCGAGGACGAATACGCGGCGTTGCCGCCGGATTATTGCGTGCTGACGCCGGAGTTGGTTGCCGCCGTGGCCGCGCGCTTCCCGGTGCCGGAATTCACGCGCCAGGATAGCGGCGTGTTCGCGAAAGCCCTGGCGGAGGATGCGGATTTCGCCGCCTGGGTGGAGCGGAACACGCATGGGCACCGCGATCCGGGCTATATCTCGGCGCAGATATCGCTGAAGCCGATCGGCGGCATCCCCGGCGATGCCAGCGCCGATGAAATGGACGCGGTGGCCGATCTGGCCGACAAATATTCGCTGGGCGAGATCCGCGTGAGCCATGTGCAGAATCTGGTTCTGCCGCATGTCGCCAAGGACGATCTCCCCGCTTTGTATCAGGGGCTGGTGAAGGTGGGGCTCGCTTCGGCCAATGTGGGGCTGATCTCGGACATCATCGCCTGCCCGGGTATGGATTACTGTGCCTTGGCCACGGCCCGCTCCATTCCGGTGGCGCAGCGCTTGGCCGAGCGCTTCGCCGGGCGCGAGCGGGAGATCGGCACGCTGTACGTGAACATCTCCGGCTGCATCAATGCCTGCGGGCATCACCATGTCGGGCATATCGGGCTGCTCGGCGTCGATAAGAACGGCGAGGAAGTGTACCAGATTACCCTCGGCGGTGCGGCGGATGAGAACGCCGCGATCGGCTCCATCATCGGCCCGGCCGTGCCCACGGCCAATGTGCCGGATGCCATCGAGGCGATCGTGAACGCCTATGTGGCCCAGCGCACACCGGGCGAAAAGTTCATCGACACTTACCGCCGCCTCGGCGCGGCGCCGTTCAAGGAGGCCGTCAATGCCGCTCGTTAACGCCAAGGGCGAGGAAATCGCGGACGCCGGCGTGGCCGGGCTGCGCCTGACGCCCGATGCGAAGATCGAGGACATCGCCACCCAGCTCCCCGGGGCGGCGCTGATCGAGATCGAGTTCCCGAAATTCCGAGACGGGCGCGGCTTTACCCTGGCCCGCACGTTGCGGGAGCGCCATGGCTATAAGGGCGATTTGCGCGCCGTCGGGCATTTCATCCCCGACCAGTTCGCAGCGCTGATCGCCTGCGGCTTCACCTCATTCCTCACGCCGCCCGAGCATACCCCGGCCCAATTCGCCGCCGCGCTGCGCGAGCACCGCCAGCCGGGCCAGTTGCTGCGCCGGAGCCTGGGGCGCGCGCTGGAGGGGTAGTGTAAGCTTTCAGTCAAGCTGAATAACCGTTGCGGACCGCAGCCGGCATTGCCGCTGCGGTCTTTTTTTTGATGAATTGCCAGCCTTGTGTGCACAAAAAGGTGATTTGACGAAATTTGAGTGTTCTTAATAAGGGAAAGGTGTACGATTTGTAATGTTTTTGTGCGCTAACGGAATTAACGCGCATTTGGGGAAGCTTGGGGGATCTGATGGCGGGGTGGATTTGGACGGGCGCTGCTGGCGACGGCGGCTTCAGCACGGCGGCTAACTGGAGCCCGGCTACAGTACCGGACAATAGCGACAATGCGGGCATTTTTGTGCCGGGTGGATCGTCAATCACCCTCACCAGCTCGCCAACTCTCAGCGCGATTACCGTTACGGGTACCGGCACCGCCACGTTCACTGGCGCCTACACGCTCAACACCAACGGCCTCGATTTCCAGAATGGTGGTGAGACGCTGGCACTCGGCAGCACGACCAAGCTGGTGATTTCCGGCGCCATCAGCCCCACCGGCACGGGAAATTTCGGCATTACCGGCGGTATCGTGACGGTGAGTACCGGTGCGACGCTGGCCAGAGGGCAGGATCTCATCCTGACGAACACGACCCTGTCCTCGCCGACGGCCTTCTCCGGTGCCGGCTTGCTGACCCTCAACGGGGCGACCGTGGATTTTACCGGCGCCTCGCCGACCGTGGCGATTTATTTTGACCCGGTGACGAGTGGCGGCACGAAGAACGTGTTGAACCTGCCGCAATGGCCGAGCAATCTCGTGATCGAGAATTTCTCCTACGGGGACCAGATTTCTTGCGGCGGGCAGGTGCTGAAGCTGGTTTCGACCGGCAGCGAGAATGCCAGCGGCCAGACCATCTACGACTTGGAAAACAGCTCTGGCGCATCCTTTGGCACAGTGACGCTGGCTGCCGGCACGGCGGGGGCGAGCGGGGCGGCTTCGGGCTATACGATCACGCTGCTGAATTCGAGTGGCACCGAATATACCTATCCCTGCTTCTGCGCTGGCACGCGTCTGGCGGCTGAGGAGGGCGAGATCGAGGTTCAGGACGTGGTGCCCGGCACCCGTCTGCGCTTGGCCGATGGCCGTGTGGCCGAGGTCCGCTGGGTTGGCGCCAGCCGCGTTGCCACCCGTTTTGCCGATCCGCTGCGCGCATTTCCCATCCGCATCGCCGCTGGTGCGCTGGGCGATAATCTGCCCGTGCGCGCTCTGCTGGTCTCGCCCGACCATGCCATGTTCCTTGATGGTGTGCTGGTTCAGGCTGCGGCGCTGGTTGGTTTCCCCGGCATCACGCGTGAGTATGGCATGCCGGAGGTCTTCGACTACTATCATGTCGAGCTGGATGCGCATGAATTGCTGCTGGCCGAGGGGGCGCCGACCGAATCGTTCGTCGACAATATCGATCGCATGAACTTCCATAACTGGGATGAGCGCTCTGCCCCGGTGGAGCCGATTGCCGAGATGGAATATCCGCGCGCCAAGTCCGCCCGCCAATTGCCCACGGGCCTGCGCGCCCGTTTGGGGGCGCGCCCCGGCGAATCCAAAGTGGCCTGAGGCCGAAATAGCCGCTTAACCACACACGCTGATAGTCGAAACAGCAGGTTCGCCGCTGGGTATCCCGTACCTGGCGGCGTTCGGCGTTTGGGTGCCGGCACGCGATTAAGGTTAAGCGTTTGGAAACCATATTTCGTCAATATCGTTGCGGAAGGTGGTGCGATGGAAGGCGAAGGCGCGGCTGGTTTTCAGCGTGTTGGCAGGGCTGCTCCGGCGCCAGGGGCCACGGGGGTTCTGCCGCGCTTTGCCGACCTGCCGTTGCTGGTGAAAATCGGCATCGCGCCGGCCTTCGCCATGGTGATGCTGGTTGTAGCTCTGGGCTGTGCGCTGTGGTCGCAGCAGCGCCAGCTCGCGGTGCTGAACGCGGTACTGGCCGAGGATAACGCCCGAAACCAGCTTGAGATTAGCGCCAAGGCGATCTCAATCGCCAACGGCGCGTTTTATCATTGCCTTGGCTGGCAGGCCAATGGCGGCACTCCCGGCGCCGTGCAGGCCGGGTTGCAGGACGTGCTGGCCCAGCTCGACACGGCGCGCCAGAATTTGCGCCGGGTGCAGCGCTTCGTGCCGCCCAGCGAGCGGGGGGATTATGCCCAGGCCCTGCAGGAGCTGGATGATTACCGTGGCGCGATCAGCCGCCTCGCCGCCTTCACGGATGATAATTTCGGCAGTGCGGGGCGGTATATCGTGCCGTATGAGCTGGAGCGTGAACGCGCGGCCGCGCAGCTCGATAAGCTGGCCATGGCGATGAACGAGCAGGCGCGGGCGCTCGCGGTGCAAAGCCAGGGGGTGGCACGGCGGATCGCCATCATCGCGGTGGCTGGCGTGCTGCTCACCTTGTTGCTGGTGGTGACGGTGGTGTGGCTGGTTTTTGCCGCCATCCGGCAGACGGTGGGGGAAATCTGCCAAGCCACGGAGCGTCTCGCCGCCGGGCGGCTGGATATCGATTTGTACCCTCTGCGCCGCCATGACGAGTTCGGCGCCATCGTGCGCTCGCTGGAGGTGTTCGAGGAGAATCAGCGCCGCCTCACCATGCTCCGGGCAGAGAAGAAGATCATGGAAAAGCGCCAGAAGGAGGTGCGAGCCCTGGCGGATCTCGACGAACTGACCGGGCTGCTGAACCGCCGGGCCATGGTCCCGCTGGTCAAACGGCAGGTGCAGGTCCGGCAGGAGAGGGCGGAGGACGTGCAGCCCACCTGTCTGGCGATGATCGACCTCGATCACTTCAAAGCCGTGAACGACGATTACGGGCATCTCGCGGGGGACGAGGCGTTGCGCATCGTTGCCCATGCCTGTGTTGATGCCCTGCGCTGCGGCGACGTGCTGGCCCGTTGGGGCGGCGAGGAATTTCTGCTGATGTTGCCTAATACCGGGCTGCAGACGGCGGCTTTATGCCTCGAGCGGTTGCGGGCGCTGCTGGCGCATACGCCGTTCGATAGCATCGAGCCTGGGCTTAGCCTGACGATCTCCGCCGGGGTGGCCGAGATCGTGCCGGGCGATACGATCGAGGCAGCCATCGCACGCGCCGACCAGGCGCTTTATGCCGCCAAGCGCGGCGGGCGGAACCAGGTGGTGCTGGCGGGGGAAGAGACTGTATCGGCAGCCTGACAGGCGGCGGCTTTTATGGTTAGCTCGGGCAGGGCTTGCGCGGCTCCCGGAATGGCGCAATAAACCTATAAGAATTATGGAGAGATGGCATGCCGGTTAACAGCGTTCTCGAAACCATTGGCAAGACCCCGCATATCCGCCTCGGCCGCCTGTTCCCCGAGGCAAACGTGTGGGTGAAATCCGAACGCACCAACCCGGGTGGCTCGATCAAGGACCGTATCGCGCTGGCCATGATCGAGGCGGCTGAAGCCTCCGGTGTGCTCAAGCCGGGCGGGCTGATCATTGAGCCGACCTCCGGCAATACCGGCGTGGGCCTCGCTTTGGTGGCGGCGGTGAAGGGCTATAAGCTGATCCTGGTGATGCCGGAGAGCATGTCCATCGAGCGCCGCCGCCTGATGCAGGTTTATGGCGCGACCTTTGACCTCACTCCGCGCGAGAAGGGCATGAAGGGCGCCATCGCCCGCGCCGCCGAGCTGGCCGAGCAGAATCCCGGCTCCTTCATCCCGCAGCAATTTGAAAATCCGGCCAATATCGCCATCCACGCTCGCACCACGGCGCAGGAAATCCTGGCTGACTTCCCCGAGGGGTTGGATGTCATCATCACCGGCGTTGGCACGGGCGGCCACATCACCGGCGTGGCCGAGACGCTGAAGCCCCATTGGCCGAACCTGAAGGTATATGCCGTGGAGCCCGCCGCCTCGCCGGTGATCTCGGGTGGTTCCCCGGCCCCGCACCCCATCCAGGGCATCGGCGCCGGGTTTATCCCCGCCAACCTGCATCTCAACGCCATCGACGGCGTGATCCAGGTGGAGGGCGAGGAGGCCAAGGACTTCGCCCGCCGCTCCGCCACCACCGAGGGGCTGCTCGTCGGCATTTCCTCCGGCGCCACGCTGGCGGCCATTGCCAAGAAGCTGCCCGAGCTGTCCGCCGGCAGCCGCATCCTGGGCTTCAACTACGACACGGGCGAGCGCTACCTCTCGGTGCCGGATTTCCTGCCAGCTTGACGTGAATCAATGTAAGCGGCTTGGCGCCGGTTCATGGACAAGCCCATGACCGATGCCGAGCTGATCGCCCGCTACCATGGGCGCGTACCACGCTATACCAGCTACCCCACCGCGCCGCATTTCCACCCCGGTATAGGCGCCGAGACCTACGCGCAATGGCTGGCCGAGTTGCCGCCTGACGCCGCCGTCTCACTCTATATCCATGTTCCCTTCTGCGACCGGCTCTGCCTGTATTGCGGCTGCAACACCACCGTGGTGCGCAATGACAGGCCTAAGCGCGCCTATGCGGTGTGGCTTTCGCGCGAGCTGGATCTGCTGGCCGACCTGATCGGCCGCCGCGCCATCGTCACTCAGGTGCACTGGGGCGGAGGCACGCCCACCGCCATGCCGGAGGACTGCCTTACCGGCATCATGGACCATGTCCGCAAGCGCTTCCATCTGCGTGCCGATGCCGAGGTGGCGATCGAGATCGACCCGACCTCGCTGACGCCTGACTGCCTGGACGCGCTGCGCCTGATGGGCGTGAACCGCGCCAGCCTCGGCGTGCAGGATTTCGACGAGGCGGTGCAGGAGGCCATCGGCCGGCACCAGAGCTTCGAGGAAACCGCCGCCGCGGCCCAGGCGCTGCGCGGGCTGGGCGTCACCTCGCTCAATCTCGACCTGATCTACGGCCTGCCGCACCAGACCACCGAGTCCGTGGCCCGCACCGCGCGCCAAGCCCTGGCGCTCAAGGCCGACCGCGCCGCCGTGTTCGGCTACGCCCATGTGCCCTGGATGAAGAAACACCAGAGCCTGATCCCCGAAGCCGCGTTGCCGGGGGGCGAGGCGCGTCTCGCCCAGGAGCGGATGATCCGCCAAGTGCTGGAGCATGAGGGGGGGTATATCCCCGTCGGGCTGGACCATTACGCTTTGCCGGGCGATGCCATGGCCGCTGCCGTGCAGGAGAAAGCGCTGCACCGCAATTTCCAGGGCTACACCACCGATGCCACGCCCGTGTTGCTCGGGCTCGGGGCTTCGTCCATCGGCGCGCTGCCGCAGGGTTATGTGCAGAACGCCACTGGCGTGCCCGCTTACGAGGCAGCGATCAACGAGGGGCGCTTGCCCGTTGCGCGCGGCGTGGCGCTGAGCGCGGATGACCGGCTGCGCCGCGCGGTGATCGAGCGCATCATGTGCGATCTGGAGTTGGATATCCCCGCCTTGGCCAAAACCATGGGGTCTGACCCCGCGCCGCTGCTGGAAGATGCAGTACCACTCAGTGGTTTTGCCGCAGATGGACTGGTGGAGTGGGATGGAAAGCGCGTGCGCGTGACTGAGCGCGGCCGTCCCTTCGTGCGCAATGTTGCAGCGCTTTTCGATGTCTATCTGAAGCAGGCCAACGCCGCGACGCCGCGCCACTCTGCTGCGGTTTGATGTTTTGAAAGTTTCTGGCGCCGCCTTTTTTGTGAAAAAGGCGGTGTCATTGCGGCTTTTTGAAAAAAGCTGAACCAAAAAATTTTGTTACTTTAAGGCGGACGCTACAACACTTTAATTCCGAAATTGAAGCGTTTTGTGTTGGATGGGTCTCAAGAAAAAACCCTGCCATGATTTCTCATGGCAGGGCCAAGTCTGGGGAGTGTATCCGCTTTGGGATGACCAATATGTGCCTCTCTTTGCGGATCCGTTCCTTGATACAAATCAAAAGTTGAAAACAACCCGGAAATTTTTTGGCCGCGTGCGTTCCTTAATGCTCGCGCACATTGCCAAGGCGGCGGTACAGTGTGTTGCGGCTGATGCCCAAATTGCGCGCGGCGGCGGCGATGTTGCCGCCCGCCTCCGCCACCGCGGCGGCGATCATCGCGTCCGACTGTTCCCGCAACGTGGCGCCGGAGGCTTCCAACGTTACAGTGGTGGGGCGCTTGGTGGTGAGTTCGCGCAAAGCTTCCTCGCTGAGGTGATGCAGGTGAAGTGTGTCCTCACCCTCGTCCAGCATCAGGCAGGCGGTACGCAGCATCCCTGAGAGCTGGCGCAGATTGCCGGGCCAGGTATAGCGGGCGCAGGCTTCGGCCAGCTCGGGCGAAAGGGTAGGGGCCCGGCCTCCGCGCGCGGCTGCCTCGCGCGCCAGGATGCGTTCGGTCAGCGCCGCTACGTCGGTGCGCTCGCGCAAGGGCGGCAGCGAGACGGAAAGCCCGTTCAGCCGGTAATACAGGTCGGAGCGGAAGGTCTTGGCCGCGATGCGGGCCGTGAAATCCGCATGGGTGGCGGAGATGAGCAGGAAATCCACCGGCACGGGCTTGCCGCCGATGGGGGTGACGGTACCTTCCTCCAACACGCGCAGCAGGCGGGTCTGCATCGCCAGCGGCATGTCTCCGATCTCGTCCAGGAACAGCGTGCCGCCATGCGCCTCGCGGATGCGCCCGGGCGAGCCCTCCTTGCGCGCGCCGGTAAAGGCGCCGGGAGCGTGGCCGAACAGCTCGGACTCGATCAGCGTCTCCGGCAGGGCGGCGCAGTTCACCGCCACGAACGGCCCGTTGGCGCGCGGCCCCGCGGCATGGATGGCGTGGGCGAAGAAATCCTTGCCCGCCCCCGTTTCGCCTTGCAGCAGGATGGGCACCTTGCGTCCCAGCACCCGGCGGAGCTGGCTGATGGCCTTGGACACGCGGGCATCGCCGGTGTCCAGTTCGGCCAGGGCGTCGGGCTGTTGAATGTCCGCCGCGGGGACGGCGGGGCGGCGAATCACCGGGGCGCGCATCTGCTCCACGGTGAGGTAGAGCAACTCGCCATTGCGCAGGCGTACGCCCGCGGCCTCGGTTTGCGAGCGCAGCCCCAGCGCCATCAACTCAGGGATGGTCATGTCGAACAGGCTGCAAATGTCGCGCTTGCCGATATCCTCGTACTTCAGGCCCAGCATGGCAAAGCCGGGGCGGTTGGCGCCCAGGATTCGGCCATCCTCGCCGATGGCCACGGCACCTTCCATCAGGCTGCCCAGGCAGTTGCTGGACATATGGAAGCGCAGTTTGGTCTGGAGGACGAAATTCAGCTCGAAAATACGCTTCTCGATCATCTGCGCGGCGGCGCGCACCAGCCCGAAAGTGTGCGGGTGGTAGCGCCGGGCGTCGCAGGAGATGTCGATCGCGCCGAGGAGCTTGCCGTCCGGCTCGGTGAGCGGGGCGGCGGCGCAGGCCAGGAAGCTGTTATGGCGCAGGTAATGCTCGGCGCCTGTCACCACAATCGGCTTGCGCTCAATGAGCGCTGTGCCGATGGCGTTGGTGCCGCGCGCCTCCTCGGCCCAGGAGGCGCCGGGGCTGAGCGCCACCTGGGCGGCGCGGGTGCAAAAATCGGCATCGCCGGCGGAATCCAGCAGGTAGCCGTTCTCGTCCGAGAGCAGCATCACGCAGCCGGAGTCTTTGATCTGGCTGTAGAAATATTCCATCACCGGCCGCGCCTGGGTCACCAGCGTCGCGCGCCGCTCGGCCGCCATGCGCCGCTCGGCATGGGTGAGGTGCGGGTCGTCCCGCCGGTTTTGCTCGGGCGTCAGCCCGGCGGTCCGGCAACGCTGCCAGGACCGGCTGATATCCCCGGGATCGACGCCTCCTGGCGCGGCGGCAAAGTGATTCAACGCTTCTGCCCTAGCGGATAGTGAGAACGGCTGCATGGCCTTCGCGGTTTCCTGTCCCAGTGGTTTTAGGCGGACGCTTCTTGCTTTATTGTGCAGCGTCCTTGGTTTTTAAGGTTGGCGTGGCTAGGGCGCCAATGCAAATATCTTAGCAGTCTGTCCTGTTTTGGTACAGCGTGACATTTCGGCGCGTGACAAACTGAGTAGCTTCCCCATCCGACATGCACTATAATCCATTTCTGCCGGGGGTTTTCCACGCCTTGCCGGTTTGGCACGGGTCTTGCCTTGAAGCTGGTCGAGGCCTGTCCCAGATAAACGGGCCGGACAACGTATCCGCTTTGTAAACATAACGAGGAAACAGACATGCTTGATGCCGCCATTTCCCCCGCCGCCGGCAGCGCCGTCGCCGGCTTCTCCTTCAAGCCCCGCTACGACAACTTCATCAACGGCAAGTTCACCGCCCCGCTCGACGGCCAGTATTTCGACAACATCTCCCCCATCACCGGCCGTCCCTTCACCCAGGCGGCGCGCTCGAAAGAGGCGGACATCAACCTGGCGCTGGACGCCGCCCATGCCGCGGCCGATGCCTGGGGCAAGACCTCTCCCACCGCCCGCGCCAACATCCTGCTGAAGATCGCGGACCGCATGGAGCAGAACCTGGACCTGCTCGCTTATGTCGAGACCGTCGATAACGGCAAGCCGATCCGCGAGACCACCTTCGCCGACGTGCCGCTGGCCATCGACCACATGCGCTATTTCGCCTCCTGCATCCGCGCGCAGGAAGGCTCTCTCGCCGAGATCGACGAGACCACCATCGCCTATCATTACCACGAGCCGCTGGGCGTGGTCGGTCAGATCATCCCCTGGAACTTCCCGCTGCTGATGGCCGTGTGGAAGCTGGCCCCGGCGCTGGCCGCTGGTAACTGCGTGGTGCTGAAGCCCGCCGAGCAAACCCCGGTCTCCGTGCTGGTGCTGGCCGAGCTGATCGGCGACCTGCTGCCGGCTGGCGTGCTCAACATCGTCAACGGCTTCGGCCTGGAAGCGGGCAAGCCGCTCGCCTCTTCCAACCGCATCGCCAAGATCGCCTTCACCGGTGAGACCTCCACCGGCCGGCTGATCATGCAGTATGCCAGCCACAACCTCATCCCGGTCACGCTGGAACTCGGCGGCAAGTCCCCGAACATCTTCTTCGAGGACGTGATGAACGAGGACGATGCCTTCCTCGACAAGGCGGTTGAAGGTCTGGTTCTGTTCGCGCTCAACCAGGGCGAGGTTTGCACCTGTCCGTCGCGCGCCTTCATCCAGGAGAGCATCTATGATCGCTTCATGGAGAAGGTGCTGAAGCGCGTCGCCGCCATCAAGCAGGGCAGCCCGCTGGACATCGCCACCATGATCGGTGCCCAGGCCTCCTCCGAGCAGGTGCAGAAGATCCTCTCCTACATCGACATCGGCAAGCAGGAAGGTGCTGAGCTGCTCATCGGCGGCCAGCGCGCCAATCTCGGCGGCGCGCTGTCGGATGGCTATTACATCCAGCCGACCGTGTTCCGCGGCAACAACAAGATGCGCATCTTCCAGGAGGAAATCTTCGGGCCGGTGCTCTCCGTCACCACCTTCAAGACCGAGGAAGAAGTGCTGCACGCCGCCAACGACACGCTGTACGGCCTGGGCGCCGGCGTGTGGTCGCGCGACGGCAACCGCGCCTACCGCATGGGCCGTGGCATCAAGGCTGGCCGCGTGTGGACCAACTGCTACCACCTGTACCCCGCCCACGCGGCGTTCGGCGGTTACAAGCAGTCCGGCATCGGGCGTGAGACGCACAAGATGATGCTCGACCACTACCAGCAGACCAAGAACCTGCTGGTCAGCTACAGCCCGAATGCCCTTGGCTTCTTCTGAGCTGAACACGGTTCCAGCGCGGGTTCTGGCGACAGACACCGCGCTGGAGCTGATAGCCCAGCTTCAGGCAAAATACGGCGCGGTTCTGTTTCATCAGTCAGGCGGCTGTTGCGACGGGTCCGCGCCGATGTGTTATCCGGTCGGCGATTATCTGCTGAGCCCGGATGACGTGAAGCTTGGTGAGATCGGCGGCGCGGGGTTCTATATGAGCCCCTCGCAGTTCGAATACTGGAAACATACCCAGCTGATTATCGACGTGGTCGAGGGGATTGGCGGGATGTTTTCGCTGGAGAACGGCACGGGCAAGCGTTTCCTTACCCGTTCTCGTCTGTTTACCGAGGCCGAACTGGCCGCGCTCAGCCTGTAATGTCTCTGGCGTCCGCCCGTTCCTGTTGATAGAAATCAATGCGGTACGGGCGGCGCGTGGCAATGTCCGGTCCACAGAATAATGGGATGAACAGAGATGACCGTGACGGCAGCCGATATCATGAACCGCAACGTGGTGGTGGTGCACCCGTTCGACAACGTGTCGAAGGTGGCTGGCGTGCTGGCCGAGCATGGGATCAGCGCGGCGCCGGTGGTTGATGCCGAGGGCAAGCTGCTCGGCATGGTGAGCGAGCAGGATCTGATGCGCCAGCTCGGCGCCAAGCAGGAGAGCCGCCGCGCCTGGTGGCTGGAGATGCTGGCCGAGGGCGAGGATCTGGCGCCGGATTTCGTTGAATATCTGAAGCAGGAAAAGCGCACCGCCGGGGATCTGATGACGCATGACGTGGTCAGCGTGACGGAGGATGTTGCCGTGGCCGATATCGTGGATCTGCTGGCGCAGCACCATATCAAACGCGTACCCGTGCTGCGTGAGGGCAAAGTGGTCGGCATCGTCAGCCGCGCCGACATTATCCGTACCGTCGCCGCGGGCCGGCTTAAGGGCTGAACGCCGCGCTGCGGCACTGGAGAGGCCTGACGTGGCTAAAGAGAAAGACGGCGTTTCACGTTTCGGGTTTATCCTTGCCGCGGTGTTGATCTCGCTGCTGGTGTTCTCGGTGCTGACCCGGCAAGCCCAGCAGCAGGTCAAGGTTATTCCCTACAGCCAATTTCAGTCCCTGCTGCAGGCGGGGCAGGTGGATAATCTGGTGGTGGGCGAGAGCCAGATCACCGGCACGCTGAAGAACGCCGCCCCTGGCGAGCCCTCCGAGTTTGAGACTGACCGTGTGGACCCCAGCTTGGCGAAGGATCTGGCCAAGCAGAAGATCACTTTCTCCGGTGAACCTTCGCCGGGCTTCCTCTCCTCCTTGCTCGGCTGGCTGGCGCCGCTGCTGCTGTTCGGCGGGCTTTGGTACATGCTGCTGGGCGGGCGCATGGGCGGCGCTGGCGGCGTGCTGGCCGTAGGCAAGAGCCGCGCGCGTGTGTACGCCGAGAGCGACGTGGCGGTGCGGTTCAAGGATGTCGCCGGGGTGGAGGAAGCCAAGGCCGAACTGAAAGAGGTCGTGGACTTCCTGAAGAACCCCGGTGCCTATGGCAGGTTGGGCGCGCATATCCCCAAGGGCGTGCTGCTGGTCGGTCCGCCGGGCACAGGCAAGACGCTGCTGGCCCGCGCCGTGGCGGGCGAGGCGAATGTGCCGTTCTTCTCTATCTCCGGCTCCGAGTTCGTGGAGATGTTCGTCGGCGTTGGCGCCGCGCGCGTGCGCGATCTGTTCGAGCAGGCCCGCAAGTCTGCCCCGGCCATTATCTTTATCGACGAGCTGGACTCCCTGGGGCGCGCCCGCAACGCCGCGATCCCCGGTGGCGGCAACGACGAAAAAGAGCAGACGCTGAACCAGCTCCTGGCCGAGATGGACGGCTTCGATCCTTCCTCCGGCGTGGTGCTGCTGGCCGCCACCAACAGGCCCGAGATCCTCGACCCCGCTTTGCTGCGCGCCGGGCGGTTCGACCGGCAGATATTGGTGGACCGGCCAGACAAGCCCGGGCGCGTACAGATCCTCGAGCTGCATATGCATAAGGTGAAGCTCGCGCCTGGCGTCTCGGCCGAGGAGATCGCTTCCCTCACCCCCGGCTTCACCGGGGCGGACCTCGCTAATCTGGTGAACGAGGCGGCGCTGCTCGCTACCCGCCGCCAAGCCGAGGAGGTGACGCTGGAGGATTTCAACGAGGCGGTGGAGCGGATTATTGCCGGGCTGGAGAAGCGCACGCGCCTGCTGGTGCCCAAGGAGCGGGAGGTGGTGGCGAATCATGAGCTGGGCCATGCCATCACCGCCATGGCGCTGCCGGATAGCGACAAGGTGCAGAAGATCTCCATCATCCCGCACGGTCTGGCGGCGTTGGGCTACACCATTCAGCGCCCCGGCGAGGACCGCTTCCTCATGAGCCGCGCCGAGCTGATGAACCGCATGACCGTGCTGCTGGGCGGGCGGGCGGCGGAGTCGCTGATTTTCCCTGAGGTCTCCACGGGCGCCTCGGACGATCTGGCCCGTGCGACGGATATCGCCCGCTCCATGGTCGTGCGTTTCGGCATGGACGATAAGCTCGGCCAGATGACCTATGAGCCGGAGACCCAGCATCTGCTCGGCCCCACAGGCGTGCCGGATTGGCGACCGCGCCAGTACTCGGAGCAGACCGCCGCCGCCATTGACGCCGCCATCCACGATCTGGTGGAGAGCGCTTTCAACCGCTCTCGTGCTATCTTGCAGGCGAACATGCCCGTGCTGCGCGAGGCGGCGAAGGAGCTGCTGAAGGACGAGACGATTTCGGGCGCCAAGCTGGATGAGCTGGCAGCCAAGATCCCGCCTTGGACGGATCGTGCCTGACCAGGACGAGGTTATTGCCTTCCTCGCCCGGGGCGCCGAGGCCCGGGCGGAGACACATATCTCCATCGTCTTCCTGCACGCCGATACCGCTTACAAGCTGAAGCGCGCGGTGCGGTTCTCCTATCTCGATTACTCTACTCTGGCCCGGCGCAAGATGTTTTGCGAGGCCGAGCTGCTACTCAACCGCCGCACCGCGCCGGAGCTTTACCGCCGTGTCCGCGCCATCACCCGTTCGGCTTCAGGCGGGCTGGAGTTCGAGGGTCCGGGTGAGCCGGTGGAGTATGTGCTGGAGATGCGGCGCTTCGCCGAGGTGGATCTGTTCGATTCCCTGGCCCGGGCCGGGAAGCTGACGGCCCGGCTGCTGCGCGACCTCACAGACAATATCGTGGCTTTCCACCAACAGGCCGAGCGAACCCCGCGCGACGGCGCTGCCCTGCTGCGAGGGGTGGTGGAGGGCAATGCGGCCAATCTCGCCAAGGCGGGGTTCGACCCAGTGCTGGTGGAACAGGTGAATACCGCCTGCCGCGCGGCGGTGGAGGCACATGCGCCGTTGCTGGCGGTGCGGGGACCGGGCATCAGGCGCTGCCATGGCGATCTGCATCTCGGCAATATCGTGCTCTGGCAGGGCCAGCCGCTGTTGTTCGACTGCATCGAGTTCTGCGACGATTTCGCCTGCATCGACCCGCTCTATGACCTCGCCTTTTTGCTCATGGATTTGCTGCGCCGGGGCGAACGATTCTTCGCGGCATTGGTGTTCAACCGCTATCTCGACCGCACCGCCGAGGCCGAGGGCGTGGCGGCGATGCCGCTGTTCATTGCCGTGCGGGCGGTCATCCGCGCCCATGTGTTGGCGGCGCAGGGCAGGGACAAGGAAGGGAAAACCTATCTCGCCCTGGCGGCGGAGGCGTTGCGCCCCGCCGCGCCGCGCCTGCTCGCCATTGGCGGGGTCAGCGGTTCGGGCAAGTCCACCCTGGCGGCGGCTGTGGCGGCCGAATTCGCGCCCGTGCCTGGGGCGCGGGTGCTGCGGAGCGACGTACTGCGTAAAACCCTATGCGGCGTGGAGCCTGAAACGCGCCTGCCCGAGAGCGCCTATACGCCGCAAATGAGCGCGAGGGTTTACGCCGAAATGCACAATCAGGCCGTGTCGGCACTGGCCGCCGGTTACAGCGTGATTTTGGACGCAGCCTTCCTGCGTCAGGAGGAGCGGGAAGCCGCCGCCGTGTTTGCGGAGCATATGGGCGTGGATTTTACAGGGGTCTGGCTGGATGCGCCGGATGAAGTGCTGATCGCGCGCCTCGATGCCAGGCGGGACGATGCCTCAGATGCCGGTGCGGCGGTGCTGCGGCTGCAGCGGGAGCTGGAGACGGGAGAGATAAGGTGGACCCGGATCGACGCTGCCCAGCCCAAGGCGGCGCAGCGCGACGCGGTCATGAAAAGCCTCGCGCGGGGTTAACCAACCGCGCGAGGGTTTTCTCAGTCTCAGGCCTTCATCGAGCCAGTATCGATGAAGCGCTGGTGCCAGGAGAGCGCCTCGGACGGCAGGCAGGGGCTCTGCTGGCCGTAGGAGTGCTCGCGGGCGCGGCGGTAGTAGTCCTTCAGCATTGGCTTGTAGTCCGGGTGTGCGCAGTTCTCGATGATCGTCTCCGCGCGCTGCTTCGGGGAGAGGCCGCGCAGATCGGCGAGGCCCTGCTCGGTCACGATCACCTGGACGTCCTGGTTGATGTGATCGACAGGCGAGGCCATCGGCACGATCGCGGAGATCTTGCCGCCCTTGGCGGTGGAGGGGGTCATGAACACGGAGATATAGGCATTGCGCGCGAAGTCGCCCGAGCCGCCGATGCCGTTCTGGATGCGCGAGCCCATCACATGGGTGGAGTTCACGGCGCCGTAGATGTCGGCCTCGATGAGCCCGTTCATGGCGATGCAGCCAAGGCGGCGCACCAGCTCCGGGTGATTGGAGATTTCCTGCGGACGCAGGATCATCTTGTCGCGGTACTGCGCCATGTTGGCGTTCAGGTTCGTCGCCGCTTCCGGCGAGAGCGAGAACGCGGTGGCGGAGGCCATGCGCAGCTTGCCCGAGTTGAGCATGTCCAGCATGCCATCCTGGATCACCTCGGTATAGGAGGTCATGTTCTCGAACTTGGACTTGTTCAGCCCGGCCAGCACGGCGTTGGCGATGTTACCCACGCCCGACTGCAGCGGCAGCAAGTGCGGCGGTAGGCGGCCCTTCCTCACCTCATGCTCGAAAAATTCGATCAGGTGCGCGGCGATGCGCTGGGAGGTCTCGTCCGGCGGGCTGAAGGGCAGGTTGCGGTCCGGGATGTCGGTCTCAACCACGGCCACGACCTTGGACGGGTCGACGCGGAAGGTGGTCTGGCCGATGCGGTCATCCGGGCGCACGAGCGGGATGGGCTTGCGGTTCGGCGGCAGGGCGGTGCCGTAGTAAATGTCGTGCATGCCGTGCAGCGCCGGGTTCTGCCAGGAGTTCACCTCGAGGATGACCTTCTCGGCGCAGTCCAGCCAGGTCTTGTTGTTGCCCACGGAGGAGGAGGGGATCAGCTCGCCATCCTCGGTGACGCCGACGATCTCGACGACCGCCGTGTCCAGCTTGCCGAAGAAGCCCTGCCAAGTCATCGGGGCCACCTGGCTCAGATGCACGTCGAAATATTCCATCTTGCCGGAGTTGATCTTCTCGCGGGCGATGGGGTCGGAGTTATAGGGCAGGCGGAACTCGATGCCGTCGGCCTTGGCCAGGGCGCCGTCCAACTCGGGGCCGGTGGAGGCGCCGGTCAGCACGCGCAGGCGGAACTTCTCGCCCGCCGCGTTGGCGGTTTCCATGTGCTTGGCCAGGGCCTGCGGCACGGCCTTCGGATAGCCCGAGCCGGTAAAGCCGCTCATGCCCACGGTGCTGCCGGGCGTGATCAGCGCCGCGGCCGCCTCGGCGGGCATGACTTTTTCGCGAAACGCGTTGGATTTGATCCGGCTGTCTTGGCTCATCTCGTATTTTCTCCTGCCTAAGAGCAAAATTCTAAAGCCGCCCCGTTCCAGGCAGCTTTACGCCAGGGGTGATAAACGATCCGGTCTGGCTTGGACATAAGGCGGTGCGCCATAATCCGCCTGCCAGCTTTGCGCGCCATGCAGAACATGTTGCGATGCACAATGAAACTCTCGAGTATATCGCCAGAAGAAAGTTTGCTGATCTGGATCGATTGATTTGGATCAATGCAATCCCAGCCGGCAGCGGGCCAGTGGTACCCACTTACACCGGCGGGCATGCGGTGCCGTGATGCCGTTGCGCGCCGCTCCGATGCATGGAGGGGAGATGATCAGCGTGGCGGATAAACCTCAGACTTTTTACGAGCTGATGCGGGCGCAGGGCACATCCCGGCGCTCTTTTCTTAAGTTTTGCAGTCTGACGGCCGCGGCGCTGGGCCTTGAGCCAGTCTATGCTGACAAGATCGCCCATGCGATGGAAACCAAGCCTCGTTTGCCGGTGCTGTGGCTGCATGGGCTGGAATGCACATGCTGCTCGGAATCCTTTATCCGCTCCGGCAACCCGCTTTCCTCGGATGTCATCCTCAAGATGATCTCGCTCGATTACGACGACACGCTGATGACCGCCGCCGGGCATGACGCCGAGGCGATTCTCGATGAAATTCCCAATAAATATCCGGGCGAGTACATCCTGGCGGTGGAAGGCAACCCGCCGCTGAACGAAGATGGCATGTACTGCATCATCGGCGGCAAACCGTTCGTGGAGCGGCTGAAATCGGTCGCAGCAAACGCCAAGGCCGTCATCGCCTGGGGCGCTTGCGCCAGCTGGGGCTGCGTGCAGGCCGCCAAGCCCAACCCCACCCAGGCCGTGCCCATCGACAAGGTGATCACAGACAAACCGATCATCAAGGTGCCGGGCTGTCCGCCCATCGCCGAGGTGATGACCGGCGTGATCTCCTACATCCTCACCTTCGACCGCCTGCCCGAGCTGGACAGCCGCGGTCGCCCGGCAATGTTCTACGGCCAGCGCATCCACGACAAATGCTACCGCCGCCCGCATTTCGATGCTGGCGAGTTCGTGCAGTCCTGGGACGACGAAGGCGCGCGCAAGGGCTATTGCCTCTACAAGATGGGCTGCAAAGGCCCGACCACCTATAACGCCTGCTCCACCGTGCGCTGGAATGGCGGCGTATCCTTCCCCATTCAGTCGGGCCATGGGTGCATCGGCTGCTCCGAGGATAATTTCTGGGATAACGGGCCGTTCTACTCGCGCCTGGCCAATATCGGCGCCGGGTTCGGCGTGGAGGCCACGGCCGATACCGTTGGTGGCACCGCCGCCGCCGCCGCGCTTGCTGGTGTGGCCGCTCATGCCGGTGCCAGCGCCATCAAGCATTTCACCCGCAAGCCGGGTGAGGGAGACAAGCAGTAATGAACGTGCAGACCCCGAACGGCTTCGCGCTCGATAATTCCGGCCGCCGCATGGTAGTGGACCCGGTGACGCGCATCGAAGGCCATATGCGCTGCGAAGTGAATCTCGACAGCAACAACATCATCCGCAACGCGGTCTCCACGGGCACGATGTGGCGCGGGCTGGAAATTATCCTCAAGGGCCGTGACCCGCGCGATGCCTGGGCGTTCTGCGAGCGCATTTGCGGCGTGTGCACCGGCACGCACGCGCTCACCTCCGTGCGTGCGGTGGAGAATGCGCTCGGCATCCAGATCCCCGAAAACGCCAACACCATCCGCAACATGATGCAGCTCACGCTGTGGGTGCATGACCATCTCGTGCATTTCTACCATCTGCACGCGCTGGATTGGGTGGATGTGATTTCCGCGCTGAAGGCCGACCCGAAGGCGACCAGCGCACTGGCGCAGTCCATCTCGCCCTGGGCCAAGTCCTCGCCGGGCTATTTCTCGGATGTTCAGGCCCGGCTGCAGCGCTTTGTCGATTCCGGCCAGCTCGGCCCGTTCATGAACGGCTATTGGGGCAATCCGGCCTATCTGCTGCCACCCGAGGCCAATCTGATGGCCACGGCGCATTATCTGGAAGCACTCGATTTCCAGCGCGAGATCGTGAAGATCCACACCGTGTTCGGCGGCAAAAACCCGCATCCGAACTGGCTGGTGGGCGGCATGGCTTGCGCCATCAACATGGATGCCACGATGGGCGCGGGCGCGCCAGTCAACGTCACACAGCTCAACTTGGTGGCGGATATTATCAGCCGGACCATTCAATTCATCGATCAGGTTTACGTTCCTGACATGAAAGCCATCGCCAGCTTCTACAAGAACTGGGATTACGGCCAGGGCCTCGCGGGCAAGAATGTCATCTCCTACGGTGAGTTCCCGCTCCACGCCAACGACTATACCAATCTGATGATCCCGCGCGGCGCGATCATCAACGGCAATCTCAACGAGATCCTGCCGGTCGATCTCGCCGACCTGGATCAGGTGCAGGAATTCGTTGACCATTCCTGGTACAAATACCCGGACGAGTCGAAGGGCCTGCATCCGTGGGAGGGCATTACCGATCCGAACTTCGAGCTTGGGCCCAACACAATCGGCACCAAGACCAATATCCAGCAGCTCGATGAAGGGGCGAAATACTCCTACATCAAGGCCGCACGCTGGCGCGGCCATGCCATGGAGGTCGGCCCGCTCTCGCGCTTCACCCTCGGCTATGCCCAGGGCAATGCGGAGTTCAAGGATCCGGTGGACAAGCTGCTTACCGATCTCGGCTTGCCGTTCAACGCGCTGTTCACCACGCTGGGCCGCACCGCGGCGCGCGCGCTGGAAGCCAGCTGGGCCGCGCATAAGTTGCAGGATTGCTTCGACCACCTGATCGCCACCATCGCGGCGGGGGACAGTTCCACCGCGAATACCGACAACTGGGAGCCGACCACCTGGCCGTCCGAGGTCAAGGGCGTTGGCTTCGCCGAGGCTCCGCGCGGCGCGCTCGGCCATTGGCTGCACATCAAGGACGCGAAGATCGAGTCCTATCAGGCCGTGGTGCCGACCACTTGGAACGGCTCGCCACGCGACCCGGCAGGCAATGTCGGCGCGTTCGAGGCCGCGCTGCTTGGCACGCCGCTGGCTAACCCAAACCAGCCGCTCGAAATCCTGCGTACGCTGCACAGCTTCGACCCCTGCCTGGCCTGCTCCACCCATGTGATGGCACCGGATGGCGGCGAGCTGGTCCGCGTGCAGGTGCGCTGACCATGAGCGCGCCCGAAACCAACAAAGCGGAGGTGCATGCCCCCGTCTATGTCTATGAGCTTCCCGTGCGGCTCTGGCACTGGGTGACGGCGCCTTGCATCATCATCCTTGCCGCCACGGGCTATCTCATCGGCAATCCGGCTTGGCCGCTCATCGCGGGCGAGCCGTTCCACCACTACGTCATGGGTGACATCCGCTTCATCCATTTCACCGCCGCGTACATCCTCGGCATTGGTTTCCTGCTGCGCGTCTATTGGGTGCTGATGGGCAACCGCTATGCCAAGGAGATTTTCATCCTGGCGGTGTGGCGCAAATCCTGGTGGCACGAGCTGTTCCAGACCCTGCGCTGGTACAGCTTCCAGAAGAGTGAGCCCATGCGCGAAGTCGGGCATAACCCGGTGGCGCAGCTGGCCATCCTCGCGGTGTTTGTGCTTGGTGTTCTGTTCCAGCTCGTCACCGGCTTCGCGCTGTATGGCGAGGGGGCGGGTGGCTGGGCGCACACGCTGTTCACCTCCTGGGTGATCCCGCTCTTTGGCGGCAGCATGGAGGTGCACACCTGGCACCATCTGGCTATGTGGTACATCCTGATCTTCGTCATCGCGCATATCTATCTCGTCATCCGCGAGGACATCATGTCCCGCCAGACCATGATCAGCACGATGATCAGCGGTTGGCGTTATTTCAAAGACAGCCGGTCATGAGAAACATCACCATCCTTGGTGTCGGCAATATCCTGTGGGCGGATGAGGGCTTCGGCGTGCGTGCCGTGGAGACCCTGCATGCGCGCTACGTGTTCCCCGAGAATGTGAAGCTCGTTGATGGCGGCACGCAGGGGTTGGCCCTGCTGCCGCTGGTCGAGGACACGGATGTGCTGATCATCCTGGATGCGGTGGATTTCGGGCGCGAACCCGGCGAGCTGGTACTGGTCGAGGATGACGACGTGCCGCAATGCCTGACCGCCAAGAAGATGAGCCTGCACCAGACCAGCATGGTGGATGTGCTGGGTCTGGCGCGGCTGAAGGACACGCTGCCTTTGCATATTCGGCTCATCGGCGTGCAACCGCTGGACCTGGAGAATTACGGCGGCAGCGTCACCGCGCCCGTGCGTGCGCAGATCGACGCGGCGATCGCCGAAGCTATTTCCTATCTCTCGCGGTTCGGCGTGGTGCCGAGGCTGCGCACCACGCGGGATGCGGCGGCCTCCCTAGGGCCGGACTCCGTGGCGCTGGAAAATTACGAGGCAGGGTCCTTCGCATGAATGCAGATACACCCTCGCCCTCACTGCGCCGCTTGTTACAAATGCCTGGCATTGCCGCGCTGGGGCAGGATGATGTGGAGGGCTTTACCGCTCATGGCCTCACCGCTCTGTTCTTCACCGGCAATCCCACGCGCTACCCGGAGATCGACGATCTCGCCGTGGTGTTGCCGGAGTTGCTGAAGGAGTTTCCTGACAAGTTCCGCGTCGGCGTTATCGACCCGGATGTGGAGAGGAAACTTGCGGTGCGCTTCAAGGTCAGCGTGCGGCCGACCCTGCTGTTCCTGCGCGATGGCGCCGTGGTGCTCAGCCTGCCTCGCATGCGCGACTGGGCGGTGTATATTGAAGAAATCAATAAGATCCTCAGCCCGGAGCGAGCTGCATAATGTCCGTCACGCCGGAAGAAGGCCCCGCCTATCTGCCCATGCCCAGCAGCGTGGCGCAGTATGTTCCGCCGCTGCTGCCCGACGATGCGGAGTTGCGCCAAGCCGGCGAAATCTGGCTGGACCGGATTGAGCGGGCGCTCACCGCCTATAAGCCCGGCGCGCCGCAAATGCTGGATCTGCGCGAAGCCCCCCCGGCGGCTTCGCGCTTCCTGAAGGAGGTTCTTGGCTCTGGCGAGGTTTCGGCCCTGGCGATGGGCAGCCCGGATCTACAGGTGGAAGAGACCATCTTCGCTGGGCTCTGGCGCGTGCGTGGCGAGGGGGTGGATTACCTGGAAGTTGGTGATGTGCCGCAGGTGCTGCGCCAGCGGGCCGCCGCCCCGGTGATGAAGTTGCCGGACCCGGAGACCATCCCGGACGACGTGATCAATGCCCCGCATGTGCTGGCCGAGATTGTCGCGCGCAGCGAGCGCTTCATGGCCACGGGCGAGACGCACAATTTCAACCTTGACCTCGTACCGATGTCGGACGCCGATCTCAGTTGGCTGGTGCGCACGCTGGGCGAGGGCGATGTTGTCATCGTCTCGGCTGGTTACGGCTCCTGCCGCATCCGCTCCACGCATCTGGCCGCCACATGGTGGGTGCAGTTCTCCAACGCCTCCAACCAGCTCATCCTGAACTCGCTGGATATCGCCGAGATTCCCGCCGTGGCCTGCGCCGCGCTGGACGACATTGCCGATTCCGCCAAGCGCGTTAGGGCCGTGCGCGGCATGTATCAATGAGCCAGCGTTGGGAGTGCCGCATCTGCTGGCATGTGTACGACCCTGAAGAGGGCGACGATGTCTGGCAGATTGAGGCAGGCACGGGCTTTGAGGAACTGCCTGAGGACTGGACCTGTCCAATCTGCGAGGCGACGAAGGACAAGTTCATCCGCCTGGGTGAGCCGGATGCATGAGATGTCGTTGTGTGAAGGGCTGGTGCAAACGCTAGAGGACCAAGCCGCCGCGCAGAATTTTGCCAAGGTGCATAGGGTATGGCTCGAAATCGGCGCGCTCGCGGCCATCGAGCCCGAGGCGATGAGGTTCAATTTTCCCATCGTCGCGCGCGGCACGTTGGCCGAGGGCGCGGAACTGGTCACCGAGCTGGTGGACGGCGAGGCTTGGTGCATGCAATGCTCCACCCGCGTGGCGGTGCGCCGCCATGGCGATGGTTGCCCGAATTGCGGCAGCTACCAATTACAGATTCTCGAAGGCCAGCAGATGCGGGTCAAGCAGCTGGAGGTATCCTGACATGTGTGGCGTTTGCGGTTGCGGCGATCATTCCCACGATCATGATCATGACCACGGGCATGATCACCACCATCACCACGGGCCGGAGCACGCGCATGCGCCGGGCCTGAGCAAGACCCGCATGGTGCAGGTGGAGCAGGACATTATGTCCGCCAACCAGCGCCATGCCGATGCCAATCGCCGAGTCTTCACCGGCCAGGGCATTTTCGTCATCAACCTCGTTTCCTCGCCCGGCTCGGGCAAGACGACGCTGCTGGTGAAAACCATCGAGGCGCTGAAAGGCGAGTTTCCCATCGGCGTGATCGAGGGCGACCAGCAGACCGGGCTGGATGCCGACCGCATCAAAGCCACCGGTGTGCCCGCCTACCAGATCAACACCGGCAAGGGGTGCCATCTGGACGCGCACGGCGTGGGCCACGCGCTGGAGCATCTGCCGAGCTTGCGCGGCGGGCTGCTGTTCATCGAGAATGTCGGCAATCTGGTCTGCCCGGCAGGGTTCGACCTCGGCGAGGCGCATAAGGTGGTGGTGCTCTCCACCACCGAGGGCGAAGACAAGCCGCTGAAATACCCGGACATGTTCTATGCCGCCAATTTGATGCTGCTGAACAAGGCCGATTTGCTCCCCTATCTCGATTTTTCGCTGGAGACTGCGCGGGGCTATGCCCAGCAGGTCCATCCGGGCATGGCGTGCCTCACGCTTTCGGCCCGCACGGGCGAGGGCATGGAGGAGTGGCTGGCTTGGCTGCGCCAGGGCGTGGCCGCCGCCGCCCGTCCGAAAGTGCCGCTCTCCGAAGGGACCTAACAAATTCGTGGCAACGCGTCCTCTTCCAGCTCGGGGAGCACGCGGCTGCCGCCGATCGGCGTGCGCAGCACCACCGGGCCGGGTGTGGCGCCGATGCAGCCGATGATCGCTGCTTCCGCCCCGCCAGGCAAAGCCTGCCATGCGGTGAGGGCGGCATCAGCCTCCTCGGGCGCCAGCACCGCAACCACGCGGCCCTCGCAGGCCAGATAAAGCGGGTCATAGCCCAGTATCGCGCACACCGCCTGCGTGCTTTCGCGCACCGGAATATTCGCCTCCTCCAGTTCAATCCCCAGCCCCGTCGCTAACGCGATCTCATGCGCCACCGTGGCCAGCCCGCCGCGCGTGGGGTCGCGCATGAAGCGCAGGCCGCGCAGGGGCAGCAACGCGCGGGTGAGGGGCAGTACGCAGGCGGCGTCGGAGCGGACATCGCCGCGCAGGCCGAAATCCTCCCGCGCCAGCATCACCGCGATGCCATGGTCGCCCACCGGGCCGCTCACCAGAAGCCTGTCGCCAGGACGGATGGCGGACAGCCCCGGTGGGCAGCCCGGCGTGCGCACGCCGATTCCCGTGAGCGTGAAATACACCCCGCCGCCCTGGCCGCGCGGCAGCACCTTGGTATCGCCAGCCACCACACGCACCCCGGCCTCGTGCGCGGCCTCGCCCAGGCTGGCCACCAACTCGCGCAGCAGCGCAACGGAGGTGCCTTCCTCGATCAGTGCCGCCAGGGTGAGGTAGAGCGGTGTGGCGCCGGAGACGGCGAGGTCATTGACCACACCATGCACGCTCAGCGCCCCGATATTCCCGCCCGGAAACCGCGCGGGCTGCACGGTGAAGCCATCGGTGGTGACCATGATCTCGCCTTCCGGCAGGGCGATGGCCGCAGCGTCGGCCTGGGTATCCGGGCGGCCCAGGGCAGGGGCGAAAATCTCCTCGATCAGCGCGCGCATCCGCCGCCCGCCATTGCCATGCGCCAGGGTAATCATCTCATCCATTGCCGTGCTCCAAACTCAATCACCTGGCCGAAGCTCAGGCCCGCATCGTTGCAGGGAATTTTGCGCCCCAGATGCGCCGTAATCCGCGCCGCCCGCAACCGGGCGAGCAGCGCCTCGGCCAGCTTGCGGTTCTGGAACACCCCGCCCGCCAGCCCTACGGTCTTCGCCCCCACGAGCCGGGCAATCTCCACGCCCGTGGCCACCAGTGCGGCGTGGAAGCGCGCGGCGCGTTCAGGGTTGGGCAGGGTATCATCCAGCAGCATCGGTACCAGGGGCGACCAATCCGCCTCCCAGACGCCGCCCACTTCGTGCAACGGCAGAGGAGCGGCATTGGGCAATGGCCCCGCCAGGGCTTCCAGCAGGGCTGGGCCCTGGCCCTCATAGCTGGCGGTATGGCGCAGCCCGAGCAAAGCCGCCGCGCCGTCGAACAGCCGCCCCGCGGCGGAACTCTCATGGCAGTTCAGCCCGCGCGTCCAGGCGGTGTGGAGCAGGGGGTCTGGCACCAGTCCTTCTGGCGGGGTGATGCCGGTATGCCAACACATCGCCGCCCCAGAGCGCCAGGGGGCGCGGGAGACGGCATCGCCCCCTTGCAGCCGTAGCCGCTTCAGCCGCGCCGCCACGCGCCAAGCCCCGGGCCTCCCGAGCAGCGCCTCGCCGCCCCAGAGCGCGCCATCGGAGCCCAGCCCGACACCGTCCCAGGTGAAGGCCAGCATTTCCGCTCCGCCATGCTCGCCCGCCACGGCGCTGGCATGGGCGTGATGGTGCCACACGGTTTCCACGGGCAGGTCCTGGGTGCGTGCCCAGCGCGTGCTAGCGTACCCCTCATGCGCGTCGGTGATCAGCACTTCCGCCCGTACGCCGTAAAGCGCCTGCAGATCCGCCGCCATGCGGGCGAAGGCCGCGTGGGCTGGGGCGTTGTCCAACTCGCCCAGATGCGGGGAGATCACCGCCTTGTTCCCCCAGGCCAAAGCGATGGCTGACTTCATATGCCCGCCCAGCGCCAGCACGGGGCGCCCCAGCGTGAAGGGCAGTTGCATCTCGATAGGGCTGAGCCCCCGCCCGGCACGCAGGATGTGCGGCGCACCGTCGATGATCCGCACCACTGAGTCATCCACCGCACGCTCGATCCTGCGGTTATGGTGCAGGAACCCGTCGGCGATGCCCGCCAGTTCGGCTTCCGCCTGAGCCTCGTCCGTCACCATCGGCTCGCCGGAGCGGTTGGCGGAGGTGGCCACCAAGGCGGCGCCGAAACCTTCCGCCAGCAGGTGATGCAGCGGCGAATCCGGCAGCATCACACCCAACTCGGTGAGGCCTGGTGCAAGGACTTCCGGCAGGCCGGGGCGTTTCTCCAGCAGCAGGATGGGGCGGGAGGGCAGGTGCAAGGCCGGGGCATCCGCCACCACGTAGTCCATTACCCGTGCCTCAGGCAGCAGCAGGGCCAGCGGTTTCTCGGGCCGGTGCTTGCGCGTCCGCAGCCGGGCCACGGCCGCTTCGTCCGCCGCGTCGCAGAACAAATGGTACCCGCCGACGCCCTTCACCGCGACGATCTGGCCCGCCCGCAGCGCCATGAGGCAGGCGGCCAACGCCGCTTCACCCTCCTGGGCGCCGAAACGCAGGCGCGGTCCGCAGTCCGGGCAGGCCACCGGCTCGGCGTGGAAGCGCCTGTCCGCCGGGTTGGCGTATTCGGCCGCGCAGGCCGGGCAGAGGGGGAATTCGGCCATCGTGGTATTGGCGCGGTCATAGGGCAGGGCGCGGATGATGGAATAGCGCGGCCCGCATTGGGTGCAGTTGATGAAGGGGTAGCGGTGCCGCCGCCCTGGGGCTTTCATCTCCGCTAGGCAATCCGGGCAGGGGGCGAGGTCGGGCGGCAGGCCCTGTACGGTTTCTCCCGCCGTGCTGTCCAGGATGGTGAAGCCGGTGCCGGTGAATGCCCCTGGCGAAACGGCATGCAGTTCCGGCCTTGCGGCGGGTGGTGCCTCGGCCAGCAGTGCGGCGCGGAAATCGTTCAGTGTCTCCGGCGCTGCGGCGGCGCAAATCTCCACCACGCCAGCGTTGTTGCGCACCCAGCCCGCTACGCCAAGCTGTTGCGCCAGACGGTACACGAAGGGCCGGAATCCGACCCCCTGGACCACCCCGCCGAGGACAATCCGCTCGCAGGCCAAGGCGTCAGGCCGCTGCCCGCGTGCCTCCCTGCCACCAGATATGGCAGGCGCCCTCATCCGAGACCATGCACGGCCCCACCGGATTCTGCGGCGTGCAGGCGGTGCCATAGAGCCGGCACTGGTCCGGCTGCTTCTTGCCCAGTACCACGGCGGCGCAGTCGCAGCCCGGGGGCATCTCGCCCGCGCGGCGGCGGGGCAGGGCGGAGAATTCGAAGCGGGCGCGGGCATCAAAGCGTTTCCACTCGCCGCGCAGGGCAAAGCCGGAGCGCGGGACCACTCCGATGCCGCGCCAGTTGGCGTCAGTCACTTCCATCACTTCGGCCAGCAAAGCCTGGGCGCGGAGATTACCCTCGGGGGCCACAAGTTCGGCATAGCAATTATCGAGGAACGGCTTGCCCGCCAGCTTCTGCCGCAGCACGGAATACAGCGCCGCCAGCAGCGAATTGGCCGAGAACCCGGCCACCGCCACAGGCAGATGGTACCGCTCCGGGATGAAGCCCCATTCCGAAGCACCCATCACCGCCGCCACATGGCCGGGGGCGATCAGCGCGTCCAGCGCGGCATCTCCGCTTGCCAGCAGCATATCCACCGCCGGCCAAGTGAGGCGCGCGGCCAGCAGCACGGAGAGGTTCTCCGGCACGCCCTGGGCCAGCATGGCGGCCACAGGGGCGGTTGTCGTCTCAAACCCGGCGGCGAAGAACACCACGGGCCGGGCGGGATTGGAGGCGGCCAGGGCCACGGCTTCCTGCGGCGCGCTGATCGGGCGGATATCGGCGCCCTTGGCCCGCGCCTCGGCCAAAGAGCGCACCTCGCCTTTGGCAGCATTGATGGGCACGCGCAGCATATCGCCAAAGGCGACGAGCGTGACATCGCCGGTGAGCGCCAGGGCGATGGCGTCGGCAAGATCCTCCTCGGGGCAGACGCAGACCGGGCAGCCAGGGCCAGAGATCAACTTCACGTTCGGCGGCAGCACGCCGCGCAGGCCGAGTTGGGTGAGGCTGCGCTCATGCCCGCCGCAGACATTCATCACCGCCACGGGATGCGCGATGGGCAGCTCCCCGATGCGCTCCAGCCATCCCTTGGCGGCGGTGAAATCCTCCTTCATTCGCCGGCGACCGCGAGGATTTCGTCGAACAGTTCCCAGCTCAGGCGCGCATCCTCGGGCGTCATCTTCCGCAGCGCATAGCCGACATGGACCATTACATAATCACAGACCTCGACTTCATTCTCGCCGATCATGAACAGGGAGACGTTGCGCTTCACGCCACGTGCCTCGCACTCGGCGTTGAAGCCGTCGATCGCCACCACCTGCATCGGAATACCAAGACACATAGCTACATCACCCCCGCTCCTACCTTACATGCGTCGGTTGCCTGGAAAAACATTGATCTGGCGCAAATCTGAGGGGCGCCTACTGCACCTGAATCATGCCGGTCTGTGTCAGAACCAGCGGGTTGGAGGGCACAAACGGCATTGGCATGGTCAAGGGGACCGAGGTGCGCACGGTGTAAGTAACTGTGATCTGCAATGTCTGCTGAGAGGCGGTATAGCTGCCCGATGCGGGACAGGACGTTATCGCCGTGCTCGACTGCGAGACATAAGTGACTGTCGTGGCGCTGTTGGCGATACAATTATAGGAGACCGAAGAGCTGACCAAAGTGAGCGGATGCAGGCTGCTGCTCATTAGCGACATGATCGCCGTGGTGTTGGCGCTGTTCGTGCCTGCCGAGGGATTGGTCAGGGCGTAGTAGTACAACGCTTGTAGCGCCGTGTTGAGCTGGGCGCGGGCGGAGATGTACTCCACCATGTCCAGGCTCCCGCCAAACAGAGGCAGCAGGAAGAATGTTGCGATGAGGGCGAATTCCACGGTGACGCTGCCGCGCCGACCGAGATGTGGCAGGGCACGCATGGGGATCAGTCGTCGGCGCATGAGGGGGAACCCATGGCGAAGGCGACGGTCTTGATGGTGAGAGGAATCGAAATGAGCTTGGCGAAGCCGATCGGCGACCAAGTATAGCTGGCGCCAAGAGCGATATAAGTGCCGGTGGGAGCATTGGAGGTGCTGTTCACCCACGGGCCGGTAAAAGAGACAGGTTTGCCGGAGGCATTGGTATAGAAGGTCAGGGTCGGGCCTTGGGCGGTTCCCGCCTTGGGAATCATGCGCCCGACATATTGGTTGAAATAACCGGTGACATCGGAAACCGAGGGGCAGACACCAGAGCCGGTGCTGCTGCCAGCGGCAGTGGCGTTCACTGCGGCGGTGCGGGCGGTCATCTCCACGGCGCGCTGTAATGTGGTGAGCGTGAAGCCAAGCAGTCCAAGGTTGAGGATGGCGAAGAAAAACGCGAATGTGCTGAGGCCGAGCAGCGCGAACTCGACCGCGGCGGCGCCCGAGCGGGCGTGAGCAAAAGCGGTAAGCCTTGTGAGGAGCATTTTGGCGAGGGGCATGGTGAGAGGCTTCGCCATTAGTTGGTCAGCAGGATCTGGCTGGTGGTGGTCGAGGAGCTCAGCCCATAGTTCGAGGTGCTGGAGCCCGTGGAGAGCGTAAGATTGGCGCTGCCCGTGAGGGAGATGCTGTTGGCGATAACGGCGAGTGTTCCGGCTGTGCCGTCCGAATTGGTGCCGGCCTTCATGGAGCCGGCGCCCGACATGGTGACTGCCGCCGCAGGGGTGTAGATGATGCCGTTGACCGTGTTGGTCGTGCCCTCGGTGATATAGTCGGTCGAGCTGTCGGTAGGTGCCTGATAGATGAGCACGCCGCAAATGCCTTTGCCGTTTGTGCCATCCCACGGGTACGGCTTGCCTGGATAACCATAGCCGACATTGGTTGTGATGGGCGTGCCATAGGTGGGGGTGGCGGTGACGGTGGTATTGTCGATTGTGTAGGTGGTTTGCGGATACGGCGTGCCCGTGGTGCTGCCGGAGGAGAAGGGCAGCACGCAGTTGGTGGGGGCGGTGGCGCTGTTGGGCACTGGGGCTGAGAGTGTGAGGTTGGTGCCGCCGTTGAAGGCGTAGTAGGATGTGCCTTCGAGTACAAAGGTTGCGCCGTTGGCGGTGAGCGTACCGCCATTGGTGACGGAGAAGGGGCCGTTGACGATATAATATATGCCTGGCCCGAAGGTGACGTTGCCGCTGCCGCCGATCACCAGCCCGCCATCGAAGTAGTAAGTGCCGCCGCCGAAGGTGATATTGCCTTCCTGTAGGTAAGTGGCGCCGTTGGAGGCGCCGCTATATTTGGTGGAGAGCATGGTGCTGGTGCCCACTTTCATGGTGGGGGAGCTGCCATCGACCGCCCAACCACCGTTGAAATAATAAACGCCGCCCGTACCCCAGGTGATGGTGGGGGAGCTGAGTTCGAGCCCATAGCCGGTGGTCGTGGTTGTGCCGCGCTTGGTGGTGGTGGCGCCCTGAAAATAATAAGTCGCTGGGATTGAGCTTGTGCTGTCGAAGGTCAGCGTGCCGTTGCCGGTTTTGAAGCTGCCGGTGAATACGTAGGTGGAATCGTAATTAGCGGCATCGATGCCGTCGTATAATTCCAGGGAGACAACATTGGGGCTGAGGTTGCCGGTGAACTCATACGGGTTCAGCCAGCATTTGGCCGCATAATCCGGGCTACAACCGGCATAGGCTGTGGAATAGGATTTTACATAGCCCAGCGAAAAGGTCGAGGTTGCGACGGTATTGCTCAGGCTCGGCTGGCTTGGCTGGCTTGGCCATTTGGGAAAGCCAGCATTGGCGAGGGCCTGATAAGGGTCGGTAGCGCTGCCCGTGCTGTAGGTGGGGTTGCTACCCGAGGCGTTGACGATTTTGGCGCCGCCATTGGTGTCGACGTACACGCACCCGGCTGATTCGACCGAGGATGTAACGATGGAGGCCGAGGGGTTGACGGAGATCGACCCCGCATCCGTGCTGCTATTGCACGAGGCTGTTGAGTTGGAGACGATGCCGGTGCCGCTGCATCCGGAAGCGTCGAGTTTGGCGCCGCCGGTGAGATAAATATCGATGCCCGAGGTGCCAAGAGCCATGAGGCACCCGCCGCTAGTGCCCGATGTGGTGGTAACGATGGAGGCGGTGGCGCTGGCGCTTTGCGTGCCGGCCGAGAAACCCTTGAAGCCCAGCCCCCCCGACAGCCGAGAAGAATACCGGGCGCGGCGCGGAGACGGTCGCCGTATAAGTGGTGGTGGCGACGCTCTTGCTGTTAACGGTTTGCGCGGTGCCGGTATTGGCCGTCAGGGTGACCGAGGTGCCGGGTGCGCCGCTGACGAAGCCAAATTGCTGGCTGGTGGCGGCATCGGCCATGGCCTTGGCGTAAGGTAGCGCCGCCGAGACTTTGGTGTCGTCGGTTGTTTGCCCGAGGCGTGCATCGTTCATTGCCGCCGCCATGGCTCCGGCATCGGCGGCAGACTGCAAAGCTGTCTGGTTCTGATACCAGTAGCCGACATCCACGCTTAACCCGGTCACCGCCAAAAGCATAGGCATGCTCAGGGCAAACATCACCGCTAGACCCGCCCGCCGGGACGCGAGGAAGTTGCGTAAGAACGCCGGGATAAGCCTGATAAGAAAAACTAACATAGAGACGCTCTGTGCTATCGAGGAAGCGGCAATACGCATAAAGTGCAGAGATATTTGGCAGTTAAGGTAAGGCGATAAGTTGAGGGATATTATAACAAGAATTAATTATTATAACAGTCACGCGGACGTCACATGTCAATGTGACTCTTTTAAAATCTTTTTCTTTTTGATCAAATAAAATCGATTTGTGCCAAGTAAATTTAGGGGGATTATTAAAGGTTTTTGCTTGAAATATTAAGTGGTTTTATATTGTTGTTTATTCGTATCGATATGATTTAAAAATCACAATAATTTGTTCGTATTCGGATGATTTTAAAAAATGCAGATGAATTAAATCACAATAATTTGTTCGTGGTTCGCGTGTTTGTGAAAATTGTAAGAGAGGGTAACTGGTGCGGGTCGGGGGAGTCGAACCCCCACAGGGCAAAGCCCCAACGGATTTTAAGTCCGGTGCGTCTACCATTCCGCCACACCCGCGATCTCCTTCACCTACCCCGGAGGGGCGGTTCGGGGCAATAACCTGCTGGCTTGCCATAAGCGGGCAGGCTTGGCACCTCTCCTTCCATGCCCCGCGCCAAGCAACAACCGCCAGCTCCCAGGCCCAAGCCGAAGACCCGGCAGCTCGTCCGTAACCTGCGCCGGGGCTGGGTGGTCACGCGGCTGCTTGTCATTGGTGCCATCTGGGGCGGGCTGGTCCTGTTTCTGGCCGGACTCTGGTTCACCTGGGACATGCCGAACCCCGCCAGCGCCGTCACCACTCCGCGTCGCCCGGCCATTCTGCTGCTCGCCCCGTCGGGCCAGCTCGCCGCCCGGTTCGGCGATGCCTCGGGCCAGGTGGTGCTGCCCTCCGCGCTGCCGCCTTACGTGCCGGCAGCGTTCATCGCCATCGAGGACAAGCGCTATTATGAGCATGGCGCGTTCGACACCCAGGGCCTCGCCCGCGCCGTGGTTACCGACCTCATCCACCGGCGCGTGATGCAGGGCGGCTCCAGCATTACCCAGCAAGTGGCGAAGACGCTGTTCCTGGGCAATGAGCGCACCTTCCGCCGCAAAGTGCAGGAGGCGGTGCTCGCCCTCTGGCTCACCCGGCATTACACGCCGGACGAAATCCTCGGCATCTATCTCAACCGTGTCTATTTGGGTGAGGGGGCTTACGGTGTGGATGCCGCGGCCCGGCTTTATTTCGGCGTCCCGGCCACGCAGCTGAGCATCGCCCAGGCGGCCATTCTGGCCGGGTTGCCCAAGGCCCCCTCCAGCCTCAACCCGCTGGCCAACCCCGAAGCCGCCGCCAACCGCGCCACCCAGGTGCTGGACGACATGGTGGGGACCCAGGCGATCAGCCCCGAGCAGGAGAACGCCGCCGAGGCCCAGCTGGCCGACGCGGCGCAGCCGGTCTCGCGCACCTCCTGGTTCGCGCTCTGGGTAATGCAGCAGGAGAGCGCGCAGATCCCCGAGGGCGAGGACATCACCTTCTCCACCACGCTGAACCCGGCGCTGCAAAACGCGGCCGAGACCGCGCTGGACACGGCCATCGCCACTCAGGGCCCGGCGCTGCACATCTCGCAGGGCGCGGTGGTGGTGCTGGAGGCTAAGACCGGGGCGGTGCGCGCGCTCATCGGCGGGGTGGGCAACCGCGAGGGCTATAACCGCGCTACCCTCGCGCGGCGGCAGACGGGCTCGGCGATCAAGCCCATCGTCTGGCTGGCGGGGCTGCGTGCTGGCATGTCACCGTCGGACACCGTGCTCGACGGCCCGCTCTACCTGCACGGCTACCACCCGCATGACTACGAGGCCGGGTATCACGGCGAGGTCTCGATGACCCAGGCGCTGGCGGACTCGATGAACACCGCCGCCATCCGTATCCTGCTGCGCGCGGGCGGGGCGCGGAGGGTGATCGCGCTGGCCCGGGAGCTGGGCCTGAACGACAATTTCCCCGACGACGCGACCATGGCGCTGGGCACCGGGGGGGTGGGTGTGCTGCAAATGGCCGGGGCTTACGCTACTTTCTTCAACGGCGGGGAGCGCGTGACGCCCTACGCCGTCACCGCCATCAACCACGCACCCGCACCGCACCCGGCCCCCGTGCCGGTGGTGGATTCTGGCCAGGCCCAGGCGGTGGGGCAGATGATGCGCGCCGTGGTGACCAGCGGCACCGGCAAGGGGGCGTTCATTCCCAATATCTACACGGCGGGCAAAACCGGCACGACGCAGGATTACCGCGATGCCTGGTTCATCGGCTATGCGGGCGGCGACATCATCGCCGTATGGCTGGGCAATGATGACAATTCGCCTACAAATAAAGTGCTGGGCGGGACTTTACCGGCGGAGATATTCAAGACGATTGCAAGCGGATTGGGCGGGTGATGGGATAACTGCCTAGAAGCGGCGGTTTTTTTGCCCTTTCCAGGGCCGTGTCTGACTGCCGGATGGTACGGCGAAACGCTACTGCCGCTGGAACGGAATTTCGTCTTTCGGGCCGCGATGGTTGCATTACGCCCAGAATCCTGACCTATGGGGCCACCAATATTTGCCTGGATCGCCTTTGATCACCAGAGGACACAGGGTGATATAAAGAGTCCAGGACTCAATCGTCTATGCTAAACCCGCCGACCGAAACCCTAACCCCGTCGATGCTTCGCGCTTACCAGACCCCATCGCTGGGCGCAGCGGCTTGGCAGACCGCTTCGGCATTTGGGCTTTACATAGCCTGCGTCGTGGCGATGTATGCGGCACTGCATGTCTCGGTCTGGCTGACGCTGGCGCTCGCCGTGCCTGCCAGCGGCCTCATTGTCCGCATCTTCATGCTTCAGCATGATTGTGGTCATAATTCGCTGTTTCCATCGCGCCGCCTGAACAAAATTGTTGGCGCCGCCTGTAGTTTGGTCACATTGACGCCCTTCGCCTACTGGCGCCGTCTGCACGCGCGGCATCATAAAAGCTGGAACGACCTCGACAAGCGCGGCATCCCGGCCGATTTCTTTTCAGATTGCCTGACGCTGGCGGAATACAATGCTCTCCGCCCCTCGGCGAAATTCCTGTACCGCGTCTCGCATCACCCGGTGCTGATCCACCTCCTGTTGCCGCCGGTTATTTTTATTCTGCTTTACCGTGTGCCCTTTGATACCCCGGCATCTTTCCGGCGCGAGCGCCGCAGCGTTTACCTGCTGAATATGGCGCTCGCAGGCATGTTCGCGCTGCTGATCGCCCTTTTTGGCATAAGGAGCGTTGCACTGGTGCAGTTGCCCGCCATGGCCATCGCCGCGATCACGGGAATCTGGCTGTTCGCGGTGCAGCACAGGTTCGAGGATGCGCAATGGTCAAAGGCGGAAGATTGGAGTTTCAGTCAGGCAGCCTTGCACGGCACCTCGTACCTGAAGTTGCCGCTCGTCATGCGCTGGTTCAGCGCGAATATCGGCTTGCACCACATCCATCACCTGCGCCCCGGCATTCCAAATTATTGTCTGCAGGCTTGCCAGGATGGCCTGGTCAAAGAAATGAAGTCGGTAACGGTGCTTACCCTGCGCGATGCCTTCAAAGCCCCGAGCTATGCGCTATGGGACGAAGCGTCAAACCGCATGGTGCCATTTCCGCCCTGAGCCGCTCCGCCGCCGCGAGGTTTGGGCGTAACGCCCCCCAACCGACAAGGAGCTGGGCGGCATGCTTCTGCGCAGGGGGGTTAGTGTTTATCTGACTTGAACAGGTCCAGCAGCTCCTTGTTCGCGTCCTGCACAGTCTGGATCAGCTGCTTCTCGTCATGGGCGATGGCGTAGGTTTCCGCCAGCATCTTCTCGTCATGCTCACGGAACAGCTCGATCGCCCGGCGCGCCTGCGCCGTGGGCACGTCCAACTCCTCCAGAAGCAGCTCCGTCAGGCGCAGGCTGGAGTGGAAGGTCTCGCGCACGATCATCTCCACCCCCGCAGCCATTAGCAGATGCACGTGGCGCCGGTTACGCGCCCGCGCGGCGACGCGCAGATGTGGGAATTTGCGGCGCACCATCTGCGCTACGGCCAGCGAGGCTTCCATGTCGTCGATGGCGATGACGAGCACGCGCGCCTCGTCCGCCCCGGCGGCGCGCATCACCTCCTCGCGCATCGGGTCGCCGAAGAACACCTTGCCGCCGAAGCGGCGCACCACGTCCACCTGCTCCTGGCTCCAATCCAGCGCGGTGAAGCGGATGCGCTGCATGGAGAGCACGCGCCCGATGATCTGCCCGAACCGGCCGAAGCCGCAGATGATCACCGGCACTGCTTCGTCCACTTGGGCGGGGGCTATTTTATCGAACGGCTTGGGCTTGGCGGCTTCCAGCCGGGGCACCACGAAGCGCTCGGCGGCGGCGAAGAGCACCGGGGTCGCCATCATCGAGAGCGCAACCACCAGCGTGGCGGTATCCGCCAACGACTGGGCCAGCGCCTTGTCCGCCACGGCAGCGGCGAAGAGGACGAAGCTGAACTCGCTGCCCTCGGAAAGCGCGAGGCCGAAGCGCAGCGCCGAGCCCGTGAGGTGGCGGCGGACATAGCTGACGGCGAAGCCGATTACCGCCTTCAGCAGCACCAGTGCCGCGACCAGCGCCAGGATTTGCGCCGGGTGGCGCAGCAGCAGCCCGATATCGGCCGACATGCCGACCGAGATGAAGAAAAAGCCGAGCAGCAGCCCCTCGAAGGGCTCGATATTGGCCTGGATCTCGTGCCGGTACTCCGAGTCCGAGACCATGACGCCCGCCATGAAGGCGCCGAGCGAGGCGGAGAGCCCAGCCCATTCGGCCAGGGCGGCGGTGCCCACCACCAGCAGCAGCGCCGTGGCGGTGAACAGCTCGCGGGATTTGGCATGCCCCACCATGCGGAACAACGGACGTACGGCGATCGTGCCCGCCAGCAATATGCCCGCCACCACGGCGACCCCGCGCAGTACCGTGAGCCAGGAGATCTGGCCCGCCATGCCGCCCTGGGCCAGCATGGGAAGCAGGGCCAGGACGGGGATGGCCGCCATGTCCTGAAACAGCAGCACGGCGAAGGCGTCGCGCCCTGGTATGGAAGGCAGCAGCTTCCGCTCGTTCAGCATGGGCAGCACGATGGCCGTGGAGGAGAGGGCGAACCCGATGCCGAGCACCGCGGCGTCAGCTACGGGGATGCCGAAGAGCCATGTCAGTCCGCCGATGACGAGCGCCGTGGGTAGCATCTGCCCGAGCCCGAGCCCAAAGATCGCCTTGCGCAGGATCCACAAACGGTGCGGGCGCAGCTCCAACCCGATGAGGAAGAGCAGCATGGTCACGCCTAGCTCGGCGGTCTCGCTGATGGCGTGGTTATCCGTCACCAGCCCGAGACAGGCCGGGCCGATGACCACCCCGGCGGCGAGATAGCCGAGGATACTGCCAAGCCCGGCATAACGCGCCAGCGGCACGGCGATGACAATGGCTGCGAGCAGGACGACAATAGTAAGAGACATGCCCCTTCTTAGCCGCTCCTGCTCCCGGTGCGACTAGTTTTTCACCGCCCCATAGCCGCCAGCATGAAGCGCTTCTTTAGCCGGGGCATGCGTTCCACAGCCGCCAAGCCCAGGTCGCGCGCTAGGCGGATGGGCGGGAAGTTTGTGGAGAACAGCCGGTCTAGCGTGTCCATACCCAGCAGCATGGCCATGTTGATCGGCCGCCGCGCCGCTTGATAGCGCGCCAGCAGCGCCGGAGCGCCGGGGTCCGCTGCACCTTCCAGGAGGCGCACCAAGGCCTCGGCATCCTGGTAGCCCAGGTTCAGCCCTTGGCCGGCGATGGGATGCACGCCATGCGCGGCATCGCCCACCAGGGCGAGGCGCGTGTCGTAATACCGCGACGCATACTGGGCCGAGAGCGGGTACAGCCAGCGCCGTCCGGCCAGCGCCACGCGGCCCAGGCGGTTGTTCAGCCGCTTTTCCACCTCGCGCATGAAGGGCTCCGGCTCCATGGCGTAGAGTTTCTGCGCCGTGGCATCGCGCTCGGTGAACACCACGGCGGAGAGGTTGGGGTGCTCGGGCGTGCCGGTCATCGGCAGCACCGCGAAGGGGCCGCCGGGGAGGAAATGCTCCAGCGCCACGCCGTTATGCGGCGTCTCGTGGTCTATGGCGAAGATCACCGCCGTCTGATGATAGGGCAAGCGGGTGAGGCCGATGCCAGCCTGATCGCGCAGCGGGGATTTGCGCCCCTCGGCGGCGACCACCAACTTGGCCGTGAACTCCTCCGCGCCGATGCGCAGAAGCACCTGCTCGGCGCTGCGCTCCACCACGGCCTCGGCCGGGGCGCGCAAAGTGAGGTTCTCCGCCTCGTGCAGTCGATTATTAAGGGCGATGCGGATCGAGCGGGCCTCGATGATCCAGCCGAACGGATCCTCGCCCACGGCGCGGTGGTCGAAATGCAGTTTCAGCGGCGAGGGCGCCCGGCCCAGCTTGCCGTCCGTCACGTCGATATCGAGGATGGGGCAGGGGGCGTAGGGCTGTCTGTCCCAGATGCCCGCCCACTCCATGATCGTCTTGCTGCCCGCGGAGATGGCGTAGGCGCGGCCGTCGAAATCCGCGCTCTCCATGGGCGAAAGATCCGCCCTGTCCACCAGCAGCACCCGCCAGCCGCGCGCGGCCAGGGCCAGAGCCAGTGTGCCGCCCACCGGGCCGGCGCCGATAATCGCGATGTCATGGGTGGTTGTCATGCCGCCCCTCTTTGGTTGTGAGGCGGCCAGTCTGCCAGAGCGCCGCCGAGCCGCCAACCCCCGGGGCGGATATGGAGGTAGGGGCTTTGGGGTAATTTTGGGCACGGCGTTGCCTATAATTTGGGCTGTTGGATTGTTTCGGCCGTAAGGCTGATGCGCGAACATTTTGTTCCCGGCGCTCCTGGCTTCGGCACGTTCTTTGCTTTGCGTTAATCCGTCACGTTTTGGAGCCGTCCACAAAGTGCTCTGCCGGTCTGTTCAGGCTCCAGACCGCCCAAGGCAGAGAAACATGAGGAACATGAACTCGATGAGTAAGCGATCGAAATTGGCGGCGGTCACGGCAGGTTTGGGCATGCTCGTTGCGGGTGCCGCGCCCGCCATGGCGCAGAGCAGCACCCCCACGTTGAACTCCGGCGACACCGCCTGGATGTTGATCTCCTCGGTGATCGTGCTGATGATGACGGTGCCGGGCCTGGCGCTGTATTACGGCGGCCTGCTGCGCCGTAAGAACATCCTGGCGATGCTCATGCAGTGCTTCTTCGCCACCGGCCTAATTTCGGTGCTGTGGGTTGTTGTCGGCTATAGCTTGGCTTTCACCGCTGGTTCCGGCCCGCTTGCCCCGTTCATCGGCGGTTTCTCCCGCGTCATGCTCAATGGCGCTGGCCTCAACGGCCTCTCGGGCACCATCCCCGAGACCGTGTTCGCCATGTTCCAATGCACCTTCGCCATCATCACCCCGGTGCTCATCCTGGGCGGCCCGGCTGACCGTCTGAAGTTCTCTTCCGCCATGATCTTCCTCGGCATCTGGCTGCTCGCCGTGTACGCCCCGATCGCCCATATGGTCTGGGGGCCGGGCGGCTTCCTCGGCTCCGCTGGCGTGCTGGACTTCGCTGGCGGCACCGTGGTGCACATCAACTCCGCCGTGGCCGGTCTGGTCGCCGCCATCATGGTCGGCAAGCGCACCGGCTATGGCCGCGAGAACATGGCCCCGGCCGATCTGGGCTACACCATGCTCGGCGGCGCCCTGCTGTGGGTGGGCTGGTTCGGCTTCAACGCCGGTTCCGCTCTGACCGCTGGCGGTCAGGCTGGCATGGCCATGATCAACACCCATCTCGCCACCTCCGCCGCCGTCGTCTCCTGGACGCTGGTTGAGTGGATCGTGAAGGGCAAGCCGAGCCTGCTGGGTGCGGTCTCTGGCGCGGTTGCCGGTCTCGTCGCCATCACCCCGGCTTGCGGCTTCGTCGGTGTTCCCGGCGCGCTGGTCATCGGTCTGGCCGCTGGCGTGGTCTGCTACTGGGGCGTCACCGGCTTCAAGGGCATGTTCGGCTACGATGACGCACTGGACGTCTGGGGCGTGCATGGCCTCGGCGGCATCCTGGGCGCGCTGCTCACCGGTGTGTTCGCGCTGAACGAGGTCGGCGGTCACCCCGGCCTGCTGGAGGGTGCGCCGCACCAGATGCTGCTGCAGGCCGAGGGTATCATCGTCACCCTGCTGTATAGCGGCATCGTCAGCTTCATCATCCTCAAGCTCATCGACCTGACCATGGGGCTGCGCGTGAGCAAGGAAGAGGAGGTCGAGGGTCTCGACATTACCCAGCACGGCGAGAAGTTGCAGCAGTTCGCCTAAGCTATACCGCCACGGGGCGCGCCAAACGCCTTGTGGTCCTGTCGCCTTCCGCAGCAGCGCCTCCGGGCGCTGCTGTTTTTTGTGGGTTGCCGCGCACGAGGTTTTTTCGCTGCCATGATCCAGATCAAAGTTCTGGACAAAAAATTTTGCTTGTTTGCTCCGTTCTTAAAATAGGCAGACAGGCTAGATGGACGGAACGGTTATCGAGGAAAAGCGCAGCCCTTACGAGGTGATCGGCGGCGCCGAGGGCGTGCGGCGGTTGGTGGATGCGTTCTACGACGTGATGGACAGCAACCCCGATTACATCGCCCTGCGCGAAATGCATGAGCCGGATCTCGGCCCCACACGCGACTCGCTGACCGGGTTTTTCACCGTCTGGCTCGGCGGCCCGCGCGAGTGGATTGAGAAGCGCGGCGGGTTTTGCATTATGTCCCGCCACGCCAAGATGAACGTGACCAAGGAAACCTCCCGGCAATGGATGGACGCGATGCGCGACGCCATCCGGCAGGTGGGCGTTGAGCCGGAACTTGCTGAAAAAATGGACAACGCCCTGGGTCAGCTGGCCGAGGCCATGGCTTGGCGGGGCAAGGCGCGCTGACCGTTACGGCGGCGCGATAGCGCGGCTGGGGCGTAAATCGGCAGATAATAAAGTGGCCATGCGCGCGCGCCGGGTTGAAGCCCAAGGCCGGTGGCATTATGCACGCGCCATTCCAGGATAGAACGGGCGATACATGGCAAGCATTGGCGATAATTCGGGCAACGAGGCGGCACTGGCGCGGCAGGCGGAGATTCTCGCCCAACCGCTCACCGAGGACCGGATCATGGCCAACGCCATCCGGGCTTTGGCGATCGACGCCGTGGAAGCCGCGAAGTCCGGCCACCCTGGCATGCCGATGGGCATGGCAGACGCCGCCACGGCACTGTGGACCCGCACGCTGAAATTCGACGCCGCCGATCCTACCTGGTGGGACCGCGACCGTTTCGTGCTCTCCGCCGGGCATGGTTCCATGCTGCTCTACGCGCTGCTGCACCTCACCGGGCATGAGGGCATGGGCATCGAGCAGCTGAAGACCTTCCGCCAGCTGCATTCCCCCGCCGCGGGGCATCCGGAATATCACGAGCACCCGGCCATCGAGATGACCACCGGCCCGCTGGGCCAGGGCTTCGCCACCGCCGTCGGCATGGCGCTGGCCGAGCGCATGCTCGCCGCCAAGTTCGGCAAGAGCCTTGTTGACCACCGCACCTGGGTCGTCGCGGGCGATGGCTGCCTGATGGAAGGCGTGAGCCACGAGGCCGCCGCCCTGGCCGGGCATCTGAAGCTGAACAAGCTCTGCGTGCTGTGGGACGACAACTCCATCACCATCGACGGCGCCACCGGTACCTCCACCTCCGAGGACCCGCTGAAGCGCTTCGCCGCCTATGGCTGGGCCACCCGCCGGGTCGATGGCCATAATTTCGCGGAACTCCAGGCCGCGCTGGCCTTCGCGCAGAAATCCTCCAAGCCGGTGATCATCGCCTGCCGCACCGTCATCGGCTTCGGCGCGCCGACCAAGGCCGGCACCGCCGGCAGTCATGGCGCCCCGCTGGGCGGTGCCGAGGCCGAGGCCGCCAAGCGCGCCCTGGGCTGGGAGCAACTGCCCTTCGTGGTGCCCGAGGACGTGTATAAGCCCTGGCACGAGGCCGGTGCGCGCGGCGCTGTCACCCGCCGCGCTTGGCTGAAGCGCTTGGCCAAGCACCCGATGCGCGCCGAGTTCGAGCGCGTGATGCAGGGCAAGCTGCCCGAGGGCTGGGCTGAGGCGATGTCCGCCTACAAGGCGCAGCTCGCCGAGACCAAGCCCAAGCTCGCCACCCGCCAGGCCAGCCAGAAGGCGCTGGAAGTGCTGGTTCCGGCCATCCCCGAGCTGGTGGGCGGCTCCGCCGACCTCACCGGCTCCAATCTGACGCTGGTGAAGGGCATGGCGGGCGTGGAGCCTGGCAATTACGCGGGGCGCTACATCTATTACGGTGTGCGCGAATTCGGCATGGCGGCGGCGATGAACGGCCTCGCTTTGCATGGCGGGCTCATCCCCTATGGCGGCACGTTCTTCGTGTTCGCCGACTATATGCGCCCGGCCATCCGCCTCGCGGCGCTGATGGGCGTGCGCGCCATCCATGTGCTGACGCATGACTCCATCGGCCTGGGCGAGGACGGCCCGACCCATCAGCCGATCGAGCATCTGGCCTCCTTCCGCGCCATGCCGAACGTGCTGACCATCCGCCCGGCGGACGCTATCGAGACCGCCGAGGCCTGGGAAGTCGCGGTGAAGAACACTACTGGCCCGAGCCTGTTGGTGCTCTCCCGCCAGGGCGTTCCCGCGCTGCGCGACGTGGCCAACGGCAACAAGGTCGCCCGTGGCGCCTATGTGCTGGCCGAGGCCGAGGGCAAGCGCGCCGCCACCATCATCGCCACAGGCACCGAGGTCTCCATCGCCATGGGCGCGCGCAAGGCGCTGGCGGCTCAGGGCATCCAGGTGGCCGTGGTCTCCGCTCCCTGCTTCGAGCTGTTCGCCAAGCAGGACGCCGCCTACCAGGCCGAGGTGCTGGGCGATGCGCCGCGCATCGGCGTGGAAGCCGCCTGCGGCTTCGGCTGGGAGCGCTGGCTGGGGGCCAACGGCGTGTTCATTGGCATGACCGGCTTCGGTGCCTCGGCCCCGGCGGAAGTGCTGTACGAGCATTTCGGCATTACCGAGGCCGCGGTGGTCAAGGCTGTTACGTCGGCGGTCAACGCCTAAATAAATACATCCACATAACGGAGCGAGAACAAAAATGGCTGTGAAAATTGCAATCAACGGGTTCGGCCGCATCGGCCGTCTGGTCCTGCGCGCGCTCATCGAGAGCGGCCGCACCGACGTGGAGCCGGTGCTGATCAACGACCTCGGCTCGGTCGAGGACAACGCCCATATGTTCCGCTACGACTCCGTGCATGGCCGCTTCCCCGGCACCGTCGAAGTGCAGGGCGACAGCCTGGTCATCACCCATAACGGCCGCACCTATGCGCCGATCAAGGTGACCGCCGAGCGCGACCCGTCCAAGGTGCCCCTGCAGGGCGTGGACGTGGCGATGGAGTGCACCGGCCTGTTCACCAAGCGCGAAGCCGCCGCCGCCCTGCTGGCCGCCGGTGCGCGCAAGGTCGTGATTTCCGCCCCGGCTGACGGCGTGGACGCCACCATCGTGTTCGGCGTGAACCACAAGACCCTGACCAAGGACATGGAGATCATCTCCAACGCCTCCTGCACCACCAACTGCTTGGCGCCGGTCGCCAAGGTGCTGCACGAGAATTTCGGCATCGAGCGCGGCTACATGGTCACCATCCACTCCTACACGGGTGACCAGAAGACCGTGGACACCCTGCACAAGGACCTGCACCGCGCCCGCGCCGCCGCCCTGTCCATGATCCCGACCTCCACCGGTGCGGCCAAGGCCGTCGGCCTCGTGCTGCCGGAGCTGAAGGGCAAGCTGGACGGCACCGCCATCCGCGTGCCGACCCCGAACGTGTCGTTGATCTCGCTGGACGTGGTGCTGAAGAAGCAGCCGACCGTGGCCGAGATCAACGCCGCCATGAAGGCCGCCTCCGAGGGTGAGCTGAAGGGCATTCTGGGCTACAGCACCGACAAGCTGGTGAGCCAGGACTTCAACCACGTCCCGGCTTCGTCCACCTTCGACGCGCCGCAGACCACGGTGGTGGATGGCGCGCTCACCCGCGTGCTCTCCTGGTACGACAATGAGTGGGGCTTCTCCAACCGCATGTCCGACACCGCCGCCTACTTTGGTGCGCTGTGAGCAAAACGCTTGACGATGTGAAGGTGGCGGGGCAGCGCGTGCTGCTCCGCGCCGACCTCAACGTGCCGGTGCATGAGGGCAAGGTCTCCGACCTGACCCGCCTGGAGCGTCTTGCTCCCACGATCCGCGAACTTTCCGAAAAGGGCGCGAAGGTGATCGTGCTCAGCCATTTCGACCGTCCCAAAGGCAAGGTCGTTCCGGCGCTGTCGCTGCGTCCCATCGCCGAGGCGCTGGGCACGGTGCTGGGCAAGCCGGTGGCCTTCGCCGCGGATTGCGTTGGCCCCGTGGCTGAGGAGGCCGTCGCCAAGCTGCAGAACGGCGACGTGCTGGTGCTGGAAAACACCCGCTTCCACGCTGGCGAGGAGGAGAACAACCCCGAATTCGCCGCCGCGCTGGCCAAGCTGGGCGACATCTTCGTCAACGACGCGTTCTCCGCCGCGCACCGCGCCCATGCCTCCACCGAGGGCGTGGCCAAGCACCTGCCGTCCTTCGCGGGTCGTCTGATGCAGGCCGAGCTGCACGCGCTGGAAGCCGCTCTGGGCAACCCGGTGCGCCCGGTGGCCGCCATCGTGGCCGGTTCCAAGGTTTCCACCAAGCTGGACCTGTTGAACAATCTGGTCGCCAAGGTGGACATCCTGGTCATTGGCGGCGCCATGGCCAACACCTTCCTGGCTGCGCAGGGCTATAATGTTGGCAAGTCCCTCCAGGAAGCCGACCTGCATGACACCGCACGCGAGATCCTGAAGACCGCCGCCGTGAAGGGCTGCGAGATCATCCTGCCGCAGGATGTGGTGGTAGCCGAGAAGTTCGAGGCCAACGCCCCGACCCAGGTGGTGAAGATCGACGCCATCCCGCACAACGCGATGGCGCTGGACGTTGGCCCCGCCACCGTCGCCGCCTTCATCAACCGCCTGCCCGAGATCAAGACGATCATCTGGAATGGCCCGCTCGGCGCGTTCGAGACCAAGCCGTTCGACGCCGCGACCAACGTGCTGGCGGAAGCCATCGCGCTGGCCACCAAGGAAGGCAAGATCGTCTCCGTCGGCGGTGGTGGCGATACTGTCTCCGCGCTGAAGTTGGCGGGCTATCACGAGCACATGACTTATCTCTCCAGCGCTGGCGGCGCCTTCCTGGAGTGGATGGAGGGCAAGGTGCTCCCCGGCGTGATCGCGCTGAGCAAGGATCTCTCGAACCTCGGGTAAACGCCCGAGCCAAACGCGAAAGGGGGCCATGCATGGCCCCCTTTTTTATGCCCTGGGAAAAGCCCGCGCATGTCTCCCCGCCTGCAAGCCGTGCTACTGACATTCTTTGCCGTGATGCTGTGGGGCATCGCACCGGTAGGCACGCGGTATTTGCTGGGCGACAACCATGCCGCGCTGCCAGGTGCGCCCTTCGCGGCGCTGCGCTACGGCATGGCCTCGGTCTGCTTTTTCCCCTGGTTGGTGCAGGCGTTGCGGAGTTGGTCGAAGCGAGACCTGCTGCTCGGCGCGCTTTGCGGCGTGCTGGGGGTGATGGGCTATAACCTGCCCAATTCCATCGGTAACCGCACGGTTTCGGCGGGCATGGTGGGGCTGCTGAACGCCACCGAGCCGCTGATTATCGTGCTGCTGGTGAGCCTGCGCAGCCGCCGCGTGCCGGGGATATGGACGTTCCTGGCCGCCGTTGTCGGTTTTGCTGGCATTGTCCTGCTGGCCCGCAGTGCTGGTCCCGCCGAGGGCGACGCGCTGGGGATTACATTGGTGCTATTCGCCGCCTTCAACTGGTCCTGCTACTGCGTGCTGATCCCGCCGCTGCTGGTGGCGCGCAGCGCCTTGCAGGTGAGTGCGGTGGCGATGACCGCCGGCACGCTGCCAATGCTGCTGGTGGGCGCGCCCGGCATGAGCCATATGCTGGCGATGATGGATGCGACGCGCTGGGAGATTTCCGTGGCGCTGGCCCTCGGACCGTCGATGATCGCCATGGTGGCCTGGACCAAGGGCTCGGCGGCTTTGGGGGCCGAGGCCTCAGGCTGGTTCCTCTATTTGCTGCCTGTATTCGCCGCTGGCGGTGGCGCGATGGTGCTAGGCGAGCCGCTCACAGCCGTCGAGCTGCTGGGCGGCGGGTTGATCCTGTTCTCGGTATTTATCAGCCAGCGCGGCCCGTCCGCGCGTTAGCGTTGTCTTCAGCCCTCCCGGTCATGGTGCGGGCATGAGTATAGATGATATCTGGTCCGCTTGGCTGCGCCGCGGGCGCGACGGTGGAGACGCGCGAACTGCCGCCCGCGTGGCGGTGGAGACGGGGCGTTTCGCGGCGAAAATTCTCGATGCGGTGGAGCTGCGTCCCGGCATGGCCCTGCTGGATATTGGCAGCGGCGAGGGCCTGATGGCCTGGGCGGCGCTGGAACGCTGCCCGGCGCTGCGTGTGCTGCTCACGGATGTCTCGGAGCCGATGCTCCGCCAGGCGGAGGAGACGGCCAGGCATTTAGGCGTCGCCGGACAATGCCGGTTTCTGCATCGCGGGGGCGATAGCCTGAGTGGAGTGGAGGACGCCAGCCTGGACGTGGTGACCAGCCGTTCCGCTCTGGCCTATGTGGCGGATAAGGATGCCGCGTTCCGGGAGATATTTCGGGTGCTGAAGCCAGGCGGGCGGCTTTCCTTAGCCGAGCCGCTGTTCCGCGAGGAGGCCGAGGCCGTCTGTGCCATGCGCAGGGAACTGGAGGCCGCGCCGCAACCGATGCTGGAGCTGCTGTATCGCTGGAAAGCGGCGCAGTACCCGTACAGCGAGGCGGCGATGGCGGCCAGCGCGATCGCTAGCTACACCGAGCGCGACCTGCTCCGCCTAGCCGCAAAGGCTGGGTTCGGCACGGCGCATCTGGAACTGCACATCGACATTGCCCCCACCCCGCCGCGCGATTGGGGGGTGTTTTGCGCCATCGCGCCGCACCCCTTGGCGCCGTCCTTACGTAAGATTATGGCCCAGAGCTTCACCCCGGAGGAAGCGGTGCGGCTGGAAGCCTTTATGCGCCCCAGGGTGGAAGCCGGGCAGACGTCCTCGACCCGCCGGATGATCTATCTCAGTGCTGAGAAGCCGGGGGCGGGGTAGGCTCTTCTTCGTCTTCATCCTCGCCGTGCTGCTGCGGGATCTTGTAGCTATCCGTCATCCAGCGGCCCAGATCGATATCGGCGCAGCGCTTGGAGCAGAAGGGTTTGTGGTCGGGCGCGGCGGGCTTGCCGCAGATCGGGCATTTCATGGCGATAACAGCTCATGCAAGGGGGGGCGGATGCGCCGCCGGTTGATCTCGGCGAAACCGAGATGGGAGAAGCCAAGCAGGCTGGGACGCAGCGTGTCGGCGGTCAGGGCGGCGCGCAGGGGCTCGGCTAGTTTCTGGCGTTGTGCGGATTTCAGCCCGGCGAAGTCGATGAGGATACCGCCCGAAAGATTGCGGAGCACGATCTGACGGCAGATCTCCGGGATGATGGCGGTGTTCAGCGCCAGCGGGTTGATGGCGCTGGCGGAAGCGGCGTCGATGTCGATGAGCGTCGCCGCCTTGGCCGGGGAGATGTGCATGGCCGCCCCGTGCGGCAGGGGGGCGGTGGGCTCGGCGAGGGCGGTGACCTCGTCTTCCAGCACAGTGTCGAACGCCTTGGCGTCATGGCGCATCCGCCCTGCCAGAGTTGGGCGGAGCTGGGCCATCAGCTCGTAATCGTCGAGCACGATTTCCGCGGCCGGAAACCGAGCGGCCAGATCCAGCAGTGGGCCGGGGCCGCGGCGGATCAGGCCGGGGGCGTCGCCATGCGGCTCGGCCACCACCTCCAGGCGCGGGCCTTTGTCGCCTTGCGGGGCGCGGGTGACGCGCACGGCCACGTAGTCGCCCACGGTAAGATTTTTGCCCCCGGCGCTGTCTGGCAGGAAGCCGGAGAGATCGTTGCCCAGGGCGAGGAAGCGCCCGGCCAGAGCGGGCATCACCGCGTCCACGCGGGCGGTGTAGATATCGCCCAGACCGTCAGGGGCGGCGAGGTTCCAGAGCCAGTATTCGGCGAGGTCGTCTCCGCGCAGCAGGGCGATGCGCACGAGGTCTCCGCGCCGGGAGACCGCGATCATTCCCGCCGCCAGCCCAGGCCGCGCAGCAGGGCGGCGGTTTCGTGCAACGGCAGCCCGACCACGCCCGAATAGGACCCGGCGATGAAGTCGATGAAGGTGGCGGCCCGGCCCTGGATGGCATAGCCCCCGGCCTTGCCTTCCCATTCGCCGCTATCGAGATATTCGCGGATCTGCGGTTCATCGAGCCGGGCGAAGCCGACCACCGAAGGCACCACGCGGCTTGCGATGCGGCCATCTGGCGCGCGCACGGCCACGCCTGTGAAGACCTTGTGACGACGGCCAGACAGTAGGCGCAGATAGGCCTCGGCCTCGTCACGGGAGGCGGTTTTGTGCAGAATCCGCCGACCAGCCGCCACCACCGTGTCGGCGGCGATCACATAGCCATCCTGCGGCGATAATTTGGCGAGTGCTATCCGTGCCGCATAGGCGCGCGGCATCTCCCCGGGGGCGGGCGATTCGTCGATCTCGGGGGCGAAAATCTTCTCCGGCGTGATGCCGATCTGGCGCAGCAATTCCAGCCGTCTTGGGCTGGCCGAGGCCAGAATCACTTGAAGCGGAATGTGATCCGGCCCTTGGTCAGGTCGTAGGGGGTCATCTCGACATTCACGCGGTCCCCGGCCAGAACGCGGATGCGGTTCTTGCGCATTTTGCCGCTGGTGTGGGCCAGGATGACGTGGTCGTTATCGAGCTTCACGCGGAACATCGCATTGGGCAGCAGCTCTGTCACCATGCCGCTGAACTCGATCATATCTTCTTTAGACAAATAAATACCTCTGGGATTGTGAAAAACCTGGGGCTCACATGGGCCGGGTTTTCGTTGCGGTCAAGTTTTGCCCAGTCTGGTGGACACAGAGCGGGCATGCGCTGTCAGCCCCTCGGCCTCGGCCAGGGCCACGGCGGCGGGGCCGATGGCTGCCAGCGCGTGCGGCGGCACGGAGAGATAGGTGGTGCGCTTCATGAAGTCGTACACCGAAAGCCCCGAGGCGAAGCGCGCCGTACCCGAGGTGGGCAGCACATGGTTGGGGCCTGCCACGTAGTCGCCCACGGCCTCGGGGGTGGTGTGGCCGAGGAAGATGGCCCCGGCATGGCGGATCTGGCTGAACAGCCCGTCTGGCTCGGCCAGCATGAGCTGCAGATGCTCGGGCGCGATGCGGTTGGCGAGGTCCACGGCCTCGTCCCAATTATGCACCAGGATGATGGCGCCGTTATTCGCCCAGCTTGCAGAGGCGATGGCCGCACGCGGCAGGGTGGGCAGCAGGGCTTCCACGGCGGAGGCCACGGCGGAGGCGAGGGGGCCGCTGGTGGTGATGAGGATGGATTGAGCGTCCTCGTCGTGCTCGGCCTGGGCCAGCAGGTCGATGGCGATATGCTCCGGGTTGGCGCTGTCATCGGCCAGGATAAGCACCTCGGAGGGCCCGGCGATGGAGTCGATGCCCACCTGCCCGAACACTTGGCGCTTGGCCTCGGCCACATAGGCGTTGCCGGGGCCGACGATGCGGTCCACCGGGCGGATGCTTGCCGTGCCATAGGCCAAGGCGGCCACGGCCTGCGCGCCGCCGATGCGGTAGATCTCCTTCACCCCGGCGATATGCGCGGCGGCCAGAACCAGAGGGTTCAGCTCGCCATGGGGGGCGGGAACGCACATGGCCAAGCGCCGCACACCGGCCACGCGGGCGGGGATGGCGTTCATAAGCACCGAGGACGGATAGCTCGCCTTGCCGCCCGGCACGTAGAGCCCGGCGGCGTCCAGCGGGGTCCAGCGCATGCCGCAGGTGGCGCCTTCATCGTCGGTGAATTCGATGCCGCTGGGGAGCTGCATTTTGTGGAAGGTCTCGATCCGCCGTGCTGCCAGGGTCAGTGCCTCACGCAACTCATGGGAGGTACAGGCCAGGGCGGTATCGATCTCGGCCTGGGAGACGCGCAGGGTTTCGGGCGTCAGATTCACGCGGTCGAAGCGGCTGGTGTAGTCCAGCAGGGCGGCATCGCCTTCCCGGCGCACGCGGGCGATGATCTCGGCCACGGCGCTGCCCACCTGCGGGGCGCTACCCTCGCGGGTCAGCAGATCGGCGAAATCGGCGGCGAAATTCGGGTGTTTGGTCGCCAGCAGCCTCATGCGGACAATGCCTTTCTGAACGCTTCGATCCAGGCGCCGATCTCATCCGGCCGGGTCTTGAGCGCGATGCGGTTGACGATCAGGCGGGAGGAGACTTGCGCGATGACGTCGGTCTCGACGAGGCCGTTCGCTTTCAGCGTGCTGCCGGTCTGCACCAGATCCACGATCAAGCGCGAGAGCCCGAGGCCGGGGGCCAGCTCCATGGCGCCGTTCAGGGCCACGATCTCGGCCTGGATGCCCTTGGCGGCGAAATGCTTCTTGGCCATGTTGGGGTATTTGCTGGCCACCCGGATGCGCGAGGCGCGGGTGAAATCGGTCTGCCCGGCGTCGTCCTTGGGCTCGGCCACCGAGATGCGGCATTGGCCGATGCCGAGATCGAGCGGGGCGTAAACCTCGGGGTAGTCGAATTCCATCAGCACGTCCGACCCGCAAATGCCGATCTGCGCCGCACCGAAGGCGACGAAAGTGGCGACATCGAACGAGCGGACGCGGATCACGTCCAGCTCCGGATGGTTGGTGGGAAAGCGCATGCGGCGCGAGGATTCGTCCGCGTAATCGGCTTCGGGGAAAATCCCGGCGCGGGCCAGCAGCGGACCGGCGTCCTTTAAGATACGACCTTTGGGCAGGGCGAGAACGATCGACATGGCGGGGGGATTACCACCGGGGCAAGGGGGTGGCTAGGGTGGAGCCTCAGGCTTTCGGCGGCATGAGCGCATCATCCATGGCGGCGGCACGTTGGGCGGCGGGGCGGGCCAGGAGGTGCTGGACATAGCTGACAAAGGCTGGACGCGGTTCGATGGTGCCAAAGCGCAGGCAATAGCCGATTTGTGAGCCGAGATAGATGTCCGCCGCCGAAAAAGTGTCGCCGAGCAGATAGGGGCCGGGGTGCAGGGCGGTTTCTAGCGTTGCCAGCACCTCTTCCAGGCTGCCATAGCCCACCGAACCCTTGCGCTCGGGCGGGATTTGCACGCCCAGCGCCCTGTCCATCACCGCGGCCTCGAATGGTCCGGCGCCGAAGAACAGCCAGCGGTAATAGGGGCCACGTTCGCGCGTGCCGGGGGTGGGGGCGAGATCGGCCTCGGGGAAGGCGTCCGCCAGATAGGCTATGATCGCCGCGGTTTCGGTGATGATGGTATGGTCGTGGACGAGGGCGGGAATCTTACCCATGGGGTTGATCGCCAGATAGGCGGGCGCCTTCATTTCCTGACCGTAGGGGATGACTTTCGTCTCGTAGGGCTGCCCGATTTCTTCGAGCATCCAGCGCACCATACGGCCGCGCGACATTGGGTTGGTGTAGAAAATCAAGGCCATGTCCGTTCCTCCCGCCCCGGATGTTGGACGGGAGGAGGCCGGACAGGCAAGGGGGTTAGTGCACCAGGCTGGGCTTCATGTCGTTCTGGACGATGGCCGCCGCCGCGAGCGTGGCGTTGGTGGCGATGGCCATGGGTGTGCCGTCCGCCGCGTGAATGGCGAAGGCCGGGCCCTGCTCGGTCATCACGGGTTTGACGAAGGCGATCTCCTCCATGCCCAGCATGGCAAGCTGGTCTGCGGAGATGTGATGAATGTCCAGCACCGTGCCGGGGACGAAATTGGCCGTGCCGTCATGGTCTTTGATGTTCATCGTGATATCCTTTCCTGCCGCTGAGGGCCTTGGAGCCGATCTCACAGCGGCAATGTGTTCAATTTACGGTCGCCGGGGCCTTAGCCCCCGGCGTTTTCGGTATCCCTGTCCACCACCCGGGCCGGGGCCACGGCCTTGCTGCTCTGGCCACGGGAAATCGGGATCGTCTTCACCACCGGCTGCGGCACGGGGCGTACGAGGTCCACATGCAGCAGGCCGTTATCAAGCCACGCCCCCTTCACCTCGATACCCTCGGCGAGGACGAAGGCGCGCTGGAACTGCCGGGCCGCGATGCCCCGATGCAGGAACACCCGGCCTTGTCCGTCGTCAGTCTGGCGGCCTCGGATTACCAGTTGGTTATCCTCCAGGGTGATCTGGAGGTCGTCCATGGTGAACCCGGCGACAGCCAGGGTAATGCGCAGAGAGATTGGGCTAAGCTGTTCTATATTGTAGGGCGGGTAACCATCCGACGAGTTTTTGGCGGCGCGCTCGATCATCTGCTCCAGATGGTCAAAGCCGAGAAACAAAGGCGAAGTGAATACGCGTGTATTCATGGTAGGGCTCCCCCGAGTTGAGCGAAGCAGGTTGATGGACCCCGAAGGCGTCCGGATGTCCATGTTGTCATATCTGGGGCGGGATGCAAGAGGCTCGTTGCAGGAGCGGGCATCGCAGACTACATCCGTGGCATGTTAGAGACACAGACCGAAGCCGAGCTTCTGCCCATCCTCATCTGCCCCGACCCGAAACTGCGCAAGGTGGCCCGCGCGGTGACGCAGGAGGACGCCGAGGAGGTGCGCGAGCTGATCCCCGAGATGTTCGCCACCATGTATAAGGCGCCTGGCATTGGCTTGGCCGCGCCGCAGGTGGGGCGGCTGCTGCGGGTGATTACCGTGGATGTTGCGCCCAAGGACGTGCCCGCCCCGATTGCGCTGATCAACCCGGAGATCATCGCCAAGTCCGAGGAGACGGCGGTGCAGCAGGAGGGGTGCCTGTCCATCCCCGACCAGTATGCCGATGTTGTGCGCCCGGCGCGGGTGACCGTGCGCTATCTGGATGAGAATTTCCATAAGAAGGAGATCGAGGCGGATGGGCTGCTGGCAGCCTGCCTCCAGCACGAGATCGACCATCTGAACGGTGTGCTGTTCGTGGATTACCTCACCCCGCTGAAGCGCAACATCCTGCTCCGCAAGCTGGCCAAGGCGCAGAAGGAAATGCACGCGCGGTGATGAAATTAGCGTTCATGGGCTCGCCGGACTTCTCGGTTCCGGCGTTGCAGGCCTTGGTGAAGGCCGGGCATGAGGTGGCGGTGGTGTACGCCCAGCCGCCCAAGCCCGCCGGGCGGGGGCAGAAGGAGCAGAAATGCCCGGTGCATCAAGCCGCCGAGGCGCTGGGCCTGCCGGTGCGCACGCCTGCCAAGCTGCGCGGCAATGCGGAGGAGCTGGCGTTCTTCCAGTCCCTGGGGCTGGATGCCGCCGTGGTGGCCGCTTACGGGCTGATTCTGCCGCAGGCGTTTCTCAACGCGCCCAAGCGCGGCTGTTTGAACATCCATGCCAGCCTGCTGCCGCGCTGGCGCGGGGCGGGGCCGATTCAGGCGGCCATCGCTGAGGGCGACGTGGAGACAGGCATCACCATTATGCAGATGGAAGCCGGGCTGGATACTGGCCCGATGCTGCGGCGCGGGGCGCTGCCGATCGGGACGCATGACACTGCGGCTGACCTGCACGACAGTCTGGCGGGCATCGGCGCAAAGCTGATTTTGGCCGAGCTGGCGCAGCCGAGCGAACCCGTGGTGCAAAACGAGGCTCTGGCGAATTACGCGCCTAAGCTCTCGCGCGAGGATGCGCGGCTGAACTTTACTCTGCCTGCCGTGGTGCTGGAGCGGCGCATCCGCGCCTTTACCCCCTGGCCGGGGGCGCTGGGGCTGCTGGGGGACATGGTCATCAAGATCCTGGCCGCCGAGGTGGTACCGGGCGAGGGTGTTCCGGGCGAGATCATCGACGACAAGTTCACCATTGCCTGCGGCGAAGGCGCGCTGCGCCCCACCCGCCTGCAACGCGCGGGCAAAGCGGCGATGTCCACCGCCGACTTCCTGCGCGGCTTTACCCTGCCGGAAGGGGCGCGGTTTTATTGACCCTCTGGGCGCTGGAAATCGAGTATGACGGCCGGCCCTTCATGGGTTGGCAGCGGCAGAAGCATGGCCTTGCCATCCAGCAGGTGGTGGAGGAGGCGGCGGCGCGCGTGCGCGGCGGGGCGGAGGTAACAGAGGCTGTATCCGCCGGGCGCACCGATGCCGGGGTGCATGCGATGGGCATGATCGTGCAGATCGAGCTGCCGGAGCTGACGCCGTTCCGCATCCGTGAGGCGATGAATTTCCATCTCAAGCCGAACCCGATCGTGGTGCTGCGCTGCTGCCCGGCGCCCGATGGCTGGAATGCACGCTTCTCCGCGACGTCCCGCTCGTACCGCTACATCATCTCCAACCGCGCGGTGCCGCCCGCGCTGGAGGCCGGGCGCGTGTGGCATGTGCGCCAGAAGCTGGATGCCGGGCTGATGCACGATGCGGCGCAAACGCTGCTGGGGCATCATGATTTCTCGTCCTTCCGTGCCTCGGCCTGCCAGGCGAAATCGCCGATGCGGACGCTGGATTTCCTCGCCGTGACGCGCGAGGGGGACAAGATTTACGTGGAGACACGTGCGCGCAGCTTTCTGCACCACCAGGTGCGCAATATGGTGGGCAGCCTCGTGAAGGTGGGGGAGGGCAGCTGGCCCGCCCCCAAGCTGGCCGAGGTGCTGGACGCCAAGTCCCGTGCCGCCGCCTCTGTGACCGCGCCAGCCGAGGGGCTGTATTTTACCGGGGTTGTGTATGACCCGGCATTGCCGTTGGAATGAGCGTACATCGCTTCCGCGTATTGGACGGTATGCGTGGAATCGCTGCTTTCACCGTGATGGATCGGCATGCGGGGGTAGGTTTCGGTATCCCGGTGTGCGCGGAACATGGCTATCTGGCTGTCGATTTCTTCTTCATGCTCAGTGGTTTCGTGCTGGCCTACGCCTATGAGCGGCAGATTGCCGGCGGGATGAGCTTCGGGACTTTCGCTAGGTTGCGCTTTGTTCGGCTGTATCCGATGATCTTCGCCGCGGGAGTGTTGGGCGCAGTATGCTTCAGCCCGGGTTGGCCCGGTAAGACGGCTGAATTGGCGGTTCTGAACACTGCCGATTTTGTGCTTTTGCCTCTGGGGCTATTGTTCCATCTCGCGACTTTTCCGGTCAATATTCCGCTTTGGTCTTTGTTTTTCGAGTGTTGCGCGAATGGTGTCTATTTTTCTGCCGCCCGGCTGCCCGAGCGGGAGGTGACCAAGGCTGTGGTCTATCTGGCGGCTACGGGCTTGATACTTGCCGTGATCGCTCATTGGGCGACGCAACTTGGAGCTGTGGGCGTGAACAGTGGGGTGGCATTCCTCGCGGGGTTTCCTCGGGTAGCTTTTTCATTCGGTGCCGGCGTGCTGATGTTCCGGTTCTCCGTGCACCGCCGGTTTCCGGCGGTGCCTGATTATGTACCGGCCGGTGTGTTGACGCTGCTACTGGTGATGCCCGCCTGTGGCTGGTGGTATGACGTACTGTGTGTGCTGTTGGTGTTTCCCGTGTTGCTGGGGCTGGGGAGCCAAGCGGTTGAGAGCCACGGTTTGTCGAGGTTTTGGCTGTTATGCGGCGCGCTGTCCTACCCCGTTTATGTGGTGCATGAGCCAGTGCTGCGCGGCGTGTTCCGTCTGGCTGGGGCGGGATCAGCCCAAGGTTATTGGGCAATGACACTGGCCGTGGCGCTCGCTTATGCGCTGCTGCGCTGGTATGATGAGCCCGTGCGTGCTGCCCTTGCCGCGCGGCTGCAATTGGCCAAGGCTTGAGGCCAGAACAGGGAGTCGCCATGCCACACGCCGATTTCGTCCATCTTCGGGTCCACTCCGCCTTCTCGCTGTCTGAAGGCGCGATCAAGCCCGACAAGATCGCCGGGCTGGCCAAAGAGTACGCCATGCCGGCGGTGGCGATTACCGACACCTCCAACATGTTCGGCGCGCTGGAGTTCTCCCAGTACTGCACCGGTGCCGGTGTGCAGCCCATCATCGGCTGCCAGCTCGGGTTGAAGCGCGAGGGCGTGAATCTTGCCCCGGATAATGTGGTGCTGCTGGCGCAGAACGATGCCGGTTACGCCAATCTCCAACGCCTGACATCGATCAGCTTTCTCGAAGGTGATGGCATCAAGCCGCAAATCACCCGCGAGGCGCTGCTGGAGCATGCCGAGGGGCTGTTCCTGCTCACGGGCGGGGTGCAAGGGCCGATTGGGCGGTTGCTGGCGGAAAGCCAGATGGAGGAGGCGCAGGCCTATCTCGCTGTGCTGGCCGAGGCGTTCGCCGGACGGATCGCGGTGGAGATCCAGCGCCATGGCGAGGCGCTGGAAGAGGCGGTGGAGCCGGGTTTTCTGCAACTGGCGGAGACATTCGCGCTCCCCATCGTCGCCACCAATGAGTGCTTCTTTGCCAAGCCCGAGATGTACGAGGCACATGACGCACTGCTCTGCATCGCCGAGGGCCGCGTGCTGGCCGAGAAGGATCGCCGCCGGGTGACGCCCGAGCATTGGTTCAAGCCCGCCAAGCTGATGCGCGAGCTGTTCGCGGATCTGCCGGATGCCTGCGACAATACTATCGCCATTGCCAAAAGCTGCGCGGTGATGGCGGTCAGCCGCAAGCCGCTGCTGCCAACCTGCCCGAAGGTGCGCGATGGCGCGACCGAGACCGAGACGTTGCGCGCCATGTCGGAAGAAGGCTTGCGCGCGCGGCTGGCCTTCGAGGGCATCTCTGGGGACGCCGAGAAGGAGTATTGGGACCGGTTGGAGTTTGAGCTGGGGATCATCATTCAGATGGGCTTTCCTGGCTACTTCCTCATCGTGTCGGACTTCATCCAATGGGCCAAGGATCATCAGATCCCCGTGGGGCCGGGGCGTGGTTCGGGTGCGGGCTCGCTCGTCGCCTGGGCGTTGCGGATTACCGACCTCAACCCGCTGCGCTACGCGCTTCTGTTCGAGCGCTTCCTGAACCCGGAACGCGTCTCCATGCCGGACTTCGATATCGATTTCTGCCAGGAGCGGCGCGACGAAGTTATTTCCTACGTGACGCGTGAATATGGCGCGAACCGTGTGGCGCAGATCATCACCTTCGGTAAGCTCCAGGCCCGCGCGGCGGTACGCGACGTGGGGCGGGTGCTTGGGCTTCCCTATGGCCAGGTCAACAAGGTTGCGGAGCTGATCCCCAACAACCCGGCCAAGCCGGTGACGCTGAAGGAAGCGATCGACGGCGAGATCAAGCTCCGCGAGCTGCGCGATTCCGATGAGGGCCTGGGCCGGCTTATGGAAATCGCGATGCAGATCGAAGGGCTTTACCGCCATGCCTCGACGCACGCGGCGGGCGTGGTGATTGGTGATCGTCCGCTTGTCGAGCTGGTGCCGCTTTACAAAGATCCGCGTTCTGATCTGCTGGTGACGCAGTACTCGATGAAGTACGTGGAGCAGGCGGGCCTTGTAAAATTCGACTTCCTGGGCCTCACCACGCTCACCATCATCGACCGTGCGCTGAAGTTTTTGCGCCAGCAGGGCATTGAGCTGGATATTTCAAAAATCCCCCTGGATGACAAGAAGACTTACGAGATGATCGGGCGCGGCGATACCGCCGGCGTGTTCACGTTTGAAACCGCCGGCTATCGTGCCGCCTTGCAGCAGATGCGCCCGGACCGATTCGAGGATCTCGTGGCCATCCAGGCGCTCAACCGCCCTGGCCCGATGGCGAACATCCCCGATTACTGCGCACGCAAGCGCGGCGAGCCGTGGGAAGCCCCCGATCCGGCGATTCACCATATCCTGGCTGAGACTTACGGCATCATCGTGTACCAGGAACAGGTGATGCAGATCGCCCAGGTGATGGCGGGTTATACGCTTGCGGGAGCCGATCTGCTGCGCCGTGCGATGGGTAAGAAGATCCGCGCCGAGATGGACACGCAGCGCGCGATCTTCTGCGAAGGTGCGCTGAAGAAGGGCTTCACCGAAGCGAAAGCCAACGAGATCTTCGACCTTATGGCGAAGTTCGCGGATTACGGCTTCAACAAATCGCACGCCGCCGCTTACGCGCTGGTTTCGTACCAGACCGCGTATTTGCGCGCGAACCATACGGTGGCGCTCCTCGCGGCCTGTATGTCGCTCTCCATCACCAACACCGACAAGCTGGCAATTCTACGCGGCGATGCGATGCGCTCGGGGATAAAGGTGCTGCCGCCGGATGTGAATAAATCCGGCGCCGACTTTCAGCCTGAGTTGTTGGAAGAGGATGAGGGTTACGGCATCCGTTACGCGCTCGGGGCGGTTAAGCGCGTTGGCGTTGGCGCCATGGAGGAGCTGGTAAAAGCGCGCGGCGATAAGCCGTTCAAGGATATTTCCGATTTCGCCAACAGGATCGACGCCAAGACGCTGACCCGCGCGCAGATCGAAATCCTCGCCAAGGCCGGCGCGTTCGACAAGCTGGAGAAGAACCGCGCGAAAGTCTTCGCGGCGGCGGAGATGATCATGCGCACCGCCCAGGCCGAGGCGCAGGAGCGCTCCTCCGGGCAGATCGGGCTGTTCGGCGGCGGTGAGCCGGAGAAGATCCGCCTGCCTGAAATCCCCGATTGGCCGGAGCTGGAGCGGCTGAGCCATGAGGCGGAGGCGATCGGGTTCCATGTGTCGGCGCATCCGCTGGACATGTACGCCCAGGCGCTGAAGCGGCTGGATGTGGTGCCGTCCGGGGCGATTCAGCGCCGCGCCGAGGCAGGGGCATGCCGGATCAAGCTCGCTGGCACGTTGGGGGCGAAGAAGGAGCGCATCACCCGCACCGGCAGCCGCATGATGTGGGCCACGCTCTCGGATATGCAGGGCAGTTTCGAGGTCACGCTGTTTTCGGAAGTACTCAACCGCAGCCGTGAAATTTTGGAAGATGGCGTGGCGCTGCTGGTGACCGCCGATGTGAAGATGGAAGGTGAGTCCCTGCGCATCACGGCATCGGATGTCAGCCTGCTGGATAGTGCCGCCGCCGATGCCGGGGCGGGGATGAAGATCTGGCTCGACCGCACCGAGGCCGTGCCGCACATTAAATCGCTGCTGGAGCGCGAAGGCAGGGGCAAGGGCCGCGTGGTACTGGTGCCCAGAACCGGGGAGGAGCGCAGCCTCGATATCTGGCTGCCCGGCGGGTACAATGTCTCGCCCCGCCTTGCCCAGGCGATGAAGCTCGTGCCGGGGGTGGAATTGGTCGAGGATGTATGACAGGCTGAGCGCGTAACGAAGCGGCGCGGTTCGGGCGGGGTTGATCCGGCGCATTGTGCACCGTGACGGGGCTGTCTATCCTCCCCGCGCCAGTTTAAGCGGAGCCTCCATGCGTTTTTCCCGCCGCGCCTTTCTCGCCAGCACCGCCTGTTTGGCTTTTGCCCACGCGGCCCGCGCCGAGGGCTATGTGAAACCGGTGGATTTTACCCCCGGCGGTGGCCCTCCGGTGGCGCCGGTACGCCCAGTGGTAGAAACGCTCTGGGGACACCAGATCACCGACAGGTATCGCTGGATGGAGGCGCAAGGCCCGGAATGGCAGGCTTATATGCGCGCCCAGGGCGCCTATGCCGCCAAGGTTCTGGCTGCGCTTCCCGGGCGCGATGCCTTGGCCGAGGCCATCGGCAAAAACACTGCCGCCGTGGCTGCGGTGGTGAGCGTGCAGACGGGCGGGGAGACGCTGTTCATCGAGCGCCGCCCGGCCGGGGCCAATACCTCCAAGCTGTTCATGCGTGCGGGGGCCAACGGCGCGGAGACGCTGCTTATCGACCCCGACAGCTACGCCAAGCCCGGCGAGCATGCCGAGCTGGATTGGTGGGAAGCCTCGCCCGATGGCGCGCATGTCGTTTTCGGCGTTTCTTCCGGCGGGTCGGAGCGTTCGGTGCTGCGCGTGCTGGATGTGACGACAAACACCGTGCTGCCTGAGCAGATCGACCGCACCAACTGGGCCAGCCCGAGCTGGCTGCCGGATGGCTCGGGTTTTTTCTACAACCGGTTGCAGGACGTATCGCCCGACAGCCTGGATTACGAGAAGAACAGCCTGTGCTGGCTGCATCGGTTGAATACCGACCCGGCGCAGGATGTGAAGCTTTTCGGCCATGGGCTGGATGCCTCGGTACCGGTGCAGGACATCGATGCGCCGGGGATCGCTGTCACGCCGGGTTCGGATATTGCAATCGGCATGCTGGAGTCCGGTGTGCAGAATGAGCTGACGCTCTATGCCGCGAAGCTTACGGATGTGCTGGCTGGGCATCCGGGCTGGGTGAAGATCTGCGCCCCGGAGGATGCGGTGACCGGGTTCGCCGTGCGTGGAGCGGAGATCTTTCTGCTCACGCACAAACATGCGCCGCATTACAAGGTGCTGAAACTCGCGGCGGAAAAGCCGCAAATCGCCAATGCCGTGGAGGTGGTGCCGCAGAGCATGGCGGTGATCCGCGCCATCGCGGCGGCGCGGGATGGCTTGTATATCCGCGAACTCGATGCCGGGCTGGCCGGGCTGCGGCACTTGGGCGCGGACGGCAAGATCACCCAGGTGGCGCTGCCGTTTTCCGGCGCCATCGATGAGGACAGCTTCTACGCCGACACGCTGCATGGCGGTGCGTGGTTCGGCCTGGAATCCTGGGTGCGGCCGCAGGTGATCTGCCATGTGGCACCCGATGGCGGGGTGATGCAAACGGACATCGCCCCCCGGCCGGAGATCGACGTTTCCCCCTATGTCTCGGAAGAGGTGTTCGCCACCGCGCGGGATGGTGCGCGCGTGCCGCTCTCCATTGTCTATCGCAAAGGAGTGAAGCGGGACGGGGCCGAGCCGCTGCTGATGGAAGCATACGGTGCTTACGGCATCACGCTCGATCCGGTTTTTCTGGCGCGCTGGCTGCCGTTTCTCGATGCCGGTGGGGTGTTCGCCGTGGCGCATGTGCGCGGCGGTGGGGAGCTGGGAGAGGAATGGCATCTGGCAGGGCAGAAGGCGGAGAAATACCATACATGGCAGGATGCCGAGGATTGCGTGCTGCATCTTATCGAGGCTGGATACACCTCGCACCGGCGCGTGGCGGTGATCGGCGGCTCGGCGGGCGGCATCACCGTGGGGCGGCTGCTCACCGAGCGCCCGGAGTTGGTGGCGGCGGTGATCGACATGGTCGGCGTTTCAGATGCGCTGCGCAGCGAGTTCTCGCCCAACGGCCCGCCGAACATCCCTGAATTCGGCACGGTGAAAACCGAAGAGGGGTTCCACGACCTGCTGGCGATGGATGCCTACCAGCATGTGCATGACAAGGTGAAATACCCGTCCGTGCTGCTGACCACCGGGATGAACGATCCGCGCGTGGCGCCCTGGGAGCCCGCCAAGATGGCGGCGCGGCTACAGGCGGCCACGGCCTCGGGCAATCCGGTGCTGCTGCGCGTGGACACGGATGCCGGGCACGGGATCGGCTCCACCCGCGCCCAGCGCGATCAGGAAACCGCCGACATCATGGCGTTTGTGCTGTGGCGGACGGGCGATCCGCGGTATCAGCCGAAGGTCTGAGGAAATTGTGTGAGAGCGCGTGATAAAGCGGCTCACGCGCGATCAGCTTGGAAGCGCCAAGGCCGAGCATCGAGGCCAGCATCAGCGGGATGACATTGGCGTGGTTGCCGGTCATTTCCATGATGATGACGAAGGCGGTCATGGGCGACTGCACCACGCCCGCGAAATACCCGGCCATGCCCAGCACCGCACCCAGGCTGGCGCCGCTGGCCCCGGCGATCCAGGCCCCCAAGCCAGCCCCCACAGCCAGTGATGGCGCGAAGATACCGCCCGGCAGGCCCGAGATGGCGGTGACCAGCGTGGCCGCGAATTTGGCCAGCCAGAAATCCCAGCCTGGGGCGTGGCCCTCCACGGCGGCGCGGGCCTGGGCATAGCCGGTGCCGAAGGTGGCGCCATGCGTGGCCACGCCGATGCCCGCTACCACGAGGCCGCAGAGCAGGGGGAAGATGAAACGTCGGCGCGAGTCGTGGGCGGCGATCCACCGGCTCGCGAAACGCGAGCCCTCCAGCATCAGCCGCGAGAACGCGCCGCCTGCCAGCCCGCCCAGCCCGCCGCAGGCCACGGTGAGCAGCCAATCGCGCGGATGCACCACGGCGGCATGGGTGATGCCGAAATAGGTGTAATTGCCGGTGACGCCCAGCGAGACCAGGCCGGATATGATGACGGTGGTGAGCACCAGCCCATTGGTGCGGACCTCGAAGGAACGGCTCATTTCCTCGATGGCGAACACCACCCCGGCCAGCGGCGCGTTGAAGGCGGCGGCGATACCGGCGGCGGACCCGGCCAGGATCAGCCCGCTCTCATTGGCCAGCGACTCGATGCGCGAGACCTGCAGCATCAGCGCCGCTCCCACCTGCACGGTCGGCCCCTCGCGCCCCACAGAGGCGCCGGTGAGCAGGCCGAGCACGGTCAGGCCGATCTTGCCGAAGCAGATTTTCAGGGAGAGCAGGCGTTGCAGCGCCATGCCGCGTGGCATCTGGCGGGCGGCGATGGCTTGCGGAATGCCGCTGCCCTGCGCGCCGGGGAAGAGTTCCCGTGCCGCCCAGGCGCTGAGGACGAAGCCAGCCGGGGTGAGTAACAGCGGCAGCGCCCAGAAGTTGTGAGACGCGGTGAGGAAGGTATTCTGGGCCCAGTCCGCCAGCTTGGCGAAGGCGATGCTGACCCCGCCAACCACCAGGGCCCCGCACCAGAATGCCAGCCGACGCGACCATAACCGCCAGGAGCGCCATAATCTGCGCCGCCATCTCTTTTCTTTGTCAGCCAAGCTCTTGCCTCTTTGCCTCAACATCGCTAGTAAGCCCGCGTGGATATGGGCGCTTAGCTCAGCGGTAGAGCATCACCTTGACATGGTGGGGGTCACAGGTTCAATCCCTGTAGCGCCCACCATATCCACTAAAGAAATCAGAGGATTGGCTAAAATAGCAGCCATGCGCAAGCAGCCTGATTTCAAACCCGGCGCGGTGTACCGAGGCGCGCAATCAAACCAGCGGATGTTGTGTCGATCAGATCATGGGCGAAATCGACGAGTCGCATCACGGTACCGATAGCGTTTTCCGCTAGAACACCCTCGCCCAGGCAGGTTCGCAGGGCGGTGGGGAAGATTGCCCGCAGATACGCCATGTTGGCGGCGAACAGCACAGGTGGAATACCAGCCAAGCTGTGGGCGCGGCCGATATCCTGCTGGCGCTGGACGAAAGCCGGTCCGTATTCGCCTGAGAACAGGCTCTCCAGCCACACCAGATGCATTTGCCGCAGCCGGGCGGTGCCGTTCGCCATGAACTTGGCCATTTGCGGTTCGGCTTCGATGGCGTTGTAAACCTTGTCGGTCACGCTTGGTAGAATGCCGATGACATAGGGGCGCAGGGCAACGATTCGCGACAGCTCATCGGCGCTGAGCGGGCATTCGGGAACGGCAGTGGCGGCGGGGACGAGCTTGGTCCCGAATACGGGGCGTGGTTCCGCCGGGGGCTCGGGCACCATGTCGGCAAGCTTGGCCGCGGCACCGCTGATGGAGGGCATTTGCGATCCGCCACGCCCATGGCCGCCGGTGAGCGTGCAGATCAGCGCGTTGGGACCGCTTTGCCGGATCATCACCCGCCGCGCCGCCGCCGAGAGCACAACCTGCCCCAGCGTGCCCAGCGCGACTTGGCGCATGGCCGTCGAATCGGGGGCCAGCAGCTCCGCGATGGCGGCATGCAGCGCATCTGCCTCCGCGTCACGGCGTGTTGCACGGGCAACGATCCTTCCGTCGCGGGCAACGACGGCTGCGGCCTCAATGGCGCTTGAGCTGCTGATGAGATCCTGGAGGACGGCGATTATCTCGGCCGGGGGTATGAGCGCATTCTGGGGTGTAACAGACATGTCACGAATTTATTCGCGATTTTCGAAGTGATGGAAGTCATTTTTATCTTCCAGTAATGTTTTTTTAATGTGAGGACACGTAATAGGCGCTCAGCCTCCTCTACGGGAGCTGAACGCCCATTATTTGGCTTTCGCCATGGTCTCGTCCAGGCGGATGAGCGTCTGCGCGTATTTTCCGTCGACGATTTGCTGGCAAAAGGTGAGCAGCCGGAGCACGGCACCCGTTGCGGCCTTGGCCGATTCCTCGCTTGGCATGCAGGCGTGCAATGCGGGCGGAAAGACCGAACGCAGAAACGCCATGCTGGCGGCAAAGAACACCGGGGTAACGCCGGCACGGGTATGCGCCTTGCCGATTTCCTCCTGGCGGCGGATGAAATCCGGCCCGTAATCGCCGGAGAACAGGCTCTCCAGCCAAGTCAGATGAGTCCGCTTCAGCGACTCCACACGCCCGGCCAGCAGCGCCGCCATTTGCGGCTCGGCACCCAGGACCTGATAGAACCGGTCGGCGATTCCCGGCAGGGCGGTGCGGACATAGGGCCAGATTTGGGTAACAAGCGTCTGGTCAGCCTCGGTGAACCCTGCGGCTTCGTACAGCGCCTCCGGGCTGCGTGTGCCGGTTGATGGAGCCGTGAAGGAAATTGACGACAGCATGCGGGAGATGCGGGAGGCCGCGTTGCCTGTGGCCTGGAGCAGTGTGTCCATCTGCACAGTCGGGCCAGCCAGCGTGCACAGCATGGTCTGCGGGCCTGCCTCGCGCAGCAGCACATGGCCGATTTCGCCCGTTAGCAACAGTTGTTCCAGCTTGCCGCATTTTAGCGCGGCGGCAAGGTCCAGCCCGCGGGGCAGCATTGCCGTTACCGTGGCGCTGATCCGTGATTCGTCGAAATTCTGAGGCAGGTGGCAGGCGACAAGCTGGCCATCGCCCTGGATGACGGCGGCGCCCTGGATACTGGGCGTGTTGGTGACCAGTGCTTGCAACACGCCGTTTACATGGGCGTTGTGCACCTTATTGGCTCCTCTAAAAATTAACTACTCGGTTAACTGGCTAATAAAAAATTATATTAATCTTAGGTTAAGATGGCTGATTTCTCACGAAATAGCAACAATAATTTGTAGGATGATTTAACGCTACTGGCTGGCCCAGATGATGCGGTGCATCCACAGAATTTCGCCCGCTCCGAAGCGCAGTTCCGGGTAAGCGGGGTTCATGCTGGCCAGCTCGATGCGCGTGGCCGTGCGGCGGACGAGCTGCTTGGCCATTACCGCGCCCTCGGTGGTACGGGCCACCACGCGGTCGCCCACGCGTACCGGAGCGGCGGGGGAGACGATGATGGTGTCGCCCTCGCGGTACACCGGCTCCATGGAGTCGCCGCTTATGCTTAGGGCATAAGCGTTCACATCGGCGGTGGCGGGCATTTCCACCTCGTCCCACCCGGCTCCCGCAGGGTAGCCGCCATCGTCGAAAAAGCCCTCGGCCCCGGCCTGGGCCATGCCTATTAACGGAATCCAGGTGCGGCCTTTGCGCAGTTCCGGCATGGCGCGCGCGCCCGTGACGAGGGCAGTGAACTCCTCGATTCCCGCCCCGGTGGCGGCAAAGATTTTCGCCAGGCTCTCGGTGGAAGGCCAGCGGAGCCGTCCATCCGCCGTACGGCGCTTGGACATGTTGAAGCTGGTCGGGTCCAGCCCGGCCTTGCGCGCTAAACCGGAGGGCGAGAGCCCATGCTCCGCCGCCAGGGTGTCGATCGCGCGCCAGATGTCGTCGTGCCGCATGCCCTTGTTGCCGATACTGTAATCTCAAAATCTTATCTGGCTTTGATGAGTCAGCCAAGGAGGAATAGGAATTTTGTCCGAAAAACGTGGAGAAAAATGCGTTAACCAGACAGAAAGTTCTTGTTATGTTCTTTGTGTAGGAATATAAGCCTCTCGTCTCTACAACCTTAGGTTTTTCAAAAGGAAAAACTCCATGGCTTTCTCGCTCCGCAACCTCTCGGTTCTCGCCTACGCCAACGGCTTCACGCTGTGGCACTACAAGGCGGGGAACGACAATTTCAGCCGCGCCGCCGAGGCCGGGTATTTTGCCGATGCGGCGGATTTGCTGTGCGAGGGGGATATGGTGATGCTGACCAGCACCGAGGGCGGGCGGATTGTCAGCGTGACGGGCGAGGGGCGGCGGATTGCCCTGGTGCCGATGGCGTAGAGGCGAGACGGGCAGGCCGGGGAATGGCCTGCCCGGTTATAGGGTCAGTCCTCGTAATTATCCTGCACGAAGCGGTCGAGCAGCCGCACGCCGAAGCCGGTGGCGCCTTTCGGGGTGATGGCGGAGTCCTTGGAGGCCCAGGCCATGCCCGCGATGTCCAGATGCGCCCAGGGCTTGCCGTTGACGAAGCGTTGCAGGAACTGTGCGGCGGTGATGGAGCCGCCAGCGCGCCCGCCGCCTATATTTTTCACATCCGCGATCGGGGAGTTCAGCTCCTTGTCGTAGCTCTCGCCCAGGCCCACCAGCGGCATGCGCCAGAGTTTCTCGTCCACCGCCTTGCCCGCCGCGGTGAGCTTGGCGGCGAGATCGTCGTCATTGGCGAACAGCCCGGCATATTCATGCCCAAGGCCGATGATGATCGCGCCGGTGAGGGTGGCGAGGTCCACCATCAGCTTGGGCGCGAAGCGGGATTGGGCGTAGTACAGCACGTCGGCCAGCACGAGGCGGCCTTCGGCGTCGGTGTTCAGGATCTCGATGGTTTGGCCGGAATAGCTCTTCACCACGTCGCCCGGGCGGGTGGCGCTGCCCGAGGGCATGTTCTCCACCAGCCCGACGAGCCCGACCGCATCCACCTTGGCCTTGCGCCCGGCGAGTGCAGCCATCAGCCCGACCACGGTGCCGGCACCGGCCATGTCCCACTTCATGTCCTCCATCCCGGCGGCGGGCTTGATCGAGATGCCGCCGGTATCGAAGGTCACGCCCTTGCCGACGAACACCAGCGGGTCCTTGGGCTTCTTCTGCTTTTTGCCGTCGTCATGGCCCGAGGCGCCGAGCCATTGCAGCACCACCATGCGTGCCGGGCGCACACTGCCCTGGGCCACGGCGAGCAGCGAGCCGAAGCCAAGCTTCTTGAGATCGTCCTCGTCGAATACTTCAACCTTCAGCCCCAGCTTTTTCAGCTCCTCGGTGCGGTCGGCGAATTCCGCCGGGTAGAGGGTGTTGGCGGGCTCGGTCACCAGGTCGCGCGTCAACTCCACGCCGCTGGCCAGGGCTTCGAGGCGCTCATAAGCGGTCTCGGCCTTGCGCGGCTCGGGGGTGAAGATGGTGAGATGGCGCAGCTTCTGCTTCTCGTCATCCTTCTGCGTGGTGCGGTATTTGTCGAACCGGTAGGCGCGCAGCCGGGCGCCGAAGCCGATGGCAGCCGCCTGCTCGGGGGTGAAGCCCTCGGCCAGCACGGCGGCATCGCTCTCGCGCGTCAGTGTGGCGGCAATGGTCCCGCCCAGAGCTTCCGCGCCCTGCGGCGCCTCGCCCTTGCCGGTACCCAGCACCAGCACGCGCTTATAACCCTTAGGTGCCAGCAGGCTGGCTTGGCTGCCCTTCTTGCCCTTGAACTCGGCAGCCTCCAGTGCGCGGGTTAGTCCGCCATCGAGCGTCTTGTCCAGCGCCGCGGCGTGTCCCGCGAGCGCCGCGCCCTCGGCCACGGGCAGCACCAGCACGCCCGATTTCGGCAGCTCGGGCTTGGCGAAAGAGATCTCCAGCATTGCGTGTTCCTCTGTCATCTTCTGGTCATGACCATAACAAACCGGGGCGGCTTTGCCAGGGCTGGCAGGCGGGCTACAGGGGAGCCATGCGCGAACTGTTGGAACTGGCGGTAAAGCTGGTGGAAGAAGCGGCTGCCGTGATTACGGCGGTACGGGCGGCGGGCTTCGCCGTGGACGCCAAGGCGGATGCGACGCCGGTGACGGTGGCGGATACCCGTGCCGAGGCGCTGATCGTTGCTCGGCTGCGCGCTGCCGCACCCGAGATACCGGTGATTGCCGAGGAGGAGGTGGCCGCCGGGCGCATCACCGCGCCGAGTGAGCGCTACTGGCTGGTCGACCCGCTGGACGGCACGCGCGAATTCGCCGCCGGGCGGGATGAGTTCGCGGTGAATATCGGGCTGATCGAGCGCGGTGCGCCAGTGCTGGGGGCGGTCGCCTCACCGGCTCTGGGGGAGGTGCATTTCGGCATTGTCGGGCAGGGGGCTTGGCGCCGCCGAGCTGGGGTGGAGGAGAAGATTGCAGCCCGCCGCCCCCCGCCCGAGGGACTGGCGGTGATGGCCTCGCGCCATTATGCCAATGATCCGCGTTTGGCGGAGTTTTTGGCCGGGTACAGGATCGCCTCGCTCACCAATATCGGCTCTGCGCTGAAATTCCTGCGCGTGGCGGAGGGGGAGGCGGATTTTTATCCGCGCCTTGGCCGCACCATGGAGTGGGACACCGCCGCCCCGCAGGCTGTGCTGGAGGCGGCGGGTGGCTGCGTGTTGACCCGTGACGGCGCCCCCCTGCGTTATGGCAAGCCAGGTTGGGAAAATCCGGATTTCTTTGTCTGGGGATTGCGCTAGAGCGTGATGCCCGGAGGCGGGAACGCCGAAGGTCTGAAACATGCGAATAGCGGAGCAGAAGCGACGTTATCATGTGCCAATCCTGCCGTATTGCCGCCACGGTGCAGGACGAGCATGAAGCCCATCATGAAAAAGCTCCTTATTGCCCCCTTGGCGGTTCTTGGCTTGGCCCTCACCGGCTGCGTGTATGGCAGCGACGGCTATTATGGCGGCGGTGACGGCTATTACGGTGGCGGCGGGTATTACGCCGAGCCGGCCTATAGCGGCGGCGTCTATATTGGTGGCGGTGGTGGTGGTTGGCATGGCCACGACGACGACCACGACCACGGCGGTAGCGGCTGGCAGGGCCGTGATGGCGATCACGGTGGTGGTGGTTGGCAGGGCCATCCGGGGCAGGGCGGCGGTGGATACCAGCAAGGTGGAGACGGCGGCTACCACCAGCAGGGTAATGGCGGTTGGCAGGGGCACCAGCAGCAAGGCGGCGGCTACCAGCAAAACGGTGGCAATGCCTGGCAGGGACACCAGCAACAAGGCGGCGGTGGCGGCTGGCAGGAGCAAGGTGGCGGGCAACAGCCCCGGGGCGGCGGGGAACAGCGCCCCCCGGAGAACCAGGACCATGGCAACGGATCGCCCTGGCAGCATAATCAGTAAGGTAAAAACAGACACCGCCCCTCCAAATCAGGGGCGGTGTTTTAGTATCCGCTCAGGCCGCCTTCTGGCGCGCCCCGCGCACGCCTGCGGACAGCGCTTTCACGTCGCGCAGCACGGCGTCCACATTTTCACGCTGCAGCGTTTCGATCAGCGCGGAGGCGACGATCGCGGCGTCGGCATGCTGGGCCACCACAGCGGCCTGTTCGGGCGTGCGCACGCCGAAGCCCACGGCGATGGGCAGGCTGGTGGCTGCGCGGATGCGCGGGATGTCGCGGGCGAGGTCGGCTGCCGAGGCGGTGCGTGTGCCGGTGATGCCGGTGATGCTGACGTAATAAACGAAGCCGGACGAGCCCTCGAGCACCAAGGGCAGGCGGGCGTCGGAAGTGGTGGGGGCGACGAGGCGGATCACGTCCAACCCGTTCTTGCCAGCGTCGGGCAGCAGCAGATCGGCTTCCTCGGTCGGGAGGTCCACCACGATCAGCCCGTCCACACCCAGACGCGCGGCGTCGGCGCAGAATTTCTCCACACCGTAGGAGAGGATGGGATTGAGATAGCCCATCAGCACCAGCGGGGTGTGGTTGTTGGTGCGGCGGAACTCCTCCACCAGCCCGAGCACGCCGTGCAGGCTGGCCCCGGCCAGCAGCCCGCGCCGCCCGGCGGCCTGGATGGTCGGGCCATCGGCCATCGGGTCGGTGAAGGGCATGCCGATCTCGATGATGTCCGCCCCGTTCTCGGCCATGCCGCGCAGCAGCGCCAGCGAGGTCTCGCGGTTCGGGTCATAAGCCTCGACGAAGGGGATCAGCGCCGCGCGGCCCTGCGTTTTCAGTCCGGCGAACACACCAGCAATACGGCTCACAGTTCCACTCCCAGGTGCTTCGCCACAGAGAAGATGTCCTTGTCCCCACGGCCGCAGAGATTCATCAGGATGATCTCGTCCTTGCTCATCTTCGGGGCGATCTTGGTGACATGGGCGAGCGCGTGGCTCGGCTCCAGCGCCGGGATGATGCCCTCGGTACGGGTGCAGAGCTGGAAGGCGGCCAGGGCTTCCTTGTCCGTCGCCGCCACGTATTCCACCCGGCCGATATCATGCAGCCAACTATGTTCGGGCCCGATGCCCGGATAATCCAGCCCGGCGGAGATGGAGTGGGCTTCCAGGATCTGTCCGTCATCGTCTTGCAGCAGATAGGTGCGGTTGCCGTGCAGCACGCCAGGGCGGCCACGGCTGAGCGAAGCCGCGTGCTCGTTGCTGTCCAGCCCGTGGCCGGCGGCTTCCACGCCGATGAGGCGCACGGACGTGTCGTCGAGGAACGGGTGAAACAGCCCGATGGCGTTGGAGCCGCCGCCGATCGCCGCCACGGCCACATCCGGCAGGCGGCCTTCGGCCTCCAGCATCTGGGCCTTGGCTTCCTCGCCGATGACGCACTGGAAGTCGCGCACCATGGCCGGGTAGGGGTGCGGCCCGGCGGCTGTGCCGATGATGTAGAACGTGTCCTGCACATTGGCGACCCAGTCGCGCATGGCGTCGTTCATGGCGTCCTTCAGCGTGCCGGCACCGGAGCTGACCGGTACGACCTCGGCCCCCAGCAGCTTCATGCGGAACACGTTCGGCTTCTGCCGTTCCACGTCCACCGCGCCCATGTATACGGTGCAGGGCAGGCCGAAGAGCGCGCACACCGTGGCGGTGGCCACGCCGTGCTGTCCGGCGCCGGTCTCGGCGATGATGCGGGTCTTGCCCATGCGCTTGGCCAGCAGAATCTGGCCCAGGCAGTTGTTGATCTTGTGTGCGCCGGTATGGTTCAGCTCATCGCGCTTGAAGTAGATCTTGGCTCCCCCAAGCTCGCGGCTCAGCCGCTCGGCATGCCACAGCGCGCTCGGCCGCCCCACATAGTGCTTGAGATAATAATCAAGCTCGGCCTGGAAGGACGGATCGGCCTTCGCCGCCTCGTAGGCGGCTTCCAGCTCCAGGATCAGCGGCATGAGTGTCTCGGCGACGAAGCGCCCGCCGAATTCGCCGAACCGCCCGCGCCCATCCGGGCCGTTACGCAATGTGTTGGGGAGTACCGTGGTCATTACCCGGCTTTAGCTGAACCCCAGGCGGGGATAAAGGTCCATCCTAGGCGCGCAGGCGTGGTGAGGCTTGAGTATAGCAGGAATTTCTGCTTATATTTAATGAGAATAATTCTTAATTACATCGCCAGCCGGAAAGACCAGCGCCATGTTCGAAGAGGCCGCCACCAGGGAAAGTTACTTCCTTCAGGACATTGAGGGCCAGTACGCGGCGGCGCAGGCTTGTTTGCAGGCGGGAGGAACCGGGCCGGAGCATAGCGTGGCACTGTTGCAGACGCTGTTGACCGCCGAGATTGCCTGCGTACTGCGCTACAGCATGATGTCGATCTCGCGCGAGGGGTTGGAGTCGAATTGGGCCGGGACCGAGTTTCAGGCCCAGGCTGCTGACGAGCGCGTGCATGTGCAGCGCATTGCCGGGCGGATTCTGGCGCTGGGCGGCAAGCCGGATTACGCCCCGGCGGGGCTGTTCTCGCGCCATGTCTCGCCGGATGCCGCCGAGGGCGCGCTGGCCAAGCGGCTGGAGGAGAACCTGGCCGCGGAACGCTGCGTCATGGAGCTGTACCGCGAGCTGGTCGCGCATTTCGAGAGCACAGACCCGGACTCCGCCGCGCTGCTGAGCGAGATCGCTGAGGACGAGGAAGCCCATGCCAGCGATATGGAAGACCTGCTCGCGACGTATCGCCACTAAGGCTCGGGGCCAAAGCTCCTGCAATAAAAAAAGCCCGGACCTTGGTCCGGGCTTTTCCGTTTGGGAGGCGTTACGCGCCCTGCGGACGCTCGAAGGCATCTTTGCCGTCGAAGCGCTGCAGCTTCTCAATGTGCATCCAGGTGAACTTGGCGCCGAGGCGCTGCACCAGGTAGCTGATCTCCGGCTGGCCGCTGCTGGTGGAGTCGGTCAGGGAGATCGGGTTCTTGAACATGAAGCGGCAGGCGAAGTGATCCACCAGGAAGGTGTAGCCGCCCGTGGGGGGATAGACCTGCACGCCGCGGTTGGAGATGCCGGATAGGGTGAAGGGGCTGTCCTGGGCGATGGCTTCCAGCGTCTTGCCCAGTTCCTCGGAGCCGAGATCGGTCTCCAGGAACACGTCGATACCGACCAGCTCGCGGGTGGTGGGCTCGGAGTGGGCGGTCAGCTCGGGCCAGGTCTTCAGCTCGAACTTCTTGTAGGTGCGGGACTTCATCGCCGAGGAACGGCCCAGATTGGCGATGACCTGGTCAGTGAAGGCGGCGGTGCCGACGCCATGGCCGCGCGGGGCGAGGTCGCCGGTGAGGTTCTTGCCCTCGGCCAGGGTGATGAACAGCGCCTGCTCGACCTTCTCAGCCACGTCGAATGCAGCGATGTGGCGCAGCAGCATGATCGAGGCGGAGAGCAGGGCGGTGGGGTTGGCCAGACCCTTGCCGGCGATGTCCGGCGCGGAGCCGTGCACGGCTTCAAACATGGCGGCGTGGTCGCCGAGGTTGGAGGAGGGGGCGATGCCCAGACCGCCGACCAGACCGGCCGCGAGGTCGGAGATGATGTCGCCGTTCATGTTGGAAGTGACGATGACATCGAACGCTTCCGGCTTGATGACGAGCTGGTGGGCGCAGTTATCGATGATGATGTGGCCGGGCTTGATGTCCGGGAACTCGGCGGCGACCTTCTCGCCCATGCGCTTCATCATGCCCTCGGTGAGCTTCATGATGTTCGCCTTGGTGGCGACGGTCACGCCCTTGCGCTCTTCCGCCTGGGCCAGGCCGTAGGCGGCGCGGATGATGCGCTCGCAGCCCGGGGCGGTCATCAGCTTGAGGCACTGCGCGACGGTGGTGGTCTGCATGTGCTCGATGCCGGCGTACACGTCTTCGACGTTCTCGCGCACGATCACCATGTCGATCCCGCGACCCGAGAACGGGGTGGTGATGCCGGGCAGCTCGCGCACCGGGCGGATGTTGGCGTACAGCTCGAAGAACTTACGCATGGTCACGTTGGCGGACTTACCGCCATAGCCGATCGGGGTCTCCAGCGGGCTCTTCAGCGCCAGCTTGTTGGTGGAGATGCTGTCCAGCGTCTCGCGCGGCACGCCGGTAATAACGCCTTTTTTGAATGCCTCGGCGCCAGCCTCGGCGTATTCCCACTCGATCGGGGCGCCGGCGGCATCCAGGATGCGGATGGTGGCGGCCATCACCTCGGGGCCGATGCCATCCCCCGGCAAAGCTGTGACTTTGGTCTTCGGGCTCGTTACGGCACTAGCACTCATGATGTTACATCCTGATCTTGTTGAAGGCGTTAGCGTTATAGCCTGCTCGTTCCAGACCTCATATACGGCCTCGGCAGAGCGGGTATTGGTTTTAAGCGCCCCTCGCGGCTGTCAGGGGCCTAGTGCGCATCTCCCCAGTTTTTACCGATGCCGGTTTCCACCACCAGCGGCACGGAAAGTTCGGCGGCGTTCTGCATAACCTTTTGCGCCAGCGCGGCGGCCGTTTCGGCCTCGGCATCCGGTGCCTCGAACAGCAATTCGTCATGAACCTGCAAAATTAACCGCGTCTTAAGCCCAGCCTCGCGCAGGGCTGCGGGCAGCTTGACCATGGCGTGCTTGATGATGTCCGCGCCGCCCCCTTGCAGCGGGGCGTTGATGGCCTGACGCTCGGCATAGGCGCGAAGGCTCGGGATTTTGTCCTTGATGCGCGGCACCCAGCAGCGCCGCCCGAACGGGGTGAGCACGAAGCCATGCGTGCGTGCTTGCTCCTTCGTCTCTTCCATATAGGCGCGGATTTCGGGGTAGCGCTTGAAATAGGCGTCGATATAGGTGCGCGCCTCGCCAGGGGCGATGCCGAGCTGGCGCGCGAGGCCGAAGGCGGAGATGCCGTAGATGATGCCGAAATTGATCGCCTTGGCGCGCCGGCGGGTCAGCGCGTCCATGCCTTCCATCGGCACGCCGAACACTTCGGAGGCGGTGCGGGCGTGGATGTCCTCGCCTTTAGCGAAGCTGTCCTTCAGCGCTGGAATATTCGCCACATGCGCGAGCAGGCGCAGCTCGATCTGCGAGTAATCCGCCGAGATCAGGCTATGGCCGGGAGCGGCGATGAAGGTCTTGCGGATGCGTGCACCTTCCTGTGTCCTGATGGGGATGTTCTGCAAATTCGGGTCGGTGGAGGAGAGGCGGCCCGTGGTGGTTGCGGCCATCTGGAAGCTGGTATGAACTCGGCCCGTATTCGGGTCGATCTGCCCGATCAGCGCATCGGCATAGGTGCTTTTCAGCTTGGCGAGCTGGCGCCAGTCCATCACGCGCTGGGCGATTTCCACGCCCTGTTCAGCCAGCGTTTCCAGCACCGAGGAATCCGTGCCCCAGGCGCCAGTCTTTCCCTTTTTTCCTCCTGGGAGCTGCATCGTCTCGAACAGGATCTCGCCGAGCTGCTTCGGGCTGCCGACATTGAAGGTCTGGCCCGCGAGGCGGTGGATATCCGTTTCGATCTCGGCCATGCGCCTCTCGAACTCGGCGGACATGGCGGAAAGATCGTTGCGGTCCACCATCACGCCATAGGCTTCCATCTCGGCGAGCACGGGGATGAGAGGTTTTTCGACCAGCTCGTACAGCGCCAGCGATTTATGCACGCGCAGCATCGGCTTAAGATTCTGCCAGAGCCGGAGCGAAAGATCGGCGGCCTCGGCGGCGTAGGCGGTGACTTTGTCCAGCGGCGCGCTGGCGAAGCCGAGGCGGGCGCGGCCGCTGCCGGTCACCTCGTCCACGCTCTTGGCCGTGTGGTTCAGATGCACACGCGCCAGCGTCGGCGCGTCATGCGCGAAATTCCCCGCATCTTGCGCGTAGGAGATCAGCATCACGTCGTCGATGGGCGCAATATTCTCAAGCCCAGCGCGGTGCAAAGCTTCCAGGCCCTGCTTGGCGTCATGGAAAATCTTCAAAACGCCGGGGGCGGCGAGGAGTGGAGCCAGAACCGAAATGACATCCGCCAGTTTCAGCTGTGGCGTGTCATCCAGGGCGAGGTTGTGGGCGAGTGGCAGGTAGGTGCTCTGCCCCGGCGCGGTGGCCAGCCCCAGCCCCACCAGATTGCCATGCAGCGCGGCGGGCGCGTCGGTCTGCACCGAGATGGCGATCATCCCGGCGGTGCGTGCCTGGGCGCAGACGGCTTCCAGGGCCTCGCGCGTGGCAACGGCCGTATAGGGGCCGAATTCAGCGGCGCTCACGGGTGGCGGCGCTTCCTCTTCGGGCTCGCCCTCCAGCCCCAAGCGGTGGCGCAGGCTCTTGAAATTGTTCTGGACCAGGAAATCCCGCAGCACTGCCGGGTCCCAGGGCTTCACCACGAAGCTGTCCAGCGGGGCGGGCAGGGGGGAGTCGTCGCGCAATATCACGAGTTGCTTGGAGAGCCGCGCCTTGTCGGCATGCTCGATCAGCGCGTCGCGCCGCTTGCTTGGCTTCATGGAGGGGGCCGCCTCCAATACCTTCTCCAACGTGCCGTATTCGTTGATCAGCGCCGCAGCGCCCTTGGGGCCGATGCCTGGCACGCCCGGCACGTTGTCCACGGAGTCGCCGATCAGCGCCTGCACCTCGACCACCTTCTCCGGCGGCACCCCGAATTTCGCTTCCACTTCGGCCAGGCCGATGGGGACGTTCTTCATCGGGTCCAGCATGGTCACGCCGGGGCGGAGCAGTTGCATCAAATCCTTGTCGGAGGAGACGATGACCGCCTCGCCCCCGGCCTCGGTGGCGGCCTTGGCGTAGGCGGCGATCAGATCGTCCGCCTCCCAGTCGGCCAGTTCGATGGCCGGCAGGCCAAAGGCGCGCGTCGCCTCGCGGATCAGCCCAAATTGTGGCACCAGCTCCGGCGGCGGTTCGGGCCGGTGGGCCTTGTAATTATCGTAGAGCCGGTTGCGGAAGGTATGCCGCCCGGCATCGAACACCACGGCCAGATGCGTGCCGGTATGCTCCTTCAACAGCCTTGCCAGCATGTTGCAGAAGCCGAATACGGCGTTCACATGCACCCCATCGGGACGTGTCATGTCGGGCAGGGCGTGGAAGGCCCGGAAGATGAAGCCCGAGCCGTCGACGAGAACCAGCCTCAATGGCTGTGGTCCACCGCGCCCTCTTCCAGCACGTAGATGCGCGAGCAATACGGGCAGGCGATTTGCTTATCCAAGATTCGCAGGTAAACACGCGGGTGGCCAAGCGGGCCGACGCCGCCATCGCAGGAGATCGCAGGGGTTTTCACATGAATGATCTCGGTCGCATTCACCGCTTCTGTCTGCACGCTCATCGCATCCTGCCTTTTCTGGTCACACTCGGGGGCATCATAACGGCATTCCGCGCATTGCCCAAGCTGGCCTTGGTCTTGCTCCCGGCGCTGGTGCTGGCGGCCTGCACGCCCATCCCCTTCGGCGTGCCGCAGGGCAAACCGGGACATCCCATTATTACAAGCGGCTATTTCGCCCTGCCGGATGGCGCCCGCCTGCCTTACAGGCTCTACCCGGCCCAGGGGCAGGTGAAGGCCGTCATTCTCGCATTGCATGGCTACACCGACAGCCGCGACGGCTGGGAGATGCTGGCGAACTACCTGACCCCGCATGGCATCGCCATTTATGCCCCTGACCAGTCGAGTTTCGGCGCCACGAAGAACCGCGGCCATTGGCCCGGTACGCAGACGCTGGTGGATGAGGCGCGAGACGAGGCTGTGCAGTTGCGCACCCAGTATCCGGGGGTGAAGCTGTTTGTCATGGGCGAGAGCATGGGGGGGGGCATCGGTCTGCTGCTGGGGGCGCAGCCCAACCCGCCGCTGGTGGATGGCTATATCCTTACCGCCCCGGCGGTGTGGGGCGGCCCGGCGATGAACCCGTTCTATAAAGCCACGCTGCGGGTCACGGCCCTCCTTGCGCCGGCCAAGCGGCTCACCGGGCGCGGGATGCATATCAAGGCGTCCGATAACCGGGCGGCGCTGATCGCCTTTGGCGAGGATCCGCTGACCATCCATGCGCCACGCGTGGATCATCTGGCCGGTGTGGTGGATCTGATGAGCCAAGCCCAGGCCGCCTGCGGCGGCTTCCACCAGCATGCGCTCATCTTATATGGTGGGCATGACGAGCTGATCCCGAAGGCGGCGATGCGACGCTGCTGGGAGGCGATCCCGCAGGATGCGCCGGTGACGCTGGCTTATTATCCGCCCGATTATCATCTGATCCCGCGCGACTTGGAGCGGGCGGTGCCGGATGCTGATATTTTGGCGTTCATCGAGGGGCGGGGGCTGCCATCCGGCGCCCCCAGCCAAGCGACGGTCTTTCTTAGTGTTCCTTGATCGGGCGCGGCTTGCCCTCGGAATCGATGGCCACGAAGGTGAACACCGCCTTGGTCACGCGGTATTCCTCTTGCTCGACACGCGCGCGCCGCCAAGCTTCCACCGCGATCTTCATCGAGGTCCGGCCGGAGGACATCAGCTCGCAATACACGCTCACCTCATCTCCCACCTTCACCGGGCGCAGGAAGCTCATCGCATCCACCGAGACGGTGACACAGCGCCCGTGAGAGGTGCGTGAGGCGAGATTGCCGGCGGCAAGGTCCATCTGGCTCATCAGCCAGCCGCCGAAGATGTCACCATTCACGTTGGTGTCGGCAGGCATGGCGATGACGCGCACCATCGGCACGCCCTCGGGCGGGTGTTCCGCAACAGTCTCGAGCATGGCTTAGAGGCTCTTCTCGATCCAGGCCTTCAGCACGGATTTCGGCGCGGCGCCCACCTGGGTGGCGGCCGGCTTGCCGTCCTTGAAGATGATCAGGGTCGGGATCCCGCGCACGCCGAAATTGGTCGGCGTCATCGGGTTCTCGTCGATGTTCACCTTCACCACCTCGAGCTTGCCTTCATATTCCTTGGCCAGATCCTCGAGCGAGGGGGCGATGGACCGGCACGGCCCGCACCACTCGGCCCAGAAATCCACCAGCACGGGGGCACTGGATTTCAGTACATCGGTCTCGAAGGTTTCGTCGGTAACGGCTTTGGTCATGATACACCCAGACTTATTTGCAATGCACCACAACATGGAGGCGAACCCGCCCAGGATCAAGCCGGGGTGGCGCTATCCAGCATCGCGGGCGGCACATCCATGGCGGTGGCGCTCTGCGTCCAGACCAGCAGGGTGCGCACGGGGCGGTTGGGGTACACCTGCCGCAGGATCGCCCGGTAGGCGGCGAGCTGACTTAGATATTTGGGTGGAATCCCGGAAGAATCGGCGGGCGGTGCGCGGTCTGTCTTGTAATCGGCGAGCCAGATGGCTTCGTCCGTCACGGCCAGACGATCCACGATGCCGCCGATTTCCTTATCCCCCACCACGCCAGCCAGAGGCACCTCGGCGCGCGAGCTGGGGCTGAACAGAGGGGCGAGGGCGGGAGCCTCCAGAATGGCGAGCACGGCGTCGCGCAGCGCCTCGGCTTGCGAGACTAAAGCAGGCTGGGTGGCAAGGTAAGCCAGGGCCGCCTGGGCGCGCACCGGGGCAGGCAGGTCCGGCAGGTGTTGCAGCAGAGCATGCACGGCGATGCCCTTTTCCATCGCCGCCGCCCGGAGCGCCTGGGCGGCTTCGGGTTCGGGGGCCAACGGGCTCGTGGCAATGACGCGCTTGGCCTCTTTCTCGGTACTCCGGCTGGGGACGATGCGCTCCGGCTTGGCGGCTTCCTTGGGCGGCAAGCTGGCCTGCCAGAGCGGCGCGCCGGAGAGCCAGGCGGGCAGGGGGGCAAGGGCGGTTTCGGCATGGGTGGAGACGCGGTCGGGCTTGGCCACCTGTTCGCAATCATGCACCAGCGCGCCGTTTTCCTCGCGCGTTTCCAGCAAGGCGAAGCCGCGCCGCACGGCCTCGTACCAGCAGGTCTCGGGCGGGGCATTCTTGCCGGCGGCGCCGCAGATTAGCAGTTCGTCCTCGGCGCGGGTGAGGGCCACGTAGAGTAGCCGGTTATATTCCTGGCGCGTGGCTTCTTTGACGGCTGTGGCGGCATCCTCCACCGCTTCCGAGCGCAGATCGGCGCGTGGGCAGAAGACAGGTACCGCCACCTCCTCCTGCGGCATATCAAGCCAGAACAGGCGGCGCTCGTTCTTGGGCAGGGTGGTGGTGTCGGGCATGATGACGATGGGGGCCTGCAGCCCCTTGGCGCCGTGCACGGTCATCATCCGCACCTCGTCGCCCCCGGCCTCGGCCTCACGCTTGATGGAGGCGCCCGTCTGGCGCAGCGCGAACACGAAAGCCTGGAGCGAGCCGGGTTCGCGTCCGGCGAAGGTCAGTGCCTCGGCGAGGAATTCGTCGATGGGCTCCGCCGCCTCCGGGCCCAAACGGCGCAGCAGCTTGGCACGTCCGCCCAGCGGCCCCAGCGCTTCGGCCAGAAGATTGTAGGGGGCGTAGAAATCCGCCTTTGAGCGCAGGGCCTCGAAGAAGGTTTTTGCCTCGGCCCAATCCGCGCGTTCAAGGGCCCTGGCGTAGAGCGCCTGCACCAGCCGCTTCTGGCCCCGGCCCAAAGCGAGGTCCATCAGGCTGGCATCGGTAAGTCCGCCGAGCGGCGAGACGAGGAATTGCCCGAAGGCGAGATCGTCGTCGGGCAGCAGCAGCGCGTCGCACAAAGCCAGCAGATCGCTCACCGCTTGCTGTTCGGTTAGCACCATGCGGTCTAGCCCCGCCACGGGGATGCCGCGCGCCTTCAGCTCGGCGGTGATGGCGCTCAGCAGATCGTCGCGACGGCGCACCAGGATCAGGAAATCCCCAGGCCGGGCCGGGCGGTTATGCGAGGGCAGGGGGCGTTTTAGCCGCGCCGCGATCCAGTCAGCAATGTCCCGCGCCAGCACGGCCTTGGCTGAATCGGCACTTTCGTAATCCTCGGCCAGGCCCCAATCGGGCAGTTCGGCGGCCTCGCGCGGTTGGGTGAGGGGCCAGAGCGTCACCCGTCCGGCTTGGCCCGCGCGGCTGACCTCGTGGCGCAGCGTGTCATCGCGGGCAATCACGCCGTCGCGCGCCAGACCTTCGGCGAACACGGCATCGGTAAGCGCCAGCACGGGGGCGGTGGAGCGGAAGGAGACGGAGAGCTGGCCATCGAGCCAGTTCCGCCCCGCACCCACGGCCTGGGCTTTGAATTTTTTCCTGTAGGCCTCAAAGCTTTTCAGATCCGCTCCCTGGAAGGAGAAGATCGACTGTTTGGCGTCGCCCACCGCGAAGATGCTGCGGCTTGCTTCGCGCGCGCCTTCGCCCGCGAAGAACTCCGCGGCCAGTGCATTGGCGATTTCCCATTGCGCGGGGGCCGTGTCCTGCACCTCGTCCAGTAGCAGATGCTCGATGCCGCCATCGAGCTTGTAAAGCACCCAGGCGGCGCCAGGGTCGATAAGAAGCTGGCCGGTATGGGTGACGAGGTCGGTGTAGGAGAGATGCGAGGCGAGGGTTTTCTCGTTATGGTCCTGCGAGGCGATGGGCAGCAGCAATGTCAGCAGATGGTCGTTCAGCTCGGCGAGTTTCGCGGCTTTCAACATCTCCTGCACGGCGCGGATGCGCTGGCTCTCGGCGATCAGCTCATCCTTGAAGCTGTCCTCTTCGGCTTTCAGCTTTGGGCCGCAATAGCCCTTGAAGGTGCGGGCCTTGCCGCTGGTGAGGAAGCCGTTGGCCCAGACCTCCCATCTGGCAGCGCGCTCCTGCGGCGGCAGGGAAAGCCAGTCGAGCAGCGGATAGGCGTTCTTGGCGCCGGTCGCGGTGCCGCGCTCGGCGATCTGGTGTAGTATTTCACGCAGTTGCGTCTCGCGGGAGATGCTGACCGAACCTGTAAGAATCTCATCGGATGTTTTCTCGCCCGCGCCCAGCGCGCCGCGCTGCCGGGCGATCAGCTGCGCGAGGGCGGCATCGCGCAGCAACTCCGCGGGTGCTTCCTGCACGAAAACCTGCGTGAGTGCCGCGAAATCCTGTTCGTTGGTCTCGGCCGCCAAAGCCCGCACCGCATCGCGCACCGCCGGGTCGGCCAGGGCGGCCTCGCGCGCCTCGCGCAGGCGGCGGGCGGATTGCTCGTCATCAGCCACCTCGAAATGAGGCGACAGCCCGGCTTCCAGCGGAAAGCGCCGCAGCAGCGATTGGCAGAAGGCATGGATGGTCTCGATGCGCATTCCGCCTGGCAGATCCAGCACATTGGCGAAGAGTTTCCGCGCGAGGCCCAGGGGCTCTGGGTTCACAGGCACGTTCAGCGCGGCGAGGTCGGCGCGCAGGCTTGCATCGTCCTTCACCACCCATTCGCCCAGGCGCTTGTTCAGGCGGATGCGCATCTCCGCCGCCGCGGCCTTGGTGTAGGTCAGGCAGAGGATCTTGTCCGGCGCGGTGCCGGCGAGCATCAGGCGCAGCAGACGGTCGGTGAGCAGCTTGGTCTTGCCAGAGCCCGCCGAGGCGGCGACAAAGGCCGAGACCAGCGGGTCGGAAGCTTTGCGCTGCTCGTTATTGGCGATGTCGGTCGCGTTCATTCCGGCTCATCCTCCCATTCCGCGCGGCGGGAGATCCCGGCATAGGCATCGTATTGGTTGGTGCGCGAGGGATGCGGGCTGGCCAGATACGCCGTGCTGGCGCGGGCGAATTTTGCGAACAGCTCCGGCAGCGCCTCGCCTGCTTTGGCGATGGCCTCGGCGATCTCTTCAGCGCTCTTGAAGGGACGGGTTTCCTCGCCCGCCTCGGCCCGGCCGGAGAGCTTGAAATAGGCCAGTTCCGCCACCTTGGCGCGGAATTCCTCGCCGAACGCACCTGCCTCGGCCATCACCGCTTCCAACGGCAGCTGCGGCGCGCCGCCGCTTTTCACCGCCTTCGCGTTTGGCACCGTGCCGGTCTTGTAGTCGATGATGCTAACCATATCGTTGGCACCCAGTTCGATGCGGTCGGCCCGGCCTTTCAGCGTGAAGTGGCCCAGACGCAGCTCGCCGCTCACCTCATGCAGCAGCGCCTTGGGCGCGCCGTTCGCCGCGCGGCGGGCTTGTTCCTCGCCGATCACCCAGGCGGCGATGCGCTCCAGCCGTGCCGCCCACCATTGTTCCAGCGCCGCGCGCGGGCGTTGCTGGCGCATCTCGGCCAGCAACGAGGCGGTGAGCGCCTGCGCGGCATTGGGGCGGGCGGCGGCGTTCTTATCGGCAAAAAAGCTGGCCAGCCCGGCATGCACGATGTCGCCGAACAGGCTTTGGTCGCTCTCCTCGTCCAGCGGGTCCAGCTCCTTCAGCGCCAGGATCTTGCGGCAATAGAGCGCATATGGGTCGGCCATCAGCGTGGCGACATCCGAGATTGAGAGCGTATTCGGGCGCGCGGCTACGGGCGGGGTGGGGCGGGGTTTCGTCCGGCGCTGGCGGGCTTGCGGCAGGTCGAGCTGCGCTGCCCAGCTGGCCGCGTCGTGGCGGGGGAGTGCCAGCTTGCTTCCGGCCAGCATCGCCTCCAGCCGGGTAAGCCAGCGCGCGGGAACGGCGGGGGCGCGCTCGCGCCGCAGTGGGGCGGCGAGCACCACATCGCGGCAGGCGCTGGCCAGGGAGAAGAAATGATGCGCCGCTTGGCCGATCTTTTGCTCCGGCGAGGGCAGGCCCGCCAGCTTGCGCATGGGGCGCGAGAGCCAGGGGCCGGGTTCCGCCGGGGCGGGCCAGACGCCTTCCACCAGCCCGCCGAGCACGGCGACGTCCACGCTTTGCAGCGCCGCCTCCTGGATGCCCCAGATGGCGATGCGCGGATGCCCGTCCTTGGCCCGGGGGCGGCGGACCACCGCGCCTTGCAGCAACTCGTCCAGCAGCTCCGCCAACTCGTCACGGCGGATCTCGTGCATGTCTTCCAGCGCGCCGAGCATCTCCAGCAGCAGTTCGGAGAGCGCCATCCCAGCCTCACCGGACCACAATATGGAGGCCCCCGTGGCTTCAGGCGTGGCGGCGAGGGATTCGGCGGCGGTGATGAGGCAGCGCAGCGCCTCGGTGGGGGGTAGCGTTTCCGGCAAGGCAAGGGGGCGCAGCAGGTGCTCCAGCCGGTCGAGGAAATCCCGCTCCGCTTGGCGCTCGGTCTTGAGGCGGAATTTCAGCCCGCCGAACCCCGGCGAGGGCCGTGGGCCGCGCAGGCTGAGGATTTCCAGCCGCCGGGCGAGGTCGCGGAAATCCTGCGGCGGCATGCCTCCGGCAGCGAGCGGATGCTTGAGCAGGCAGAGCAGCGGCAGGGGCGCGTAATCCTCCACGGCGGCACGGGCCAGCAGGCGCAGGAAGGTGGCGGGGGGTGTCTGGGCCAGGGGCTCGCCGGCGCTGTCATCGGCGGTGATGCCGAAGCGCTTCAGCGCCGCCGCCACCAGCGCGGCCAGCCCGCGGTCCGGCGTGATGAGCGCCGCGGTGGTGCCGGGGACTTCCAGCGCGCCACGCAGGATCATGGCGATGGCCGTGGCGTTCTGGGCTTCGTCGGGCGCTTCCAGCCGAGCGAGGCCGGTGATGTTCAGCGCCTCTTCCGACTGCCACACATCCAGGGATTCGGCCGGCAGTAGTGCGCGGGAGAGCACGGTCCCCCGCTTGGCGGGGGGGGCGGAGGACGGGGCGGGGAGGAACACGACCTCGTCCCGCCGTGCCCCGATGGACGCCAGCAGCTTGGCGATGCCTCCTTGGGCGTGGCTGTCATCCAGCGCGTCCCAGGCTTCGTCCTTGAGCGCGGGGTCGAAGCCCGGCAGGATCAGCATGCCTTGCGGCAATTCGGCCACCACGCGGGCCATGCGGCAAATCGCAGGCGTGCCCTCGGCGGCGACCATCCATACTCGGTGCGGCGGCGGGGCGGCGCGCCAAGCTTCGGCTTGGGCGTCGATGAGCTTTACCAGGCGCCGCGCCGGGTTCAGTAGTCCGTTATCGGTAAGGTAGTCTGGCCAGGCATGGGTAACGATCTGCAAAAATTGCAGTGTCTTCTGCCAGTGCGAGGCCAGCTCCGCCGCCACCACATTGGGCAATGTGGTGGCGAGGTCTATTTCCGCGTGGTCGGCCTCGTCGAGCAGCGAGGCCAGCTCCGCCGCCAGCGCCCAGGCCGGACCGAGGCGCGTGGGTGCGCCGCTCTCACCGTTCAGGGCCAGGATCAGCCGGGACAGCAGCGCCTGACGGCGCGAATCAGCGATGGCGGGGGGGAGGGCAAACCCAGTGCTGAGGAGCAGCCCGGCTTCGTCGATATTGCCCAGCGCCACGATGCGCGGCAGCAGCAGCGCCTGTCCGCCATTGGCTTCCAGAAAGGCGCCCGCCAGCGCCTGGGCCGCGCGGCGGCTGGGCAGGATGATCAGCCCGTCATGCGGGCTGCCCTCGCCCGCCAGCCAGAGCCGGGCGAGGGCGGGAAGAAATGGCGCTTCAGGAGAAAAAGCGCCGATTTTCAAGTCGTGTTGCCCACTTCCCGCGCCTGTAGCACGGCCTCGGCGCGGTCCAGGTCGTCGGGCGTGGAAAGATGGAACCACACGCCGTCATGTACGATGGCGTTCAGCCGCCCGGTTTCCAGCGCCTTGTCCCAGAGCAGGTTCAGGCTGAACGCTCCTTCCGGCGCTCCGGTGAACAGGGCGGGGGTGGCAAGCTGCACACCGGCATAGACGAAGGGCGCCACATCTCGTTCGCCGCGCCGGGCCAGGGCGCCATCGCGCGGCCAGATGAAGTCGCCCTTGCCGGTATCCGCCACCGCCCCGGCGGCGCGGGCCAGGAGCAGCATCGTGTCCATGCGTGCCGGGTCGAAGGCGTTGGACATCCGCGCCAGAGTCGGGCAGGGGCCATCCACCCAGTAGCTGTCGCCGTTCACGATGTAGAACGGTGCCTTCGGCAGCAGCCCCTTGGCCGCCATGGAAGCCACCGCGCCGCCCGTGTCCAGCAACTCATCCTCATGGGTGATCGTCACCTCGGGATAGGTGCGCAGGAAGTCATCGAACTGCCCGGCCAGATAATGCGTGTTGACGATGCAGCGTTTGATGCCAGCCGCGCGCAGTTGCGCCAGCGTGTGCGCCAGGATCGGCTGGCCATCGAGCGCCAGCAGCGGCTTGGGCGTGGTAAGGGTGAGGGGGCGCATGCGCGTGCCAAGCCCCGCGCACAGAATCACCGCCGTATCAGGATGCATCGAACCACCTTTCATCGCCGGACATGTCTATCATGCGTCCGGCACCGTCATGCGAGAGTGTGAGGCGCAACGCGTGGCGCGGCGTGAGTGGCCCAAGCCGGTCCGGCCATTCCACCAGCACGATTCCCGCCTGCGCCTCGTCCCAGCCCAACTCCTCCAGTCCCGAAGGGCCATCCAGCCGCCACAGATCGTAATGCCAGATCTCCAGCCCCTCCGGCGTGGTGTAGCTCTGCACCAAAGTGAAGGTCGGGCTGGGTACGGTGAGCCGCTCATCGCGCAGCAAGGCGCGGATAAAGGCCCGCGCCAGCGTGGATTTGCCCGCGCCGAGCGGGCCTTCCAGCAGCAGCGCGTCGCCAGGGCGAGCCTTGGCGGCCAAGCGGCGGCCGAGGTCCTGTGTGGCGGCATCATCGGGCAGGCGGAGTCTCATGGGGGCGTTTTGCCTGTACGCGCTTGATTGTGGAAGGGCGCTGCGGCAGACCAGCCTCCATGGAACAGATTTCTACCGATGTCGCGATTATTGGCGCCGGCCCGGCTGGCATGTTTGCGGTGTTCGAATGCGGGATGTTGAAAATGTCCTGCGTGCTGATCGACGCGCTCGATGAGCTGGGCGGGCAGTGCGTGGCGCTGTACCCGGAAAAGCCGATCTACGACATTCCAGCCCACCCGGCCATCGAGGGCGCGGCGCTGATCGCGCAGCTGGAGCAGCAGATCGCGCCGTTCGACTGTGTGAAGCTGCTTGGCCGCCAAGTGACTGGGCTGGACGGTGCCAAGGGCAATTTCACCCTGACCACCAGCGCGGGGGACAAGGTTACCGCCAAGGCCGTGATTCTGGCGGCTGGCGCCGGGGCGTTCGGGCCGAACCGCCCGCCGCTCGAGGGGCTCTCCGCCTACGAGGCCGCCGGTGCGGTGCGGTATTACGTGAAGAAGCGAGAGGATCTGCGTGGTAAGCGCGTGGTCATCGCCGGTGGCGGCGACTCCGCCGTGGACTGGGCGCTGGCCTTGCAAGGCGTGGCCGCGCACATCGCCGTGGTGCATCGCCGGGCGAAGTTCCGCGCCGCCCCCGAGAGCGCCGCGCAGCTCGATGCCCTGGCCGAAGCGGGCAAGGTGGAGATGGTGATCCCGTACCAGCTGCACGCGCTGCACGGGCAGGGCGGCGTGTTGGAGGCGGTGGAGGTCGCGGACTTGGATGGTAACACCCGCAAGCTGGAGGCCGATGTGCTGCTGCCCTTCTTCGGGCTGGCGATGGAGCTGGGGCCGATTGCCGAATGGGGGATGGAACTGACGCAGAAAAATCACGTGACGGTCACGTCCGCGACGATGGAAACGTCTCTTCCCGGCGTGTTCGCGGTGGGTGATATCGTCACCTATCCCGGCAAGCTCAAGCTCATCCTGCAGGGCTTTGCCGAGGGCGCGGTGGCCGCGCATTCCATCTACGGTATCGTGAACCCCGATACGGCGCTGCATTTCGAGTATTCCACGACCAAGGGTGTGCCGGGCTGAAAGCGGCTCTAACATTCTGTTAAAAATAAAAAGCCGCCTTTTCAGGCGGCTTTTTCGTGGACGGCGATGTGTCTCAGATCGCCATTTCGATTTCCGGCATGCTGCCACGCGCCTTGGTGAGCGCCATGCCGAGGTTCACAGTCTTGCGGCAGATGAAGCACACCACGTAGTCCTGGTTGCGGCGGCCGCGGATGAACACGTGCAGCAGGTTCTTGCTGTTCACGATAATTTCTTCGAAGTAGTGCTCGTTGGTCTCGATGCCACGGGCCTTCTTGAAGAGGTTCTCGACGGCGACGACATTCGGCCCCTGGAACAGATCGGAGGTGGCGGCGGCAAGCAGGTCGATCACCTCGTTCGGGTGGGAATCGACGGTCTTGATGTCGAGCAGCAGTCCCGAAGCGACGTCGACCACGCCGGCGGCGAGGCATTCGGGAATGGTGGTGATGGCTTTGCTGATGGTGGTGGCGAGATCGGCCATGACTCAAGTCTCCTGACAAAAACAAAAAAGGCCAGGAAACCTCATGTTTCTTAACCTGTGCTTACGCGCGGGTTACACCGCTTTAAGGAGAATGAATAGTGCGGATTTTATGCTGCATTTTCGAATTCTCGCGCGCCTGCCATGCGGCTTTGTGGTCTTCGTCGTGAGAAGGAAGCAAAACCATGGATTGTCAGGTTGTTATTTCTTTATGAAAACGAAAAACGCTAGATTGGCAGAGCGCCGTCCTTCATCCGCTCCATGGCGAAGCGCGAGGAGACGTTGCGCAGCGGCACGGCGGCGATGAGCTTGCGGTAGAACGAGTCGTAAGCCGCGATATCCTGCACCACCACATGCAGCAGGTAGTCCACATCCCCGCTCATGCGCCAGGCGCCGACGATTTCGGGGGTCTCGGCGATGGCCAGGGCGAAGCGCGCCAGCCATTCCGCGGAATGGTCGGAGGTTTCCACCGAGACGAAGACCGAGACGGGCAGGCCGAGCTTGTCGGCATCCAGCACCGCGACGCGGCCCTTGATGATGCCCACCTCCTCCATGCGCTTGATGCGCTTCCAGCACGGCGTGGCGGTCAGCCCGACCTTGTCGGCGATGTCGTTGAGAGAGAGCGAGGCGTCGGCGGCCAGGAGGCGGAGGATGGCGCGGTCGATATTGTCGAGTTCGGGCATGGCTGTCTCGGAAAGAGGGCGAAATGAGTATTGCGGCGGTGGAGGAATTAGGCTAGAGGGCTTTCCGGGTCACGCCCCCCCACCGGGGCGCTTTTCTTCTGTAAGGGAGAGGTTTTATGGCAGATTTTTCTCCGGCCGCCAAGCCGTCCGTTCGTCCGCAAAATCCTAATTTCTCGTCCGGCCCGTGCGCCAAGCGCCCTGGCTTCACCCTCGCCGCGCTTGAAGGCGCGCTGCTGGGCCGTTCGCATCGCGCCAAGGGCCCGAAGGCGAAGCTCGCCGAGGTTATCACCCGCTCCAAGCAGATCCTGGACATGCCCGCCGATTGGCGCCTGGGCATCGTTCCCGCTTCCGACACCGGCGCGGTGGAGATGGCCCTGTGGTCGCTGCTCGGCGCCCGCCCGGTTGATGTGCTGGCGCATGAGAGCTTCTCTGAAGCCTGGGCGACCGACGTGGTGAAGCAGCTCAAGCTGGCAGATGCCCGCGTGCTGAAGGCCCCCTATGGCCAACTGCCGGATCTCACCCAGATCGATTTCAGCCACGACGTGGTGCTGGCCTGGAACGGCACGACCTCCGGTGTGCGCTTCCCCAATGGCGATTTCATCCCCGCCGACCGTGAAGGTCTGGTAATCGCGGACTCCACCTCGGCGGCCTTCGCCATGGATCTGCCCTGGGACAAGTTCGACGTCGTGACCTGGTCCTGGCAGAAGGTGCTGGGCGGCGAGGGCGCGCATGGCATGCTTGCGCTGAGCCCGCGCGCTGTTGAGCGTCTGCTTACCTACAAGCCCGCCTGGCCGCTGCCGAAGATCTTCCGCCTGACCTCCGGCGGCAAGTTGAGCGAGGGTATTTTTGTCGGCGAGACGATCAACACTCCGTCCATGCTCTGCGTCGAGGACGCGCTGGACGGGCTGCGCTGGGCCGAGGGCATCGGCGGGCTGCAGGGGCTGATCGCCCGCTCCAACGCCAACCTGAAGGCCGTGGCCGACTGGGTCGAGGGCAATGAGCGCGTGCGCTTCCTGGCCGAGAAGCCGGAAACCCGCTCCAACACGTCCATTTGCATCGCCATCGACGCCCCCTGGTTCCAGAAGCTGGATGCCGAAGGGCAGGCCAAGGCCGCCAAGGCTGTCGCCGCGCTGCTGGAGAAGGAAAACGTGGCGCTGGACGCCGGTGCGTATCGCGACGCGCCTCCGGGCCTGCGTATCTGGGGCGGCGCGACTGTCGAGACTTCCGACATCGTGGCCCTGCTGCCGTGGATCGACTACGCCATCGACACCGTCGCGGCCGAGTTCTGATTTTTGCTCCTGGGGCGCTGACTTTTGAGCCGCCCCAGGCTCAACTCATAAAAGCTTTTGGCGCCGCTTTTTTCAAAAAGCGGCAATAAATCCTCACAGGAAATTCCTCACATGGTCAAAGTTCTTATCTCGGATAAGCTGTCCCCCGCCGCCATCGAGATTTTCAAGGAGCGCGGCGTCGAAGTTGACGTGAAGACCGGTCTCACCCCCGCCGAGCTGCGCGAGATCATCGGGCAGTATGACGGCCTCGCCATCCGCTCCGCCACCAAGGTGACGAAGGAAGTGCTGGACGTCGCCACCAACCTCAAGGTGGTCGGCCGCGCCGGTATCGGCGTGGACAATGTGGACGTGAAGAACGCCACCTCGCGCGGTGTGGTGGTGATGAACACCCCGAACGGCAACGCCATCACCACCGCCGAGCATGCCATCGCCATGATGTTCGCGCTCGCCCGCCAGCTGCCGGAGGCCACTGCCTCCACCAAGGCCGGCAAGTGGGAGAAGAACCGTTTCATGGGCGTGGAAGTCACCGGCAAGATCCTCGGCCTGATCGGCTGCGGCAATATCGGCTCCATCGTGGCGGACCGCGCCGTGGGGCTGAAGATGAAGGTGCTGGCCTATGACCCGTACCTGACCGAAGCCCGCGCCGTGGAGCTGGGCGTGGAGAAGGCCGATCTGGACACCGTGCTGGCCAAGGCCGATTTCATCACCCTGCACACCCCGCTCATCGAGGCGACCCGCAACATCATCTCGCGCGAGGCCCTGGCCAAGACCAAGAAGGGCGTGCGCATCATCAACTGCGCCCGCGGCGGTCTGGTGGACGAGGCGGCGCTGTACGACGCGCTGAAGTCCGGCCATGTCGCCGGTGCGGCGCTGGACGTGTTCGAGGTCGAGCCCGCCAAGGAGAGCCCGCTCTTCGAGCTGGAGAACGTGGTCTGCACCCCGCACCTGGGCGCCTCCACCAACGAGGCCCAGGAGAACGTGGCCTTGCAGGTGGCTGAGCAGATCTCCGACTTCCTGCTCACCGGCTCCGTGACCAACGCGCTGAACATGCCGAGCGTCACCGCCGAGGAAGCTCCGCGCCTGCGCCCGTATATGGATCTGTGCCGTCTGCTGGGCGCCTTCGCCGGGCAGATGACCCGCGCCCAGGACGGCGAGATCAAGAAGGTGCTGGTGGAGTACGAGGGCGCGGTGGCCAAGCTGAACCACCGCCCGCTGAATGCCGCCGCCCTGGCCGGTCTGCTTGGCCCGGTGATGGAAGGCGTGAACATGGTGAACGCCCCGGTGCTGGCGCGTGACCACGGGATCGAGGTGGCGGAAGCCTCCACCGACCGTACCGGCGACTACCAGACCCTGGTGCGCATCAGCGTGACCACCGAGAAGGGCACCCGCGCCGTGGCTGGCACGCTCATCGGCAATGGCCGTCCGCGTCTGGTCGAGATCAAGGGCATCAAGGTCGAGGCGGATTTCGCCCCGCACATGCTCTACGTCACCAACAAGGACAAGCCGGGCTTCATCGGCCGTTTCGGCACGCTGCTGGCCGAGGCGGGCGTGAACATCGCCACTTTCCACCTGGGCCGCGCGGCCGAGGGCGAGGATGCGATCTGCCTCGTCTCCACCGACGGCGAGACCCCGGACGCGGTGCTGGCCCAGGTGCGCGCCCTGCCGCTGGTGATGCAGGCGACCACGCTGGCGTTCTGATCTTTCCGCCCTGGTCTTGTCCCTCTTACCGCAATCCGGCTAGAGCCAGCGGTAAGAGGCTGCGGAATCGGGGCGTGAATGTCTGACTGGTTTGAGGTATTTCAGCGCTATAGCGGCAAGTCAGCCGTTATGGCGCTGTTTTTGTTGTGCGCCTTGCCGGTCACCGTGCTTACCGCGTTGTTCACCCCTCCGGGGCAAAGCCCAGATGAGCCGGCCCATGTTGCCCGCGCTGCCGGGCTGCTGCACGGCGCGATACTGGCCGTACGCAAGCCGGTGCTGGACCCCAACACCGGCCAGATGGAGATGCTCTCCGGCGTAAAGGTAAACCCGGGAATCATGAGCGCGGCCATCGGTGTTAGCACTCAGCTTGGCAGCCGTTTAGTAGTAACGGCGGACGATGCCGAGGAGATGCTAACGCAGCCGCCGCAGCCGGGGCGAGTGTTCAACGATATTCCCAATACCGGCAGATATTTCCCGTTGGCCTATCTGCCGGCCACGCTGGGGTTGGCGCTGGGCATGCTGTTCGCGGGCGGCAAGCCGTTCGTTTGCTTCATGCTGGCGCGTTTTGGCATGCTCACGGCGTTTCTGGCGCTGGGCTTGCTGGCGCTTAGGGTTGCCGCCTATGGCGAGGCGCTGCTGCTGACCGTGCTGCTGCTGCCAATGAGCCTGTTTTTGGCTGGTACGGTGAACGTGGATGGGGTGCTGATCGGCCTTGCCTGCCTGAGCGCTGCCGCTCTCACGCGCGGTTTCCGGTGGTTCGGACTTTTGGCGCTTGTAGTGCTGCTGCTGACTATTCCGCCTTATCTGCCATTGCTTGGCGTGTTCCTGCTGCCGCTCTTCGCGCCGGGTTTACTTTGGCGTTTGCGGGACGTAGTGCTGGCTGTGCTGCCGGTGCTGATTTGGGCCGGTGTGGTTGCCGTTTTCGTCGCCGTGCCGTTCGGCAAGGCACCGTATCACCCCGGGCCTCTCTTTTTGGGGGACCGAACGGTATTGCTCGACCATGTCGATCCGGCAGCCAATCTGAATATCCTGCTGGCCCAGCCCTTGCGGTTCATTACCATGCCCCTGCACGAGATGGTGCGCGGTGCCGCTGCAACACTGGCTTCCACCATCGGGGTGCTTGGGCCTTTGCGGATTATTTTGCCGGACTGGTATTACGGGTTGTGGTCAGCGGCGGGTATCGTGGTGCTGGCGGGGCTATTGTTCAGCAAGAGGCCGAAGCTATTGCCTGTTGGCACGCAAGCGGTGAACCTCGTATGGACCACGGCGCTTCTATTCGGCAATTTCGTGCTGATCCTTGTGGCATCCTATATCAGTTGGACTGGCGTGGGCTTTGATCATATCGAGGGAATGCAGGGGCGCTATCTTTTGCCGCTATTGCCGTTTCTGCTCTATGCCGTCCCCAGCTTGCGCCCGCGTTGGCATATACCGCCGCTGTTGCCCGCGCTGCCGGTGGTTCTGCTGGGGCTCTACGATATTGGCTATATCCCGATGTGCCTGCTGAACAGCTATTATCTGCATTAGGACGACCAGGATGTCCGCGCCGCGCATCGCCGTCCTGATCCCCTGCTTCAACGAGGAGGTCGCCATCTCCAAGGTGGTGGCCGATTTCCGTGCAGCGCTGCCGGGGGCTGATGTCTTTGTTTACGACAACAACTCGCGCGACAATACGGCGGCGGCGGCGCAGGCGGCTGGGGCGGTGGTGCGGCACGAAATGCTGCAAGGCAAGGGGCATGTGGTGCGGCGGATGTTCGCCGATATCGAGGCCGACGCCTACGTGCTGGTGGATGGCGACGATACCTATGACGCGAGCCCCGCGCCGGAGATGGTGCGCCGTCTGCTGGATGAACAACTGGACATGGTGAACGGCCAGCGCATCGAGCAGGCGGGGGAGGGGCCGATCGGCGCCTACCGGCGTGGGCACCGCACGGGTAACCTTGTGCTCTCTGGTTTGGTGCGGGCCGTGTTTGGCGACCGTATCCAGGATATGCTCTCCGGCTTTCGCGTTTTCTCCCGCCGCTTCGTGAAAACTTTCCCGGCTTTGGCCTCGGGGTTCGAGACGGAGACGGAATTCACCATCCATGCGCTGGACCTGATGATGCCCCTGGCCGAAATGCCGGTGGCGTACCGGGAGCGTCCTGTTGGCTCGGTCTCCAAGCTGCGGACCTATTCCGATGGCCTGCGCATTCTGCGCACCGTTGTGGTGCTGGTGAAGGAGGAGCGGCCGCTGCAATTCTTCTGCGCCGCTGGGGTGGTGCTGTTGCTGTTGGGGATTGGGCTCGGCCTGCCGGTGGTGATCACCTACCTACACACCGGGCTGGTGCCGCGTTTGCCCACCGCCGTGCTGGCTACGGGCGTCATCATGATCGCGATGCTCAGCTTCACCTGCGGCCTGATCCTCGACTCCGTGGCCCGCGCCCGTAAGGAGGCCAAGCGCCTCGCCTATCTCGCCATTCCGCGCTGGAACGGTTGAGATGGACATGAAAAAGGGCCCCGTTTGGGGCCCTTTTGGTTTGGAGGCTTAAGCCCCGATCCCAGTCTTGATAGCCGCCAGCGCCGCGCTGGCTTGCCCAGCATTGGGGCCCCCCGCCTGAGCCACAGCCTTGTTGCCGCCGCCGCCCTGGCCGCCCACGGCGGCCGCCGCGGCGCGCACCAGCTCCACCGCGCTGTGCGGCAGGCCGTCGGACACCGCAACCACGATGGCGGCCTTTTGTTCGGCGGTGGAGACGAGGGCAACGATGCCGGTCTCCAGTGTCTTCAGCAGTTCGGTGGCGATGGGGCGCAGTTCCTTGGGTGAGACATCGCCGACGTTGCGCAGGATGGCCTTCACCCCGTTCACGTCCTCGAACTGGGTGGCGGTGGCCAGCACCAGTTTCTTCTGCAACTCGGCCACCTGGCGCTCCAGGCGCTTCTTGTCCTCTTGCAGCGCGGTGATGCGCCCGGGCAACTCGGCGGGCTGGGCCTTCAGCGTGGCGGCGGCTTCGGCCAGCAGGCGGGATTCGCCCTCGACCTCGGCAACGGCGGCTTCGCCGGCCAGCGCCTCGATGCGGCGGATGCCGGCCGAGACCGCGCCCTCGGAGACGATGCGGAACAGACCGATATCGCCGGTGCGGGAGACATGCGTGCCGCCGCACAGCTCGATCGACCAGGCGGCTTTATCCTCCTGCGCGTTGCCCATGGAGACGACGCGCACCTCATCGCCGTATTTCTCGCCGAACAGCGCCATCGCGCCGAGCTTCACCGCTTCGTCCGGCGTCATTAGCCGGGTGGTGACCTCGGTGTTCTCGCGGATGCGGGCGTTCACGTCCCGCGCCACCTGAGCCAGTTCCTCCGCCGTGATCGGGCGGGGCTGGGAGATGTCGAAACGCAGGCGGTCCGGCGCGTTGAGCGAGCCTTTTTGCGTGACATGCGCGCCAAGCGCGCGGCGCAGTGCCTCGTGCAGCAGATGAGTGGCGGAGTGGTGCGCGCGGATCTTGCCGCGGCGGGCGTGGTTTACCTCGGCCAGCACGGGCTGGCCGACGCGGGCCGTACCGGCCTCGACCACGCCGACGTGCACGAACAGCCCGCCGAGCTTCTTCTGCGTGTCGGTGATGCGGATGCGCAGATTATCCGGTCCGGTGATGAAGCCGGTATCACCCACCTGACCGCCGCTCTCGGCGTAGAAGGGCGTCTGGTTCAGCAGCACATAGACGGTCTGCTCCAGCAGCGCCTCGTCGGTCGGCTTGCCGTCAACCACCAGAGCGGAAATTGCGGCCTCGGCGGTTTCGGTGCTGTAGCCCAAGAATTCGGTGGCGCCGATCTGCTGCTCCAGCTCGAACCAAACGGACTCGGTCGCGGCCTCGCCTGAACCGGCCCAGGCGGCGCGGGCGCGGGCCTTCTGCTCGGCCATGGCGGCGTTGAAACCGTCCACGTCCACGGCCTTGCCTTCCTCACGCAGGGCGTCCTGCGTCAGGTCCAGCGGGAAGCCGTAAGTGTCGTAGAGCTTGAAGGCCACGGCGCCGGGCAGGGAGCCGCCGGCGGGAATAGTCTCGGATTCTTCGCGCAGGAGCGAGATGCCGCGGTCCAGCAGCGAGCGGAAACGGGCTTCCTCAAGCTGCAGCGTCTCAGTGATCAGCGCCTCGGCTTGGTTCAGCTCGGGGTAGGCTTGGCCCATCTGGCGGGTGAGTGCGGGGACGAGCCGGTGCATCAGCGGCTCCTTCGCGCCCATCATGTGCGCGTGGCGCATGGCGCGGCGCATGATGCGGCGGAGCACATAGCCACGGCCCTCGTTGGAGGGCAGCACGCCATCGGCCATCAGGAAGGCGGAGGAGCGCAAATGGTCGGCCACCACGCGATGGCTGACGCGGAACTGGCCGTCCGGGTCCTGGCCGGTGGCCTCGGACGAGGCCAGGATCAGGGCGCGCAGGGTGTCGGTGTCGTAATTGTCGTGCTTGCCTTGCAGGATGGCGGCGAAGCGCTCCAGGCCCATGCCGGTGTCGATGGAAGGACGCGGCAGCGGGGTGCGCGTGCCGGGCGGGCCTTCCTCGTACTGCATGAACACGAGGTTCCAGATCTCGATGAAGCGGTCGCCATCCTCGTCCGGGGAGCCGGGCGGGCCACCGGCGATCTTATCGCCATGGTCGTAGAAGATTTCCGAGCAGGGGCCGCAGGGGCCGGTATCGCCCATGCGCCAGAAATTATCGTCGGTGGGGATGCGGATGATCTTCTCATCGCTCAGGCCCGCGATCTTCTTCCACAGGGCGGCCGCCTCGTCGTCCGTGTGGTACACGGTGACCAGCAGCTTGTCCTTGGGCAGGCCGAAATCCTTGGTCAGCAGGGTCCAGGCATGGAAGATTGCCTGTTCCTTGAAATAATCGCCGAAGGAGAAATTCCCCAGCATCTCGAAGAAGGTGTGGTGGCGAGCGGTGTAGCCCACATTATCCAGGTCGTTATGCTTGCCGCCCGCGCGTACGCATTTCTGGGCCGAGGTGGCGCGCACATACGGGCGCTTCTCCTGCCCGGTGAACACGCTCTTGAACGGCACCATGCCGGCATTGGTGAAAAGCAGCGTCGGGTCGTTGCGCGGCACTAGGGGCGCGCTCGGCACGATCTGGTGCCCGTTACGGGCGAAGTAGTTGAGGAAGGTGGCGCGGATATCGTTACTGGTGACCATGCAGGCTGAATTACAGGGCCGCAGGGTTTTCGCCAAGTACGGGCGTTGACAGCATTTCAGCCACCAGCGGTGGCAGGGTGGCCATGGAGAATGGTTTGGCGAGGATGCGGGTGTCCTGGAAGGGAATTGCCGCCCTCTCCGCATAGCCGGTCATGAACAGGACTCTGAGGCAGGGGCGCATGGCGCGGGCGGCGGCGGCAAGCTCCTGGCCGCTCATGCCGGGCAGGCGGAGGTCTGTGATCAGCAGGTTTACCGGGGTGCCGTTGAGCAGGAGGTCGAGCGCGCTGTGGGCGTCCGCGGCCTGTTCAACGGTGTAGCCCTGGTCCCTCAGCACCTCGGCGACCAAGTCGCGGATGCTGGCTTCGTCGTCGGCGATCAGGATGCAGCCGCGCGCCTGACAGTTACGTGGCGGAGGCCAGGCGCTGTCCGTGCCGGGCAGCGTTTTGGCGGCGCCGTCGTGCCGGGGCAGGTACAGCGTGACCGTGGTGCCGTCGCCCGGGTTTGAGTGAATGTCCACATGACCGCCCGATTGGCGGGCGAAGCCGTAGAGCATGGAGAGCCCGAGGCCGGTGCCTTTGCCCGCGGGCTTGGTGGTGAAGAAGGGGTGGAAGGCGCGGGCCAGCACGTCCGGTGTCATGCCGGTGCCGGTGTCGGCTACGGAGAGGGTGACGTAATCACCGGGCGGCAGATTGAGCGCCGTGGCATGCGGCGTGCTGAGGGTGACATTCTCCGTGGCGATGGTGAGCGTGCCGCCCTGGGGCATGGCGTCTGATGCGTTGATGCACAGGTTGAGCAGCGCGTGTTCGAGCTGGTTGGGGTCCACCAGCGTGGTGTGCATGTCCGGCACCAGCTCCAGCCTACGCACCACGCCGGGGCCGATGGCCTGGGCGATCAGCTCCTCCATGCCGGTAATCAGGAAGTTGATATCGGTGACATGTGGTTCCAGCGGGTGGTTGCGGGAGAAGTCCAGCAGTCGTTGCGTGAGGCGCGTGGCACGGCTGGCGGCATCGCGCGCGGCGGTTATGTGGCGGTCCAGATTGTCCAGCCTGCCTTCCAGTAGCCGCAGTTGCAGCACGTCCAGGCTGCCGGTGATGCCGGTAAGCAGATTGCTGAAATCATGCGCGATGCCGCCGCAGAGATGCCCGAGCGCCTCCATTTTTCGCGCTTGGCGCAATTGCTGCTCTGTTTCCATCAGCTCCGCCGTGCGGGCGGCGATGCGGGCTTCCAGCGCCTCGTTGGCGGTATGGAGCTGCTCCGTGGCACGGGCAAAGCGGATGCTAGCCCGCATGCTGAGTTCCGTGAGGGTGACGATAAGGCCCGCCGCGACAAGGAAGAGGAGGGTCATCATCCGCTGGCTCGGCCAGTGGATGCCATAGCTGGCCAAGGGAGGAAGAAAATGGGCAACCAGGGCGGCGGTAAGGAACGAACACAGCAGGCCCGGCCCAAAGCCTCCGGCCAGGGTGGACAGGATGATAGCGGGGACAAACGTGAAGAAGGGGGCGGAGACAAGGTGGCCGATGGCGAGGCGGATGGCCAGCGCCAGCAGGCACGTGCAGATCGCGATGCTGTAGCCCGCCCAGGCGCGTTCCCGCAGGCGTAGCAACAGGTTATACATTAAGCCCGCTAGCCCCCCGGTTGTTAGCGGCCGTAACGTAGAAGCCAGCTGGCGCCAGGGGTCAAGCAAATTTACGCTGGCGGTTAATCGTCCCCGCCATCACCGTCGCCAGCGTCGGCAACCATTAGCGCCTCGGCAATTGCAGAGGATTGCTCGCGGATCTTTTTCTCGATGGACTCGGCCATCTTTGGATTGTCACGCAGGAACTGCTTGGCGTTCTCGCGCCCCTGGCCGATGCGCTGGCTGTCGTAAGAGAACCAGGCGCCGGATTTCTCGACCACACCGGCCTTCACGCCGAGATCGATCAGCTCGCCGTTTTTGCTGATGCCCTCGCCGAACATGATGTCGAACTCCACCTGCCGGAAGGGCGGGGCCAGCTTGTTTTTTACAACCTTGACGCGTGTATGGTTGCCGGTGACCTCGTCGCGCTCCTTGATCGAGCCGGTGCGGCGGATTTCCATGCGGATTGAGGCGTAGAACTTGAGCGCGTTGCCGCCGGTGGTGGTTTCCGGGTTGCCGAACATTACGCCGATCTTCAGGCGGATCTGGTTCAGGAAGATCAGCATGGTGTTGCTGCGCGCCACCGAGCCGGTGATCTTACGCAGCGCCTGGCTCATCAGGCGGGCATGCAGGCCCACATGGGAGTCGCCCATCTCGCCTTCCAGCTCGGCGCGGGGCACGAGGGCGGCGACGGAGTCGATGACCAGCACGTCGATGGAGCCGGAGCGGACCAGCGTATCCGCGATCTCAAGCCCCTGCTCGCCAGTGTCGGGCTGGGAGATCAGCAGGTTGTCGATATCCACGCCGAGCTTGCGGGCGTAGACGGGGTCGAGCGCGTGTTCGGCGTCGATGAAGGCGCAGACACCGCCACGCTTCTGCGCCTCGGCGATGGCGTGCAGGGCCAGCGTGGTCTTGCCGGAGCTTTCCGGGCCGTAAATCTCGATAACGCGGCCGCGTGGCAGGCCGCCGATGCCAAGGGCCAGATCCAGGCCCAGCGAGCCGGAGGGGATGACCTCGATAGCCTCGGAGCCGCCCTTGGCGCCCATGCGCATGATCGAGCCCTTGCCGAAAGCGCGCTCAATCTGCGCCATCGCGGCGTCAAGCGCCTTGTTCTTTTCGAGATCAGGTTTTGCCATCGTTGCTGCCATTGGGGTTTCTTCAGGAACGTCCAACATCGACTCGAGCGATGTCAAACGCGGCTTCTTAGTTGTGGTAATTACAACCATAGCGTGTTTTCCCTCAAAGGCCAGAGTGATTCGTTAAAATCAAGCTGACACAGAGAGAACAAAACGACAACATGTTTGTTAACTATTTGTTCGTTTTTTGTTCGCCGATAGCTTCTTACTTAATATTCGCCTTCAACGCACGAAGCTTTACCAATTCGCGGGCAGCAGGCCGCAACCACGCTGCAAATTCTCGGCCATGCGCGCGGCCTTGGCCTGGATGGCTGCAGCATAGGCGGGCGGGAGGGTTTCGGTGCTGGTTTCGCGCCAGAGCTCCAGCCAGCGCTCGAACAAGGCCGGGGTGAGGCGGTATTTCTGCCGGAAATGGACCTGCATCGGGTTGCCGTGGTAGCGCCCGGTGGTCAGCATCACCGAACTCCAGAAATCGGTCAGCTTGGTGAGATGCTCCGGCCAGTCATGGATGACGTCGTTGAAGATCGGGCCAAGGTTTGGATCTTGCCGGACGCGGGCGTAGAAACGCTCGACCAACTCGCGCAGTTGTGTGTCGGTGAGTTCAGGGGATGCGGGCATGGCCAGCTCCTGCTATAAGGTGCATTAAAAATGCATCTTATAGCGCGGGACGCTGATGGGCAAATCCTTTGGCGCAGGGCTGATCCATTCTGGAACAGGGTTTGACAGCTTGGCGAGTCCGTCACCATCCTGCGCAAGCTACAACAAAAATTGCTGAGGAATGCCATGACACAAACCTATAAGGGTGCCTGTTTCTGTGGAGCCGTGACGTTGGAAGCCACCGGCGCGCCCGAGGCGATGGGCTATTGCCATTGCCGCTCCTGCCGGTCCTGGTCCGCCGGGCCGGTGAACGCCTTTACCCTGTGGAAGCCTGAGGCTGTGCGGGTGACGCAGGGCGAGGAAGAGATCGCCAGCTTCGCCAAGACCCCGGCCAGCGAGCGGCAATATTGCCGCAAATGCGGTGGGCATCTGATGACGGTGCATCCCGGCTTCGGGCTGATCGACGTGTTCGCGGCCACGCTGCCGGAGTTGCCCTTCAAGGCGGCGGTGCATGTGAATTATGCCGAGACCGTGCTGCCGATGAAGGATGGGCTGCCGAAGCTGAAGGATTTCCCCGCCGAGCTGGGCGGTTCTGGCGAGATGGTCGCCGAGTAACAAAAAAGGGCGCTCCTTGCGGGAGCGCCCTTTTGATTTTTGGGGAGGCTTACAGCGCGCCGCCGCGGCGGCCGATGGAAGCACCGAGGCGCAGGCGCAGGGCGTTGAGCTTGATGAAGCCCGCGGCGTCCTGCTGGTTATACGCGCCGGCATCGTCCTCGAAGGTAACCATGCGGGTGTTGTAGAGCGAATGCGGGCTCTCGCGCCCGGTGACGATGACATTGCCCTTATAGAGCTTCAGCATCACGCGGCCGGTGACGGAAGCCTGCGAGGTGTCGATCAGCGCCTGGAGCATCCGGCGCTCCGGGGAGAACCAGAAGCCGTTATAGATCAGCTCCGCATAGCGGGGCATGATGCTGTCCTTCAGGTGCCCGGCCTCGCGGTCCAGCGTGATGGACTCGATGCCGCGGTGCGCGGCCAGCAGGATGGTGCCGCCCGGGGTCTCGTACACGCCGCGGGACTTCATGCCGACGAAGCGGTTTTCCACGAGGTCCAGGCGGCCGATGCCGTTGGCTTTGCCGTACTCGTTCAGGCGGGTGAGGATGGTGGCGGGCGAGAGCGCCTCGCCGTTTAGCCCCACGGCGTCGCCGTGCAGGAAGTCGATGCTGATCTCGGTCGCCACATCCGGGGCGGCTTCGGGCGAGATGGTGCGCTGATACACGATCTCATCCGGCCCGATGGCGGGGTCTTCCAGCAGCTTGCCCTCGGAGGAGGAGTGCAGCAGGTTCGCATCCACCGAGAACGGGGCCTCGCCGCGCTTGTCCTTGGTGATGGGGATCTGGTTCGTTTCGGCGTATTCGATGAGCTTGGTGCGGGAGGTCAGGTCCCACTCGCGCCAGGGGGCGATGACGCGGATATTCGGGTTCAGGGCGTAATAGCCCAGCTCGAAGCGCACCTGGTCGTTGCCCTTGCCGGTGGCGCCATGGGCCACGGCGTCGGCGCCGACCATCTCGGCGATCTCGATCTGGCGCTGGGCAATGAGCGGGCGGGCGATGGAGGTGCCGAGCAGGTACTGCCCCTCGTACAGCGCGTTGGCGCGGAACATCGGGAAGACGAAATCCTTCACGAAGGTCTCGCGCAGATCCTCGATGAAGATCTGCTTGATGCCGAACATCTCGGCCTTCTTGCGGGCGGGTTCCAGCTCCTCCCCCTGGCCGAGATCGGCCGTGAAGGTGACCACCTCGCAGTTATAGGTGTTCTGCAGCCAGCGAAGGATGACGGAAGTGTCCAGCCCGCCGGAATAGGCCAGGACGACTTTTTTGACTTTGTGTTCCATGGTTTCGATCCGTTATTACGTCGGGCGGCGGCTGCCAAGGGCATGCCAGGATTTGGCCAGCGACTGGAAGAACATCTTCGCCCCGCAAAGTTGCTGCTCCAGGTAGGTGCCGGTGGCCAGGGCCTCGGGGGCTTTGGCGTCGCCGGTGGGCAGGTAAGCGTTGGAGAAGTCGGCGGTGCCGAAGATCACATCCCAGATGGAGAATACGCCCGCATAGTTGCAAGACCCCCGCCCGGCGGCGCGCAGGGCGTGGTGCAGCCGGTGGAAGCGCGGCGAGACCAGGATGGGCTCCAGCGGGCCGAAGGACATGCGGATATTCGCGTGGGAGAAGCTCTCGATGAAGCGCAGCCCCAGCATCAGCAGCGGGAATTGCAGCGGCGGGATGCCGATGAGCAGGCCGATAACGAAGAACCATACGAAGGTGATGAAATCGTCGAAGATATGGTTGCGGTCGTCGGACCAGAAGCTCATCTGCCGCTGGGCGTGGTGCAGGGCGTGCAGCGCGTACCAGGCGCGGAAGCTGTGCGAGAGCCGGTGGCGCCAGTAATCGGCGCAGTCCAGGATCAGCGCGTAGATCCAGAAAGTGATGATCGGGTGGCCGAACAGGCCGGGGACCAGCGAGTCCAGCGTGGGCGGGATGAAGCCCATATCCACCACCCAGCCGGTGAACCAGGTCTGCGCCTGGTAGAACAGCAGGAAGGTAATGACCGGAATCACGCCCACGCGGTTGAGCAGGGTATAGAACACATCCGTCAGCACGGCCTTCTGGTCCGGCCAATGCTCCACGGGGCGCCAGCGCTCCATGGGCAGGCACACGGCGTAGGTGACGATGACCGCGAACAGGCCGTAGATGCAGACGAGGCACCAGTCGAAGGACAGCTCATCCCATTCCATCCAGTGGAAATGGTAGAGGATGGGCAGCACGGCGTACTGGTCCATGTAGCCGGCGAGATTCGAGAAGAGACGGTCCAGACTCATTGCTGAATCTCCTTAGATGATCTCCGCCGTGAGCTTGCCCTTACGGGCGAGGCAGGTGCTGAGATAGATGCCGTGCGGTGAGCGGCCGACGGGGATGGAGTCGTATTCGCCGGTCACGGGGTCGAGGATGGCGACCGCCTCAGCGAAGCGCCGCGCGATCCAGATCTTGCCGTCCGGGGCGATCTCGATGTCGTCCGGCCCGCCCGGGATCTTGTAGATGCGCTTGATCTCCAGCGTCTCGGGGTCGAGGGCGGCGAGCGAGGTGTCGCCCGGGCCGCGGTTGGAGATGTAGAGGATCTTGTTGTCCTCGTCGTAGAACACGTTATGCGCGCCGGGTCCGGTTTCGATGCGGCGGGTGATGCGGCCATCCACCGGATCGACTTCGATGATGCCGTTCTCGCCCATGATGCAGACGATGATCTTATCGTTGAGCCAGAGCACGCCGGCTGGGGTATTGCCGATGGGCACGGTCCAGCGCGGCTCCAGGGTCTGCACGTCGAAGGAGAAGAGCGCGTTGGTTTTCTGCTGGGAGCTGAAGCACCAGCGGCCATCGGGCGAGAAGTCCAGATGGCTCGGCATCTCGCCGGCCTTGAAACGCTTCACCAGAGAGAGGCTGGCGGCGTCGTACACGTCCACATGGTTCAGGCGCAGGGCGTTGACGACGAGGTATTTGCCGTCCGGCGAGTAGGCGAGCTGGTAGGGGTCGGCGATCGTGCAATGGCCGAGCGGGGCAGCGGTTACCGGGTCGAAGGCAAAGAAGGCGTTGCCACCGGCATCGCACACGTACAGGGTCTTGCGGTCCGGGGTCAGTGCCCAGTGGCTTGGCTCGCGGAAGGCGGGCTCGGTGGCGATGATCTGGCGGGTGTTCATGTCGATCACCGAGATTGAGGCCGCGCCGGAGTTCATCACCACGCAGATCGGAGGCGGCGTGTCGCCGTAAGCGGCGGGAGCAAGCAGGCCGAAGGGAAGGGCGAGAGCGGTGCGGCGCGTGATCATGCGGCCGGTGTAGTCCCATTTTCCGTGTTTGCGAAGATGCAGCTTATCCAAAGGAAAAATACAGATGCGGTGGTGGCGATGAGGGTGTTGTCCATGGTAGAATGCACGGCGAAGCTAATGAAAATTAGTCGCATGAGATGACGCTGTGGCCGTGGCAGGCCAGCGGTGCCGCGTAGCATCCAGAGCGTCATCAGCCCGATGAGCAAAGCCAGCCCGAAGAACCCGCCCTCGGCGCCAATGCGTAAGTATTCGTCATGCGCGGCGTTGGTGCCGATCATTTGGTCCAGGATGGAGGTGACGGGGATGATGACCTTGCCCGCCCCAACACCCCAGCCGAACACGGGCGAGTGGAGCAGGGCCTGCTGGAAATAGGGCCAGACGAGGCCACGGTTGGAGAGGTTGGCGGCTTCGTCCAGCTCGGTGAGGCCGACGACGCGGATGAAGGTAAGCCCCTTGGCGAAGAGGATGGCGGCACTGCCCAGCGCACCCGCCAGTGCCAGCAGATACAGGCGGCGCTGCATGATCAGCACGGCCAGGATGTTGAGCGCGGCCAGGAACAGCGGCGTGCGCGCCCCGGTGAGCAGGACGATGCAGAAATTGACCGCGACCATGAACGTGGTTGTGGCGTTGGCGGCGGCGAGGCTCTCCATTAGCCCGGCATAGATGCCAATCAGCGCAAAACCGGCGAGGAAGGGGGGCTCACCGGAAGCGCCAAGGCGCAGCGCCCCTTGTTCCACCACATACATATGCCCCAGCCCCGTAAGCGCCAGCAGCGCGCCGAAGCCAACCGTGAATAGCGGCCCCCAGATGGCGGCTCGGATGACGGAGCGGATGATGTTGGGCGGCAGGCGGACGAAGGAGAACAGGAACGGCGCGCAGGAGCCGATGAGCGAGCGCAGCGAGTCGACCAGGCTAAGGCCGGGATAGAGCCCGTGCATCAGCCCAATGAGAAACATGGTGGCGAAGGCGAAGGCTGGATTGAAGCGGTCCCAGCGAACGCCTTGGCGGATGGCCAGCACCAGCGCCAGCCCGATACCGGAGGCCTTGATGAGGGCGATGATCGTCTCGTGTCCGCCGATGAGTTGAGCCAGCCAGGCATCGGGGGAGGTTTCCAGCGCCAGCACCCAGAGCAGCGCCGTGGCTTGAGGGAAATAGAAGATCAACCCCAGGAAGCACAATGCGGCGACGGCAACCAAAGCGGGAATCATGTTGCGCTCATAGCTGGATTCGCGTCTTGGCGCTTGAGATTTTTACCAAGGCGGGTGATGAACTATGTCTATGATATTAAACGCGACCCAGATGGGGGAAGGTGAGCCGCTCGTGCTGCTGCATGGGCTGTTCGGCGCGGCGCGGAATCTCGGCGTGCTGAGCCGGGGACTGAGCGGGAAGGCGCGTGTCATCGCGCTGGATCTGCGCAACCACGGGGAGAGCCCGCACGGCCTGCCGATGGATTTCGTGACCATGGCGGCGGATGTGGCGGAGACGTTGGCGTATCTGGGGCTGGAGCGCGTGAAGCTGGCCGGGCACTCGCTGGGCGGCAAGACGGCCATGGCCCTGGCGCTGACCCGCCCGGAGTTGGTGGAGAAGCTGGTGGTGATGGATATCGCGCCCATCGCCTACGACCATGATTATGACGATTACGTCGCGGCGATGTTGGCCATCGAGCTGCATCCCGGCCTCACTCGTGCTGTAGCGGAGCAGGCTCTGGCGCAGACGGTGAAGGCGGCACCGATGCGGGCCTTTCTGCTCAATAATCTGGTGCTGGGGGCCAACCCGCATTGGCGCGTGGGGCTCAAGGAGATACAGGCCGCGATGCCGGATATGCTGAACTGGGTGGATCCGCCAGGATGCCAGCCCTTCACGGCTCCGGCGCTGTTCCTTTCGGGGGCGCTGTCCGACTATGTGGGGGCGGAGGCTGACGAACCGATCCGCCGCCTGTTCCCCAACGCCATGCGCCAGCGCATCGAGGGTGCCGCGCACTGGCTGCACGCCGATAAACCGGCCGAGGTTCTGGCCAGCCTGCAGGAGTTTTTTGGATTATGAGCGCGCATTTCGATGTCATTGTCATCGGCGCCGGGATTGTTGGCGCCTCCGCCGCCGCTGGGCTGGGGGCCACGCATAAGGTGGCGCTGCTGGAGCAGGAGGAGCAGGCGGGATTTCACACCACCGGGCGGTCGGCGGCAATCTGGATCCGCAATTACGGCCCGCCCGACGTGCGGTTGCTGACCGGGCTCTCCTACGATTTCTACCAGGACCCGCCCGCCGATATTGGCACCGACAAGCTCGCTGTGGGGCGCGAGATCCTCTACCTTGCCCCCGCCGACCAGACCGAGGCGCTGGATGCGCTGATCGGCCAGGGGCTGGGGATCGAGGAAATCTCCATGGCCAAGGCCAAGGTGCTCTGTCCCGCGCTCATCGACGGTTACGCCGTGCGCGCCGGGCTGGAGTCGGATGGGTTCGACATGGATGTGGCGGCGCTGCACCAGTTCTATCTGCGCCGGGTGCGCCAGACGGGCGGGCAGCTGATGCTGCGCAACCGGGCCGCGCGGATTGAGCGCAAGAACGGCGTGTGGGAGGTGGAGACCTCGGGCGATGTGGTAATCACCGCGCCGATCGTGATCAACGCCGCTGGCGCCTGGGGCGACGAGGTGGCGAAAATCGCCGGGCTGCAGCCCATCGGGCTGGTGCCGTGCCGTCGTACCGCCGCGATCATCGACCCCGCCCCCTACGAGGTGGAGCATTGGCCGATGGTGCAGTCGGCCGGGCATGACTGGTACGTGCGCACAGAGGCGCGGACCAAGCTGATGGTGACACCCTGCGACGAGACGCCGGATACCCCGCATGACGTGCAGCCGGATGAGTTGGACGTGGCGATCGGCATTGACCGCATGCAGCACGCGCTGAACATCGAGGTGCGGCGCGTGGAGCATAGCTGGGCGGGCTTACGCACCTTCACGCAGGACCGCTCACTTGCCTTTGGCTGGGACAATGCGACGCCCGGCTTCTTCTGGTGTGTGGGGCAGGGGGGCTATGGTATCCAGACCGCGCCCGCCGCCAGTGTGCTGGTGACGGCGATGGTGAAGGGTGAGGACCCGGGCCCGGCTGGTGCCATTATCCCGGCCATCGACCCGATGCGGTTCAGAAAATAACAGAAATTTTTGGTGGAGCCATTTTTCAATAAGGGCTCCACCAAATTAGTTAGGCGACCTCGCCCAGATCCAGGTCCAGTGCGTAACCGGCGGCGCGCACGGTGCGGACGATATCAACTTCGCCTGGGCCGTTGATGGCCTTGCGCAGGCGGCGGATATGCACGTCCACGGTGCGGGGCTCGACATGGATGTCCCGTCCCCAGACGGCGTTCAGCACATCCTCGCGCGAGAATACGCGCTTGGGGTGGCGCAGGAAGAATTCCAGCAGGCGGAACTCGGTGGGGCCGAGATGCAGGGCGCGGCCGTTGCGGATGACGCGGTGTGAGGCCGGGTCCAGCGAGATATCGTGGAAATTTAGCTTCAGCTTCTGCGGCACCGAGCCGGAGCGGCGCAGCAGGGCCCGGATGCGGGCGATCAGCGCTTCGGTGGAGAAGGGCTTGGTAATGTAGTCGTCGGCCCCCGTATCCAGGCCGCGCACGGCATCCTGCTCTTCGGCGCGGGCGGTGAGCATGATGATGGGAAGCGCGCGCGTAGCCGGGCGGCGGCGCAATTGGCGGCACAACTCAATGCCCGACATGGTCGGCAGCATCCAGTCCAGCAGCAGCAGGTCGGGCGGCGCCTCGGTAATGCGGGTCAGCGCCTCACCGCCGTCGCCGGTGTCCTCGACACGGAAACCCTGTTTCTCAAGATTGTAGCGCAGCAGCGTGACCAGCGGCGCTTCGTCTTCGACGATGAGGATGTAAGGTTTGTTCAGATCGGACATCTTAACCGGCGTTGGAGGGCATGTAGGCGGCGGTATTGTCGCCCTTGGGACGGAAATCCGGCAGGCTTTCGCCAGTGACGGCGTAATAGGTCAGCTCGGCGATGTTGGTGGTGTGGTCGCCGATGCGCTCGAGGTTCTTGGCGATGAACAGCAGATGCGTGCAGGCGGTAATGTTGCGCGCGTCTTCCATCATGTAGGTGATCAGCTCGCGGAAGATGGCGTTGTAGAGGTCATCCACCGCCTGATCGGCACGCCATACGGCGACGGCCTTCTGCGGGTTGGCCTCGCCGACGCTGTCGATGCAGGATTTAAGGTTCTGCTGCACCAGCGTGGCCATCTGGCCCAGGCTGGAGAGCGAGAAGCTGCTGGCCACCTGGTTGATGACGATGCTGCGCTTGGCGATATTGGCTGCGAGATCGCCAATGCGCTCAAGGTCGGTAACCACCTTCAGCGCCTGGATGACCTGGCGCAGATCGTCCGCCACCGGCTGGCGCAGGGCCAGCAGGCGCACCGCGAACAGCTCGACATTATGCTGCTCGGCGTTGATCTTCGGGTCGTGCTCGATCACGCGGGCGGCCAGATCCGGGTCGTGGTCCAGCAGGGCTGACGAGCCATCGGCGACGGCGCGCTCAACCAGACCGCCCATCATCGCGATCATGTCGTGAAGCTTCTTCAGATCCGATTCGAAAGAGGATACGATGTGTTTCGGCTCGTCGGCCATGGTGCGGATCCCTTGCTCAGCCGAAGCGGCCGGTGATGTATTCTTGCGTCTTGCGCTCGCGCGGGGCGGTGAAGATCTGGCTCGACGGCCCGACCTCGACCAGCTCGCCGAGATAGAAGAACGCCACCTGATCGGCGCAACGACCGGCCTGCTGCATGTTGTGGGTAACGATGACGATGCAGAAATCCCGCTTCAACTCGTCCACCAACTCCTCGATCTTGAGCGTGCTGATCGGGTCCAGCGCGGAGGTGGGCTCGTCGAGCAGCAGCACGTCCGGGCGGACGGCGATGGAGCGGGCGATGCACAGGCGCTGCTGCTGGCCACCGGAGAGGCCCAGGGCCGAGCTGTTCAGGCGGTCCTTCACCTCGTTCCAGAGGGCGGCGCGGGTGAGGGCCCATTCCACGCGCTCATCCAGCTCGGCCTTGGAGAGCTTCTCGTGCAGGCGCACGCCGAAGAGCACGTTCTCGTAGATGGATTTGGGGAACGGGGTGGGTTTCTGGAACACCATGCCGACGCGGCGGCGAAGCTGGTTCAAATCCTGGCCGGGAGCGACAATGTTCTGGCCGTTGATCAGCACCTCGCCCTCGGCGCGCTGGCCGGGATAGAGGTCGTACATACGGTTGAGGACGCGCAGAAGCGTCGACTTGCCGCAGCCGGAGGGGCCAATCATGGCCGTGGTCTGCCGGTCGGGGAAGTCGATCGAGACGTTCTTGAGGGCGTGCGTCTCGCCGTAATAGAAATTCAGGTTGCGGATGGAGACGCGCGCATCGCTGCTGCGGGTAGCTTGGCGGAGGGCGTCGGGCAGCCCCATGTCGGATGACATATTTTGATGACTCGCTATTTCCATGAGCGCTTCCTTAGGCGCGTTCCGTGACAGTGCTGTGACGGTAGCGTGAAGCTTTTGTGACAGGAAGGGGATTCTTGAAGCGGAGCTGCCGGGGCAGCCCGCCGGATAAAAAAACGGCCAAGCGGGGCAGCCGCTTGGCCGGGAAAGGCTTAGGATTTAACGGGCTTTGGCGGCATCGCCAGAGCGATGGAGAGTTCCTTGAGCCGCGCGGCGGGTACAGGGGCGGGAGCGCCCATCATCAAATCTTCACCCTGTTGGTTGAGCGGGAAGGCGATGACTTCGCGGATGTTCGGCTCGTCGGCCAGGAGCATGACGATACGGTCGATGCCCGGGGCGGAGCCGCCATGCGGCGGGGCGCCATAGCGGAAGGCGTTGAGCATGCCGCCAAAGCGGGCTTCCACCTCTTCCGGGCCGTAACCGGCGATCTCGAAGGCCTTCAGCATGATGTCCGGGCGGTGGTTACGGATGGCCCCCGACGACAGTTCGATGCCATTACAGACGATGTCGTACTGGAAGGCCTTGATGGTCAGCGGGTCCTGGCCCTCCAGCGCTTCCATTCCGCCCTGCGGCATGGAGAACGGGTTGTGGCTGAACACGACCTGCTTCAGTTCCTCGTCGTACTCGTACATCGGGAAATCGACGATCCAGCAGAACTTGAACTCGCCCGCCTTGATCAGGCCGAGATCGTTGCCGAGCTTGGTGCGTACGGAGCCTGCGAACTTGGCGGCGTCCAGTTCCTTACCGGCGGCGAAGAATACGGCGTCGCCCGCCTTCAGGCCGCAGATCTCGCGGATGGCCTCGGCGCGCTCGGGCGAGAGGTTCTTGGCGATGGGGCCCTGCGGACCGGCTTCGGAGAAGGTGATGTAGCCAAGGCCGCCAGCGCCTTCGGCGCGCGCCCATTCGTTCAGCTTGTCGAAGAACGAGCGGGGATTGCCGCCAGCGCCCGGGGCGGGGATGGCGCGGACGATGCCGCCGCCCTCGATGATGCGGGCGAACAGGCCGAAGCTCGAGTCACGGAAGGCGTCGGTGACGTCCGAGATCACGATCGGGTTGCGCAAATCCGGCTTGTCGGAGCCGTATTTCAGCATCGACACATCGTAGGGGATGCGCTCGAAGGGCGGCTTGCCGACATCGCGGCCATTGGCGAACTCGTCGAACACGCCGTGCAGGATCGGCTCGATGGTGTTGAACACGTCCTCCTGGGTGACGAAGCTCATCTCGAAGTCGAGCTGGTAGAACTCGCCCGGGGAGCGATCGGCGCGGGAGGCTTCGTCGCGGAAGCAGGGGGCGATCTGGAAGTAACGGTCGAACCCGGCGACCATGAGCAACTGCTTGAACTGCTGCGGGGCCTGGGGCAGGGCGTAGAACTTGCCCGGATGGTTGCGGGCGGGAACCAGGAAGTCGCGCGCGCCCTCGGGGCTGGAGGCGGTGAGGATCGGCGTCTGGAACTCGGTGAAGCCGGACTCGATCATGCGGCGGCGGAAGGAGGCGATGACGCCCGCGCGCAGCATGATGTTCTTGTGCACCTGCTCGCGGCGCAAATCGAGGAAGCGGTATTTCAGGCGCAGCTCGTCCGGGTAGTTCTCGTTGCCCGCCACCTGGATGGGCAGAACATCCGACGGGCCCTGGACCTCCAGCGTGTCCACGCGCAGCTCGATTTCGCCGGTGGGGAGCTTGGGGTTGGTGGTGCCGGGAGCGCGCTCGACTACGTTGCCGGTGACGGTGATGACCGACTCGACGCGCGCGGTCTCGGCGGCGGCGAAGGCCGGGGTGCCGGAGGCGAACACGCATTGCGTCAGGCCGTAATGGTCGCGCAGATCGATGAACAACAGACCGCCATGGTCGCGCTTGGCATGCACCCAGCCGGAAAGCCGGGCGGTTTTACCGATGTCGGAGCTGCGCAGGGCGGCGCAATTATGAGAGCGATAGGCGTGAATCTGTTCCATGGCGGGCAAAGAAACCGGGGGCTGCTTCCTGTCAAGCCGGTAGGGAGTTAAGGGAGGGATATGACCGAGATACCAACCCAGTTCATCACTACCACCGAGGCTCTGGCCAGCCTCTGCGCGCGTCTGGCCGAGGAAGAGTTCATCACGGTGGACACCGAGTTCATGCGCGAGAAGACCTATTACCCGGAGCTGTGCCTGGTGCAGCTGGCGGGCACGCAGGACGTGGCGGTGGTGGACGCGATGGCCAAGGGCATTGATCTCGCCCCGCTGGGCGAGCTGCTGGCCAAGCCCGAGCCGGTGAAGGTGTTCCATGCCTGCCGCCAGGATGTGGAAATTTTTCTGCTGCTGTTCGGGGCGGTGCCGGTCAATCTGTTCGATACCCAGGTGGCGGCCATGGTGGCCGGGTTTGGCGATCAGGTGGGGTATGACTCGCTCGTGCAGTCGCTTACCGGGGGGCATATAGATAAGACATACCGCTTCTCCGACTGGTCGGCCCGGCCGCTGACCAAGGCGCAGATCGACTACGCCGCCGCCGATGTGACGCATCTGCGCACCGTGTACGAGAAGCTTTCCGCCCGGCTGCGTGTGGAAGGGCGGCTGGAGTGGGTGGGCCAGGAGATGGAAGTGCTGGCGGACCCGAACACCTATCGGGTGGACCCAGCCCGGGCCTGGGAGCGGCTGAAGATCCGCACCAATAACCGCCGCCAGCTGGCCCTGGTGAAAGCCATCGCCGCGTGGCGCGAGCGCGAGGCGCAGCGGGTCAACATCCCGCGCGGGCGGTTGCTGAAGGATGAGCAGATCCCCGAAGTGGCGGCGCTGGCGCCGGATAACGCCGAGGCGCTGACCCGGGCGCGCGGGATTTCCGCCGGCTTCGCCAATGGCAAATCGGGCGTCTCGCTGCTGGCGGCGATTGCCGAGGCCAAGGCGCTGGGCGAAGCGGATTTGCCGCGCATCGAGCGGCCCCGTGATACGCCGCGCGCTTCTCCGGCTCTGGTGGCGCTGTTGAAGGTGCTGCTGAACGCCGCCGCCGAGCAGAACAACGTGGCGGCGCGGCTGGTGGCCAGCGGCGAGGAGATCGAGGCGCTGGCGCTGGACGAGACCGCGCCGAACCCGATCCTGGAAGGCTGGCGGCGGGAGATGTTCGGCGAGGATGCGCTGCGGCTGATCCGGGGCGAGATCGCGCTCTCCACCCAGGGTAAGCGGATCAAGATCGTCGAGCTGAACGGGTGATGCCCATCATCCGTCCGGCGCGGGCGGGCGAGGGGCAGGCGCTCTATGATGTGACGGCGGCGGCGATTCGGGGGGGCGGCGGGATATTACGCCCCCGCGCAGATCACTGCCTGGATGGATGGCCGCGATGCCGCGCATTACGAAGAGGTGATCGGCGGCGGCGCTGTGCGCGTGGCCGAGGCAGGTGGGATGATTCTCGGCTTTGTGGATACTGCGCCTGGCGTGTTGACGCGGCTGTTTGTGCGCCCTGAGGCTGCCGGGGCCGGGCTGGGGCGGCGATTACTGGAGATTGGCGTGGCGGCGGCGCGGCTCGACGGGCTGGTGCGGCTGGAGGCGACGCTGAATGCGGCTCCGTTTTATGCGCGTTGCGGTTTTGTGGAGGTGGGGCGGGGGATTTACACCCATCCGCGCGGCGGGTTGCCAGTGGAGGTAGTGAATATGGAATTGCGTCTTACGCCGTAAGTTTGGTCAGCGTGGCGTCGTCCCGCTCGCCGTTGAAGAATTGCGCCAAAGCCAGGGGGAAGACCGGATCGTCGCTGGCGGCGGCGAAGAGGGTTAGGCAGGAGCGGAGTTTCTGCGCGTCGATGGGGCCGAAGATGTCCAGCGCGCTGTTGCCGGATTGCATGGCGAGGCGGGTGCATTCGAGCAGCCGCCGCCCGAGAACCGGGTGGGCGAGATAGGCTTTGGCCTCCTCCAGCCCGGAAATGGCGTAACGCTGCGACATGGCGGAAAAGCCTAGCCCCTCAATCTGGGGGAAGATGAACCACATCCAGTGCGAGCGTTTGCGCCCGTCCGCGAGTTCGCGGCGGATAATGTCGATAACCGGGGCCTGGGCGGCGGTGAAGCGGTCCAGCTTGAAGGCGTCCATGCCCCGGTATGTGGGAAGTTCAGGCTACCCGTTCAATCCGCGCGCCGCAGGCGGTGAGTTTCTGTTCCACCGCCTCGTAGCCGCGGTCCAGGTGATAGACGCGGGAGATGGTGGTTTCGCCTTGCGCCGCCAGACCGGCCAGCACCAGGGAGAAGGAGGCGCGCAGATCCGTGGCCATGACCGGGGCGCCGGAGAGCTGCTTCACGCCCCGGATGATGGCCGAGGAGCCGTGGACGTTGATTTTTGCCCCCATGCGGTTGAGCTCGGGCACGTGCATGAAGCGGTTCTCGAAGATGGTCTCGGTGATCATCGAGGCGCCGTCCGCCACCGCCATCAGCGCCATGAACTGGGCCTGCATGTCCGTGGGGAAGCCGGGGAAGGGTTCGGTCATCACGTCCACCCCGTGCAGCCCGTTGGCGCGGGCGACGCGGAAGCCGTTGGCTTCCTCGGTGACGACGATCCCCGCCTCGCGCAGCGAGGTGAGCACCGCGCCGAGATCGGCCGCGCGGGCGTTCTCAAGGAAGAGATTGCCGCCGGTGATGGCGGCGGCGCAGGCGTAGGTGCCGGTTTCGATGCGGTCCGGCAGGATGGCGTGCTCGGCACCGTGCAGGGATTTCACGCCCTCGATAACCAGCGTGTCCGTGCCGACGCCCTCGATTTTCGCGCCCATGGCGATGAGGCAGTGCGCGAGGTCGGAGATTTCCGGCTCGCGGGCGGCGTTCTTCAGCGTGGTCACGCCATCGGCCAGCGAGGCGGCCATGAGCAGGTTCTCGGTGGCGCCGACGGAGACGAAGGGGAACACGATGGTTGCGCCCTTCAGCCCCTGCGGGGCGGAGGCGTCCACATAGCCGCCATCGAGCTTGATCTTGGCACCCATGGCTTCCAGCCCCTTGAGGTGCAGGTTCACCGGACGGGTGCCGATGGCGCAGCCGCCGGGCAGGGAGACGCGGGCCTCGCGGCAGCGGGCCAGGAGCGGGCCGAGGACGAGAATCGAGGCGCGCATCTTGCGCACAATGTCGTACGGGGCCTCGGTGTTGGTGATGGGGCCGCCAAGCGAGATGCTGCGCCCGTTCCATTCCACCGAGATGCCGTGCTGGCGCAGCAGGTCCGCCATGGTCTGCAGATCGGCCAGACGGGCGGCGTTGGTCAGGGTCAGGGTTTCATCGGTGAGGAGGCCGCAGGTCATCAGCGGCAGGGCGGCGTTTTTGGCGCCCGAGATGGCGATGGTGCCGTTAAGCGGCACGCCGCCGGTAATGCGAATCGAATCCATGTAATCTTACATCCTTGGCAGCGAGACGCCGCGCTGGCCCATATATTTGCCGGCCTTGTCGGCATAGGAGATCTCGCACGGGCTTTCGCCCTTGAGGAACAGGAACTGGCAGATGCCCTCGCCGGCGTAGATCTTGGCCGGAAGCGGGGTGGTGTTGGAAATCTCGATCGTCACCTGGCCTTCCCATTCGGGCTCCAGCGGCGTGACGTTCACGATGATGCCGCAGCGCGCATAGGTGGATTTGCCAAGGCAAATCACCAAAACATCACGCGGGATGCGGAAATATTCCACCGTGTGGGTCAGGGCGAAGCTGTTGGGCGGAATGATGCAGACGGGGCCGGTGCGGTCCACGAAGCTGGCCGGGTTGAATTCCTTGGGGTCCACCACCGCCGAATCGACGTTGGTGAAGATCTTGAAATGCTCGGCGCAGCGGGCGTCGTAGCCATAAGAGGAGAGGCCATAGGAGACCACGCCATCGCGCTTCTGTGCCTCGACGAAGGGCTCGATCATCCCATGCTGCTGGGCCTGCTGGCGAATCCAGTGGTCGGACATTACCGGCATTTGTCGTCTTCCTTTTCGGGGGCGGGGGGGGCTGCGGCGCGCGCCTGGGCCTTGCGGCGCTGCAGATTCGTCCGCAGGGCTGCGGCTTCGGCAGCCTCCCGCGTGGCCCGGGAGGCCTCGGCCGGGCTTGGTTTGGGAGGAGTCTGCGGAGCTTTCATGCGGCTTGTTCAAACCGCCTCGCGCAGAAAGTGTCAACTTAATGCGCCGTGGGATGTTGCGTCCCGCCGCAGGATTGAATATAGGGGCGCCCACCGCACGCTGTCATAGCTCAGGGGTAGAGCACTTCATTGGTAATGAAGAGGTCCTGGGTTCAATTCCCAGTGACAGCACCAGCGGACTTGCAACAGGGGACAGCCTAGGCTAGTCACCCGCTACCCAAGTGCCCAGGTAGCTCAGTTGGTAGAGCATGCGACTGAAAATCGCAGTGTCGGTGGTTCGATTCCGCCCCTGGGCACCATTCTTCTTTCCCACATCTAATATTTTTAATGCCGCCCGGCGCAATGCTATGGTGTTTTTTCTAGGTGCAGGCTAGACATTTTGCCAACGCGCCCGGCTGTTCGCAGTCGCGCCTGGAGCGTTTTTGACTGGTAGGAACAGTGGTTTGGCGAAAATAGCCCGCCCAGGCCGCGTAAACAGGAAAGAGGCTTATATATATGTCGAAGGCATTTATTGCTGAAGTTATCCAGAACTCCGCCGAAATTACGGGTGTTGCCGCGAACCGCGCCGCGACCGACCTGATCGAGGCGATTGTTAAGGAGATGAAGAAGAACGGTAAGTTTACACTGCCGAGCTTCGGCACCTTCACCGTGCGTAAGACCAAGGCGCGCAAGGGCGTGAACCCGCGCACTGGCGAGGAGATCAAGGTGAAGGCCGGCAAGACCGTGCGCTTCAAGGCCTCTCCGACGCTGAAGAAGCTGGTCTGACCTTATCCGTTAACGGATTGTAAAAAACGGCTCCGGGGCGGCCCGGAGCCGTTTTTTGTTGTGCGCTAGATGTCCAGCTCCACAACCTTGCCTGCATTTTCCTGGATGAATTGAAAGCGCAGTTCGGGGCGCTTGCCCATTAACTGCTCAACCAAGTCGGAGGTTGCGGCGCGGGTCTCAGGCGAGGCCATGATGCGCAGCAATGTGCGCTTGGCCGGGTCCATGGTGGTTTCCTTCAGCACGGCGGGCGGCATTTCACCGAGACCTTTGAAGCGGCTGATCTCCAGCTTCGCGCCGGGCTTGAACTTCTTCACCAGTTTTTCGCGCTCGGCATCGTCCATGGCGTAGATGCTCTTGGCGCCGTGTACGATTCGGTAGAGCGGCGGCTGGGCCAGGTACACATGGCCGTGGCGGATGAGCTCCGGCAGCTCGCGGTAAAAAAAGGTCATCAGCAGCGAGGCGATATGCGCGCCGTCCACATCGGCATCCGTCATGATGATGATGCGCTCGTAGCGCAGGGCAGCGCGGTTGAAGTTTTGCCCGGCGCCGCAGCCCAGGGCCTCGATAAGGTCCTTCAGCTCCTGATTCTGCCGCAGCTTTTCGCCTGAGGCGGAGGCGACGTTGAGGATCTTGCCCTTGAGCGGCAGAATCGCCTGGGTGTTGCGGTTGCGGGCCTGTTTGGCGGAGCCGCCTGCGGAGTCGCCCTCGACCAGGAAAATTTCCGTACCTTCGGCGTTCTCCGTGGCGCAGTCGGCGAGTTTGCCAGGCAGGCGGAGGCGGCGTGTGGCGGATTTGCGGGGGGTGTCCTTCTGCTCCTTGCGGCGCAGGCGTTCTTCGGCGCGGTCGACGACGAAGGCCAGCAAATTGTCGGCATTGGCCGGGTCGCCCGCGAGGAAATGGTCGAAGCGGTCGCGCAGCGAGGTTTCGGTGAGACGCGTGGCCTCGGAGGTGGTCAGCTTCTCTTTGGTCTGGCCTTGGAATTGCGGCTCTCGGATGAATAGGGAGAGTTTGGCGCGGAGGGAGCCCAGCACGTCCTCGGCGATGATGGCGGCACCCCGCTTATTGCCGCGTGTCTCGGCCCAGGCGCGCAGGCCTTTCAGCAACGCGGCGCGGAACCCGGCCTCATGCGTGCCGCCGAGCGGGGTGGGGACGGTGTTGCAATAGGTGTCGATGCTGGAGTCGCCTTGTTCCACCCAGGCGAGTGCCCATTCCAGCTTGCCCTGCTCCTGGCCGTTAACGGGGGCGAATTTGGCCTCGCCGGCCCAGATCTCGGGCAGGACCAGGGCGGTGTCGCCGAGTTCGGCGGCGAGCGAATCGCGCAGGCCGCCGGGGAAGTGTAATTCGGCCTGGGCGGGAACGTCCGACTCCGCCTTGATCAGCGACGGGTCGCAGGACCACCGGATGCGCACGCCACGGAACAGGTAGGCCTTGGAGCGGCAGAGCTTGTAGAGCCGGGCGGGGGAGAATTTCAGCGGACCGAAGATATCGGCATCGGGGACAAAGCTGATGGAGGTGCCGCGGCGGTTCTGCACCGGGCCGACCTCGACGAGCTTGGTCTGCGGGATGCCACGGGAATAGTCCTGGCGGTAGAGCTTCTTTTCGCGCGCGACCTCTGCCGTGAAGCTGGTGGAAAGGGCGTTGACCACGGAGGAGCCGACGCCATGCAGGCCGCCCGAGGTGGCGTAGGCCTTGCCGGAGAATTTGCCGCCCGAGTGGAGCGTGGTGAGAATCACCTCGAGTGCGGATTTGTCTTTGAATTTCGGGTGCGGGTCGATGGGGATGCCGCGGCCATTGTCGCGCACCGTGAGCTTGTTGCCGGGCTCCAGTGTCATCTCGATGACGCTAGCATGGCCGGCCACGGCTTCGTCCATGGAGTTGTCCAGGATTTCGGCGGCGAGGTGGTGCAGGGCGGTTTCGTCCGTCCCGCCGATATACATGCCGGGGCGGCGGCGGACGGGTTCCAGGCCCTCGAGGACCTCGATGTCCTTCGCGCCGTAGTCTTTGCTCGCACCGCTCTCGAATAAGTCGCTCAAGGTTTTCCGGCTCCGGGGGTTAACGGGCGCATTGGTTGCCATGGCCGCCGCGCCGCGCGCAAGGGGAGGGCGCCGGCTTGGCAGGGTTTTGCCGGGAGCTTGGGATCACTCGCCCATGCGGTGGATGTCGTAGGAGTTGATGCCGCCCTCACCCGTGAAGGTGAACCAGTCGCTATGGGCCAATGTGTTGCGCGTGTCGTAATAGCCGGCGCGCCAGTGTTCCTTCATCGAGATGCGGCTGAACTCGTAATCCTTGGCGTCGCCCTCATAAGCCTTCTGTTGGTAGATCAGCTGCATGATGTTGATTTCGGGCAGGCGCTCGAGATCGGCCTTCATTTCCTGCTGTTTCTCGGTGAGCAACTCCGGCGGCACCATGTGCAGGGCCTCGCGCAGGTCCTGCTGCAAACGGTGAGTTTGCAGGAAATGATCGGTGGTGGTGCGGGTGCGGGATGAGTACTGGATGTCCTTCATGCGGGCCAGGACCTCAGGCATGTCGCGCGGGATATCACCCTGAGCCGAGAACAGATCGACCTGGAAGACCAGCATGTTGCGTCCGCCAATATGGTCGAGCAAGTGTTGCAGCGGGGTGTTGGAGACCAGCCCGCCATCCCAGTAGCGGTGGCGGCCGATGCGGATCATCGGCAAGCCGGGGGGCAGGGCGCCCGAGGCCATGATGTGCTCGGGACCGATTTCCACGTCGTGATTGTCGAAATACTGGAAATTGGCGGTGGCGACATTCACCGCGCCCACCGCGAAGCGTATCGGGCCGTCGTTGATCAGGTCGAAATCGACCAGGGTCTCCAGCGTGCGGCGCAAGGGGGCGGTGTCGTACAATGCGGTGGCGGCGCGCGAGCCGCGCGGGGCGAAGAAACCGGAGAAGGGGCGGGGGCGGAAGAAGCCAGGCTGGCCGAACAGCACGCCGTTCATGGCTGAGACCATGTTGCGTAGCATGCGGGCGTAGTCGCCCTCGGGCCAGACGGTGTACGGATCGCGCGCCGTGATATCGAGCCAGAATTTCTCCAACTTGGCGACGCGGTGCTCTGGCGGGTTACCCGCGATGATGGCGGAGTTGATGGCGCCGATGGACATGCCGGCGATCCAGTCCGGCTCCAGCCCCGCCTCGTGCAGTGCCTGGTACACCCCGGCCTGATAGGCGCCCAGCGCGCCGCCGCCCTGGAGCACCAGGCCGACACCTTCGCATCCTTTGGGGCGGGGAACTTTGGGCATCGGGGGCAGGGGGGCGTGATGCGGGTGACGCGGGTCGGTCTGCATATCCATGAGACAGGAAACTCCTCCTCTTTGTGCTTGGTTGTACTCATATAGGCGGCGGGAGGGAACGCCCACGGAATGCTTGGGTAGTGTCTCAGTTTGAAAATCTCAGGAGTTAGACTCCTTGGGCCGTGCATTTCCGGGCCAGATGACCTATGCTTAGCGGAAAGCATAGGAGTACGCCGTGACATTGGAATTGACGGAAAAGCAACACATTCTCTTAGACCGTTACCTTGATACTGTTCTGGAGAACTACAAAAGCGGCGCATGGACGCTAATGGATGCTCGACTGCATTTAGCGCAAGCCTTTACCTTGGCGGCCAACGATCAAAGTTCAGTCGTCAATTATATGCAGACCGCCACAAATGGTGACGAGGATGCCTAAAGGCCCCAAAGGCGAGAAGCGCCCCGCTGATGTGATCGGCAATGCCGTGAAAGTCATGAGAATCGCAACTGGCGAGGAAACCGAGGACATCGCACCCGCGTCCGCTGCCGCTACCCTGGGGAAGCTGGGCGGGAAGGCGCGGGCGGCGAAGATGCCGCCGGAACGTCGGGCAGAGATTGCTAAAAAGGCGGCGGAAAAGAGATGGAAAAAAACAGCAAGCATAAAAAAATAAATGCTTGCTTGGCCGGCTCCATGCTTGCTAATCAGAGAATGATCAGCAAGCATGGAGCCGCAATTTGTCCAGTGATGAGAACGCACCATCTCCACAAGCGCTCGGCGGCAAGGCGCGTGCAAGTAAACTTACTACCGAAGAGCGGCGGGAGATTGCTAAGACCGCTGCAAAGGCGCGGTGGCGAGGCGCGGTAGAGCCTGAGGTGATACCCCCAAATGTTCGCCAAGCGATTGCTCTCGGAGAGTTGGAGATAGGCGATTCTGTTATCCCTTGTGCCGTCTTGGATGACGGGACGAGGGTTATTTCAATGCGCGGAATGGGAAAGGCCCTCGGAAGGAATCCTGGGGGACAAGACTGGAAAAGAGCATCCATTGAGGGTGCTGGACAACTCCCTTATTTTTTGACCGCCAGCGCCCTAAAACCGTTCATTATCAATGATATGGAGCTGATGGAGTTTGAGCCAATCTTGTACACTGCGGGGTCTCGATCTGGTGGTACGGCTCACGGCATCCGCGCTGAGCTTATACCGCATATTTGCGACGTGTGGCTTAAAGCCCGTGCAGCGAAAGCCCTGAGCAAAACCCAATTGCCCGCCGCTGAACGGGCCGAATCGCTTATGCGCGGCCTGGCCCATGTGGGCATTATTGCCCTGGTTGACGAAGCTACCCGGTATCAGGAAGTAAGAGACAGGAGTGAGCTGCGTAAGATATTATCTGCGTACATATCTCCAGAACTTCTTCCTTGGTCACAGCGATTCCCAGAGGAGTTCTACAAAGAGATGTTCCGGTTGTGGGGATGGCAATGGCCTCCGGCCGGCGGACTGGCAAATGGTACACGCGGGCCGAGATTCGCCGGAAAACTCACCAAATGGATGATATATGATCGTCTTCCTGTTGGAGTTATTCAGGAGATCGAACAGAAAAATCCGGCTGACGAAAAATGGCAAAGAAGAAGCCGTCACCACCAATTTTTAAGCAAGGAAATTGGCCAGCCGCATCTTGAAAAACAAGTAGCTGTTGTCACCAACATTATGAAAGTTTGTGACGATAAGGACGAGTTTATTAAGAAATTTGACCGGGCATTTCCTGGCACTTTCGACAAAAATCGGCAGCTATCATTTCTGGGCGAACTAGAGGTGGATGCATCTGAGTAAATATCCTTGACGCTAAGCATAAAAGTTCATATAAAATGAGCATGAACAAGCTCAGCATTGCCCAGCGCGCCAATATCCTCACGATGCTTTGCGAGGGCTCGTCCATGCGCTCCGTGTCGCGGATCGCGGATGTGAGCATCAACACCGTGGCGAAGCTGCTGGCCGATGCTGGCGCGGCTTGTGAAGCCTTCCACAACGAGGCGGTGCGGAATGTCCGATCCAAGCGTGTGCAGTGCGATGAGATTTGGTCCTTCTGCTACGCCAAGCAGAAAAACGTGGCGGCGGCTAAAGCTGCCCCAGAAGGTGCGGGCGATGTATGGACCTGGACCGCTCTGGATGCTGACAGCAAGCTGATTGTGGCCTTCTTGGTGGGCGGTCGTGATGCTGGCTATGCTCATGAGTTCATGCTGGACGTGGCGGATCGCCTCGCTAATCGCGTCCAACTCACCACGGACGGCCACAAGGCCTATCTGGACGCCGTGGAGGATGCGTTCGGGGCCAATGTCGATTACGCCATGCTGGTGAAAATGTACGGCGAGACGACCTCCGCCCCTGGGCGCTACAGCCCGGCTGAATGCACCGGCATCAAGAAAACCCGCATTGAGGGCAAACCGGATCAGAAGCACGTTTCCACGAGCTACGTGGAGCGCCAGAACCTCACCATGCGCATGTCCATGCGCCGGTTCACACGGCTGACCAATGGCTTCTCCAAGAAGGTGGAAAGCCACACGGACATGGTGGCGCTTTATACCGTCTGGTACAACTTCGTCCGCCAGCACAAGACGCTGCGTTGCTCCCCGGCTATGGCGGCTGGCCTGAGCGCCACGCTGTGGAGCATGGAGGACGTGGTGAAGCTGATCGACGCTCGCGCCGCCAAACCAAACCGCCCGGCGGTTTACAAAAAAGCGGCGGCAGAAATTTCAAACTGAGACACTACCAATGCTTGACGCGGGTTGGGGCGCATGATGCTGTTGCCGCAGGGCAAAACGGGAGTGTTCGAGATGGCGTTAAAAGGCAAGGTGGCTCTGGTAACCGGCTCGACAAGCGGCATTGGCCTCGGGATCGCCCGGGCGCTGGCGGCAGAGGGCGCGGATGTGATGTTGAACGGTTTTGGCGATGCCGGGGAGATCGAGGCCCTGCGCGTAGGGCTGGCCCAAGAATTTTCCGTGAAAGTGGGCTATGACGGCGCGGATCTGAGCAAGGCGGAGGGGGTTGCCGGGCTTGTCGCCAAGACGCAGGCGACGCTGGGAGGGCTGGATGTTCTGGTCAATAACGCAGGCATCCAGTTCACGGCGCCTGTAGAAGACTTCCCGGACGCGAAATGGGATGCGATCATCGCCCTTAATCTTTCGGCCGTGTTCCACGGAATGAAGGCAGCCATTCCAGGCATGAAGGCCAAGGGCTGGGGGCGGATCATCAACATCGCCTCGGCCCATGGGCTGGTGGCCAGCGCCAATAAGGTGGCCTACGTGGCCGCCAAGCATGGCGTGCTGGGGGCGACCAAGGTGGCGGCGATCGAGCTGGCAAATAGCGGCGTTACCGTGAACGCCATCTGCCCTGGCTGGGTGCTGACCCCGCTGGTGCAGAAGCAGCTGGAGGACCGCGCGGCGGCCAACGGCACCGATGTCGAGGCCGAGAAGAAGAAGCTTCTGGCCGAGAAGCAGCCGATGCTGAAATTTACCACGCCGGAGCATTTAGGCGCGCTGACGGTGTTTCTGTGCTCCGAGGGCGCGGAGACCATGACCGGCGTGGCCCATTCCATGGATGGCGGCTGGGTGGCGCAGTAACGGCGCGCTGACGTATAAGCCCCATGAAACAAGGGGCGGGAGTTTAGTATTTCGACGCAAGAAACCGAGGCTGGGCGCTATGCCGCGATGCTGCGGCGCTCGGCGGAGCTGAAGCTGGCCCTGGCGGAAAACGCCGCCCCCGTGCTGGCCGTGGTGGATGCCTGTGAAAAGACAATTCGGGCCGGGGGGAAGTTGATTTTCTGCGGCAACGGCGGGTCGGCAGCGGATGCCCAGCATCTGGCGACAGAGCTGGTTATCCGCCTGCGCGGGGCGGTGGCGCGCCAAAGCTGGCCTGCAATTACGCTGGCGCTGGATACCTCGGCGGTGACCGCGGCGGTGAATGATTTCGGCGTAGAGGAGATGTTCGCTCGCCCCCTGCACGGCCTGGGCCGGGCAGGGGATGTATTGTTCGGCATTACCACCTCGGGCAAATCGGCCAATATACTGGGGGCGCTGCGGGCGGCGCGGGAGATGGGCATTGTCAGCGTCGGGCTGCTGGGCGGCGATGGCGGGCTGGCGCTGCCTCTCTGTGACCTCGCGATTGTGGTTCCAGAGATCGATACCGCGCGGGTGCAGGAATGCCACATCACGCTGGGGCATGCGATTCTTACCCTGCTTGAAGACAGGCTCGTCGGCTGATGCGTGTCCTGGTTACTGGCGTTGCCGGGTTTGTTGGTTATCACGTAGCGCAGGCGCTGCTGGCCAGGGGCGTCGAGGTTGTGGGGGTGGATGACCTCAACACCTATTATGATGTGCGGCTGAAACAGGCCCGGCTGGCCCGGCTTGGTAAGGGGTTTACCTTCCATAAGTTGGATATTGCCGACCATGCTTCGGTGCTGCGCCTGGGCGATGGCGTGGAGGTGATCGTGCATGTCGCGGCGCAAGCGGGGGTGCGCTACTCGCTGGAAAACCCGTTCGCTTATGCGGCATCCAATCTCACGGGGCATCTCTCGCTGCTGGAACTGGCGCGGCACACGAAGAGCGTGAAGCATCTGATTTATGCCAGCTCGTCCTCGGTTTACGGAACCGGTTCGGTGCTGCCCTATGCCGAGAGCGAGCGGGCGGATAAGCCATCCTCGCTCTATGCCGCGACCAAGCGGGCGGATGAGCTGATGAGCGCTTCGTACACGCATCTGTTCGGGCTGAAGCAGACCGGGCTGCGCTTCTTCACCGTGTACGGGCCGTGGGGACGGCCGGATATGGCGTATTTCGGGTTCGCCGAGGCGATCATGGCTGGAGAGCCGGTGACGTTATACGAAAACGGCGGTCTGAAGCGGGATTTTACGTATATCGACGACATCGTGGCCGGGATTCTTGGGGTATTTGATCACCTGCCGGGCGATGACGAGCCGCATCGGCTGTTCAATATTGGCAATCACCGGGCGGAATACGTGCGAGACCTCGTACGGTTACTGGAAGATTCGCTAGGCCGCGAGGCAGTGACGGTGAGCTTGCCCAAGCCGGAGGCTGACCCGGTGGAGACCTGCGCGGATGTAAGAGCGCTGCATGATCTGTGCGGCTATGTGCCTTCGACCACGCTGGAAGAGGGGATACCGCGATTTGTCGAGTGGTACTTGAAATGGCGGGAAATACGCGCCGGGCTGTGATGGCCCGGCGTTTTTTTTGGCCACGAGGGGGCTCTGGCGAGGTCGGCTGGCTAGATGCGAAGCATCCGAAGCTGCATGAAGATTTTTTATTGTTATATTTCAATCGATTATTTGTTTGTTATGTGGGGCGTTTCGGTTTCGATGACTTTTTTTGTGTTCGTCTGAGTTGACGGTGTTTGATTGATTGAATAGAAGCTGCTCCACCGACGGCGTTTGGACTTGAAACTGAACGGTTGGTTGGTTAGACTGGTTGGCCTTCGCTGCGGGGTGAGAGCTCTGAGGCAAGGGTGAATTAGTCTTCGTTGTTTGACAATTGCATAGGCTGGGAAGGGATACGCTGGTGGCGTTTCCGGGTTGGGGTTTTTGCTCTGACTTGCTGGATCTGACTTTGGTTAG
>NZ_JACHFJ010000006.1 GCF_014201825.1 Acidocella aromatica | reverse complement strand
GGGCATGCCCCAGGGCACATTGAAACCACCTCAACCATCAAGCATGAAGGGGAAAGACACTGCGCCTGAGCGCGAACAAAAAGGGGAGCACGTCAGCGCCTAGCGGTTGCTGCAGAAACGCCTCAGCCGCGATATGCCGGAAGGCATGGGGATTGATCTCGACGCCAATCCTCTCACGCGTGACAACCTTGACGGCGTCGCGCATCCCCGCACGCGTCATCGGCCCCATTCCCTTGCCGGGGAACACGTACGGGTTGCCGGGCTGGACGAGCAGCGGCCGGTAATCCCGCAGCCAAATTTCGAGGATTTCCGCAGTCCGGCTCGATAATGGGTACATGAGTGGCACACGATTTTTCGTCTCCTCCTCGCCGATCATGATGGCGGAGATCTCCGGCTTGCGTGGATCGGGCCGCAGCAAATGCTGGTCGAGCCGCAGCCCGAGCAAATTCGTGAGCCGCATCGGGCATTTGACTAGCAAGTTGATCAGGGCTGCGTGCTTGGCGGTCGTCGCTCCGCGCTTGGTTGGCCAGAGCGGTGAAGGGCATTCGCGGCGACCTTGATAATTTGAACCTTGCTGGTGACAGTCTTGTTCCACGCGCGCCGCACGCCTGTCACCAAACGACGCGGTGTGGCCTGCAGCGTCCACTCCGTCAGCCCAATTTCAAACAAAGGCAGGTGTTCGTCGGTGATCGCCTCGGGGGCGATACCCTTGGCCGTGCAGAAACGCATGGAGCAAGAGAGTTCTAGCCGCATCCTATGGTAAGCTCGCTCAAACAGGGCTGTCCAGGCGATGGTCAGTTCCTCCAGTGTGGAGTCGATGACATCCAGTCTGTGCAGGATTTTACGCAGGCGACAAATAACATTCGAGCGAGTGGCAGGTTTCCCCCCCAAGCGGCTGCCGACTTGCTCAACACGTCTGCGCATAGGCGAGACGGGGTCAAAACCAGCATGTCGGCAGGACACGTGCGTGACCGTGTTGAGAGCGCTGCTCCAGTCGCACCGCTCATTGGCGCTGAGATCGGGCCAGGTCATGATCCGCCGCAAGGCCGTGGCGGTCACGGTCTTGTTGATGGTAGTAGGTTCGAAGGGGGAGGCGTCGGGGGCGGGACGAGGGTAAGCGGCAAGGAGAAGGCCCGTCCGTTTACGGACGTCAGGCGTAGGCTGTAGCCGCTGCCGGTGAACGGTGTATGGCTTGCCATGGCCGGCGGCAGGGTGATGGTGGCTGCCGCCCCCATGCCGCTGACGATGCCATAAGGCCCTGCGCGGAACTGTTGGTAAGGGAAATCGTTCTTAAAGGCGGTTTTCGGCAGGTGTGTCAGCGTAGCCGTATTCCAGCTTGCCACGACGGTACCATTTTGCAGCAGTGTTGCCTCCACGATGTGGGCGGGCGCCTCCGGTGTGCCGGCGTTCAGGTAGGCATGGAAGCTGACGCCGCCATCAGGTGCCAGCATTCCATTGCTGAGCGCGTAGCTGTGAATGGTGGGACTGACCGGGCCGCCATGGAATGGCGTCACCACGGAGCCGCGATAGTAACTGTATGTGCCGACATTGAACGCCACCGTGAATGCGAACAAAGCGAGTGCAAGATTGCGGTAGGATGCAGCTTGAACCGGTAGCGGCAGGCTGCCGCCAAGCCAACGGAACCAGGCTTTGTCAGAAAGATGCGGATTGGCTCGCAGCAGGGCGTTGTCCAGCGAATAAGCGCCGCTTCCCGTCAGGGCCAGCGTGGCCCCCATGGCGAGGTTCGCTGCCGCCATCGTCCATTCGTCGATGCAAGTTGCTCCCTGCCAGCCGAACATCAGCATCAGCGAGATGGACAGCCCAACAGTCACCAGCGCCGCCGCCCGTGTGAGGAAGCCCGAGATCAGCATCAGTCCCGCGATCAGTTCGACGGCGCTGAAGATGATCACGCAGGCATAGAGCAGCACGAAATGGTTCAGCAGATAGGCGATGACATGGCCCGTGCCGAGCAGGGCGCCGGGCATGGCTGTCTGGAATTTATAGGCCATCCAGTGGCCGTGTGGGTTGAGTTTCTGCGGACCGTAGATGAAGCGCCGGGACCCGCCGCCCCAATAGATGAACCCTTGAATAAAGCGGACCGCCAGCAGGCCAATCGCGGCATTGCGCCAGCCGGTTTCATCAAGGGAGAGGGGAGTGCCGCTTGTGGGCGGCGCTGTCGCCGCCAGAGAGGTCGCAGACATTTAGCTGATCCTTTTATGTTGAGCGCATGGGCTCAAGAGTGTCCCGTATATGGTTTGAAGCCGTAATGCTCGAAGATGGACAGAGCAGTGGGGGAGCGCAGAAACGCTAGCCACGCCTTGGCGGCATCTGGATGCGCGGCGTCTTTTACAACGGCTCCGGCATAAATGGCCGTGGAGTTTTCGGCCGGAGGAATGGGCACGTCGCTGATCGGGTTGCCGATTTCCTCCTGGAAGATTGCCTCGGATTTCCAGGTGACACCGGCATCCGCCAGGCCTTGCATCAGGAGCAAGGGCGTTTGGCGGTGGTGGATATGTGTCAGGATCGTCGTACCATTTTGCACGCCAGTCTGGTAGATTTGGGTTTCCAGCGCATCGCCGCCAGCCTTGCGCAGCGAGGCTTCGATTTGCTTGCCAATTCCCTCATAGGTTGGGTTGGGCATGGCCAGTTTGACACCCGGCCTGCCGAGATCTGCCAGGCTCTCGATATGTGCTGGATTGCCTTTCGGGACCATGATCGTCAGATCGTTGGTGACGTAAGGCACCGCAGGGGCACTGAGAACACCAGTATCGATCAGTGATTGAACCTTTTTCAACCCTGCGAGATAGGCGTCGGGCTTTACAGTGAAGGTCATGTTGCCGGATGTGATGGTGCCCCCTTGCTGCATGATTTTCGCCAACATGCCCGGCGGAATGGTCACATAGAAGATGTGCCCTTTGTACTGCGGATTGGCCGCCTCGAACGCCGCGACCAATGGGGCCATGGCGAAGTAATAATTGCCGCCGACATAGAGAACCAGCTTCGGATCGGAAAGATCGCCGTGGAAATCGGCCATGTTATCGACCTCGGGAACCGTGAAGTCGAAGCCTTTGTTCAGCGCGTCATTATTTGCGCCGTGCTGCCAGGGAGGGAAGACCTGATCGTTATAGCCGTGCGGCTGGCTTTGCGCATGGACGGCAAGCGGCATTGCCGAAAGTACCGCCAGGACCAGAAGTTTCTTAAAGTCTTTCACGAGTCTCATGGATATGAAGCCGTTTCTGTTTGGTCGGAGGGTTATGCCGCTACCGCGTAGTGGAATCCGGCACGCTGCAATTCGGGGATGGTGCCAACGGTGCCAGGGCTGAGGATGGCGCCCGGAATCAGGTGGTTGGTCAGGTCGGCCGCCAGAGCTTCGTGAGAGAGCCCGCCGGGATTAACGCCAGCTTTCAGCAGCGCCCCGCTGAGTTCCCAGATGGCGTTATGGCAGGCGAGGAACACCACCCCCCGCTGCTGCAGCACTGCGATGCTGTTTGCTGCCGGTGAAAACGGGCCTGCGGGGTTCTGGATATTGGACACATCGCCCTTGGCGGCTGGCGGAGTTTCGATCAGCGTGTTGGTGGAGAACTTTCCGCCCGTGAATGCGGCCAACTTGTATTTGTCCCAGGCCGTCTGGTCGTAAAGCGCCAGATGGGCGGAGGCATGCGTGGCCGAGGCGATCAGGAAGTCCGGATGCTTCCAGGCGTAGATCTCGACATTGAGCGAGTTGCGCATCAGGTTGAGCCAGGGGCCAGCGAGATCGGTATTGTCCCACACCTGCTTCGGTCCGCCGCGATAGGCGAGAACCGCATTCAGAGCCTCGCTGTCCCATTGCGCGGGATCGGTGAGAATCATCGGCACCGTACTGAACTGGCGGCGGCGGGGCAGGATGGCGAGTTGTTTCGTCAACGCCGCGAGCGTGGCTCCAGTGTTCGGTTCCAGATTTGGGGGGCTCGGCTCAGTGGCATGGGCGGGCAGTGCCGCCGCGGCGGCAAGCCCCGCCGCGGCGATGGACAGTCCGGCCCCGCTCAACAAAGCCCGGCGGTTCGCGCCTCGAACATTATCCTCATTATGCGTCATTGCGGTTTTCCTTGCTTTAAGCTGCGAAAGGCTGGCCCGGGCATGAAGCGACGGGGAGCCGCTTTTCTAACGCCCATGACATTAGATGAAGTCTTGTTATTTTAATAATTTATTGTTCTTCTTGGAACGATCTCTCTGAATTATTGATTGGTGTAATACTGTCTGATGTCCTGTGGCAGGAGCATGGCGGTGCATGACATTTTAGCAGCTGAGGATTTTCGCCACCGTGGCCGAGCACGAGCATGTCACGCGCGCACGGCGAAAGCGCTGAACCTGAGCCAGTCCGCCGCATCTTCCGCAATTTCTGGCCTCGGACAGCAATTCGGGCTGAAGCTGTTCCACCGTGTCGGGCATGATAGCATGCTCATGACGGAATTTTCAAGGATGGAGCGCGGGCGTCTGACCATTCATGCCAGCCGGACTACGGCACGTCGCACAACTGGCGCTCTCTCAGCGGATTCCCACAAGACGTATTTGGTTCAGCTACCTGAGGCGGTGAAGGCAGAAAAATTGGCGGATGGATTGAGGCTGGTTCGAAGATGTTACCGCGTGTTCACCCTAGCCTCGGATCACGCATCCTTGGATACCATGCGTGGTATGACGCGGGTTCCCTCCAGGAAGAGCCGGGTGCGGGAAAGCAGCCGGCTCGGATCTGTGAGGACGAAGCCAAATGGCCTGGCTACTCGACCATGATCGCGACGTTGTCCTTGAGGAATTACTGGACACATATGTAGATTAGGTAATGGCCTGATCTGGGTATCTCTCCGGGGAAAAACAAAGATCAAGGTATAATTCAGATGGATGCCGGGATGAGCGAAAAAATCGAACAGGGTTTGTCGACTGCTGAAGCTGCAAAGCTGTTGAAGCGTTTTGGAGCGAATGCCGTTACCGAGATCTCGGAAAGCTGGCTGCACGCGCTGGCAACCAAACTATGGGGACCATTGCCCTGGATGCTGGAAGCAACAATCCTGCTGGAGTTGTTTCTCGGCCACGGGCCTCAAGCCATGATTATTTCGGTGCTGCTGATTTTCAATGCAGTTCTTGGAATGACGCAGGAGGCTCGTGCCAAAGACGCGGTTGCGGCGCTACGACAGACGCTCGCCGTTACGGCATCTGTCCGGCGCGATGGTCTCTGGATGCGCATAGATGCGTCCGGCCTGGTTCCCGGAGATCAGATAAAACTGGCACTTGGGGCCGTGGTACCTGCCGACACTAAACTTACCTCGGGTAGCGTGCTGATCGATCAATCAATGTTAACCGGGGAGTCCCTGCCGGTTGAGCGCAAGCCAGGAGAGTTGGCCTATGCCGGTGCGATGATCCGCCATGGGGAAGCAACGGGGATTGTCATGGCGACCGGCTCGCATACCTATTTCGGCAAGACCGCCTCGCTGGTGCAGGATGCGCACGGGGTCAGTGGGGAGCAGCGCGCGGTTTTATCTGTGGTGCGCGATCTTGCCCTGATCAACGGCGCCGTAGTGTTGGCGATGCTTGCCTATGCCCATGCGATTGGTCGGACATTCGACGAATCCGTACCCTTGCTGCTGACCGCGCTGCTTGCCTCGATCCCAGTGGCGCTGCCTTCGACCTTCACGCTCGCCGCCGCGCTTTCGGCGCGGCGACTTGTACGCGGCGCCGTGCTGCCTACACGGCTCGCGGCCATCAACGAGGCAGCGACCATGAGCCTGCTTTGCACTGACAAGACCGGCACATTGACGCAGAATGCGCTATCGATCCACAGCATCTTGGGCTTCGGTGGCACCGCCGAGGACGCTGTGTTGGCCGCCGCCGCCGCCGCATCGTCTGAGGGTGGTGATCCGGTCGATCAAGTTCTTATCGATGCCGCCCGGGCGCGAGGCGTGGCTGTGCCAACCGCTATAAGTTTTGAGCCTTTCGATCCTGCCCGCAAATATGCCCAAGCGCGGCTTGCGGATGGCGATCTGCTCCGCAAAGGAGCACTCGGGGCACTGGTCTCGGTGCCGCTATCTGCTGAACAAGAGAATGCCCACAAGCATCTCACCGAGGCAGGCTGCCGGGTTCTGGCCGTCACCCGGACCAGTGGCACCACGACTGTTCTACTCGGATTGCTCGGCCTCGCCGACCCACCTCGCGAGGATGCAGCAAGCCTGATCGCCACCTTGCACAGTCTCGGCGTGCATGTGGTCATGGTGACGGGAGATGCGCCGGAGACCGCAGCTGTTATTGCCAAATCTGTTGGAATAACTGGCGAAGTCTGTGAGTCGGCTATGTTGGAAAAGCTCACTGCGCCAGGCGATTACGGCGTATTTGCCGGGGTGTTTCCGGAACAGAAATTCCGTCTGGTAAAGCTGTTTCAACGCGATGGCCATGTGGTTGGCATGTGCGGCGATGGCACCAATGACGCTCCGGCGCTGCGTCAGGCGCAAATGGGTATCGCGGTCTCAACGGCAACCGATGTCGCTAAGGCGGCGGCGGGGCTAGTGCTGACATCGCCTGGGCTTGCAGGCATCCTTGACGCGATCCGCGAGGGGCGCGCGGCCTTCCAACGCATTAGAACCTATACACTCTCAATGGTGGTTCGAAAAATCGCGTTTGTGTTCTATCTCGCGCTGGGATTAGTGATCACGGGGCATGCGGTTTTGACGCCGCTGCTGATGGTCTTGCTGCTGATCGTCAATGATTTCCTGACCATGGCGATCACCACGGATCGTGCGTTGCCCTCCTCCCATCCACGGCATTGGCGGATTGGCCGGATCATCGGCGAGGGTGGAATTTACGGGCTGGCAACGCTCGGCTATGCCACCCTGATGCTGCAAATCGGCCGAGGCCTCTGGCATTTGCCGCTGGCGCAAATTCGTACACTTTCGTTTATGACGCTCATGCTGGCGATTCAGGCGAGTATCTATGTCATACGCGAGGAGCGCTGGTTCTGGTCGTCTGCCCCGAGCATTTGGTTGGCGGGCGCGACGGTTGTTATGGTTTCCTTCAGTCTCTTGGTTGCTGGTTGCGGTATACTAATGGCGCCGCTTGGTTGGAATATTCTGGGGGCAATCATTGGCGGCGTTTTGCTTTTCATGTTGTTACTCGACCTGCTGAAACATATCGTGGCCCAGGTTGTACTCCATATCTGAGAGGTGAACTTTGCAACGGTATATCTCAAAGGTGCCATGCGGATCATCTTCAGCCAGGCGAGAATTTTCTCCAGTACCTAGGTGACGTCCTCGCCTAGCGGTGAGAGGACACCTTCATTCAGGGGAGGGTTGAGCTTCACGAAAGCTGTGGACCTCTCCCGCGCCACGGTCTTCATCAACAAGCCGCGTATGTTTGATCGCTGTCAATGACAGCCGTCGTTCCCGGAGGCTAATATGCAACCCTCTTCGGTTGGAGATGCTTACATGCATCCATCATCACGCGAGCCTGCAACAAGCCCTGCGAGGACTTCGCCCCCCATTGCTCAAAGACCAGGAAAAGGAGTTGCATCCGGCGAGGCAGCGATAAGCCGGGAGGCTGATCTTGCTGCTTTTTATTACTTTCATAATTTCGATCGTGTCCTGCGCGCCATAGCGGCGCGTATGACGCAAGGGGTATCTTATCGTCTCATTTTCGATGCCTGGATGGAGTGGGTAACGCAGCTTGCCATCTCCCCCGGAAAGCAGACGGAACTCGCCGCGCTGGCGGGCAGTGGCATGGTCAGCTTCACGCTTAGATTGCCTGGCGCGATGGTTGGCGAGGGTGATTCATGGCTTTCGAAGCCAACGGAGGATCGGCGCTTCTCCAGCGCGGACTGGGCGGCATGGCCGTTCAACGCTTTTGCCCGCGCTCATATGGTTGCCGAGGATTGGTGGCTAGAGGCGGCGCGGAATGTGCCAGGGGTACCCAAGCGAACAGAGGACGAGATGCAGTTCCTGATTCGTCAAATGGCCGACACATGGTCCCCAGCAAACATTCCCTGGCTTAACCCGACCGTCATCTCGAGAACGGTTCAATCGGGCGGGTTCAACTTTCTCCAGGGGATAAAAAACTGGTGGGAGGATTTGGATCGGCTGCTATCGGGCGCACCGCCGGCCGGCACCGAGGCGTTTGTGATCGGCAGCACTGTCGCGACGGCAAAAGGCAAGGTAATTTTACGTAATGATCTGATGGAGCTGATCCAGTACACACCGGTAACCGAAACGGTGTTTGCCGAACCGGTCCTGATTGTTCCTGCCTGGATCATGAAATACTACATCCTGGATCTGTCCCGGGAGAACTCCTTGGTGCAATGGCTGATCGCGCGCGGACATACCGTTTTCATGATCTCCTGGAAAAACCCGGGTCATCGGGACCGTGACATCAGCCTGGACGACTATCGGCAGGCCGGTGTTATGGCTGCGCTCGAAGCGGTCGGGCGCGTCCTACCCGACCGCAAGATCCACGCCTGTGGCTATTGTCTGGGCGGGACGATCCTTGCGATCGCGGCGGCGGCAATGGCCCGTGAGCATGATGAGCGGCTCGCGAGCGTTACCCTGTTCGCTGCCCAGACCGATTTTGCCGAGGCCGGCGAGATGCTGCTGTTTCTCGACGAACGGCAGATCGGCTTGCTGGAGGATTTAATGTGGGACCAGGGATATCTCGATACACGCCACATGTCCGCGGCTTTTCAGGTCCTGCGTTCGAACGAACTGATCTGGTCCAGGCTCGTGCGCAATTACATTCTCGGCGAACGTGACCAGATGACGGATCTTGGGGCCTGGAACGCGGATCAGACGCGCATGCCGGCGCGTATGCACAGCGAGTATCTGCGCGGATTGTTCCTGGAAAACAGGCTTACCGCTGGCCGGTTTGCCGTGAATGGCCGCGTCGTCGCGCTGCGCGACATTGGCACTCCATTCTTTGTCGTGGCGACAGAGCGGGACCACATCGCTCCCTGGCGGTCGGTTTACAAGGTTGCGCTGTTCACGGACACGGATATGACCTTCGTGCTCGCGACGGGTGGGCATAATGTCGGGATTGTTAATCCGCCGAATTCCGGGTTTGGCTCTTACCTGATCGACCGGCGCCGACAGGGGCAACGGTACAGGGATCCGGATAGCTGGGCAGTCGGGGCGGAGCGGCGAACTGGATCGTGGTGGGTGGCCTGGCAGGCTTGGCTTGAGGAGTTAAGCGCGGCTGAACGCGCGCCTCCGCCCGGGATGGGCGCGCCAGAGCATGGGATGCCCCCGCTCGGCGACGCGCCGGGGACATACGTGCTAATGCCGTAACAACTATTGCCGCTGACATGTGGTAGGCTGGCTATCTTCCACGCCGCGGCAACATGCGGCGCAGTACGTCATCCTTGAGCAAATAATGGTGGCCGAGTGCTGCCAGGGTGTGGCCGCCAACCAGAATGATGATCAGCCAGGCGTTGAGGTCGTGAATTTCTTCAACAAAGCCGCCTGTCGCCTTGGAGAATGTGCCGAACGGCGAGGGGATGAGCAGGCCAAAGAAGCTCAGACCGTGGTTGTCGGTCCACCGGGTGAAGAAGCCGAGCACCGCCTCCGCCGTGATGAGCACGTATAGAACATAGTGCAGAGCCTTAGCCGCTTGCTCGAGTATTCCTTGGTTGGATGCGAACGCTTTGCTGCGGGACAGCAGGCGCCAGAGGATGCGCAGCGCGATCACCGCGGCGAGCACGAGGCCTAACGACATGTGCCCGGTTATCATCAAGTGGTGTATGGGTTTTGGAAAAAAATCCCAGGTTTCCGCCAGGGCGAAGAGCAACAGCACCAGCGCCGCCGTGACCCAGTGGAGCGCTATTGTCAGGCTGTCATAGCGCACGGGACTATCCAATGGGGCGGCTGCCGCTCTAGCCGGATCGGTTGAGTTATTCATTCTGTCCCGTCTCCTTTGTTCAAGCCACCGAGCCGGGCAGTCGGCCTATGGCGGTTGTCGCTGCCATGACCATTGCCCGCAGGAGGTGACACCAGCGTTCGCCTCACGACCAATGCGACGAGTACGGGGGTCCCCAGCCTGGGCTGTTCGAGCAGATGGTTTTCCGCGCGGCTATATCTCATTGTTTCGAGCGCCTTTCGTAACCGGCGATAATTTTTATTCCGCCGCCATGAACTTCTATTGCGCTAGGTCAAGGTACAATACTCTAAAGTGTATCATATGGATACTGGCTGTATCGGAGAGGCACATAGAGCTGTGGTTACCGCGCCGGTAAATCCTGCGACAGAGCAAACCGGAGATGCCGGCTTGGCGCGCTTTATTAAAAAGCTGCTCATTACGCTCCTTGTGCTGGCCCTGGCTTTGGCGGCTTGGCGGCTGGCCGATCTAGGCATGCTGCTTTTCGGCGCGGTGTTGATCTCGATCGGGCTGCGCCGGGCCGCCGAGTCGCTCGGGCGCCGCGCCAGGATCGGTACGGCGGCCGGGCTCGCGCTGGTCGTCCTGCTGTTTGTGGCGGCCCTGGCGGCCTCCCTTACATTTTTTGGCACCGTCGCCGCGGGGCAATTCAACGAGCTTGTTCAACAGGTGCCGCAGGGTCTGCGCATAGCGCTCGCCTGGCTTCAGGCGCAACCATATGGTCCTTATGTCTTGGCACAGGCGCGCGGGATCGCGCCAGCGGAACTCACCAGTGCGGCCGGCCGCGCGGTGACGTTGGGAATGCAAGTTGTGGCGAGCACGCTCGGCTATGGCATCCTCACATTTCTGGTTGCCATTTATCTTGCCGCGCAGCCACAGCTCTACCGACAGCTCTGCCTTCGGCTGGTGCCGCCGGCCCATCGGGCCACAGCGGATCGTCTGCTGGAGCGGACCGGCGACGTACTGCTGCACTGGCTGTTGGGGCAGTTTATCGTGATGCTCATCATTGGCAGTCTGTCCGGGCTCGGCCTATGGGCGCTGGGCATTGAGGCACCTTTTGCGCTCGGGCTGGTTGGCGGATTATTGACCTTCATTCCCTATTTCGGCGCTGTTCTGGCGGCGGTTCCCGCCACACTCGTTGCGCTTACCCAGGGGCCGCTCAACGCTGTTTTGGTTATTGCCATGTATGCCGGGGTGCATTTTATCGAGGGCAATTTCGTCACGCCCATCGTGCAGGCCGAGGCCACTTCTCTGCCACCGGTTCTGTCGCTGCTATCGACCGTGGCTTTCAGTATCCTGTTCGGCCTGTCTGCCGTGCTGCTGGCCACGCCGCTAACTCTGTTCCTTCTGGTGGCGATGGAGCTGCTTTACGTTGGCGGCACATTGGGGGGCACAGCTAAAACCGCGGAGCGCTTGGTCGATGTTCATTGATACTCCAGAGCCAGCCCTGCCACGCCAAGGTCTCTCAACCGCCGAAGCGGCGGAACGGCTGGGGCGGGATGGACCGAACGAGCTGCCGCAGGACCAGCGACGCCATTTGCCGCGCATCGCTTGGGATGCGGTGCGGGAGCCCATGCTGCAACTCCTGCTCGCCGCGGGTGTCATTTATCTGTTCCTGGGCAATCTGTCGGAGGCGTTAATCCTTCTGGGCTTCGCAGTGCTCAACGTGGTCATGGTTGTGGTGCAGGAAGCCCGTACCGAGACCGCGCTGGCCGCCCTGCGTGACCTTGCCAGCCCCCAGGCGCAGGTTTGGCGCGATGGCAAGCGGGTGCGCCTTCCCGCCAAGGATCTCGTGCAGGGTGATATGATCTCCATCGCCGAGGGGGAACGTGTGCCAGCCGACGCGATGTTGCTCGACGCCACATCCATGCAGGCGGACGAATCCCTGCTTACCGGCGAATCTGTCCCCGTCCGCAAATGTGCCGGTGCCGCCGATGCGGTGGACGTGGTCCCGGGCGGCGATGACAGCCCCCATATCTGGGCCGGCAGCCTTATTGTCGGCGGCAGCGGCACGGCGCTGGTCACGTCCACGGGGCCGCGTACCGCCATCGGCCGGATTGGCAAGTCCTTAGGCACGGTAGAAGCGGCATCGGCACCGTTGCAGCGGCAAATGCGCCGCCTTGTTTGGCTCTTCGCCGGGGTAGGTACTGGCGCTTCCGTTATATTGGCAGTTGCCTATGGTTTGTTGCACGGCCAATGGCTGAAAGCCATTTTAGCCGGCATCACTCTCGCCATGGCGACGCTGCCGGAGGAGTTTCCTCTTGTTCTGACGATCTTTCTTGTGCTCGGCGCTTGGCGGCTGTCGTGGCATCATGTGCTGGCCCGCCGCTCTGCGGCGATCGAGGCGCTTGGCACCGCGACGCTGCTTTGCACAGACAAAACGGGCACTCTGACCCAGAACCGCATGTCTGTCGCGGCGCTCGAGGCTGAGGGAAGCGCGTTAGCCATCGGTGAGCAAATGCCGCTCCTGCCCGAGCCGTTTCATGAGCTTGTTGAGTTTGCCATCCTGGCAAGCCGGCCGGATCCGTTCGACCCGATGGAGCGGGCCTTTCACCGCCTGGGCCAGACGCACCTAGCCGGTACGGAGCATCTGCACCAGGGGTGGGAGTTGGTGCATAATTATCCACTGCAGCCTGAATTGCTGGCGATGTCCCAGGCATGGCGGACCGGAGCTGATGGGAGCCATGTTATCGCCGCTAAGGGCGCGCCCGAGGCGGTCGCCGATTTATGTCATTTGGGCGCGGGGGAGCTGGAGGCCATCCGGCAAGACGTGGCAAGAATGGCTGCGGAGGGGCTGCGCGTGCTGGCCGTCGCCAAAGGCATGCATACCAAGCCGGGGTGGCCGGACTCACAACATGATTTCGATTTCACTTTCCTGGGGCTGGTTGGTCTTGCCGACCCGCTGCGCCCTGGTGTGCGCGAGGCCGTTGCCGCGTGCCGGACGGCGGGTATCGGCGTTGCCATGATCACGGGTGACCACCCCGTGACGGCTCTGGCCATTGCCAGGCAGGCCGGAATTGCCAGTGGCAATGTGCTCACCGGCCAGGAGATGGCCGAGCTTGATGATACGGCCCTGTGCCAGCGTGTCGCGGATGCACGGGTGTTTGCACGGATCATGCCAGAACAAAAACTACGCCTTGTGCAGGCCTTTGCCGCCAATGGCGAGGTTGTGACGATGACGGGGGACGGTGTCAACGACGCCCCCTCGCTCAAGGCCGCGCATATCGGTGTAGCCATGGGCGGGCGCGGCACGGATGTCGCGCGTGAGGCTGCCGCATTGGTGCTGCTGGATGATGATTTCACAAGCCTAGTCACCGCCATCCGTCTCGGCCGGCGGATCGATGATAATCTGCGCAAGGCTTTCGCCTATATACTAGCCGTGCATGTGCCGATCGCGGGAATGTCTCTGATTCCAGTGCTGCTGGGCTGGCCGTTGCTGCTAGGGCCGGTTCATGTGGTGTTCCTCGAAATGATTATTGACCCCGCCTCCTCGATTGTTTTCGAGACAGAGCCGGAGGACGCGGGGATCATGTCCAGGCCGCCGCGTCCACCCGGCGCGCCGCTGTTCGCCCTGGCGCTGCTGCTGAGGGGGCTGGTCCAAGGCATTATGGTTTTGGCGGCAGCGCTGTTGGTGTTTTTGGCCAATGCCAACGGACCTGGCGGTGAAGCCGCTGCCCGTGCCATGGCCTTTGTCACGCTTGTGCTGGGAAATCTGGGACTGGTGCTAACGAATAAGGGGCTGGAGTCCGGCGCTATCCGGGCTTTGTTGAAGCCCAACCGCGCATTGTGGGTTGTTGTTGCGATAGTGCTCCCGGCTTTGGCGCTGGCGCTCGTCATTCCTGAACTGCGCCACCTCTTTGGCTTCGCGTCATTACGCCCATTGCAGGTTACGATCGCGGTATTGGCTGCCACCGGCAGCTTCCTCGTGAATGAGGCGCTCGCCTGGATAGTCAGAAAAATTCAACGCCGTAAGGCCTGATACGGCAGGCAGCCCGCATGAACGACTGTATCATTTGTTCACCCCAGCCAAGGTGAACCGGAGGGCAACCGTTGTGGGCGCATTGAATACGCCATGGACGGTCACAGCTCTTGTACGCTCAGGCGGATATAAGACTGTTTATGAATCGTTGTCCTAACGCCTGAATATGGTTGCCTAGGCGTTCGCGATATTTGTGGGCCAACTAATCAGTTGGAGCATCCTCACGCCCGTATTGCTGTGGTGCGGAAGAAAGAACTTTCGGGCGCATTTGCTTGTTTTCCGTTTCGTATATTTGCTGCACCCGTATGAAGCTGCCGTCCGTATGGACGGCAGCTTTTTTGGAGTGCTTTATCCTTTGAGAATATCGTGCTTCTTTTGCAGATACTCCTCGCGATTGATCTCCCCGCGGGCATAGCGCTCATCGAGAGCGTGCAGCCCCGCCGAGTTGCTCCGGTTATGGGGCGTTGGCTGCTGAGGGGGGTGCGCCGTCCAGGCCAGCGAGCGGAAGATGAACACGAGAAGCGCAACGATAATAACAGCCCCGAAGATCATCATAATCCAACCTCCGCCATAACCGCCCCAGCCGTTCATCATCCACGGGCCTGGGCCGTAGCCGCCCCATCCTGGCCCCTGAAAAGGGCCGGGCACGGTGACCGGGGTGCTGGCTGTCGAATCCGCCCAGGCTGGAGCGGCGGTTAGGGTGAGCGTCAAAGCTGATACGGCGGTTTTACGAATTGTGTTGATCATTAAGCACACTCCTTGTTTGTGCTGAACGGATGACGATGTCTCGGACGAAAAGATGCCAGGGCATGTTTTGAAGAGTATTGATCTGGCGTATGAGTTGTTGGTCTCGGCGTCAGGCATAGCGCACCTCCGTCATCATGCCTGCGGCCATGTGGTAGAGATTGTGGCAGTGGAACAGCCAGCGGCCAGGATTGGCGGCATCGAACGCGATGCGCATACTGCTTTTGGGGGGCACCAGAACCGTGTCGCGCATGGCGCCCGCGAACGCTGTGCCATTGATGGCGATGACCTGGAAATGATGACCGTGCAGATGCATGGGGTGTGACATCATGCTGTGATTGAAGATATCGAGTGCGACACGCTCGCCCTGCTTCACCAGCAGGGGAGCATGAGTCTGCCATGTCTGTCCGTTGATCGTCCAATCATACTTCGCCATGCTGCCTGCCAAGAGCACTTGGTACACCCGGTCGATCGGCCGTTCGGCCAGCGGCGTCTGGGCGCGCAGATTGGCCTCCAGCGTTGTGTCGCACGCGCCTGCCGGTGTGGCGGCCTGGTTGGCGAATTTGAAAATTTTGGCGGAAGGTGTCGCGAGGATCAGCCCTGTGCGGGCGACATCGCCTTCGCGCTGGGCCAGGATCGGGTAGGTGCCTTCGCCTGGCGGCAGGATGAGAAGCAGATCGAGCCGCTGCCCTTGCGCTATCGGCAGGGGGGCGGAAATGTCGAGCGGCTGCACCGCGTCGCCATCGACGGCAATCACCTGTGCGGGGACGCCGCCCGTGTCGATCCAGAATGCCGTGGCGGTTGCGCCGTTGATCAGGCGCAGGCGCACCCGCCCGCCACGCTCGACGCGCGTGACTTGCGGGTCGTCGAGCGTGTGGCCGTTGGCGAGATAGGCGTCGAAAACGACATCGTTGAGGTCGGGGCCCATGCCCCTCATCGTCGAACCATTGCCCATCATGCTCATGCCGCCCGAGGCGGTGCCACCCGTCAGGCCGGCGAGAATCTCGGCGGGGTCTTTGAAGGTGAAGTCGTGCAGAAGCAGCGTCACTTCCTGCGTGTCGGCGCGCAGGTCGTCAGGCGTGTGCACGATCAGCGGCGCGGCCATCAGCTGCTGTTCCTGCAGGCCGAGATGCGAATGCATCCAGTGCGTGCCGGGGCGGGGAATGTAATCGTATGAAGCCGCGGCGCCGCTGGCGATCGGCTGTTCGTAGCCGGTGGCCGTTACGCCATCCTGGGCCACCGGTGGCGTTTGGCCGTGCCAATGGATGATGGTCGGCGCGCCGCAGGTATTTTCGAGCGTGACGGCAAAGCGCTCGCCCGGGGCGAGGCTGGCGCCGTCGCGCCCGTCAGCTCCCGTGATGGCGAACATGGAAGCTGATTTGCCGTTTACCTCGATGACGCGTGTGGTTGCCCGTAATTGCCGCGTGGGTCCGGCAAAGGCCGGGGTATTTGGCAGCAAGCCAAGCGCGCCTGTGGCGGCGCCCGCCATCAGCACGCGGCGGCGTGAAAAAATCGGTGTCATCGTTTTAACCTTCAAAATTGTCTATGCTTGTCGAGGGCGCTGAGCCCCCGGGAGACGTGGCGGGGTCATTCCCCCCAAGGTTACGAGACGCGGCGTGGCGGTGGCGGCACGGGCCGCGAGGGCAGGCCATGCAAAAGGGAGTGTGCCGGACGCGGGTAGAGGGCGCTGACCGGTGACATGATGGCGAGCGCGGCCGGGGCGGGCGGCAAGACGCCCAAAACACCCAGTGCGCATGGATTGCATAGGTGGCCCGCACCCGGGCAACAGGTGTGGGCGGATGCTGGCATCGCGTGTAGCGCGGCCAGAGGCATCGCCATTGGCATGTCCGCCGCCTGCGCCGATGGAGTTGTGGGGCATGAAGGTGCCGCCGCTCCGGGTGCCGGGCCGAGCAGAAACATCAGCGCCACGGCCAGGCGGGCCAAATTGCGCATCAGCTGTCTGCCGCCGGTTTGTGCCCGAAGATTGAGCATTATCTTGTCATTCGGGCCAAAGTCTGCACCAGTTCCTCGACTTTGTGGCGCTGATCCGTGACGTCGCCAGAAGAGAAGGCATTGGCGACGCAGTGATTCAGATGGTCGCGCAGAACCTCTTCCTCGACCTTATGCAGGGCCGCGCGCACAGCGCTGATCTGCGTCAGCATGTCGATGCAGTAGCGGTTTTCCTCGATCATGCGCAGGAGGCCGCCGACCTGACCTTCAATCCGCTTTAGCCGTTGGGTTACTTTCTGTCTGGTCACTTCATGCATCGCGGTCCAGCCTTAATACTATACCCATGGTGGGTATATAGAGGGATACCGGCTGACTGCCAAGCCATTCATGGGCTCGCCGCCCCAGAATGGCGTTCCTGCCATGTCTGAACATCAGAATCATACTCATCACCTCGCCACGCCGGTTACAGGCGGAGAGAAGGATCACGAACAGGCGTGAGGAAGAGTGGACTGGCTTGCACAAAAGAGCCCCCAGCACCGCCTGCAAGTCTAATCTTGGGCCGGAGGCAAACGGTTTCGACGTGGCTCCCAGCTTCTGCTTGCCACCTGTGGATCGCTGAACTGGGGTTGGGCCGAGCCAGGCGGTGAAGTCGCGTCCCTTGCGAAAGGCCTCAATCGGTGAGGCGAGAGCTGCGATCGCCGTCGCAGTAATCGCGTCGACACCGGGGATTGTCATCAGCCGCGCCGGTATGTCCTCTTCCTTCGCGCGCTTTGCGATCTCCCGATCAAGCTTGACCACGTGATCGGTAGTCTCGCCTCACGCCGGTATTTCCTTGCCGTCATAACCAATTATTTTCCCGGAATCCGTTGGTCCAGCGCTGCCCAGAACATCAAGTAAACGCTGTGCTGCCTGCTGGCGCGTTGTGAGTTGTCCAGGGGGCACAAAAGACTGAAATGGTTGCGAGAGCGGTGTATCCACCGTGCCTGGATGCAGTGCCACAATAGCCGCTAGCGGCGCCCGTCGGGCGGTTTCGATCGCCGCGCTGCGCACCACCATGTTCAGCGCCGCCTTGGAGGCCCGGTAGGCGTACCAGCCGCCTTTTCGGTTGTCGGAGATACTGCCCACCCTGGCCGAGAGCACCGCCAGCCGCGCCGGGCGATGACGGGGCAGCAGCGGAATGAAGTGTTTCATCACCAGCGCGGGTCCTGTGCAGTTTACCGCAAAGATCTCGGCGAAGGCTTTCGCCTGGATGTCTCGCAATGCCTTTTCCGGCATGATGCCGGGTGCATGCAGAATGCCGGTTGCGATGATGACGGTATCCAGCGCGCCGTCCCGCCCGATCCGTTCCGCCGCCGCCGCCAGGGAGGCATCGTCGAGGATGTCGGCAAAGCCTGTTACCACAACGCCTTCATCCTGTGGGGGCGGACGGCGTGAAAGCGCGTAGATCCGTTCCACGCCGCGCGCCGCGAGTTCGCGCACCAACGCCCCGCCGATGGCGCCGGTTGCGCCGAACACCGCAGCGCGGGAGCCAAGTTGGGTCACGGTTTGGCCAAGGCGCTGCAGATGGCGCAGGCGATCGCCGCCGCGATGCCGGTGGCCAGCGAGCCCCAGGCGAGGTCGGCGGAGGTCACCAGCACGGACCAGCGGCGCAGCGTCGCCTGGTTGGTCAGGTCGTAGGTGGCATAGGCCACGAGCCCCAGTCCCGCGCCGCGCAGCAGCGCCATGCCGGGCTTGTCGGACGGCAGCACCGCGAATGCCACCACGCCGCCGATATACAGGGCATAGAACAGCAGCGCCGGTACTGGGCGGAAGTTCTCGGCCAGCAGCCCCTGCAAAGCGGGTTTGTAAAGGCGCGCGCTCATCGTGCTGAGCCACACGGCATCAAGCCCCAGGAAGGTCAGCGCGGTGGAGATATAGGCGGTAAGAATTAGTTTCATTGTTGTTATCCCTTCAGCTCATAGAGCCCGACATCGACGCAGCAGGTGGCGAAGCCCGCCTCGCAGTAGCAAAGATAATACTCCCATAGCCGCCGGAATCGGGCGTCGAAGCCCATCGCCTCGATGCGCGGCCAAGCGGCGCTGAAGCGTACCCGCCAGTCGGCCAGGGTGCGGGCGTAGCTCGGTCCAAAATGGTGTACCCGCCCTGGTTCCAGCCCAGCCGCAGCGGCCTGCGCGCCGATCTCCGCTTTGGTGGGCAGCATCCCGCCGGGAAACACATGGCGCTGGATGAAGTCCGGGTTGCGCCGGTAATCGGCGTAGCGTTCGGCAGCGATGGTGATGATCTGCAGCACCGCCCGCCCGCCCGGTTTGAGCCGCGCGCGCAGGGTGCGGAAATAGGTTGGCCAATAAGCTTCGCCCACCGCCTCCAGCATCTCCACGGAGACGATGCGGTCATACAGCCCGGTTTCGTCGCGGTAGTCGCGCAGGGCGAGGTCCACCCGTTCCCCCAGCCCGGCCTTGTCGATGGCCGCCCGTGCATGCTCGAGCTGGGCCGGGGAGATCGTCACCCCCGTCACCTTGGCCCCCGCCGTGCCCAGATGCCGCGCCAGCGCGCCCCAGCCGCAACCGATCTCAAGCACGGAGCCGTCCTTCGGCACAGTCAGCCAGTCGGCGATCAGCGCCAGCTTGCGGGCTTGGGCGGTGTCCAGCGTGTCCGCCGGGGTTGCGTACAGGCCCGAGGAATAAAGCATCAGCGGGTCCAGCCAGGCGGCGTAGAATTCGTTGCCCAGGTCGTAATGCGCCATGATGTTGCGCCTGGCCCCAGCGCGGGTGTTGGCGTTGGCGGCGTGGCGCAGGCGGTTGAGCAGGCGCATCGGCCCGGCAAGCAGCCCGCGCGGCGCGGTGGCCGGAGCGTTCAGCGCCGCCAGTGTGAGCAGCGCGGTCAGGTCCGGGCTGGTCCAGGCGCCGGCGATGTAGCTTTCATGGAGGCCGTTGGCGCCATGGAGCAGCAAGGCGCGTGGCAGGCGGGAATCGCGCAGTTCCAGCACGGCGTCGGGGCCAGGCAGGGGGCCGCGCTGCTCCAGCCGCCGGCCATCGGGCAGGAGGCACAACAGCCGTCCGTGCCGCAGCCCGCCCAGCAGGCGGCGCAGTATGGCCTCGTCTGGCGTAGCCAGGGGGGGCAAGGGCAGCGTTGCGGGGGGCAGGGGGCGGACGATGTCGCTCATGCGGGTCTCCTCGTCAGGTCACGGCCGGGGGTGACCGGCGTGGCGGGTGCGGGCGGACGCGGGCGCAGGCCAACGCCCTTCAGCCAGATCAGCAGCGCCTCCCAATGGATCGCCGCCAGCACCTTCACCCCCAGCAGGGGATGCATCAGGGCTGCGCGCAGCAGGGTGGCGTCGGTTAGGGGCTGGCGCGGCCCGGCCAGCGTGGCGCGCAGCACGACGCCTTCGGCGTCCTCCACAGCGATATGCAGCCCCACGGACTCACCGGGCGGGCGGAGGGTGAAACGGTAGTGCAGCCCCATGTCCATGAAAGGCGAGACGTAGAACGCTTTCTCGGCCTCCTGGCGCAGGGGCGCGCGCGCCCCCGGTGACACGGGGCACAGATAGAAATGGCGCTGCCCGAAGGTGTTGTTCACCTCGTACAGCACCGCCCGCAGATCGCCCGCCGCATCGTGGCAGAAGAACAGGCTGAGCGGGTTGAAGCCGAGGCCCAGAAAGCGGGGCAGGGTGAACAGGCTGATCCGCGCGCCAGCCTCGGCGAGCCCCGCCTCGGCCAGCCGGGCCTCCACCCAGGCGCGCAGGGGCGTATGGCCGTCGCCATGGTCGCGCTCATACAGGCTGAACAGGTTGAAGCGGTTGCGCGAGAACAGCCGCGCGGCGGGAGGAGAGGCAAGGTCCAGCAGCAGATAGGGCAGCCGGTAGGCCAGTTTGTGGCGGCGCGGCCGGGTACGGCTATGCGTCACCTGCGTGGCGTAGAGCGCGTTCATTCCGCCGCCCGCTGGGGGATACGGCCGGATGCGTTGGCCACGGTCCAGGGGCGGCGCATGCCGCCCAGCGCCTCGGCCACGGCCAGCCCCGCTTGCAGCCCGTCCTCGTGGAACCCAGCCCCCCACCACGCCCCGCAGAACCATGTGCGGCACACGCCCTGCACCTCCCACAGCCGGGCCTGGGCGCGCAGGGCCGCCACATCGAACACCGGATGCGTGAAACTCTGGCGCAGCACCGCGCAGCTCAGGGGGCGGGGCGAATTGAGCGTGACGAACCACTGCCGGTCGCCGGGCAGGTGTTGCAGGCGGTTCATCCAGTAGGTTACCGCCACATCCTCCTTGCCGCCGGTATAGTTCCAGGCCGCCCAGGCCGCGCGCCGGCGGGGCATGGCAGTTTGGTCCGTGTGCAGTACCGTCTCGTTGCGCGTGGTGCGGAAGGCCCCGATGACCTCCCTCTCGGCCGGGCTCGGGTCGGCGAGCAGGGCGAAGGCGTCGTCGGCATGGCAGGCGAGCACCACATCGTCGAACCGCCAGGGGCCGGTGCTGGTCAGGAGCTCGACGCCGTCGGCCTGGCGGCGCACGGCCTGCACCTCTTCCCCCATGCGGACCCGCCCCTGGAACGCCTCTCGCAGCCGCGCCACATATTCGCGCGAGCCGCCCCGCACGGTGCGCCATTGGGGCCGGTTGGCCAGCTGCAGCAGCCCGTGAGTCTCGCAGAAGCGGATGAACGCCATGGCGGGCAGCTCGGCAGCCGCCCCCGCCGGGCAGGACCAGATGGCCGCGACCATCGGGTAGAGGTGATCGCGCAGAAACGCCTCGCCATAGTCGCCCTGGCGCAGATACGCGCCCAGGCTCATCTCCCCCAGCGCCCCGGCATGCCCGGGGGCAGCGCGGTAGAAGCGCAGCAAGTCGCGCAGCATGGCCCAGAAGCGAGGGCGTAGCGCGTTGGCGGGCTGCGCGAACAGCCCGGCGAGGTTTGAGCCGGCATATTCCAGAGCGCCGTCGCGCAGCGACACGGAGAAGGACATGTCAGTTCCCCTCGTCGCCACGCCCAGATGCGCGAATAGCGCCGTGAGGTTGGGGTAGGCGGGCTCGTTATAGACGATGAAGCCGGTATCCACCGGCACGCCGTCCACCTCCACGGTGTGGCTGTGTCCGCCCAGGCGTGGCTCAGCCTCGAACAGCGTCACGTCATGGCGCTGGCTCAGCAGCCAGGCGCAGGCAAGGCCCGAGATCCCCGCCCCCACCACGGCAATGCGCCGCCGCTCCGTCATCTGCTCCATGCTGGCCGTCGCCTCCGTATTTGATGCTTTTAATACGGGCGTCAGCCTATTTTGGATCACCGGTGATCCACACCGCGCGCCAGCGCGTATAGTCGGACGTGAATGCGCTTGATCCTCTCTCCCCCTGCCAGGCTGACAGCCAGGCCCGCGTGCCGCCGGTGACGGCGCTGGACTATCCGGCCCCGGACGCCAGCGCCCTCGCCGCGCTCATCGGACGGGTGGCGGCATCGCGCGACCGCACGGCTTACGCGACGCTGTTCAAGCATTTCGCCCCGCGGGTGAAGGCGTATCTCCGCCGCGCCGGAATGGGCGGCGCCGAGGCCGAGGAGCTGGCCCAGGAGGTGATGCTCTCCCTTTGGCGCAAGGCAGAGAGTTTCGACCCCGCCCGCGCCGGGGCCGCCACCTGGGTGTTCGCCATCGCCCGCAACGCGCGCATCGACCATGCCCGCCGTCGCCGGGAGGTCAGCTTCCCGGATAACGCGCCGGAGGAGGAGGGCCATGCGCCCTCCGCCGAATCCCTCACCCTCAGCGCCGAGCGCGAGGCCCGCCTGCGCGGCGCGCTCGGCGCTCTTACCCCCGAACAGCAACAGATCGTGCAGCTTTCCTTTTTCTCCGAAACCCCGCACGCGGCCATCGCCAGCGCGCTCAACCTGCCGCTGGGCACCGTGAAGTCGCGTATCCGCCTTGGCTTAAGCAAACTCCGCGCCCTGCTGGAGGACGCGCCGTGATCCGCCACCATCCCACACCCGAGACGCTGCTGGCCCATGCCGCGGGTACGTTGCCGGCCGGGCATGGTTTGGTCGTGGCGGCGCATCTGCAGGGCTGTGCCCGGTGCCGGGCCGAGCTGGCCGCGCTGGAGGCGGCGGGTGGCGCGCTGCTGGAGGATCTGCCGCCCGAGACGCTGGCCGCCGAGGCGTTCGCCCAGGTGCTGGCACGGCTGGATGAACCTCCGCCCGCCCCGCCGCCCCCGCCGCGCCAAGCCGATTTGAGCTTGCCACATGGACTGCGCTTGCCCGCCGCCCTGCGCAGGGCCGAGATCGGCCGTTGGCTGTGGATCGGCACTGGCGTGCGCTACAGCCGCGTGCGCCTGCCCTGGGCGCCGGAGCAGAATGTGATGCTGCTGCGCGTGGCTGGGGGGCGCAGGGTCATTCACCATAGCCATGGCGGGGCTGAGTTCACCCAGGTGCTGTGGGGCGGCTTCCGCGATGAGACGGGGCATTACGGCCCCGGCGATATCGGCGAGGCGGATGAGACCCTGGCGCACCAACCGGTGGCCGACCCGGAAGGGTGCATCTGCTTGGCCGCGTTGGAAGGCGGGTTGCGGCTTCCTTGGCTAACCCGTCTGCTGGGCGGGTGAGGCGCGATGCGCGCGATTCTCGCCCTCTGCGCCGCGCTGCTGGTGGTGGGCTATGCCGGGCCGGAGCTGATCTCGCCGGTCACGGTGCTCAACAGCCTCGCCTATGGCCCGTACGCGCTCACGCAGAACATCCCCTACGCTCCAGGCCCGCGCGGCGGGCTGGATGTTTACGCGCCCCTGCACGCCCGCAACGCCCCGGTGGTGGTGTTCTATTACGGTGGCAGCTGGCAGAGCGGCGACAAGGCGATGTACCGCTTCGTCGGCGCGGCGTTGGCCTCGCGCGGGGTTGTCGCCGTCATCCCCGATTACCGGGTTTACCCGCAGGCCCGCTTTCCCGGGTTTTTGCAGGATTGCGCCGCCGCCTTTGCCTGGGCGCACAGCCACGCCGGCGCGTATGGCGGCGATCCTGGCCGGATCTTCGTGATGGGCCATTCGGCCGGGGCCTATAACGCCGCCATGCTGGCGTTAGCCCCGGAATGGCTGGCGCCGTACGGCCTCTCGCCGGGGCGAGATGTCGCCGGTCTCATCGGCCTCGCGGGACCGTATGATTTTCTACCCCTTACCGACCCGGCGCTGAAGACGATTTTCGGCCCGCCCGGCCAGCTTGCCCGCACCCAGCCGATTAACTTCGTGGCCTCCGGCGCGCCGCCGGCCTTTCTTGCCGCGGGCACGCGGGATGCCACCGTTGACCCCGGCAACAGCGCCCGCCTGGCGCGCCGGTTGGCACAGTCGGGCGATGCGGTGGAGCTGAAACTCTATCCCGGCATCGACCATCGCCGCCTCATCGGCGCCTTCTCGCCGCTGCTGCGCGGCTTGGCCCCGGTGCTGGCCGACAGCCTGGATTTCATCACCCACACCAAACCCCAAAGCCTCAGGAGTGCCGCATGAGCCTTGCCGTCCAAATGGCCAGCGCCGCAGAGCGCTACCCTCTACCCGACAGCCTGTTACGCTTCGGCATCGGGCAATTGGTGGGACGCACGCGCCGCGCCCTGGCCCGCCAGCCCGCCGATCCGGTGCAGTTTGCCTCGGAGATGGCCGCTTACCCCATCGCCCTGCACACCGACGATGCCAACCGCCAGCATTACGAGCTGCCGCCGGAGTTCTTCGGCATGATCCTGGGCCCGCGGCGCAAATATTCCTGCTGCCTCTATCCCACCGGCACCGAGAGCCTGGAGCAGGCTGAGCTGCATGCGCTGGAGGAGACCGTGGCGCATGCCGCCCTGGCCGATGGGCAGGATATCCTTGAACTCGGCTGCGGTTGGGGCTCGCTCAGCCTGTTCATGGCGCAGCGTTTTCCCGGCGCGCGCATTACTGCGGTCTCCAACTCGGCGCCGCAGCGTGGGTATATCGAGGCGCGGGCCCGGTTGCTGGGGCTGCGCAATCTGCGGGTTATTACCGCGGACATGAACGATTTTGCCCCCGATGGCCGGTTCGACCGCATCGTCTCGGTGGAGATGTTCGAGCACATGGCCAATTGGCGCGCGCTGTTTGAGCGTGTGCGCTGCTGGCTGCGCCCGGAGGGCAGGCTGTTCATCCATGTGTTCGCCCATGCCGAGAGCCCCTACCGTTTCAACCACGACGACGAGGCCGACTGGATCGCCCGGCATTTCTTCACTGGCGGTATCATGCCGAGCCATGATCTGGCCGGCGGCTTCCCCGATCTTTTCACCCTGGAACGGGACTGGCGCTGGAGTGGGGCGCATTATCAGCGCACCGCCTTGGACTGGCTGCGCAACTACACGGCCCGCCGGGCGGAGATCCTGCCCATCCTGCAACGTGTTTACGGAGCGGAAGCACCGTTGTGGAGTCGCCGTTGGCGACTGTTCTTCCTGGCCACGGCGGGGCTGTTCGGGCATGGCGGCGGAGAGCCCTGGGGGGTGAGTCACTATCTGCTGGCGCCGGTGCCGTGATCCTCTGCCTCTATGCCGGGCTGGGCGTGACGCTGGCCATGGTGCTTGCCTGGCTGGTGCAGCGCGCGGCGGGCAATGCCGGGTGGATCGACGTGTTCTGGACGTTCTCCTCAGGCTTGGCGTTCGCCCTGGTGGCGCTCGCGGCGCCGGGAGCGGTGTGGCGTCACGTTCTGCTGGCGGTGCTGGCGGTGCTATGGGCGGGGCGGTTGGGCGGGCACATCGCTTGGCGGGTGGTCACGTCCCCCGAGGATACGCGCTATGCTCTGATGCGCGCGGCGGCGGGGGCGCGCTTTCAGGCGCGGATGTTCCGCCTTATTGCGGGGCAGGGGCCGGTAACCGGGCTGCTGGCGGTCTCGGTGTATCTGGCCGCCGCGCAGCCCGCACAGGGGCTTCGCGCCGCCGATATTGCCGGCGTCGCCGTGCTGCTCATCGCCCTGGCGGGCGAAGCCCTGGCCGACCAGCAATTGCGCGCCTGGCGGGCCGATCCGGCCAACCGGGGCGGCATTTGCGAGGCGGGACTGTGGGCGTTCTGCCGCCACCCCAACTACTTGTGCGAGGCACTGCTCTGGCTGGCGTATCCGGTCATCGCGCTGGTACCGGGGCAGCCGCTCACATGGCTCTCGTTCATCGCGCCGGCGCTGATGTTCGCCGTTCTGCGCTACTTGACGGGCGTACCCCCGCTGGAAGCCGCCATGCTGGCCCGCAGGGGCGAGGCGTATCGCGCCTATCAGGCCCGCACCAGCGCCATGTGGCCGCGCCGGCCAATGCGCCGATGACGCGGATCGTCTGGTGCAAGCGCGATCGTAAGCGCCCGCCGCCGCGCCGCAAGTGTAATCCGGTCTTGCCCGTGTCCAGAGACCTCTTCGCATGACCCGTCTCTTCCCCGTGCGGGGCCATCAGCTCAGCCTCGCCCGCGTCGGCAAGGCAAGCGATGTGGTACTCAATCAGGAGGGATTCATCGTCTTTTACCTGTAGGGAGATAAGGTTGTCGCGGCTGATTGTGTGAACGCAGTGGCCGAGTTTAACGTGGTGAAAAAATGGTGACAGAAAAACGCCCATCGATCCGGTAGCGCTGGCTGATCCGGCCGTGGAATTGAAGGCGCTAATCAATGCAAAATAAAACTTCAGAAAAGGTGGGGCGTTTCTAAGGGGGCGCGCAAATCTGTATGAAGCCTTGATGACAGCGGGCACCAATAGCCTGAAGCCGATTGCAATGACCGCACCGGCAGCTATTCTAACTCTGCTGGTGCCAGGATGCGGCGGCCACTTGCTGTCGTCGTTATTTCGGGGGTGCCGGTGAAGTTTTCGCTCGTGCTACTGGCGCTGGCGGTCATGCTCTCATTTTGGGTGCGCTGAAGGCTGATCCAGTCCTTTCCAATTCTTAAGGCCATATCATGCAAAAATCATCATTTGCCATGCTGCTTGCGGCGTCCCTGCTGGCTGGCGCCTCGGCAGCCACGGCGGCGCCGGCCTACCATCTGGCGGAAACCATACCGCTCGGCGGCGATGTAAAATGGGATTACCTGTATCGTGACCCGTCTTCTGGTCATCTCTTCATTTCCCACGGTTCCGAGTTGACCGTTGTTGACCCCAAGGCGGGTGAGGTGATTGGCCACGTTGCTGGTCTGCAAGGGAGTCATGGCATCGCCATCGATCCGGAAACCGGTCTTGGCTATGCCGATAGCGCCAAGACGCAGACCGTCAGCGTGTTCAATGTTAAATCGCTTCAGGTTGCCAAGGAACTCCCCGCGCTGGAAGACGCCGATGGCATGGTATATGACCCTGCCAGCCGCCAGGTTTTTATCGCGGGCGGAGATGCCAATGCCGTGCTCCCCATCGATGCCGCCAAGAATCAGGCCGGGAAGCTCATCCCGCTTGGCGGTGCACCCGAATTCCTGGTCGTGGACGCCGAGGGCGATCTGTTCGTGAACATCAAGGACAGGAACCAGATCGTACGGATCGATACAAAGACGGATACGGTTACCGCACGATGGACGCTGCCGGGCTGCGACGGCCCGACAGGGCTGGCCATCGATCCGGTCTCGCAACGCCTGTTCTCAAGCTGTGAGAACGCGAAGATGGCTGTTGTTGATGCACGAAACGGCGAGGTCGTCGCGCTGCTGCCGATTGGCAAGGGCAGCGATGCCGCGCGCTTCGACGCTGGTAGGAAACTCGTCTTCAGCTCCAACCGCGATGGCAGTCTTTCCATGATCCGCGAACTTGGCGCCGATCATTTCATCGTAATGCCTCCGCTGCAAACGGCGCCGGGGGCGCGGACGATGGAGATCGACCCGGTGAGCGGCGATGTGTTTCTCGTGACGGCCGATGTTCTCTCCATCCTTCCGCCCCCAGCGCCGAATAAGCCGCCCCGGTACAGCTTCAAGCCGGGTACGGCGAAGCTCCTCGTGTATCAGCCGGCCAGTATGGGGGCGCCTTGAACAGCTGATCACTCCCGGCCCAAGGCCGCGCGCAACGAGCCGAGGCGCGCGAGTGTGCGCATCGTCTGGCTACGGTTGGCCACGGCCAGCCCCATGACCAGTGCCTCCAGCGCAATCAGTGTCGTGCCGTGCAGGGCGACCCTTTCCGCCCTGCCGCGCCGGGCCGCGATGACCGCGTTCGCCGTGCGGGCAAATTTTGTGTTGGGCGCATCGGTCACCAGAACGATGGGAATGCCGATTTTTCCAGCCTCGGCTGCTGCCAGCAGAACTTCCCGGTATGGTTTGCCGTAAGACAGCATCAGCAGCCCGTCACGCTCCGAAAGATCCAGAAGGTCATCGGCGAGGCTCAGTCCGCTTTGGCCGATCACCTTCGCGGGCTGACCGTGCCGGCCGAGCAAAATCTCCAGATACTCAGCCAGCGGCTTTGAAGGTCCGGCGGCGTAGATGACGATTCTCTCCACCGGATGCAGTTTGGCGATGGCGGCGTGGATTTGGGCGCGCGCTTCGGCCTTTTGCAACTGGAGCAGCGATTCGGCATGGGTGTCGATCACCAGATCGGCAGCCGTGGTCGCGGCCTCCTCGGCTTTTCCGGTTAGTTCCTCCATTGTCTGATGCATGTGGTGCAGCGGCGCGGAATCGCCACCGAGCGAGGTGGCAATGGATTGACGCAGGTCACCAAGCCCCTGGAAACCAAGGGCTTGCACGGTTCTCACCACTGTGGCGTCGGAGGTCCCGATCATGGCCGCCAGTTCGGCCGCTGAATTGGCCAATACGGCTACCCGATTCCGGTTGAGGTAATGCGCCACCCGCAATACGGCGGGGGGCAATTCAGCCTCCAGGGCGGCTAATTGCGCCGAGAGGCGGTTAGCCTCGCTCCCGCCTGTAACGGGCGTTTCCAGTTTGCCGTGTGGGTTCTTTACCTTCCGCTCCAAAGGAGTCTCCCTCAATTCGTCCTAAAACTGTCATGCCGGTAGCGATTGCAGCCGCATGGGAAAGTTTTGTAATGACCACTACTTTAATCATGTTCATTTTTTCCGCCAACGGTTGCACCAGAAGCCATCGCCTGCCCTGGCCAGGCTTCTCCTGCCAGAAGGACATGACCAGCCATGCTGCTTGAGATCAATGGCCTGACCGGAACGCCCGGCGGACCTTTCCGGCTTGAGGTCGATGCCGGCGAATGCGTCGTCATATCCGGCCCGTCCGGCATCGGGAAAAGCCTGCTGTTGCGGATGATCGCGGATCTCGATGAAAACGAGGGTTCAGTTTTGCTGAGTGGCGCGTCCCGCAACGCCATGCCAGCACCTCAATGGCGCCGCCAGGTTACCTATGTCGCAGCGGAGTCCGGCTGGTGGGCGGCAAATGTGCGCGAGCATATGCATCCGGCGCAGAGCGCCCTGCCATTTCTGTCACAGCTTGGCCTGGGCGAGCAGTTGCTCGATGCGTCCGTCAGCCAGCTCTCGACCGGCGAGCGGCAGCGCCTCGCGCTGATCCGTGCGGTCATCCGCAAGCCGCGGGTTCTGCTGCTGGACGAGCCAACTTCGGCGCTCGACGAAAAAACGGTGCTGCGCGTGGAAGCCCTGCTCAAAGACCTTATGGCCTCCGGGACCGGCATCGTCATGGTCACGCATAATGAGCAGCAGGCACATCGCATGGCTACGCGGCGTTATCACATGACATCCGGCCAGCTTACCGAGATATCCGCATGACACCGATCAACCTTACCCCCGCCGATCTCGCCATCGCGTCCTCGCTCGTGCTGCTCTGCGCGGTGCTGTCGCTCATTCTGTCGCTGCGGGTACATCGGGCGCTATTGCTGGCGGCGGTCCGGATGGTGGTTCAGCTGCTGCTGGTCGGTTTCGTTCTGCGTATTGTCTTCCAACTCTCAAACCCCTGGGTCACGCTTCTGGTGGCGGCCGTCATGGCTGGCGCCGCCACATACGAGGTTGGCGCCAGGCAGGAGCACAGGCTGCCTGCGCCGTGGCAGTTCGTCACTGGCGGGGGCGCGACCGTGCTGGCGACGGTGACGATCACTGTACTCGCGTTGACAACGGCGCTGCGGCCGGAGCCTTGGTATAATTCGCGCGAGGCTCTGCCGCTGACAGGCATCATCCTAGGGAATGTGATGAACGCGGTTAGCCTGTCCCTGGACACTTTTTTCAATACCATCCGCCGTGAGCGTGCCGCGATTGAGGCGCGATTAGCACTTGGTAGCAGCCGCTACGGGGCTTTGCGGGACGTCTCCGCCCAGGCGGTCCGCACGGCGCTGATCCCGACGATCAACGTCATGAGTGCTGCCGGCGTCATCACCATGCCCGGGATCATGACCGGCCAGCTGCTGGCAGGCATGGATCCGGTCGGTGCCGCCAAATATCAGATATTGCTGATGTTTCTGATTGTCGGGGGCAATTGCCTAGGCGCATTTGCCGCCGTCTATTTTTCGATCTTCCGCCTCACCGATCATCGTGACCGCCTGCGTCTGGATTTGCTGCGAACCCGGTAGGAGAGTGTGGCGGGTTATATCTATTTGTCTTCGTGTTGAAATAAAACAATCACGAAGTAGTAAAACAATCCTTCTGATAAGTTTGGTAGTGGGCGCTACGCAAACACATAAAACAGGAAGGTAGATTGTAATGTCTGGTCTTAAGGGGATCCGCTTTCGACAGGCGCTGCGCAGCTTCTGTTCGGCGCGTTGTCTTTATCTTGGTCTTGGTGGCGCCATCGGTTTTGGCGCGGCACCCGCTTTGGCACAGACGGCCAATGCCCCGGTGAACCTGGATCTCGGCTCCGTGCTTTCCACGGGTACAGGGAGCGCCGCCGATCTTGTCAGCACGCCTGGCACCGCGCCGTATGAGGCACCCTCCAAGGCGCCGCTGAACGCCAGCCAGCCGACCTCGCTGGTAACGAAGAACACCATCTCCACCCTGACCACCGGCACGCAAAGCTGGGTCGATATCGCCAAGCTCACGCCGTCGGTCTCGGCCATCAGCCCGAACGGCCCCGGCCTGCAAGAGGCCAATGGTCCGGTGCTGCGCGGTTTCCAGAATGGTCAATACAACGTCACCTTCGATGGCATCCCCATTGGCGACTCGAACGATTTTACAACGCATTCGACTTCGTTTTTCACCAACCAGCAGATCGGCCAGATGATTGTCGATCGTGGTCCAGGCACGGCTTCCACGGTGGGTAATGCAACGTTTGGCGGCACGATGTCGATCCGCACCATCGATCCCACCGCACAGCGCAGCATCACGCCTTATGGCGAGTGGGGCAGCTGGGGCACCACCATCGGCGGAGCGACGCTGAATACCGGCTCGATCCAGAGTGCTAACGGCACGACCGCCGTGGTCGATGCCGAGCACATGGCCAGCAATGGCGGCAAGACCAACACGCCGCAGGAGCGTACAAATTTCTTCGGCAAGGTAGTGATCCCAGTCAACACCGGCACCACGATCACGCTGTTGGCCGACTACAATAGGTTGTACCAGAGCTTCGATACGGGAGCGACCTCGGACCAGATCGCGCTGTTCGGTCCAGATTACGGTAATAATCTCGACCCTACCAGCCAAGCTTACTATAAGTACAATACAGACCATATCACAAACGATATGGAATATATCGACCTTCAGTCGAGTCTCGGGGATGGCGTCTTGTATGACGGCAAGGTCTATACCTATGGTTATTACCATCGTGGCCTGAATGGTCTGGATGCCAATGGTCAGGGGCTGCCTGGAGAAGCGCTGCCTACGAATGCCGTGCAGAATCTTGTGACTTATGCGCCGAATGGGGCGCAGGTAACCGGCGTGCCTGGGCAGCAAATGGAGATGGATTACCGCTCTGTCGGTACGATCCAGCGCCTTCAAAAAGATTTGTCCTTTGGTGATGTCAAGGTTGGCTTCTGGTTTGACCATCAGGTGAATACTCGCTTCCAGAAGGAGGCGATCATGAATGCAAATAACGCGACTAACTATATCGGCGGTTGGAGTGGCTCGACCTATGATTCGACCTATAACCCCATCGACAGGCTGCAACACAACCAACTTTACACCTTCCAGCCCTATGGCCAGTTCGACTGGAAGCCGATCGACGCTCTGACGCTGACCTTCGGTGTGAAATACGCCATGTTCCGCCGCGCCTTGAATGCCCCGGTGAACCAGGGGACGGGGCTTGCGCAGGGGTTTGATCATACCTGGGGCAAGGCGCTGCCTTCTTTTGAGGCGCAGTACAGCTTCACTCCCAACCTATCCGCCTATGTGCAGGGGGCGGAAGGTTTCCTCGCGCCGAACCTCAACACTTTTTATATCCAAAACTTGAATTCGACGACCTTCAAACCGGAAAGCACGATCAACTTCCAGACCGGCATGGCGTATCAGGATCAGCATGTCGCTCTTTCAGGCGACCTCTACACCATCCACTTCCAGAACTTCATGGAATCTGTGGGATCGGGCGCGAATAAGTACTATACCAATGTCGGCGGCGCGATCTATCGCGGTGTCGAGGCGGAGGCGGCGTACAGCTTCGATTTCGGTCTGACAGCCTTTGCCAATGCCGGGTATAATGAGGCGTTCCGCACATCTAGCAATATCAGCATAACCCAGGCGCCGCAGGGCACGGCCAATTTTGGCCTGATCTACGACCGCGATGGCATCTACGCCTCCATCATCGACCAGTGGACCGGTGGCGAATACTCCGGCAACACTGGCATTGGCACCTATGCCAACAGCCCTGCGGGCGGTCATTCTCCGGGGGGGTGGTACGATCCGTATAACGTCGTCAACCTCGCGGCTGGGTACACATTCAATCATCTCAGCCAGAACCTGAACCAGGTGAAGCTGAAGCTGAACGTGGATAACATCACCAATAACCAGAAGGTGGTCTTTGATAACGGCACGGATGCCGCCGGGCAACTCTGGTACTATACGCTGCCGGGTGTCGCGGCCTTCGTGAGCATTTCCGTGCCCATCAATTTCTAGGCCGTGCGCAAGAGGCCGGCGCAAGCCGGCCTCTTGTAAAGACGCAAATCTGTCACACAACGATTATGTAACTTGATGTATCAGGCCTGGCCTGAACAGGAGACCGGCGTTGAGCTTTTCCTATGTTGTCTACCTCGCGAACTATTCCGATGGGGTACTTTACGTCCTGGCCCTGCTGCTGCTCGCGGCACTGGCCGTCATCATCGACCGTTTCTGGTCCTTGCGCAGCACCATCCTGCATGGTCAGTCCGTGATCCGTTCCACCGCGGCGTTTTCCGCGCTGCGTCATGGAGAGTTGTCATCGCTTCTGGCCTCAGCCGGGAGCCTGCCGGAGGCCGCGCTGCTCGACGCGGCCATTCGCCATCTGGGCACCTCCGGCACCGATGCCATGACCAACCGGCTGGATGAGACGATCATGCTGATCGCGCCGTCGCTGGACCGCCGCCTGTGGATTTTGGACACTGTGACCACCCTGGCGCCACTGCTTGGCTTGTTCGGTACCATCATCGGCATGTTCCACGCCTTCAACGTGCTGGCACAGCCGGGTCACGCGCCGGCGGAAGTGACTGGCGGCGTGGCCGACGCGCTGGTCGCCACCGCTTTTGGCCTGTTCATCGCCATGCTGGGGCTTGCCGGTTTCAACGCGCTTTCCAATCAGGTGCGTCTGGTCGTGCATCAGCTCGACACGCTGAAGATGATGATCGTCAACCGAACCGACGGCTCGCCCGTGGCGGCTGCCCATCGCGCTGTCGCGGCGCAGGGTGCGCCCGAACTCGTGACCGCGTAACGCGCCATGACCATGCGCTATTTCGAACGCCGCAAGGCGCGCATCGAGATCATCCCGATGATCGACGTGATGTTGTTCCTGCTGGTGTTCTTCATCATCGTCACGCTGCAGATGATCCCCGATGCCGGGGTAAGCATGCAGTTGCCGACAGCCTCGCAGACCGACCAGCTGCCGCACCCGAAATTCATCGTGAACGTGCTGCCTGACGGCACGATCAAGGTGAAGGATCAGGTGATGACGCCGGACCAGCTGACCGCGATGTTCCAGGCCGATGGCGCGCCGGACAAGACCGAGGTGACCATTGCCGCCGACAAGACCGCGGCGTTCCAGCATTTCATGACCGTGATCGACGCGGCGCGGAAGGCGAATGTCACCGATATCGGCATTGCCGCCCAGCCCGGGGCGGATAGTCCGTAAGATGAACTCTTCGGAAACATGGTTGGTCCCGGCGCAGGATGGCCGCCGTTTCATGGCGGCCATCGGCATCGGCCTGCTGGTGGAGCTGGCGGCTCTGGCGCTGTTGCTACCGGTGATGAGCCAGCAGCAACCGCCCGCGCGGCAGCAATCGGTGGTCAAGATTTCCATCCAGGCCCCGCCGCAGGCGCCGAAGCCCCTGCCACCCACCCCCAAACCGCCCCCGCCAACGCCGCAACCGCCTCAGCCGGTCACACCGCCCAAGCCGGTGCCGACTCCGCCGCCGCGTCCGGCGCCGCAACATGTCGTTCACCACAGCGTGCCGCCGCACCCAGCACCGCCGCCGCCGCCCAAGGCCGCGCCTCCGGTGCCGCAAACGCCGCCCACGCCCCCCATGCCCCCGGCCCCTTCGCTGGGCGAGGTGGACCAGTTCCGCTCCGCCATGCGCAGCGCCGTGCAGAGCGTGGCGAATGAGGTGTATCCTCAGGCCGCGCAGATGGCGCATGAGACGGGCGCACCGGAAGTGACGTTCACCTATTACAATGGTGCCGTTACCAACATCGCCCTCGCGCATTCGAGCGGTTTCCCGCTGCTCGACCAGGCGGCGATACAGGCCGCGCGCATCGCCCATTACCCGCCGCCACCCTCCGGCTTTGCCGGGCGGACCTACACGGTCACGGTCGAGGTCATTTTCCAGATGGCGGCACCGAGCGTTGATGGCGATTAAGAACGGATAAAAGACCATGCGCAAGCTTATTGCCGGTGCCTTTGCCGTTATCATTGCCGCCATCGCCGCCGTGCTGCTGTGGCCATCGGCGGACCACGGGCTCGTGCTCTATTCGGGGCTCGATTACGGCCCAGCCGTGGCCGACGCCTTCACCCAGGAGACCGGCATCAAGATCCGCGTCGTGCGCCTAGCCACCGGTAGCCTGCTGGCGCGCATGGTGGCGCAGGGTAATCACCCGGACTGGGCTCTCGCCTGGTTCGACGGCGCGACCGCCGCCGCCGCGCTGGATGCGGATCATCTGCTGGCGACCGGCCTGCCCGCGCCAGCCGGTCTTACGGCTGTGGGGCAGTCCATGCTCAGTGCCGATGGCGCTTACATCCCCACCGGCTTCACCCTGGCGGGCGTGTTCATCTCGGACCCGGCGCGCCTGCCCGCGCTGCCCGCGACATGGAACGACCTCTTGGCGCCGGCGTATAAGGGACAGGTGGGGATGAACGATCCCTCGATTTCCGGCCCCAGCTACCCGATGCTGGCCGGGATGCTGGACAATGCCGGCGGCTGGCCGCAGGGCCAGGGCTTCGTGCGGGCACTCAAGGCCAATGGGCTGCATATATTCGACAAGAATGACGCCACGCTCTCCGCCCTCCAGTCGCAGGCGATCAGCCTCGCCATCGTGCAGTCCTCGGCCGCCGCCTTTTATGCCGCGCATCATCCAGGCTTGCGGGTTACCATCCCGAGCCCCGCCTACGTGTTGCCCAACGTGATGGTGGAGGCCGCCGGGTTGTCGGCCAAACGCCAGGCCGAGGCCGCACGCTTCATGGCGTTCGTCATGCGCCCCGACATCCAGAGGTTGCGCCAAGCCCAGGGCGAAACGGATGGCGATTACTGGCCCATCACCATCAATGCCCCAGCGCCACCGCCCGGTTTGCCGGATATTTCTCATGCCAAGACCGTTACACTCGAACCCACGGTTTGGGGGCATCTGGAAAGCGACATCAACGCCTGGTTCGCCAAGGTGATGACCGGCGCATGAGGTTTATGCGCGGTTTCGTGCTGGCTCTGCTGGCTTTCCTGTTCGTCTATCCGCTGGCGCGGCTGCTGGTCTTGCCACTGGTTGGGGCTGGCAGCACGGTGGATAGCTGGCGGGCCTTCATCAATTCCGCTGGTTTCGCGCTGCTGGTGGGGAGCATTGTGGCACCGCTGGGGGCGATGCTGGCACAGTCCTTGGAGACAAGAACAGGCCGGACGGTCGGGGCGCTGGGCCTCGGGCTGTGGCTGCTCTTCCTCACGCCCGGCTATGTGCTCACCACGGGCTGGCTGGTCATCCTCACCAACCCCGTGGTCCGCAACGGGGTGTTCGGCCAGCTCTTCCTCGGTCCGATGGGACTGGTTTTTCTCTATGCGCTCAAGGCTTTGCCTTTTGCCGTGTTTGTCGCCCGCGCGACCTTCGCCGAGGCCGGGGCCACGCTGCACGAGGCCGCCCTGGTGCTGGGCATCACCGCTTGGCGGCGGCGGCTTCTGGACCTGCGCCTTGCACTTCCGGCCATGGCTGCGGCCTTCACCGTCGCCGCCATCGAGACGATGCAGGAATTCGGTATTCCCGCCACGCTCGGCGTGACCACGAAAATCCCGATTCTCACCTATGCCATCTACCAGCGTCTCAACACCACGCCCACCGATTTCACCGGGGCCGCGCAGCTATGCTGGTGGCTGATCGTCAGCGCCGCGCTGCTCGCGCTTCTGCAGATGGCGGTGCAACGGCGCCACCAGGCTGCACTTGTGCACGGAAAGGCACGGCGCGTAGATCGCCATCTGCCCCATAACGGAGAGCGCGCATGGCTGGCGGCGGGGGCGGTGCTGCTCTGGGGGGGGGGGGGCTGGCGGCGCCGCTGCTGGCGCTGGTCGCCGTCGCGCTGGGTGGAACATGGGCGGATACTGACAGCCTGGACGCAGTGCCGCGTTCGCTGGGTTACGGTGTGATCGCCGCCACATTGGCGCTGGCAACGGGTATCGCCGTGCTCAAACTCCAACATGGGCGTTCGCTCTGGTTTGCCGCGGGAATGCAGGGGCTTCTCGCCACGAATATGGCCGTGCCGGGGCTGGTTCTAGGCGCCGGCTATGTCATCGCCTTCAACAACAATGTCCTGCCGCTCTACGGCACGGCGCTGCTGCTGATCGTCGCCTATGCGGCCGGAGCGCTGCCGGTGGCTGTCCGCCTGCTAGGCACCGCCACCGCCCAACTCGACATGAAGCTCGATGAGGCCGCGCGGATTTTTGCGCTCCCGCTTTCTACCCGTCTCATTGATATCGAGGCGGCGTTGCTGGCCCGCCCCGGCCTCCATGCTTGGCTGCTTGTGGCTGCGGCGGTGATGTTCGAATTGCCGGTCTCGGAACTGCTCTATGTGCCAGGAGAGATGCCCCTCGGCGTTGCCATCGTCTCGGCGGATATGATGGCGCGTTACGACGTAGCGGCGCGGCTCGCGCTGCTGGGCATGGCCGTGTTGGCAGGGCTCGCAGCCGCGCTGTGCCTGGCGCTGCGGTTGGGCGGAATGCCGCGTTCGCTGGAAGGGAAGGCGGTATGAGGCGCAGCCTGCGTATTCTTGGCGCCAGCCGCCGCCTGGGCGGACGGGTTGTGCTGCGAGGCATTGATCTTGCCTTGAACGATGGAGACTTCCTGGTGCTCGCGGGGGAGTCTGGTTCAGGTAAAACCACCATGCTGCGAATGATCGCCGGGCTCGACCGCGCTGATGCAGGCATTGTCGAAATTAACGGCACGGTGATGGACGATGCCGGGCGCGTGTTCATTCCTGCCGAACGCCGCGGACTTGGCATGGTGTTTCAGGATTTTGCCCTGTGGCCGCATCTGAGCTGCCTGGAGAATGTGGCGCTCGCGCTGCCCCCCGTCACGCCAAAACGTAACGAGGCCGCCATGGCCCTGCTGGACCGGCTCGGCGTTGCGGCGGTGGCCCGGCGTCGCCCGGCACAGCTTTCAGGCGGCCAGCAGCAGCGCGTCGGCATTGCCCGCGCTCTTGCTACCCGGCCTAGCCTGCTGCTGCTGGATGAACCGCTCTCCAGCCTGGACCTGGAAACCCGCGAGCGCCTGCGCGAAGAATTGCGCGAAAGCCTGCGCGCCACGGGTGTTTCCGCCGTGCTGGTAAGCCACGACCCGGAAGATTGCTGGAAGCTGGCCGACCAGGTGGCGGTGCTGGAGAACGGCGCGATCCGCCAGCAGGGCACGCCTCAGGCGCTGTGGGAAGCGCCTGCCTCCCCCTATATCGCCCGCTTTACCGGCGCGCATGGCGGCATTCCGGTGCCGGTGATGGCGCGCTGCGGCCAGGCGGCGCTGGTGTTGGGGGGAGAGGTTATCGTGTTGCCTGGCGCACCGCCGGAAAAGGCCCGGCTGTTCTGGCGCGACGATGCGATTTGTCCCGCCGGGGAAGGGGGGATTGCCGCGGAGGTGGTCTCGGTCAATTTTGAGGCTGGACGTTTCCGGGTCCGCTGGCGCGTGCCTGGGCTTGCGCAGCCGTTGAGCGGGTATGCCGCCGCGCCGGTGCCGCTGGGGGCGCAACGTATCAGCATCGACCCCGCCAAGATTTTCCTGTTCGACGTTTCCGGAGACCATTGCCCGTGATCGCCAGTCTGATCGCCACGTTCCTTGCCGCTTTGGTGGAATGGGTGGAGGCCTATACAATTATCCTTGCCGTGGCGCTTTCCATCGGCTGGCGCCGGGCGCTAGCGGCGGCGGGGGGCGCCTTACTGGTGCTGGCTGTCCTCACGGGGGCAGGAAGTTTCATACTTACGCGCATCAATGATCTGTATATCCTGCAATTAGTCGTCGGTATTTTGCTCACGCTGTTTGGCGTACGCTGGCTGGGCAAGGCGGTAGCGCGCGGGGCTGGGCTGAAACAGCTCCATGACGAGGATGCCGAATTCGCCGCGCTACGGGCCCGGTCTGATATTCATGACCGCCGCGCCGCGTGGTTCATCGCCTTTAACGGCACGCTATTGGAAGGGCTGGAGGTATGGCTGATCGTGGTGGCGCTCGGCGTGCAGATGCACCATACGCTGGCCGCCGCCGGTGCAGCCCTGCTCGCTCTTGGCGTGGTCGCCGCCGCAGGCGTGCTGCTGCGCAAGCCGCTGGCGCGAGTGCCGGAGAATGTTATCAAGTTTACAGTAGGCGCCGCCATGCTGAGCTTTGGCAGTTTCTGGGTCCTGGAAGCGCTTGGCTACCATTGGCCGCTGGGAGACGCCACGCTGCCTGCGCTGTTCATCTTCTACAGCGCGGGCGGGTTGGCGCTTGTGCGGTTCTATGCGGTGGCAATCGGCGATGTGAAGGTGATTTGATGCGAGGCTTTATCAAGACCTTGTTTGGCGACCAGCGCACGTTGAGCGTCGTGGGGCTGTCCATTCTGGTGGCTGTGGTGGTGCTGCATTCACCCGCTGAGCTTGCTGCAGGGCTGGCGCTGCCGGTCAGTCTGCTCGCCGGTGCGGCATATCTCGCGCGGCACTAATAAATTTTGCGGCTCTTGTTGCTCCGATTTTGCGCTGGAAGCGGCCCGATCGACCGCGGAAGATGCCTTGCTCGGCCAGACCGTGATTCGAGCCACGCCGGACGCTTATGCCACCTTTCTCGCGCGGTTGGATGCCCCGCCGCAGCCGAATGAACACCTGCACAAGATCATGCAGAGCACGCTCCCCTGGAAGGTAAAGTAGAGCTTGCTGTATCTGAACCGCTGACTGCGCAGAATGACGTGCCCCGCATTCCTATGCGGCCTGGAAACGCCTGATAGATGGTTGAAATACCTTGCCCTGAAGATCAGGATCTGCGGCGGGTCTCGTACATTTGTTGTCCGCGCGGATGGGCGGGGGTGGCCTATTGCCGCTTGATCTATGATGCTCATGGCCAGCCTTGGCAGACTTGCAGGCAATTGCACCTTAAAAGTGAGAGCGAATTGGTGGGGCTCTTCCATTGTTGCGGGGGGTATTGGGGGCTTGAGCTGGTCAAGGGCAAATGCTCCCCCGATTTATGGTTTTGGCCTCATAACCAGGGCGTTCAGCTCACGCGGCGTGATCCGAAAGCTGTCGTTCATCCTGGTTGAACAGCTTCAAAATTCAGGGCTCCTGGTCGGTCGTCGTATTGCTGCACGATCAAACCGCAGACGGGATTGAAATACTGCGACCTAACATCAAAATCGAAGGACTGGTGATATACGGTATTTGACGTGGCGTAACAACCGCAGGTAAAACCGGCCTGAGGAAAAATGAGGAGAAACATCATGTGCCCGCATTGCGCTGACGGTTCCGGTCCTTTGCACGCTCATTGGGCGCGGATCTCGCATCTTCTCGCCCTGATCGAACATCCCGACGCGCTCCCGGCGGATGACGCCTTGCGTATCGCCGGGGAGCTTCTGGCCTGGGCTGGGAAAGAGGAGCTGGGATTCAGGTGTGAACAGGTGGCCGCACATGCCGTCGGCCTGGCGGCTTAAAGGGGTATGACCATGGAGACACAAGCCGGCTTTCTACCCAGGCCATCGGCTGACCTGCTTGCTCAGCTTGAGCACATCTACCAGGATTTGCACGCCAATCCAGAACTCTCCATGCAAGAGCATCGCACGGCGGCCATCGCGGCGGCGTGGCTGCGCCAACAAGGCTATGAGGTAACCGAAGGCGTCGGCGGTACGGGCGTTGTTGGGGTGCTGCGCAATGGCGATGGGCCTGTCGTCCTGCTGCGTGCCGACATGGATGCGCTGCCGATCCAGGAAAGTACCGGCCTGCCGTATGCGAGCGATAAAACTGGAACCGACCGTTTTGGTCAGGCCACATCGATTGCTCATTCCTGCGGGCACGACATGCATGTGGCCTGGTTGATGGGGGTGGCCTGCATCCTGGCCGAGAACAGGCCGGCTTGGCGCGGCACGGTCATGGCCGTCTTCCAGCCAGGCGAAGAGACTGGGCAGGGTGCCCGCGCCATGATCGAAGATGGCATGGTCAAGCGCTTCCCCAGGCCGGATGTGACTCTGGGGCAGCATGTGATGCCGCTTTCGGCCGGACAGATCGGCTGGCGTACAGGCACTATACTTTCGGCCGGGGATAGCTGGGAGGTCACCATGTTCGGCCGCGGCGCCCATGGTTCGATGCCGCAAAAGAGCATTGATCCGGTGGTGATGGCGGCCTCGGCGGTGATGCGCCTGCAAACAGTGGTTTCGCGCGAGGTGGCGATGACGGAGGCCGCCGTGGTGACTGTCGGCACATTGCGGGCCGGCATGAGTGAGAATGTGATCCCGGACCGGGCTTTGTTGCGCCTGAATGTCCGGACCTTTAAAACCGAGGTGCGCACGCGCGTGCTCGCGGCCGTCAAGAGGATTTTGGAAGCGGAGGCGCAGGCTTCCGGCGCGCCAAAGCCCCCCGAATTTTCGGTGCTGAGCGAGTTTCCCCTGACCCGCAACGATGAAGCCGCCACGCGCAAGGTGGTGGCCGCGCTCGAACAGCATTTTGGCGCTGATCGTGTAAGCGAGATCTCCCCCGCCACGGCGAGTGAGGATTTTGGCTTGTTTGGCACCGCCTGGAATACGCCGTCTGTATTTTGGATGATTGGCGGCATAGACCCGGTCAGATACGAGGAAGCCGTTAAGGCGGGCAAAGTGGATGAGCTTCCCGCCAACCATGCACCGGATTTCGCGCCCGTGATTGACCCAACACTGCGCACCGGGATCGAGGCCATGCTGACCGCCGCCAGCGCATGGCTTTGCCGCGGCGGCACCGGCGCGGTTTGACAATAAGCATGATTGCCCCAGCCATGATCCCGACCGTGCACAGTGCAATCCTGAAAAATCTGATCCAGGTGCTGGATTGGGTGGGAACCTTAGCATTCGCCCTGAGCGGTGGTCTGCTTGGTGTCCGCAAGCAGTTTGACCTGTTCGGCGTCTTGTTTCTGTCCTTCGTGGTGGCGGTTGCAGGTGGCATGATGCGCGATATTCTGATTAGCGCACTTCCCCCCGCCGCGATCACCGATACGCACTACTTCATGATCTCAATTGGCGCCGGGCTGCTGACCTTCTACTGGTATCCACGGGTTGCCTCGCTACAGCACCAGATATTGCTGTTCGACATGGTTGGTCTTGCCTTGTTTGCCGTTATTGGTGCCCAGAAAGCGCTGGACTACGGCATTAACCCATTAATGGCGGCCATCATGGGCATGCTGACAGGCATTGGCGGCGGAATGGCACGCGACGTTCTGGCTGGTGAGGTTCCCTTCGTGCTACGCGCCGACCTATATGCGATTGCCGCGCTGGCGGCCGGAGCTGCCGTATCCGTTGGGCATGTTATCGGCTCGCCGCCGCTGGTCCCGATGCTGCTTGGAGCTGCGCTCTGCATTTTTTTGAGGCTAATGGCAATTTATCGAGGCTGGCGCGCTCCGGTGGCCCCATGGAAGAATAACAACGCCACTTGAAGAAGCCAAGGCAGTCCTCACAAGTTGTCGCTCACTGCGGCGCGCGCAGTCCTGTTGAAGGTTTTATTTGAGCTTGTTCTGGTAGATGCCGATATAGGGCGATGTCCAGTCATTCACTGACTGTTATACCCGGCAGGTATTGAAATATATATAGCAAGTGTTTGATTTGAAAATCTCACAATTCTATCCGAGTTTTGAGTTCTAGGAAAATCCCGGTTCTTCGTACAACAAGAGAAACTAAGGAAACGCAGTGTATGCTGGACGATGTATTGTATTTCTCCCTTGGAGGATAATTCCTCCATCAGTTGGGATGATGAGTTGCCTTGAGCCGTTGGCTGGAGCAGCCAGGGCCGCATAGGCCCGCCATCCGCTTGAGGCTCGATGGGCTGCGTCTCGTTCATCAGAGCCATTCCCTTTATGGTTTGTGCTTTCCTGTTCAGCTTTGCGATGCTGACAGCCGGAGTGCTCAAAAACGGGATCGTTAAGAGGTGCGCGCTCCATAAAGACGTGCGCCTGAAGACAGGGAGAGAACAGAAATGTCGGTGAAGTTTCTAACGAGTGCCGCTGCGTTGGCTGTAGTCGGTTCCATGTTCACATTCACCGCTGCCAAGGCCGAGGAACTTTGGGATCCGTATCTGCGCGGGTCTGGTGAAGGTATTCCCTCGGGCGCATTGGCGCCGCCAGGATTTTATGGAGAACTTGACAACTACTATGCGGATTACAGCCAGTTTGACAATAATGGCAACCGGATTCCCGGCACGCATCTGACCGTCTTGGTCGAGATGCCCGTGCTGGTCTACATCCCCAACTTCAAGGTTCTCGGTGCCACCTATGGCATGGCGATCGGCCTGCCGTTCGACTATACCTCCTTCACGCCGTTCCAGAGGCAGACGCCCGGCGGTGGCAATCTCGGCCTGTACAACACCGTGCTGATCCCGGGTGCGCTGTCCTGGTCACTGCCGCATAATCTGTTTGCGCGCGTTGGCTTGACCGTGCTGCTGCCCACCGCGACAAATACGATGAGCGATTACTTCAAGGGCAATGTGAAGAATGGCGGTGCACCTTCAGGCAACGCATTCAGTACTTTACAGCCGGATTTCGGCATCAGCTGGCTATGGAATGGCTGGAACGTGTCCGCCGCTGGGCATGTCAGCTTCAATATCGGCTCAGACGACAATTACGGTGGTGTCCATGGCAACAGTTATCACTCCACCACGGAGTTCTCCGCTGATTATACCGTCACCAAAACCATCGGCCGCTGGACGATGGGTGTTGGCGCCAGCCAAGAGAACCAGTTCAGCAACGATACTTTGAATGGCACCCCCGTGCCGGGAACCCGCTTCACCAACTATAGCGTCGGGCCGATTGTGGGCTACGAGTTCCCGGGGGGTATGAGTGTCACCGCGATCTGGAACCATTGTTATGGAGTACACAACGACGTGGGTGGTGACTTTGTCGATTTCCGCTTCCTCACGGCGTTCTAAACGATGCTGCCGTTCTCAGGCGGTCCTCCGCACGCCAACCGTAGAGCCATTGCATGGCATCATAGAATTGTTCGCGTCGCTGGTATAAAAATCTCCCTGCTGACGACCGCGATCTTGCCTTCAACGTGTGCCCTATCTTCCTCCGCTGGATGGTGGGGCAGGTTGGCCGACGCCGTAGACCGGCACCCTCGTTGGGGACAGGACACTATCAGGTAGTTTGGGACGCATCATCTTCCGCCGGTCCAGTACCTGTCCGTCGGTTGTGAAGGTGCCATCGCCAATTGCATGAAGAATTCGCCGGTCCTTGCGTTTCAGATCAATATGGGCAGCAACCCCTTCAAGGATGACGATGCCATACTGGTCGATGATCTCGACCACACGGCATTCGATATTCGCCAGACAATCACCGATAAGGGGGGCGCCCACATGGCTGGCTTTCACCCGTGTGAGGCCGAATTTAACGAACTTGTCGGTATCCTTGCCGGAACACAGACCTATGCCGACCACCGTGTCGAGCATGTCTGCAGGTGGAACCGCGAGGACGCATTCGCGCGTCTTCTCGAGAGCGTTCCATGAATAATTCCACGGACCGGTGGTGATCGCGAAACGGGGCGCGAAATCGAGGACCATCGTCCAGCTGATGGTCATCACGTTGTCGCGATGCCCGTCATGCGTCGTGACCAAGACAACAGGCCCAGGTTCAAGCAAAGTAAAAGCCCGATTGAGCGGAAAGGACTTCATTGGCTTCTCCGTAAGGAAAACGACCGTAAGCGTTTTAATATCAGAGCATTGCGAGAGACGCGTTGCGCGGGATCAATTTTGTTGATTCGTGCTGAGAATTAACGTGAGAGGTGCAATTGCCGGGCTGGGGAAGCTTGGTGTGCCACCTTGCTAAAGCCAGGGTGGCAACTTTTTCGTCTATGTGGCATGAAGATTGTCCAACTGATGTCGATCCTAGATAGTCAAAAATCATGGCTCCCAGCTTCTGATAAAAGTTTCATGGCAATCATGATGTTTGTCAGTTGGGATATATGAAAATACAGTTGACGATCCGCTCGGCCCAGGCGGGCGTGAATTGCCGTCATGGGTACCCAGGCCGTCTATGGTGCGCAGGATAGCTTTTCGAAGAACGGTTACAGAAAAATCAGGCCAATCACTTCGCAATTAACTGCGTTGGCTTATCAAACTTCCCGTTGGCATACGCGCTACAGGTATGGTTTTAGCGCTTTCTTGATGTGTCCGGGGTGTGATTCACGATCAGGGCTGGACAAGAAGCCCAGCCCTGATGTCCCGAGCTGTGTTGCTGCGGCTGCTGAGAGCTCCCGTTCTACGGCCCGATGCAAAGCACATATATGGCTTATATTGCCTTGTCGATCTTGGTGGCGGATGGCTATGCTGAGGGATCGGCTGGCCTCGACAGTTTGCGTTCCGGCAAGTCGCATGCACACCGGTGCTATGGCAGGTTAACCGTCCTGATGTGATGGAGTGGCGGGACGGCCGTCATCGCGTAGCACCACATAGATCGCCGGGATGACGAGCACGGTCAGCAATGTAGAGGAGATCAGGCCGAACAACAGCGCCGTTGCCAGCCCTTGGAAGATCGGGTCCGAGAGAATGGTGGAGGCGCTGATAATGGCGGCGAGCGCGGTGAGGAAGATCGGCTTGATGCGGATTGCCCCTGCTTCCAGCAGCACGTCACGCAGGGGGCGCTCGGGGCTCATGCGGTGGCGGATGAAATCCACCAGCAGGATGGAGTTGCGCACGATTATGCCCGCAAGCGCGATGAAGCCAATCATCGATGTGGCGGTGAAATCCGCCCCCAGCAGCCAATGGCCGAGCATGATGCCGATCAGCGTCAGCGGGATTGGCGTGAGCACCACCAGTGGCAGCTTGAAGCTGCCGAACTGCGCCACCACAAGAACATAGATGCCCAGAATGGCGACGCCAAAGGCCAGCCCCATATCGCGGAAGGTGACGTAGGTGATCTGCCATTCGCCATCCCATAGCAGGGAGGGTTTGGCTTCATTCTTTGGCTGGCTGAAGAAGCGGATCTTGGGTTTGGGCAGGCCTGTCCAGGCGGATTTCTCGATGGCGGAATCCACGGCGAACATGCCGTAGATCGGCGCTTCGAATTTACCCGCAAGCTCGGCGGTGACCATCTCGGTAAAATGCCCGTCGCGGCGGAAGATCAGGGGCGAGCCTTGCGTATTTTGCGCCGAGACGATCTCGCCCAACTCCACTACGCCGCGCGCGCCGGGCAGGGTGTTGGCGGGCACCGGTGTATCGGCCACGGCCTGGTTCCAGGTCAGGCCGGTCTTGGGAAGACCGATGGTAATGTTCAGCGGCGGCCGGTCTGTGCCGCGATAGGAGTAGCCGATGCTCTCACCCAGAAAGAGATCGCGCAGGGTCTGGTTCACATCGGCCTGCTGCACGCGGAAATATTCCAGCTCGTCCTGGTTGACGGTGATCTGCAAGCGCGGCGGCGGCAGGTGGTAGCTGTCATCCACATCCACAATGAATGGGATGGATTTGAACACCGCCTTCACGCGCTCCGCCTCGGCGCGGCGCATCTCCAGCGTCGGGCCGTAGATCTCCGCCAGCAGCGAGGCGAAGACCGGCGGGCCGGGTGGCACCTCGACCACCTTGATCACCCCGCCGGGTGGCAGCGGAATCTCCTTGTCCAGCGCCTGGCGCAACGCGACGGCAATGGCATGGCTCTGGCGCGAGCGGTCATCCTTGTTGACCAGCACGATGTGCAACTCGCCCTGATCGGGCGACTGGCGCGCATAGTAATGGCGGACCAAGCCGTTGAAGTCGAATGGCGCCGAGGTGCCGGCATAGACCTGCATTGAGGTCACTTCCTTCATCTGGCCCGCGATGCGCGCGGCCGCGAGTAGCGTGCGCTCGGTATCCTCCAGCGCCGCACCTGGAGGCAGGTCCAACACCACGTCCAGCTCTGACTTGTTGTCAAACGGCAGAAGCTTGACCTTGACCAGATCGAAATAGAACAGCGAGCAGGCCAGGATGGTGGCGCCGCCGACCAGCAGCAGAAAACGCAGGGCCCGCTTTCGGGTTTTCAGCAGCGGCATGGCGGCGCGCAGATACAGCCGCCCCAGCAGGCCGTGTTCGTGCGCATCGTGTCCCGGCTTGGCGGAGAAGCCGCCGGCGAATTTCAGTGTCAGCCAGGGCGCGATGATCATGGCGACGAAAAACGAGAACGCCATGGCCACCGAGGCCACCGCCGGAATCGGCGACATATACGGCCCCATCAGCCCGCTCACGAACAGCATCGGCAGCAGCGCGGTGATGACGGTGAGCGTGGCGACGATAGTGGGGTTGCCGACTTCCGCCACTGCCTCGATGGCCGCCTGCATGCGCGGGCGGCCATCCTGCATCGCCCAATGGCGGGTGATGTTCTCAATCACGACGATGGCGTCATCCACCAGGATACCGATGGCGAAGATCAGCGCGAAGAGCGAGACGCGGTTGATGGTGTAGCCCATCATCTCGGCGCCGAAGAGTGTAAGCAGGATGGTGGAGGGAATCACCACCGCCGTCACCGCGGCTTCGCGCCAGCCAAGGGCAAAGCCGATCAGCAGGATGATGGAGATGGTGGCGAGTGCCAGATGGAACAGCAGCTCATTGGCTTTCTGTGTCGCCGTCTGGCCGTAATCGCGCGTCACCTCCACGCGGATGTCGCCGGGGATCAGCTGGCCTTGCAGCGTCTTCACCTGCGCCAGCACGGCATTGGCCACATTCACAGCGTTGGAGCCCGCGATCTTGGCCACGGCCAGGGTGACGGCGGGGGCGCGGCCCCAGCCTGCTTTGTCACGGTTGAAGGCCCAGACGCGTTCCTCCTGCGGCGCGGGGCCGAACACCACCTGCGCCACGTCGCGCACATAAACCGGGCGGTCGTCGCGCGTGGTGACGAGCAGCAACCCGATATCCGGGATGCCGTCCAGCGTTTGCCCGGCATCCACGCCCTGCATCCGCCCGGCATCGCGCAGCGCACCGGCGGAGAACACGTCATTCGCCTCCTGCACCCGCGCCACGAGCTGTTGCAGCGTTACGCCATACAGCGCCAGTTTTTCCGGGTCGGGCTCGATGCGGATCTGTTCCGGGTCCTCACCCGAGATATAGGTGATCCCGACATTGGGGATCTTGATCAGCTCGCCTTGCAGTTTCTGGGCCAGCTGGGTCAGCGCACCCGCATCCCAGCGATTGGCGGCCTCGGGCTTGGGGGTGAGCGTTAAGGTGAGGATGGCGACGTCGTCGATCCCGCGCCCCACGATCATCGGCGCGGGGATACCGACGGGAATGCGGTTCATATTGTCGCGGATCTTGTCGTTGACCAGCAGAACCGCCTTGTCCTCATTGGTGCCGACGACGAAGCGCGCCACGACGGTGACGTGGTTATCCACCGTGTAGGAGTAGATATGCTCAATGCCTGGCACGCCGCGCAGCACCACCTCCAGCGGCTTGGTCACCAGCTCCACCGCGTCCGAGGCTTTCAGCCCGTCGGTGTTCACCATTACGTCCACCATCGGGACGTGGATTTGCGGGTCTTCCTCGCGCGGGATGGTGGCCAGGGCGATCAGCCCGCAGATCACCGCCGCAATAAGGAAGAGCGGCGTGAGCGGCGAGCGGATGAAGCGCTGGGTGAGCGCGCCGGAAATGCCAAGGCTCATGGTGCGCTGCCCGGCGGCAGCAGGACATCGCCAGTCTTCAGCCCGGAGAGGATTTCCACGCCGTCCGGCAACTCCGGCGTGGGTTGTGGCATGCCGCGCTGAACGGGCACGGCGATGGCATGACCATCAGGCGCGCGCAGATCGGCATAGTCCAGGCCGAAGCGCGTATCGATGAAGCTGGCGGGAACGACGACGCCAGGGCGTGAGCCAACATAAACCCACACCTCAATGCGCTGGCCGACGAAATAATCGCCGACATCGGGCGCGATGGCGTCGGCTTCCACCCGGCCGTTGGCCACCTGCGGATAGACCAGCACGATTTTGGCAAAGAGCGGCTTGTCTCCAGCCACGCGCACCATATCGCCCACATGCAGGTAATCGATATGATGCTCGGGTACATCGAGCCGTAGCACGTAATCCTGTTCGGCGATGCTCGCCACGCTGTCACCCGCCTGCACCACCGTGCCCTGGGTCAGCGGGGTAAGCAGCACACGCCCCGCCACCGGGGCGTACACGGCACCTTCATTGATCTGCTGCGCCAGCGTGTCGCGTTCCGCTCGCTTCGCCTTCAGCGTGGAAGTGGCGACGGAAACGCCTGTCTGCGCCTGGTCGTACACCGCGCGCGATACAGCGCCCGTCAGGATCAGCTTCTGCGCGCGGGCGAAATCGATATTGGCCTGGGCGAGTTGCGCCCTGGCGGCGGCGATGCCGGCATCCAGCGTCTGAAGTTGCTGGATCATGGCCGGGTCGGCAATCATGGCGATCCGCTGGCCTGCCTGTACGCTGTCGCCATACTTCACCTCGTAAGAGGTAAGGGTGCCGCCAATGCGTGCCCGCGCCGGGACAACATGCGCCGCCTCCACCGTGGCAAACACGGCTTTCTGGTCGGCGATGCTGGCCGTGGCGACGGTAAAGCTGGCTGGCTGCGCCTGCGCCGACGCAGCGGCGCACACGCCCAGGGCAAAGGCCCAGCGCAAGATGGACATGGCGACTCCCGTGAAGTTTTAGCGGCGTTTGACGGGCAGGCCCGCCTGAGCCCAGGCGTTAAGGCCACCCGCCAGATGCCCGGCGATCTTCACGCCCGCCTTGGCGCATTTCTCCGCCGCCATGGCCGAGCGCTTGCCCACGCCGCAATGCAGCACGATATCGCCCTCGGGCAGAGTGTTGGGGTCGAAGCTGGAGAGCGGATGGCAGATCGCGCCCTCGATGCATGCGGCCTGATGCTCGGCGTGCTCGCGCACATCCACCAGAATCACCTCGCCCTTGGCCAGAGCTGTTTCCAGCTCCTTGGGCGTGAAGTCGCGCAGATCTTTCTTTTTCCCGGTAAAGAACAGCATTTCCGTTTCCTTTATTGCTCGTTGGTGGGAGCCGCCTCGCCGCCGCACAGTGCATCCGGCACGCAGAAAAACTCGAACAGCGTTATCAAAATCCGCCGGGCAGGGGGGCTGACGATGCCGTAATAGATCGTCTGGGCCTCGCGCCTGGCGGCAACTAGCCCTTCCCGCCGCAGCAGCGCCAGATGCTGCGATACCGTGGAGCTGCGCAGATCCAAAAACGCCGCCAACTCGCCGACTGAACGCTCCCCTTCCAGCAGTTGGCAAAGGATCATCAGCCGATGTGGATTGGAGAGTGACTTCAGCAGTTCACTCGCCTGGCCGGCGGCATTGTGCATGACTTTTGGATCAATATTCATTATTGCGAATATACGAATTTTAGAATATAACTGCAATACGAAAATATAACAAGGAAACGAACCAATGGCAGAGATTGCGATACTGGGCGCAGGGTTGGGCGGAACCCTGATGGCGTATGAAATGTCCGAACATCTGCGAGCGGAGGATCATATCACCGTCATCGGCAAGGCGCCATCTTATCAGTTCTATCCCTCCAATCCTTGGGTCGCGATCGGTTGGCGCCAGCGCAAGGATATCGAGGTGGACCTGACCAAGGTGATGGAGAAGAAGCAGATCCGCTTCGTCACCGAGGGGGCGAAGCGCCTAAGCCCCGAGGAAAATCGGGTGGAGCTCAATGGTGGCGGGTCAGTGGCTTACGACTATCTGGTCATCGCCACGGGGCCGGAACTCGCCTTCGACGAAGTGCCAGGCCTCGGACCGCAGGCATTTACCCAATCCATCTGCGAGACCGGCCATGCCGAGCAGGCCCATGCCTCCTTCGAGAAATTCTGCGAAAATCCGGGGCCGATCGTGATCGGCGCGGTGCAGGGCGCGTCCTGCTTCGGCCCGGCCTATGAGTTTGCCTTTATCCTTGATACGGAACTGAAAAAACGAAAACTCCGCCACAAGGTGCCGATGACCTTCGTGACCCCGGAACCGTATATCGGGCATCTTGGCCTGGACGGTGTGGGCGACACCAAGGGCCTGATGGAGAGCGAACTGCGCGAGCGCCACATCAAATGGATCACTAATGCCCGGGTGAAGGAGATCACCGAAGGCAAGATGGTGGTGGAGGAATTGAACGAGGACGCCAGCCTGAAGGCAGCCCATGAGCTGCCGTTCAGCTACTCGATGATGATGCCCGCGTTCCGTGGTGTGAAGGCGGTGTTCGGCATCGAGGGGCTGACCAATCCGCGCGGTTTCATCCAGGCCGATGCGTACCAGCGTAACCCGAAATTCCCCAACGTGTTCTCAATCGGCGTTTGCGTCGCCATTCCGCCCACGGGCAAAACGCCCGTGCCGGTTGGTGTGCCCAAAACCGGCTTCATGATCGAATCCATGGTAACGGCGACGGTGCGCAATATCGGCGCGCTGCTGCGCGGTGACGAGGTTCATACCAAGCCGAGCTGGAATGCCGTATGCTTGGCCGATTTTGGCGATGGCGGTGTTGTTTTCGTGGCGCAGCCGCAGATTCCGCCGCGCAACGCCAACTGGGCGGCGCGCGGCAAATGGGTGCATATGGCGAAGGTCGGGTTCGAGAAATACTTCCTGCACAAGATCAGGGTCGGCAAGAGCGAGCCGTTCTATGAGCGCTATCTTCTGAATCAACTTCATATTCATAAGTTCGAGGATGAGAGCGGCACGCCGTAAACAAATGGTTGACGGGGAGGTGCGTAGCCTCCCCGTCACGGCTTGATGCGCTGCCCGGCATTTTAAGCATCACCTCAACGCGCGGAGGCCGTTGCTGCCGGCAGCCCTGTTTCCTTTGAGAGTCTGGAAGCGCTGTTCAGGCAGGGGGCGGCGAACAGATGTCCCTTGTAAGCGCCGATGAAGGTCTGGGTAGCGACGATCAGCCAGAACCCCACGAGGGCGACGACCAGCACTGCCCCGAGGACGGTGAAGAAGCTCATGCCGGTCTGCCCCCCTAGGCTCAATGTCGCCAGAGTGAACACACCCAGCGGGAAGGTGAAGCCCCACCAGCCCATGTTGAAGGGCAGTCCCTCGCGCAGATAGGAGAAGGTTATGGCCACGGCCATCACGAGCCACCAAGCGCCGTAACCCCAGATCACCAGCCCGCCGATCAGGCCGATCCCCTGCGCCACGGTGCCGATGTCCGCCATGCCGACAGCGCCCAGAATGGACGGGGCGTCATGCCCCAGCACAAGCAGCGCCAGGGCGCCGGTGCCAAGCGGGCCCAGGGCCAGCCATGTGGAAACCGCCATATCCCGCCGCGGCAGCTTATGCAGCACCAGGCGCAGGAACAGGATGACCAGAATACCCATGGCCAGCGGCACCGAGAGCGCCCAGAACAGATAACAGGTGAACAGCAGATGCGCGGCGGCGATGTGGTCCGCCAAGTGCGGCGCGAGCAGCCCGCCGCTTGCCGAGGTCACTTCGCAGGCCACGATCGGCAGCAGCCAGACGGCGGTCATGTTTTCGATGCTGTGTTCCTGCCGCGTGAACATCATGTACGGCACCAGCAGCCCGATGCCGGCGGCAAGCCCGGCATCCACCCACCATAAAGCCTGGGCGATGGCGATCGCCTGCGCCCCATAGGCGCCGATGCCAAAGGCGAGGAAGCCGTTGACGATAGTCGCAAGCCCCATCGGGATCGCGCCGAGGAACATCGGCATGACCGGATGGCTGAAGATCTTTACCGCTGAATGGGGGTAGAAGATCCAGCGCGCCACATACAGAACGGTGCAAAGGGTGAAGAGACCGATATTCGCCTGCCAGATGATCGCCCCCAGCCTGTGCAGCGCCGGTTGCGCCAGCGGAAACTGGTTGAGCGCCAGAGCCAAGACGCCGGTTCCCATCGTCACGGTGAACCAGTTCGGCGTGAATTGCCGGACGATCTCGCTCGGATGGTCGTGATGGGCAAAGGGTCTGCTGATACCGAACATGACCTGATCCTTTCTGCCGGTGGCTGGGCGGAGATCTAGAGAGTATAAAGCCATTTGTATAATGGATTGTATCTCTTGTTATCATTTTTAAAATTGATGATTTTTGGGCGGTGGGAATATGGCGCGCAACGCGCCGTGCCCCCTGCCAATGGGTTGTTTACACTTGAGGAGCGGTGAGGGGAGCGGCAAGGTGTCACGGATGTCTGGCGTAGGCGGTAGCCTGCCGCCTCCTTTCTAATGCCCAGGACATTAGGTGGGGTCTTACCATTTTAGGGCTATTTGCAAACTAGGGTTGGAATCGAGCAATTTTGCAGTTGAATCGGCCTGAAGTTCTGCCAGCCTGCTGGTTGGAAATTGCCAATCAAGCCAGATCAAACGCAAGGTGTTGTTGGTTGGAATTCATGTCCATATGGCCCGGTTTTCCAATAAAACGCAGCCTCGGCTCGATCCCGCAGCGAAGCGAGGTAGGAACTCTTATCGCCGCCTAATCCAGGCCACCAGATTCCGCCATCTCAACCAAGGTTGGAATATGCGGGCCGTACTCGACGGTTTCAGAGCCGCCCGTCTTCTCCGCTACTCGAACACCGCTCCCGACCCTCCGTGCATACTTGGCATACAGCATCTTCGCCCGAATGATCTCGTAGCTATATCCCCGCCCCATGCGGTTAGCGACCTTGGTCAGCCCATTCAAGCCTTCTGTGTATGCGTTCGTGATTCGGCTTGGCGAGTCCCAGTAGGCAAAGATGTCGTCATAATGATTGTGGACTGTCTTGGCCAGACTACGGAAACCATCTAGCTCATCCGGCAATGAGTTTTCCCAAGCCTCGAACGCCCGCATGGCCGACTCCTTGACCGGATCATCGTAAATTCGGTAGAAAGCCTCCTTGAAGTCATAGGCCAAAGCAAGGTCAGGGATCACTTGCCGGACAACCGCCAACGCTTCAACTTCGGCCGACGAGAGGTTGTGGGGTCGCTTCAAGGTAAGCCACCGGATCGACTTCTTGACCTTGATACGTTCCGTCTTGTCCAGCGTAGCTTGGTGCTTCTTGCGCACCGTTTCCAGCGCTTCTGATGCCATTGCAACCACATGGAACTTGTCGATGACCAGGCGAGCATTGGGCAAGTATTTGCTGAATGATCGCTTGAACGGCCGCCACATGTCCGTGCAGACCCATTCCACCTTTTCCCTGTCGGGCAGGTTCTTGAAGAATGGCTTCAGATGCTCTTGGGTCCGAAACTCAAGCATCTGAAAGGCGTTGTTCGTCGCTAGATTGGTGATGACGCACCGCATCTCACCTGCCAGATTGACTTCATCGATACCCATGATGACGGGCGTTTCATAGAGAACCGTGCGCTCCAAATCCGCGATCAAGTCTTGGGCGATGCTCTTGATGGTATTGACTGCCAAACCGGTTTGCTCGGCGAGCGCATGGAAGGTCATTCCAAGGCAGCGCTCCCGAATGGCGTCCACCAACCGTTTTGTCGCCCGGCGCTTTTCATCCAGAAACGTCAATTCAGGGGTGACCATTGCTCCGCAGCTTGTGCAGCGATAGCGTGGCCGGGAGATTTCCAAACGTACCGGCTGCATTTGCATCGGCGTATCTGCGAACACATTCGTTCTGCGTCCATGCCGGTACATGGGTTTGTTGCAATCAGGGCATTGCTGCAAATCACCATCGTCCACGTTGGCGACAACGATGATGCACTTGTTGCCTGTACGAAGATCGACAGGAACAACGCCCGGAAGATTCAGTAGATCAAGCACCGATGTCGTCCAAATCGATGTCGCGGCGCTCCCTGATCAACTCGTAAATTACGTCGGTCAGGCCGGACATGGCTTGGCGGTCGGACTTCAGCACCAAGGTCGCCAGTTTTTGATGGGATGTCAGCGCTCGAACCACTCCCTGCTGCACCGCTCCGGGCAAGTTTCCCTTCAGTGCCTGCTCGCGGGAGTTGTTTTCCACCTGCGCCATCACGACATCGTTTTCACGAGCAATCGAGACGATGTGATTGACGAAAGTCGCTTGGTCACGCAGCGGAGTCGCATCACCAAACAGGTGGTTCAGTCGGTCGATAATTTCGTTAAGGTAGTGCGGATCGTCACTTTTTCCGCCGCCTGTGCCGGGGCCGACAGGCTTCAATACCGGAGGCTCATCTTCGTCACCAGCGGCATCGTCCTTACCTTTGATGTCGAACCCAGTCAGCACGAGCCCCTTGAGGTCGACGCTCTCCGGTGGTTCACCATTAAGCCGCTTCTGGAGCAGCTTGGCGAACGAGGCATAATTTTCCAGTTCAGGATCGCCGAAGTCGATCAACTGGGCGATATAGGCGTACGTGCGGCAGAAGCGGCCCAGACCGGACTTGAACGTCATGATGCTCTTGATCTGGTCCGCATGCTCCCGGCGGTGATGATCGGCCGTCTTCATGCCTGCCTGGTCGCCTTGTCTGTGCGCCTTCTCATACGCGGATTCCCACGTATTCACCGCTTCGCGCAGCATCTTCAGGCGTTGATTGAACAGTCGCGTTGGCCGCTCCGTGGCGGCATAGAGCGCCTTGTGCTGCGGCTCCTGCGCCTGGGTGATGTCACGAATGGTCTTGAAGCGAGCTTCCTTGAAGGCAGCAAGGTCTTCCGCCTCGTATAGCCCCTGGCCATCGAGCGATTCCTTGATCTCGTAGACCACGTTCAGGTCTTGCATGTCGTCGATCTGGGCGCCATCGTCGTACATGGCGAATGCCCGCCGCACATTGGCGGGATCGTTGACGAAATCAATGATGAAGATTTCATCCTTACCGGGGGCGATGCGGTTCAGTCGCGAGAAGGTCTGAACGATTTCCACGTCGTTGGCGATCTTCTTGTCCACGTACATCGCAACAAGTTTTGGCTGATCAAAGCCGGTCTGGAACTTGTCGGCTACCAGCATCACCCGATATTCCGGACGCTCGAAGGCTAGCCGCAAATCCTGGGTCACACCGGGATTCATGCTGACCTCGGTGAATTCCTCAATCTCGTCAACCACGAAGACCTCACCGGCGATGCGTTCATCATCGGAGTGCATGACCTGCTTGCCGGTCAGCTTGCCGGAGAAGGCCACCAGCGAGTGAATGCCGGCGTATTCCGGGTGTTTCTCAATGTACTTGTCGAACCCTTTCTTGTAGCGCACGGCCGCGGCACGAGAACTGGTGACAACCATCGCCTTAGCCTTGCCATCCAGGCGATATTCCACGTTCTTATGGAAATGCTCGATAATGAACTGTACTTTCTGGGTTACATTGGTCGGGTGCAAGGACATCCACTGTGCCAGTGCCCGTTTGGCATGTTTGCCGCTGACACGCTTTCTATCACCAATCTGCTTAGCAAGATTGAAAGCGGTCTTGTAGGGCACGTAGCCCTTGAGCACATCGAGAATGAAGCCCTCTTCGATGGCCTGGCGCATGGGATACCGTCGGAACGGCTCCGGCAGGTTGGTCTTGGAGGCCGGGCGTGACGGATCAGCCGGACGGCCGAACAGCATGAGCGTGGAATGCTTAGGCGTGCCTGTAAAGGCGAAGTAGCTAATGTTCTTCGGCCGTGCCCGCGACTTTTGCAATTCTTCCAGCAGTTCTTCCACGGTCAGCGTGGACATCTTGCCCTTGCCGCTCATGGAGAGTGCCGTCTGGAGTTTGGCAGCCGTCGATCCCGTTTGCGAGGCATGCGCCTCATCGATGATCACCGCAAAGCTCTTGTCCTTCAGGGATTTCTCCGTGACGATAGCTTCCATCGCGTAGGGGAAGGTCTGGATAGTGACCACGATAATCGGCGTGTTGGCCAGCAGCGCTTCCGCCAATTGCTTGCTTTTCGACTTGGATGATTTCTGGCGGTCGATGGCGGCGATCACCCCGAACTGATGATCGATCTGCTTGACCGCATCCTGAAGCTGGCTGTCCAGCACGTTTCGGTCGGTGACGATGATGACGCTGTTGAAGATTGCCTCGCCATTGTCCCGGCGCAGCTTGACCAGATCATGGGCCATCCATGAAATCGTACTGGTCTTTCCTGAGCCGGCACTTTGGTCTGCTAGATACTGCATACCAGGGCCATTGGCGCGGGAGTCAGCGATCATGGCGTTGACCGATTCCCACTGGTGGTAGCGCGGGAAGATCAGGGTTTCCTTCTTGGACCAGTTGCCTTTCAGGTCGACGACATCCTTCTTTTCCACATAGACGAAGCTGTGGAAGATGCGCAGCCAGGCATCCCGCTGGCAGATCGACTCCCAGAAGTACGCGACCGGGTATTCCTTGTCTTCGCGCGGTGGGTTGCCGGCATGGCCGTCATTGCCCTGGTTGAACGGCAGGAAGGTGGTGTTCTCGCCATCAAGCTTGGTCGCCATCTGGATGTCGGAATCGGACATGGCGAAATGGACCACGGCGCCCCGTTTGAAGGTCAGCAGTGGCTCGCGGCGCTTGGTCTTGGGGTCATACGGCAGCCGGTCGGTCTTGTACTGCTCCATCGCCGCTTCTGCGGACTGAGTGAAGTCGGTCTTCAGTTCCACGGTAGCGACCGGGATGCCGTTGATGAACAGCACCAGGTCAATCGCCAGCTTGCGGGTTGGGTGGTATTCAAGCTGCGGCACCACGCGCAGGATATTGGCCGCGTAGCGCTTCAATACCTTGTCGTTGCGCTTGTCTTCCGGGGCCGCTTCGGTGAGGTCGATATGGCCGCAACCCGCAATCGAGAATCCATTGCGGATGACATGCATGGTGCCGTGTTGTTCCAGTGCCTTGGCCAGCCGGTCCATCAATATGTCTCGGGCACGCTCGCCGTTGTCCTTCTGGAGCTTGGTCCACTTCTCTGGCTGGGTAGCCTCTAGCCATGCGATGAGATCGTCCGCATAAAGCGCGCGCTCAGTATCATATTGAAGCGTGTTACCGACCTTCCAGCCTTGAGCCTCCAGCTTGGAAACGACATAGGCTTCAAAGTGCTTTTCTTGATGGGCGGTGTCGCTCATGGTGATCCCCGGAGGTCGATTTGGCCTGTGACGGCAGCGGTGATGAAGGCGGAACGCCGCTCTTTTAGGAGAGTAATGCTCTTGCTTACCCTTTCCCCGATTCGCCTTTCCAGTTGAACGAGCCGTGCAATCTCACATTGGATCGGCATCGCCGGAATTGGAATTTTCCACCCTAGCAACAGGTTCATGTTCAGGGGGCGGTTGCGCCCGGCTGAACCACGGGAGCAGTCGTTCAGCACAAAATCACCGTGGGCGGTCAAGAAGTAGGCGAGCAGGTATTCGGTAAGCGCTTCATTATTGCGCCCTCTGATGACGGGGAAACGATGAGAGACAACGCATCCGGCATGATCTTCATTTGCCAATGCTACTGCTCCCTCCCATGCGAACTGACCGCTAAGGATCAAGTCGCCAGGCTGAATCCAAAAGAATTCAGAATCGCCCATATCTTCGGTATCGGTTTCGTCCCGTTTGAAAATTCCGCGCCCTCTATTGAACAGTCCAAGTTTTGTGTAGCTACTACCAACTTGCTGGAGCACTGGGCGCGAAACTACCTCACAGACATGTGAAAGTCGAACCCACTTGAGATTGGGCGAATCCGGAGGTTGAGAAGCCAAAGCGGCAATCTTTTTCTTAAGGAGTTCGATGAATTCCGTTTTCTTCGCGATAAGCGCGTCGATGCGGGCGGTTTCGCGGTCAAGAATTGCAGCAATGCGCTTTTGTTCAGGCAATCCCGGCACCACTGCCTTGAGGTTTACCAGATCCGATGAATTGATCGCCGGATAACTGAGCCCCTCGGAATGTGACTCAACGGCTTGGATGAGCAAGTCATTGAGCGCCAGCCACTTGAGGAACTCAGGAGCCAATTGCTCGCTGCGGGCGCGCAGAACGGCAAATCCTGTCGAATATACGCAATCAGCGTGCGCCTCATCAACGGACGCCACCGCCTTCAAGTATGTCCTAACGGTAGACACGACCACATCGCCGAGCTTGGCCATGCGACGTGCGCGGGAAGGCGCTTCTCCAAATACCATCGGCTCCGCGCCGGAAATACCTCCATCGTGGCTAACTGCGGAGATATCGACATAGCGAATCGGCATGTCCAATGGTATTGCCTCCGGCAGGCTGTCGTCATTGCAAGAGGCGATTACCTTGATAGGCTTGACGCCCCAGTGCTGCGGCATATTCCCGATCCAGTCGACGCCGGAATCCTTGTAGGCCGGATATGGCTTGTAGTGGCTCATTCCGTGACCTCGTTGAGCAAATCAGCGATGTCCGCTTCGACCGCCTTCAGATCGGCATCGATTTCACGCAGGGCGCGCGGTGGGACGTATTTGTAGAAGAACCTATTGAAATTGATCTCATAGCCGACCCGGCCAACTTCACCGTCTTTATTGTCACGAAAGCTGAGGTCGATATAGGCGTCTTCGACATGTGGAAGTACCTCGCATGCCAGGTACTCATCGACGTCATCCAGAAGTGGCACATTCTCATAATCCGTCAGATCGGGATCTGAAACTGTTTCACCATCAGCGTCTAGTACCGGTTCACCTTCCGGATCACGCGTACCGAAAGCATTGACCATTGCCTTGAGGATCGGCTTTGCGACCTTGCCGACAACGGGTGACGTGCGAGCGACTACAGCCGCGAAAGACTCCGCCCAGGACACCTGCTGAATGGTGCCAAGATATGGCTGCAAGGCTTCCGTCCATATCTCCCGCTGCGCGTCCGAGAATTTGGCCAAGGCTTTTTCATCATTTAGTTTGGCCAGCGTTTCCTCGTTGATGTGGAGAGCCATCCGCAACGGACGAAGGACCTTGATGCGCCGATAGCCGAAGACTCGATAATCGACCATTCGGCTGAATTCGCTGTCCTCTGTCGACCCGTACACTTCCAATACCTGCCGCAACTGATCGTCACTGATCGCCCGCCGCTTATTTCCCTCATTCTTGATCGAGGTCCACAGACTGGTCGCGTTGATCAGTTGCACCTTGCCTCGGCGATGCTCAGGCTTCTTGTTGGAAAGCACCCAAAGATACGTGCCGATGCCAGTCCGGAAGAAGATTTCCGTAGGCAACGCCACGATTACGTCGACCAGATCGTGCTCCAAAAGCCAACGGCGAATTTCTGACTCCCCAGATCCAGCCCCGCCATTGAAGAGGGGAGAGCCGGACAGAACGATCGCCGCCCGTCCTCCGCCGTTTTCACGCAGCTCCAGCTTGCTGGCCAAGTGAAGGAGGAACAGCATGGAGCCGTCATTGATGCGCGGTAAACCAGGCCCGAAGCGCCCATCGTAGCCCTTCTCGGCATGCTCTGCATTGATGGCCGCCGCATCTTTCTCCCACTTCTTGCCGAAGGGCGGATTGGAAAGTCCATAATGGAATCGCTCTCCAGCGAACTGATCGTTGGACAGGGTGCTGCCAAGCTTGATGTTCTTGGACAAGTCCCTGCCAGGATCGGACTCTAGAGTACGTAGAAGCATGCCAGTCAGGCAGACGGCATGGGTTTCAGGTTCCAGTTCCTGCCCGTAAGGGATCAACACTGGCGGCACCTTGAATCGAGTGCCGTATTCGGCAACGTGATTCATGGCGTCGGAAAGAAAGCCGCCCGTGCCGCAGGTGGGGTCGTATAGGGTGCGGATCAGGCCGGGATTGGCCTCGAACAGGGCGTCATCCGGGTCAAGCAGGAGCGCGGTGGCGAGATGCACCACGTCGCGGGGTGTCATGAAGTCTTCAGCGCCTTCATTGACCTCGGCACCAAAGCGACGGATCAAGTGCTCGTAGAGGTTGCTCATGACCCGATCCGGCACCGCGTCAGGATGCAGATCGACGCCGGCGAAGTTCTTGCAAATCTTGTACAGCACGCCGGCCTTATCGAGCCGGATCACGGTATTGGAGAAGTCGAACTGCTCGAAGATGACGCGAGCGTTGTCCGAGAAGTGCGCGATGTAGTCCTGGAGGTTTTGCCGGGTCTTGTTGCCGCCCAGCGTACTCAATTCATACTCGGACGTGTTGTAGAACGGGTAGCGCGTGGTCTGGCGCAGGATCAGGTCTATGTCGATGCCGGATTCCTTATGCGCGACATGAGCGTCACGGACATCCTGTCGAGTCGCCTCCAGTACGCATTCCAGACGGCGAAGCAATGTGAATGGCAGGATGATCTTGCCAAAGTCGGTGTGCTTGAAGTCACCCCATAAGTCTTCGGCGTTTTTCCAAATGAAATCCGCAAGTGATGCCGCCGAACCTGCCAACTCTGCCATTTCACGCTCCAACCAAGTTATGCACGAAACAGCATACCAGAATTGTAGTGCCAGTCAACCAAGTTATGCACGAAACGGGCTAAGTGACGGTTTTACGATTCCACCCTCAGAATGCAAATAGCCCATTTTAGTAATTGATTGTTCTTCTCAAAACGATCTGTCTGGATTATTGATTTGTGTAATATTTCCTGATGTCCTGTGGCAGGAGCATGGCGGCGCATGACGTTTGAACAGCTGAGGATTTTCGCCGCCGTAGCCGAGCGCGAGCATGTCACGCGCGCGGCGGAAGCGCTAAATCTGACGCAATCCGCCGCATCGTCTGCGATCTCGGCCCTCGAACAGCAATTCGGGCTGAAGCTGTTCCACCGTGTCGGGCGTAACATCACGCTTACGGAGGCGGGGCGTTGCTTTTTCAACGAGGCGAAAGCCATTCTCGCCCGCGTGCACTCGGCCGAGGCGGCCATGGCGGAATTTTCAGGGATGGCGCGCGGGCGTCTGACCATTCATGCCAGCCAGACCATTGCCAGCTACTTTCTGCCCGACTGGCTGGTTCGGTTTCACGCCAGATTTCCCGGGATTGAATTATCAGTTGCGGTTGGCAACACGGCGCAGGTCGTGCGCGCCGTTGCCCAGGGCGATGCCGAGCTTGGGTTTGTGGAAGGCCCGGTCAGCCACCCGCAGTTGGCGACGGAACTCGTTGGCACCGATCAGATGATCGTCGTGGTCTCACCAGGGCATCCCTGGGCTGGAAAGATGTCCTTGTCGCCAGCGGCGTTGGCCGAGGCAAGCTGGGTGCTGCGCGAAGACGGCTCCGGCACGCGCGCGGTATTTACCGAAGCGTTGCATGCCCTCGGCCTGGCGCATGAGGATTTACGTATCGCCATTGCCTTGCCCTCGAACGAAGCTGTGCGTGCGGCGGCTGAAGGCGGAGCCGGTCCGGCGGCGTTGTCCTCGCTGGTCTGTGCCGAAAGCCTCGCGGCGGGGCGGCTCGTCAAGGTCGGTGTCACACTTCCGGGCCGGGAGTTCAATGCTGTCCAGCATGTGGAGCGTTACCGCTCCCGTGCGGTGGCGGCGCTGCTGAAGCTCATCCGCGAGGGCAAAGCGTAAATATGGCGGGCGCCTGATCCGCTGGAGAATTGATCATTCGCATAATCCATCAATACAAAATAAATTATCCATTATACGAATGATTGGAGGCTTTATCCCTGCCTCACCCGGAGGCTGCTTAACAACGAAACCGCAGCGTCGGATGTTAAAGGAGATAATCCATGAAGCCGTTGATGTGTTTGTTTCTGGCGGGGGTGTGTGCCGTGGACATTTCCCCCGCTGCCATTGCGGCCCCCCGGATGTATTGCGCTGTTTCTTCTCCGCTCAGCCATGGAATGCCCGCACGCCCGCGAGCACAACCGGAACCGCCAGCACCAGATTGACGCTGGAGAGCCAGCGGATTTGCCCGGCGGCCTTGGCGGCGCCCGGCCAGTCGGCGGCGCGGACCGCCCGGTGCAGCGCCAGGAACGGGAAGAAGAACACATACAGCGCCAGCAGCACCATGAAGCTGCCGCCCGCCACCATCACCCACATGGCGGGGCTGAGCGCGGCGAAGCCGCCAAAGCGGAACACGGCCCAGTAGCCGCTGCTCAGCAGCGCCGCGCCCGCCAGCCACACCCAGGCGAAGAAGCCGCGAAACAGCGCGTGGATGATGCTCAGCCGCGCTGCCGGGTCGGTCAGATGCCGCCTCAGCACCGGGGCCAGGAACAGGTCGATGAGAAAGATGCCGCCAATCCAGGTGATCGCGGCGATGACATGCAGGGACAGCAACAGCGACATCAGGCTCAAGGCGTTTGCTCCAGAACGATATGCGACAGGTACCGGGCCAGGGCGAGGATGGTGACGGTGGGCGGAAGGCCCCAGGGCTCGGGCAGGGCGGCGGCATCGCACACATGCAGGTTGGATACCGCGCGGCAGGCGAGGCGCGCATCCAGCACCTCCCCCAAGCGCGCGCTGCCGCCCGGATGCGCCGCCACCCAGGGTGAGAGGAACGGGCGTCCGCCGCCCGCCGCGCGCAACAGCTTGCGGGCCAGGGTTGCGCCGTTTTGCATCCGCGCCTTGTCGGCGGCGGAGAAATGCCGCCAGGCGGTGCCATCGGCGCGGACTTCGCCCATGATATCGTCGCGGATTTTCACCATCACCATCATGGTGCGCCGGTCTTGGCCGAGCATGTCCAGCCGCCCGGCCCCCAGCGCGAAGGTGCGGTACAAAGCATCAGGCACGGTGATGTCTGAGAGCATGTAGCCAGCGTCGTGGTCGATCAGCCCGGCCGCCATCGGCAGGGCGGGCGCGGCCTCGGGCGTATAGGGCGCGCGGGCCATGACGATCCGCAGCGGATCACAAAAAAACCCCGCGCCCGCCCCGGCAATGCCGCTGCGCCGCAGGATCGCGGGCGTGCCGATCCCGCCCGCCGCGAGGATCACCCGTCCGGCTTTCAGCACCCGTCCGTCCTGTGTTTCCACACCCGTGGCGCGCCCTGCTTCCAGCTGCACGCGCCGCACCGCCACGCGGGTCTCCAGCACAGCGCCATGCGTTTGCGCCTCGGCCAGCAGCCCGGTTGCCGACCAGAATGCCTCGGGTGGGCAGACGCCGTCTTGGCAGAGCCGTTGCGCGATCATCTTCGGCAGCTTCGCCCAGGGCAGCCCAAGCTGTTCCGCCGCGTGGTTCAGGGCGCGCGCGCCAGCCCCGAGCAATGGCTCGGCCAGTGGCTCATGCGGCACTTCCGCCAGGACGGCCTGCACATGTGCGGCCAGATCGACGTCATGCCGCGTGAACATCGCCAATGGCGGTGCGATGGCCGTGTGGAAAAACGCCGAGGAACTTCCGCCCACCCGCACGCCGCGCAGCAGGGCCACGCCGGGGGCGATGCAGAGCATTTCGCGCCGCCGCCACAGCCGCCACAGGCTGGGCACCGCAGCCGGGGCCGCGCCGCCTTGTTCCAGCACCCGGACTTTCAGGCCCGCTTGCGCCAGTTCCCGCGCCGCCATGGCGCCCGCCGGACCGCTGCCAACGATGAGCGCGTCGTCACTTCGCATGGCTTTTCCTTAGCCCCGTCGCAAGAGCTGCGCCATGAGCCAGCGTGTCCACGTGCCATAGGGCGGTTGCACCCAGCGCGTGGCCCGGGAAGCCTGCCTGTACGCGCCCTGCATGTGCGAGAGGCGCTCGAACCCGTAACGGCCGCGATACTGACCGATGCCGCTCTCGCCAACACCGCCAAAAGGCAGTGCCGGTTGCGCGGCCTGGAATAGCGCGGCGTTGATGCCAACGCTTCCGGCGGGGATGCGCGCGGTCTCCCGCCGGGCGCGCAGGAGGTCGGCATCGAACCAGTACAGCGCCAACGGGGCTGGGTGGTTGCATACGAAATTGACCGCCTCGGTCAGATGCTCATAGGGGAGGATGGGCAGGACTGGGCCGAAAACCTCCTCATCCATGCAGGTCATGCCGGGCTGCGCGGGCCAGAGCAGCGTAGGCGGGAAAGGTGCGGCGCCGGTATGGGGCGTGGGTAGCGGGAAGCTGTGCCAGCCTTGCGCCCCCTTGGCCATGGCGTCTTCCACCAGGGCGGTCAGCCGCGTGCGCAGCGAGGCTTCCGGCACATGGGTATAGCCGGGGTCTTGCGCTCCGTGCGGATACAGCTCGGCCACCGCCGCCTGCGCCGCCGCCACGAACGCGGCCAGATCCCCCTTGGGCACCAGGCAATAATCTGGCGCGATGCAGGTCTGCCCGGCATTCACCAGCTTGCCAGCCATGATCGCGCGGGCGGCTTTTGCCAAATCGCAGCCAGGGGCGACGATGGCTGGGCTTTTGCCGCTCAGCGAGAGGGTCACCGGCGTTAGATTGCGGGCGGCCATCCTCGCCACGCTGCGCCCGGCGCGGGTGGAGCCGGAGAAGATCAGATGGTTGAAGGGCAGGCCGGGGAAGGCTGCGTCCACCGCCGGAGAGGGCTGCACCAGGGAGAGGATTTCGGGCGCGGCCAGGGTGGCGACTATCTCCGCCAGAAGCGCCATGCTGTGCGGAGCCAGGCGCGGCGGCTTGACGATGACCCTGTTGCCAGCGGCAATGGCCGAGATGACCGGCAGCAGGGTAAGCAGCAGCGGATAATTCCAGGCGCCGATCACCCCGACCACCCCCAGAGGCCGCGGCGCGACCCAGCCGGTGCTGGGGAGAAACGGCCAGCGCATGGCGGCGTGGCGCGGGCGCATCCAGCCCTTGAGCCGGCGCAGCACGTAACGCAGCTCGGCGCGCAAGGGATAAAGCTCGTAAATCTCACTCTCGCGCGGGTGGCGGTGGCCGAAATCCCGTGACATTGCCGCCGTCAGCTCATCCTGGCGGCGGGTGAGCTGATCATCCAGCCCGCGCAGCAAATCCCGGCGGTGGGCATAATCCAGCCCGCCATGCGCGCGCCAATCGGCGCTCTGCCGTTCCAGCAGGGCCTCCATGGTGGCGATTTCCGCCGAGGCATCTGGGGCATTTGTGGGCATGTCTGATCTTCTACCGTCAAATGCCCCTGATAAGGTCTAAACCGCTTTACCGAAATCGGCGGGCATGCGGATCGCCACGACTTCGCCCAGGGCGGTTTCCACCCCATCGACCAGCACGCGGCTGTCGATGACGACTTTCCGCTCCTTCAACTCGCGTACACGGCCTCGGATTTCAATCTCCGGCCCCAGCTTGGTTGGCTTCAGATACGTCACCTTCAGCGAGCCGGTGACAAAGCGCACCAGCGGTTCGGTGCCCGGCTCACGGCCCTCGGCGCGATAGGTGGCCGCCGCCGCCGAGCCGGTGCCGTGACAGTCGATGAGCGAGGCGATCAACCCGCCATACACAAACCCCGGCACGGCGGTGTGATACGGTTCGGGGGTGAAGCGCGTCACGGTTTCATCGCCATCCCAGTAGGTCTTGATCTGGTGCCCGTGTTCATTCTGGCTGCCGCAGCCATAGCAGTGCGAAAGTTCCTCGGGGTAATAATCCTGGATCGCCTTCAAATCGTTTCTCCCATGATGTTTGCGTGCGGGCTCGCCGCCGCGTTTTTGTTACGAACAGGTTTCGTGGGCTGACAAGGCGATCCGCACCAGCTCATCCTGCGGCAGATGCGCGGCCCGGTAGTCGATGCCCATATGCTGCTTCCAGCGATAGAACGCACGCATGTGGTTGCGTGAGCCGCGCTCAAGCTCGGCATAAACCGCGCGGATTTCCGGTTTCGCCGTGTGGGCGAGGGCCTTTTGCAAATCGGCGATGTCCAGTTCCTCGATCAGCAGACCGATCTGAACGGCATTTTCCTGGCTCTGCAGTCCTTTTTCTACCAGATCGTCATGCAGTTTCTGTAATGCCGCTTTATGGAATTTTCCGGGTTGCAGGTCATGGGCGGGATCAGGGAGGCCATAATGTTCGAGCAGGGCCAGCATCATATCCATATGCGCCTGTTCCGAGCCGCTGATATTGGCAAAAGGCCGCAGGCCCCAACGCTCATGCAGGCGCACGTAAACGTCGCGAGCAATTTTCTCTTCCTCGCGCATCAGCAGAAGATCTTCCCGCTCGGCATCCGTGAGTTCGCCAGGCTGGTATGTGGCTATTTTGGCGCGCATCTGCGCGACATGCGCCGCGCGGTGTGCGCCGAATTCAGCTTGATCAAAGCGGTTGACGCCTTTGCCAGTCATCGCATTTTCAAACATTGATCATATGCCTCCCCAGAGCTTCAACTTGCGGCAGCAGTGCATCGCCGAGGGCTTTATCGGTTACCACCTCGTTCCAGGCTTGGCGGAAGCATAGCAGCCAGCCATCGGCCTCTTCCGTGCCGATCTTGGCGGGCAGATGGCGGCGGCGCAGCATTGGGTGGCCGTATTTGTCGGTGAACAGCGGCGGACCGCCCAGCCAGCCGGAGAGATATTCGAACAGCTTCTCCTCGCTTCTCGTCATATCCTTCGGGTGGATGTCCCGGCAGGCTTTTGCTTCGGGCAATGTATCCATAAGCGCATAAAAGCGCTTCGTGAGGGTCCGCAGAACGGGTTCGCCGCCAATGGCTTCGTAGGGTGTCATAGACATGCTCTCATGCTTGGCTTTCCAGCGGGAAAGCCTCCAAGGGTGATGTGGAACCGGACGGGGTAGGCCCATGGCCACAATCGTTTAGATATATCTAAAATATACCTAAAATAACGCTCGTCAAGAGTGTGCGTATGGCTGAAAACATTCGTTATTGCGAATATACGAATTATAGAACATATGTAACGCAAGAGCATGGCGTCTGACAGGAGGTGCTGTTCTTGGCATTTCTTGTTGCAGATCAAGTGTAAGACAATGTGATTATTCTACAAGTATGAAAAGTGGCAGTTATTTCATGCTAAACGATCTGGCGGCAAACGCCCCAAGGAGCGAGCCATGAGTGGCATTACCCTGGTCTGTCCGGCCTGTGCGGCGCTCAACCGCGTGCCACGGGAGCGCCTTGCCGACTCGCCGCGCTGCGGCGTCTGCCACAAGCCCTTGTTCACCGGGGAGCCTTTGGCGGTGGATGAAGGCCAGTTGGCCCGGCATGTGGCGCATGACGGCGTGCCCGTGCTGGTGGATGTATGGGCCGCGTGGTGCGGCCCGTGCCGCATGATGGCGCCGCAATTCGCCCAGGCCGCCACGCTGCTGGAGCCGCGCCTGCGGCTGCTTAAGCTGGATGCCGATACCGCGCCGGACACCATGGCGCGCCATGGCATACGTTCCATTCCCTCGCTGCTGCTGTTTTCCGGCGGCAAGCTTGTTGCGCAGCAGGCCGGCGCCATGGCGGCCGGGCAGATCGCGCAATGGGTCCGCCAGCATTCGTTCCAATAAGTCAGGAGATAACAATGACCATCGACAAAGCCGTTCTGTCCTTCGCCGGTTTCATGGTGCTGCTCAGCCTGGTGTTGACGCTGGCATTCTCGCAATGGTGGCTGCTGCTTACCGCCTTCGTCGGGTTGAATCTGCTGCAAACCGGTTTCACCGGCTTCTGCCCAGCGGCGATGATTTTCAAAAAGCTCGGGGTGAAGCCGGGGGCGGCGTTCAACTAAGATGACGCAGCAAGACCGCGGGGAGTTCTGGGAAAACCGTTTTGCCGCTACTAAGAGCTACGTGTTCGGTGAAGCGCCGAACGCATTTCTGGTATCGCAGGCGCACCGGATAAAGCCAGGCGCGAAAGTGTTGGCTGTGGCCGATGGCGAGGGACGCAACGGCGCGTTTCTCGCCAGCCTTGGCGCGGCTGTGCATGCGACTGAGATTTCCCCCACCGCCATCGCCAAGGCCAAGCGCCTGGCCGAGGCGCGCAAGGTGATGCTGACTTGGGAGCAGGCGGATGTAACCAGCTGGAACTGGCCGAAGGCGATATATGACGTAGTCGTGGCGATCTTCGTGCAGTTCATCACTCCCGCTGAACGCCCGGCCTTCTTCACGCACCTCAAAGGCGCGCTTAAGCCGGGAGGCGTGCTGCTGTTGCAGGGGTACCGGCCCGAACAGCGAGTATACAATACTGGCGGTCCGCCGGAGGTGGAACAACTCTATACCGAGGCGCAATTGCGCGAGGCTTTCGCAGATATGGAAATCGTGGAACTGCGTGCGCACGACAGTGTCATCGAGGAGGGCGCCGCGCATGCCGGTATGTCCGCCCTGATCGACCTTGTCGCCATTCGCCCGGAAACTGCCAAATGACCGACATCGCTCTTGCCGCCGCCACGGCGCAGATCAACGCCCTTCATGCGCCGCGCCCAGCGGTGCGGAGCTTCTTCGACGAAGCGACTTTCACCGCCACCCATGTAGTGTACGACGAGACCGCTAAACGCGCCGCGGTGATCGACAGCGTGCTGGATTTCGATCCCGCCTCGGGCCGTACGTCCACGGGCTCGGCCGATGCGGTGATCGCCTTCCTGCGCGAGGCCGGGCTGATGCTGGACTGGTTGCTGGAAACCCATGCCCATGCCGATCACCTCTCCGCCGCCGCTTATATCCAGGAACAATGCGGCGGGTGTATCGGTATTGGTGAGCATATCACCGCCGTGCAGCAGGTCTTCGGGAAGATCTTCAATCTGGGCGGCGAATTCGCGCGCGATGGCAGCCAGTTCAACCATCTGTTCAAGGATGGCGAGGTCTTCAGCCTCGGCGGCGTGCCGGCCATGGTGCTGCATGTGCCAGGGCATACGCCGGCGGATATCGCCTATGTCATCGGCGATGCGGTGTTCGCGGGAGATACGCTGTTCATGCCCGATTACGGCACGGCGCGCGCGGATTTCCCTGGCGGCGATGCGGCTCAGCTCTACCGCTCCATCCGCCGCCTGCTCGCCTTGCCCGAAGAGACCCGGCTGTTCCTCTGCCACGACTACAAGGTGCCGGGGCGCGAGGACTATCTATGGGAGACCAGCATCGGCGCCCAGCGGCAAGGTAATGTCCATGTGCATAAGGGCGTAAGCGAGGCCGAATTCACCGCCATGCGCCAGGCGCGCGACGCCATGCTGGCGATGCCCCGGCTGCTGCTGCCCTCGGTGCAGGTGAATATCCGTGCCGGGCATCTGCCCCCGGCGGAGGAGAATGGCGTGCGCTACCTGAAGCTGCCTCTGGACATGCTTTAGCGTAATGGTCCTCGACACCTTGCACAGCGCGCTGGCCCTGCTCTCGGGTGGGGTGGTCGGCTTTACACTAGGGCTGGTGGGCGGTGGCGGCTCCATCCTGGCCGTGCCGCTGATGCTCTACGTGGTGGGGGTGCGCGACCCGCATATGGCTATCGGCACCTCCGCTTTGGCGGTGGCAGCCAATGCCGCCACCGGGCTGTTCCATCACGCCCGTGCGGGCAATGTACGCTGGCGCTGTGGCGGCGCGTTCGCTGCGGCGGGCGTACTGGGGGCGGCACTGGGGTTCTCGCTGGGCAAGGCGTGCGACGGCCAGCGCCTGCTGTTCCTATTCGCGCTTCTGATGCTGGTGGTCGCCGGGCTGATGCTGCGCCACCGCAACGCGCCAGACCAGCCATGCCCGGACTGCAACAGCCGGAATGCCCCCCGCGTCGCCGCCTTTGGTTTCGGTACGGGGGCTTTCTCGGGGTTCTTTGGTATTGGCGGCGGGTTTCTCATCGTGCCGGCGCTGATCGGCTCCGCCGCCATGCCAATCCTCAACGCGGTGGCCACCTCGCTTGTCGCCGTCACGGCTTTCGGCCTAACCACGGCGGCCAATTACGCCAGCTCCGGGCTGGTGGATTGGCGGTTGGCGGCGTTGTTCATCAGCGGCGGTCTCGTCGGCGGGATGGCAGGCTCAGGCGCCGCGCGGCGCCTGGCCGCCCAGCGCGGACGGCTGACGACCCTGTTCGCCGGGCTGATCTGTCTTGTTGCGCTCTATATGCTCGCGCGCAGCCTGGCTGGCTGAACCCAACCTTTATCCCTCGGCGGTGTTATAATTTTTTGAGGGGCGCTTCTGTGCAAACAGCAGGCGTGGGCGCCAAAACGGATGCAAGGCTACCCGTGAATGCCGAAGCATGGTCCCTTCCTCCAGCCATGCGGTAAGAACATGCAAGGATGAAACTGCCATGCAGTCTCATCGCTTGTCGCGAGGCTGTTTTGGAAATACCTGTTCTTTCAGAAAAGACTGAAAGAACAGAAAATGGAGTTGTCACCGCTTACTGAAGCCTTCGTGCTTCATTTCGGCGAGATGGGCAGCCGTTGGGGCATCAACCGCACCGTGGGGCAGATCTACGCGCTGCTCTACATCTCGGACCGTCCTCTGCCGGCTGACGAGATCGCGCAGAAACTGGATTTCTCGCGCTCCAACGTCTCGATGGGGCTGAAGGAGCTGCAATCCTGGCGGCTGGTCCGCCTGCAGCACCTGCCGGGCGACCGGCGGGAGCATTTCTCCACGCCCGACGATATCTGGGAAATTGTACGCACCCTGGCCGAGCAGCGCCGCCGGCGCGAGGTGGACCCCACGCTCTCGGTGCTGCGCGATTTGATCGTGGCGCAGCCCGCCAGCGAAAGCGATAAGCTTGCCCAGAACAAGCTGCGCGAGATGCACGATCTGATCGAGCTGCTGGTCGGCTGGGCGGATGAGGTGAGCAAGCTCGACACCAGGGAGCTGGTGCAGCTGCTCAAGCTCGGCAGCCGTGTGGTCAGTCTGCTCGAACTCAAGAACCGCCTGCCCGTGCTGGGCCGCAACGCGCGCCGCCGCGCGGAGGCCGCGCCGCCTGGTGACGATATGGAGCCTGAATTCTAGCCCAACGGGCTAAACGCCGGTTTTCATGAGGTAATAGCCCGCCCGCGCGGCCACGAGCTGGACTGTTATTTAAAACAACGGAGTGTTAACAATGCAAAGCAATGCGCTCGCCGTGTTCCTGTCACGGTTGGATTTTGCCTGGATCACCTCCATGCATATCCTCTACCCGCCGCTTACCATCGGGCTTGCGGCGCTCTTGTTCCTTGCCGAATGGCGCTGGGTACGCAGCAATGATGAGCATTGGTACCGCTTGGTGCGCTTCTTCGAGAAGCTGTTCATCGTCAACTTCGCCGCCGGCGTCGCCACGGGCATTACCATGGAGATGGCGTTTGGCATTCTCTACGGCCCGTTCTCGCAGGCGGCGGGGCCGTTCTTCGGCCAAGTGCTGGGCTATGAGACGATCACCGCCTTCATGTACGAGGCCGGGTTCATCGGACTGATGATCTTCGGCTGGGGCAAGATCAGCCGCAAGATGCACCTCTTCGCCACCTTCAACGTCGCACTGTCTTCCAGCCTCTCGGCGATGTGGATCCTGGACGCCAATTCCTGGATGCAGACGCCTGCCGGTGTGGTGCTCAAGGACGGCTTCTTCCAGGTTGTGGATTGGGGGGCGGCGCTGCTCAACCCGGATGTGCTGCTCGGCTTTCCGCACATGCTGCTGGCCGCGTTCGAGCTTGCCCTCTGCTTCGCCGCCGCGGTTTCGGCCTGGTTCATCCTGAAGGGGCAACATGTTGCGCTTTTTCAGCGCGCGCTCAAACCCTCGATCCTGGCGCTGGCCGTGGTGGCGCCGTTGCAGGTCTATCTGGGCGACGGGCTGGGCCGCGTGGTAGCCGACGATCAGGCGGCTGCCCTCGCCGCCATGGAAGGCCATTACCACACCTACAACCCGGATGGTTCTGTGGACACCTCCTGGCAGGTGATCGGCTGGCCCAACGCGGCGGGCGATGATTTCGCCTGGTCGATCTCCATCCCGCACGCGCTGAGCCTGATCGAAACCCATACGTGGAACGGCAAGGTCACCGGGCTGGATGACATCCCGGCGCAGGACCGCCCGCCGGTGCTAATCCCCTTCTACAGCTTCCGCGTCATGGTCGCCGCTGGCGGGGCGCTGGTGCTGCTGGGGTTCTGGGGCGCGTGGCTGGCCCTGCGCGGACGCCTCAGCGCCGAGCGCGTCAGCCGCCACCGTTGGTTCCTGCGCGCGGTCATCGTGGCTGGGTTCCTGCCTTACATCTCCGTCTGGTGCGGCTGGTGGGTGCGCGAGATCTGCCGCCAGCCCTGGGTGGTGTACGGGCTGATGCGCACCGAGGACGGCGTTAGCCATATGGGCGTGCTGGAAGCCGCACTCTGGCTGGCGGGCTACATGGCGTTCGAAATCGTGGTCTGGGCCAGCGTCTGGTACTTCCTGGCCAAGCTGATGCGCATGGGGCCGGACCTCACCAGCCCCGTGGCGGCGGATGGGCACCAGCATCTGGGTGAGCTGGAAGTGCCCAAGCACGATCCGGACGCCCTGCCTTCCTACATCCGTCCCATCTGATCCCCGTCATACCGAAAGGAATTTCATCATGAACGGTTTGACCCAGATTCAGAGCCTCGTCACCTTCGCTTGGTGGATTGCGCTGGATTTCAGCGTGCTGCTCTACGTGCTGCTCGACGGCGCCGATCTCGGCGCCGGCATCTTCTCCCTGTTCGTGCGCAGCGAGCATGAGCGCGGCGCGATCATGTCCGCCATGGCGGGCACATGGGACGCCAACGAGACCTGGCTGATCGTGGCGGGCGGGGTGCTGTTCGGCACCTTCCCCTTCGTCTACGGCTCGGCCTTTCCCTACCTGATGGTGCCGCTGGCGCTGGCGCTGTGGGGCATGATCACCCGCGCCGTGGCGCTGGAATTCCGCCATCTGGCCGAGGCCCGCTGGCAGCGTTTCTCCGACATCGCCTTCGGCGTCTCCAGCCTGGTCACCGCGTTCTTCGGCGGCATGGCGGTGGGCGCGGTGCTGCAGGGCTTCCCGCTCACCAACACGCCCGGCACGGTGCCCACTTATGTCGGCGGTCCCTGGCGCTTCATCTCGCCCTTCAGCCTGTGGACCGGCGTGGCGGCGGTTGTCGCGGTCACGCTCTCCGGGGTGTTGTTCATCCGCGCCCGGTTCGAGAAAGCCGAACCGATCCGCCAGCAGGCTGCGGCGTGGACCAACCGCATCTTCTACCTCGCCTTGGCGGCGGTGGTGATCACGCTGGCGGCCAGTGCCGAGCTCTTCCCCTGGGCCGCACGGAAATGGCTGGGGCCGGATGCGGCGCTCTGGGCGCTGGTACCGCTGGCGGTGGTGTTCGCCGCGGTGCAAATGCGCCGCGCCGTGGCGCATGACCGCGATCTGGCCGCGATCCTGTGGCTCAATCTCGGCGTGGCCATCATGGCCGGGGCGATGATGGCCACAATCTATCCCTGGCTCATCCCCGGCACCTGGACGATCTATTCCGGCGCCAGCCCGGCCGTATCGCTCTTCACCTTCACCCTGGCCATGGGCGGATTCTTCCCGATCATGCTGATGTACAACGCCTATCAGCTCTGGGTGTTCCGGGCGCGGGTCTCCGCCCTGGCCGCCTACCACTAAAGGCCGCCCGCCATGGCTACCCACGCCCCGCCAATGTCCCGCGCCACCGCCAAACGGCTCAACGCTTGGCTGCGCGGCCGGGCCAAGCCGGTGCGCGCCGCATTGCTGGGCGCGGTGACGGCGGGGAGCTGTGGCGGGCTGCTGCTGGTGGCGCAAGCCTGGGCGTTGGCGCGGATCGTTGATGGCGTGGTGACCCGCCATCTCGGCCTCGCCGCCACTTGGCCCTGGCTATGGGCGCTGCTCGGCATTTTCGCCGCGCGCGCCCTGGCCGGGGTGGCGTCGGAGCGCCTCGCCTTCGCGGCGGCTGCGGGGGCCAAGCAGACGTTGCGGCGCGAGTTGCATGCCAAGCTCGCTTCATTGGGGACAAGCTCTGTGCAGGGCCAGGCCAGCGGCGCGCTCGCCGCCTTGCTCACCGACGGGCTGGACAAGCTCGACCAATATTACAGCGCTTATCTGCCGCAAGCGGCGCTGGCCATGTTCATCCCCGCCGCGCTGCTGGCCTTCGCCTTCCCTGCCGACTGGGTTTCCGGCCTCATCATGCTGGCCAGCGCGCCGCTGATCCCGCTGTTCATGGTGATCGTCGGCAAGGGGGCGGAGCAGCTCAACCAGCGTCAATGGCGGCGCCTCGCGCGCATGAGCGCGCATTTCTTCGATGTGATCGAGGGACTGACCACGCTGAAACTGTTCAACGCCAGCCGGATCGAGGCGCGGATCGTCGAGCGCATGTCCGACGAATACCGCCATAGCGTGATGGCGGTGCTGCGGGTGGCGTTCCTCTCGGCGCTGGTGTTGGAGTTCTTCGCCACGCTCTCCATCGCCATGATTGCCGTCTATATCGGCTTCCGGCTTTACTACGGCGAGATGTCCCTCCTGCCCGGGTTCTACGTGCTGCTGTTGGCCCCGGAATTCTACCGGCCGCTGCGGGCGATGGGCACGCAGCACCATGCGCGGATGGAGGCCGTCGCCGCCGCGGAGCAGATCGTGGCGTTGCTGGAAACGCCCGCCCCTGAACGCCTCTCTACCCAAGGCAAGTTGCCCGACGCGCGTATCCGCATGATTAGCCTGGAGGGCGTGGATTTTAGCTACAGGTCGGGCCAGCCGGTGCTGCGCGGCATTGACCTGACGCTGAAGCAAGGTGAGCGTGTCGCGCTCATCGGCCCAAGCGGCGGCGGCAAAAGCACGCTGGCGAGGCTGCTGCTGGGGCTGGCAACGCCGGATGCCGGGCGCATCGTTGTGGATGGCGTGGATCTGCGCGGCATCGACCCGCAAGGCTGGTTCGCCCGCGTGGCGTGGCTGCCCCAGGCGCCGACCATTTTCCACGGCAGCATCGCGGAAAATCTCCGCCTCGCCAAACCTGACGCTACCGAAACGGAATTGCGCGCCGCCGCCGAGGCCGCAGGGGCTGCGGGCTTCATCGAACGCCTGCCACGGGGCTATGACAGTCTCGTCGGCGAGCATGGCCAGGGGCTTTCGGGCGGGGAGATCCGCCGCCTGGCTTTGGCACGCGCCCTACTGAAGGACGCGGATCTGTTGATTCTGGACGAAGCCGATGCCAGCCTGGATGCTGCTGCCGCCGCCGCCGTCAATCATGCTGTGGCGACCCAGACGCGTGACCGCGCGGTGCTGGTCATCGCCCACCGGCTGGAGAGCGTGGCCGATGCCGACCGCATCGTGGTGCTGGCGGATGGGCGGGTCGTGGAAACCGGCACGCCCGCCGAACTGCGCGCTCGGCCTGGGGCTTATGCGGCGGCGCTCGCCGCCTATGGGGGGGCTGCATGAGCGACATGTGGCGGCTGCTGAAATTGCTGCGCGGGGAATGGCGCTGGGGGCTGGCCGGGGTTGGGTTGAGCGCCGTGGTGAGCTTAGCCAATACCGCGCTGCTGGGGCTTTCGGGCTGGTTTATCGCCGCCATGGCGCTGGCCGGGCATGGCGGGCCGATGATCGAATATTTCACCCCCGCCGCCGCCATTCGGGGCCTGGCCATCCTGCGCACCGTGGGGCGGTATCTGGAGCGGCTGGTCACCCATGACGCCACCTTCCGCCTGCTCACCCGGCTGCGCGTGTGGTTTTACACAAGGCTGGAGCCGCTGGCTCCTGCGCGGCTGCAACAATACCGCAGCGGCGATCTGCTGAGCCGCATCCGCGCCGATATCGACAGCCTGGAAACCTTCTATCTGCGTGTGTTTGTTCCCGGTGCGGCGGCGCTCATCGCCACGCCGCTCATGGGGGCGTTCCTCGCCTGGATCAGCCCGCGCGTGGCGGGAGTGGACATGGTTGGTCTGGCTCTTGCGGGAGTGGCCGTGCCGCTGCTTGCCCAGCGCCTGGGTCATCGCCCGGGGGGCGAGGCGGTTGCCTTGCGCGGGCGTCTTACCGCCGACATCGCCGATCTCACGCGCGGCTTCGCCGAACTGACCGTGGACCAAGCGTTGGCGTCGCAGATGGCGCGCTGCGAAGAGACGGGGGTGGCGCAGCTTGGCGCCCAGCGCCGTCTGGCCGGGATTGGCGCTGCGGGCAGCGTCCTGGGCGGGCTGGTAGCCCAACTCAGCCTGTGGCTGGTCCTGCTGCTCACCTTGCCTCTGGCGGATGGGGAGCGGTTGAGTGGCCCGGATATCGCCATGCTGGGCCTGCTGGTTCTCGCCAGTTTCGAGATTACCGCCCCTCTGCCCGCAGCCTTCAAGGCGCTGGGGGAGATCATGGCGGCGGCTCGGCGCATCTTCGAAATCGCTGATGCTGTCCCCGCCACCCGCGACCCCGCACGGCCAGAAGCGGCGCCGCGGCGCTTCGATGTGCGTGTGGACGGCCTCACGTTGCGCTATGGCGAGGGCCAGCCCAACGTATTGGAGCATCTGAGCTTCCATGTACCGCAAGGTGGATGCCTCGGCATTGTTGGTCCCTCGGGGGCGGGCAAGACCAGTCTGCTCAATGTCCTTCTGCGCTTTCTTGAGTTCCAGAGCGGCGCGGTGGAGATCGGCGGCGTGCCGCTCGGAGCCCTGGAAGGTGAGACCGTGCGTGGCCTCTGCGCGGTGGTCGCGCAGCGGACGCATCTGTTCAACACCAGCATCCGTGAGAACCTGCTCGTCGCCCGCCCCAATGCGACGGATGCCGAACTGCATGAGGCACTGCGCCAAGCGGCTCTGCTGAACGAGGTGCGGGCCATGCCCGAGGGGCTGGAGACCATCGTCGGCGAGGGCGGGCGCAATCTCTCCGGCGGGCAGGCGCGGCGCATCGCCATTGCCCGCGCCGTCCTCAAGGACGCCCCAATTCTGTTGCTCGACGAGCCCACCGAAGGGCTGGACGCCCACAGCGAACAGGCGGTGCTTGAGGCTCTGACCCGCTTGATGCGCCACCGCACGACCTTGCTTGTCACGCACCGCCCACAGGCGCTGCGTTTGGCCGATAAGGTGTTGAACTTGGGCGTGTGCTATGGAACGTCACCGCCCTAGCCATGGTCGTTTTCGAGGATAAAGTCTCTAACACGTGGTACAATCTCGGCGCGGAAGCGTGCGCCGTTGAACACGCCGTAATGACCAACGCCAAGCTGCAACCAATGTTTTTTGTGGCTCGCCGGGAGATTCGCGCATAGCCGCAGCGCGGCCGAAGTCTGGCCAACACCGCAAATGTCATCGTGTTCTCCTTCGATCGTCATAAGCGCCACATGCCGGATTTGCGCAGGATCGACTGGACGGGAGCGGTGTGTCATCTCGCCTTTTGGCAGAGCGTGGCGAATAAAAACCGTATCGCATGTCTGGAGGTAGAACTCGGCGCAGAGATCGGCCACCGCGAGATATTCATCGTAAAAGTCGCGATGCCGCTGGGCGGAATCGCCGTCGCCATGGATAAGATGCTGAAAAAGTTTGAAGTGCTCCTCCATGTGACGGCTCAGGTTCATCACCATGAAACCATAGAGCTGCAGGAAACCAGGATAAACCTCCCGCAAGGCGCCAGGATTCGGGAATGGCACTCGTGTGATAACATTCTGGCGGAACCAGTCGATACCGCGTCTCTCGGCGAGTTTATTGATGACACTGGGATTAATCCGTGTATCAATCGGGCCGCCCATCAGGGTCATCGAGCGGGGAATGTCAGGATGATCGTCGGCATCCATCAGCGCAACGGCTGCCAGGACCGGAACCGCAGCCTGGCAAACGGCCAGGACATGGACATCGCCGTTGAACAGATGCAACATATCGATGACGTAGTCGATATAGTCATCAAGATCGAAGCAGCCTTCGATAAGAGGAACCGCCCGCGCATCGACCCATTCGGTAATGTAGACGTCATGGCTGGGCAGGAATGCCTGAACCGTTCCTCGCAGCAGCGTTGGATAATGGCCGGACATTGGAGCGACGATCAGTAAGCATGGGTCTACGGTAAGCCGCGAATATTCGACCGCCCTTCGGAAATGTAAAAGGCGGCAGAACGGCCGCTCCCACAGGCAGGAGATTTGCACCGGGACAACGTCTCCATCGACGATGGTGGAGTTTATATTCCATTCCGGCTTAGCAAAGCGGCGTGTCGTCCGCTCGAACAATTCGCCTGCGGCAAGAAGCGATTTGCCGAAAGGGCTCTCGGCGAGTGGATTGGCCGAATTTTCGAAGAGCAGCCTGCTGACGTCGACAAAGGCGCGGGCCGGGCGAATTGCCGCGTGAGCCATCTCGTAGAGCCAGTAGGCAGGTGCTGCACGCGATAGACCGAGGGTGACATGTCCACCCGCGCCGCTGCAAAATTCACCGATGACCATGCCTCTGTCCAAGGGCTGATGAAGGACGTTGGAACGCCGCTCTGTTGCTTTCAGTGCCACTTGTTCATGCCACCTCCTGCCATGATGATAACGTTATCATCATGGTTGTTTTGCGATGGGATCGGACAAGAAAGTCCACCACATTGCAACAACCGTTGTGAGAGACTTTTGTTCAACCCGCCTTGATATCGCTGCGCCGCAGGGGCGCGGGGGAGGCGGCCTCCGGGTCAACGCGAGGTGCCTGTGTCTTCTCTCTGGGGGGCGCATATTGTGCCGAACCTGATTCGGGCATAGATTTGGCGCTTTTGAGCAGTGCCGCCCCCGCAGATTGCCATGCGAGTGCATCAGCCGTCATTCTCTCGACCGCACCGGAAAACCATTCCCGCTGCGCCTCGAGAATTTTTGCCGGGTCGCGTTCATCTCGCATCCGCGTGATAAGATGCTGCATTGCCGTACATGCCTCGAGGCGCCGTCCAAGATGCTCAGAGACGACCCCTTCTAACTGTTTCAACCCGTTATGCTGATATTTCAATGCTTGCTCGATGCCGTCGAATAGAGGGTGTGCGAGCATCTCAACACCTGCTCTTTGCTGGTTTATAAAGTCGGATGTTCTTCTCTGTATTGTGACGTCAGTCATTTTAGCTTCCTCGCTTGGCTGCCAGACTTGGTCTTGGTAAAAAACTTAAGCGTACAGAACGCCGGCTCTTTTTGTCTACTTCAGTTTCTGCCACAATTCTGGGCTGTCATTGTGGCCATAAAGATGCGTGGCGGCTTCCATCGCCTCTTTCCCAGTGTCAGCATGAATTTTTGCCATGCAGCAAATTCCATGACTCCCTCCTGATTTTTTAGCTGAAAACAAACAGCTTCGGGGTGAGGAAATGATCACTGCTCGCTTGCATGCACAAGATGGCGTATTCATCTGCACGACGCGTTAGAGGAATGATTGGTTCTGGCCCAACTCACCGAGTGCGTTTTTATACTGGCTTCCTGGCAATACCCGCCAGTAAACTCGCGGTAATATCAGTTGGTGGCATCATCATGGCGCTTGATTGCGCCGTGATCAGCCGCGTTTTTCCAAATGGGCGTCGCCCATGCCGGCTGGTGCCGCGCGGGAGACGATCGGGGCGCAGTCGATGCCCGCTGGCAGTGTGCCGGGAGCATATCCCCCGGCATGCCCCAGGCGCGTCGCGCAATAGGCGGCGGCGATGTAAGAGGGGGCGTGCCGCAGCAACAGGCTGGCGGCCAGTGCCAGAGCAAGCTGCTCGGTAAGCAGGCGCGCGTTTTTTTCCTCGGGCGCTGGCAGCGGGGTAGCCAGCCAAGCGTCCAGCGCGGGGTGAGCCCCTCTGGCGCGGGTGATTTCCGCACGCAGCAAGTCCGCACTGTCCGGTACGCGGGCAAGGGCGCGCATGACGTCCAGGCAAATGATATTGCCCGAGCCTTCCCACAGTCCGTTGAGCGGCGCGTCACGGTACAGGCGGGCGATATCATGCTCCTCGATGAAGCCGTTGCCACCATGGCACTCCAAGGCCTCGGCCACAGCCACCGGCGCGCGTTTGCACACCCAGTATTTGGCGAGCGGCGCCAGAAGGCGGCTTAAGATCCGCTCGCCCTCGTCGCGGCTGCTGGCATCGAGCGCGGCCGCCGCTCGCAGCGCCAGCCACATGGCAGCCTCCGCCTCCAGCGCCAGATCCGCCAGCACGTTTGTCATTGCGGGCTGTTCCACCAGGGGGCGGCCGAACGCCGTGCGGTGGTTGGCATGGTGCAGTGCCAGTCGCAGTGCCTGACGCATCAGCCCGGCGCTGCCCAGAGCGCATTCCAGGCGGGTGAGGTGGGCCATTTCCAGGATCGTGGCGATGCCACGCCCTTCCTCGCCGATTGGCTGGGCCTGAAGCCCGCGGAACTCAACCTCCGACGAGGCGTTGGAGCGATTGCCGCATTTCTCCTTGAGGCGCTGCAGGAGCAGGAAATTGCGGCCGCCACCGTCGCGCCACCCTTGCGCCAGAAAACAGGTTGGCCCCGCCTTGGTGCGTGCCAGCGTGAGGAATAGGTCGGCCGTCGGCACCGAGAAGAACCATTTATGGCCGGTAAGCGCATACCAGCCGCCGCCTGCGGGGGCTGCCTGGGTCTGTATCTGCCGAAGGTCGGAGCCGCCTTGCTTTTCCGTCATCGCCATGGCCACCGTGAGCGCGGGCTTCTGCGCTGGTGGGAGGGCGCGCGGGTCGTAGAGCGGCGACAGGATCTTGACCTGGAAGCGGTCCAGCAGATCTGGCGCATGGCGCAGTGCCGCCATCGAGGCGAAGGTCATCGCCGCCGGGCAGCCAATACCTGCCTCGCCTTGAGCCCAAAGATACGAGAGGGCGGCGCGCGCCACCTGTGCGCCGGGGCGAGGTTCAGTCCAGCCCAAAGAGTGAACCTCGTCGGCCCGCAACATGCCGAGAAGCTCATGCCAGGCGGGGTGGAATTCGACCTCGTCGATACGGTGTCCGTAGCGGTCATGTGTGCGCAGCTCGGGGGTGAAGCGGTTGGCCAGCCGCGCCAGCGCTTGCACATGCGCCGAGCCGACGCGTGCGCCGCATGTCGCAAGACGCGCCTCCGCCCACCCGGCGCCAAATGCCGTTACTGCCTCCCGCAGCGGTAAATCAGCAGCCCAGGCATTGAAGTCTTCAAGCGGCGGCGGCTGGTTGCGGACCTCATGCGTGGCATAGCCTGACATGCTGTTCCTCCTAGTCTCGCGCCGACCATACACCGCATGACCCCCTGCGTGCGAATGGAATGCTGCGGACACCGCCATGATGGTGGCGGCTCCTAGCCTTCGGGCGGGATCGTAAGTGCAAGACCGTCCAGCGCTGCGGTGAGCACCAGTTGGCAGGCCAGCCGGGAGTTCTCGCGCGGGGCAGCCAGGCCGCCGATGACAACGCCCTCCAACTCGCCGAAGGGTGGGCGTGAGGCGGAGCTCAACGGATCGACATAGACGTGGCAGGTGGCGCAGGTCAGGCAGCCGCCGCAAAGCGCGCGCAGTTCGGTGAGACCGGCATCGTGTAGCGCGTCCGTCAGAATACGGCCGGGGAGGTATTCAACCTGATGCGTCAGGCCATCACGGGTGGTAACGAGAATATGTGGCATGAACGAAGTGTAGCACTGCGGACATTTGTGCAGCCATTGCAATGCGCGTTGAGCTCCCCCGGAGCTTCGTGCGTCCAACGATGGGAACGACCACTCCCTCCTTTTGAACCCGGCGGTCTCGGGCAGATGCTTGGTCAATCTCGGCTTCAAGCCGTCCGACAAACCTATGGCCTCATGCGAATTCGTTTTTCGATATTTTACGAAATAGAGATAATCATCGACATTGCCGAGATGGCGGTGTTGATCAAATGATCACTTCCCACCGCTGACGTATCATTGTGCGGCGCAGCGGCATTTTTCCTGTTTTTTCCAAAAAGCCAGCCAGACCGCCGGCTTGGCAACGTGTTGCGCCGCAGCAGCGGGCGCTTTGCCGCCTTATGGCACGGCGCTTGCTGTTTCTCCCCTGCACAACAACCAAGACAAATGTCCGAGGGGAAATAATCGTTATGAAAACAATAGGAGGATTCTATGGCCTTGCTTGATCGTGCGGAATGGTACGACATTGCCCGCGCCACGAACTGGACGTCCAGCTACGTGAGCGACGCTGAACTCTTCCCTGACGTAATGACCGGCGCCCAGGGCGTGCCCGCCGAAAAGTGGGAAAGCTATGACGAGCCGTACAAGACGTCCTATCCAGAATACGTGCGCATCCAGCGCGAAAAGGATGCGGGCGCCTATTCCGTGAAGGCGGCGCTTGAGCGCAACCGTATGTACGAGACCGCCGATTCAGGTTGGCTTTCGATTCTCAAGGCCCATTACGGCGCTATCGCCCTTGGCGAGTACGCCGCCATGAGCGCCGAAGCCCGCATGGCCCGCTTTGGCCGCGCACCGGGGATGCGCAACATGGCCACGTTCGGCATGCTGGACGAAAACCGCCACGGCCAGATCCAGCTCTACTTCCCGCACGAGCATTGCCCCAAGGATCGGCAATTCGACTGGGCACATAAAGCCTATCACACCAATGAATGGGGCGCGATTGCCGCGCGTCATACCTTCGACGATCTGTTCATGGCCCGCAGCGCCACGGATATCGCGGTGATGCTGACTTTCGCCTTCGAGACCGGCTTCACCAACATGCAGTTTCTCGGCTTGGCCGCGGATGCCGCCGAGACCGGCGACTACACCTTCGCCAGCCTCATCTCCTCCATCCAGACCGACGAATCCCGCCATGCGCAGATCGGCGGCCCGGCGCTGCAAATTCTCATCGCCAATGGCCGCAAGGCCGAGGCGCAGAAGCTGGTGGATGTGGCCATCGCCCGCGCTTGGCGGCTCTTCGCGCTGCTTACCGGCCTATCCATGGATTATTACACGCCGCTTGAGCACCGTAAGCAATCCTTCAAGGAGTTCATGCAGGAATGGATCGTCGGCCAGTTCGAGCGCAGCCTGATCGATCTGGGCCTCGATTTGCCCTGGTACTGGGACCAGATGATCAATGAGTTCGACTACCAGCATCACGCCTATCATCTGGGCGTGTGGTTTTGGCGCCCCACCGTGTGGTGGAATCCGGCGGCGGGCATGACGCCTGAGTGCCGCGATTGGCTGGAAGAGAAATATCCCGGCTGGAACGACACCTTCGGCAAATGCTGGGACGTGATCATCGACAACCTGCTGGCCGGAAGACCCGAGCTGACCGTGCCGGAGACGCTGCCCATCATCTGCAACATGAGCCAGATTCCCATCTGCGCCGTGCCGGGCAAGGGCTGGAACGTGAAGGACTATCCGCTCGACTACAAGGGCCGCACCTATCACTTCAACTCGGAGATCGACCGCTGGGTTTTCCAGCAGGACCCGGTGCGTTACCGCGACCACCTCACAGCCGTGGACCGTTTCCTGACCGGGCATATCCAGCCGCCCAACCTGATGGGCGCGCTGCAATACATGAACCTCTCCCCTGGCGAGATCGGCGACGATGCGCACAAATACGCCTGGGTCGAGGCTTACCGCAACGCTCCCTACAGCAAGAAGGCCGCTTGAAATGGCTTTGTTTCCAGTCATCTCCAACTTCCAGTACGATTTTGTGCTGCAACTCGTGCCCGTCGATACCGAAAACACCATGGACGAGGTGGCGGCGGCGGCGGCGCATCATTCGGTGGGGCGGCGCGTCGCCCCGCAGCCGGATAAGGTGATCCGCGTACGGCGCCAGGGCGATACGGAATTCTTCCCGCGCACGGCTAAGCTGTGCGAAACGCCCGTCCAGCCGATGGAGACCCTCGAATTCATCTTCGCGGCGGAGTAAGGCCCATGAGTTTCGAAAAAGCCTGTGCGCTGGATGATCTTTGGGAAGGCGACATGCTTGAGGTCGAGATCAACGGCCATGTGGTCCTGTTGGTCTGGCCCCAGGGCGGGGAGGTGCGCGCCTATCAGGGCATCTGCCCGCACCAGGACATTCCGCTTTCCGAGGGCAAGTTCGACGGACGCGTGGTGACATGCCGCGCGCATCTGTGGACCTTCGACGCGAATACCGGCGAAGGTCTCAACCCCGGCGATTGTCGCCTCGCCCAATATCCGGTGAAAACCGAGGGCGATGATCTCTATGTCGATGTGGAAGGCGTGTCACCGCTTTTCGCCCATAGCTGAAAACAAGAAAAAACCAGGAGGAAACCGTGACAACCAAAACAGTTGCCGAAGGCTACCGCAACAACCGGGTGGGCCCGGTGCTGCGCGCTAGCGACATGACGGAAGGTGTGATCGAGGCCGCACGCGAGGATAATCCGGGCAAGGAGATCCGCGTGGATGACAAGCTCGCCTATGTGCGCATCGACACCGATGGTGAACTGATCCTACGCCGCGCGACGCTGGAGCAAGCGCTGGGTCGGCCATTCCGCCTCGCCGAGCTGGAAGTGAATCTCGCTTCTTTTTCGGGGCGCATCGAGACCACGGACGACCATGTGCGCTTCTATTATGAAAAAACGCTGTGAGGGGGCCGGATATGTCTGAAACGCAAATGCTCAAGCCGCTGAAGACCTGGAGCCACCTTGCCGCACGCCGGCGCAAGCCCAGCGAATACGAGATCGTTTCCACAAACCTGCACTACACCACCGACAACCCCGACGCGCCGTTCGAGCTCGACCCGAACATGGATCTGGCGCTGTGGTTCAAGACGAACCGCAACGCCTGCCCGCTTAAGCACACGGACTGGGACGAATTCCGCGACCCGGACGAGATCGTCTACCGCACCTACAACATGCTGCAGGACGGTCAGGAAACCTACGTGTATGGGCTGTTTGACCAGTTCTCCGCCCGTGGGCACGACACGATGCTGGAGAAGACCTGGGCCGGCAGCCTGGCGCGGCTCTACGCGCCGGGGCGCTATCTGTTCCACGCCTTGCAGATGGGCTCGGCGTATCTGACGCAGATCGCCCCTGCCTCCACCATCTCCAACTGCGCGGCCTACCAGGCGGCCGACTCCCTGCGCTGGCTCACCCATACCGCCTACCGCACGAAGGAACTCTCCAAAACCTTTAGCGATATCGGCCTCGGCACGGATGAGCGCGGCTACTGGGAGCAGGACAAAGCTTGGCAGGGCTTCCGTGAACTCGCGGAGAAGGCGTTGGTGGCTTACGATTGGGGCGAAGCCTTCGTGAGCCTGAGCCTGGTGTTGCGCCCGGCGATGGAGGAGACCGTGCTGCGCGCCCTGGGCAACGCCGGGCGGCATAACGGCGACACGTTGCTCGGCATGCTGACCGACGCGCAACTCGTCGATGCGCTGCGTCACCGCCGCTGGGCCGGGGCGCTGGTGAAGATGGCGCTCACCCAGGACGGCAACCGGGATGTGCTCTCCCGCTCGGTTGCCAAGTGGGAACCACTGGGCGATGCGGCCATCGACGCTTATTGCGCCGCTCTGCCGGATGCACCCGGTGCCGCCGCCCAGGCGCGCGGTGCGGTGCGCGATTTCCGCGCATCAATCGGTCTCTGACGATGCACCGCGTTCAGATCGAAGGGGGGGAGGTATTCGCCTTCCCCTCGGAAGAAGACACGCTCCTGCGCGCGGCCCTGCGCGCCGGGGTGGGCCTGCCGCATGAATGCAGCGTCGGCGGTTGCGGCGCCTGCCGGTTCGACCTCCTGGACGGCGAGATGGAGCGGTTCTGGCCAGAAGCCCCCGGGCTCTCCGAGCGAGACCGTAAGCGTGGCAAATTCCTTGCCTGCCAGTCCCGTCCGCTCTCGGATTGCACGGTAAAGCTGCGCTGTGCCGATGAATACCGCCCCGTGATCCCGCCACGCCAGCGCACGGCGCTGTTGGAGGCGCGGCGGATGCTCACGCCGGACATGGCCGAATTCACGCTGCGCGTGCCGGGGGGCGCCGCCTTCCTGCCGGGCCAGTACGCTCTGCTCTACCCGCCCGGCGCCACGGGGGCGCGCGCCTATTCCATGTCCAACCTGCCGAATGAGGACGGGATCTGGCAGTTCATCATCCGCCGCGTCCCTAACGGGCGAGGCAGTGGCGCGCTGTTCGAGGCCCTGGCCCCAGGCGATACGTTGCCCTTCGATGGTCCCTACGGCCACGCCTATCTGCGCGAGGAGGCCCCGCGCGAGATCGTCTGCGTTGCCGGTGGCTCTGGGCTGGCGCCGATGCTCGGCATCGCCCGGGCGGCACTCAGCGCGCCCTCTCCCCGGCATGTGCATTTCTTCGACGGGGCGCGCACCGTCCGTGATCTCTGCGGGGGCGATCAGCTCGCCGGGCTGGCCGGCCCCAGGTTGGCCTATCTGCCCGTGCTTTCCGCCCCGGATGACAGCTGGACCGGCACCAAGGGCTTCGTGCATGAGGCAGTGGCACGTACCCTGCCAGCGCCGCTGGAGCAGTACGAGTTCTATTTCGCCGGTCCACCGCCGATGATCGAGGCCCTGCAAACCCTGCTGATGGTGCAGCACCGCGTCTCCTACTCACAGATTCATTTTGACAGATTTCTGTGAACCGGTTTTGCTGCTCGGCAAAACAAGCGTGCCTTGAGGCACGCGGGGGAAATGATGCTGAAAAGAAGGCCCGCGAACACGGCCCCGAGGCATAGCGCGCCGGTTAGGGAAAAACCGCATGCGGCGGGTATCCGTATGCCGGACATGCACGACCTCGCCCGGCGGCTCCGCTTTGCGCCGCAGCAAGGGCGCATATGGCTGGACGATCAGCGGATGATGCTGATGCATATCAGCTCGCTTGGGTCGCTGCGCCAGGAGCTTATCGAGAGCCTGGGCAAGGAGACGGCGCGCGGCCTCATCACGCGCATCGGCTATCAGGCCGGCACGAATGATGCCGCCATGACCCGCAAGGTGCGCGCCGGGGCCAACTCCTACGATGACTTCCTGGCCGGGCCGCAACTCGTCTCGCTGGAAGGCGTCGTGCATTGCGAGCCGCTGGCGTTGGATATCGATGTCGGGCGAGGCCATTATTATGGCGATTTCGCGCTCATCGACTGCGCCGAGGCCGAGGCGCATGTGGCCAGCTATGGCATCGGCAACGAGGCGGTGTGCTGGATGCTCGTCGGCTATGCCTGCGGCTATTCAAGCGCCTTCATGGGGCGGCCGATCCTCTGGCGCGAGGTGGAATGCCGGGCAATGGGACATGACAGGTGCCGTGTCGTGGGTAAGCCGGTGGAGGAGTGGGAGGACGCCGAGGATGACCTGCGCTTCCTGCAGATCGGCGATTTCGTGAAATGGTCGAGCGAAGCCGTGGCGCATCCACCCGCTGCGAGCCGTGTCGCCGCACAGGCGGCGGTGCCGGAAAATAGCTTCGGCATGGTGGGCATTTCCGCCGGCTTCAACACCGTCTGCCACATGGTGAAGAAGGCCGCCCCCACTGAGGCAACGGTGCTGTTTTTAGGGGAAAGCGGAGTCGGCAAGGAAATTTTCGCGCATAATCTGCACCAGCTCAGCAAACGGCGCGGCGGACCATTCATCGCCGTCAACTGCGCGTCCATCCCCGAGCATCTCATGGAATCCGAGCTGTTCGGCGTGGAGAGGGGCGGTTACACGGGCGCCACATGCTCCAGGCCTGGGCGTTTCGAGCGTGCCGATGGCGGCACGCTGTTTCTCGATGAGATCGGCACGCTCAGCTTCACCGCCCAGGGCAAGCTGCTGCGCGCGTTGCAACAGGGCGAGATCGAGCGCGTTGGCGACACGCGCACGCGGAAAGTGGATGTGCGCGTGATCGCCGCCACCAACGTCAATCTGCGCGAGGCGGTAAAAGCCGGGCATTTCCGCGACGACTTGTTCTTCCGTCTCAACGTCTTTCCCATCAAGGTCCCGCCTTTGCGCGAGCGGCGCGACGACATCCCGCTGCTGATGAACTGGTTCGTTCAGCGCTTCGCCAAGAAGCACGGCAAAATCATCACCGGCTTCCGCGAGCGCGCGGTGGACGCGATGTTCAACTATGACTGGCCCGGCAATGTGCGCGAGCTGGAGAACATGGTCGAGCGCGCAGTGATCCTGGCCGAGGATAATGGCGTGCTGGACCTGTGCCATCTCTTCACCACCGGTGAGGAGATCGACACCTCCTCTTTCGTGCTCAAGCGCAACGGGAATATCGCGCTCGTGGCGGAACCCGCGGCGGATGCGGGGGAAGGGGTATTGCCCAAGCCGGGCTTGGCGGAGACCGAGGCCGCCATGCTGCGCGCCGCCGTGGCCGAGGCTCACGGCAACTTCGCCAAGGCGGCACGGCTGCTGGGCATTACCCGCCCCAAGCTGGTGTACCGGCTGCAGAAACACGGCATTGCTTTGCCGCCTTAGATTTAAAAACGCCGCCGATGGCATGATCAGCATGCTGCGGATCATCACGCTGCCTGTGTACTGGCGCGCGAGACGCCGGCATATCTGGTTTTTACAAAATACCGGTTGTTTTATATCTCTGCGCTAGGCGCTTTTGGCGACCAAGCTTGATAGGATGATACAATGATCATTTCCGCCCCTTCGGATTACAGGGAAGGTGCCCGCCGGAAGCTGCCGCGATTCCTCTTCGACTATATCGACGGCGGTGCCTACACGGAGACCACGCTGGGCCGGAACAGCGCCGATCTTTCGGCTATCGCGCTGCGCCAGCGTGTGCTGAAGAACGTCGCCGCGCTGAGCCTGGAAACCGAGCAGCTGGGCCGCAAATGGGCCATGCCGGTAGCGCTGGCGCCGGTGGGGCTGAGCGGCATGTATGCCCGCCGTGGCGAGGTCCAGGCGGCCCGCGCGGCCACCGATTCCGGGCTTCCCTATACCCTGTCCACGATGTCGGTGTGCCCGATCGAGGAGGTGCAAGGCGCCGTGGATCAGCCGATCTGGTTCCAGCTCTACGTGCTCAAGGATCGCGGTTTCATGCGGCACGCGCTGGAGCGGGCCGTGGCGGCGGGGATCGACACGCTGGTCTTTACCGTGGACATGCCGGTTCCCGGTGCCCGCTACCGCGACAATCACTCCGGCCTCTCCGGCCCCGGAGCGCCGCTGCGGCGTGTGGCGCAAGCTATTTGCAAGCCGTCCTGGGCCTTTGATGTCGGGCTGTTCGGCCGCCCGCACGACCTTGGCAACATCTCCGCCTATCGCGGCAACCCAACCGGGCTGGCCGACTACATGGGCTGGATTGGCGCGAATTTCGATCCCTCCATCGGCTGGGAAGACCTCCAATGGATCCGCGATTTCTGGAAAGGCAAGATGGTGCTGAAGGGCATCCTCGACCCCGAAGATGCACGCGAGGCCGTGCGCTTCGGCGCCGATGGCATCGTCGTCTCCAACCATGGCGGACGCCAGCTCGACGGCGTGCTTTCCACCGCCCGCGCCCTGCCGGCAATCGCCGATGCCGTTGGTAATGACCTGACGGTGCTGGTGGATTCAGGTATCCGCTCGGGGCTGGATGTGGTGCGGATGCTTGCCCTCGGTGCGCACGGTGTGCTGCTAGGCCGCGCCTATATCTACGCTTTGGCCACGGCGGGGCAGGCGGGTGTGGCCAATCTGCTCAACCTCTTCGCCCAGGAGATGCGTGTGGCGATGGCGCTTACCGGCGCGCGCAATGTGGCGGAGATCACACGCGACAGCCTCGTGAAAGCGGAGCTGGCTTAGGCCGGTTCCCAATAAGGCGGGGCGCCGAAGCGCTCGGCGATGAAGTTGATGAACACCTTGGTTTTGGGCGGTACCACCTTCTTGGGCGGGTATACCGCCCAGATCGCCCGCTCGGGCCCCGGGGCGATGAACCAGTCCCAGCCTGTCAGCACCGCGCGCAGCTTGCCGGCACGCAGATCCGGCCCCACCAGCCAGGTCGGCAGCAGGGCGATGCCGAGGCCATTTAGCGCCGCCTGATGCAGCGTGTCGGAATCATTGGCGCGGAGATGCCCGCTGACGGACATCTCCGCCATCTCCGCTCCTCCTTGCCGGGGGCGGTAATACCAGGAGTTGGTGGGTTGCAGGGCAAAGGCCAGGCATTCATGGCGGCGCAGATCCTCGGGCTCCTCCAGCACCGGATACGCGGCCAGATAGCCGGGGCTAGCCACCAGCAGCCTTGTATGCGGGGCGAGCCGCCGTGCGATCAATGAGGATTCGGCGAGCGTGCCGATGCGGATGGCGACATCCGTGCCCGTGGCGATCACGTCCACAGTGGCGTCGGTCAGTGTCGCGTCCAGCCGGATTTCGGGGAATTGGGCGAGGAAGTCCTTCATGTGCGGCATGATGTGCAGCCGCCCGAACGCGCCGGGGATGTTGATGCGCAGCAGCCCGCGCGGCTGTGCATTGAGCGAGGAGGTGGCGTTGCGCGCGTCCTCCAGATCGGCGAGGATCTGGGCGGCGCGGTCGTAGAAGGTCCGGCCCGCTTCGGTCAGGTGCAGCCGTCTCGTCGTGCGGTTGAACAGCGTGGCGCCCAGATCGGCTTCCAGCGCGCCGATATAGCGCGAGACGGTGGAGACCTTCATCCCGCATTCTTCGGCGGCTTTCGAGAAGCTGCCCAGTTCCACCGCACGTGTGAAACTCTTCATCGCCGCAAAATAGTCCACGCCGCTTCCTTCCCCGCCCCGCAATAATGATTTGCCTTGAGAGTGGTTACCGATAGCCGGAACATCGCATATCTGCTTGGTGAACGTAAGATGCGTGAGTTTTCCACCCTCATGCCGCAATAATCGGTTGTGCCATGCCATTCGCCTTTTTTGTCCTCATCCTGTGCCAGCTCGTGGGCGAGCTGGTCCGGGACGCGCTGAAGCTGCCCATCCCCGGACCGGTGATCGGGATGTTCCTGCTCGCCGCCATTCTCGGCTGGCGGCTGCGGGGCAACCCGGAGCGGGGCATCCCCAAACCGCTGGAGACTTTGGCAGAGGGGCTGATCGCCAATCTCGGGTTGCTCTTCGTGCCCGCCGGGGTGGGCATCATCGCCGAGGCCGGGCTGCTGCGGCAGGACTGGCTGCCGATCGTCGCCGGGCTGGTCGGCTCGACTGTGCTGGGCGTCGCCGTCACCGGGCTGGTGATGCACTGGACGATGCGGGGCAGATAAAATGTTGCATGCCCTTGGTAATCTCTGGACACCCCTGGCCGCCACGCCGCTGGTCTGGCTGGCGCTTACCCTGGCGGCGTTCTGGCTCGGGCGGCTGGTGCAACGCGCCTGCAAGGGCGCGCCCGCTGCCAACCCGGTGTTGATCGCGATCCTCCTTGTCGCGGCTGTCGTGCTTGCCACCCGCACCTCCTATGCCAGCTATTTCTCCGGCGCGCAGTTCATCAACTTCCTGCTCGGGCCAGCGACCATCGCGCTCGCCGTGCCGCTGGCGCGGAATCTCGATCTGGTCCGGCGCAATCTTTACAGCGTCGGCACTGCGCTGCTGGCCGGGTCGGTCGCCTCCATCGTCAGCGGCGTGGCAATTGTCTGGGCGCTGGGCGGAGCGAAAACCGTCGCGCTCTCGATGGCCCCCAAGGCCGTGACCACGCCCATCGCCATTGCCGTCTCGCAGCAAATCGGCGGCGTGCCCGCGCTGACGGCGGCTTTGGCCATTCTGGGCGGCATTGTTGCCGCGATCATCGGGCAGACGATGCTGCGCCGCCTAAAGGTGCATGACTGGCGCGCCCACGGCCTTGCCGCCGGGGTGGCGGGCAGCGGCATCGCGGCGGCGCAGGTGGCCAGCCTCAACGAGTTGGGGGCGGCCTTCGCGGCGCTCGGCATAGGGCTGAACGGCGTGCTTACCGCCATCGTCGTGCCGGTATTGGTCCTGCTCTGGGGGTAATTTACTCTACCGGTTTCTGCGCTTGTGCGGCGGTTTGCGCCTTGTGGATCGCCAGCCGCGCATCCTGCTCGCGGATGAGCCAGTAGATGCCGCCCAGGGCCAGTGCCGAGGCCGCGAGGGCCAGCAATTCCAGCGGCGAAACCTCGTGCAGGTCCAGGATGATGAACTTACGGGCGACGGCGAGCAGCGCGATCAGCATGATCGTGCGGCCGCGCACGACCTCCTTGCGTTCGAAAAACGTGGCCCGGAGCGAGCTTTTGAATTCCAGCGCGATGATGACGGTGAAGATGTTGCCGAACACTTCCTGGAAGTTGGAGATGTTTGCCAGATCCAGCGGGTTCGTCACCGCCAGCTGCCAGACATCCACCACCAGCCCAAACGTCGCGACCGCCGTGATGACCATGATGAGCGCGGTCAGGATCTGGATGACCACATACTCGAAGCTCTCATAGGGCGTGGCTTCGCGAAAAACACGCAGCAGCCGGGAAAACTCGCGGACGATGGGATTGCCGCCCGTATGGTTGGGATGTTCAGACATAATTCTCGTCCTTTGCCGCGTGCGTGGCTTTTGAGCCTGTTTCCGGCGGTGGGGCAAGCGTCCGGCCACGATGTCCTATTGCGGCGCAAAAAAACACTTGTCGTGTCGGGTGAACGTGGTTTCATGCCGGTATGGAGACACCGAACCACCACCGCACCGAATCCCTCGATGACGCCCTGCATGACGACATTCGCTTGCTTGGGCGCATATTGGGCGACACGGTGCGCGCCGTTGAGGGGGCGCAGGTTTACGGGCTGATCGAGACGCTGCGCCAGCTTGCCGTGCGCTTCCACCGCAACCAGGACCATACCGCCCAGACCGAGCTGGAGGGCATCCTCGCCAGCCTGTCGGACGACGAGATCAACAAGATCACCCGCGCCTTCGGCTATTTCTCCATTCTCGCCAACATCGCCGAGGACCACCACCACACGCGGCGCTGGCGGGCGCATCTTGTCAGCGGCTCGCCGCCGCGCGAGGGCTCGCTGGCTAACGCCATCGCCCAGGCCCGCGCCCAGGGCTACGACGACGCGAAACTGAAAAGCTTCTTCGAGACCGCCTATATCGCCCCGGTGCTCACCGCCCACCCCACCGAGGTGCAGCGCCGCTCCATTCTCGACACGTTGGACGCCATCACCGCCCTGCTGGTCCGCCGGGACCGTCTGGCCGAGACGCAGGAGGAATACGCCGAGATCGAGACCGAGCTGCGTGCCCTGGTGTTCACGCTGTGGCAGACGCGCATGCTGCGTACCTCCAAACTCTCGGTGCTGGATGAGGTGGCCAACGCGCTCACTTTCTTCGACGCCACCTTCTTCGCCGAGGTGCCCCGGCTCTACGCCGCCGTGGAGAAGGAGATCGGCGCGGACAAGCTCCCCTCCTTCCTGGAGGTCGGCTGCTGGATCGGCGGCGACCGCGACGGCAATCCCTTCGTGGATGGTAAGGTCCTCACCAGCGCGCTGGCGCTACAGGCCGAGCGCGCCTTTGCCTTCTACCTCGAGCAGGCGCGTAAGCTGCGCCGGGAACTCCCCCTCGCCGGGCTGCTGGCATTGGTCACGCCAGAGCTGCTGAAGCTGGCCGAAGCCTCGCCGGATGCCTCGGAACACCGGGCCGACGAGCCCTACCGCCGTGCCCTGGCCAAGATCCAGGCGCGCCTCGCCGCCACGCAGGAGGTGCTGCTCGGCCACCGCCCCTCCGGCTCCATCTCCGCCTCGGCCCGCAACGCCGCTGCCGAGCCTTATGCCAGCCCGGATGAGTTCATCGCCGAGCTGGAGATCATCGAGCGCTCTTTGCTCGGCCATGGGGCGAAACTGCTCACCCAGCGCCGCCTCGGCTCGCTGCTGCGCGCCGCCCGTGTGTTTGGCTGGACGCTGGCACCGCTCGATCTGCGCCAGAATTCAGATGTCCATGCCCGCACTGTGGGCGAGCTGCTGGAGGTGGCCGCCCCCGGCACCAATTATGCCGGGCTGGCTGAGGAGGCGCGCATCGCCCTGCTGCTGGCCGAGCTAGCCACGCCGCGCCCGCTCACTTCGCGCCATGTGGCTTACAGCGCCGAGACGGCGAAGGAGCTGGCGATCTTTGACGCTGCCCGGGCAGCGCATCTGCGTTTCGGCCCCCGCTGCATCCGCAACATGATCATCTCCAAGGCCGATGGTGTGTCGGACATGCTGGAGCTGGCGGTGCTGCTGAAGGAGGCGGGGCTGCTGCGCCCGGCCGAGGGCGCGCTGGATGTGAACATCGTGCCGCTGTTCGAGACCATCGGCGATTTGCGCGCCGCCCCTGGCATCATGGAGACTTTATTCTCCCTGCCGCTTTATCGGCATCTGCTGGCGTCCCGCACAGAAATCCAGGAGGTGATGCTCGGCTATTCCGACAGCAACAAGGATGGCGGCTTCCTCACCTCCGGGTGGGAGCTGTACCGTGCCGAGGTCGGGCTGGTGGAGGTGTTCGCTCGCCATGGCGTGCGGATACGCCTGTTTCATGGCCGCGGCGGCTCGGTGGGGCGCGGGGGTGGGCCGTCCTACCAGGCCATTCTGGCCCAGCCGCGTGGGGCGGTGCAGGGGCAGATCCGCCTGACCGAGCAGGGCGAGGTGATCGCCGCCAAATACGGCAATGCCGAGGTCGGGCGGCGGAATCTGGAGGTGCTGGTCTCCGCCACGCTGGTTGCCACCGCCGAGCCGGAGTTGGCCGAGCCGCTGGCCCCGAGCTTCCCCCAGGCGCTGGGCGAGTTGTCGGACGCCGCCTTCGCCGCCTATCGCGGCCTTGTGTACGAGACGCCGGGCTTCGAGGATTATTTCTGGGCCTCCACGGTCATCACCGAAATCGCGTCGCTGAATCTCGGCTCGCGCCCGGCCAGCCGCGCCAAGGGGCGCAATATCGAGGATCTGCGCGCCATTCCCTGGGTATTTTCCTGGGCGCAGTGCAGGGCGATGCTACCGGGCTGGTACGGCTTCGGCAGCGCCGTGGACGCGTTACTGGCCGCGCGCGGACCCGAGCGGGGGATGTGGCTGCTGCAATCGATGTTCCAGGACTGGCCGGTGTTCGCCACGCTGCTCTCGAACATGGACATGGTGATGGCCAAGGCCGACATGGGTATCGCCGCGCGCTATGCCGCGCTGGTGGAGAACGAAGCGTTGCGTGGCAAGATCTACCCGCGCATCGCGGCGGAATATGAGCGCACCAAGGCGCATCTGCTCGCCATCACCGGCCAGCGTGGGCTGCTGGAACGCAACCCGGCGCTGCGGCGCTCGATCCTGTACCGCTTCCCGTATCTCGACCCGCTGAACCATGTGCAGGTGGAGATGCTGCGCCGCTACCGCGCGGCACAGGAAGGCGAGCGCGAGGAGTCCGAGCGCATCCGCCGGGGCGTGCACATCTCCATCAACGGCATTGCCGCCGCGTTGCGCAACAGCGGCTAAGCCGGGAGGCGCTTGACCGAGCCCTGCAAAGCGTTTACGCCGCCAGTTATTGAGAATAAGAATTATTCTCAATAACTGGCGGCAGAGTTAATTAAGGAGGTAATCATGTGGAGTTCCGGCAATAACCGGATACGGGGTGGCTTGTCTCTTCTTGTGGCGGGGGCAACGCTTGGGGCTTTGGGAACCAATCCTGCGTTTGCGCAGAGCACATCATCCGACAGCATCTGGTCGCGCAGCAATCTGCTCGGCGACATGGGAGGCTTGCGGTCCCCGCTTGGCGATCACGGTATTACCCTGGATTTCAACGACAGCGAGAACCTGCTCGGGAACGTGAGCGGCGGGGTGAAACGCGGCGCCACGCTGCAAGGGGTTACCACCGGTTCGCTGGAGGTGGATACCGGCCAGGCCTTTGGCCTGGAGGGCGGCAGGTTCCATGTCAGCGCGCTGCAAATCCATGGCCAGCAGCTCAGCCCGTCCTACCTAGACAATCTCCAGACCGCCAACGGCAACGAGGCCAGGGACGGTACGCGGCTATGGGAGCTGTGGTATGATCAGGCCTTCTTCAACGGCAAGGCGGATATCAAGCTCGGTGAGCAGAGCCTCGATAACGAGTTCATCGTCAGCCCGAATTCCAGCCTGTTCGTCAACACCATGGCGGGCTGGCCGATGATCCCTTCGGTCGATCTGTACGGCGGCGCGCCGGCTTATCCGCTCTCATCGCTGGGTGTGCGCCTGCAGGTGAAACCCACCGACAACCAGAGCATCCTCGCTGGCGTGTTCGACGACAATCCCGGCGGCGGCGCCTTTTCCGACGACGCCCAGATGCTCGACAACCACGGCACCAATTTCAACATGAATACAGGCGCGCTGTGGATCGCCGAGTACCAGTACAGCCTGCCCGGCAATTTCCCACCCGGCACCTACAAGCTCGGCGGCTGGTACGATTCTGGTTATTACCGCGACCAGCGTTACGGCACGGATGGCCTCTCCCTCAGCAATGCCAGGAGCAACGGCAATGCGATCATGCATCGTGGCAATTACGGCATCTATATCGTCGTCGACCAGATGGTATGGAAATCCCAGTCCGACAGCGCCCGCACCCTCAACCTGTTCGGCCGGGTGATGGGCGCGCCGGATGCCCAGAATGAGATCGATTTCTCCTTCAATGGCGGCGTCACCATGACCGCGCCGCTGCCGGGGCGCGATGACGACCAGGCGGGGATCGATTTTGGTCTGGCCCGGGTAAGCAGCCGCGCGGCGGCACTCGACCGCGATTCCGGCCTGCCGGTGCGCGGTACCGAGGAGTTGCTCGAATTCACCTATAACGCGCAGGTCATGCCCTGGCTGATGGTGCAGCCGGACCTCCAGTACATCGTCAGCCCCGGCGCCGGTATTCAGGACCCGAACGACCCGAGCCGCAAGCTGCGTAACGAGCTTGTCATCGGCCTGCGCGAGGTGACGGCGTTCTGAGGCGGCTGAACTAGCCGCCCAGAAAGCCGCTCAGCACGTTCACGGCATTGATGCCGATTTCGGCCACGGCGTAACCGTTTTCCATCATGAACAGCGTCGGCTTGTTCAGTGTTTTGACGATGCCGCCAAGGCGAAGGTAATCGTAGTGGTCGAGTTTGAAATACGAGATCGGGTCATCACGGTGAGATGCGGAAACAGCGCGTAGTTCTGGAAGACCATGTTCACCCGCCTGGCGCGCGGCGGCAACTCGACCATGTTTTGCCCTTGCAGACGGATCTCGTCGCGTGTCGGCGTTTCGCAGCCCGCGCAACATGCGCAGCAGAGACGTCTTGCCGCAGCCCGAGGGGCCGAGCAGGGTAAAGAACTCCTTGTCGCGGATGGTCAGGCTGCCCCCGTCCAGCGCCCCCGTACCCGTTGGCCTGGGAACCGAAAATCTTGTCGACGGCGCGGATCTCGATGTAGGGAGGAGACTTTCTTTTAATAACAAAATGAAATTACGCAATTCATTGGTGATAAATGCTTTTTTGTTTATTTGTTTCGCGGCGCAGCGTCAGCATGATTAAGCGTTAACCGGAACCGTGCGGGGGTCAACCAGAACCGGCATGGGCAGGGATGGCCATATTACCCGGCCATACCTGCCCAGTGCGTCAGGCGGCGTTGGCGAGCGGTCCGCGCTCGACATAGGCATCCAGCCCCGGGGTGCGGTAGCCGTCTGCGCGCCAGGTGATCGGGAAGTAGTTCTCATCGAGTTCGTTGGAGCCGAACTTCATGTACTTGCCGTAGATCGGCCCGTTGCCGATGCTCATGCGGTTCGGAACGAACTCGACGTCCGACTGCATCATATGCACGGCGATAGCGCGGCGAGGGTTGGGCATCTTGTTGATGCGCGAACCGTGCCAAGTCCAGCCGTCATGAAACGCGCCGCCACCCGGCGGCACCACGATTGGCACCATCTCCAGCTCGAACCCATTGGCCTCGGCCCATTCGCGGGCTTCCTTCAGATCGTCTTCCGGACCATGGAATTTCAGGATTGGCTGCGCCTCGCCCCATTTATGTGAGCCGCGCAGATACATTAGCGTGCCGCCCTCGGCGGTGGTTTCATCCAGCGCGATCCAGCAGCTCGTAAGGGCAGGTTTGCTGAACCAGAGCGCATACATGCTGTCCTGATGAAAGCCGATCGGCCGGCCGGCGGGCGGTTTCCAGAGCAGATTATCCACCATCACGCGTGCGCCGCTCCAGCCGCCGAACTTGGCGCAGGCCTCGCCCAGGCCCGCGGACATCACATGCCGGGCGACGGTGCGGTCGGCGCGCCAGCCATTGCAGATCTGCATCGTATAAGGCGGGTTGCCTTCGGGCAGGTTCACTTCGTCAGGGCGGATGCCGGTCTCGAACTCCTTGCGCATGAACATCGGCTCGTAGCGTGAGAGAATGGCCGCAGCCTCCTCGCGCTCGATGATCTTGTCCACGATGAGAAACCCGTCGCGGCGGTATTGCTCGGCCTGGGCTTCGGTAATCTTGATCATGCTTGCTTCCTGTTTTCGCTGTTGCCGGGTTGATCAGAAGAAGGTGAGGTAACGGTTGAGCTCCCATTGGGAGACGGTCAGGTGGTAATCGCGCCATTCCTGCCGCTTGACCTTGATGAACGCGTTGACGAGTCGCTCGCCGAGGGCGCTGGCCAGTACGGTGTCGGCTTCCAGGCAGTTGATTGCTTGGTCGAGATTCTGTGGCAGCGTTTCCACGCCCAGTGCCGCGACATCCGCGGGCGGCATCGTGAAGAAATTGACGTTATGCGGCTCACCGGGATCGAGATCGTTCTCGATGCCATCGAGCCCAGCGGCGATGATGGCGGCCAGTGCAAGATAGACATTCATGCCGCCATCGCCGGTACGGATCTCGATGCGCCCATACGGAATGCGCACCATGGCGGAACGGTTATTGTTGCCATAGGCAATGTAAACCGGCGCCCAGTATGGCGAATCCGGCGTGCCCACAACGAGCCGCTTATAGGAGTTCACCGATGGTGCCAGCAGCGCGGTCAGTGCCTTGGCATGCTTCAACACACCGGCCATGAATTTATAGGCCAGCGGTGAGAGACCCATGCCCTTCGGGTCGGTGTCGTCGCGGAACAGATCATCGCCCCCCGCATCTGCGATGGAGAGATGCACATGCATGCCATTGCCGGTGGTGGTGGCGCTGAGCTTGGGCATGAAGCTGCAAATACCGCCCAGGCTGTGCGCGATCTCGCTCGCGGCCATTTTGAAGAGCTGGATGTTATCGGCGCTGGTGACGGCGTCAGCGTACTTAAAGTTCACCTCATACTGGCCGTTCGCGTCCTCATGGTCGATTTGGTATACGCCGATGCCCAACGCCTGCAGCGAGCCCACGATCTGTTCGACGAACGGACGCACATTGGCGAGGCTGCGGTAATCGTAAGCGGGTTTGGCTAGCGTGTCGGCAGGGTCGAACGGCAGCAGTGCGCCGGATTCGTCGCGCCGCAGCAGGTAGAATTCCGGTTCCAGCCCGGTATTCGCGATCCAGCCATGAGCAGCAAGCCGCGCGCATTGCGCTTTCAGGGCATTGCGCGGGTCGAGCGCGAAGGCTGTGCCCGCCACGGTGCCGGTGCCGAGAATACGCGCATAACCCGGCGCCCAAGGCAGCAGGGCCAGCGTCTCTAGATCGCCGACCATCATGTATTCGGGGTCGAACACTGTCATGTCGAACCCGGCGACGGCGGCACCCGCGAACCCGGCACCCTCCGTCACAAGATTCTCCAGGCAGCGCACTGGCACGGATTTGCTCTTGAGGCTGCCATGCACATCCGTGAACTGGGCCAGCAGGAAGCGGATGCCCTGCGCCTCAAGAAAAGCGGCGGCGGATTTTGTATCCTTCGCCTCACTCCGCAGGGAACCGAAAGACAGGTCCAACAGCCCATGTGGAAATTTTTGCATATTACTCATAAAGATTGCTCCCCATGCAATTTTATACTGGCTGATGTTGCACATTGCGTGCCAAAGCGGCGGGCTTGGCTGGTCTTGCGGTTTTGGTCGGAGGCTTTCGATGCCGCGCTCAAAAACTGGGCGGATTGATGCCGATATGGGCAAATATTGCATTAAACACACTAATATTGCGTATAATGCAAATATGCCATAACTGCAGCCTTATAATATTCAGTTAGCGGGAGCTTTTGGGATGAAGATTCTCGGTATTGCCGGTGGTGGTGTCCGGTCGAGCGAGGAAGCCGGTGTGCTGGCAGATGAGATCGCGGCGCGCGGGCACGAGTTGTTCTGGGCCTCGCGGCTGGCTGGCGACGAATTGCCCGCCGATGACGGCCCGTATGACGGGTTGATCCTGTTTGGCGGAGAGATATCGGTGGCCGACCCGGAGCATGCGCCGTACTTCAACGCGGTGGCCGCGCTGATCCATAAGTTCGACGATCACGGCAAGCCGGTGCTCGGCTCCTGCCTTGGCGCGCAGACGGTGGCTTACGCCTTCGGCGGCGAGGTCCGCCCGCTTGGCTTTCTCGAATTCGGCTTCACCACGCTTTCACCCGTGCTCGCGGCGGCGGACGATCCGCTGCTGGGTCATCTGGACGGCGCCATCGAACTCTTCGAGATGCACAGCGATACATTCAGTCTGCCGCCAAGCGCGACACTGCTGATGCAAGGCGGTGCGGTGCGGAACCAAGCTTTCCGGGTGGGCAAAAACTGCTACGGCTTCCAGTGCCATTTCGAGGCCACGCCGAAGATCGCCGATGCCTGGATCGGCCGTGAACTCCGCCTGAGCGCTCGTTTTGCGCCGGGTGAGTTGGAGGCGATGGAGCGCAAGCTGGAAGGCGATTTCGTGGTCTATGGCCCGGCGCAGACCAGTTTCGCCAACAATGTGGTGGACCGCTGGCTTGAGCTGTGCGCGAGGGAAAAGGCCAAACGGGAACTTGCCGTTCAGGTGTCGTAGATCATCACGCAGATAAAGTGGATTTCATCGCTGAACAGCCGCTCCGGCCCGTGCTCGACATGGGCCGAGAAGGTGAATGTATCACCAGCGCGGATGGTGTATAATTCGCTACCATAACGATACTCCATGCTGCCGCGCAGCATGTAGAGCAGTTCGGTGCCTGGATGCCGGAAGCGGGGATAGACCTCGCTGTCCTTATCCATGGTGATATAGAAGCCCTCGAAGGACCGGCCCGGCCCGCGCTGATACGCGATGAGCTTGTACATATGCCCATGGCTGGTGCCGGAGCGGATGACCTCCATCTGCTCCTCGGCGCGCACCAGCCGCGCTTGGCCCTTCGGCTCCGAGACCTCGGCGAACAGATCCGCCAGCGAGAGCCCGACCGCTTGGCAGATGCGCTCCAGGCTCTCGAAGCTGGAGGTGACGCTGCCATTCTCGATGCGGCTGAGATTGGCCGAGGACAGCCCGGCTCCCGCCGCGAGTTGCGACAAAGTCAGCCCATGCGCCTTGCGGTGGCGGCGGATGACATCGCCAATGCGCTGGGCGATGGGCGCATCAGCCTGTTTCTGCGATCCGATGGCCGCTTCTGCATCGGTGGCGGCCTTTGGCTTTCTTTTCGTCGTCAAGAAATGGGCCTCTCTGCGTTCATCCTGCCTGTGTATCTCAGGGCAAGCGCAGCGGGCAAACTATTCCCCCAGCCAGTCGAGCAGCGCCGCCTCGCCGCCTTCGTTTGGTGCTGGGCGGGGGGCGGGCGTTGGCGGTACCGAGCGCGAGAAGCGTGGGGCAGGGGCAGGCTGGATCACACCGTCGATCTCCACAAACGCCCCGCGCGCCTGGTTGTGCGGGTGGCGGGGCGCTTCGTCGAGCGAGAGCACCGGGGCGACGCAGGCATCCGAGCCTTCGAACAGCGCGCACCATTCATCGCGCGGGCGGGTGAGGAACAGGGCGGCCAGCTTGGCGTGCAGGGCGGGCCACACGGCAGGGTCGGCGTGGTTGGGCCAGTCGGCGGCGTTCAGCCCGGCGCGGGCGGCGAAAATCTCGAAGAATTTGCGCTCCATCGGGGCGATGGCGACATGGCGGCCATCGGCGCAGACGTAAGTGCGGTAGATGGCGGCGGCGCCGTCCAGCAGGTTGGCGGCGCGCCGATCCTCCCACAGCCCTTCGGCGCGCATGGCGTAGATCATCGCCATCAGCACCGCCGCGCCATCGGTGATCGCGGCGTCGATCACCTGGCCCTGGCCCGAGCGCTGGCGCTCATACAGGGCCGAGAGGATGCCGGTGATGAGGAACATCGAGCCGCCGCCGAAATCGCCGGGCAGGTTGAGGGGCGGCAGCGGGTCCTCGGCGGTGCCGATGGCGTGCAGCGCGCCGGAGAGCGCCAGATAGGTGATGTCATGCCCGGCCGTGGGGGCCAGCGGGCCGGTCTGGCCCCAGCCGGTCATGCGCGCGTAGATCAGCCTGGGGTTGGCCGCGCATAAAGGCTCCGGGCCCAGGCCGAGGCGCTCCATCACGCCGGGGCGGAAGCCCTCCACCAGCACATCCGCCGCCCCGGCGAGGCGCTTGGCCGTCTCCAGCCCTTCCGCGCTCTTCAAATCCAGCACCAGGGAGCGGCGGCCGCGCTCTATGAAGTCCTGCTTCAGCCCGAGCAGGTTATCCGCTCCGGCGCGGTCGATGCGCAGCACATCCGCGCCGAGATCGGCCAGCACCATGCAGGCGAAGGGCGCGGGGCCCAGCCCGTTGAACTCCAACACCTTCAGTCCGGCGAGCGGTCCCATCTGCGTTCTCCTCAGGCTACGGCACGGGCGATGACGAGGCGCTGGATATCGCTGGTGCCTTCGTAAATCTGGCACACCCGCACGTCCCGATAAATCCGCTCCACCGGGTAATCGGCGATATAGCCGTTGCCGCCATGGATCTGCAGCGCGGCGGAGACCACGCGCTCGGCCATCTCGGAGGCGAAGAGCTTGGCCATGCAGGCTTCCGTCAGGCAGGGCTCGTCCGCCTCGCGCAAAGCCGCCGCATGCAGCACGAGCTGGCGCGCCGCTTCGATCTCGGTGGCCATGCTGGCGAGGCGGAAGGCGACGGCCTGATGCTCGGCGATGGGTTTGCCGAAGGTCTTGCGCTCGCGGGCGTAATCCCGCGCCGCCTCGAACGCCGCGCGGGCCATGCCCACCGCTTGCGAGGCGATGCCGATGCGTCCGCCTTCAAGATTCGCGAGCGCGATCTTGTAGCCCTCGCCCTCTTCGCCCAACCGCAAATCGGCGGGGAGGACCATGTCGTCGAAGGCGAGCTGGCAAGTGTCGGAGCTGTGCTGGCCGAGCTTCTGCTCCACGCGCACCACGCGGTAGCCGGGGGTATCGGTGGGCACGATGAAGGCGGAGATGCCCTTCTTGCCCGCCGCCGGGTCAGTCACGGCGAAGAGGATGACGACATCGCCATTCTGGCCGGAGGTGATGAACTGCTTGGCCCCGTTGATGATGTAGGTGTCGCCATCCCGCCTTGCCCGGGTGCGCAGGTCCGAGGCGTCCGACCCCGCCTGCGGCTCGGTGAGGGCGAAACCGCCGATCCACTCGCCAGAGGCCAGCTTGGGCAGGAAGCGGCGTTTCTGGTCCTCGGTGCCGAACTTCACGATCGGCCCGCAGCCCACCGAGTTGTGCACCGAAAGAATAGTGGAACAGGCGCCATCCCCGGCGGCGATCTCCTCCAGCACCGTGGCATAGGCCACGGTGCCGACATCCGAGCCGCCATATTCCTCCGGCACCGTCATGCCCAGCAGGCCAAGCTGGCCCATCTCGCGCAGCTCCTCACGCGGGAAGGCATGGGCGGAATCCCGCGCGGCGGCGGTGGGGGCCAGGCGCTCGTGGGCGAAGTCGCGGGCCATGTCGCGCAGAGCGGCGCGGGTTTCATCCAGCAGCATCTTAATGCACCAGCTCGATGGCCATGGCGGTGGCCTCGCCGCCACCGATACAGAGCGAGGCGATGCCCCGCTTGCCCCCGCGCTCGGCCAAGGCGGCCAGCAGCGTGATGAGGATGCGCGCGCCGGACGCGCCGATGGGATGGCCCAGGGCGCAGGCCCCGCCATTCACATTCACCTTGTCGTGCGGCAAATCGAGATCGCGCATCGCCGCCATCGCCACCACGGCGAAGGCTTCGTTGATCTCGAACAAATCGACATCCTTGAGCGCCCAACCGCTCTTTTCCGCCAGCTTGTTGATGGCCCCGATGGGCGCGGTGGCGAACAGATTGGGGGCTTGGGCCTGGGTAGTGTGGCCGACGATGCGGGCCAGCGGCGTCAACCCACGCTTTTCGGCTTCCGAAGCGCGCATCAGCACCAGCGCCGCCGCGCCGTCGGAAATGGAGGAGGAATTCGCCGCCGTGACCGTGCCGCCCTGGCGGAAGGCTGGCTTGAGGCTGGGGATCTTGTCCAGCTTCGCCTTGCCGGGCTGCTCGTCGATGCTCACCACCATCGTGCCCGTGTTCACCGGCACGATCTCTCCGGCGAAGCGGTCCTTGGCGATGGCCTCCTGTGCACGGGTGAGCGAGGCGATGGCGTAGTTATCCTGCTCCTGGCGGGTGAACTGATAGGCCTCGGCGCAATCCTCGGCGAAGGTTCCCATCAGGCGACCTTTGTCATAAGCGTCCTCCAGCCCGTCGAGGAACATATGGTCCAGTACCTTGCCGTGGCCCAGGCGGTAACCGGCGCGGGCTTTCTCCAGCAGATAGGGGGCGTTGGTCATGCTCTCCATGCCACCTGCCACCGCGATATTCGCGCTCCCGGCCAGGATCAGGTCATGGGCCAGCATGGCCGCCTTCATGCCCGAGCCGCACATCTTGTTCACCGTGGTCGCCCCGGCGGCCAGCGGAAGCCCGGCCTTCAGCGCGGCTTGGCGCGCGGGGGCCTGACCCAGCCCGGCGGGCAGCACGCAGCCGAACACGATTTCCTCCACGGCCTCCGGCGCGAGCCCGGCGCGCTCCAGCGCCGCGCTGATGGCCGCGGCCCCCAACTCGGGCGCGGCGACGCCGGCGAAATCGCCCTGGAACCCGCCCATGGGGGTGCGGGCGGCGCTGACGATGACGATGGGATCAGCAGACATGGGACACTCCTGTTATTTCGGGGCCATGCGCAGCGCGCCATCCAGCCGGATGACCTCGCCATTGAGCATGATGTTCTCGACGATATGCGCGACCAGGGCGGCGAATTCCGCCGGGCGGCCAAGGCGCGAGGGGAAAGGCACGGTGGCGCCCAGGGAATCCTGCACCGCCTGGGGCATGGCCTCCATCATCGGGGTGGCGAAGATGCCCGGCGCGATGGTGACGCAGCGAATGCCCGACCGCGCCAGCTCCCGCGCCACGGGCAGGGTCAGCCCCGCCACACCGGCTTTGGAGGCGGCATAGGCGGCCTGGCCGATCTGCCCGTCATAGGCGGCGATGGAGGCGGTGTTGATGAGCACGCCACGCTCCCCCTCGGCGCCGGGCTCCTGCTTGGCCATGGCGTCGGCGGCGAGGCGCAGCATGTTGAACGTGCCGATCAGGTTGATGTTCACGGCGCGGGCGAAGCTCTCCAGACGGTGCGGGCCTTCGCGCCCCGCCACCTTCTCGCCGGGGGCGATGCCGGCGCAGTTCACCAGTCCATCCAACCGCCCGAAGGCGCTGAGGGCCGTGGCAACAGCCGCCCGACCATCGGCCTCCGAGGTGACATCGGTGCGGACGAACACCGCCGCGGTGCCCAGCTCCGCGGCCAGGGCCTCGCCGGTGGCAGCGTTGACATCGGCCAGCACCACGCGCCCGCCGCACGCCACCAGATGCCGCGCCGTGGCCGCACCCAGCCCGGAGCCGCCGCCGGTGATGAGGAAAACATGGTTTTCGATCTGCATGACGGCTTTCCCTTAGTGGTGCTGTTTTTCCCGAGCGCGCAGCATGAAACGTTGCAGTTTGCCGCTCGGCGTTTTGGGCAGTTGCTCGACGAACTCGATCTCGCGCGGATAGGCATGCGCCGAGAGTCGCTTTCGCACATGTAGGCGCAACTCCTCGGCCAGCGCATCGCTGGGCTCGATATCGGGCTTGAGCACGACGAAGGCCTTCACGATCTCGGTGCGCTCCGGGTCGGGCTTGCCGATCACGCCCACCTCCACCACCGCCGGATGCTCGATCAGCGCGCTCTCCACGTCGAACGGCCCGATGCGGTAGCCGGACGAGGTGATGACATCGTCATTGCGGCCGACGAAGGCGATCAGCCCATCCGGCCCCAGCTCGGCGAGGTCCCCGGTGCGGTAGTATTTCGGCCCGAGGGACGGGGTTTCCTTGTTGTAATAGCCGGTGAACCAGAAGAGCGGCGAGGCGGCGAGGTCCACGGCGAGGTCGCCGGGGGTGTCGGGGCCGAGTTCGGCATCGTCCGGCCCGATGATCACGACGCGGAAGCCGGGCATGGGCAGGCCCGCCGCCCCGGCGCGTTGTTTGTGGCTGAGGCCGTGATGGTTGTTCACTACCATGCCCATTTCGGTCTGGCCGTAATGATCGCAGATCGGCGCATCCAGCGCCGCGCGGAACCAGCGGATGACCTCCGGGTTCAGCGGCTCCCCGGCGCTGGAGACGGCGCGGAGCTGTCCCTTTACCGGTGCTGCAGCTTCCAGCCCAGCGGCCATCAGCAGCCGGTAGGCCGTGGGCGCGCCCGCGAGGTTGGTGATGCCGTGGCTGGCGATGATCCGGTAGGTGCTCTCGGCGGTGAATGGGCCTTCATAGAAGGTGGTGGTGTGGCCAAGCAGCAGTGGGCCGGTGACGGCGTAATACAGCCCATAGGCCCAGCCGGGGTCGGAGATGTTCCAGTATTTGTCCCCGGGGCGCAGGTCGACCGCGTACTGCATATACACGCGGAAGGGCAGCAGCGTGCGGATGGGCACAGGCACACCCTTGGGCAGGCCGGTGGTGCCGGAGGTGGACATCATCAAAAAGAGGTCGCTGCCCTTGCGCATGACCGGGGCGAAATCCGGGCTGGCGGCCTTGAGTGCCGCGATGAAGTCGATATCCCCCGCCGCCACGCTCCCGCTGCGCGTGACAACGGCGACTTGCGGGCGGTTGGGCACGTCGTCCAGCTTCGGGCGGTTGGTGGGGTCGGTAACCACCAGCTTGGCACTGGAGGTTTGCAGTCGCTGCTCGATGGCTTTCGGCCCGAAGGCGGTGAAGAGCGGCTGGTACACTGCCCCCGCGCGCCAGGTGCCGAGGATGGTGATGAGTAATTCCGGCGTGCGCGGCAGCATGCCCGCCACAACGTCGCCCGGCTGCACCCCCAGCGTGGTGATGACATTGGCGAAGCGCGCGGCCTGATCGCGCAGTTCGGCGAAGCTCAGTGAGACGCGCTCGCCGTTGATCCCTTCCCATTCCAGCGCGATGCCACCACCGGCCACATGGGCGTCACAACATTCCACGCAGACATTGATGCCAGCCTCCAGATCGCCGCTCAGCTTCGCCGCCATATCGGCTGGGCTGAAGGCGGCGTAGAAGCTGGTATAGTCAGGGCGCGCGGCGGCATCCTGGTGCGGACCGGTGGCAAGCATGGCGTTTCCTCTGCGGTAGCGGTGACGTCTTTATTCGCGGTTCTGTGTCCGCCTGGGGGAACAATGCGCCGGAGGGACATGGCCGTCGATGACCGCTCTGGCATAATTTTATCGGCGATTTTACCATGTTTGGCATGTCGGAGACCAATGCCGAGCGGAGGATGATCCGCCCCAGCTTTGTGGAAGAGGCGCTGGACTGCCTGCGCCGCAAGGGGCTGCCCGTGGCGCCGGTGCTGGAAGCCTCCGGGCTGCAGGAGGCGGGGGCGGTCTCGGCCGAGGCCTATGGCCGCCTATGGCTGGCCCTGGCCGACGCCATGCAGGACGAATATTTCGGCCTAGGCGGGAGAGCCATGCGGCCGGGCAGTTTTGTCATGCTCTGCCGCGTCGTGCTGCATTCCGCCACGCTGGAGCGGGCGCTGCGCCGGGCCTTGCGGTTCCTGGCCGTGCTGCTCGACGATCCGCGCGGCGAACTGGTGCTGGCCGATGGCTTGGCCCAGGTGGTGCTGCGCGATGCCGGGGAGGCGCGCTCGGCCTTTGCCTACCGCACGTTCTGGATCATCCTGCACGGCATCATCTGCTGGCTGGTGGGGCGGCGCGTGCCCCTGCGTCTGGTCGATTTCCGATGTGCCGAACCGCCAGGCGTGGCCGATTACCGGCTGTTCTTTGGCGCGCCGGTACACTTCGCGTGCCCCAATAGCCGCATAGCTTTCGATGCCCGGTATCTGGCGCTGCCCGTCATCCGCGACGAAGCCGCGCTGAAACCCTTCCTGCGCGCCGCCCCCGCCAATCTGCTGGTGCGCTATCGCTACGATGCCGGGCTGATCACCAATATCCGTGGCCGGTTGCGTGAGCTGCCTCCCACGGATTGGCCGGATTTCGCCGAGATGGCACGGCAGCTCCGGCTCTCGCCCTCCACGCTGCGCCACAGGCTCCGGCAGGAAGGGCAGAGCTGGAATGGGCTGCGCGATGAGATCCGGCGCGATCTGGCCATCGCCGCGCTCACGGGCACCAAGCGGGGGGTGGCGGAGATCGCCGCCGAGCTTGGCTTTGCCGAGCCCAGCGCCTTCCACCGCGCCTTCCGCAAATGGACATCGAAAAGCCCCGGCGCCTACCGCAAGGATTTGTCAGCGCTCGGGCCGGGCCAACTCGCGCCGTAGCGTCTCCACGAAGCAGCACCCGCTTTTGGCCAGCATCCGGCCCTTGGTGGAATAGACGATTCCCACTTCGCGGCTGAAATCGAAATCCAGCAACCGCACCGGCACGATGCCATTGCCCGCGAAGCTCTCGGGCATCACCGTCACCCCCAGCCCGGCACGGACCAGGGCGAGGGCCTTGTCGTCGTTGAAGGTTTTTAGGGGGAAGCTCGGGCGCACCCCGCGCTGGGTGAAATACTGGCTGGTGGCGGCCAGAACCTCGCAATGGCGGCGGATGATCATCGCGTCCTGGGCAAGTTCTTCGCCTTTTACCGCCTGCATTTGGGCCAGGCGGTGGCTGGTGGAGGTCACCAGCACGTAATCCTCGCGGTATAGGCTCTCCTGCGCCGGGGCGGGGGAGCCGGGGCGGAGCAGCGTCAGCGCGAGCTCGATCCGCTCGTCATCCAGCCAGGTTTTCAGCTCGCGCTCGCTGCCGTCCAGCAATTCCAGCGTCTCGGCGTTTTCCTGCGCCATATGGCTGCGCACCAGCGCTTCCAGCATGAAGGAGGGGAAGGTGGAGAGCACCCCCGCCCGCAGCGTGCGCCGGGGTGCGGCCTGGGAGATGTCGCGCAGGGCGATCTCGTAATCGCGTGCGATGCGCTGGGCATGGGCGAGGAAGCGGCTGCCCGCCTCGGTGAGGGAGACGCGCCGCCGGTCGCGCTCGAACAGCTTCTGGCCGAGTTGTGCCTCCAGCTTGGCGATGCCGGCGGAGAGGGTGGGCTGGGTCACGTTCATCCGCCCTGCGGCGCGGGAGAAATTGCCCAACTCGGCCACGGCCAGGAAATAACGCAGGAGATACCAGTCCATGATAGATGTCATCTATCAAAGCGGCAAAAAACTTTCAATTTCATCTGTAAGCGGGGAGGCGCTAAGGTTCGTTCAATAGATAATTAGGGAGGAAACGCGCCATGGCTTTCAGCGCGCAGATGGATTTCGGCCTGAGCGAAACCGCGGCGGCAATCCGCGACACCACCGCTCGTTTCGCGCAGGAGCGCATCGCGCCCATCGCGGCGAAGATCGACGCGGAGAACCATTTCGACCGTTCGCTCTGGACGGAGATGGGCGCGCTCGGCCTGCACGGCATCACCGTGGAGGAGGAGTTCGGCGGGCTGGGGCTGGGGTATCTGGAGCATGTGCTGGCGGTGGAGGAACTCTCCCGCGCCTCCGCCTCGGTTGGGCTTTCCTATGGCGCGCACTCGAACCTTTGCATCAACCAACTCCGCCGCTGGGGTAGCGAGGCGCAGAAACACCGCTATCTGCCCAGGCTGATCTCGGGTGAGCATGTCGGCTCGCTGGCGATGTCCGAGGTTGGTTCCGGTTCCGACGTTGTCTCCATGAAACTGCGCGCCGAGAAGAAGGGCGACCATTATATCTTGAACGGCAACAAGTTCTGGATCACCAACGCCCCGATTGCCGACACGCTGGTGGTGTACGCCAAGACCGAACCGCAGGCCGGGCCAAAGGGGATCTCGGTGTTCATCGTCGAGCGCGGCTTCAAGGGGTTCAGCACGGGCCAGAAGCTTGACAAGATGGGGATGCGCGGTTCGGACACCAGCGAGCTGATCTTCGAGGATTGCGAGGTGCCCGAGGAGAACCTGATGGGCCCGCTGAACGGCGGTGTGAAGGTGCTGATGTCGGGCCTCGATTATGAGCGCGCCGTGCTGGCCGCCGGGCCGCTCGGCATCATGCAGGCGGCGCTGGACGCGGTGCTGCCTTATGTAAAGGAGCGCACGCAGTTCGGTCAGCCGATCGGTAATTTCCAGCTCATGCAGGGCAAACTTGCCGACATGTACGTGGCCCTGAACTCGGCTCGCGCTTACGTGTACGCCGTGGCTCGCGCCTGCGATGCCGGGCACACCACGCGCTTCGACGCCGCCGGGGCGATTTTGCTGGCCAGCGAGAACGCGGTGCGTGTGTCGCTGGAGGCGATCCAGGCTTTCGGTGGGGCGGGGTATCTGAAGGAGACCGGCATCGAGCGGCTGGTGCGTGATGCCAAGCTTTACGACATTGGCGCGGGGACCAACGAGATCCGCCGTTACCTCATCGGCCGCGAGTTGATGAGCGCATGACCCATCTGACCAGCACCATCGATACCGGGGCGGAAACGTTCCAGCGCAACGCGGAGATCAACCGTGCCCTCGCTGCCGAGCTGCGCGAGAAGGTGGCCGCTACCGCGCTCGGTGGGCCAGAGGCTGTGCGCCAGCGCCATGTGGCGCGCGGCAAGTTGCTGCCGCGTGAGCGTGTGGAGCGGCTGCTCGACCCCGGCGCGCCGTTTCTGGAAATCGGCCAGCTTGCGGCGGGCGGGATGTATGAGGGCGAGGCTCCGGGGGCGGGGCTGATCTGCGGCATCGGCACGGTGAGCGGGCGGGAGGTGATGATCGTCGCCAACGACGCCACGGTGAAGGGCGGGGTGTATTTCCCGCTGACGGTGAAGAAGCATCTGCGCGCGCAGGAGATCGCGCTGGAGAACCGGCTTCCATGCGTCTATCTGGTGGATTCTGGCGGCGCGAATTTGCCGCATCAGGCCGAGGTGTTCCCGGACAAGGAGCATTTTGGCCGTATTTTCTACAACCAGGCGAATATGAGCGCGCGGGGCATCGCGCAGATTGCCTGTGTGATGGGCCTTTCCACCGCCGGAGGCGCTTATGTGCCTGCGATGTCCGACGAAACGGTGATCGTGCGTGGGCGCGGGGCGGAGAGTCAGGGGGCGATCTTCCTGGCCGGGCCGCCTTTGGTGAAGGCCGCCACGGGCGAGGTTATTTCCGCCACCGAGCTTGGCGGGGCGGATGCGCATGGGCGTAAATCCGGTGTGGCCGATCATATCGCGGTGGATGACGAGCATGCGCTCTCCATCGTGCGGGACATCGTGGCCCGGCTGAATACGCGAAAGAGCGTGGATCTGGACATCGCCACGCCAAAGCCGCCGCGCTACGCGGCTGAGGAACTGTATGGCATCATCCCTGCCGATGTGCGTGCGCCTTACGATGTGCGCGAGGTGATTGCGCGGATCGTCGATGACAGCGCCTTCCACGAGTTCAAGCCGCTTTATGGGTCGAGCATCGTTACCGGTTTTGCGCGCATCTGGGGCTATCCGGTGGCGATCCTCGCCAATAACGGCGTGCTGTTTTCCGAGAGCGCGCAGAAGGCGGCGCATTTCATCGAGCTTGCCTGCCAGCGCCGCACGCCCTTGGTGTTCCTGCAAAACATCTCGGGCTTCATGGTCGGCGGCAAGTACGAGGCCGGGGGCATCGCCAAGGATGGCGCGAAGATGGTGACCGCCGTGGCCACCGCCAGCGTGCCGAAATTCACCGTGCTCATCGGCGGCAGTTTTGGTGCTGGCAATTACGGTATGTGCGGCAGGGCTTATGGCCCGCGCTTTCTCTTCACCTGGCCCAATAGCCGTATTTCGGTGATGGGCGGGGAGCAGGCGGCCAGCGTGCTTGCCACGGTGCGGCGCGATGGCATCGAGGCCAAGGGCGGCACATGGCCCGCCGAGGAGGAAGCCGCGTTCAAGGCGCCGATCCGCGCGCGGTACGAGGAGGAGGGCAGCCCGTATTTCGCCACGGCGCGGCTGTGGGATGACGGCGTCATCGACCCCGCCCAGACGCGCGATGTGCTGGGCCTTGCCATCTCGGCATCGCTCAACGCTCCCATTCCCGCCAGCCCGCGCTTCGGCGTGTTCCGGATGTGATGCCCATGTTCTCTTCCCTGCTCATCGCCAATCGCGGCGAGATCGCTCGCCGCGTTATCCGCACCGCAAGCCGCCTCGGTATCCGCACAATTGCCGTGTACTCCGAGGCCGATGCTGCTGCGCCTTTCGTGGCTGAGGCTGACGAGGCCATCCTCATCGGCCCCGCCCCGGCGCGTGAGAGTTATCTGCGCCCCGAGAAGCTGCTGGAGGCGGCACGGTTGAGCGGAGCCGAGGCTATTCATCCGGGGTATGGCTTCCTCTCGGAGAATGCGGAGTTTGCTCAGGCGGTGATTGATGTCGGGCTGATCTGGGTCGGGCCCAAGCCATCTTCCATCCGTGCCATGGGGCTGAAGGATGCCGCCAAGGCGCTGATGCAGCAGGCAGGCGTGCCCGTTACGCCGGGCTATCTGGGGGAGGATCAGTCTGAGGACCGGCTGGCCGCCGAGGCGGCGCGCATCGGGTTTCCGCTGCTCATCAAGGCTGTGGCGGGCGGTGGCGGCAAGGGCATGCGCAAGGTGGAGCGGCTGGAGGATTTTGCCGCCGCACTCGCTTCCTGCAAGCGCGAGGCTGCGTCCTCCTTTGGCGATGACCGCGTGCTGCTGGAAATCTACGTCACTCGTCCTCGCCATATAGAGGTGCAGGTGTTCGGCGATGCCCATGGAAATGTGGTGCATCTGTACGAGCGTGACTGCTCGCTCCAGCGCCGCCACCAGAAAGTGATAGAGGAAGCCCCCGCGCCGGGGATGAGCCCCGAGGTGCGCGAGGCCGTGTGCGCCGCCGCCGTGCAGGCCGCCCGAGCGGTCGACTACCAGGGCGCGGGAACGATCGAGTTCATCGCCGATGCTTCCGAGGGGCTGCGCGCCGAGCGCATCTGGTTTATGGAGATGAACACCCGCTTGCAGGTGGAGCATCCGGTGACGGAGGCTATCACCGGGCAGGATCTGGTGGAGTGGCAGCTCCGCGTGGCGGCGGGCGAGCCTCTGCCGCTGAGCCAGGAGCAGATCCCGCTCAACGGCCATGCCATCGAGGCGCGGCTTTATGCCGAGAACCCGGATACGGGCTTCCTGCCTTCCACAGGGCCGCTTACCCATTTCGTGCTGCCCGAGGCGGGCGTGCGGGTGGACAGCGCCGTGGAACAGGGCGGGGAGGTGACTGCCTTCTACGACCCGATGATCGCCAAGCTCATCGCCCATGGCCCCACTCGTGCGGCGGCCGCCAAGCGGCTTGAGGCGGCCTGTGCCTCCGTGCAGGTCTGGCCGGTGAAGACGAATGCCGCGTTCCTGGCGCGCACGTTGCGGAATCCTTCCTTCCGGGGCGCGGCATTGGATACCGGGTTCATCGAGGCGCATCTGCCGGAGCTGCTGGGCAGGGCCGAACCTGATGACAAGGTGCTGCGCGCCGCCGCCACGGCGCGGCTGGCCGCTCATGCAACGCCGCAGGAACTGCTTGGCTTCCGCCTGAACGCCCCGCCGCGCGTCGAGGCGCGGCTGCAACATGGCGGTGAAACGCATGTGGTGGCGCTGTCGCCGGGGGTAGGCTCGTCCCTGCCCGTCACCACGCTGGGCGACGAGACCGTGGTGTTCGAGCAGGGCCGGGCCTTCGCCTTCACAGAGGTCTCGGCCGACGATACAGGCCATGGCGGAGGGGAGAGCGGCGGTGCGGTACTCTCCCCGATGCCGGGGCATATCCTCTCCGTGGCCGTGGCCATGGGCGATGCCGTGAAAAAGGGCGCGCCGCTGCTGGTGATGGAGGCGATGAAGATGGAGATGACACTCACCGCCCCGTGCGATGGCACCATCGCCGAATTGAATGCCGCCCCTGGCGCGCGGGTGGCCGAGGGTGTGCTGCTCCTGCGCCTGGAAACTGGAGACTAAGCCGTGGCTGGACGTTATTTCGAGCAATTCGCGGTGGGGGACAAAATCACCCACGATCTGCATCGCACGGTGACGGAGACGGATAATCTCCTCATCACCACGCTCACCCATAATCCGCAGCCCTTGCATCTGGACGCCGAATACGCCGCCCAGACGGAGTTTGGGCGTATCGTGGTCAATGGGCTGTTCACCTTCTCTCTCATGGTCGGCCTCTCTGTTGGCGACACCACGCTCGGCACGCTGGTTGCGAATTTGGGTTATGACGAGGTGGTGATGCCCAAGCCTGTCTTCGTGGGCGATACGCTTCATGCCGAGACGGAAGTGACGGAGACGCGCGAGAGCAAGTCCCGCCCCAATGCGGGCATCGTGGTGTTCACCCACCGCATGTATAACCAGCGCGGCGAGATGGTGTGCCAGTGCAAGCGCACCGCACTGCTGCAAAGGCAGCCGCAATGAGCGCGCGCTCCTGGCTGTTCGTGCCAGCCGACGCCCCGGCCAAGATCGCCAAGGCGATGGGCTCGGGAGCGGATGCGCTGATCCTGGATCTGGAGGATTCAGTGGCGCTGTCTGCCAAGGAAAAGGCGAGGAAGATTGCGGCGGAGACGCTGGCCGGGCCGAGCGGCGGGCCGGCGCTATGGGTGCGGATCAATCCACTGGCCTCGGGGCTGGCGCTGGCGGACCTCGCTGCCGTGATGCAAGCGGCGCCGGCTGGAATCGTGCTGCCAAAGCCGGATGCGGCGTCGGATGTGGTGACGCTCGCGCATTATCTGGATGCCTTCGAGGCCGCCGCCGGGCTGTCCGCGGGGCAGACGCGCATCCTGCCCATCGCCACCGAGACCCCGGCCTCGGTGTTCACTCTTGGCTCTTATACCCAGGCCGGGCCGCGCCTTGCCGGACTTACCTGGGGGGCGGAGGATTTGCCTGCCGCCATTGGGGCCACCGCCAGCCGCAACCCGGACGGCTCGCTCAACGATCTCTGCCGCATGGTCCGCTCGTTTTGTCTGGCGGGGGCGGCCAGTGCCGGGGTTCCGGCCATCGATACGGTGTATCCCGATTTCCGTAACGAGGCGGGGCTGCGCGCCTGGGCCGAGGCCGGGCGGCGCGAGGGCTTTACCGGCATGATGGCGATTCACCCGGCGCAGGTGCCGGTTATTAATGCGGTGATGACCCCCTCCGCCGTCGAGTTGGCCCATGCCCGAGCAGTGGTGGCGCTGTTCGATGCCGATCCGGCGGCGGGGGTGGTGGCCCTGGATGGAAAGATGCTCGATCTGCCCCATCTGAAACAGGCACGGAAGATTTTGGCGATGGCCCGGGAGGAGTGCGCACCCTCCTGAACCATCGCGCCGGCACATCCTTCCAAGACGACCGAATAAAAACCCTAGGGAGAGACGGATGAAGGAAAGCCATGTGCGGGGCGGCAATGAGCCGCCGCTCCTGGAGATGACGATCGGCCAGGCGCTGGATGCCGCCGCCGCAACCTGGCCCGATAACGAGGCGCTGGTCTGCCCCGCCCAGGCGGTACGGCTGACATGGCGCGGGTTCCGCGACCGCGTTGAGCATGTGGCTGCCGGGCTGCTGGCCCAGGGGCTCGAGCCAGGTGACCGCGTGGGAATTTGGTCGCTCAACCGGGCGGAATGGGCGCTCACCCAGTTCGCCGCCGCCAAGGCCGGGTTGATCCTGGTGACGGTGAACCCCGCCTACCGCCTGGCCGAGCTGGAATACGCGCTGAACAAGGCGGGCATCAAAGCCCTAGTCATTTCACCGCCCTTTAAGAGCAGCGACTATCCCGGCATGGTCGCCGCCCTGGCGCCGGAGCTGGCGGAATGCGAGCCGGGGGCGCTGGAGGCCGCGCGGCTGCCGCATCTGCGCCTTGTGGTGCAGATGGGCGAGGATATTCTGCCGGGCGCCATGTCCTTTGCCGCCCTGGAGAACGCCGGGCGGGAGGTGGGGAATGCGGCACTGGCCGCCATAGCCCCCACGCTGAAGCCGCATGACGCCATCAACATCCAGTTCACCTCCGGCACCACCGGGGCGCCCAAGGGGGTAACGCTCAGCCACCATAACATCCTGAATAACGGCTATCTGGTCGGGCATGGCATGGCGCTTACGCCCAAGGATCGCATTTGCATCCCGGTGCCGCTTTACCATTGCTTTGGCATGGTCATGGGTAATCTCGCCTGCGTCACTCATGGCTCGGCCATGGTATTCCCGGGCGAGGGATTTGACCCGCTGGCCACGCTGCAAGCCTGCGCCTATGAGCGCTGCACCGCGCTCTATGGCGTGCCGACCATGTTCATTGCCGAGCTGGACCATCCGCGCTTTGCCGAGTTTGATTTCAGCCATATGCGCACGGGCATCATGGCGGGCAGCCCGTGTCCCATAGAGGTGATGCGCAAGGTCATCAGCCAGATGCACGCGCGGGACATGACCATCTGCTACGGCATGACCGAGACCAGCCCCGTGAGCTTCCAGACCGGCCTCGATGACTCGCTGGAGCGGCGCGTCTCCACTGTCGGGCGGGTGCATCCGCATCTGGAGGTGAAGATTGTCGATGCCGAGGGCGCGACCGTGCCCTGCGGCACATCGGGCGAGCTGTGCACGCGCGGCTATTCCGTGATGATCGGGTATTGGGACGACCTTGAGCAGACCGCGAATGCAGTGGACGCCGAAGGCTGGATGCATACCGGCGACCTCGCCACGCTGGACGAGGAGGGCTTTTGCCAGATCGTCGGGCGAATCAAGGATATGGTGATACGAGGCGGGGAGAATCTCTACCCGCGCGAGATCGAGGAATACCTCTACCGCCACCCCAAGATCCAGGACGTGCAAGTGTTTGGCGTGCCGGACGAGCTGTATGGCGAGGAGCTGTGCGCCTGGGTGGTCGTGCGCGAAGGCATGGTCATGGATGACGAGGAGCTGCGCGCCTTTTGCCGCGGGCAGATCGCGCATCACAAGATCCCCCGCTATGTCCGCTTCGTGGAGGACATGCCCAAGACCGTCACGGGCAAGATCCAGAAGTTCAAGATGCGCCAGGCCATGCTGCGGGAGATGCGGCTGATCGAGGACGCTGAGGACACCCTTTAGACGACATTGCCGTGATAGTTTGAAGTCAGCCTTCTTGCCTAAATATGCCTCATAGGCAAGGAGGCTGATTCATGTTTTTCCTAAAAAGATTAAAATATATGCATTAAATTTGTTCTCGGGCAGATTTAGCGCCAGATTTTGGCATGCCTGTGTAGTTTTGCGCCTCACGACGGCAGTTTTGGGTCGTTTAGTATGTGGCACATTTTTTGCTCTACAGTAAACCCGTCTAGCTAAAGCCGATCCGCTGATATCCGCCAACTATAAGCACAGAGGGGTTACTGTGAGCGACATCATATTTCCCGTAGGGCGCAAGACCACCGAGTCTGGCTCCCTGCTCCGCACCATCGACTGGCGAGGCGCCTTCTGGGTGGCCAGTGGCGTACCCGCCCTGGTTCTGTTCTCCATTGGCGGTATTGCTGACATGGTGGGCAATCTGTCCTTCGTCGTATGGGCGGCCTCTATGCTGATGGGCTTCGTGCAGTCCTTCACATACGCCGAAATCGCCGGACTGTTCCCCAACAAATCGGGCGGCGCCTCGGTCTATGGCGCGGCCGCCTGGGTGCGCTATTCCAAGTTCATTGCCCCGCTCTCGGTGTGGTGCAACTGGTTCGCCTGGTCGCCGGTGCTCTCGCTTGGTTGCTCCATTGCGGCGGCTTACATTCTCAACGCGGTTGCGCCGATCCCGGCCGCCAACTCGCCGGAGGTTCTGCAATGGATCGCGGTGCATGGCGCGTCCATCGCCGGCGGTCAGCAGGCGCAGGTGAATGCCGCCATCGCCGCTCTCACCCCGGATATCCGTAACTGGACGCTGTTCAGCCATACGCTTGGGCCGGTTGGCATTTCGTTGAACGCCACCTTCTTTATTGGCGCCGTCATCATGCTGGTGACCTTCGCCATCCAGCATCGCGGCATTCTCGGCACCGCCAATGTGCAGAAATATATGGGGCTGCTGGTCATCATCCCGATGCTCATCGTCGGTGTCGTGCCGCTGTTCAACGGTACGGTGAACTTCCACAATTACTCGCCGCTGGTGCCGTTGGCCAATTATGGCGCGCCGCAGCCGGGGACCTGGAATCTGACCAATTGGACGATGATCCTCGGCTCCATGTTCATCGCCGCTTGGTCCACTTACGGGTTTGAAACGGCCGTTTGCTATACATCGGAATTTCGTAATCCTGGCATCGACACGTTCAAGGCTATCTTCTATTCGGGCCTGCTCTGCCTTGCGCTCTATATCCTGGTGCCGTTCACCTTCCAGGGTGCGCTGGGTCTGGCCGGGCTGCTTGATCCTTCCATCGCTGCCGGTTCCGGCGTGGCCGCAGCCATGGCTGGTATGGTTGGCGGCGGGCCGATCATCCAGAACATCATGGTCATGCTCATGATCCTGGCGCTGATGCTCTCGATCATGACCGCGATGGCCGGTTCCTCGCGCACGCTGTACCAGGGGTCCGTCGATGGCTGGCTGCCACGCTACCTCACCTGGGTGAACGAGCACGGCGCGCCGACGCGCGCGATGTGGACTGACCTGATCTCCAACCTGCTACTGCTGGCGGTGGCCTCCACAGATGCCACGAGCTTCTTCTTCGTGCTCGCGGTCTCGAATGTTGGTTACATTATCTTCAACTTCCTGAACCTGAATGCGGGCTGGATTCACCGTGTGGACTCTGGCGCTACCAAGCGCCCCTACAAGGCCCCCACATGGCTGCTTGGCCTGGGTACGCTGTTCGCCTTCGTCAACGCCATGTTCCTCGGCGCTGGCGCCAAGACCTGGAATCCCGACGCGCTGTGGGCGGGGTTCATCTTCGCCGCCATGATCATTCCGGTGTTCTGCTTCCGTCACTTTATCCAGGACAAGGGCAAGTTCCCTGAGCAGATGCTGGAAGATCTGCATGTGGGTAGCTCGGGTGACGTGACGACCAAGCGTGCGGGCATCCTGCCTTACCTGGTGCTGGTTGCGGGCATCGGCGTGGTGCTGCTCTCCAACTGGTTTTTCCATCTGTAACGCTCGCGAGGTTATCCGCGACACGAAGCCGGAGCCAACGCTCCGGCTTTTTTATTGTGATTTTCGCATGGTTTGTTGGGAACTCGGTTTGACAAATCCAATATTCCTGGGCATAACTCTTATTAACTGGCAAGAAACCCTTGCGAAGTCTGGTGATGCAAACACTCATGAACAATTCCTCCCTTTCCCGGCCAACCAATTACGTGGATACCCTGTATGTGCGGGGTGGCGCCACGGTCTCCTTCGGTCTTCGCAAGGGCGAGGCGATCGAGGTGCTGGATGAGCAGGGCGCGCAGCCTTGTGAACTTAGTATCGCCGGTGAGACGCCAAGGCTGGTGCTGGATGAGACGTCTCTTCCTGGCGCAAGCTTTGTATTTATTGCTGAAATTGACAGCGATATTTCGCTCTCGGCTCCCGGTGCGCCAATGCTTCCCCATGAGCAGGCGGCGCCCACGGATCTGTGCGTGAAGATCCTACGTAAGGAGAAAGCCTATCCGCGGCCTCTGGGCAAGGTGAAGGCGGAGATTTTGGTCAAGGCGGCGACGGCGTCTTCCTACAAGGTCGAGGAGGGCGATTATATCCAGGTCATAGACGTCGATGGCCAGCAATGTTCTGACTTTCTGGCCTTCGACGCGCAGGCTCTGGAATACGGGCTGGACGCCACGACGACGCGCACGCTCGGCGGGCGGATTTATCCGGGGCCTGGTTTGTACTCAAAATTTTTCGATGAGCGGATGCTGCCGTTGGTCGAAGTGATCCGCGACACATGTGGCCGACACGATATGTTCGCCCTGGCCTGCAGTGCAAAATCCTATGACGATGCGGGCTATCCCGGCCATGCCAATTGCTCGGATAATTTCAATGCCGCGCTGGTTGAACACGGTATTGCGCCGCGCCTGGGCTGGCCTGCGATCAACTTCTTCTTCAACACGCAGCTTGCCGCCGATGGCTCGATTGTCGCGGATGAGGCGTGGTCGCGCCCTGGCGATTACGTGCTGATGCGGGCGATGCGCGATCTGCTCTGCGCCAACTCCTCCTGCGCGGATGATGTGTTTACCACCAATGGTTACAACCCGACGGATATTCTCGTCAGGATCTATGATAAATCAGAGAGTTTCTCAAAAGGGATTGCGCATCGTATGACACCGAATGCCGAGCCGAGGCTGACGCGGGAAAGCGGTTTCCATCCGGCGACCTCCAAGCTGACGCGAAACTATATTGAGAGCAATGGCTTTTGGTTGCCGGAATGCTTTACGGCGAGCGGTCCGGTGGATGAATATGTCGCCTGCCGCGAGAATGTGGTGGTGTCGGATCTTTCGACGCTGCGTAAATTCGAGATCACTGGTCCCGATGCCGAGAACCTGCTGGCGCTGGCGCTGACGCGTAATATCCGCAAGCTCAGCATCGGGCAGGTCGTGTATACGGCGATGTGCTATGAGCACGGCGGCATGATCGACGATGGTACGGTCATGCGACTGGGACCGAATAATTTCCGATTCATTTGCGGCTCCGACTATTCCGGTGTGAGGCTGCGCGAGCTTGCGGCCGAGCGCGGCCTACGCGCCTTCGTACGCAACTCTACTGACCAGCTCAACAATATTTCGCTGCAAGGGCCGCGCTCGCGCGAGTTGTTGGCGCCGCTGATCTTTACCCCGCCGACACAGCCTTCCATCAGCGAGCTGAAATGGTTCCGCTTTACCATCGGGCGTCTTGGTGGTCCGCAGGGGATTCCGCTGGTGATTTCGCGCACTGGCTATACCGGCGAGCTGGGCTATGAGTTGTGGGTGCATCCGAGCAACGCCGTCGCGCTGTGGAATGCGATGGTTGAGGCTGGTGCGCAGCCTATGGGGTTTGCCGCGCTGGACATGCTGCGTATCGAGGCGGGGCTGATTCTGGCGGGACATGAGTTCTCCGACGAGACCGATCCGTATGAGGCGGGCATTGGCTTTGCCGTGGCGGACCGCGAGGAGGAGTTCATCGGGCGTGACGCCCTGCGCCGCCGTGCGGCGAATCCGCTGCGCAAGCTTGTTGGTCTGGCCATTGAAGGCGGCGAGCCCGTGCATCACGGCGATTGCGTGCATGTCGGCCGCGCTCAGGTGGGAGTGGTGACCAGTGCCATGCGCTCGCCGGTGCTGCATCAGTCGATCGCGCTTGCGCGTCTCGACGCCTATCATGCTGAGTTGGGAGCAGCGGTGGAGATTGGCAAGCTGGATGGTCAACAGAAGCGCCTCTCCGCCAAGATCGTCCGGTTTCCACATTACGATCCGGAAAAGACGAGGGTCCGCGCCTGACCTTTGTTCCCGTGGACAATCATTCACGTCAATATTCATCTCTGGGAAGTGCCATGTCTAACGCGCAATACGTTCTTACGCTCTCCTGCCAGAACCGTCCTGGCATTGTTGCCGCCGTCACCACCTATCTGTTCGAGCACGGCGCCGACATCCGCGAGGCCCAGCAATTCGACGATACCGAGACCGGTAAGTTCTTCGCTCGCATCGCCTTCGACCTTGCCGCTGGTTCCAGCATCTCCGTGCTGCGTGAAGGGTTTGCAGGCATCGCCGAGCTGTACAAGATGAACTACGCGATCAACGACCATTCTACGCCGCGCCGCGTGCTGCTGCTGGTCTCCAAGTTCGACCATTGCCTGGCCGACCTGCTGTACCGCTGGCGCATTGGCGAGCTGGACATGACGCCCACCGCAATCGTTTCCAACCATAGCATCGAGAATTATGCCGGGCTCGATTTCGGCGGCCTGCCGTTCCATCATATGCCCATCAGTAAGGCCACCAAGATGGAACAGGAGGCACAGATCTGGGAGTTGGTGAAGGAGACCAAGTCCGAGCTGGTGGTGTTGGCGCGTTACATGCAGGTGCTTTCCGATGCACTGACACAAAAACTTTCAGGCCGTTGCATTAATATTCACCATTCCTTCCTACCCGGCTTCAAGGGCGCCAAGCCTTACCACCAGGCCCATGGCCGTGGTGTGAAGTTGATCGGGGCTACGGCGCATTACGTGACGTCTGACCTCGACGAAGGGCCGATCATCGAGCAGGATGTTGAGCGCATCTCGCACGCGGATACGCCGGATGATCTGGTGCGCAAGGGGCGTGACATCGAGCGCCGGGTACTTGCCCGCGCTGTGCGCTACCATTTGGAAGACCGCGTTATCCTGAACGGCAGCAAGACGGTGGTGTTCGCGAGCTAAATCCGATTGACAGAGACGATTCTCTGCAATTATCCTTTATAACTATAAGGAAAGATTTTTTTCGGGGCATTTTGTTTTGGTCGAGCATATCGGCAGCGAGGCTTTCACCACCAAACACCGCGCCGCCCTCTCAGCGGTACTGACCCCGTGACCGTCGTCTGCCTGTTGCATATCTCCGCTATCGCCTCATGGCGGGGTGGAGATGTTTTTTCACTCTAACCACGAAGGCCATCGCATGACTCGCTCCTGGCGTTACGCCGCTCTAGCCTCCCGCCACCGCGCTCTTGGTTCCAAGCTTGAGGACTGGAACGGCATGCCAACGGCCTGGACGTACTCAACCGACGTGCAGGACCACCATGTGGCGATCCGCACCAGGGCGGGGCTGATGGACGTTTCGGGGCTGAAGAAGGTGCATCTACATGGACCGCATGCTTCGGCGGTGCTTGATTATCTAACCACGCGCGATGTTTCCAAGATTATGCCGGGCAAGTCCGCCTATTGCTGCTTCCTCAACGAGGGTGGCAAGTTCATAGATGATGGTATCCTCTACCGCACTGGGCCGAATTCCTGGTTCGTGGTGCATGGTTCCGGCGCGGGGCATCAAGCTCTTACCCAGGCCGTCGTTGGCCGCAATGTCACCATGCTGTTCGATGATGATCTGCTCGATCTCTCGCTGCAAGGGCCTCTGGCAGTGGATTATCTGGCCAAGCATGTGCCGGGTATCCGCGACCTAAAATATTTCGGCCACATGGGCGCCACGCTGTTCGGCAAGCCGGTGATGATATCGCGCACTGGCTATACCGGCGAACGTGGGTACGAGATCTTCTGCAAGGCCGAGGATGCCGAGCTGATCTGGGATACCATCGTGGAAGAGGGTAAGGAGATGGGCATCATCCCCTGCTGCTTCACCGCGCTCGATCTGCTGCGCACCGAGAGCTATCTGCTCTTCTACCCGTACGATAATTCCGAGATGTATCCGTTCGAGAACGAGCCCTGCGGCGACACGCTGTGGGAGCTGGGGCTCGACTTCACCGTCTCCCCGGGCAAGACAGGCTTTCGTGGCGCCGAGGAACATTATCGCCTGAAGGGTAAGGAGCGTTTCAAGATCTTCGGTGTGCTCATCGAGAGCGACAAATCCGCCGCCCCTGGAGATAAGCTTGTAGCCGATGGCAAGGAAGTCGGCGTCATCACCTGCCCGATGGTCTCCACGCTTACCGGCAAGTCCATGGCTATCGCCCGCGTGGACGTGCCCTATGCCGTGCATGGCGCGAAGCTCACGGTTGAGGGCTCGTTGGGCGGCGTGCCAGCCATCGCGCACGCGCTGCCGTTCGACGACCCGAAGAAGGCCAAGCGTACGGCGGTGGGCTGAGCCATGAGCAAGAACCGTCCGGTCTATGAACCCTTTGCGCTGGAGCCATCGGGGCGCGCGCATCTCGTCGTCACCAGCCTCGATGCCCCGCCGGAAGGCATAGAGGACAGCTTCGACAATATCGAGGTCTGGACGGTGAAGCATAACGGGCCGGGCGTGCCGGTCCTGGCTGCGGGAGGGGTACGCCCCTTCCGCTCCACCACAGAGCTGCTGGCGCAGCTCGGCCATCGCCTGGGGCGGGAGACGGCAGGGTTACGGTTCTATGCCATCGGCTCCGAGGCATTTATATGGGATGCCTATAACATCGGCATCGTCGCCGGGCTGCATCCGTCCGAGATCTCGCTGCATCGCGCCGGGCCGCTCGTTCGGCGCGTTTATTGTTCCCATTGCCGCACCATGATCGAGGGCGTGCCGGTGAACATTGTCTCCTGCCCGTCTTGCGAGGCGGCTTTGTTCGTGCGCGACCATTTCTCCCGCCGCCTCGCCGCCTTCATGGGCGTGAAGGTGGATGCGGAAGTGCCAGGCGAAATTCCGGCAGCGGAGGTGTTTACGTCATGAAACTGAAGATCGAAGCCGCGGGCCAGCTTACCTCCGGCATCCGCAAGTTCACGCTGGCGCCGGTTGATGGTGCGGTTCTGCCGCGCGCCGGGGCTGGCTCTCATGTGGTGCTGGAGATTCCAGGGCCGAACCGTGTGTGGAAGAACGCCTATTCCATCACCTCCGCCGCCGATGCTCTGGCCTATGAGATCATGGTCCGGCGCGTGGAAAAATCCCGTGGCGGTTCCGCCTGGCTGCACGAACATGCCAAGGTAGGCGACGTGCTGGAGGTGTATCCACCACAGAATCTATTCGCGCCGCAGCGTAAGGCCAAGCGGCATTTGCTACTCTCGGCGGGCATCGGCATCACGCCGTTTCTATCTTATCTCAAACTTCCTGGTCTGGCCTATGAGATGCACCATTGCTGCAAGCCAGAGGATGAGACAGCCTTCCGCACTTTGCTGCCTTCCGGCCCCGAGGCGACGCTGCATACCAGCCGCAATACGTTGAACCTCGAAGCGCTACTCAAGCGCCAGAAGCTGGACACGCATCTTTCCGTTTGCGGGCCTGAGAGCTTTATGGATGTGGTGCTGGCCACCGCCGCGCATGTCGGCTGGCCCGCGGCCAAGGTGCATAAGGAGAGCTTTGGCGGTGCCACCGGCGGCGAACCATTTGTCGCGCATCTGAAGCGCTCCGGCGTGAAGGTGAACGTGGGGCGAGAGGAATCGCTGCTTGATGCGATGGAAGCCGCCGGTCTCACCCCGCCCTGTTTGTGCCGTGGCGGCGCCTGCGGTGAATGCAAGCTCACGGTGTTGGACGGTGTGCCCGCGCATCACGACCATTACCTATCCGAGACCGAGCGTGCCGCCAACAATGCCATCATGATCTGCGTCTCGCGCGCGAAAACCCCCGAACTGGTGCTGGATTTCTGAACCATGAAACTGAGCCTGAAACCTCAAGAGACATTCCGGGACGATTACACGTTCAGCAACTCAGATGAGGCGATCCTGCGCTTCCCATTCCCGTTCCCAGAAGACAGTTACATGTACTCCGTGAACATGGAGCCGCATGTGCGCGGCGGAGCGAGCCCGGTTTACAACGCCATGTTCGATATCGACGAGCACTATGTCGGCGATATGGCGGATCGCGCCATTACGCTGGACCAGGACCCGCTGCGCTGCCAGGTGTTACCGCATATGGAAACGGCCGAGTGGGACACGCTCGAGCTGCTCATGGAGAATCTAGCGAACGATTATCCCGAGCATTTCTCACTGACTAAGAACGACGATGAGTGGCACTGGATCAACCGTCCGCTGGATATTGACCAGAAGTTCACATTTGGCCGGGAGGAGACGCTGCCCTTCGGTCCGTTCGAGTACATCACCCGCCAGGTGCAGGGTGATTTCTCGCTGCAGGACCAGCGGGACAATAATCTGTATATGGATGGCGGCATGGTCACCTCGCAGGCTGACTGGTCGCTGAACTTTGACGTAGGCATGTCCTTTCATGAATGGCATGGCCCGGTGCCGCTGGCGCATGAGAGCGGCGTGTTCGACCGCGCGCTGCAATATCTGCTGCGCATGCAATGCGGCAAGCCGGTGCGCCGCCTGAACTGGACGATGACCGCCAATCCGCGCCTCGACACCTCGCCGGAGAATTATCCGTTGTGGGGGCCTGAGAAGGCAGCGATCACGCCGGAGAATGTGGGGCACCGCATGTGCCTGCGCGTGGAGTTGCAGACCCTCTACCGTCTGCCGCGCTCGAACGCCATTCTGTTCTCCATCCGTGGCTATCTCATCCGCCTGGAAGAGCTGGCCAAGGTAAAGAAATGGGCGGTACGAATGCATCGTGTCATCCGCGATCTGCATCCGCGAATTGCCGAGTACAAGGGGCTGCCGCGCTATCGGCAATATGTGGTGGATTATTTCGCGCCGCATGACGATGGCCGCGTGCTGAACGCGGGTATCGGCCCAGAGCAGGACGGCATCTGAGCCTTGCCTTTTCCTAAAAAACCCCAAGGCGACGCCACGGGGTTTTTTGTTGGTCATGTTCCGCCAAGAGACAGGTAGAAAAAAACGCCTCCGGGTTTCCCCGGAGGCGACGATTGTAGGCGAACCTTAGTTGTTGGCCAGGAAGGCGTCCAGGCTGTCGTCGAGCTGCTGCATCCAAGGTGTTTTGAGCGGCGGCGCCATGGTCCTGGTGATGGCTGAACGGAAGCTGTGGTGACGATAGGTCAGCACGTCCTCTTCCTTGTGGTGCTTCCATTCCTTGAACTGCTCGGCCATGATCTCCGGCTTGAAGTCCGGGTAATCGGTCAGGCCAAGCAGGTCGCGGATATAGCCGCACTGGAAGTCGATATCTTCCGAGGCGCTGATTGTAGATTCTTCCTTCTCGCGATAGGTTTGGCTGTCGGCTTGCATCTCTTCCAACGAGGGCAGATTGACCTTGCCAAGCATGACATCGCGGGCAAACCAGGCTTGCGCGTCGAACATGTTGAAGGTGTAGTACTGGTCCTGCATGCCGAGATAGAGCAGCTTCGGGTTCTTCTCCCACACCACGCCCTTGTATAGCCCCAGCGGCCATAGACGGTTGTTGGTCTTCAGGCGCAGATCGTCCGGCAGGAATGGGAAGTGATGCTGGTAGCCGGTGCAGATGATGATGGCATCCACATCCTTGCTGATACCATCCTTGAAGTAGGCGGTCTTGCCTTCGACTTTCAGCAGCAGAGGCACTTCGGAGAATGCCTCGGGGAAGGCGAAGCCCATCGGCTTGCTGCGGTAGGAGAAGAGGATCTCCTTGGCGCCGTACTTGTAGCACTGGGTGCCGATATCCTCGGAGGAATACGAGCTGCCGATGCAAAGCACGGTCTTGCCGGCGAATTCGGCGGCGTCGCGGAAATCATGCGCATGCAGCACACGGCCGGGGAATTTGGTGAGGCCAGGGAAGTCGGGGACATTCGGGGTCGAGAAATGGCCTGACGCCACCACAACGTAATCGAACACCTCGGAATAGACGTGGTCGTTCGTGAGATCGCGTACGGTGACGGTGAACTTGCCGGAAGCATCGTCATAGGCAACATCGCGCACCGGGGAGCGGAAACGGATGAAGCGGCGCAGATTGCCCTTCTTCACGCGGCCGACGATGTAGTCCCACAACACTTCGCGGGGTGGATAGGACGGAATGGGACGGCCGAAATGCTCTTCGAAGGAGTAATCGGCGAATTCAAGGGCTTCCTTGGGACCATTGGACCACAGATAACGATACATAGAGGCATGCACAGGTTCGCCGTATTCATCGAGTCCCGTGCGCCATGTGTAGTTCCACATGCCGCCCCAGTCTGCCTGCTTCTCAAAGCAGACGACTTCAGGAAGTTCGACTCCCTGCTTCTCGGCGGCTTCGAACGCCCTGAGCTGTGCGAGCCCACTGGGGCCGGCGCCGATGATCGCAACACGAAAACTCATGTGGATACCTTTATGCAATGTGACGGTACCGTTCTGCCAGTTTGTGCAAAAATGGCCCGCTCTGGTTGATGTCTAAAAACTCTGTTGTGGTGAGCGTAAAGTTGCGGCCTGGCTCAAACTCCTCCACGTCATATCGTCACGGTGGCGATGCGCGGTACCGTATGGGGATTCATTTTGCTGTGCAACACGAAAAGTGACATATAAGTAAAAAAAATTCTTGAAGGGAACTATGAGACGTTGATATTGTCGTGGTGGGAAATATTTGTTCTTGCTTCTTGAGAGTGGCCGCCTGCGAGGTTAAGCCGAGCTCCTGGCCATGATCGGCTGTTCGTGAGGTCTCCTGATGCCGTCGATTCATAACCTGAACGTGAAAAGCCTGCACCAGCGCCGCATCGATCCGATACGGCGGATCTTCGTACGCGATCTCGTGTTGCAGACCCGGATCGGTGTGCATGAGCATGAGAAGCGGGGGCGCCAGCGCATCCGGGTCAATCTTGAGGTCGTGGCGCGTCTCGACGAGACGCTGCATGACGAGTTGCGCAATACCATCTGCTATGACGATATTTCCCAGGCCATAAGGCGCCTTGCGATCGAAGGCCACATCAAGCTGGTGGAGAGTTTTGCCGAGCGCGTGCTGGAGATTTGTCTCTCCGATCCGCGTGCGCGCCATGCCACGGTGACGGTGGAGAAGCTCGACGTGTATGACGATGCTGGCGGTGTCGGCGTGACGATGAGTGCCGACGCAGGTTAGGCACTCTCCTCTAATAGAATTTCCCATGCCAAGCCGTCCAACATCAGGCACGAGCCTGTGCGCTGCACGGTAAGTGTGACGCCTTCGCGGAATGGCAGACTGGAACGGGTTATGCGCCAACCTTCAATTTCGCCCAAAGAGAGCTCGCAATCCACCAGTTCCTGAGCCGTCCGAAGATCCGCGGCGCCCTCCACGCAGGCGAGGAGTGTTGCGGCGGTAAGCACCAATTCCGGTGAACGTGCGCGCGCGAACATGAACACCCCGCCTGCGCGCACGAATATGGCGGCGCGGCCATCGGCCCGGCTGCGCAGGCGTAATGCCGATGCGGGGCATGCGGGGGTATTTGGCGTGCGGTGCCAGTGCTCCAGATAGTCGGAGAAATGTCCGGTCTCCACCAACACCTCGCCGTTCCAGAACAGGTTTCCGGCATCTGGTAGCGGGGCAGGAGGGTGGAAGTCGATCTCTCGATGCCACCGGAACAGGCCGTCCTCTTGGCGGAACAGGCCGGCGAAGCCCTGCTGCGTGGCCAGCCATAGGCAATCGTTCATGGTGAGGTCGGCCAGCGTGGTGGCGTGGAAGCAGTCAGGACGTCCAGGGGGAATACGCAGATCCACGAATAACGATGGTCCTTGCAACCAAGTTACCAATGTATCGGTATCGCGCTGGCCATCGGGCAGGGCCAGGAGCGAGCGCGTCCATAGCCCCGTCAGAGTGGGAACGGTCAGGGTTTTCATACGGTGCGCAGACCGTAATAGGGCTTGCGTGACGCCTTCTCTGGGTAGGCTCCTGCCAGCCGTGCGGCTAGGTAACGCTGGATCAACCAGACAGGTTCTTCGAGATGCGAGAGCCGGCCACGCACCGCGTAGCGCGAGCGCAATCCTGTCTGCACGGCCTCGTTCACCTCCATGTCCTCCAAATGGAAGTCGCGCAGCAGCACGCTTTCTTCCTCGATCATCTTCGCCAGCTCGGGGCTCGCCATGGTCTCGGGGCTGACCAGTGTGATCGTTTGCAGCTTGCAGCGTTCGGCGGAAATGGGCAGCAGCCGGTACCACAACAGACGATCCGGCATGGTGAGGAACATGAAGAACGGATACCCAGTGAACAGCCCCCATTCCTTGCTCTGCCCGCCGGATAGGCCGGAGATCGGCAAGAAGCCCGGCATAGCCTCGCCGCGCGCCGCAGCCTCCTCAACTTCGGCCTGGAGCTTGGCCGTATAGGGCAGATGCGCATGCACGTAATGCGGATGCTCGGGCTCGATCCAGGTATTTTGTCCGGGCATGATCCGGTTCAGCGTGGTGCTGTGCGCGCCGATATGGTGGTAGGATTCCATCCAGTTTTCCACCATCACCTTCCAGTTGAATGGGCAGTCCCAGTCCATGGTTATGGCGATGCTCATCTGCGCGAAATTCCAGGGCGCGACGATGGCGTCGAGATCGCGGTAGCATTTGGCAAGTTCCATCGCAGCACCGTCGAAGTTTACGAAGACGAAGCCGTTCCACACATCGCTGCGCACGGCGGTCAGCGGCCATTCGGCTTTGGTGAAGTCTTTGGCTTCCTGCATGTGCGGGCAGCCGCGCAGCCGCCCATCCATCTCGAAGGACCAGAAATGATAGGGGCAGAGCAGGTTCGGTGCATGGCCCTTGCGCGGAAAACCGGTGCTGCCGGGCAATATGTCCATGGCCCGGTGCGGGCAGACGCGTGAGAGCGTATGGATGGCGCCGTCCTCAGCGCGGGTGATGGCCAGCGGCTCGCCGAGTAGTTCCAGCGCCAGATAATCGCCAGGATTGGGCAACTCGCTTATATGCGCCACACAGAGCCAGCCCGCGCGGAACAACTTTTCCTCTTCGAGCTTGAAAAAAGCCTCGTTAGTATAGGCGGCCTGGGGGAGGGTGTGCGCGCTGGTGAGGGGTAGGGCAGCGGTGGCGGCGATATCCGCCGTGAGGGAGGCAAGCACGGGTGTAAGCATTGTGCCAGCCTAAAAAAGCGGCGCGCCTTTCAAAAAGGCAAAAGATATCCAGTTCACTTGGCGTATTCGCCAAGCGATTCTAGCCGCCCGGCGCGCCGATGCCGAAGTCCCGCGCCAGATCCGCCAGGAAGTTCACCACCGCCGGTGGTTGATGCGCTCGTGGGCGGGTGGCGAGCTCCATATCCACGTTATAGCCGAAGCGCGCGGGCAGTACGCGGCGCAGCGGCAAGAAGAATTTGGTCGCGCTGACATAGTGGTCGGGCAGGTAGCCGATATAACGCCCGGTCAATACCAGCAGCGCGATGCCTTCCACATCGTTGGCGGTGGCAGTGCGGGGCAGCGTGCCGAGCAGCAGGCGGGACTCTTCCTGCGCCGCATAGGTCCGCCCGACCAACTCGCAGGAGGCCAGTTCGTCCAGGCTTACCTCGTCGGGGCAGCGCGGATAGAGCGGGTGCGTTTCGGCGCAGTAGAGATTGTTCTTCTCACTATAGAGCAGCCGGTACTCCAGCCCCGGCAGGCGCTGGCGCACGCTCACGATGGCGGCATGCAAGGTCTCGTCCAGCAGCGCCTTTTCCAGATGGTTTGGCGGGTCCACCGAGATGTTCACTTGCACGCGCGGGGCGCGGCGTTTCATCGCCGAAAGTACCTTGGCCAGGCGGAAATTCGGATCGGTAAGCAGCGTGTCGATAATGCCAAGGTTGAGTTCGCCGACAATTTCGGTGTGGATGCCGTTCATCCGGTAGCGGAAGCCCTCCAGCGCGCCAAACAGCTGCTGTGCCGCCAGATGCACCTCCCGCCCCTGGGAGGTGAGGGCGAAGCCCGAGCGCCCGCGCCGGCACAGCTTCACGCCCAGACGTGTCTCCAGCTCTTTCACATGCTTGCTGATTGTGGAAAGGCCGGTTTGCAGCTGCGCCTCCGCCGCGGCGAAGCCGCCGCATTCCACCACCGTGGAGAACAGCCGCAACAGCCGGATATCCACATCGGAGACGTTGGCGGTAAAGGGCGGGTGGCGGGCCATAACTTTCTTGATATGGAAAGTAAATCGGCAAAGCAAGCCATGTTACTATAATTCAGCACTGGCTACCCCTTAATTATGTATACAAATTCAGCACAAATGAGCGGTGTTAAAAATATTCTTTCAAATTATGCCTGTTTAACGCGCTCAATGATCGATGACGACGCTGAATTTGCGTATTTTTCCGCCGCTAACCGCTATGAGGATGCAACCATGACGTCACTTCGCTCCGGGGTTTCTCGCGCCCTGCGGTCGCTGCGCCGAGCCCTGCTGGGGGCAGCCACGGCCCTGACGATGCTCGCTGGCGGCAGTGCCAGCGCCTTGGCCGCCACGAAGCTTAATCTCGGTATCGTGCCCTGGATCGGTTATGGCCCCATTTATGTCGCGGCGGCCAAGGGCTTCTTCGCCGCGCATGGGGTGGATGTGAATCTCGTCAATTTCGACGACCCCTCCGCCATTCCCGGGGCCATTTATTCGGGGCAGGTCGGCGCGGGAACGCTTACCTATGACCAGGTGATCGGCACCAACGCCAAGGGCTGGCACCTGAAGGTGGTCATGCCCATCGACTATTCCGCCGGCGCCGACGCCATGCTCTCCACCGACGACATCACCTCCGTGTCCCAGCTCAAGGGGATGAAAGTGGCCTACGCGCCGCTCACCCCGTCGGACTTCCTGCTTGGCTACGCGCTGAAGCAGGTGGGGCTGAGCAAGAGCGATATAACCTCCATCAACGTGCCCGCCGAGGGCGTGCCGGGCGTGATGGTTGGCGGCTCCACCAAGGTGGGCGTCACCTATGAGCCGAGCGTCACCGGTATCGTGCAGGCCGATGGCGGTAAGAAGTTCCATGTGCTGTTCTCCTCCAAGCAGGCGCCGGGCCTGATCACCGACGTGATCGTCGTCACGCCGAAGACCATCAAGGCTGACCCGGTGATGATCACCGGCTTCATCCAGGCCTTCATCGAGGGTGAGGATTACATGAAGTCCAGCCCGGACGACGCTGCGGCGATCATCGGCAAGGCGCTGGGTGAAGATGGTGCTATCGCCGAGGCGCAGCTCTCGGGCGTGCAGAACCCGGATCTCGCCGCCATGCCGACCGTGCTGGCGAAATCCGACAAGCTGCCCTCCTTCTGGGTCAGTGGCCCGGTGATTGGCGATCTGCTGAAATCCGAAGGCCAGATCTCGGCGGCGCCGCCCATCGCGGACACTTATGACGCGAGCTTTGTCAACGCGCTGGCTGGTGTGAAATGAGCAAGTCGGCACTGTTTCGTTACAACAACGGCGTGGTGCCGAACATCGCCGCGCTGGCTTATGCCGGTGTGGCCTATCTCGGCGGGTTGGTGCTCATCACCCGCCAGGGGCTGGCGCCGGACCTGCTGGGCACGCTGCTGGTCGCCCACGCACTCGTCATCTTCGCGTATTTTATCCACGAGTTCGCGCACGGCGCTGTCTTCAGCAAATCCAGCGATAACGACCGTGCGGGCGAGGTGATGGCCTGGCTTACCGGCGCTTGCTTCGCCTCCTATGCGGGGCTGAAGGAAAAACATCTGCGCCACCATGCCGACCGGCTTGATGTCGTCACGTTCGACTACCGGGAGTTTCTGAAGAAGCAGCCGCGCTGGGTGATAAAGCTGGTTCTGGCGTTGGAATGGGCTTACATCCCGGCGGTAGAAATCCTGATGCACAGCTTCGTCATCGCCGCGCAATTCAACCACAGCGATCCGGCGCGCAAGCGGCGCGCACTTATCATGCTGGCCTCACGCGTGGCGCTCTTCGGCGTACTGGCCTGCATCTCTGTGAAATCTCTGCTGTTCTACGCGCTGGCCTATATGCTCTTCCTGCATGTGCTGCGCTTTATGGACGCCTTCCAGCACACCTTCGATGTCTATGAATCCAGGGAGTTGACCGCTGCCCCGCCGGAGCTGGTGCGCGATCGCGCCTATGAGCACGCTAATACTTATTCCAACGTGCTTTCGCTCTCGCACCCGTCGCTCAACCTGCTCACCCTCAACTTCGCCTATCACAACGCGCATCACGCCCGCCCAGCGGTGCCCTGGCACGAGCTTCCGGCGCTGCACGAGAAGCTCTACGGCGCCGACCGCACGCAGGTGCTGCCCGCCACGGCGCTGTTCTCCACTTGGCACCGCAACCGCCTGCGCCGCGTCACTGACCCGGATTACGGCGAGGTGAAGCCCGAAGGCGACCGCGCGCATGATTTCGTCGGTGCCGTCGGCGTCTCCTTCCTCACGGCGGTGTAATGACTCAGGTGCGTAAGTTCTGGCCGCTTCTCACGGGCCTGCACAGCTATGAGAAAGCAGTCTCCATCCGCAATCGCGGTCATGGCGAGATGATCGAGGCCCCGATCCTCGCTTATCTCATCGAGACCGCGAATGGCCGCATCCTCTACGATGTCGGCTGCGACTACCGGAAGCTCGAAGACCCGGCGCTGCGCCAGCGCTTCTATGAAGGCTTCGAGCTTGCGCCGCCGATCATGCGCGAGGAGGACCGGCTTCCCTCGCGGCTGGAAAGACTGGGGCTTACGCCGAAAGATGTGGACGTGGTCTTTCTTGGCCATCTACATTTCGACCACGCTGGGGGGCTGCATGAATTCTGCCATGCCGAGCTGCATGTGCACGAGAAGGAGTTGCAAGCCGCGCGTGAACCAGCCGACAGCGCCTATTTCGCCGATGATCTGGCGCCGGTTAAATCCTGGCGCTGCACGTGCTGCGAATATGATCTCACGCCCGGGGTGCGCGCGATCGAGACACCCGGCCACACCGCTGGGCATATGTCGATGCTGATCGAGCTGCCCAAGGGCGCGCCCATTCTGCTCTGCGGGGACGCGGCGGATTTGACCGAGAACCTGGAGGACGAAATCGCCCCCGGGCTTTGCTACCGCGATGACGAGGCCGATGCCCTGGCCTCCATCCGGCGGCTGAAACAATTGGCGAAAGAGACAGGAGCGGAGCTATGGCCGAATCACGATCTGAGCTTCTTCCGGGCATGGGACAGCTTTCCTCTCTGGAGGGAGTGAAGACCAAGCCCAAACCAGTCGCTCCTCCATCGTCATGGACGGTGCGCGGCACGCTCTCCAAGCCGCTTTACCGGTTCATCGCGCTGACCAGCTTCGTGCTGCTCCTCGCCTCGTGGTGGAGCGTCACCGCCAGCGGGATTGTCGACCCGATGTTCCTGCCCAGCCCGCAGGATGTCGTCAGCCAGGCCTGGAACTGGGCCACCACCGATAATCTCTTCACCGATACCGGCATCTCCATCTACCGCGTGATGGCGGGCTTCGCGATCTCCGCGCTCATGGCCGTGCCGCTGGGGCTTTATATCGGCGCGTTCCAGCCGGTGCGCGCCTTCTTCGAGCCGCTGCTGGAATTCTCCCGCTATCTGCCCGCCGTGGCCTTCGTGCCGCTGGTGCTGCTCTGGGCGGGCATTGGCGAGTCCTCCAAGATCACCGTGATCTGGCTCGGTACATTCTTCCAGATGGTGCTGATGATCTCGGACGATGTCTCCCGGGTGCCGATGTCGCAGATCGAGGCGGCGCGCACGCTGGGGGCCACCAATGGCGAGGTCATCCGCAAGGTGCTGCTGCGCTCGGCCATGCCGGGCATGTTCGATACGCTGCGCCTGACGCTCGGTTTTGCCTGGACCTATCTGGTGGTGGCCGAGATGGTCGCGGCCAATTCCGGCCTCGGCTACGCCATCCTGCAATCGCAGCGCTTTTTGCAGACGGACCGAATCTTCGTCGGCATCATCGTCATCGGGATCATCGGCCTGATTACCGATCAAGGCCTGCGCTTCATCCATCGCAGGCTCTTCCCCTGGGTCAAGAAGTGAGGGCCGCGTCATGAGCACTTTGCTGGTTTCCCATCTCAACAAGCGTTTCGGTGCCTTCGAGGCCCTGCGCGACATCAACCTCACTTTGCAATCCGGGGAGTTCGTGGCGTTGGTCGGCGCCTCGGGCTGCGGCAAATCCACCTTGCTGCGCATCGTCGGCGGGCTGGAGACGCGCAGCAACGGTGTGCTGGAGATCGACGGTGTCGGCATCACCGGCCCGGGGCATGACCGCGCCATGGTGTTCCAGGATTACAGCCTCTACCCCTGGCTCAGCGTGATCGAGAATGTGCGCTTCTGCCGCGGGTTGAAGGCGTATCGAGGGCAGGAGGCAAACGAGGCGGTCCGCCATGCCGATCTGCTGCTGGAGTTGATGGGCCTGACCCGCGTGCGCAATTCCCGTCCGGATCAGCTCTCGGGCGGCATGCGCCAGCGCGTGGCCATCGCCCGTGCGCTGATGGCGCAACCGGATTTCCTGCTGATGGATGAACCCTTCGGTGCGCTGGATACGCAAACCCGCGAGGTGATGCACGATTTGATCCTGCACGTGAAGGAAGTCGAGAAAAGCGGCATATTGTTCGTCACGCATGACGTGGAGGAGGCCGTATATCTGGCCGACCGCGTAGTGGTGCTGGCCCCGCATCCGGGACATATCGACAGCGTCTGGCATATCGACCTGCCCAAGCGCACCCAGGACCTCAAGCTCGCCCCGGAATTCCTGCACTATAAGCGCGAGATCACCCAGCGCATCCGCGCCACCTCAGGCATGGTGAGCGATCTCTCCGTCCTGGCGGCCCTGGCGGCGGGCTGATGCGTATTTCTGCTAAGCCTTACGACTGGCCGCATGACGATAGCCTGCGGCCGGAGACCACCGCGCTCATCATCATCGATGTCCAGCGCGATTTTACCGATCCGCGGGGCTATATTGCCTCGCTGGGGTATGACACCGCCCCGGCCCGCGCGCTCATCCCCGGCATCGCCGCGTTGCGCGAGGCGGCATCCGCCTGGGGCGCGCTAATCGTACATACGCGTGAAGGACACCGGCCGGACCTCGCTGATCTGCCGCCGCAAAAGGCGTGGCGCTCGGCGCGGCTGGGGCCGGGCATCGGCGCGCCAGGGGCGCTGAGGCGGTTTCTGGTGCGCGGTGAGCCGGGGTGGGAGATGGTGCCGGAACTCAGGCGCCGCCCCGGTGAGGTGGTGATCGACAAGCCCGGCTATTCGGCGTTTGCGGCCACTGATCTCGCGCTGATTCTGGCTGTGCGCGGGATCAGGCATCTCATCATCTGCGGCCTCACCACCGATGTCTGCGTTCATTCCACGCTGCGCGATGCGGTGGATCGGGGCTTTGAGTGCCTCGTGGCGGGCGATCTCTGTGCTGCCACGGAAGAAGAGAACCACCGCGCCGCCCTGGCCACCATCGCCACCGAAGGCGGGATCTTCGGGGCGGTTGCGCGGGCGGCGGAGATTCAGCTCAAGCTGGCGCGGTAAGCCCGCCAACCGCCGAAGCCGGTGATGTCGGTAGCCCCCTCCAGCGCGTAAGCCTCGCACAGAAAGCCCGGATGCACCGAGCCGTCGGCCAGCGTCACCCGGCCAATGCCCATGGGGGCGGGCAGGGCGGCGACGAAGCGGCCGAAATTCTCCGGGCTCAGCGCCCACACCTCCACGGCGATGCCGCTCCCGGCAAAACCCGGCGTTTGCGCCAAGCCCGGTTTGGGCGGGGTGGTGGCCAGGGCGTAGAGCTTGTAATCCGGCGCGGTGGTGGTGGAGCTGACGAGACGTGCGCCGAGATGAACCAGTTCATGGTTAAGCACCATGCCGCTCAGATGCGCGCCCGCGACCACCACCGTCACCTCCTCGGGTGCCGGTGCGCTATAGGTCGCGGTGGGCTGGGCCTGGTTCACCCCGGCCCCAGCCCCCAGGGCGGCGTGCAGGGTGGAGGCGTAGCCAGCCAGCGTGGCATCGCTGAAAGCCGGGCCGATGAAGGTGACGCCGAAGGGGAGCCCATTTTCCCGGAACCCGGCGGGCAGAGCGATGGCCGCCAGATCCAGCAGATTCACGAAATTGGTATACAGCCCGAGCGTGGAGTTATGCTTGACCGGCTGCTCCAGCATCTCGGCCACGGTGAAGATGGCGGGGGCGGTGGGCAGCAGCAGGGCGTCGCACTTGCCCAGCTCCGCCAGCGCGGCGTGGCGCAGCGCCTGCACTTTGTAGATATCGGCAAAGGCATCGGCGGCGGAAAACTTTTCTGCTCCACCGATGATATGCCGCACCGTGGGATCAAAACTCTCCGCATGGCTGGCGTAGAACGCCCGCACCGCCGCCAGACGTTCCGCCACAAACGCGCCACCATAGAGCAGCGTCGCGATATCGCGCAGCGGGGCGTAGTCGATCTCCACCATCGCCCATCCCAGCGCCCCGGCCTGGGCGATGGCCTCGGCATAGAGCTTGGCCGCTTGCTCATCGCCCGCGAAGTCGCGGTCCTTCACCGCCAGCACGCCGAGCTTGGGTGCCACTGGCAACGCCACTTCGCGCGGGACGCGGGAATAGGCGTCCGCCTCGTCGTAACCCTCGGCCATGCGCAGCACGTCCATGGCGTCGGCGGCGGAGTTGGCGAAGATGGCGACGCAGTCGAGGCTCTTGCAGGCGGGCACCACCCCGGCGGCGGAGATACGCCCGATGCTCGGCTTCAGCCCCACGATATTGTTGCAGGCGGCGGGCACGCGGCCCGAGCCCGCCGTGTCCGTGCCCAGCGAGAACGCCGCCAGTCCCGCCGCCACCGCCACCGCCGAGCCGGAGGAGGAGCCGCCGGAGATGTAATCGGCATTGAACACCGAGCGCGGCGCGCCATAGGGCGAGCGCGTGCCGTTCAGCCCGGTGGCGAACTGGTCGAGATTGGTCTTGCCCAGCAGAATCGCCCCCGTCGCTCGCAGCTTGGCGACCACGGTGGCATCCCGCGCGGCGGTGTAGGCGAAATCCGGGCAGGCGGCGGTGGTGGGCATGCCCGCCACGTCGATATTATCCTTCACCACGTAAGGCACGCCCGCCAGCGGCAGCGAGAGGTCCACGCTCCGGGCGGCGGCCAGCGCCTCCTCGCGCGGCACCAGCGAGATGAACACCGCCTTATCCGGGTAGGTGTCGATACGGTCATACAGCGCGTTGATCAGCGCCTCGGGCGTCAGCCCGGCGGCGTAGGCGGCGCGCAGGGCGGGGATTTCCAGCAAATCGGGGATCATATCTTTCACTCCGTCACGATCACGCCCAGGCGTTGCCCGGCGCGCACAACTTGGCCCGGTGCGGCGGCCAGGGCCGAAATCCGCCCGCTGGCCGGGGCGGCCACGCGCACTTCCATCTTCATCGATTCCAGGATCATCACCGGCTCGCCGGCGGCCACGGTCTCGCCCGGTTCCTTCAGCACCTGCCACACGCTGCCCGGCACCGGGGCGGCGATGCCGCGCGCACCGGGGGGCAGGGCGTCCTCGGGCGGCGGGGGCGGCAGGTCGGGTTCCTCGAAGCTGTGCAGCCCCTTGGCCACCCAATCCTCGCGCTCGGCGGCGAAGGCCGCGCGCTGGCTGCGCTGGAAGGCGGCGATGCTCGCCTCGTTATCCGCGCAGAAGGCCAGATGTTCGCGGAGCGAGAAGCTGCTTTCCTCGATGCGCGGCATGTATTTGCCGTGCGGGAAGGCCTCGCGCAGCTCCAGCAGCTCCTGCTCGCTCACCTCGGTGAAGCGGATCTGGTCGAAATGCCGCAGCAGCCAGGGCTTGCCGTCCTCGAAGGGCGGGGTCTGGCGGTGCGTGTTCCACACCTGGATGGTGCGCCCGAAGAGCTGGTAACCGCCCGGCCCCTCCATGCCATAGACGCACATATACGCGCCGCCGATGCCCACGGCGTTTTGCGGCGTCCAGGGGCGGGCGGGGTTGTATTTGGTCGTTACCAGACGGTGGCGCGGGTCGTAGGGCGTGGCCACCGGCGCACCGAGATACACATCGCCCAGGCCGAGCACCACGTAGGAGGCATCGAAGATGATGCGCTTCACCTCGTCGATGCTCTCCAGCCCGTTGATGCGGCGGATGAACTCGATATTGTCCGGGCACCAGGGCGCGTCGGGGCGCGTGGTCTCCTGGTATTTGCGCATAGCCAGGCGGATCTGCGAATCATTCCACGATAGCGGCAGATGGATGGTCCGCGCCTTCACCACCATGTCCTCGGGTTTGGGCAGATGCGGCAACAGCTCGTCCACCGTCGCGCTGATCCTGGCCGCGTTCGTCACGCCGGAATCGAAATGCACCTGTAGCGAGCGGATGCCGGGGGTGAGGTCGATCACGCCGGGGATGCGCGCCTGCTCCAGCGCGTCGCGCAATCCTTGCGCCCGCAAACGCAGCTCGAAATCCAGCTTCATCTCGCCGAACTCGATGAGAATATCCTCATCGCCCGCGCGGCGGATCACCGTATCCTTGCGCGCCTCGATGATCGCGGGGGCGGCATCGGCGCGGATGAAGCGCACCTTGTCGCCGGGCTTGAGCTGGCCGAGTTTCCAGAGATCCTCGCGCGTCACCACCGCCGGGCAGACGAAGCCGCCGAGCGAAGGCCCGTCCGGCCCGAGCAGGATCGGCATGTCGCCGGTGAAGTCGATGGCGCCGACGGCATAGGCATTGTCATGGATGTTGGAGGGATGCAGCCCGGCCTCGCCGCCATCCTCGCGCGCCCATTTCGGCTTGGGGCCGATGAGCCGAACACCGGTACGGGCGGAGTTGTGGTGAACCTCGTAGGTGGAGGCGAAGAAGGTTGAGATATCCTCTTCCAGGAAGAAATCCGGCGCACCGTGCGGGCCGTAGCGCACGGCGAGTTGCCACTCATGGGTGAGTTCCGGGCGCGTGGCGGGAGCGTGGGTGGGCAAAGGGCGCGGCGGGTTGAGGCGCAGCGTGTCGCCAACGCGCAAGGCGTTGCCGTTATGCCCGCCAAAGCCACCCAGGGTGAAGGTGGCGGTGCTGCCCAGATATTCCGGCGCCGCGAACCCGCCGCTCACAGCCAGATAAGTCCGCTGGCCCGGTCCTTCGATGCTGCCAAGGCTCAGGATCTGTCCGGCCTTCACCTCCACGGGACTGAAGAATGGCACGGGCTTGCCATCCAGCTCCGCCGGCATGGCACCGCCGGTGAGCGCGATGATGGTGTTGCAATTGAAGCGCAGCGTCGGGCCGGTATGGGTCAGCTCCAGCGCCGTGTCGGTGAGTACATTGCCGAGAAGCTCATTGGCCAGAGCATGGCTTTTCTCGTCCATCGGGCCGGATGGTGGGATGCCGATCTCCCAATAGCCAAGCCGTCCGGGCAGTGATTGCAATGAGGATTGCGCCCCGCCATCCAGCACGGCGATGCTGTGCGGCACATAGGTGAAATTCACCAACGTGCGCGTGGTCATCTCGCCCGCCAGGAATTCGGGCAGGGCCAGGATCTCGCTCAAATAATCCAGATTGGTTTCAATGCCGAAAATTTCGCTCTCAGCCAGCGCCGCCTGCAAATTGACAATAGCCTCATCGCGCGTACTTCCGGTGGCAATGAATTTCGCCAGCATCGGATCGTAGAACGGAGAGATGGCGGTGCCTTCCTCCACCCAGCCATCCACGCGCAGGCCGGGCCCGGGCTTGAAGGCAGTCAGCGTGCCACTGCACGGCGCGAAATTCTCCGCCGGGTTCTCGGCATAGACGCGCACCTCGATCGCCGCGCCCCTTGGTGTAAGAACCTCGGGCAAACGGAACTTACCCGCCGCCTGTTCGATCATCCAGCGCACGAGATCGACGCCGTACATCTCCTCGGTAACGCAATGCTCCACCTGTAGCCGGGTATTCACTTCCAGGAAGTAGAATTCTTGTGCTTCGGCATCATAAACAAACTCCACCGTGCCGGCAGATTCGTACTTCACCGAGGAGGCCAGCGCGATGGCGGCCTCTTGTAGCTTTGCCAGTTTTGCATCAGGCAAATTGGGAGCAGGGGTTTCCTCCACTACTTTCTGGTTTCGGCGTTGCAGCGAGCAGTCGCGCGCGCCCAGTGCCACCACGCCGCCCTTTCCATCGCCGAAGATCTGTACCTCGACATGTCGAGCGCGGGCGACGTATTTCTCCAGGAATAGCGCTGCATTGCCAAAGTTGTTGGCAGCAAGACGTGAAATGCTGGAAAAACGTTCCGCCAGCTCCTCCGCGTTATGGCAGAGAACCATGCCGATGCCGCCACCGCCCGCGCTGCTCTTCAGCATTACCGGATAAGTGACGCGCTCCGCCGCCTCCAGGGCTTTTTCCACCGTGGCGAGGATACCTGTGCCAGGCAGCATCGACACCCCAGCTTTCTCGGCCAGATCGCGCGCCGTGTGCTTCAACCCGAAATCACGCAGATGTTCAGGCCGCGGGCCGATGAATTTGATCCCGGCCGCCGCCAGCTTCTCGGCGAATTCCACCCGCTCGGAGAGGAATCCATAGCCCGGATGCACGGCTTCAGCACCCGTCACCTTACAGGCCGCGATGATGGCATCCATGTTGAGGTAGCTCTCCGCCGGGGCGGCGGGGCCAATATGCACGGCCTCATCTGCCGCCAGCACAGGCGGCGCAAAGCGGTCGGCATCAGAGTACACCGCCACGGCGGAAATGCCCATGGCCTTGCAACTACGCTGGATGCGCGCGGAGATTTCGCCGCGATTGGCGATTAGAATTTTCTTGAACATTACGCGTCGCGGATGATGATCTGGATGGGGGTGGGGGTGAAGCCGTTGCACGGGTTGTTCACCTGCGGACAGTTGGAGATAAGCACCAGCACATCCATATCCGCTTGCAGTTCAACATAACCGCCGGGTTTGGAAACGCCATCATCAACGGTGAGTTCTCCATTCGGGCGGATCGGCACGTTCATGAAAAAATTCACGTTGGAAACAAGATCACGCTTGCTCATGCCGTATTTTCCCAGCTCCGCAATGAAGTTTTCGCGGCATGAATGCATGAAGCGCGTCTCATGGCCGAAGCGCACGGTGTTGCTCTCGCAGGAGCAGGCGCCAGCACAAGTATCGTGGAACCCGCAAGTATCAGCAATGATCCTCACCATTGCCCGGCCTTCGTTGGAGAGCAGAACGGAGCCGGTGGTCAGGTCGTAACGCCAGCCTTTGGCTGCCTGCGCCGCAAGCGTGTCCTGGGCTGAGTAACGCTCCGTGGTGTCCTGCGCGTTGTAGAACAGCGCGTCTACCGCTTGTTGGCTCTTGAGATCGACGATGCGCATGATCTGTCCCGCCTTCAGCACGGCGGAATAGGGGGCGCGGGCAGGAACGGTGATGTCGGAAATGATAGTCATGCGGCAAAGAACCCATCAGTGTTGATGAAGCCGCGCACGGCTTCTTCGGTGAAGGTGCGGCAGAGATCCTTGGGCCCAGCAGCGGGGGCGCGCCAGATGATGTAGCTGATCGGGCCGGTCGCCTCCTGTATGGGGCTGAGCGCCGCAGGGGTGTTGGAGAGCACGACAAGTAGATTCATCTCGGCGCGTAGTTCCAGCATTGCCCCTGCTGGCGGATTGCCGCGCCAGCGCATGCAGCCTTGTTCATCCACCGCCACAGGTGAGAACAGCGAGAGGGAGGGGGCGACATCGCGGCGCGAGAGTCCGAACTTGGCGGCGGCGCTGCGGAGATTGTCGCGCCCGTTGCGCCTCGTGGTTTGCGCGGGCGAGTTGGGGCCGATGATGGTGTCGTGCCCGGCGCCGCTATCGGCGGTGATGGAGGCGAGCACGCGCCCCATATCCGAAAACAATACGCGCCCGGTGGTAAAATTCGTCGTCCATTGCAGCTTGGTGGTATCGCCCGCATTGTAGCGCTCTGCGGTTTCGTCGGCATTCCACATGAAGAAGGCCGCACCGGGCGTGCCGGAGGTGTTGGTGATGCGCAGCGTCGCACCTTTATGCAGGCGCAAGCAGGCATACCAGCCCGGCGGGATGGTGTCCTGCGAAACGATGTTCTCCCGGGCGATATCAGCAAACTGCGTCACCGGCTTGGGGGCTGCTGCGCGGGCGCGGGCCTGGATCTGCAAGGCTTCGTAGCGAGCGCGGTATTGTTCGGGGGTAAGTTTGTCCAGATCCAGCATTCAGGCTGCTCCTTTTTTGTCCTTGGCGCGGGGGCGCACGGGAATATCATGGGTGATGCGCGCGCCCTTGGTGGGATCGTCGGGCGTGGGGCGTTCCAGCACGATGACGCGCGTGCCAAGGCGGAAGGCCTCGGAGATGTCGTGCGTGACCATAACGATGGTCATCTTCGTCTCTTCCCATAGCCGCTTGGTCAGCACATGGATGTCCGCGCGGGTGCCGGGATCGAGGGCGGAGAAGGGTTCGTCCAGCAGCAGCACGCGGGGCTTGGCCATCAGCGCCTGGGCCAGAGCGAGACGCTGCTGCATACCGCCCGAAAGTTGTGCCGGATAAAAGTCCGCCGCATGGCGCAGGCCGACATGCTCGAGCATGGCTCTGGCTTCTTCTTTGGCGTTGTAACGCTTGGGGCCAAGAAGTTTGCCAAGCCAGCGTGAGGCTTTCAGCTCCATCGGCAGCAGCACGTTGCCCAGCACGGTGAGGTGCGGGAACACCGAGTAGCGCTGGAATACCACGCCGCGCTCAAGCGTAGGTTCGGCAGGCAGAGGTATACCATCGAGCAATATGCTGCCTCGGGTGCAGAATTCCTCGCTCATCAGCATGCGCAGCAGGGTCGTCTTGCCACAGCCCGAGGGCCCGACGATGGAGACGAAGCTACCCTGCTCGATGTTCAGGCTGATCTTCTCCAGCACCACGCGGCTATCATAGATCTGCCAGATGTCCTTGATCTCGATGCTGCTCATTGGCTCTTGGCTCCCGCGAACCAGGGGAAGGCGTAGCGCTGTGTCAGGCGGAGCGAGACATCGAAGATGAAGGCCAGCAGTGTGATCCAGATCACATAGGGGATGATGACATCCATGGCGAAGTAGCGGCGCACCAGGAAGATGCGGTAACCAAGCCCGTCCTGCGCCGCAATGGCCTCGGCAGAAATCAGATAGATCCAGGCTGGACCAAGGGAGAGTCTAAGGCTGTCGATCAACCGCGGCAGCATCTGGGGTACTACGACGCGCAATGCCATTTGCCAGGATGAGGCGCCGAGCGTCTGCGCCTTGATGAGTTGCGCCTTCGGCATTTCCTCGACGCGCATGATTAGGTCACGGATCATGAAGGGCGCGGTGCCGATGACGATGAGCGTCACCTTTGCGGTCTCGCCTATGCCGGCGATGATGAACAGGATCGGCAAAATGGCCAGAGGCGGCACCATAGAGAATGCCGCGATGAACGGTACGCAGAGCTTGCGCAAGTATGGCAGCATGCCCACCGCGATGCCAATGACAAAGGAGATGCCAATCGAAATCACCAGCCCCTCGATCAGCCTTTGCAGGCTGGAGAGCGTGTCGGTGAGCATCAGGTAATCACCCGTCGCCATGTCCTGTGTAAATGCCATCAGGTTCACGGCGGAGGCCATCTGGCTGAGGGTTGGCAGCAGCTTGTCCATCGGGTTCGCCGCATGCCTGACCGCCGAAGCGGTCAGGTACAGCACGATGAGGGCGATGAACGGCACGACGGCGAGCAGCCGCGCGCCATGCTTTCCCGGATGCCGGTTGATGAGGCGCATTACAGCGTCTTCGCGGCTGCCATTGCCATGTAGTCGGCGTTGAAGCGGAATTGCACGTTTTTCGGATCGCCCAGCACATGCCCGCCGGGGAACTCGATGCCCACCACATCTGGCGAGGTGGCACCCTGGCCCAGCATGCCCCAGGCGAACAGAAACTGGCGCACATGGTCCATGGTGGCGATGAGCTGGCTGCCTTTCGTAAATTCGGCGGCCACGGCCGGGTCGGAGAACAGATGCGTGGTCTTGAGCTGGCTGGCGAAACCGGCGTAGTCGGTGCCGGAGAGCTTGCCCATCTCGGTTTGCGCCGCCTTGGCGTCCGGCGTGTCGGCCAGCATGATACCCAGTGTTTCGTACCAGATGCCGCAGAGCGCCTTGGCGAATTCCGGGTTAGCTTCCAGAGTCTTGGTATTGACAATCACGAGGTCGAGAATCTCGCCCGGGATCTGCGAGGAGTTGAATACGTTGTGCGCGGTCGGATAGGCGTCGATCTGCTCGACGATCGGGTTCCAAGTGACTACGGCGGTAACATCCGAGGTCAGGTACGCGGCGGCCATGTCGGCATCCGAGGTATTGACAATCTTGATGTCGCGTTCAGTAAGCCCATGCATTTGCAGACCGCGGTCGAGGAGGTATTGCGACACCGAATACTGCACGATATTGACGTTTTGGCCCTTGATGTCCTCGAACTTCGTCTTGTTCTTGAGGATCACGGCATCGTTTCCGTTGGAATAGTCGCCGGTGATGATCGAGGTGGAGTCCACGCCGCCGACGGCGGGTACGGCGAGCGTGTCCATGTTGGTGATGGTCAGCGCATCGAACATGCCGGAGGTGTACTGGTTGATGGAGGTGGAGTAGTCGTTCACCTCGACCACATCGATCTCGATGCCGTATTTATCGGCCCATTTCTTCACGATGCCTTTTTCAGCCGCCCAGGGCCAGGGCATCCAGCCGACATAGATCGTCCAAGCCAGCGTGAATTTCTTCTTGGCCGCGGCGCGTGCCGGTGTGCCGCCGGCCATCGTGGCCGCAGCTGTCAGCGCGACGCCGGATTTCAGGAAGTCTTTACGTGTCAGCATCAAAGCACCCTCTCTTCGTTGACAAATCTCACCGAATTTTGAGGGTACACTGAGAGCCGATGCGTACCCCCGCATCCGTAGCTCTCCCGGGCTTTTGTCCCGCCGTGCATCATGCGGATGTCTCCCCGCATGACCGCCGCTCTCGGACCAGCACCGGGATACTTCCCGGCCGGAACCCTAGCGGCCTTTGCAGGAGAGAAATGCAAACTGCGTGCCAAGATGAATGGCACAGGAACACATAGAGGTTTTTCTGTCTTGGCGAAGAGCTGACTTAAAAAAGGGCCGTTTTGCCTAAAATGGCGCCAGATGCGCGCGAGGTACGACGCCAGAGTACAGGTGAGCCAGAAATCCTCGGCTTCAAAACCTCCAGCCAAGGCGGTGGCACATGACATCCGCCGGGCGACGTGGCGCATTATTAAGCGGAGGATAAGAGATTCCAAAACGGCAACGGGCCGGAGAACATCTTGATGCCGCCATTGCGGCAAAATTCGTCCACAACTTGAACGAGATGCCAATGCTGCAGAAGCCGTAGACGTGAAGCCGTGAGTATCCCCCAGTATGGACGCGCCAAGCATTCAGCCCGGTTTACGCCGATGATGCGCCTCGACATAGCGCGCCGTGCCGGATTTGCTGCGTGTGACGATGGAGTGGGTAACGGCGCGCTGACCGGCCAGATGAACGCCGCGCAGCATCTGGCCGGAGGTGATGCCGGTGGCCGCGAACATAACGTCGCCCTTGGCCATGTCGGAGATTGTGTAGATGCGCTGCGGGTCGGTAATGCCCATCGAGGCGGCACGGGCGATTTGCGCTTGATCCTCGAACAGTAGACGCCCCTGCATCTGCCCGCCGAAACAGCGCATGGCTGCGGCGGCCAGCACACCTTCTGGTGCGCCACCGGAGCCGAGGTAAAGATCAATCCCGCTCTCCGGCTGAGCCACGGCAATCACCCCGGCCACATCGCCTTCGCCGATGAGCGTGATCCGCGCCCCGGCGGAACGGCAGGCCTCGATGATCTCGGCATGGCGCTCGCGTTCCAGCACGCACACCATTAACTCGTCCACGGCGCAGCGTTTTGAGGCGGCGAGGCTCTCGAGATTCTCACGCACGCTGCGATCCAGCCCGACGACGCCTTCCGGCAGTCCAGGTCCCACGGCGATCTTGTCCATATACACATCCGGGGCGTGCAGCAGGCAGCCACGCCCCGCCAGAGCCACAACCGCGAGCGCGTTGGGCGCGCCCTTGGCGGCGATGGAGGTGCCCTCCAGCGGATCGACGGCGATATCCATGGCCGCTCCGCCGCAGCCCACCTTCTCGCCGATATACAGCATCGGCGCTTCGTCCATTTCGCCCTCGCCAATGACCACGGTGCCGTTGATGGCCACTGTGTCGAAAGCCTTGCGCATGGCCTCCACAGCGGCGCCGTCGGCGGCGTTTTTTTCGCCGCGCCCGATCCAATACGCCGCGGCAAGTGCGGCCGCTTCGGTCACGCGTATAAGTTCGAGAGCCAGATTGCGGTCCGATGTGATGTAGAGAGGCGAGGTCATGCGAGGCTCCCGAGATGTTGCAGAAATCCGTTTGTCGAAGGATCCGCTTGGTTGTTTTCAATTCCCTTGACGGATGGTACGAGCCCCGTCGCCAGTTCCTTACCCAACTCGACGCCCCATTGGTCGAAAGCGTTGATGTTCCAGATGGCGGCCTCGGTGAAGATGCGGTGCTCGTACAAGGC
>NZ_JACHFJ010000005.1 GCF_014201825.1 Acidocella aromatica | reverse complement strand
GGGCATGCCCCAGGGCACATTGAAACCACCTCAACCATCAAGCATGAAGGGGAAAGACACTGCGCCTGAGCGCGAACAAAAAGGGGAGCACGTCAAGGCGGATTTTTCGCAGCTTTTTGAAAAAAAGATGCACCAAGAACTTTTAAAAGTCTGCGTTACGCTACCGAAACCTTGTTCTTGTTCTCCGTGGGCGGCTCGTCCAGAGCCGGGTTCAGCGCCTCCAGCAGCGCCTTGCGCAGTTGGTAGAGTTTGCGTTCATTCTCGATCTTCATGCCGAACACGTCCTTCACGTAGAACACGTCCACGGCGCGCACGCCGTAGGTGGTCACATGGGCGGAGGCGATTTGCAGCCCCTCGGAGGAGATGGCGGCGGTCACGTCGTGCAGCAGGCCGGGGCGGTCGCGCCCGTTCACCTCGATCACGGTATGCCGGTTGGAGGCGCGGTTATCCACCACCACGCGCGGCGGTACATGGATCGCGCGCATGCGCTGCGCCACCACGCTGCGCGTCGCCTTGCGGATTTCCGCCGCCAGCTTGAGCCGCCCGGAGAGCGCCTGCTCCACCAGCGTGGCCAGCCGCGCGAGGCGGTGTGGCGTTTCGAACGGTCCGCCATTGGCGTCCTGAATCCAGAACGTATCCAGCGCCATGCCGTCGGTCAGGGTATGGATGCGCGCGTCCACGATGGAGGCCCCGGCAATCGCCAGCGCGCCCGCGATGCGGCTGAACAACCCGGCATGGTCGGCGGTGTAAACCACCACCTCGGTCACGGCGCGGGCGGGCAGGGGCTCGGTGAACACGGTCAGAGGCGCGTTGCGGGCCTTGGCGTCGCGGATCATGCGCCCATGGCGCTCGATGCTCTCGGGGTCGAAGCCCAGCCAGTAGCTAGGGTAGCCGAGCGAAAGGAACTCCTCGCGATCCGCCACCGGCCAATCCGCCAGCAGCGAGGACACGACATCCTTCACCCGCGCGATGCGCGTATCGCGCTCGGTGGTGGAAAGCCCGCCCTCCAGCACCTCGGCCACGCGCGAATACAGCTCGCGCAGCAGCGTGGCCTTCCAGCCGTTCCAAACTTTCGGGCTCACGGCGCGGATATCGGCCACGGTGAGGATCAGCAAAAGGCGGAGCCGCTCCGGCGACTGGATGGTGTCGGCAAGGTCCAGGATCGTCTTCGGGTCGTCGATATCGCGCGAGAAGGCTGTCTGGCTCAGCATCAGGTGATGCAGCACCAGCCAGGAGGCCATTTCCGTCTCCTCGGCCGAGAGGCCCAGCATCGGGCCGACACTCAGGGCGATCTCGGCGCCCAGCACCGAATGGTCGCCGCCCCGGCCCTTGGCGATATCATGCAGCATCATCGCCACATACAGCGCGCGGCGGGACTGGATCTGCGCGACCACATCGGAGGCGACGGGCGCGACCTCCTTCAGCGTTCCGGCTTCGATGGTGTTGAGGTTGCGGATACACTGCACCGTGTGAACATCGACGGTGTAGACATGATAGGTGTCGAATTGCATCTGCCCGACGATGCGCCGCCAATCCGGCAGGTACCGCCCGAGAATGCCGGATTCGTTGAGGATGCCCATCCAGGTGGCGGAGTCGCAGTCAGGGTCGTGCCCGGCCTCGTGCGAGCCGCAGAGCAGGTTGAGGAACAGGGCGGCGGCCTGCTTGTCACCGCGCAGCTCGGCACCCAGCGGGGCGGAGCGGATGAGCGTGCGCCGCGCCAGCGGGTGCAGCTCCAGCCCGCGGTCGCGCGCGCAGATGAGAATGCGGAACACGCTGGAGGGGTTGACCGCCGGGTCGTGGCCGGGGGCGAAGAGGATCTTGCCGTCGGCCAGCACGAAGCCCTGTTCGATCAGCGCCGCGTCGGTTTCGGCGGCGAGGGCTGGCGGGCCGAGAGCGGCGCGGATCAGCGCCGGTTCCAGCACGGCGGTCACGCGCGCCACCTCGCGCACGATGAGGAAGTAGTGGCGCATGAAGCGCTCCACCCCGTTCTGTCGGCCATGGCGGGTATAGCCCATACGCCCGCCGATCACCGGCTGCAGATCGAAGGTCAGCCGCTCCTCGGCGCGTCCGGCCACGTAATGCAGGTGGAAGCGCACGGTCCACAGATATTCCCACGCGCGCCGACAGGCCCGTGCCTCGGCGGCGGTCAGGATGCCGCCCCCCGGCGCGTCCTTGCCTACCAGCTCGGTCATGGCGAAGGTGTTGAACATGTAGCGCGAGAGCCAGTACAGCGTCTGCAAATCCCGCAGCCCACCGCGCCCTTCCTTCACGTTCGGCTCGACCATGAAGGGCGTCTCGCCAAAGCGGCGGTGCCGGGCGGCGCGCTCGGCCTGCTTGGCGGCGATAAACTCGCCCGGCCCGTCGGCGGTACAATCGTTGCGGAAAGCTTTCTGGAATTCGGTGAACAAGGCGCGGTCGCCGCACAGGCTGCGTGCATCGAGCAGCGAGGTGCGGATGGTCACATCGCCCTTGGCCTCGATCAGGCATTCCTCGATGGAGCGCGTGGCATGCCCGACCTTCAGGCCCAGATCCCACAGGAAATACAGGATGAACTCCACTGCCTTCTCCACGGCGGGCGAGGCATGGCCGTGCGAGAGGAACAGCAGGTCGATATCGGAGAACGGCGCCAGGGTGGCGCGCCCATACCCGCCGGTGGCCGCCATGGCGAGGCGCTCATTGGGCCCCAGCTCCTGCACCTTCAGCGCATAGGCGAAGATCGCGCTAACCAGTTCGTCCATTAGCCCGGCATGCAGCCGCGCGGCGGAAAGGCCGTTCAGCCCGTCCTGCTCGAAACGCTGTTGGACAAAGCCTTGCAAGCGGCCAAGCTGGCGGCGGAACAGCGCCAGCGCCACATCGCGCGCGGGCACGCTCGCGGGTTCAAGCAGTTCGGCAAGGGCGGCGGTGATATCGGGGCGCTTCCTGGATACGGACATGTCGAGCACGGTAGATCAATCCATCAGGCGTGGGAATTCATAACGCGCCGCCAGCCCCTCAATTTTCCACGTGGCCGGGGCGCGTTTTCAGCGCCTCGGCCCGCAGCTTGTACAGGGCCTCCAGCGCCTCGCGCGGGGTCATGGCATCCGGGTCCAGCGCCGCAAGCGTGGCCGACAGGGCATTGTCCGCCGCGTTTTCGGCCGGGGGCAGGGTGGCGAAGAGCGGCAGCGGGGCCGCGGCCAGCGTGGCTTTTTCGGCGGATTTCAGCAGGGTTTCCGCGCGTTTGGCCACCGCCTCGGGCACACCGGCCAGCCGCGCGACATGCACGCCCCAGCTCTTCTGCGCCGCTCCCTCGATCACCTCGTGCATGAATACCACCTCGCCCCGGAACTCCTTGACCCGCATTGTGTGCGGTTTCAGCCGGGGCAAAGCCTCGGCCAGCAAGTATAATTCATGGAAATGTGTGGCAAATATGGCGCGGCACCGGTTGTTGTTGTGCAGACTTTCCAGCACCGCCTGGGCGATGGCCAAACCATCCCGCGTGCCCGTCCCGCGCCCGATTTCATCGACGATGACGAAGCTCTTCGGCCCCGCCTGATGCAGGATCGCGGCAGTCTCGATCATCTCCACCATGAAGGTCGAACGCCCGGAGGCAAGATCATCAGCCGCCCCCACGCGCGAGAACAGCCGGTCCACGAGGCCAAGGCGCATGGCGGCGGCGGGCACGGGCAGCCCGGCCTGAGCCAGCACCACCAGCAGCGCGTTCTGGCGTAGGAAGGTGGATTTACCCGCCATATTCGGGCCGGTGAGTAGCATCAGCCGCTGCGTGGTCGAGAGGTCGCACCCGTTGGGGATGAAGCTCACCCCCGGCGGCAGGGCGGCCTCCACCACCGGGTGGCGCCCCGCCTCGATGCGGAAATCCTCGTCATCGGAGAGTTCCGGGCAGCAATAGCGCCCGGAGCCAGCCAGATGTGCCGCCGATTGCAGCACATCCACCAGTGCGAGGGCCTCGGCGCAGGCGGCCAAAGGCTGCGCCGCCGCCAGCGCCTGCTTGATCAACCAGTTGAACACCAGCTTCTCGCGCGCGGCGGCGCGGAAGGCGGCCTCGGTGATGCGCTGGTCCAGGGCGGAAAGCTCAGGGTGCGTGAAGCGCGCCCCGTTCGCCATGCCCTGGCGCAGCAGCAGCTCGGGGTGGCCGCGCAGGCTTTCCACGGCGGTGGCGGGGGCCTCCAGCACATAGCCGAGTTGGGCGTGGTGGCGGATCTTCAGGGAGGCGACGCCGTAGCGCTGGGCCAGCTCGGTCTGGAATTCGGCGATGATCCGGCGCGTGTCGTCGCGCAGGGCGCGCTCGGCATCCAGCTCGCCGTCATAGCCATGGGCGATGACCCCGCCATCCTCCAGCTTCAGCGGCGCGGGTTCGGCCAGAGCGTGCTGGAGCGTTTCGAGCAAGTCGGGGGCCGGGTTCAGCGCGGCTGTGGCGGCATTGAGCAGCCGGGGGCCTCTGGGCAGCAGCGGGGCGAGGCGGGTGGCGATGTCCAGCGCGGCGCGGATGGAAGCGAGGTCACGCGGGGAGGCGCGGCCCAGCGCGATGCGCCCCAAAGCGCGGGCCATGTCCGGCGCGCCGCGCAGTACCATGCGCACGGGCTCGGCCATGCCGGTATCGCGCAAGGCCAGCCAAGCGGCCTGCCGGTCCAGCAGCGTGTCCAGCCGGTTAAGGGGCGCGCTGATCCAGCCCGCCAGCAGTCGCGCCCCGGCCGGGCTTACCGTGCGCTTCACCGCACCCAGCAGGCTGCCCGCCTCGTTGCCGCCACGGGCGGCGAGGAGTTCCAGGCTGGCGCGGGTGGCGGCATCCATGGCCAGCTGTCCGGCCACGCCGGCGCTGGAGGGATGCGAGAGCCGGGGCATTGCGCCCATCTGGGTAGCGGTGATGTAGGCCAGCACCGTGGCGGCGGAGAGCGCCTCGGCGGGCGAGAAATCTCCGAACGCATCCAGGCTGGCCGCGCCGAATTTCTCCGCCAGCTCCCGCTTGGCCGCTTCCGGTGTGGCGGGGGTGGACATGGCGAGCCGCTGCGTGCCCACGCGCCGCAGCTCGAACGGCCCCAGCTCGATCCCCGCATCGGCGACGATCTCGGCCGGGTCCAGCCGCCCGAGGATGGCGGGCAGCCCGGCGGCGTCGGTGGCCTCGGTCTCGAACAGGCCGGTGGAGATATCCGCCCAGGCGATGCCCAGTTGCGGCCCGTAAGGCACGATGGCGGCCAGGAAATTGGCCCGCCCGGCTTCCAGCAGCGCCTCCTCGGTCAGCGTGCCGGGGGTGACGAGCCGCACCACGTCGCGCTTGAGCGGCCCTTTGGCGCCGCGCGCCTTGGCCGCCGCCGGGTCCTCCAACTGCTCCACGATGGCGACGCGGAAGCCGCGCCGGATCAGCCGGGCGAGATACATCTCCGCCTGGCTCACCGGCACGCCGCACATGGGGATGGGCTGGCCCTGGTGCTGGCCGCGCGCGGTCAGCGCGATATCCAGCGCAGCACTCGCCGCCTGCGCGTCGGCAAAGAACAGCTCGTAGAAATCGCCCATGCGGAAGAACAGCAGCGCGTCCTCATGTTTCGCTTTGATGGCGAACCATTGGGCCATCGCGGGGGAAGCACCTGTAGCAGCATCACTCATAAGCGGGGCATTTAGACCCCGCCACCGCGTAAGGCCAAGGGGCTGGGGCGCTGTTGTGCCTCAGGCCGCCGGGGGGCGGGCCGGGTGGGGCGGATTTTGCGCCAGCAGGCGGCTGAACGCCTCGGAGGACATCGGGCGGTGGAACAGATAACCCTGGGCCTGGGCGCAGCCGAAGCTGCTCAGCAGGGTTGCCTGCTCGGTGGTTTCCACGCCCTCGGCGGTCACCACCATGTTCATGCGCTGCGCCAGCCCGATAATGGCGAGGATGATGGCGCTGGCATCCTGCGTCTGGCCGAGATCACGGATGAAGGAGCGGTCGATCTTGAGCTTGTCGAAGGGAAAACGCCGCAGATAGGAGAGCGATGAATAGCCGGTGCCGAAATCGTCGAGCGCGATGCGCACGCCCTGGGCCCGAAGCCCCCGCAATGTCTGCTCTACCACCGGGTCGGTATCCAGCATCACGGATTCGACGATCTCCACCTCCAGCCGCCCCGGGGCCAGCCTGGAACTGGCGAGCGCGTCGCTCACGCGGGTGGCGAGTTTCGGGTCGCGGAATTGAAGCGGCGAGAGATTCACCGCGATGGCCGCTGGTTCCGGCCAAGCGGCGGCGGTGGTGCAGGCTTCATGCAGCACCCATTCGCCGATTTCGCGGATGAAGCCGCTATCCTCGGCCAGCGGGATGAAGGCGGAGGGGGGCAGCAGCCCGCGCTCGGGGTGCTGCCAGCGGATCAGCGCCTCCGCCCCGGCGATGCGCCGTGTGGCAAGGTCGATCACCGGCTGGTAGTCCAGGCGGAACTCTCCTTGCGCCAGGGCGCGGTGAAGCGCGGATTGCAGCGCGCGACGCTCGCGCACCCGCTCATCCATCTCGGGATCGTAGAAGCGGACGGTGCCGCGGCCTTCCTCCTTGGCGCGGTAGAGTGCGAGGTCGGCGTTCTTCATCAGCTTGGTCGGTGTTTTGCCGTCGCGCGGGGCCATGGCCACGCCGATGCTGATGCCGACTTTGACGATCTGCCCGTCGAACTGGAAGGGGCGGGTCATGCGCTCGATGATACGCCTCGCCACAGCGAGCGCCTCTTCGGGCTTGTCGGTCACGAGTATGGTGGCGAATTCGTCGCCGCCCAGGCGGGTGGCCATGTCGAACTCGCGGATGCACCCGCGCAGGCGCTCGGCCACGGCCACCAGCAGGGCGTCGCCCGTGGCGTGGCCCAGCGTGTCGTTGACGATCTTGAAATTATCGAGGTCGAGGCAGAGCAGGGCGATGCCCGTGTTCTCGCAACGTTCGCAGGACTCATGCAGAGTTTCGGAGAACAGCACGCGGTTGGGCAGCTTGGTCAGGCTGTCATGCCGGGCCAGGAAGGAGATCTGCTCCTGCTGGCGGCGCTGGCCGGTGATGTCCGACCCAACGCCGTGATACCCGGCAAAGCGCCCGTGCTTGTCGAGGAACGGCTTGCCGGTGAGGGACCAATAACGTTCCTCGCCATTGATGGTGACCGGCACGACCAAGTCGCGGAACGGCGAACGTTCGGCAATGGCGCGGTTCAGCCGCTCCATAGCCGAGCCCGGACGCTGTTCCTTGTTTGCCGACTCGCCCAGCAGCACGGCGGGGAAGGGGCCGCGCAACTGCTCCGCCGGGCGGCGGACCACCTGTGCGAGGCGTTGGCTGGGCGGCTGCAACTCCAGCGCCGCGTTGGTCTCCCACAGCCAGTCGGAGGCGCTTTCCTCGAAATCACGCAGCAGCAGCTTGATGACTTCCGCATTCTCCTCCAGCCGGATGGCGCCCACCGCGCGCTCGTTCAGGCGGCGGTTGATGTAGAGGATGCAGAAGCCTGTCAGCATGATGAACGATAGCAGGTCGGTCAGAGCGTAAAGGTCGCGGTTGAAACACAGGCTGATGCAAACGCCGATGGAGATCGGCAGCCAGTAAGAGATGGCGCTGGAGGACGGCGAGACCAGCACCGGCGTGGCGATACACCCGATCGCGACGCCGTAGATCAGCGCCCGCTGGTTCGGCGAGCCGTGGATCATCAGCAGCGTGACCAGCCCCCCCCCCAGAGAATGCCAAGTCCGAACAAGGCGACGTTGACCCGCCGGAAATACAATTTGGCGTCGCGCCAGGAAGGGTCTGGCTTTTGCAGCCAGGCGCGCCCCTCCGCGATGATGATGGCATATGTCGCCAGGATCAGCGCTATCATCAGGCAGCGCGTCGGCGCGCCTGGATTGTGCCAGAAATCGAGGAACAGCAGCCCGAGCGTGGTAATGCCGACCATCGAAATGGCGCGCATGATGTAGCTGAAGTCCCGCGCCTGATCGAGGTAGAGCCGCTCGCTCAGGTCGGCCGGCACCTGTATGCCTTGCAGGAGCTGACTCAATATCGGCGGCAGGCGCATCGCCGAAAGTGCGAGCCACAACCGCGCAATACCGGATCTCCGCTTACCGCCGGGACTCGAGTCGCGCCACTGAAGCATCATTCCACTGTGTAGACCTTAAGTTTAACCGGAGTAAGGCACAACCTTACGTAACTTTTTTTGTGCCTGGGCGCTATCTTTAATTACAGATACCGCCTTCATCCGCGGCGCACTCTTAACAAATAATCAATACTGAACCACGCTTTTTTCAAGGCGCCCTGAAAACCCTGCACGCGGACAAACTCATTCTTTTTCCCGTCAGGGTTTTAAAACATTTTCTTAAGAAAACACCTGCACTTTGCCAAGCCGAAGAAGGCGCTTTTACACCAATCTGTTGGTATATCAAAACAAAAATATGCTTACACCTTTGAGGGGAGCTGCTTACTAATACCTCTTGTTTTGGTTGCAAACAGGAGGTTTTAAATGAGTGGTTTACTTTCCTTTTCCGCTGATCTGGTGCGTGGTTCGGCTGCGGTTAAAACGCAGGATAGCGGGCTGACAGCCCGCCTTGCGCTCGACGAGGCGACCAAGGCCGATGCCTACAGCATCCGCCATGCGAGCTATCTTTCCGGTGGCTATATCGACCCGATGCCGGGTGGGTTGTTCTCGGATGCGGACGACCTGAAGCCGAACAGTAAATCGGTGGTTGTGTATAAATGGGGGCGGCCGGTGGCTTCGGTACGCATGTGCGTGCTCGACCACACGCCGGGACTCGAGGGATGGGACGAAATCCCCGCCTCGCGCATCTTCCCCGAGGAAGTCGCCCAACTTGCCGCCAGCGTTGGGCATGGGCGGCCGCCAAAGCTGACCGAGATCAACCGACTCGTGCGTCACCCCGATTTCGCCACGGATTATGAGCTGGTCTTCGTTCTTTACCGGTTCGTCGGTTTCTTCGTGGCCGAGGAACGCTCGGACATGACGCTCTCCTGCGTCCGGCGCAATCACACGCCGTTCTACAAGCGCCTGCACTTTGAATATGTCGCAGGCCCGCGGCGCTATGCTGGCGTCAAGTTCGAAACGAACCTGATGACCTGCCGCAACTCCCGTTACGACTCGGTGCTGCGCGACATCCCGATGGTCGATACCGGCAGCGGTCCGCAGAACACCTACGCCGGCCTGCTGCGCGGCGAAACCGTCAGCGTCTTTTAATCCAAAATCCCCGATTCTCACGAAAGGTCTAGTAAAATGCACACTGTTTTCTCTGCCATCACCGGTATCGACGCCGCCATCTGCTTCTCCGCCTTCTGTTGGGGCGTGCGCGGGCATTTCCGTTCCACAGGCGCCATGCCGCTGGGCATGCAGGTAACGAGCGGGCTCAGCATGATGTTGTTCGCGGGCTTCCTGTGGAATCTCGTGCATGGACTCGGCGCAGCCTGGTTTCTTTCCATCGCGCTGTTCACGGCCTCGCTCGGTGTGTTCGCCGCGGCGATTCTCGCCAGCCGCCGCACTCCGCCGACCCTGGCCTACGACAATGACAGCCCCAACTTCCTGCTTAATCACGGGCCGTACCGCTATGTGCGCCACCCGTTTTACCTGGCCTATGTGCTGTTCTGGCTCGGCACCGCCATTGCCGTGCATAGCCTGGCCGGCTGGGTTGCGCCGGTGCTGATGACGGCCCTGTACATCGACGCCGCCAGCCGCGAGGAACGTAAATTCGCCTCTTCCGAACTGGCGACCGCCTATGCTGCTTACCGTGCCCGCGCTGGCATGTTCTGGCCGCGCCCGCTGGCGTTGCTGGCTGACTAGCCTTTGGGAAGCTCCAGGGGAGCGTGATGCTCCCCTGGGCCCGGTGCCTGCGCCCTGAGGCGGCAAAACAAAAAACCCGGCCAATCGGCCGGGTTGCCTGCCACCAGAGGTGAAAAGAAGGTTAGCCCTGGCGCGCCTTCATGCGCGGGTTCTTCTTGTTGATCACGTAGACCCGGCCATGGCGGCGGACGACGCGGCAGTTCTTGTCGCGAATTTTCGCGGACTTCAATGAGTTACGGATCTTCATGGCGACTCTCGGGAACAAAAAGGGACAATTGGAGGCGCGGTATGCCGGGAGTGGGCGCCGCTGTCAACCTTGGCGGGCTGTTGTGAACGGCGCGACAGGTAATTTGCTTCCGCGCCGTATATATTTCTGTCATAAAAAGGTCATTCGATTTCTCGCAAGTTCCCCTGTTGATAACCGATTCAAACGGCTAGTGCCGCCGAGTCGTCTGGAGCGTAGCGTATGAAGATCAGTTTTGTTGTGCCTGCCTATAACGAGCAAGCGCTATTGGCCAATTCGCTGATGGCCATACGCGAGGAGATCTCCCGTGCTGGCCAGGTGTTGGGCCAGGATGCCGAGATCATCGTCGTCAATAACGCCAGCACGGACCGCACCCGCGAGGTGGCCGAGTCCGTGGAGGGCGTGCGGGTGGTGGACGAGCCGCGCAAAGGGTTGGTGCAGGCCCGCTGGTGTGGATTCGAACACTCCACTGGCGAGCTGATCGCCAATATCGACGCCGACACCATCATCCCGCCCGGCTGGTTAAGCGAGGTGCTGCGCCAGTTCGAGCAGGGCCAGAACCTCGTCGCCCTTTCGGGACCGTATATCTACTACGGTGTGCCGCGGAAGGTGAACATGGTTGTCGCCTCCTATTACCGGCTCGCTTGGCTGGCCTATGTGTTCAATCATTACGTCCTGAACGTGGGGGCGATGCTCCAGGGTGGTAATTTCATCGTCAAGCGCGAGGCGATGCTCAAGCTCGGCAACCCGGACCATCGCTTCTCCTTCTATGGCGAGGATACGGACATGGCCAACCGCCTCTCCAAGGTGGGGCGGGTCAAGTTCACCTTCCGCCTGCCGGCGCAATCCTCCGGACGCCGCTTGGTGGGCGAGGGCGTATTTACCATCGGCCTGCGCTACACCATGAATTTCTTCTGGGCGACCTTCCGCAAGAAGCCCTTCACCGAGGAGTGGCAGGACATCCGCGAGGAAGTCTCGCCTTAACGCGGGTGCAGCTTCCTCGCCGGGGGCGGCTGCTCGGCAGGCTGCCAGCCGGGCGGGGAGATGGCTTCCGGCTGGGTGGCCGGGCTGGTCAGAAACCAGTAGGTGAAAAGCAGGTTCTCCAGCAGCGTGCGGCGCCGGAAGCGCGGGCAGAAGAGCGCGCGCATGCGCTCCAGCAGCCCGCCGTGCAGCCCGGCGCGCACCAGCCGCAAATCCCGCCGCGCCTGGGGCGCCAGCCGCACAGTCTGTGCCGCCAGCGCATCGGCATGGCGGTGCATCATCGTCATATACACACGTGGGCCGCGCCTCAGCGCCGCCAGGGCGCGGGCCGGCAGCGGCTTGGCCCGGCCGATCAGATTGCTCTTATGCAACCGGTAGAGCACTTGCGGGCGCTCATCGAACAGAATCCGCCCGCCGCAGGCCGACACCACGATATAGCTCCACCAGTCATGCACCGTGTTGGCGGGATAGTCGGAACTGGCCACCAGGGCTGCGGCCGAGGCGTTCATCACCACCGTGTTGCCGTTGGCGATATTCTGCGTCAGGCAGGCTGGAAACCCTGGTGCCTTGCCGTGCTGGGCGGAGAGCTTGGCCCCGCGCAGAGACTCGTCCACCAGATATTGCCGGGAGCAGTACAGCGCCGGAGCATCCGCCGCTTCCTCCAGCATCGCCAGGGCGCCTGCCAGCTTCTCCGGGAGCCACACATCGTCCTGGTCGGCAAAGGCGACGGCATGGGCCCCGATATTCTCCTGCAGCAGGATAAAGAAGCTGGGCGAAGCCCCCAGATGCGGCCCGGAAGACGGCGATTCGACACAGCGTTCCGCTCCCACCTTGGCAGCGAAAGCGCGCATGATGTCGACGGTCTCATCCGTCGAGCCATCATCGCGCCAATGTAGCACCCAGTCCTCATGCGTTTGCGCCAGGAAGCTGTTGAGCTGTGCGGGCAGGAAGCGCGCGCCGTTATAGGTGGAGAGCAGGATGGCAATCTTGCCCGCATGGGCGGCTCGCGCAGGCAGCGTCATAGCTAAACCGTCCAGTCGTTATTGGACGTACGCCAACCAGCCGTGACCATAGCTGCCCAATGCCTCAAATCATGAATGTACTCATTTTTGTTATACAGGTGCCACTTGGAGCGGCGCAACGGAAACCCGGAGATTTATGCTGCGGAGCGCAAAAAATTAATTCGGTTCGTCTCAAGATGCGTCTAAAACTAACAGAGTGTCTATAATTCCTGGCAGTGTTACTTGCCAATCCGGCAGGCTCACGCCGAAGACTTGCGTCAGCTTGGCGCAGTCCAGCCGGGAGTCTGGCGGACGGCGGGTTGGGGTTGGCCAGTCGGCGGTGGCGATGGCCTGTACCTCCGGCGCCTTGTAGCCGTGCTTGGCGGCTTCGGCGAAGATGGCGCAGGCAAAGCCGTGCCACGTGGTCTCTCCAGCCCCGGTGGCGTGGAAGATGCCCCGGTACTCGGGTTGCCAGCCCGTGGCCCGGATTTTCGCCGCGATCGCCAAAATCGCGGCGGCGAGATCGGGCGCGGCGGTGGGTGTGCCGCGCTGGTCCGCCACCACGCGCAGCAGCGGCATCTTGCGCCCGGCATTCAGCATGGTGCGGGCGAAGTTCTTTCCATGTGCCGAATACACCCAGGCGGTGCGCAGAATCACCGCCTTGGCATTGGTGGCCAGGATCGCCTCTTCGCCATCCCGCTTGGTCGCGCCATACACGCCGGTCGGGCCAGTCGGGTCGGTCTCCACATAGGGCGCACCCTTATCGCCATCGAACACATAATCGGTGGAGACATGGATGAACGGCACATCCGCCGCTGCGCAGAGCTGCGCCAGGGCCAGCGGGCCGGTATGGTTGCCCGCCTTTGCGGCCTCCTGGTCGGCCTCAGCCTTGTCCACTGCCGTATAGGCGGCGGCGTTGATCACCAGATCCGGCTTCGCGGCGGCAAAACAGGCCGAGATGCTCTCCGGCTTCTCGAAATCGAACTCTGGCCGCGCCACGGCGGTGAACTCAATCCCGCGTTCGCGGCACAGTTTTACCAGCGCATCGCCCAGCTGGCCGGAGGCTCCGGTGATCAGGATCATGGATAGGTGAACCAGCTCTCGCACGTCGCGAGGCGCGGGGCGATCTTGTCCTTGTCCGAGAGCAGTTCCTCGCCCGGGGCCACGGGCCAGGGCAGGGCCAGATCCGGGTCGTTCCAGATAACCGCACGCTCGGCGGCTTTGTCGTAATCGGCGGTGACCTTGTAGATCACCTCGGTATCCGGCGCGATGGTGCAGAACCCGTGCAGGAACCCGCCGGGGATCCAGAGCTGCGCCCAGTTCTCCGCCGAAAGCTCCGCCGCCACCCATTTGCCATAGGTCGGCGAGCCCTTGCGGATATCCACCGCCACATCCCAGATCGCGCCACGGATCACCCGCACCAGCTTGCCCTGCACGCTGGGTGCCACCTGGCAATGCAGCCCGCGAATGGTGCCTTTGGCGGCGGAGAAGCTCTGGTTGTCCTGCACGAACGTCTCATCAAAGCCCTGGGCCTTCAGCTTGGAAGCACTCCAGGTCTCGGAGAAGAATCCCCGCGCATCGCCGAATTTGGGGGGGATGATCAGCTTCACCTCGGGGATGGCGAGAGACTCGATCTTCATCAGTGGTGCGCCCCTTCGGCAATATCGTTGAGAATTCGTCCCAGCTCGGTCTTGCCGATGAGCGCGGCGCGGGATTTGAGCTGGTCCTTGTCGATGAACCCCATGCGGAACGCCACCTCCTCCGGGCAGCCGACGAGGTTGCCCTGGCGGCTCTGTATGGTCTGCACGAAGGTGGCGGCTTGCAGCAGGGAATCCGGCGTACCGGCATCGAGCCACGCGGTGCCGCGCCCGAGCCGCTCCACCTTCAGCGTGCCCTCCTGCAGATATAGGTTGTTGAGATCGGTGATCTCCAGCTCGCCACGGGGGGAGGGCTTGATCGTCTTCGCCAGCTCCACCACGCGGTTGTCGTAGAAATACAGCCCCGTGACCGCCCAGTTGGAGGCAGGCTTGGCGGGTTTTTCCACGATGTCCAGCGCCTTGCCATCGGCATCGAAGCTGACCACGCCGTAACGCTCCGGGTCGCGCACCTGATAGGCGAACACGGTCGCGCCCTCGGGTCTCGCCCCTGCGGCGCGCAGCAGGGTGGAGAGGTGATCGCCATGGATGAGGTTATCGCCCAGCGCCAGGGCGCAGGCCTCGCCGCCGATCCACTCCTCGCCGATGAGAAACGCCTGCGCCAGCCCGTCCGGGCTTGGCTGCTCGGCATAGGAGATGCGGATGCCCAGATGCGAACCATCGTGGAACAGACGCTGGAATTGCGGCAGGTCGGTGGGGGTGGAGATGATCAGCACCTCCTTGATCCCCGCCAGCAGCAAGGTGCAGAGCGGGTAATAGATCATCGGCTTGTCATACACCGGCAGCAGCTGCTTGGAGCTGGCCTGGGTGATGGGGTGCAGCCGCGTGCCCGAGCCGCCCGCGAGAATAATGCCCTTGGTGATCATGCCGCCGCTCCCAGCCGCTGCCCAGCATATGTCTTCGCCCTGATCCCCTGCCACCATTCGGTGTTGGCCAGGTACCAGTCGATGGTGGCGCGCAGCCCGCGCTCGAAATCATGCGCAGCCGTCCAGCTCAGGGCCGCCTCCGCCGAGCCTGGGTCGATCTCGTAGCGGTTGTCATGGCCGGGCCGGTCCGTCACGTAGGTGATCAGACGCTCGCGGCTGCCGTTCGGGCTGGGCAGCTTCTCGTCCAGCACGGCGCAGATCGCCTTCACCACGTCGATATTCTTCCGCGGCTGGCGCGCGCCGATGCAATAAGTCTCGCCCGGCACGCCTTGTGTCACCACTTTCAACAGCGCCTCGGCATGGTCATCCACGAACAGCCAGTCGCGCGTGTTCAGCCCGGCGCCGTACACGGGCAGGGGCTTCTCCTCGATGGCGTTCAGCGTCACCAGCGGGATCAGCTTCTCCGGGAACTGCCATTTGCCGTAATTGTTGGTGGTATTGGAAACAATTACGGGCAGCCCATAGGTATGCATCCAGGCCCGCGCCAGATGGTCCGATGCCGCCTTGGAGGCCGAATACGGGCTGCGCGGATCATAGGGTGTGTGCTCGTTGAAGGGGGGATCGTTATCCTCCAGCGCGCCGAACACCTCGTCGGTGGAGATGTGGTGGAAGCGGAACCGCTCGCGCTTCTCCCCGCTCAGCGTCGCGAAATATTCACGCGCCGCCTCCAGCATGGAGAAGGTGCCGGTGACATTGGTCTGCACGAAGGCGGCGGGGCCGTCGATGGAGCGGTCCACATGGCTCTCGGCGGCCAGATGCATCACCGCATCCGGCTGGTGTTCCGCAAAGGCGGCGCGGATGGCGGCGAGGTCGCAGATATCCTGCCTCAGAAGCACATGGTTGGGGTGGTGGCGCGCATCCTCCAGCGCATCCTCCGAGGCGGCATAGGTCATCTTGTCGATATTCACGACCTGATGCCCCTCCAGCCGGATCGCCCGCCTCACCACCGCCGAACCAATGAACCCGCAGCCGCCGGTGAGAAGAATTTTCATGCATGCATTCCAAGGAAAGAGAGACATTTAGCCATGCCTTTTCAATCAAACCTTGCGCCGCCTGGCAATCGGTTTGGCGGGCTTTTTTGCTGCACGAGCGAATTGGGCCTTCAGCCGGCCCAGATCCTCGGCCTGTGCAGTCCGGGTGGATTTGGGCAGCTTGAGCGTCTTGGCGGCCAGCTCATGCATGCGCCGGATCTCTGCCAGATGCGCTTCGGCGTCCAGAGACTGGGTCACGCCTCCGGCATGGCGCCGGTGCGTGTTCAGCGGCTCGGCAACATACACCAGTTCTCCTCCTTGCCCAGCCAGCAGGGCCAGATACAGCCGCCAATCCCCGGCGAGTTTCCATTCGCCAAGGTCGGGCACTGTTTCCAGAGCCTTTAGCAGCGCCTCGCGCCGCCACAGCACGGCACTCACGTTCGGGATGAGATTGCGCACGCTCAGCATCCGCGCCGCGAACTCCCGGCCGGCCCAGATGCCCGAAACCACCAGCTCCCGCACCCCGCAGGAGAAGTAATAGGACTGGTAATCCGGCATCACTTCCTTGCCAGCCTCGTCGATGGCTCGGCTGTCGGTAAAGCCCAGCAGCGGTGCCCCGGCGCCGGACATCGCCTCTATCAGCCGTGAGAGGAAGCGCGGATCCGCCGCGTCATCTGCCTCGCACAGCCAGACATACTCGCCCGAAGCCGCCTCGGCCGCGCGCCGCCATTGCGCGAACACCCCGCTGTTCTTCTGGTTCGCCAGCACGCGCAACTCCCGTCCCGCCGCCTCGGCCATCTCCGCGGCCACGGCCAGCGAGTCGTCGCTGGAGGCATCATCCAGCAGCAGCACCTCCTGCACCGGATAGGTCTGTGCGAATACGGTGGCCAGCCGTTCAGGCAAATAGCGCGCGTAGTTATAGTTCAGTACCGCCACGCTCACGGTCTTCAGCGCCGGGGTGGCTAGGCGCAGCAGTTCCTCCACATAGGCGCCGAACTCGAATTTTTTCGCCGCCATGGCCGAAAGGCGCGGGCGCAGTGCGGCGAGCTTCTCATGGTCGAGCAGGCTGGTCAGCTCGGCCAGGAAGTCATCCGCGTCGGCGGCGCGGGCCACGCGCCCGGCCTTCTCGCGGCGCAGCAGCTCGGGGATGCCGCCGCTTTCGTCGAACGCCACGCAGGGCACGCCGCAGGCCATCGCCTCCATCACCACGGTCGGCAGCGGGTCCTCGCGCGAGGTCAGCGCCAGCACATCGGCGGCGGAGAAGTACTCGGCCACGCGTTCGGTATAGGGGATATGGGTGAAGCAGCCGCTTTCACGCACGCGCTCCATCTCGGGGGCGAGATAGGTGCGCAGCATGAACTCGATATCCCCCACCCAGACGAAATGAACATCGCCCCGGCGCTTGGAAAAATTCCGTGCCATTTGCAGAAAGAGATCGAAACCCTTGCGGATATGCGCGAACCCCGCGCCCAACACGAGGAACTGTTCGTCACCGATACCCAGCTCGCGGCGGATGCGCGCGCGCGCCTGAGCATCGAAGCGCATCTCCTGGTAATTACCCTGCGGCAGCACCACTGCATCCGCGCGCTTCAGCTCCACCGCAGCCGAGAATTTCTCCCGCAAATAGCTTGAGGAAAACACAAGATGGCTCGCAGCCCCCGCACCAAGCCGCGCCTGGATCTCGAGGTTATACTCCTTCAGCAATTGCGGCATTTCGTGCACCAGCAGCGTCGCGCTGATGCCGCGTGCCTCCAGCCACGGAACCACCCGCGCCGAGGCGGCGGAGTTCACGATGGCGCTGCGTATGCCCATTTCTTTGTATTTATCGAGCAGATTGCCGATGATCGTCTTGTCGTAGGCGACACTGACCTCGGCGGTATCGTAATACTTGCCCAGCAGCGGGCCGACACCCAGCAGCAGCAGATGCACCTTGACGCCCCATTGCCGCTTGAGCTTGCGCGCGATGTTGAGCAGTAGCAATTGCGCGCCATGTGCCTGCGCGTCATGCCCCACGAGCAAGATGCCGTTCGAGAATTCCGCCACATCCCGCTCGCAAATGGCGCGCACGGTGGCGTTGAGGAAAGCCGCACCCGCATGAACATCCGGCTCCAGAAATGCGCCCTCGGCCCATTCATTCCAGGCGTTCACGCAGATCACCCGCTCGCCGTAAAACGGATGATCCGCGGTATAGTCTATGAGTTTTTCAAGCCAATCCTGATACAGCGCAGGCGTGGCATTGTGCAGCGCCAGCCCCTTGCCCTCGCGGCGCGGGTCGTTGTCCCAGCCCGGTACGATGGCTTTGATCAACGGATAATCCGGTACCGGCAGTTTCAGAGATGTCGCCGCGATATCCTCATAGTCATGCACCGTGGCGCCGAAATCCGGGTCCAGCAGTTCTAGCGTATCGTTGATCCGCCGCGTCTCCTGGCTCAGCTTATGCGGCGGGAATTCCACCGCGCCATCCAGCCCGTAGGGTTGTGGGTCATAATCGCCCAAGCTCTGCGCCATGATGATGATTGGCTTCTCACCGTGGAGTTCGCTGAACATGCGCCGCCATTTGGCGATGCGCGCCGTCGCGTCAGGGATCAGCGTGACGCGATAAATCATCAGCAGTGGACGGCCATCGATGCGGATATAACGCGGGTCCTCGAACAACCGCGCGAAATGCGCGATCAGCGCCGGGTCGTCTTCTTCGAGGTATTCCTGCGCGATCAACACCTCGCGCTCCAACCCGTCCCAGCGCCGCGTCCAATTTTCGTTCGCCCACATCGCGCAGAAGGAAAAGTCCAAGGATTTGTCAGACAGAAACTGTTCCAGCGGTTTTTCCAGCAGGCGGTGCCGGTTGAACCAGTAGGTATAGAACACGAAGCCTTGCAGCCCCGCGCCCTTGGCCATCTCGATCTGGCGCTTCAGCGTATTTGGGTCGTCCAGCGAGTAATGCCCGAGATCGCGCGGGATGCGCGGCTGCACATGGCCGATAAAGCGCGGCAGCGCCCGGCCCAGATTTGTCCAGTCGGTAAAGCCCTTGCCCCACCATGCGTCGTTCTCCGGCACGTGGTGGAATTGCGGCAGGTAATAGGCCAGCAGCTTCGCCTTGCGTTTGGCATGCGCCGGGGCGGGCTGGAATTCCTCGAAGAACGAGGCGGGGCGGGTGGCGCGGCGCACGGCGGCGGGCACCAACCCTTCCTGCTCCGGGCGCTGAGGCAGGAACACCCCGCTCGCGCGGTGCGCCAGGTAATGCAGCAGGGGGTTCTCCCCGTTCAGCATGGCGCCGTAGCGGTTGACGTAGAATTTAAGGTCGAAATCCGGTGCCGGGTTGCGCCCCTCGGCCACGCCGAAAACCAGGAAATGCTCGAACGGATCCGCGCCGCCCTCGGCTACATCGGGGTTGTTTTCCAGGTACCAGGCGGCGTCGAACACCGGCACGGGGTTCACCTGCCCGGTGCGGCGGCGCTCCAGATAGTGGCGCAGGCAGGCGTCCTTCGGCCCCAGATGGTAGGTCTCGCGGTACCAGGCGGCGTGGAACAGCGGTGACGGATCGCGCCCCTCCACCTCTCCCGCGACGATATAATGCAGCAGTGGATTAAACCCTGCGGCGGCGACATCCGGGTAGCGCGCCAGATACCATGCGGGCTCGAAATACGGGTTGGGCCGCGCGCCATTGGGCCAGCCCTCGGTGCAGAAATGTTCCACACCGTCATTTCCGGCGGCAATGCCAGGATGCTGCGCCAGATACCAAGAGGAGAAAAACAACCCGCTGCGCCGGATGATCTCCACTTCCGCTTTCAGATTCGCCGTCAAATCAAAGCCCTCCGCGTGCATCATGCCCGTGCGATGGTGTATTTGTCACGCCCTGGGCGGCTTCATGTGGCGGCTGATGTCTTCGTGGGTTGCGGCTTGCGCATCAGCAGCAGGCAGGCCATCGCGGGAATGGTGGCGAGCAGCATGAAGCGGCTGTCGTCGATATAGGCGATGATCTGCGCCTGGGTGTTCACCAGCAGGTCCAGCAGCGCCGCGCCCTTGGGGGTGGCCGGGTCGAGCATGCGGCTCACCGCGCCGCCCACCTGCAAGGCGCGGTTGAACGGGGTGACCTGCGCGGCCAGCACGGCGTGCTCCACCTGAGTCATGTGCTGCAGCACGGCCGAGGTGAGGGAGATGCCGATGGCGCTGCCGATATTGCGCACCAGGCTGAGCAGCGCCGCCCCCTGCGTGCGCAGCTCAGCCGGCATGGTGTAGAAGGCCACCACCTGCAGCGGCACGAACACGCAGCCTATCCCGGCACCCTGGATGGTGATGGTCAGGATCATGTAGATCTGGCTCTCCGCTGGGGTCCAACCCTGCTGCATGTAGAGCGAAAGTCCGAGCAACCCATAGCCGATGAGCATCAGATGGCGCGGGTCCATCCGGTTGGTCAGCCTGCCCATGGCCTGCATGGCGAGCAGTGTGCCGAAGCCGCGCGGCGCCATCACCAACCCAGCCGCCGCCACCGGGTAGCCGCCCAGATTCTCCACATACGGCGCCAGCAGCGCCGAGGAGGCGAGCAGCACCAGCCCCACAGAGAAGATGGTGACGAGCGAGGCGGCGAAATTGGCGTCGGCGAACAAGGCGCGGGAGAGGAAGGTGTTGCGCGCCAGGAACATGTGCACGATGAACAGATAAAACCCAAGCCCGGCGGCGATGAAGCAGGTGACGATGGTCGCCGAATCCAGCCAGTCGAATTCCTCGCCACGGTCGAGCGCGTATTGCAGCGCCGCCAGCGCCAGCGAGAGCAGGGCAAAGCCTGTCCAGTCAAACCGCCCCGTGCCGCGCCGGTTTTCACCCGGCATAAAGAACATCAGCCCAAGCACGGCGGCGATGCCGAAGGGCAGGTTGACGAAGAACACGTAGCGCCAGTCGAATTGCGCGGTGAGGTAGCCGCCCAGCGTCGGCCCCAGGATCGGCCCGACCATCACCCCCATGCCCCAGATCGACATCGCCGCACCGCGCTTCTCCGGCGGGTAGATGTCCAGCATCGTGGATTGCGAGAGCGGCACGAGCGCCGCGCCGAACGCGCCTTGCGCCAGCCGGTAGAGCACCATCTGCGTCAGCGAGCCCGCCACCCCGCACAGCATGGAGGTGACGGTGAAGCCGACCAGGCAGGCGATGAACAAGTTCTTCCGCCCGAACCGCGTGGCGAGCCACCCCACCGGCCCGGTCATGATCGCGGCCATCACCACATAGGAGGTCAGTACCCAGGTGATCTCGTCGGAAGAGGCGGCGAGCGAGCCCTGCATATAGGGCAGGGCGACATTGGCGATTGTGGAATCCAGCGCCTGCATCAGCGTGGCGATCATCAGGCACACGGTGATGATCCCGCGCCGTTCGACATTAAGCTCCACCGCCCCCGCGGCGCCGGACATCAGAACAAATCCGACAGATGCCGGTGGTGCCGGGTGTCGATCGAGATTTCCGTGCTCATTCCCGCGCGCAACGGCATGTCATCGGGGCCGGAGACGATATGGATACGCACCGGCAGACGCTGCACCACCTTCACCCAGTTGCCCGAGGAGTTCTGTGCCGGCAGGATGGAAAACTCCGAGCCGCTGACAGGCGAGATGCTCTCCACCACGCCCCTCCACTCCTGTCCGGGATAGGTATCCACCGTCCCCGTCACGTTCTGGCCGGGGCGCACCCAGGTGAGCTGGTTCTCCTTGGGCTGGGCGGTGACGAACACATCGCTGTCCGAGACCATGCCGAACGCCGCGGTACCGGCGGGCAGGAACATGCCCGGCTGCAACTGCTCCACCTGCGTCACCGTGCCGTCGAACGGCGCTTTCACCACGCTGTGCTGCTGCGCCAGCTCCGCATTGTTCAGCGCCGCCAGGGCGTTCTGGTATTCCGGCACATCCTCGGGGCGGATATCCACATTGCCCTGCAACTTGGCCAGTTCCACTCCGGCCGCCTGCTGCATCTGCGTCAGCTTGGCTTGGTCTGCCTGCAAGGCGAAACGCGCGTCGTCGTACATCTCGCGCGTCACCCCGCCATTGCCCAGCACCTTGGCGTAGCGGGCCAGATCCGCCTGGTCCTTGGCGATCTGCACCTGCTGCGCCGTGATCTCCGCCAGTGCCTCGGCATAGCCGCGCTTGGTCGCGGTGATGTCCTGCGCCGCCTGGGCGAGCTGCGCCTTGGCCCCGGCAATCGCGATGACGAAATTCGACTGGTCCAGGCTGAACAAAGGCTGCCCGGCTCGCACATGCTGGTTGTCATGCACGAAGACTTGCCCCACCAGTCCCGAGACATCGGTGGAGAGCGAGACCTTCGCCGCATCTACATAGGAGTCGTCGGTCTCGACATATCGCCCGCCCGCCAGCCAGAACAGCAGCGATGACAGCAGCACCGCGAGCACCCCGCCCAGCATCAGGGCTGGCCGCAGCATCTGGCCTTGGTACAGCCGCCCGAGTGCGTCCGAGCCCGGCTTCGGCGGCGCGGATTGGTCCCGCGCCAGCGGGTTGGCCTGTGACATTACGTTTTCTCTCCTGGCTCCCCGGCGGGTTCATGCCGCGCCGTTGTCGTCGTGCCGTGCAGAAGGTTCGCCTTCATCCGCAGCAGCACCGCCACCATCGCTTCGCGCTGTGTGGGGGTGACGCCATCGGTGATGAAGCGCGCCAATTCGTCGCGCTGCTGCTGGATATCGGTGAGCATGCCCATGGCCGCCTCGCGCAGATGCAGCCGCCAGATGCGCCTGTCTTGCTCATCGGCCCGGCGCTCAACCAGCCCGGCGGCTTCCAGCCGGTCCACCATCCGCGCCACGGTGATCGGCTCCACCTCCATGGCGTCGGCCAGTTCTTTTTGGCTGATTCCCGGCTTGCGCGAGAGCCGCAGCAACATGCCCCATTGCGCTCTGGTCATGCCGTTCACGCGCGCGCGCTTATCGGCTTCCACACGGGTCAGCCGGGCGACGTCATGCATCAGAAAAAACAAATCCCGCTCGAAATCCACTTCCATAGCAGGGATATAATAAGCATGCTTATTATAAGGGATGCAAGAGACTGCCGATGGGTGGCTTTTGGGGATGTTCGTATATGATCAACGCGGTCCCTATATCTTGGATGGAGACAAAGATGATGAGCCGCGTTCTCCTGCTGCCCCTGGTTTGCCTTGCCCTGGCCGGCTGTGTTCATGAAGCGCCGGTGCCATCGACCGGTTATTTACCCGAGGATGCGTTCGGCAATTCCGTTGTGGGGGAAGACCCAGCGCTTGCCGCCGTTAACGACGCCATGATCGCATTCGCCTACCCTGAGAGAATGCAAGGGAAGCCAGCCGACATGGCCTTGGCGATCGCCTCGCTGGACGCCATGGCGGGGCAGTTTTCGTCCAGCGGGCGCTGGGCCGGTTGGGATGAAATCACGAAACAGGAGATGCTGGATGCACGCACCGAGGTGCGCGGCATACTTGGCGTGCCCGAGAGCGCGCCGTCGCAATCAGTGATCGACCATCTGGTGGCGGCATCTCACGCGTTGGATAGAGGCGACCAGACAGCGGCCCTGGCTGCATTGTCCGGCCCCGATTTTACCAGGACTCCTGAACAAACACTGGCCATTTTGGCGCATTTCCCGAAAGTATCAGCCGCGAATAAGGCAACGATGGATGCGAATATGAATTTCTTCCCGGTGGACCACGATTGGTAAGGGCGGCGGATTTGCGCGGGCGTGTGAACCGGGAAGTTACCGAGCCAGCGCGTCGTGCAGCACGGGCACGAGGCCGTTGATGGCGATCTGCACACCAATACCCAGCAGAAGAAACGCCGCCATGCGTGCCACCACCTGCCGCCCGGTGCTGCCCAGCGCCGCGGTCATGCGGTCGGCCATGGCGTAGCAAGCCCAGATCAGCACGGCGTTGGCCAGCACGGCGAGGCTGGCCCCGGTATAGAACGCGCCCGCGGCGGCCAGGGCATCGGGCCGGGCGGTACCAAGCGAAATCGCCACCGCGATGGTCCCCGGCCCAGTGGTGAAGGGCAAGGTGAGGGGGAAGAAGGCATAACCCGCCAGATCCTCGACCTCGGCGGCGCCCACGGGCTCGGCCTCGCGCTGCTTGCGCGCGGTGGTGGTGTCGGGTGCGGAGAGCATCTCATAAGCCCGCACCGCGACGACCACGCCACCGGCGATGCGCAGCGCGTTCAGCGAGATGCCGAAGAAGCTGAGGATATAGGTGCCCGCCCCGAGGGCGACGAGCATGACGAGCATGGAATACACCGCCACCCGCCGCGCCAGCGTCACACGTTCCGCGTGGGTTTGCTGTGCCGTCACCTCATGAAAAATGATCGCGCTGCTCAGCGGGTTGACGATGGAAAACAGCGCCGGAAAAGCGAGCAGGAACGCGGTGAGGGCGATTGCCGTCATAGCCCCGCCAGCTCCCGGAACTGCGCTTCCGTGAGGATTGTGATTCCCAGCTCCGCCGCTTTCTTGGCCTTGGAGCCGGCATCCTCGCCCACCACCACGTAATCCGTCTTCTTCGAGACTGACTCCGTCACCTTGGCCCCCAGTGCCTCGGCCCGCGCCTTCGCCTCGGGGCGTGCCATGGTGAGCGTGCCGGTGAATACCATCACCTTGCCCGCCAGAGGCGAGTCGGAGACGGTGGCGGCCACCGCATCCTGCACGCTCACCTCGCGCTCCAGGGCGTCCAGCGTGTCCAGGTTATGCGCCTCGGCGAAGAAGGCCACGAGATCAGTGGCGATGGCCGGGCCGACACCCGAGATCGACCCCAGCTCCAGCCGCGCATCTGAGCCAATCTGCTGTGCCGCGATCATGCTCGCCTTCCAATTGGCGTAGCTGCCGTAATGGCGCGCCAGCAGCTTGGCGTTGTTCTCGCCGATGCGCCGTATGCCCAGCGCATAGATGAACCGCTCCAGCCCGATCTCGCGCCTTGCGTTGATGGCCGCGCTCAGCTTGGCGGCGGAAACCTCGCCCCAACCCTCGCGCTTTGCGATTTCGGACTCATGCGCGGGCAGGGTGAAGATATCCGGCGCCGCGCGCAGCAGCTTGGCGTCGTAGAATTCCTGCACGGTTTTCTCCCCCATGCCCTCGATGTCGAACGCCCCGCGCGAACAGAAATGGATCAGCCTCTCCACCACCTGGGCAGGGCAGGAGAGGCCTCCCGTGCAGCGGCGCACGGCTTCGTCGGTATCGCGCACCGCCAGCGCGCCGCAGACAGGACAATGCGTGGGGAATTTAAACGCCTCGCCGCCGCCGTGCTTCAACACACGCAGGATTTGGGGGATCACGTCTCCCGCGCGCTGAAGTTCCACGGTGTCGCCGGGGCAGACGCCCTTACGGGCGATCTCGTCCTCGTTATGCAGCGTCGCGTACTGCACCAGCACACCGCCCACATTCACTGGCTTCAACCGCGCACGCGGCGTCAGCGCCCCGGTGCGGCCTACCTGGATTTCAATATCCTCCAGCACCGTGCTGGCTTTTTCGGCGGGAAACTTCCACGCGCAGGCCCAGCGCGGCGCCCGGCCCACAAAGCCCAGACGCGCCTGCAAGCCAAGATCGTTCACCTTGTATACCACGCCGTCTATGTCATAGGGCAGCTCGGCGCGCTCGGTGCCGATACGCGCCTGGAACGCTTCCGCATCTCCTTCGTCCACGCGTTCCGAGAGGGGGTTCACCTTGAACCCCCAGTGTTTGAGCGTGGTGAGATACCCCCAATGCGTGCCCGCCACCGGTGTCGTGGTTTCGCCTTGTGCATAGGCAAACAGAGAGAGTTTGCGTTTCGCCGTCACAGAGGGATCGAGCTGGCGCAGTGAACCCGCCGCCGCGTTGCGCGGATTGGCGAAGGGCTTGTCTGGATTAGCCTCGTTGAGCGCCAGGAAATCCGCCTTGGTCATGTAAACCTCGCCTCGGATCTCGATGAAATCCGGCGCATCATGCGGCAACTCGCGCGGCAGCTCGCGCAGCGTGAGCATGTTGGCGGTCACATCCTCGCCTTCGGTGCCGTCGCCACGCGTGGCGGCGCGGGTAAATTTGCGGTTCTCGTAAGTCAGCGAGATGGACAGCCCGTCGATCTTCGGCTCCGCCACCAGCTCCCATGGCGCATCGAGGCCGAGGAACCGCCGCTTACCCTGCCAGAACTCGGCGAAATCCTCCTGGCTAAACACGTTGTCCAGCGAAAGCATGGGCGTACGGTGCCGAATTTTGCCAAACCCCGTGGCCGGACGCGCCCCAACCCGTGCCAGCGTCCGCGCCTCCTCGTGCAGTTCGGGATGCGCCTTGAGGATCTCCTCCGCCTCGCGGCGCAGCGCGTCGTATTCGGCGTCGGTCATCTCTGGGGCGTCGTGCTGGTAATAGGCCGCGTTCGCCGCCTCGATCTGTTCGAGCAGCGCCTGGAGTCTAGTCTTCGCAGTCATATCCTCAGCAAGCTTTCAGCCGCCTGACGGGCGGCGTCGGTAATCACTTCGCCGGCGAGCATCCGCGCGATCTCCTCGCGCCGCGCGTCCTCGTCCAGCACTTCCACGTCTGTCAGAGCGCGCTCGGCCACCACGCGCTTGGCCACGCGCAACTGAGCCGCGCCACGCGCCGCCACTTGCGGGCTGTGCGTCACCACCAGCACCTGCACGTTCCGCGCCACGCGGGCGAGGCGTTCGCCCACGGCCGCGGCGGTCGCGCCGCCAATGCCGGAATCGACCTCGTCGAAGATCAGCGTCTCCACCGATCCGCCGCCGGTCAGCACCACCTTCATCGCCAGCATCAGGCGCGAGAGTTCACCACCCGAGGCGATCTTGTCCAGCGCCCCAGGCGCCTCGCCGGGGTTGGTGGCGATGAGAAACCGCACCGCATCCGCCCCGCGCGGGCCCCATTGCGCCTCGGGGAGCATCGTGCGCTCCACCACGAAGCGCGCCCGCTCCAGCTTCAGCGGCGGCAACTCGGAGCTGATGGCCGCCTCCAGCCGCTTTGCCGCATCCTCGCGCAGGGCCGAAAGTGTCGCCGCCTTCTCTACATACGTGGCGCGCAGTCGGGCAGTTTCGGCGGTCAGCGCCGCAATGTCCGCCACCCCGCTTTCCAGCGCCGCCAGCTTGGCGCGCAGTGCGGCATAGAATTCCGGTAGCTCCGCCACCTGCACCCCATGCTTACGCGCGGCGGCGCGCAGCGCGAAGAGCCGCTCCTCGGTGGCTTCCAGCGCACGGGGGTCATCCTCCTCGGATGCCGCCAGCCGCTCCATGAAATCCTCCGCCTCGGCCAGCGCGATCTCCGCGCGCTCAAGTGCGGCCATGGCAGGCCCGGCCGGGTTCACATGTCCCGCAGGCACGGTCACCCGGGCCAAGGCCCGCGCGGCGGCGCGCAGGGCGGCGGCGGGGCCGGAGGCGCGGCGGTCCTTGGGGCGTAATTCGCTTATGGCGCTGGCAATCGCCTCGGCCCGGCGCTCGCCCGCTTGCAGGCGCAGCCGCTCGGCGGCCAAAGCCTCCTCCTCACCATGCACTGGGTTTAGCTTGGCCAGCTCATCGGCGGCGTGGCGCAGAAAATCCTCCTCCCGCGCGCTCTCCTCGATTCGCCGCTCGGCCTCCTTCAGTCGCACCGCCGCGTCGCGCCACGCCTTATGCGCGGCGGCCACGGCCTCGCGCGGGGCAGGCGGCACGCCGAAGGCGTCCAGCAGAAAAATATGATTGGCCGGGTCCGCAAGTCCCACCTGCTCATGCTGGCCCTGCACCTCGATCAGCAGCCCGGCGAGTTTCTTCAGGAATCCCACGCTCACCGGCTGGTCGTTCACCAGCGCGCGGGAGCGCCCGTCACGCGCCACGATGCGGCGGACGAGAATCTCCGCCCCCGAATCCAGTCCGTGCTCATTCAGCAGCACCTGTGCGGCATGGCCATCGCCCACCGAGAAGCTCGCCGCCACCACGGCCTGCTCGGTCCCGGCGCGGATCAGCCCGGCATCGGCCCGTGCGCCCAGCGCCAGCCCCAGGCTGTCCAGCAAAATCGATTTGCCCGCGCCGGTCTCGCCGGTGAGCGCGGTCAGCCCCGCGTCAAAATGCAGGTCCAGGCGCTCGATCAGCACGACATCGCGGATCGAGAGGCTGTTGAGCATGTGGTCTTAGAAAATCCAGAACCAGTGGTGCTTGGCGGGCGGGGGGGGGGCGTTGCCGCCGGTTTCCGCCTCGCTCTGGTTGGCGGCGGTGGTCAGCCCGTGCTCCTTCAGCTTGCCATAGGCGGTTTGGTACCAGCTGCTGCCGGGGTAGTTGTAGCCCAGCACCGAGGCCGAGCGCACGGCGGCGTCGGTCAGCCCGAGGTCCAGATAGCATTCCACCAGCCGCTCCAGGGCCTCGGGTACGAAACTGGTGGTCTGGTAGGTGTTTACCACATTCTGGTAGCGGCCGATGGCGGCGCCATAGAGGTGCTGCTTCTCGTAAAAGCGCCCGATCGTCATGTCATGCGCGGCGAGGCGGTTATTGGCAAGGCGCAGCTTGATTCGCGCATCGCGGGCATAGGAGCTGTCGGGGAAGCGGTTGATCACGTCTTGCAGCGTCTGGATCGCCTCGAAGGTCGTGGTCTGGTCGCGCTGCTCGTCCTCGATCTGCTCGTAATAGCACAGCGCCTTCAGGTAATAGGCGTAGGCCACCTCGGGGCTGGCCGGGTGCAGCCCGATGAAGCGCGTCAGCGCGCTGATCGCATCGTCGTAATTCTGCTGCTTGTACTGGGCGTAGCCGGCCAAGAGCTGGGCGTGCGTGGCCCAGGTCGAGTAGGGGTAGTTTTCCTCCTCGGCGTCGAAAGCCTTGGCGGCCTTGTCGTATTCGCCCTTCTGCATGTGGTCCACGCCCTGGGCATAGAGCTGGTCCGGCGGGGGAACCACGCCGCCGGGAAACAGCTCGTCCTGAGCCTGGCTCTTATGGAACAGGCTAAAGCTGGAGCACCCCGCCAGGCCGAGAGCCAGGGCGAGCAGGGAGACACGGGCAAGGCCAGAGCAGAATTTTGTCATCGCGCGTGGCTTATAGCAGTTAATCCGGGAACGCGAAGCCTCTGTAGCCCTCTGGTTTATAGCGTATTTGCTTGACTTCCCTCACGGTGGGTCTAAGAGACCGCCATCGTCAACCAGCCACCCCGCCCCAAAGTGGCGCCAGGGGTGCGTTAGCCGTTGCCCGTATCCGGGTGGCGCAAACCCAACCGGGCCGTATCGCCCGTATGTTTAAGGACATTTCCAGCCACATGGCTTCTTCTTCCCAAGCCCTCCGTCATTCCGACGCCCCGGCCTATGCCGGCGCCGATGACTTCGCTGCTCTTCTCGATTCCTCCCTCGGCGCCGGCGGCGGCTTCGAGGGTTCCGTCGTTTCCGGCAAGGTGCTCCGGATCGACGACGATTTCGTGATTGTCGATGTCGGCCTCAAGTCCGAGGGCCGCGTTCCCCTGCGCGAGTTCGCCCCGATCGGCGCCAAGCCGGAAGTGAACGCCGGCGACGTCTTCGATCTCTTCATTGAGCGCTACGAGGACAAGGACGGCGCGATGGTGCTGTCCCGTGAGAAGGCGCGCAGCGAGGAGTCCTGGACCCAGCTGGAGAAGGCCTTTGAGGCCCAGACCCGCGTGAACGGCGTGATCCACGGCCGCGTCAAGGGCGGCTTCACTGTCGATCTCGGCGGCGCCACCGCGTTCCTGCCCGGCTCGCAGGTCGATATCCGTCCGGTGCGCGACGTCGCCCCGCTGATGGGCGTCTCCCAGCCGTTCCAGATCCTGAAGATGGACCGCCAGCGCGGCAACATCGTCGTTTCCCGTCGTGCGGTGCTGGAAGAGACCCGCGCCGAGCAGCGCTCCGAGCTGATCCACGGCCTGAAGGAAGGCCAGATCCTGGACGGCGTGGTGAAGAACATCACCGATTACGGCGCGTTCGTGGACCTCGGCGGCGTGGACGGCCTGCTGCACGTCACCGACATCGCCTGGAAGCGCATCAACCACCCGGCCGAGGCCCTGACCATCGGTCAGCCGGTCAAGGTGCAGGTCATCCGCTTCAACCCCGAGACCCAGCGCATCAGCCTTGGCATGAAGCAGCTTGAGGCCGATCCGTGGGAAGGCGTGGAAGCCAAGTACCCGCCCGGCATCAAGGTCTCCGGCCGCGTCACCAACATCACCGATTACGGCGCCTTCGTGGAGCTGGAGCCGGGCGTCGAAGGTCTGGTGCACGTTTCCGAGATGTCCTGGACGAAGAAGAACGTCCATCCGGGCAAGATCGTCTCCACCTCGCAGGAAGTGGAAGTGGTCGTGCTGGATGTGGACGCCTCCAAGCGCCGCATCTCGCTGGGCCTGAAGCAGGTTCAGCGCAACCCCTGGGAAGAGTTCCAGGACGAGCACCCGATCGGCTCCATCGTCGAAGGCGAAATCCGCAACATCACCGAGTTCGGTCTGTTCATCGCGGTTGGCGCCGAGATCGACGGCATGGTCCACATGTCCGACCTCTCCTGGGAAGAGACCGGCGAGCAGGCCATTGCGAAGTTCGCCAAGGGCGAGGTCGTCAAGGCCAAGGTGCTGGACGTGGACGTGGAGAAGGAGCGTATCTCGCTCGGCATCAAGCAGCTTGAGGTCGACCCGGCCGCTGGCGTGCTGGATCGCATCCACAAGAACCAGATCGTCACCTGCATCGTGACCGCCGTGCAGAGCAACGGCATCGAAGTGAAGGTTGACGATGTGCTGACCGGCTTCATCCGCCGCGCCGAACTGGCGCGCGACAAGGGTGAGCAGCGCCCCGAGCGCTTCGCCGTTGGCGACAAGGTCGATGCCAAGATCACCGCGGTGGACCGCGCTGCCCGCAAGCTGCAGCTCACCATCAAGGGCAAGGAGATCGACGAGGACAAGCAAGCGATCACCGATTACGGCTCGTCCGACTCGGGCGCCTCGCTGGGCGACATCCTGGGTGCGGCCATCCGCCGCCGTAACCAGCAGACCGAAGAGTAATCACCGGCCGTCAGGCCAACTGAAAAACCCCGGCAGGGCAACCTGCCGGGGTTTTTTGCGCGCTGGGCCCAAGGCATAGTGCTTGGTATGAAGATCGCGATCATGGGAGCCGGGGCCGTCGGCTGTTATTACGGCGCGCTGCTGGCGCTGGGCGGGCATGAGGTGACGCTGATCGGCCGCCCGCAGCATGTGGAGGCGATGAACCGCGACGGCCTGCGCCTGGAGCGCGCCGGGGAGAGCGTGTTCGTGCCCGTGCAAGCGAGCACGGAGGCCGAGGGCGCGCTTGATGCCGAACTGGTGCTGGTCTGCGTGAAATCCGCCGATACCGAGGAAGCGGGCAGGGCGTTGCGCCCAGTGCTGGGGGCTGACGCGTTGGTGCTCAGCCTGCAAAACGGCGTGGACAATGCCGAGCGGCTACAGGCGGCGCTGGGCCGTGGCGTAATCCCGGTGGTGGTCTATGTCGGCACGGACATGGCGGGGGCGGGGCATGTCCGCCACCATGGCGGCGGCCGTCTGGTGCTGGGCGGTCACCTAGCTCTGGCCAAGCTATTCACCCGCGCCGGCATTCCCACCGAGATTTCCAGCAATGTGCAGGGCGCGCTCTGGAGCAAGGTAATTTTGAACTGCGCGTACAACGCCATCTCCGCCATCGCCCAGATGCCTTACGGTCGCTTCGCGGACTTCCCCGGCGCGGAACGGGTACTGCGGGATGTGGTGGATGAATGCCTAACCGTGGCTTCGCGGCTGGGTGTGACAGTGCCGGGCGACATGCATGAGGTGGTAAGCCAACTCGCGGTACTTATGCCCGAGCAGCGTTCCTCCACGGCGCAGGATCTGGCGCGCGGGCGGCCGACGGAGATTGATTATCTAAACGGCTATGTGGTGCGCCAGGGTGAGGCACTAAGCATCCCGGTCCCCGTAAACCGGACGCTGCACATGCTGGTAAAAATGCTGGAAAAGAAAAACTAACAGAAGTTTTTAGGGGTGTGGGGGCTTTTTTCAAAAAGCCCCCACGAATCACTCTTATTACAGAACCCGTCCGGCGACGGCCTTCAGCTTCTCCAGCACCGCCGGGTCGCGCGCTTCCGGCGCGGTGATCAGCGCGTATTGCAGCGCCGTGTCGCAGCCATGCGGGCAGACGGGGCGCGGGGCGGAGAGGCGCGGCAGCACCTCCTTCACCACCGAGCGCGCCTTGTCGGCATTGCCCAGCAGCACCTTCACCACCTGATCCACCGTCACGGCGTCGTGGTCCTCGTGCCAGCAATCATAGTCGGTGACCATGGCCACGGTGGCGTAGTCCATCTCCGCCTCGCGGGCGAGCTTGGCCTCGGGCATGTTGGTCATGCCGATCACCGAGCAGCCCCAGCTGCGGTACAGGTTGCTCTCGGCCAGGGTGGAGAATTGCGGCCCCTCCATCACCAGATACGTGCCGCCGCGTGTATAGTTCAGCCCCAGCGCCTTCATGCTGTCCTCCAGCGCGTCGCCGATGCGCGCGCAGGTGGGGTGCGCCATGGAGACATGCGCCACGCAGCCCGGCCCGAAGAAGCTCTTCTCACGCGCGAAGCTGCGGTCGATGAACTGGTCCACGATGACGAAATGCCCCGGCGGCAGCTCTTCCTTCAGCGAGCCGACAGCAGACATGGAGATGATGTCCGTCACCCCCACGCGCTTCAGCGCGTCGATATTGGCGCGGTAGTTGAGGCTGGAGGGCGAGAGCTTATGCCCGCGCCCGTGGCGGGGCAGGAACACCACCTTGGTGCCGTGGAACTGGCCGATCAGCAGCTCGTCGGAGGGCGCGCCCCAGGGCGTCTCCACCTTCTCCCAGCGCGTATCGGTCAGGCCCTCGATATTATACAGCCCCGACCCGCCGATAATGCCGATCACCGGCTGCTTCGTCTCGCTCATCTGATGCTCCCAGAACGCTAAAATCCGCTGCCGCTTTACGGTTTTTTGCTCCGGTTGAACAGGACTGGGGCGCGCCCGTTAGTCGGCGCCTGACGGAAATTCGGTGGGGTATTCAAGCTTGGTGGTGTCATAACCCAGCGCCCGTGCCCGCGCTGTCAGCTTTGCCACATCGGCCGAACTGGGGCGCGGCGTACGCGTGAAGATCGAGATGTTCTTGAAGCCGGGATCGGTAAACATAAACCAATCATAATCAACGCCATGGTCGGTAATCCAATAAGTCCGTGAGATGGTGATCAGACCATAAAGTAGACGGTAGTTGACCAGTGTCTTATTATTCTCGCCGGGATTCAGGATGGTCACCGGCCCCTGGATGGATTTTTCCTCGTCCGCTGGCGTGTTCATATGGCAGGCGTCCAACTCGCGCAGCTTCCCGTTGGCGCCGCGGATATAATCCGTCGTTCCGGCCACGCAGCCATTGGTAATTTGCATTGGCGTGCGGGCGATTTCGTACCATCTTCCAGTGAAAAACCGTGCCTCATCAATGCTGCGCAGTGGCTGTGGCGCCAGTGGCGCGGCGGGTTGTGAAGCGCAAGCGGATAGTGCCAAGATCACCGTAAGAGCAAGGCATGAAAGCCGCCAAGTTCGCATCCCGTTTCTCCCGGTTGATGCTGCTTATACGTAAGCTCCCCAGCTTTGGATCAACCATCTTGCATGGTGGGGCGATGCCGGCATGGGCTTGAGCCCGGTTGTTCGCTCATCTCATGCTTCCAGAACGGTAAAACCCGCCGCCTATCGTGGCAAAAAGAATGCCGCCTTTTTGCAAAAAGGCGGCACCCAAAAACTCTTGTCGGTAAGAGGAATTTTAGAACGGAATCTCGTCGTCCAGATCATTGCCCGGGCGCGTGTCCCAGCCGCCCACGGCGCGGGCCGGGGCCTTGGCCGGTGCGGCGGCGCGCGGCGCGGGTGCGCCGTAATCATCCCCGCCGCCCATGCCGGCATTGCCACCGGCCTTATCCAGCAGCACCAGCTCGCCGCCGAAGCGGCCGAGCATGATCTCGGTGGTGTAGCGGTCCTGGCCGGACTGGTCGGTCCATTTACGGGTTTGCAGCTTGCCCTCGAGATAAACCTTGGAGCCCTTGCGCAGATATTTCTCCGCCACCTCGCCCAGACGGTCGTTCATGATGACGACGCGGTGCCACTCGGTGAGTTCCTTGCGCTCGCCGCTCATCTTGTCGTTCCAGGTGTCGGAGGTCGCGACGGTGAGATTCACGATCTTCAGGCCCGACTGCGCGTTGCGGACTTCCGGGTCCTTGCCCAGATTGCCCACCAGAATAACCTTGTTCACACTACCGGCCACGCGGATCTCCTAAACCAAAAATCATCATCAAGCTTAACGCATCCCGCGCCGCTTAACCATATTTGCTTTATGCCGGGCAAATCCCTATCTTACAAGAACATTGCGGGAACATCGAGGCTGACATGGCGGAAGACAAAGGTGCCGGGTTCATCACAGTTCGCGGCGCGCGTGAGCATAATCTTAAGAATATCGACATCCAGATCCCCCGCGAGCAGCTCACCGTCATCACCGGCCTCTCCGGCTCGGGCAAATCCTCCCTGGCGTTCGATACCATCTATGCCGAAGGCCAGCGCCGTTATGTGGAGAGCCTCTCCGCCTATGCCCGCCAGTTCCTGGAGCTGATGGGCAAGCCCGATGTCGATTCCATCGAGGGCCTGTCCCCCGCCATCTCCATCGAGCAGAAAACCACCTCCAAGAACCCGCGCTCCACCGTCGGCACGGTGACGGAAATCCACGACTATATGCGTCTGCTCTGGGCGCGCGCGGGCGTGCCGTACTCCCCCGCCACCGGCCTGCCCATCGAGGCCCAGACGGTGAGCCAGATGGTGGACCGCGTGCTGGCGATGAAGGAGGGCACGCGCCTGCTGCTGCTGGCCCCCGTGATCCGCGACCGCAAGGGCGAGTACAAGAAGGAACTTGCCGAGCTCCAGCGCAAGGGCTTCACCCGCGCCAAGATCGACGGCAAGCTCTACGAGCTGGACCAGGCTCCCACGCTGAACAAGAAGCTGAAACACGAGATCGAGGCAGTGGTGGACCGCGTGGTGGTCAAACCCGGCATCGAGCAGCGCCTCGCCGATTCTTTCGAGACCGCTTTGGGCCTCACCGACGGCATCGTCTACGCCGAGGACGCCGATACCGGCGAGCGCACCGTGTTCTCCGCCCGCTTCGCCTGCCCTGTCTCCGGCTTCACCATCGAGGAGATCGAGCCTCGCCTGTTCTCCTTCAACTCCCCACACGGCGCCTGCCCAGTCTGCGACGGTCTGGGCCACGAGATCTATTTCGACCCGCATCTGGTGGTGCCAGACGAGCAGCGCGCGCTGGACAATAACGCCATCGCCCCCTGGTCCGGCGTGCAATCGCCCTATTACGACCAGACGCTCGCCTCGCTCGCCAAGCATTTCGGCATCCGCATGACCACGCCCTGGGAAAAACTGCCCGAGGATGTGCGCGAGAAACTCCTCTACGGCACCAAGGACGAGGTGAAATTCACCTATAAGGACTCAGCCCGCGCCTACACCGTCACCAAACCGTTCGAGGGCGTGATCCGCAATCTGGAACGCCGGCTGAAGGAGACCGACTCCGCCTGGGTGCGCGAGGAACTCTCCCGCTACCACGCCGAGCGCCCCTGCGGCACCTGCCACGGCGCACGCCTCAAGCCCGAGGCGCTGGCCGTGAAGGTGGCGGGCAAGAACCTCGCCGAAGTGGCGGAAATGTCCATCGACAACGCCAAGGCGTGGTTCGACACGGTGGCCGACACGCTCACCCCGCAGCGCCTGGAAATCGCAAGGCGAATCCTGCGCGAAATCCACGACCGCCTGCAATTCCTGCTCGATGTCGGCCTCAACTACCTTACCCTCGCACGCGGCTCGGCCACCCTCTCGGGCGGCGAGAGCCAGCGCATCCGCCTCGCCTCGCAGATCGGCTCCGGCCTCACCGGCGTGCTCTACGTGCTGGACGAACCCAGCATCGGTCTGCACCAGCGCGATAATGAACGCCTGCTCGGCACGCTCAACCGGCTAAAAAACCTCGGCAACACCGTGCTGGTGGTCGAGCACGACGAAGACGCCATCCGCGCCGCCGACCATCTCATCGATATGGGGCCCGGCGCTGGCGTGAATGGCGGCCATGTCATCGCCCAGGGCACGCCGAACGAAGTCGAGGCCAACCCGAAATCCATCACTGGCGATTACCTCTCCGGCCGCCGCTCCATCCCCGTGCCCACCCGCCGCCCGCTGCAAAAGGGGCGGGCGGTGAAGATCGTCGGCGCGCGTGGCAATAATTTGAAAAACGTCACCGCCGAATTCCCGCTCGGCGTGTTCACCTGTGTCACCGGCGTCTCCGGCGGAGGCAAATCCACGCTGGTGATCGACACGCTCTACAAAGCCATCTCCCGCCGCCTGATGGGCTCGGGCGAAGTCCCCGCCCCGCATGAGCGCATCGAGGGGCTCGAACAACTCGACAAGATCATCGACATCGACCAATCCCCCATCGGTCGCACCCCGCGCTCCAACCCCGCCACCTACACGGACCTCTTCGCCCCCATCCGCGACTGGTTCGCCGAGATGCCGGAGTCCCGTGCGCGCGGCTACAAGCCGGGCCGCTTCTCCTTCAACGTCAAAGGCGGGCGCTGCGAGGCCTGCCAGGGCGACGGCGTGCTGAAGATCGAGATGCACTTCCTGCCGGATGTCTTCGTCACCTGCGACACCTGCAAGGGCAAGCGCTACAACCGCGAGACGCTGGAGGTGAAGTTCCGCAACAAATCCATCGCCGATGTGCTGGACATGTCGGTGGACGAGGCGCTGCCCTTCTTCGCCGCCGTGCCCAAAATCCATGACCGCCTGAGCATCCTGGCGCGCGTGGGCTTGGGCTATATCAAGCTCGGCCAGCAGGCCACCACGCTTTCGGGCGGCGAGGCGCAGCGCATCAAACTAGCCAAGGAACTGGCGCGCCGCGCCACCGGCCGCACGCTGTATATTCTCGATGAACCCACCACCGGCCTGCATTTCGAGGATACGCGCAAGCTGCTGGAGGTGCTGCACGCGCTGGTGGATACGGGCAATTCCATCGTGGTCATCGAGCATAATCTCGAGGTGATCAAAACCGCCGACCATATCATCGATATTGGACCGGAAGGCGGGGCAGGGGGCGGACGTATCATCGCCACCGGCACGCCGGAGCAGATCGCGCAGACGGAGGAGAGCTATACCGGGCGTTTCCTCAAACCGCTGCTCAAGCCGGCAAAGGCGCGGAAGAAGGCCGGATGAACAGGCTGCGGCGCTTCATTGGCGGCGCCATCGCGCGGTTTCTCACTAAGCGGGTACCGGTCGAGCCCGCGCTTCCGGTAAATCTCCATACACTGCGCCATGTGTTGCGCCCGGCGGATGTGATTCTGGTGGAGGGACATCTGCGGATTTCCACCGTCATAAAATATCTCACCCAGTCCACCTGGTCGCACGCCGCGCTTTATGCCGGCGGGGGCGAATGCATCGAGGCGGATATCATCGAGGGTGTGCGCAGCTTCAAGCTGGACGAGCTTGTTCCGTACCATGTGCGCATCTGCCGGCCGATCAATCTAACAGACGAGGATGCGGACAAGATCATCGCTCACGCCGTCTCGCGCTTGGGGGGGCAATACGACCTGAAACACGTGTTCGACCTGGCACGCTACATGGTACCGCTGCCGGTGCCCCGCGCTTGGCGGCGCCGGGCCATCGCGCTCGGGTCAGCCGACCCGACCCGCGCCATCTGCTCCACCCTGGTCGCCGAGTGCTTCCAAATGGTGGGTTACCCAATCCTGCCAGAAATCCCCGGTCCTTCAACTGTTCCGGCGGTGGCGCGCAAGGCGGCGGAGGTCTTCCATATTTACAACACCGGGCTATTCACCCCGCGGGATTTCGACCTCTCGCCGTTTTTCTACGTAATCAAGCCGGACACGCCGCAATCATTCGACTATCATAGGCTGGTCTGGATCGATTGAGGTGGTGGCTCAGGCCGCCGCGTTCGGCGCCGGGCTAGCCGATGCCGTCAATGCCGGGGGGCCGTAAACGGTCTGTGCGCGCTTGAGGAAGGCGTTCACCATCATGCGCACCGCCTCGGTGAACACTGCGCCGATGGCCTTTTGCAGCACAAAGCTGCGGAACTCGAAATCCACGAAGAAATCCACCACGCAGCCATCCGGGTGCGGGGCGAAATCCCAGCTATTATGCAAATACTTGAACGGCCCCTTCTCGTACTGCACGCGAATCGCCCGCGCCCCGTCCGGCGCCGGGGGCAAGAACAGCACGCGGGAGGTGAAGCTCTCGCGGAGCGGGCCGAACCCGATGGTCAGATCCGCCACCATTTCATGCCCCACATGGCTGCGTACCCGCGCCCCCACGCACCAAGGCAGGAATTGCGGGTACTTGGCCACGTCGGCCACCAAAGCGTGGAGCTGGGCCGGGGTGTACGGCACCAGCTTTTGTTCGGAGTACTTGGTCACGCCACAAGCTGCCTTGCCCGCGCTTCGCGCAGGGCCGCGAAATCCGAATCCGCATGGTAGGAGGAGCGGGTGAGCGGCGTTGCCGAAACCTGGAGGAACCCCTTGGCGCGGGCCATGCTGGCCAGTTCCTCGAATTCCTCCGGCGTCACGAAGCGGTCCACCGCCGCATGCTTCACGGTCGGCTGGAGGTACTGCCCAATGGTCAGGAAATCCACATCCGCGATGCGCAGATCATCCATCACCTGGCCGATTTCCGACTTGGTCTCGCCCAAGCCCACCATCAGCCCGGATTTGGTGAAGATCGACGGGTCGATCCGCTTCACCTCATCCAGCAGCCGCAGGCTCTGGTAGTAGCGCGCACCGGGCCGGATGGTCGGGTACAGCCGGGGCACGGTCTCCAGATTATGGTTGAATACATCCGGCTTGGCCGCCACCACCACGCCCACCGAACCCGGCTTGCGCAGGAAGTCCGGGGTGAGGATCTCCACCGTCACGCCGGGGGCGGCCTCGCGCACGGCGGCGATCACGGCGGCGAAATGCGCGGCGCCGCCATCGGGCACGTCGTCGCGGTCCACCGAGGTGATGACCACATGGCGCAGCTTCAGCTTGGCCACGGCCTCGGCCACGCGGCGTGGCTCATCGGCATCCAGCGGGGCGGGCAGGCCGGTGGACACGTTGCAGAAGGAGCAGGCGCGGGTGCAGATCTCGCCCATGATCATCATGGTGGCGTGGCGCTGGGACCAGCACTCTCCGATATTCGGGCAGGCGGCCTCCTCGCACACCGTGGCGAGTTTCTTCTCCCGCATCAGCTCGCGGGTCTCCTGATACACGGCGCTGGTGGGCGCCTTCACCCGGATCCAGGCCGGTTTCCGGCTGATCGGATTGTCCGGCCGCCCTTGTTTCTCAGGGTGCCGGACCCGGTGGTCGATTTCGATGCGTGTGGCCATGAGGCTAGAAGTGTATGGCCCGGCCGTAGGCGTCAAGCACAGATTCGTGCATGGCTTCCGAGATCGTGGGGTGGGGGAAGATGGTATGCATCAGCTCCTCCTCCGTGGTCTCCAACTGCCGGGCGATCACATAGCCTTGGATCATTTCCGTCACCTCGGCGCCCACCATATGCGCGCCGAGCAGCGCGCCGGTCTTGGCGTCGAAGATTGTCTTGATCAAACCTTCGGGTTCGCCAAGCGCAATCGCTTTACCATTGCCGATGAACGGGAACCGGCCGACGCGGATTTCATGCCCCGCCTCCTTAGCCTTGGCCTCGGTCAGCCCCACGCTGGCCACTTGCGGCCGGGCATAGGTGCAGCCGGGGATGTTCCAGGTCTCGAATGGATGCGGGTTGAGCCCTGCAATCGCCTCAACGCAGACCACACCTTCATGGCTGGCCTTATGCGCCAGCCAGGGCGGCCCGGCGAGGTCGCCAATGGCATACACGCCCGGCTCCCCGGTGCGGCCGAAGCCGTCCACCACCACATGGGTGCGCTCCACCTTCACCTTAGTGTCCTCAAGGCCGATATTCTCGACATTGCCGACGATGCCGACCGCCGAGATCACCTTCTCGACCTCGAACACCTGCTCCTTGCCGCCAACCTCGACTGTCACCTTCACCGAAGCCGGCCCCTTCTCGGCCTTCTTCACCACGGCGGAGGTAAGGATCTTCATCCCCTGCTTCTCGAAGGATTTCCGTGCGATGCCCGAGATCTCCGCATCCTCAACCGGCAGGATGCGGTCCAGCATCTCCACGATGGTCACCTCCGTGCCCAAAGCGCGGTAGAAGCTCGCGAATTCCACGCCGATCGCCCCCGAGCCCATGATGAGCAGGGATTTCGGCAGGGTCTCCGGCACCATCGCCTCGAAATACGAGATGATTTGCTTGCCATCGACTTCCAGCCCCGGAATCTGCCGGGGCCGCGCCCCGGTGGCCAGGATGATATGCGGCGCATGCAGCATGGCCACGGGCTTGCCGTCGCGGTTGACGGCGAGATTCCCACCGCCCATCAGCCTGCCGTAACCGTCATACACGGTCACCTTGTTCTTCTTCAGCAGGTGGGCGATGCCGCCCGAAAGCTGCTTGGAGACCCCGCGCGACCGCGCGACGATCTTGCCCAAATCCACCTTCACATTCTCGGCCGAGAAACCGAATTCCGGCAGATGGTCGAGCATATGCTTCACTTCGGCCGAGCGCAGCAGGGCCTTGGTGGGGATGCATCCCCAGTTGAGGCAGATGCCGCCCAGATGCTTGGCCTCGACCACGGCCACCTTCATCTTCAGCTGCGCGGCGCGGATGGCCGCGACATAGCCGCCCGGCCCGCCGCCAACGACGATCAGGTCAAAATTGTCAGCCATTTCCGGTTCCTCCGGTTAAAGAAGCAGGCTCAGGGGTTCTTCGATCAGCCCCTTCAGCGTGGCGAGGAATTGCGCGCCCAGCGCACCGTCGATGACGCGGTGATCGACCGAGAGTGTGGCGCTCATCACCGTGGCGGGCACGATGGCATCGCCCTTCACCACCGGGCGGCGCTCACCAGCACCCACGGCCAGAATGGCGGCCTGCGGCGGGTTGATGATGGCCGAGAACTCGGAGATGCCGAACATGCCCAGGTTGGAGATGGAGAACCCGCCGCCCTGGAACTCCTCGGGCTTCAGCTTGCCCGCCTTGGCCCGCGCGCCGAGATCCTTCATCGTGTTGGAAATGGCGGCGAGACCCAGCCGGTCGGCACCCTTCACGATCGGGGTGATGAGCCCATCCGGGATGGCGACGGCGATGGAAATATCCACCTCGTCGTATTGAATGATCGCCTCGTCGGTCCAGGAAGCATTCACCCCCGGGTGCCGCTTCAGCGCCACGCCGCAGGCCTTGATGATGAGGTCGTTAACCGAGAGCTTGAACGCGCCCGGGCCGTCCTTCGGCGACTTGGCGTTCAGCTCGGCGCGCAGCTCCAGCAGCTTGTCCAGCTCGATGTTCACCGTGAGGTAGAAATGCGGGACGGTCTGCTTGGATTCCGAGAGGCGCTTGGCGATGACCTTGCGCATCGTCGAGTTCGGAAGCTTGGTGTGCGGCGCGGTGATGACCGGCGCGGGGGCGGCGGGCTTGGGCGCTGCGGGAGCAGGCGCCGCCGCAACCGGGGCAGGGGCCGCTACGGCCACGGGAGCCGGAGCGTGCGCCGGTGCGCCCGCCAGATCCGCCTTCACAATCCGCCCGCCAGGGCCGGTGCCCTTCACGCTGGCCAGATCAATGCCCGCCTGCTTGGCGATGCGCTTGGCCAGCGGCGAGGCGAACACGCGCTCGCCATGCGCCACCGCCACGGGAGCGGCGGCCGGAGCCGGAGCGGCAGCCACGGGAACCGGAGCCGCCACGGGGGCCGGGGCAGGGGCGGCGGGCGCGTCCAGCGCCTCGCCCTTGGTGGCGGTGAGGATGGCGATCACCGCGTTCACGGCCACCCCCTCGGTCCCCTCGGGCACCAAGATCTTGCCGATGAACCCCTCATCAACAGCTTCCACTTCCATGGTCGCCTTGTCGGTTTCGATCTCGGCCAGCACGTCGCCGGATTTCACCTCGTCGCCCTCATGCTTCAGCCACTTGGCGAGCTTGCCCTCCGTCATGGTCGGCGACAGAGCGGGCATCAGAATGTTAATGGCCATTTGCGCCTCCCTTGCTCAGAACAGTTTCTTTACCGCTTCCACAACCCAGTTGGGCTGCGGCAGGGCGAGTTTTTCGAGGTTGGCGGCATAGGGCATCGGCACATCGACACCCGCCACGCGCACCGGCGGGGCGTCCAGCCAGTCGAAGCAGTTTTCCACCACGGTGGCGATGATCTCGGAGCCAATGCCCGCGAACGGCCAGCCCTCTTCCACGCTCACCACGCGGCTGGTCTTCTTCACGCTGGCGGCGATGGTCTCGATATCCAGCGGCCGGATGGTGCGCAGGTTGATCACCTCGGCGGAAATGCCCTGCTCGGCCAGCGCCTCGGCGGCCTTCAGCGCCGTGTCCACCATGATCGAGAAGGCGATGATCGTCACATCCGTGCCTGCGCGCTCGATTTTGGCCTTGCCGATGGGCAGGATGAAATCATCCGAGGTCGGGCACTCGAAGGTGTGGCCGTAGAGGATCTCGTTTTCCAGGAAGATCACCGGGTTCGGATCGCGGATGGCCGCGCGCATCAGCCCCTTGGCATCGGCGGCGGACCAGGGGGCCACGACCTTCAGCCCAGGGCAATGCGCGTACCAGCTGGCATAGCACTGGCTATGCTGGGCGCCCACGCGGGCCGCAGCGCCGTTCGGGCCGCGGAATACGATCTGCGCGCCCATCTGCCCGCCGGACATATACAGCGTCTTGGCGGCGGAGTTGATGATATGGTCGATCGCCTGCATGGCGAAGTTGAAGGTCATGAACTCGACGATCGGCTTCAGCCCGTTCATCGCCGCGCCCACGGCAAGGCCGGTAAAGCCATGCTCGGTGATCGGGGTGTCGATCACGCGCTTCGGCCCGAACTCGTCCAGCATGCCCTGGGAGATTTTATACGCGCCCTGATACTGCGCGACTTCCTCGCCCATCAGGAACACATCCTTGTCGGCGCGCATTTCCAGGCTCATGCCCTCGCGCAGCGCCTCACGCACAGTCATCGGCTTGGTCGGGCCCCAATCCTTCTCCACCGGCTCCTGCGGTGTGGCCGGAACATGGGCCTTGGGGGCGGCAACCGGCGCGGGGGCGGCGGCAACCGGGGCAGGGGCGGGCGCCGGGGCGGCGGCAGCGCCGTCACCGGCCAAGCGGGCGATCACGGTATTCACCGCAACCCCCTCGGTGCCTTCCGGCACCAGGATTTCGCTCAGCTTGCCTTCGTCCACGGCTTCCACTTCCATGGTCGCCTTGTCAGTCTCGATCTCGGCGATCACGTCGCCGGATTTGACTTCATCGCCCGGCTGCTTGAGCCATTTGGCCAGCTTGCCCTCGGTCATGGTGGGCGAGAGGGCGGGCATCAGGATATCGATCGGCATTTTGGCTCAGCCCTCCACCAGCACATCGGTATATAGTTCGGACGGATTCGGCTCCGGCGAGGTCTGCGAGAAATCCGCCGCCTCCTGCACCCGGACCTTCACGTCATCGTCGAGTTTCTTCAGCTCCGCCTCGGTAATGCCCAGCGTCAGCAGCTTGGCCTTGGCGGCGTCCAGGCAGTCGTGTTCGGCGCGCATGCGCTGCACTTCCTCGCGGGTGCGGTACTTCGCCGGGTCGGACATCGAGTGCCCGCGATAGCGGTAGGTCTTCATCTCCAGCAGGAACGGCCCCTTGCCCGCGCGGCAATGCGCCACGGCCTCGGCGCCGGCTTCCTTCACGGCCAGCACGTCCATGCCGTCCACCGAGAGGCTGGGCATGCCCCAGGGCACGCCGTTGAGCGAAAGATCGCGCGAGGCGGAGGCGCGCTCGACCGAGGTGCCCATGGCGTAGTGGTTGTTCTCGATAACGAACACCACCGGCAGCTTGAGCAGGTTGGCCAGGTTGAAGCTCTCGTAAACCTGGCCCTGGTTGGCCGCGCCCTCGCCGAAATAGGTGAGGGAGACGCGGTCATTCTCGCGATACCAGTTGGAGAAGCCGAGGCCGGTGCCCAGCGAGACCTGCGCGCCAACGATGCCATGTCCGCCGAAGAAGCCCTTCTCCTTGCTGAACATGTGCATGGAGCCGCCCTTGCCCTTGGAGTACCCGCCGATGCGGCCCGTGAGCTCGGCCATCACGCCTTTCGGGTCCATGCCGCAGGCCAGCATGTGGCCGTGGTCGCGGTAGGAGGTGATGACCTCATCCCCCTCGCCGATACAATGCTGCATGCCCACCACCACGGCCTCCTGGCCGATATACAGGTGGCAGAACCCGGCGATCAGGCCCATGCCGTAAAGCTGTCCGGCTTTTTCCTCAAAGCGGCGGATCAGCAGCATGTTTCCATAAGCGGCGAGCAGCTCGTCGCGGTCCATCGACTCAGCGTTCTTGCGGGGTTTGCGGCTTCTCTCGGGACTTGCGGCCATGTCCTGGGGGCTCCCTTTGGCACAGTTTATCTAAAGCCGCCTATGCCAAGATTTTTGCGCCGCGCAAAGAGCGAATTGCCAAACCCGCCTTGTTGCGCTGCAAAAAATCAAATTAACCATAATTTGGTTAATTTAGCCATTCTGCGTAGGGGGTAAAAACAGGCGCGAAACAAAATTGCGTGCAAAGCGCCAGCCTCGCACGCATCATTCCGCTCTTTTGCGAAAATAAACTGATTATTCGGCGGCGCGGCCGGTGGAGAGGTCGATCACGATATCGCCAGGATCAGCGAGGTTCAGCACCGCGCGCGCCTGCTCATCCAGCATGTCCGGGTGGATAGACTGGCCGGAGAGATCCGCGATCTTCGTCTGCCAGGCCTGACGCTCGGCATGCACGGTCTGGTATTGCGCCGTGGCCTGGGCCAGCTCGGTCTTCTGCACCTGCTGTGCCTCCAGCCCACTTTTGCCGTGAATCGCGTTCCAGCCGAAGTAATAGGTAATGCCCAGGAACACGGCTGGGGCGATGATGGCGCGGAGACGATACTTTATGAGGCGCTGCACGATAAACCCTTGACCGCGATAGGAAGTTGGACGCCGCTGATTGTTGGCCGAACGCGAACCGTTGCGCAACAGGTTTTTTACTTAGCCTTATGATTTTAATAAATATAATTAAATTTTGGCATGCCATGTTTTAGCCCTGCTTCCGCCCCGGTCTCGCCTCGGGCAATGACGATGTCTGGATTATCGAATTGGAGGGGTTTCCACCCATGAAGCTTAAATCTCTGCTCGGCGCCGCGGCGTTTGCCGCTGTGCTGGGTTTTAGCGCCGCCCCGGCTTTTGCCCAGGAATGGCATGACCACGACGGCGGTGGCTGGCATGGCGGCGATGGTGGTGGCTGGCATGGTGGAGACGGTGGTGGCTGGCACGGCGGTGACGGTGGCCATGGACATTGGGATGGCCGCGAGGGTTACCGCGACTGGCATGGCCATGGCTATTGGGATGGCAACCGTGGCTGGCATTGGTATCCCGGCTGGGGCCCCGGTTACGGCTATTACGGCCCGCAGCCGGTCTGGGTCGCGCCGCCGCCGGTGTATTACGCGCCACCGCCCGTTGTGGTCGCGCCCGTGCCGTCCATCGTCATCACCCCTGGCGGGATTGGTATTACGCCGTAAGGCTGCCGCAAAAATCCACCCTGGCGGCCGCCAGGGTGGATCAAAGAAGAGTCTCTAGGGCCATTTCACTTCCGGCGGCATGGACATGAGGATCGCCTCGGTATTACCGCCGGTTTTCAAGCCGAACATCGTGCCGCGGTCGTAGAGCAGGTTGAACTCCACATAGCGCCCGCGGCGGATAAGCTGCGCCTCGCGCTCCGCTGGCGTGTAGGGCTCGGCAAAGCGCCGCCTTGCGATAGGCGGGTAGGCGGCCAGGAACGCCTCGCCGACATCGCGGGTGAAGGCGAAATCGGCCTCCGCATCGCCGGAGTGCAGATAATCGTAGAAAATGCCACCGGCGCCGCGCGGTTCCTTGCGGTGAGGCAGGTAGAAATACTCGTCGCACCAGGCTTTGAACTTCGGGTAGTAATCCGGGTTGTGGCGCTCGCAGGCGGCGCGGTAGGCGCTGTGGAAAAGTGCCGCGTCCTCCGCCGCTTCCGCCGTGCCGGGTTGCAGCGGCGTAAGGTCGCCCCCACCGCCAAACCAGCCCTTGGCCGTCACAATCATGCGCGTGTTCATATGCACCGCCGGCACTCTGGGGCTGCGCGGGTGGGCCACAAGCGAGATCCCCGCCGCCCAGAATTTCGCCCCAGCCTCGGTGCCGGGGATGCGCTTGGCGAAATCCTCGGAGAACTCGCCCTCCACCACCGAGACATTCACCCCGGCCTTCTCGAACACCTGGCCTCGGATCACGCTCATCACGCCGCCGCCGCCGCCTGGGCGGTCCCATGCGGTGCGGACGAAGCGTCCGGGCTCCGGCCCGGCCAGATCCTCTATGGCCTCGAATTCGGCGCAGATACGGTCGCGCAGTTGCGCGAACCAGGCGGCGGCGCGGGGTTTCAGTGTCTCATGCGGTGGGGGGATGCTCATGTCCATCTCTTAAGATGTTCCCCGCCCGGCTTCCACTCTTGAATACTCTTGAAATTTTTCGGCTTTGCCCTCATGCCTTGCATACAGGAGTTTCACTCCGGGGAGAAAACAATGGCTGAAACAGCAGCTACCGAGGCTTTCGGGCAGGGGACTGAGTCCCGGCGCGGCTTTCTCACAATTCTCACGGGGGCGGCGAGCGCCGTGGCGGCGGGGGCCGTTCTCTGGCCGCTGGTGGACGCGCTGAACCCGGACGCGCAGAGCGAGTCCCGCGCCCGTATGGTCGTCAATGTCGCCGATATCGCCGAGAACACCGCCAAGACGGTGCAGTGGAACGGCCTGCCGATTTATATCCGCAAACTCACCGCCCAGCAGATCGCCGCCGCTCAGGCCGTGGTGACGGACACGCTGCCCGACCCGGCGGATTTCACCGCGCGCGTGAATGCCGCGTACCAGAATTACGTGGTGGTGGTGGGGCTGAACACCGGCATAACCTGCGCGTTGGAGGGTAATGACCCATCCGACCCGCGCGGCGATTACGATGGCTGGCTCTGCCCCTGCGACGGCAGCCAGTACGACGCGCTGGGGCGCGTGCGGTCCGGCCCGGCGACGAAGAATCTCGCCATTCCCCGCTTCACATTCATCAACGCCGCGCAAATTCGGCTGGGCTGAGGGGAGGGCATCATGACCACGGAAACCAAACAAATTCCCTGCCTCGGCGCCCTGTGCGCCTGCCTGTGCGCGCCGGTGCATAAGCCCGAGGGCAAATATCTCGACACATTGCCCGGCCTGACCGCCATTCTCCTAGCCTTCCTCACGCTCTCGGGGCTGGTGCTGGCGGTGTATTACGACCCCTGGCACGCTTTCGCTTCGGTGGGGTTCATCGGGCACGAGGTGAATAATGGCTGGCTGGTGCAGGCCTACCACGCCACCGGCGCCACCGCGCTGTTCGGGCTGGTGTATCTGTATCTGTTCCGCGCCATGCTCACGCGCGGCTATCGGGCGCCGGGCGAATTGGTGTGGGGGCTGGGGGTGAAGCTGATGGCCGTGCTGCTGCTGGTCGGCTGGCTGGGGTTTGTGCTCACCGGAGGGGCGGCGGCTTATTGGTCGCTGTTCAAGGCGTCCAACGGGGCGCTGGCGCTGTCCGGCGCGGCGGGGGCGATCGGCGGCTGGTTCTTCGGCGGTCCGGCGGGGAGCGGCACGCTGGCGCGGCTGGAGCTGTTCCATGCCGTGCTGGCGGTAGGGGCGATGGCGGTGCTGTGGCTGCTGTTCGCGGCACGCCGGGCGGTGGTGCCCAGGGCCGAACCGGGCCAGGGCGTGGCCTTCTTCCCCTATTATCTGGCGCAATATCTGGTGGCGTTGGCGGTGTTCGCGCTCATCTTCTCGGTGCTGGCGTTTTTCACACCGCATCTCGGCCAGCCGGCGGTGAACGCCTTGCCAGCCGACCCGCTCACCTTGCCGCTGGGGACGGTTCTGCCCTGGTATCTGCTGCCGTTGGCCGGAATCGCCCAGGCGCTGCCGGGCATCTGGGGTGGCATTCTCGGCGTGGTTGGCGCGCTGGCCGTGCTGGCGGCGCTGCCCTGGCTCGACCGCTCCGGCCCCGCTGGCGCCAAGGGCGGGCTGTACTGCGTCTTCACCTGGGTGCTGGCGGCGGATGTCATCGGGCTTGGCATCACCGCGGCGGCGCGGAATTACCCGCAGGCCAGCCTGCTGCTGGTGCTGTTCACCTTCTGGTATTTCTTCCATTTTCTGGTGCTCACCCCGTTCGTCACCGCCATAGAGGCCAAATGATGCGCCGGTTTTTCGCCCCGCTTTTGGCCCTTGGCCTCGCCGTTGCCGGTAACGCCAGGGCCGAGGACACGCTCTCCCCGCTGCATTTCCAGAGTGACGGGCCGCTTGGCAGTATCGACAAAGCCGCCGCCCAGCGCGGGTTTCTGGTGTACCAGACCGTCTGTGCCGCCTGCCATTCCGCCAACGCCCTGCATTACCGCGACCTTGAGGCCTTGGGCCTGACGCCGGACCAGATGGCCGGTGTGGCCGCCGGGGTGAAACTGGCCGATGGCTCAGCGGCCACGCTGGACTCGCCCTTCAAGGATCCGGCCATGCCGGCGTCGGCCTTTGGCGGGGCGCTGCCGCCGGATCTCTCCTCCATCGCGGCCCAGCGTCCGGGTGGGGCGCAATATATTTACGCATTGCTCACCGGCTATGCCACGGCGCCCGATGGCGTGACGATGTTGCCAGGGCATTTCTACAACAAGGCGTTTCCGGGCGAGCAGGTCGCCATGCCGCCCGTGCTGCGCGACAATGCCGTAACCTATGCCGACGGCACCGCCGCCACCCAGAGCCAGGAGGCGGCGGACGTGGCTGAGTTCCTCACCTGGGCGGCGGACCCGAACCTCTCCACCCGGCACCAGATCGGCCTGCGCGCGGTGATCTTCTTTGCCTTCCTCGGCATCGTCGCGGTGATTTCCAAACGCCGCATCTGGCGCGAGGGCCGGTGAGCAAGTTCGACGAGGTTACGGCGGCGGCGCGGGCCTGCACCGTCTGCGCGCCGTATCTGCCGCTGGGGCCGAGGCCGGTGTTCCAGATCTCGAAAACCACGCGGCTGATCATCATCGGCCAGGCGCCGGGCACCAAGGTGCATGAGACGGGCATCCCGTTCAACGACGCCTCGGGCGAGCGGTTACGGGACTGGATGGGGATCGGGCGGGACGTGTTCTACGATGCCAAGCGTGTGGCCATCATGCCCATGGGGTTCTGCTACCCCGGGCGGCTGCCCAAAGGGGGCGATGCCCCGCCACGCCCGGAATGCGCCCCGCTCTGGCACGATAAGTTCCTGGCGCTGATGCCGAAGTTGGAGCTCTTCCTGCTCGTCGGCAGCTACGCGCAGAAGCGGTATCTGGGCAAGGGCACCATGACCGAGCATGTGCGTGCCGGAACCAAGGGCAAGTACATGGCGCTGCCGCACCCGTCCTGGCGGACCAATTTCTGGGAGAAGAAGAACCCCTGGTTTGGCGAGGAGGTTCTGCCTAGGCTGAAGAAAGAGGTCGCCCGCCTAACCGCGGAATGAGGCGAGGGAGCGGATGGCGGTGCCGCCCGCGTCGAAATTCTCAGGCGAGAGCCAAGCGAGGATAGCGTCGCGCCTTGCGGGCCATTCATCGGCCAGGATGGAGAACATCGCGGTGTCCCGCCGCTGGCTTTTCACCACCATATGGGCGCGGAGCAGGCCTTCATAGGTGAAGCCCAGGCGCAGGGCGGCGGCCTTCGAGGCCTCGTTGCGATTATCACATTTCCATACCAGGCGGCGGTAGCCGAGATCCTCGGCGGCGTGGCGCAGGAGGAGGAACATCGCCTCGGTGGCGGCGCGGGTGCGTTGGAGGCGGGGCGAGAACCAGATGGAGCCCAGCTCGATGGCGGCGTTCTGTGGCTCGATATTCATCAGGCTCAGCCAGCCCGAGGCCATGCCGGTGGAGACGGGGCGGATGGTCCAGAACAGGGCATCGAACCGCGAGGACGAAGCGGCAACGAAGCCTTCCAGCGCCTTGCGGTCGGCAAAGGGGCCGTAGGGAATGTAGGTGAAACTGGCCTCGGCGTTGCGCGCGGCCTCGGCCAGTTCCGCCACATGGCGGCGGTGCAGCGGCTCCAGCGCCACATGCGCGCCGGAATGGCCGGTGCGCGAGGGGACCGGGCGGGGCCAGGGATCGACCTCGCTCATGGCTTACCCCCGCAGCCGGGCCAGCGTGGCGGTGGTGGAGTGGCCGGGCAGGAGCTGCGCCAGCGCGACACTGCCGCCCCAGCTTTCCACGAGATCCGCGCCCACGACCGTATCGCGGGTATAGTCGGCGCCCTTGATCAGCACGTCCGGCTTGATCAGCTTGATCAGCTCGATCGGCGTGTCCTCCTCGAACAGGCAGACGAGATCGACCGAGGCGAGCGAGGCCAGCACGGCGGCGCGGGCGGCCTCGCCCTGGGCCGGGCGGGTGGGGCCTTTCAGGCGCTGTACCGAGGCGTCGGAATTGATGCCGACGATGAGGCGGTCGCACATGGCGCGGCATTGTTCCAGCAAATGCACATGGCCGGGGTGCAGCAGGTCGAAACACCCATTGGTGAAGCCCACCTTGTAGCCGCGCAGGCGCCAGCGCTCGGCGGCCTCGGCGGCGGCGGAGGGGGTGACGACCTTGCGCAGCGCGCCCGTGGCCGGGGCGATGGCGGTGAGGATGTCCGCCGGGCGGGCCACGGCGGTGCCGACCTTGCCCACCACGATGCCACCCGCGATGTTGGCGAGGCGGGCGGCGTCCTCCAGCGGGGTTTCGGCGGCCAGGGCGGTGGCGAGGGTGGCCACCACGGTGTCGCCAGCGCCGGAGACGTCGTACACCTCGCTGGCCTCGCCGGGGTAATGGCGGACGGCGTCGGCGGTGACGAGGGTCATGCCGTCCTCGGCGCGGGTAACGAGCACGGCGCCGAAATTGAAGTCATGCAGCAGGCTCTGCGCCGCGTGGACGATCTGCGCCTCGGTCTCCACCGGCAGGCCTGTGGCTTCGTGCAGTTCCTTGCGGTTGGGGGTGACGACATCGGCGCCGCGATAGCGCGTGTAGTCCCGCCCCTTGGGGTCCACGATGATCTTGCGGCCCAGCTTCTTCGCGCCCTCGATAAGCTGCTGGGTCACGCTCTCGCTCAGCACGCCCTTGTGGTAGTCGGAGAGGACGGTGACGGAGGTGGCGGCCATGGCGTCCAGCGCGATGCGCACGAGGCGCTCGCCCAGCTTCTCGGGCAGGGCGATGGTCTCCTCGCGGTCGGCGCGGATGAGGTGCTGGCCCTGGGCGATGTAACGGGTTTTGAGCGTGGTGGTGCGCCCGCCCTGCACCAGCAGCCAGGGTTCCACGCGCTCCTGCCCGCCGACCAGCGTGGTCAGCTCGGAGCCTGCCTGGTCGTCCCCCACCACGGAGACGAAGGCGGCCGCCGCGTCCAGCGCCACGAGGTTGCGCACCACGTTGCCCGCGCCGCCGGGCATCGCCACCTCGCGCGTGACGGTGAGGATGGGAACGGGAGCCTCGGGGCTGACGCGGGTGACATTGCCGTACACATAGCGGTCGAGCATCGCATCCCCCACCACGAGCACGCTCGCGCGGTGGAACTTCCTCACATAGGCGCCAAGGTCGGACGTATGATCTGCGGTCATGCGGAACCGCTAACCCGGCATTGGCATTATGGCAACGCGGGAAAACATGATTAAGTGGCAGGGCGATGACAGATCTTCCAGCTTTCCTTGATTCCTCCCGCCCCGGCGTGCCGGATTTGGCCGTCCCCCGTGGGGTGCTTCCCTTTTATTTGCCCAACCAGCCGGTGCGCGGCCGGGTGGTGCGGCTGGGGCCGCTGGCCGCCACGCTGCTCTCCCGCCACGAGCACAAGGCGCCGATAAAGGCCCTGCTCGGGCAGGCGCTGGCCCTGGCGGCGGCCCTTTCCAGCGCGTTGAAATTCAAGGGCTCCTTCTCCGTGCAGGCGCGCGGGGACGGTCCTGTCTCCCTGCTGGTGGCCGATTGCACCGAGGCCGGGGCGCTGCGCGGCTATGTGCGCGTGGACCATGAGGCCGAGATCGCCGAGGATGCCGATGCCGGCAGGCTGCTGGGGCAGGGCTATCTGGCCTTCACCGTGGACCAGGGCATGGACCGCGACCCGCAGCAGGGCATCGTGGCGCTGGAGGGGCCGGGCCTCGCCAACATGGCCGAATACTATTTCAAGCATTCCGAGCAGCTCCCGGCGCGGGTGTTCCTGGCCGCGGGGGAGACGCCTTCCGGCTGGCGGGCTTCGGCCCTGGTGCTGGAGCGGATCGCGGGTGCCGGGGGCATAGGCGAGGACGTGACCGAGGAGGAGCAGGAGGAGGCGTGGCGCACCGCCTGCATCCTGGCCGACACCATCACCCCCGCGGAGTTGCTGGACGACACGCTGCCGCCCGAGCGGCTGCTTTACCGGCTGTTCCATGGCGAGGGCGTGGCCGTGGGCAAGCCGCGCGCGCTTAGCTTCGGCTGCCGCTGCTCGCGCCAGCGCCTGGGCGGTATTCTCGAAGGCTTTCCCCAGGATGATCTCGACCACATGGCGGTTGACGGAGAGATCGTGATGACCTGTGAATTCTGCAACTTCGACTTCCGCTTCGCGCGGGATTCGGTAACCGGACGCCCTGGAGCCTGATCAACATATGAAGAGACTTCTTGCCGCTCTGCCCCTCTGCGCCCTGGCCGCGTGCAGCTCCTCCGAGCCGCCGCCCAGCTTCGCGCCGCTGGACTACTCTTATCTGCGCCCGATCACGCTGAAGGTGGCCAACCTGAGCGTGGTGAACAACTACGTGCCGGGCCCCGACGAGGCGGCGCTGGAGGCCAAGGATCCCGCCCCGCCCGGGCCGGTGCTGCTGGGCATGCTACAGCACCGGCTGCAGGCCTCGGGCCAGCCCGGCAGCGGCACGGTGACGATCCAGAACGCCTCGATCACCCAGGCGAATGGCAATCTCAACGGCGCGATGACGGTGGACCTGAACCTGACCAGCGCCGATGGGCGCTCGACCGGCTTTGCCGAGGCCAGCGTGACCGCCAGCCAGACCGCGCCGGACTCGGGTGACCCGGCCGATATGCAGGCGGCTTTGTACCAGATGACCAAGCGGCTGATGGACCAGATGAACGTGCAGCTGCCGTATCAGATCCTGCATAATGTCCGCAGCTGGGTGGTTTACACCGGTGCTGGCACCGGCGGTGGGGCGGCGGCTTCAGGCGGGGCTGGGGGTGGGGTGATCCAGGCGTCGCCGCTGAGCGCGCCTGCCGGCACCGCGGTTCCCTCCGCGCCCGCCTTGGCTGTCCCGGCCACCGGCGCGGTGAACACCAACACAGCGGTGCCCAATTATCTGCCCGGCGCGGGGCCGGCCGCCCTGGGGATGCCGGCGCAATGAGCGGGCTGAAGCGTTTGCCCCCGGCCGGTGGGGCGCCCTGGGAAGATGTGGCGGCGGAGAAGGTGGTTTACGGCACGCCCCAAACCCGGACCTGGGTGCTGTATGAGAACGTGCCCGACCGCCTCTATGCCGGGGAGTGGGAGGCCACTCCGGGCAAATGGCGCATCTCCTATGCTGAATGGGAGTATGTAGAGGTGATTTCGGGCGCCTGCGTCGTCGAGAGTGATGACGGCGAGCGCATCGAGGCCGGGCCGGGGGATAGATTCGTCATCGAACCCGGCTTTACCGGCACCTGGGAAGTGCTCTCGCCGATGCGGAAAACCTGGGTTATCCGCGAATAATGGGGGTTTTTCCGTTCCCTGCTTGACGGGCGGCTCTGGCGGGTCTAGACCGCGCGCTCTGTTGAACACTCTTTGTTTTGGACACCATGGCCAATATCGCATCTGCTGAGAAACGCATCCGTCAGACCCTGAAGCGCACGGCGCGCAACAAGGCACGCAAGTCGCGCGTCCACACCGCCATTCGCAAGGTCGAGGAAGCTGTGGAGGCCGGGAACAAGGAACTGGCCCTCGCCGCCTTCCGCGCCGCGCAGCCCGAGCTGCAGCGCGCCGCTGGGAAGGGCGTGCTGAAGGCGAACGCGGTCTCCCGCAAGATCTCCCGCCTCTCCGCCCAGGTGAAGGCCGTCGCCGCCTAATTGAAGGCTGCGTCCGGGCGCTGAAAACGTCCGTTTAAAAATAGAGACGAAATGGCAGCGCTGTCATCTTCATGAAAAATGAGATGACAGCGCTGTTCTTGTTGCACCTTTCCGCCATGTTGCTGTTTGGAAATGCAGTTGGTACGCCAAGAAAGTTTTTCAGCTATAAGTCTTTGATTTTGTTGCTTTAAAACATTAACTCAGAGGCTTGTTCGCAAACGCGGAAGCATTGAGCGCTTGCGCCATTTTGTAATTTTGACCTACAGTTAGGTCCTTAATACGACCATCCATAACTGTCTCAATTTTGGGAGGATTGGCTTACCGGCTGATATCTTTCCGGAACAGGGAGGGTGTGAGCTGGAGTCGAGGCCGGAGCAGAATATGGGTATGAGCCTGGAGATCAGTTCGATGCGTGACGGTGACGCTTTGTCGAGAATATCTCCGGCGCGGCAGGACGAGGTAGGTTTGAACGAGCAATGGGCCCGTGTGCGCGCCCGGCTCCAGGCGGAAGTCGGTGAGGTTGAGTACCGCACTTGGCTGAAGCAGGTTGCCCTTGCCGGCGTTGCCGGCGACGAGGTGACCGTGATCCTGCCGACACGCTTCCTGCGCGACTGGGTGAACAAGGAATATGGCGAGCTGATCACCGCGTTTTGGCAGGCGGAGAACCCCGCCATCCGCAACGTGGAAATCCGCACCGGCACGCAAACCCGCGGCACCGCCCCGAGCCTGGCTGAAGCGTCCGCCCCGGTTCAGGCGCTTGCCCCCGCCGCCGCCCCGGCCCAGCCCGCGCGCCCGGATTCCGCCGCGCCGCTGGACCAGCGCTTCACCTTCGATACCTTCGTCGTCGGCAAGCCGAACGAATTCGCCTATGCCTGCGCCCGGCGCGTGGCCGAGGCCCCGGCCACGCCGGGCTTCAACCCGCTGTTCCTGTATGGCGGCGTCGGCCTGGGCAAGACGCATCTGATGCACGCCATTGCCTGGGAGCTTTCCAACCGGGGCAATGGCCGGGCCCCTGCGTCCGTCGCTTATATGTCGGCGGAAAAGTTCATGTACCGCTTCATCAACGCGCTGCGCTCGCAGTCCACGCTTGAGTTCAAGAACGAGCTGCGCTCGGTCGACGTGCTGATGATCGACGACCTGCAATTCCTCATCGGCAAAGACAATACGCAGGAAGAGTTCTTCCACACGTTCAACGCGCTTGTGGATGCGGGCAAACAGATCGTCATCTCCGCTGACAAGTCGCCCTCCGATCTTTCGGGGCTTGAGGATCGTCTGCGCACCCGCCTAGGCTGCGGCATGGTTGCCGATCTTCATGCAACCACTTTTGAACTTCGCTACTCCATTCTGGAGGCGAAGGCGCAGAGGGCGGGAGTTGAGGTGCCGGCCAAGGTGCTGGAGTTCCTGGCGCGCAAGATCACGACCAATAACCGTGAGCTGGAAGGTGCTTTGAACCGCTTGGTGGCGCATGCGAATTTGTTTAATCGTCCACTGACGATGGAAACGGCGCATGAGGTGCTGCACGACGTGCTGAGAGCGCATGATCGCAAGATCTCCATCCAGGAGATCCAGAAGAAGGTATCGGAGCATTACAATATCCGCGTCTCCGAGATGTCCTCTGCCCGGCGCGCGCGCAACATTGCCCGCCCCCGGCAGATCGCCATGTATTTGGCCAAGCAGCTCACCTCGAAGAGCCTGCCGGATATCGGCCGCCACTTTGGCGACCGCGACCATACCACTGTGATGCATGCCGTGAACCGCGTTACAGAGCTCATTGCCCAGGACGTCGCCTTCGCGGAGGACGTGGACCTGCTGCGCCGTACGCTGGAGAGCTGAGGGCGGTACCCTCAGGGGGCGTTGCCCCCTGAAACCCCCACCAAGGGCCGAGAGGCCCTTGGAACCCACCCGGCAAAGAAAAAGGGCTCCACAAGGGAGCCCTTTTTCTTTGCCGAATTATTGAGGTCCAGGAACTCGGTTCCTGGCTGGGGGGCTTGGGGGGACAGCGTCCCCCCGAAGGCACTGTCCCTCGGCCCTACAGCTTCGGCATGGCCGGCGCCAAGCGGCCGCCGAGGCGCACGGGTTCGATGCGGGTGGCGAGGCCGGTGGCGTCGTTGGTTTCGATGAACGCGCCGCAGAGTGTGGCCGGGCCTTCCGCTGGGGTGAGGCGGTCGCCGGGCAGTTTGCGGATGAGGCGGCCGATGGCGCCCTCCTTCTGCATCCCGATCACGGAGTCGTAATCGCCGCACATGCCGAGATCGGTGGCATAGGCGGTGCCGCCGGGCAGCACCTGATGGTCCGCCGTGGGAATATGTGTATGCGTGCCGGTGACGGAGGAAACCCGGCCGTCGAAGGCATGGGCGAAAGCCATTTTCTCGGAGCTGGCCTCGGCGTGGATGTCCAGCAATATGGCGTGCGTGGTGACACCGAGCTTATGGCGGGAGAGCAGCTCCTCGGTGGTGCGGAAGGGGCAGTCCAGCGGGTCCATGAACAGCCGCCCCATGGCCTGGACGACGAGCACCTTGCGGCCATCGGGCAGGGGGATGAGCGCCGAGCCTTGCCCCGGCGTGCCGGGGGGATAGTTGATGGGGCGCAGCAGGCGTTTTTCCTGCGCGATATAGGGGATGATCTCGCGCCGGTCCCAGGCATGGTTGCCCAGGGTGATGGCGTCGGCCCCAACGGCGAACAGGGCTTGCGCCATGTCCGGCCCCAGCCCGAAGCCATGGCTGGCGTTTTCGGCGTTGACGGCAACAAAATCGAGTTTCAGCGCGGCGCGCAACTCGGGGATATGCTTCAGCGCTGCTTCGCGGCCGGCGCGGCCGAGCAGATCGCCCAGGAACAGTAATCTCATAGCGCGTCTATAGAGCCTTCGCGGATGGTGTAACAGGCGGCGCCCAGCCCAGCGAAGGTTTCGTGGTCGGTGCCGGTGAGCCAGGCGGAGAGCGCGCCGGTGTTCAGCGCTGCGAACAGGGCGGCGCGGCGGATGGAGTCCAGATGCACCAGTGGTTCGTCGAGCAGCAGCAGCGGCGGGGTGCCGCGCGCGGTGGCGATGAGCGAGGCATGGCCGAGCACGATGCCGATGAGCATGGCCTTCTGCTGCCCGGTGGAGGAGAGGGCAGCGGGACGGTTGGAGTCCGCGTCGGCAATAAGGAAGTCCGTGCGCTGCGGGCCAAGGCTGGCGCTCCGCGCGGCAGCGTCCTGCGCGCGGGCATGGGCATAGGCGGCGCGCAGGGCGTCTTCCACTTCCAGCGCCGGGGTGGCGGCGAGGCGCGTGGCGATGGCGCAGTCGAGTGCCAGGGCGACGCGGGGGAAGGGATCGGCAGCACCTGTGGCGATGGCGGTGTTGAGCCGGGTAAGCAGGGCCATGCGCGCGGCGGTGGCGGCAACGGCATGGCGGGCCATGGAATCTTCCAGCCCCGCGAGCCAGGCGGCCTCCGCGCGGTCTTCCGCCAGCAGGCGGTTACGCTGGGCGGAGGCGGATTCGAAGGCCGCGATCTCGCGGGCATGGCTGGGCTCCAGGGCCACTACCAGACGGTCGAGGAATTTGCGGCGGCCGGAGGCGGTGTCGGTGAAGAGCCGGTCCATCTGCGGGGTGAGCCACACGGCGGCGAGCTGCTCCGCCACCTCGGACTGGGTGCGGGGCTTGGCGCCATTCAGGCGGAATTCCCGGCGGTCGGGCGCGCCCTCGGTTTGGGCGGTGCCGATTTCCAGGCCGTTGCTGAATTGCGCGGCCACGGCCCAGCTTCCTGAGGCGCCGGGGCCACGGCGGGCGAGTTCGGAGAATTTGGTTCCACGCAGGCCGCGTCCGGGGACAAGCAGGGACAGGGCTTCGAGCAGATTGGTTTTGCCCGTGCCATTGGGACCCGCAAACACAACAAGCCGCGCTGCGGGTTCAAACCGTAGCGCGGCGTAGGAGCGGAAATCCGTGAGGGTGAGGCGGGAGACCTGCGTGGGTTACACCCGCATCGGCATCAGCACGTAGATGGCCGATGCGTCGTCCTGATCGCGCACCAGGGTCGGGGCCGCGCCATCGGCGAAGAGGAACTCCACCTTGCCCTTGATCTGGTCGGTCACGTCCGAGAGGTAACGCGCCTGGAAGCCGATCTCGAGCGGGCCGGACTGGTAGTCCACCAGATCGCCGCCCAACTCCTCGGATGCCGAACCCTGCTCGGCGGAGGCGGCGGAGATGACCAGCAGATCTTTGGCCAGGGAGAGCTTCACCGGGCGGTGCTTCTCGGCGCTAATCGCCGAGACGCGGCCAACGGCGTCGTTGAAGTCCTTTTTGTCCACGCGCAGGATCTTGTCGTTCCCACGGGGGATGACGCGGTCGTAATCGGGGAAGGTGCCGTCGATCAGCTTGCTGGTCAGGCGCATGTTGCCGATGGTGAACTGGATGCGCGTCTCGGAGAGCGAGACTTCCACCTCGCCGGAGGCTTCATCGAGTAGCTTGCGCAGCTCGGTCACCGTCTTGCGCGGGATGATGATACCCGGCATGCCGGCGGCACCGGTGGGCAGGGGCTCCTCGACACGGGCGAGGCGGTGGCCATCCGTCGCCACGGCGCGCAGGCAAGGACCGCCTTCGCCTTCGGCGGCGTGCAGGTAGATGCCGTTCAGGTAATAGCGCGTTTCCTCGGTGGAGATGGCGAAGCGCGTGCGGTCGATGAGCCCGCGTAGCTCCTGCGCCGAGACCACGAAGTTATGCGAGAGCTTGCCTGCGTCCAGCTTGGGAAATTCATCGACTGACAGCGCCACGAGGCTGGTGGCGTAACGCCCGGCGCGCAGGGCCAGCTGCGCGTCCCCGCCAGGATGGTCCAGCTCGATAACGGCATTGTCCGGTTGGCGGCGCACGATCTCGTACAGCGTGGCGGCGGGCACGGTGATGGCGCCGTCGCGCGAAGCCTCGGCGGCCACTTCCTCGACAAGGGCGATCTCAAGATCGGTCGCGGCGATGGTCAGCTTGCCGTCGCGCACGGCCAGCAGCACGTTGGCGAGGATGGGGATCGTGTTGCGCTTCTCCACCACGTTCTGCACATGGGCCAGAGATTTCATCAACGTGGCTCGATCGGCCTTGAACTTCATGATACCCTTCCAGACACAAAACTAATTTTTGGCATTGTTGACCGATTCGTGACCTACCGTAGCAAGGGGCGCAGCTCTAGGGAAGGTGCAGGTCTGGCAGGGGTTTAACCCGTATTCACCGCTTATTAAGCCGCGCCGTGGCAAATTCGGGGCCTTAGGCACCCTGGCGGATGAACCCATGACGGCACTGGTACTCGAACTCAAGCAGGGCGAATCGATGATCCTCAACGGGGCGGTGATTCGCTTCAAGACACGCACGCGCCTCGAGCTGAACACCCAGGCGCGTTTCCTGTTCGGTAGGCAGATCATGCGCGAGGACGAGGCGACCACCCCGGCGCGGCGGGTCTATTACGCGTTGCAGCAGGCTTATATCGGCCCGGAGGATGAGCGCCCGGCGGCATTCGCGGCCGCGCGGCAGGTTATCGAGATCCTGCGTGATGCGGCCCAGGGCGCTGCCCGCGCCGGGTGGGAGACGCTGCTCGCCCGGTTGGCCGACGATGCCGGGTTCGAAGCGCTGAAGCAGGCGAGGATGATGGTCCGCGCCGAGGCGTTCAGCCGGGCTTAATCCCCGCGCAGTTCCTCCAGCCGCGCCAGCACGGCGGGCACGTCCGCCACGACCTCGAACAGATCGCGCACGCTCTCGCGGGCGAAGCCGCGGGCGATCGTCTGCTCGATCATGGCCACGAAAGGTTGCGCCCAGCCGAGAATGTCCACCAGGATGATCGGCTTGGCGTGCTGGCCGAGCTGCTTCCAGGTCAGGATCTCGAACGTCTCGTCGTAAGTGCCGAGGCCGCCGGGCATCACCACGAAGGCGTTGGCCAGGGCGAAGAGGCGGCGCTTGCGGGTGTGCATCGAGTCGGTGACGATGAGTTCCGAGAGGCCGTGGAACTCCACCTCACGCTTGCGCAGAAAGTCCGGGATGATGCCGGTGACATGCGAGCCCGCCTCCAGCGCCGCTCCCGCCGTCACGCCCATCAGCCCCACATTGCCGCCGCCGAACACCAGATTCATGCCGCGTTGGCCAAGCCCGGCGCCCAGCGCCTGCGCGGCCTGGCCGTAGGTGGCCTCGGCACCCGGGGAGGAGCCGCAAAACACGGTGACGGAAAAACTACCCATAAAGCTCTGCCTCGCTTCCAGTATGGCCCCGTTCGTGGCAGGCTAGGGGCGATATGGCAAGCAAGGATCAAGCCCCGCAGGGGGGCAACAAGACACGGGTCATCGCGGTTGCCGTGCTCGGCGTGCTGGCGCTGCTGGATGTAAGCGTGCTGCTGCTGCTGCGCCACGGCGAGCATCCCTCGGTGCCGCCACCGCCCGCGCCGAGTGCCGCGCCCGCCCCGGCGGTGAGCACCATCGCCCCGCCGCAATTCGACGTGGTGCGGGTCGATACGCAGGGCAATACCGTGATTGCGGGCCGCGCCGCCCCCGGCGCGAAAGTGTTCGTGAAGGACAATAGCAACGTGCTCGGCACGGTGATGGCGGATAGCCATGGCGCCTTCGTGCTCGTGCCCGCCACACCGCTCACCCCCGGCACGCACGAGATCACCCTCTCCGAAGTGCCGCCCGGCGGCACCGAGATCGCGGGCAACCAGACCGCCGTGGTGAGCGTGCCGGGCAATGGCGGGCAGGTGCTGACCGTGCTCTCCGGCCCCAATGGCAGCACCGTGCTCACGGGGCAGGGGCCGCAGGCTGGGCAGCTTGGCATCGGCGCGGTGGATTACGATACCAGCGGCCATGCCATCTTCTCCGGCACCGCCCCGGCCGGGGCGAGCCTGGATCTGCGCCTGGACAATGCCGAGGTTGGCCAGACCAAGGCCGATGCGCAGGGGCGCTGGCATATCGCCGCCGCCGTGCCGGACCATGCCGGTATGTTGAGCCTTGGCGGCACCAGCGCCACTGGGCAGGTACTGCCGCCCGTCACCGCGCCCTTCGCGCCCGAGACCCTTGCCGCCGCCTTGGCCGAGGGGCATGTGCTCATCGCCCCCGGCGACTGCCTGTGGCTGATCGCGCGGCACGCATACGGGCATGGCACGATGTATACGTTGATCTACTCGGCCAATGCGGGCAAAATCCGCGACCCGAACCTCATCTTCCCGGGCCAGAGCTTCGTGCTGCCCAAAACCAAGAGTTGATCCATGAATCTTGCTGAAACCGTGCAGTCGGTAATGAGCCCGCCGCACAAGGCTGGTTATCCGTTCATTCTAGGCGGCATCGCCGCGGCGCTGTTGGGGCTGCTGTTCTGGCACCCGCTGGCCTGGGCGGGCGTGATCTTCGCCCTGTTCTGCCTGTATTTCTTCCGCGACCCCGAGCGCGTGTTGCCGCCCCGCGCGGATGTGTTCGTCGCCCCGGCCGATGGCCGCGTGGTGAGCATCGAGGAAGCCATCCCCCCCGCCGAGCTGGGGCTGGGCGAGACCAAGCTGCTGCGCGTCGCCACCTTCCTCTCGGTGCTGGACGTGCATGTGAACCGCTCGCCCATCGCCGCCACGGTGGAGAAGATCGCCTATCACCCCGGCCTGTTCCTCAACGCCGCCGCCGATAAGGCGAGCGACGACAATGAGCGCAACTCCCTGCTGCTGCGCCTGGCCAATGGTAAGCAGGCGGTGGTGGTGCAGATCGCCGGGCTGATCGCGCGGCGCATTCTGTGCGAGGTGCATGAGGGCCAGAACCTGACCGCCGGGCAACGCTTCGGCATTATCCGCTTCGGCAGCCGCACCGATTTGTACCTGCCCGAGGGCAGCAAGGTGCTGGTGGCGGTCGGCCAGCGCATGCTTGGCGGCGAGACGGTGATCGCCGAGCTGCCCGCCGCATGATGGCACATCGCCGTCGACGCCGCCTGCCGCGCCGCCAGCGCCTCTCGGGCGAAAGCTTCAACCGCATGCTGCCCAACCTGATGACGCTGCTGGGCCTGTGCATCGGGCTCTCGGCCATCAGGCTCGGCATGCAGGAGCGCTATGGCGCGGCGGTGATCGCCATCGCCGTTTCCATGGTGATCGACGGGCTGGACGGTCGGCTGGCGCGCATGCTCAAGGCCACCTCGCGCTTCGGCGCGGAGTTGGACAGTCTTTCCGACTTCCTGTGCTTCGGCGTGGCTCCGGCGCTACTGTTGTATATGTGGTCGCTGAGCGAGCTTGGGGCGATCGGCTTTTTGCCGCCGCTGATGTTCTCCGCCGCCATGGCGCTGCGCCTGGCGCGGTTCAACGCGGCGCTGGATTCGGCGCCGAAGGCGGCGTTTGCCTATAACTTCTTCACGGGCGTCCCGGCACCTGCGGGGGCGGCGCTGGCCATGTTCCCACTTTATATCGGGCTGGAGGCGGATCAGCTCAGCATGGGCTGGCTGCACGAGCTGGCATCGTTTCCGCTGTTCACCGGGGCGGTGCTGGTGGTGGTGGCGGGCTTGTGCATCTCCACTCTGCCGGTGTGGAGCTTCAAGAACTTCAAGATCCCCACCGCCGGGCTGCTGCCAATGCTCATCGGGGTGGTGGTGCTGGCCTCGCTGATCTTTGCCGACCCGTATCTGGCCGGTGCGCTGTTGGCCGGGGCCTACATGGCGATGCTGCCCTTCAGCTTGCGCAGCTACCGCAAGCTGGCCAAGCAGGCCGAGGAACGCCGCGCCGCCGCCGAGGATGTGCTGGAAACCTCGTAAAAGCTTTTGGGCGGTGAAGCTTCAGGCCCTTTGTGAAGGTTGCTGCTCAGTGCGCTTGAACCGGTGGCACGCTGAGCAGCCCCAAAAACATTAGGTCCTTTAGGCGTTAGCCTTCCTCGACGTCCGTATCCGGGCGGTCGCTGCCCAGCGCCAGCTCGGTATGCCAGACGCCATCCTCGGTTTGGTACTCGATATAGGTGCTCTCGTCCGGCACGCGCTGTTCCTCGGCCACGCGGCGCGCGGCTTTCAGCGCCGCCTCATGCGTGCGGAAAGTTTCAGAGAACGCGCCGTTCAGCGTGTAGGCCCAACCGCCATCATGCGGCACGACTTTGTAATGGAAATTGCTCATTTCGGCGCTCCTTTTTTCGGGCATTATAGCCCGGCGGAGCGGTATGGCCAATCGTTACGCCGGGTCAGCACTTTCACGGTAATATGTGCAAGCGTGGCAAAGCCGCGGTAATAGCGGGCGTCGCGCCCGGTGGCGGACAGCACCGAGAGAATCGCGCCCAGATGCCCAGGCCCCAGAGATGCAGGTCGGCCAATTGGTCGCCTTCTTCTGCCGCCAGGGCGAGGGAGCCGCACCATAGGCCGCCGACGATCTTCAGCGCCGTCATCGCGGCGCTCGTTATGCTCGTGCGCCTCCCCCAGGAACACATGCGAATGTCCCGGCGACACTCTCGCTTCCACGCTGGACACTGCACTCTCCATGATCGTTGCCCGTATTTTTGGGGCGCTGCTTGCCGCGACAAGCGCGGGGCGCGTATTCTCTCGCACCGAACCAACCCAGCGCCAGGAACAGGCTGTTACCATGAATATCGCAATGATTGTCGCGGCGGGCCGTGGCTACCGGCTTGGCGGGCCGCTGCCCAAGCAATATCTCACCCTGGGCGGACAGCCGATCCTGCGCCGCACGATCATGGCGCTCGCCAGCCACAAGGAAATCGACGCGGTGCAGGTGCTGATCCACCCGGATGACACGGCGCTGTACGAGGCGGCGGTGGAGGGGCTGGACAAGCTGCGCCCGGTGCTGTTCGGCGGTGCGACGCGCCAGGATTCGGCGCGGCTGGGGCTGGAGGGCATCGCCGGGCTGAAGCCGGAGAAGGTGCTGATCCACGATGCGGTGCGCCCGTTCATCGCGCCCGAGACCATCACCGCCGTGTTGGCCGCGCTGGACCGTGTGCCGGCGGTGATCGTGGGTGTGCCGTTGGCCGATACGCTCAAGCGCGTGGAGAATGGCGTGATCACCGGCACGGTGGACCGGGCCGGGCTGTGGCGCGCGCAGACACCTCAGGCCTTCCGCTATGCCGATATCCTGGCCGCGCATCGCCACGCCGTGGTGAGCGCGCCGGGGACGGAATTCACCGACGATTCGATGATCGCCGAGCATGTGGGCATGCGGGTTGAGATGGTCGCGGGTACCGAGGACAACTTTAAGATCACCACGGCTGGCGATCTGGCGCGGGCAGAGTTTATGCTGCGCGGCTGAACCCGGCGTGCTAGGCTGAGGCCAGGAGGACGGAGCCATGAAACGCATCGCAACTCTGGCCGTGCTGCTAGGCATGGCGGCAGCGCCAGCCGGGGCGCAGACCGTGCTGACCATCGGCGCCAACGGGCAGGTGAACGCCGCCCCGGACGAGGCTACTGCCTCGCTCACGGCGCAGATGACATCGCCCGATGCCGCTAAGGCCCAGGCCCAGGTGAACGCCATGATGAGCAAGGCGCTGGAAGAGGCGCGCGGGGTCTCCGGCGTGGTGGCCACTACCGGCAGCTACGACACCAGCCAGCAGAGCACCGATACCCAGCCGCCCCAGACGGTGTATCAGGCCAGTCAGACGCTGAGCTTGGTGCTGCCAGCGGCGGATGGCATCCCGCCCGCGCGCTTTACCGATCTGGTCGGCAAGCTCCAGGGGCAGGGGTTGTTGCTGAACGATCTGGGCGGCGATCTCTCCGCCAAGGCGCAGCAGGATGCGCAGCAGGCGGCGGTGCTGGCGGCAATCTCGCAGATCCAGGCGCAGGCGGCGGCCGTGGCGGCGCAGTTGCATGAAAGCGTGGGCGCGGTGAAGACGCTGAACGTGAATGCCCAGGCCGCGCCGGGGCCGAGGCCGTTCATGGGGATGGCGATGAAGGCGATGGCTGTGCCGCCGCCGGTTTCAGCGCCGGGGAATATCACCGTGACCGCCGATGTGACGGCCGAGGTGGAACTGGACGCGGCGCATTAGCTCCGCCAGCCGCTCTTCTGCGCCTCGCGGGCGGCGGCTTCCACGATATGCTCGGCCAGCCGGTCGGTGACCGGCTGCGGCGGATTTTTGCCCTTCATCATCAGCACCGAGAAATCCGGTAGTTCGGGCAGCCCTTCCTCTTGCGCCGAGAGCACGCGCACACCCTCGGGCAGCGGGCTGGCGATGGCGCAGGTGACAGCCAGCCCCGCCATCACAGGCACCAGGCTGCCGGTGGCGCTGCCCGAGACATAGGCGATGCGGTAGCGGCGGCCGGATTTGTCCAGCGCGCGGGTGGTGGCACGGCGCCAGGCGCAGTCATGTTCGGCCAGCGCCAAGGGCAGCGGGTCCTGCTTGTGCGGGGCGAAGCGTTGGGAGGTGACCCAGACCAGCGGCCCGCTGATGAGCGGCTCGGCGGGCCAGTTCTTGGTCTCGTGGCCTTCGGAGACGAGGGTGAGATCCAGCCGCCCGGCCTTCAGCCGCTCCATTAGCTCGTTGGAGGGCAGGCAAACCACTTCCACCTCCACCGCCGGATAGCTCTCGGCAAAGCGGCGCAGCGCTTCGGGCAGGAATTGCAGGGCGTAGTCGTCCGGCGTGCCGAGGCACACCTTGCCGCTTATCGCCGGGGCCTGGAAGTTGCGCCAGATATCGTCGTTGAGGGCCAGTAGCTCGCGCGCGCGGCCCAGTAGATATACGCCGTGCGGCGTCAGCTCGATGCCCTCGCCCCGGCCGCGATGCAGCAGGGTTTTGCCGAGCATGGTTTCCAGCTTCTGCATCTGCATGGAGATGGCCGCCTGGGTGCGGCCCACGCGCTGCCCGGCGCGGGTGAAGCTCTGCTCCTCCGCTACATAGACGAAGGCGCGCAGAAGATCGGGGTCGAGGCCATGGGGGAGGGACATGGAATAAGGGTATCTAATTTAAAATATAAGAACAATTCGTTTTGCTTATGGGTTGGCGAAGCTTAATTCACCGGTTGAGGAACAAACGGCACGGGAGTTGGGAACATGCTGGCCACACGGCGTGGGTGGGGTATTTTCGTTGTCTTGCCGCTGGATTGGGCGCGCCGCGCCTGGGCGCGGCTGGAGGAGGTGCGCCATGCCGCCAGGACCCGGCGCATCCTGGCTACGCTGGATGACCACACCTTGTCCGATATCGGGGTTTCACGCGCCGAGGTGCTGGAGGAAATCCGGCGGATGCCGTGGGATACCCGTCCGCGCCGCTAACCAGGGACGCGGATCGCGCTTAGGCCCGCCTTGAGCGCCGCCAGCACGTTGGGCAGGGAGAGCGCCACACAGCCCGCCGTGGGGGCGTAATCCGCCGTGGCGACGTGGAAGAAGATGGCCGAGCCGCGCCCGGGTTCGGTGGGGGCGAGGTTCCAGTCCAGCACGCCGATGACATCGTACACATGGTCGTCGCGCCACAGCGCCTCGTGGCTGGCGGCGTAGGGCAGGCGGACATGCTTGTTATAGGCGGGGTCGGCGGGGTCGTCGCACCAGCCGTCCTCGGTGCCGATGGGCTCCAGCGGCACGGCGCAAACCGGAGGGCCAATGCGGTCGGCCCGGTAAAGTACGCGGGTGAGCTTGAGCAGGCCGGAGGGGGTGGCGCCATCGCCCTCGCGCTTTTGCGTGGCGCAGACAATGCCCGAACGCCCGAACGCGGCGCGGTAATGGTGGCCGCCGCCGGCCAGCACATCGCCCTGGAGCAGGAACTCAACCAATGAGGTGCCCAAAGCGTTTCGCCTTGGTCTCCAGGTAGGAATCATTCACGCCGTTGGGGGCGAATTCGTGCGGCACGCGCTCCACGATCTCGATGCCGCAGGCGGCGAGGCCCTTCACCTTCTCGGGGTTGTTGGTGAGCAGGCGGATTTTGTGGATGCCCAGAGCCTCCAACATGGCGGCGGCGATGTGGAAATTGCGCTCATCGGCTTCCCAGCCCAGGGCGCGGTTGGCGTCCAGCGTGTCGAGGCCTTCGTCCTGCAGCGTGTAGGCGCGGAGCTTGTTGATGAGCCCGATGCCGCGCCCCTCCTGCGCCAGGTACAGCACCGCGCCGTTGCCCTCGCGCCCCATGCGGGCGATGGCCCCTTGCAGCTGCGGGCCGCAATCGCAGCGCAACGAGCCCAGCAAATCGCCCGTGAAGCATTCGGAATGGATGCGCACCAGTGGGGCCTCCTGGGCCTCCGGGTGGCCTACGATGATGGCCATATGCTCGATGCCCTGATCCAGCGCGCGGAAGGCGATGAGTCGCGCATCGCGCGCGGCGTCCAGCGGCACGGCGACTTCGGCGACCCTGGTTAGCGAGGAGGCGAGATTGAGCGGGTAGGCGAGCAGGTCGGCGGCGGGGACGGCAAGCAGATCGGCCCCCGCCTTCTGGCTGGCCCAGCCGGGCTTGACCGGGGCCACGACCATGGCGGGCAGCAGCCGGGCGAGCTTGCCCAGCGCCAGGGCGGCCTCGGATTCGGGCGGGGGGGCGGTAGTTTCGAAGCGTGGGAGGATCTGCTCCAGCGTCGGGTCGGCGGCGCGTTTCAGTGTCTCGGTGTCGATGAGCGGCCGGGCGAGTTTCAGCGCGATGGCGGGGGCTTTGGCCTCCACCTCGTGCTGCAGCACCGCCGCGGCGCGTGAGGGGCTGAGCAGCAGCACCGCAGGACCGTTGGAAAGTGTGTCGATAAGGCGCAGCCCCTCGGCGCCCACGGTCTCGGCCGGAACGATGATGAGCGGATGTTTGGCCGCCAGCACCACGGGCACGCCACGCCTAGCTTCGGCGATGGCCCGGTGTACGGCGCGGGTGCGGGGAGTGCCGAGCGTAGAACCCGGATTTTGCGCGAGCTTTGTCATTCCGTGTCAACAAATAGGGCGGGGCGGGGCGTCTGGCCAGAGAGGCTTTCAGGGGCGGTAAAATTCTGTATGGTCGGGCTCAAGTAGCAAGGAGGCTTTTCATGTCCGCCCAACGTCCGATTCTCGTGGTTGACGATGACGAGGCTCTGCGTTCGGCGCTGATCGAGCAGCTTGAGCTGGATGGCGAGTTCGCGCCCGATCAGGCCAACTGCCTCTCCGCCGCCGAGACGAAGCTTGACGCGCCGGGAGCGCGCTACGATGCGGTGTTGCTCGACGTGGGGCTGCCCGATGGCGATGGCCGCGATTTCTGCCGCCGCCTGCGCGACAAGGGGTTCAAGTCGCCGATCATCATGCTCACCGGCTCGGCCGAGGAGGCCGACATCGTGCGCGGGCTGGATTCCGGGGCGAATGACTACATCGCCAAGCCGTTCCGCCTGAACGAGCTGCTGGCCCGGCTGCGGGCGCAGCTGCGCAGCTTCGAAACCTCGGAGGACGCGACCTTCACCATCGGGCCGTACACGTTCCGCCCCTCGGCGCGCCAGCTTACCGATGCCAGCGGCAAGCGCATCCGCCTGACCGACAAGGAAACCGCGATCCTGAAATTCCTGTACCGGGCGGAGGGCAAGCCGGTCTCGCGCCAGGTGCTGCTGAACGAGGTGTGGGGCTATAACGCGGCGGTGACGACGCATACGCTCGAGACGCATGTGTACCGGCTGCGCCAGAAAATCGAGCCCGACCCGACGGTCTCGCGCCTGCTGTTGACCGAGAGCGGCGGTTACAAGCTTAACCCGTAAGCTTCCGCGCGGCCTCGGCCACGCAGAGTTCGAACACGTCCAGAGCGTCGAAGGGCCGGGAGAGGCCGTCCGGCGGCAGGGTCAGGCCGATCCCGCCACCATATTCCACCGCGCCCTGGATCATCAGGTTATCCGCCAGCCCGAAATTCTCCACCGCCATGCCGGGGTTGGAGTCGGGGCTTGTTGTGATCTGCGCCAGGGAGCGGGCGGCGAAATCCTCCGTGTTGTTGGAGTAGCCGAATACCGGCAGCCCCCGTCCGAGAAACCAGCCAAGCTCGACCAGCGTGCCGGCATCGGCCGAGGCGCCGCGGAATGGCGTGAGATTGGCGATGATGAGGCCGCAACCCTGCATCATGGCGATGTCGTCGAGATAGATCCGCCGCCAGAGCGTTTCCGGGGGCGGGGAGGTATCGAGCGCCGGGTTGAAGGGCGAGATGCCGGTAAGCCCGTGGCGGGCGCAGATGGCGATCTTCGCCTCGGCCTGCGCCGCGGCATTGGGCAGAAAGACGTCCGGTCCGGCGAGATAGGCTTTGGGCGCGGGCATGTGGTTCCACCTTGGGGTTTCCCGCCCAGTCTGCCCAGATTCGGGGTGGGATGAAAACCGGGTTCAGCTAGCGCCAAGGCGCGGTGCGGGCGCCGGGCTGGCGGCGGCGAGGTACAGGGCCTCGGGCAACGTGCTGTACAGCACGGCGGACCAGTCCGGGTCGATGAAAGCGGCGCCGTTCCAGACCATGTCCACACGCGCGAATTCCTCGCGCAGGCCGCGCTCGGGCAGCAGGTGCCGGTAGAAGCGGAAGCGCCCCGCCAGGGCGTTGGCTGTGCGGATCAGCTCGCGGTTGCGCGCCAGGCGATGGCCGTCGGGCTGGAAGACTGGCGCGGCCTCCGGGGCGAGCAGCAGGATGCCCTCGCGCGCGAGCTGGGTGGCGATGCGGCGGAATGTTTCGTTGGACTGGCGGTGCAGCCTGCCCCAGTGATGCGCAAGGCAAACATGGTAGAGCCCCGCCGCCTCATGGAAGCTGGCCATGCATTCCACGCCCTCCCGTTCGGTGCCGAACAGCCGCCAGGTGGAGATTACCTCGTGGGCATTGGCGAAGGCGGCAAGCCCCGGCGGCTGCCCCGTTTGCAGCCGGGTTTCGCGCGCCATCAGCCCCTCGCGCTGGCGTTGCTGGGCGCGGGCATAGGCGGCGTCGGCCTGCTCGATGGTTGTGAACTCGCCGAAATCGGGGAGGACGAAGAAGCCATCCTCCCCGGCTTCAAGTCCGGCGAAGAGAAAGGCCGCGTAATCGGCGATGCGGGGGAAGCGCCCCAGGCGGGCCAGCCTCAGCGCCTCGCGCGCGGCGGCAAGCTGCTCCTGCGCCGCGCGGTAGGCGGTGCTGCCCAGTAAAGCGGCGGCGCATTGCGTCTGGGCGCGGGCGTAATCCGCCTCGGCGGCGGCGGTACGGCCCGCCCAGTCAGGGGTGTAGTGGGGATTTGCTGTCATGGCCGGGGGCTGGCAGATCGCCTCCGGTGCGCTGCCGCAGCAGGGCCATCAGCCCTGTGAAGGCTTCCTCCAATGTTTTGCCCGAGGTGTAGAAGGAGCAATCGGCCTTGGCGTAGAAGCTGGCGCGGCTTTCCAGGGTCAGGCGGATGTCGTCAATGCCGTTGCGGTTGCCCGGCATCAGCCGCTGGTCGCCCTGGGCGAGCACGCGGTTGAAGTGGTCCTCGGGTTCGGCTTGCAGCCACACGGTGAAGCAGCTGTTCAGCAGCAGCTCGAAATTGGCTGTGTCGCCCACCAGCCCGCCCGCCGTGGCGATGACGCAGGAATCGTGCTGGCGCAGCGTTTCCTCGAGGGCCTGGCGCTCGTAGCGGCGATAGGCGTTGGAGCCGTACAGCGCCTGGATCTCAATTGGGGCGCAGCCGGCGAGTCGGGTGATCTCGTCACGCAACTCGATGAAGGGCACGCCAAGCTCCGCCGCGGCCATTTGGCCCAGGGTGGACTTGCCGGCCCCGCGCAGGCCCACCAGCGCGATGCGGTGGCGGCGATTCTGCGCGGCCCCCGAGGCGCCGAACAGGTCGGAGAGGACGCGGTGCGCCTCGGTCAATTCGCGTGGCTCGCGCCCGTGCAGCAGGCGGCGGATCATCAGCCATTCCGGCGTGGCGGTGGTTTCGTCGCCCAGCAGCTCGGCCAGCGAACAATCCAGCGCCGAGGCGACATGCGCCAGCACCAGCACGGAAATGTTGCCGGTGCCGGATTCGAGATTGGCGAGATGGCGCTCGGAAACGCCAGCCTCCTCGGCCAGGATGCGGCGGGTCATGCCGCGGCGGGCGCGCAGCAGTTTAACGCGCTGGCCGAGCCCGGGGAGAAGATCAGAATCGGTAGGGGGGGTCATGAATGGTTCAGTCTGAAAAACGATGGTCGGCGTTAGCAGTTTTTTGCGCGCGCCGGAAGCGCCAAACAAGCGTTACTTGAACTATATTGCATAACGATACATTCGCGCGCCAGTTTGTCCGAATTGAGGCAGGTCTTGGCAAGGCTTGGGGCAGGTGCCATGTCTCACACCATGACAGAACATCATGATCCGATCGGTTGGCACGGGACGACAATCCTCTCCGTGCGGCGCAATGGGCAGGTGGTGGTGGCCGGAGACGGCCAGGTAAGCCTGGGCAATACCGTGGTGAAGGGCAACGCCCGCAAGGTGCGGCGCATCGGCAATGGCAATGTCATCGCGGGTTTCGCGGGCGCCACGGCTGATGCCTTTACCCTGCTGGAGCGCCTGGAGGCGAAGCTGGAGCGCTTCCCCAACCAGCTCGAGCGCGCCTGCGTGGAACTGGCCAAGGATTGGCGGATGGACCGCTATCTGCGCCGGTTGGAGGCAATGCTGATCGTGGCCGACAAGGAGCATGGCTATACCCTGACCGGCAACGGCGACGTGCTGGAGCCTAGTGACGGCATCATCGCCATTGGTTCGGGCGGCAATTACGCCCTTTCCGCCGCCCGCGCGCTGATGACCGTGCCGGACCTGACGGCCGAGGAGATCGCGCGCCGGGCGATGAAGATCGCCGCGGATATCTGCATCTACACGAACGAAAACCTTGTGGTTGAGACCATCTGATGGAAGCTCCCGTTTACTCGCCCCGCGAGACCGTCTCCGAGTTGGACCGTTTTATCATCGGCCAGAACGATGCCAAGCGCGCCGTGGCCATCGCGCTGCGCAACCGCTGGCGCCGCCTGCAACTGGCCGATGACATGCGCGACGAGGTGGTGCCCAAGAACATTCTGATGATCGGGCCGACGGGCTGCGGCAAGACCGAGATCGCCCGGCGCCTCGCCAAGCTGGCGCAGGCGCCGTTCATCAAGGTTGAGGCCACGAAGTTCACCGAGGTGGGCTATGTGGGGCGCGATGTGGAGAGTATCGTGCGCGATCTGGTGGAGGCCAGCATCACCATGCTGCGCGAGCAGAGCCGCAAGGGCGTGGAGGCCAAGGCCGAACTGAACGCCGAGGAACGGCTGATCACAGCGCTGGTGGGGGAGGGGGCTTCCGCCGATACGCGCGTGAAGTTCCGCCGCATGCTGCGCGCCGGTGAGCTGGAGGACAAGGAGATCGAGATCGCGGTGGGCGAGACGTCCGGCACGCCGATCGGGATGATCGACCTGCCCAACATGCCGCAGGGCGGGGCCATCAACCTTGGCGATATGATGAAGGGCATGTTCGGCCGCCCGGCGCAGAAGAAAAAGATGCGCGTGGACGAAGCCCGGCGCGCCTTGCAGCGCGAGGAGGCCGATAAACTGCTGGACACCGAGGCCCTGACCAAGGACGCGGTGCGCCATGCCGAGCAGAACGGCATCGTGTTCCTCGACGAGATCGACAAGATCTGCGCGAAGACCGAGGGCGGGTTCAAGGGCGGCGATGTCTCTCGCGAGGGCGTGCAGCGCGATCTCCTGCCGCTGATCGAGGGCACCACCATCTCGACCAAATACGGGCCGATCAAGACGGATTATATCCTGTTCATCGCCTCCGGCGCGTTCCATGTGGCCAAGCCGTCTGACCTGTTGCCCGAGTTGCAGGGGCGTCTGCCCATCCGCGTGGAGCTGAGCTCGCTCTCGCGCGAGGATTTCAAGCGCATTCTCACCGATACCGAGCACTCGCTGCTGAAGCAGTACATTGCCCTGCTGGGGACCGAGAACGTGACGCTCAGCTTCAGCGATGATGCTGTGGATGCCATCGCGGGGCTGGCCTACGACATCAACGACCGGGTGGAGAATATCGGCGCCCGGCGTCTGGCGACCGTGATCGAGCGGCTGCTGGAGGAGATCAGCTTCACCGCCAGCGACCGCTCGGGCGAGACGGTGCTGGTGGACGCCGCCTATGTGAACGAGCGCGTGGCGCCGCTGGCGGCCAAGGGCGATCTCTCCCGCTTCATTCTGTAAACGGCGGCTGGCGGCATGCACAAACTCGCGGGGGCCATGACGGCATTGGTGGCGCTGGCGGCGCTGGGCGTCGCCTATTTCGCGCAATATGTGCTGCATCTCACCCCCTGCGAGCTGTGTTTGTGGGAGCGCTGGCCGTATCGCATTGTGGCCGTGCTGGGGCTGCTGGCCACCATGACCAAGCCGAAATCCACCCGTGCCATGCTGGCCTTGGCCGGGCTGGTGATGCTGGGCGATGCCGGTATCGCCTTCCTGCATGTGGGAGTGGAGTTCGGCTGGTGGAACTCGCCGCTGCCGGAATGCAACGGCGCGCTGGTGCCGGGCGCGCCGCTGCCGCTGGTCCCCGCCACGCCATGCGACAGGCCAATCTATCTGGTTCATGCCCTGCCGGTGTCCATGGCGATGATGGATTTGGCCGCGGCGTTTATGTTTGCCGTGGCGCTGCTGACCTATGCGGCGCGCAAGAGGAAGGTGTTCCGATGAGCGATGAGATCAAGAAGTTCATCCGCGTGGACCATGCGGGGGAATACGGCGCGGCGCGAATCTATGCCGGGCAGCTCGCCGTGCTGGGGCGCGGCAAGCACGGGCCCCAGCTGGAGCATATGAAGGCGCAGGAGCAAGTGCATCTCGACACCTTCGCCGAGATGATCGCCAAGCGCCGCGTGCGCCCCACCGCGATGCTGCCGTTCTGGCATGTGGCCGGGTTTGCTTTGGGCGCGGTGACCGCCGCAATCGGCCCCGAGGCCGCCATGGCCTGCACAGTGGCGGTGGAGGAGACCATCGACGCGCATTACGCCGCACAGCGGGATTCGCTGGGCGAGAATGAGGCTGATCTGCGCGACACCATCGAGATATTCCGGCTCGAAGAGGTGGAGCACCGCGATATCGGGCTGGAGAACGGGGCCGAGCTGGCGCCGGGCTACAAGCTGCTCTCGGGGCTGATCCGGTTGGGCTGCAAGGCGGCGATCCGGTTGAGCGAGGTCGTCTAGGCGGGTGTGGTGTCCGCCACCATTATAGAGGGCCTGCCCAAGGGAGCCCGCCAGCGCGCCATGTTTGGCCTGGCGCTGGCCGTGCTGCTCTCGGTGCTCGACTATACCGTGGTCAATGTGGCGCTGCCGCGCATCGCGGTGAGCCTGAACTGCCCGGACTCGGCCGCCATCTGGGTGGTCAACGCCTATCAGCTCATCACCGTTATAGCGCTTCTGCCTGTGGCGGCACTTGGCGACAGGCTGGGCCATGCGCGGCTGTGCCGGGTGGGGCTGGTGCTGTTCGTCGTGGCCTCGGTGTTCTGCGCCGTGGCACCTTCGCTGCCCGTGCTGGCGGCGGCCAGGGCGCTCCAGGGGCTGGGTGCGGCATGTATCCTGGGCGTGAACGCGGCGCTGCTGCGCTATATCTATCCGCCGCATATTTTGGGGCGGGGCATTGCATTGAATGGGCTTGTCATTGGGCTGGGGGTGGCCATCGGGCCGACTATTGCCGCCGCCGTGCTGGCCGTCGCCACTTGGCCGTGGCTGTTTCTCATCAACCTGCCTTTGGGCGGGGCGGCGTTCTACTTCGCGCTCACCGCGCTGCCCAATACCCCACGCATTCCGGGCGGGTTCGACTATGCCAGCGCCGCTCTGCTGGCCTTGGCCTTTGGCGGGCTGATCATCGGCGGCGACCGCTTCGCGCATGAGAGCAGCCTGGGGATCACGCTGGGGCTGATCGCCCTGGGGGCGGTGAGTCTAGTGGTGCTGGTGTTGCGGCAGTTGGGCAAGTCCGACCCGCTGCTGCCGGTGGATTTGCTGGCGCGCGGCGGGTTCCGTGCCGCCTTCCTCACCGGGTTCTTCGCGTTTATCGCCTCCAATTTCTTCATCATTCCGATGCCCTTCGCGCTGATGAACGAGCTGCATCGCGGCCCGGTGGCGACGGGCCTGCTCATCACCCCCTGGCCGCTGGCCATTGTGGCGGTGGCGCCGGTGGTGGGGCGGCTCACCGACCGCTACCCGGCGGTCATCCTTTCCACCATCGGGCTGGCGATCACTGGCACGGGGTTTTTGCTCCTGCGGCTGATGCCGACCGATCCGTCAAATTTCGACATCGCTTGGCGCATCTTCATGGCCGGGGCGGGGTTCGGGCTGTTTCAGCCGCCTAACAACAAGGCGATGATCGGCACCGCGCCCAAGCACCGCATCGGCGGGGCGAGCGGCATGGTCTCGGTGGCGCGGCTGCTGGGGCAGACGGTGGGGGGTATGCTGGTGGCGCTGACCCTCGGGTTGGTACGGGACGCGCCTTATGCCGCCTGCCTGGGGTTTGCCGCGGGCACGGCCTATCTCGCCGCCTCGATCAGCCTCGGCCGGGTGTTGGTCCGGGGCGGGTGAGGGGGCTTGAAGCTGGTCTGATGCGCCGGTCCAGGCGCTCGTCGTCGATGCCCGCCGGTTCGGCATGCACGAGCACCTCGGCATTGCCGCCATATAATGCCAGCACCGCCTCTGTCGCGGCCTCGCAGATATCGTGCCCCGCCCGGACTGTGATGTCGCCATCCATTTCGAGATGAAACTCGATGAAGCGCCGGTCGCTGGCGTTGCGCGTGCGCAGGTCGTGCAGGTTCACCACGCCCGCGCAGCCGCGCACCGCTGCCTTGATTCTCGCCCGTTCGGCCTTGGGCAGTTCCTCGTCGAGCAGCACATGCAGCGCCCCGCGGATGATCCCCACGGCACACCAGATCAGGTAGAGGGACAAGCTGAGGCCAATGAGCGGATCGACACGGTCCCACCCGGTGAGCCAGGTGATGCCGAGCGAGACCAGGACGCCGATATTGACGATGATGTCGGCGACATAATGCTGGCGGTCGGCGATGATCGCCGTGGAATGGGTGCGCCGGATGACCCAGCTTTGCAGCCCCACTAGGCAGGCCACGGCAGTCAGGCTGCCGCCGGTCATGGCCACACCGGCCTCCAGTGCGGCCAGGGGAGTGGGATGGATGAGCTTGTCCCCCGCCTGGTAGATGAGGGCGCAGCCAGCGCCAACAAGCAGAAGGGCTTGCAGGAAGGCGGCGAGGGTTTCGCCCTTGCCGTGGCCGTAGCGGTGGTTGTGGTCTTCCGGCCGCCCGGCATAGCGCACGCCGATGAAGGTGACGGCGGAGGTGCAGACATCGAGGACACCGTCCACGGCGGCGGCCAGCAGGGCCATCGACCCCGTGAGCGCCCAGGCGGCGACCTTGATGCCGACCAAACTCAGGGCCATCACGAAGCTCGTATTCGCGGCCAGGCGGCGCAATCGCTGGTTTGTTTTGGTGCCCGTCATGCTCGGCGGCTCCAGGGTGCAAAGGTGAGACAGCAAAAGCCCCGCAACCCGCAGACCCTGGGCGGATTGAAAAGCTTGCTGGTCTCGCCGAGCATCCTGCTTTTGGACACCGCGCACACCACAGGCAAAAGCCCGAGTATGTTGACGTGCGCTCCCTCGCGTAAGAGGGCGGGCTACTCCCCAATGAGGGCAGACCTAGTGAGTTTTGCCGGGTTGTGCAAGGCATGGGGCGCGGGTGGGCCTAAGCCGCAATTTCCTTAACCCGCGCTTTGCGCTAGAGTTTGCCCATGAACGAGATACGGCCGGTTGAACAAGGCGTGGGGAAACTTGAAGCGCTGGCGCAGATCGAGCGCAAGCTGGTCTGGCTCGCCTCGTGGATGATCCACCATGCCAACCATATCCGCCCGAACCCCGAGGGGCTGAAGGTTGGCGGGCATCAGGCGTCCTGCGCCTCGGTGGCGACGATCATGACCGCTTTGTATTTCGACGCGTTGCGCCCGCGGGACCGCGTGGCGGTGAAGCCCCATGCCGGGCCGGTGCTGCACGCGATCAACTACCTCTTCGGCCGCCAGAGCCTGGAGAAGCTGAAGGCGCTGCGCCAGTTCGGCGGCGCGCAGGCATATCCTTCCCGCGCCAAGGATGGGCCCGAGATCGACTTCTCCACCGGTTCCGTGGGGCTGGGCGTGGCGCTGACGAGCTTCTCCGCGCTGATCCAGGATTACGTGCAGTCGCACGGGTTGACCGCGCCGGATGCGCCGCGGGCGCGCAACATCGCCATCGCGGGCGATGCCGAACTGGATGAGGGCAATATCTACGAGGCGCTGCTCGAAGGCTGGAAACACGATGTGCGCGATGTCTGGTGGGTGGTGGACTATAACCGCCAGAGCCTGGACTCGGTGATGCCCGACCGGCTGTTCGGCCGGTTCGAGGGGCTGTTCCGCGACATGGGCTGGAAAGTCGCCACGCTGAAATATGGCCGCAAGCTGGAGGCCGCCTTCGCCCGTCCCGGCGGCTACAGCCTGCGCGGCTGGCTGGATGAATGTCCCAACTCCACCTATTCGGCGCTCACCTTTCAGGGCGGGGTGGCGTGGCGCGATGCGCTGCTGACGGATTTGCGCAAGAGCCGGGGCGTGCGCGCGATCATCGACCCGCTGACCGATGACGAGCTGGCGGCGCTGATGACCAATCTCGGCGGGCACGACCTTGAGGCGCTGACGAGCGCCTTCGCCACCGCCGCGCAGAGCGACCAGCCGACCCTGTTCCTGGCCTATACCATTAAGGGCAAGGGGCTCCCCTTTGCCGGGCATAAGGACAACCACGCAGGGATGATGACGCGCGAGCAGATGGATGGCTTCCGCGCCGCGCACCATGTCCGTTCGGGGCATGAGTGGGAGACGTTCGAGGGGCTGGAAAACCCGCGTGCGGTGGAGCGCTTTGTGCAGTCCGTGCCCTATGCCGTGCCGCTCACCCCGCATGGCCGCCGTTTGCCCGCCGAAGAGGTGCCGGTGCCGCAGAAGCTGCCGCAGCCGCGCGTGACGGGGCGCAAGATGAGCACGCAGGCGGGGTTTGGCGAGATCCTCTCGGAGATTGGCCGGGCGCAAGGGGAGTCGGCGGCGCTGTCGCGCCGGATTGTTACCACCAGCCCGGATGTGGCGGTCTCCACCAATCTGGGGCCGTGGATCAACCGGCGCGGGGTGTTCGACAGGCACACGCGCGAGGATGTGTTCCGCAATGGCAAGCTGGTGAGCGCGCAGCGCTGGGGCGCGGACCCGCATGGCCAGCATATGGAGCTGGGGATCGCGGAGCAGAATTTGTTCCTGCTGCTGGCCGCCGCCGGGCTGAGCCATGATTTCTACGGTGCGAGGCTGCTGCCGGTGGGCACGGTGTACGACCCGTTCGTGAATCGTGGGCATGATGCGTTGTTCTATGCCTGCTACCAGGATGCACGGTTCCTGCTGGTCTCCACGCCGTCCGGCATTACACTTGCCCCCGAGGGCGGGCAGCATCAGGCCACCAACACGCCGCTGTTGGCCGTGGTGCAGGATAAATTGGCAAGCTTCGAGCCCGCTTATTGCGATGAGTTGGCGATCCTTCTGCGCCATGCCTTTGAGTACATGCAGAAGCCAGAGGGCAGCGCGGTCTGGCTGCGGCTTTCCAACTTGGCGTTGCCGCAGCCCGAGCGGGTGCTGAATCCGGAGCATGTGATCGCGGGCGGGCATTGGGTGGTGCCGCCGCAGCCGGGAGCGACGATCGCCATCGCCTATCAGGGCGCGGTGGCGGGGGAGGCGGAGAAGGCCTTCGCCGTGCTGCGCGAGGATGTGCCCGAGGCGGGGCTGCTCGCCATCACCAGCCCGGACCGGCTTTATGCCGGATGGCGCGCCGCCCAGCGCAGCCGCCGCCAGGGGGTGAAGGCGGGCTCGCATGTCGAGGATCTGCTCAAGCCGCTGGCGGCTGATGCGGCGCTGATCACGGTGCTGGACGGGCACCCGGCGGCGCATGCCTGGCTGGGCGCGGTGCGCGGCCAACGGGTGATGGCGTTGGGGCCGGACCGGTTCGGGCAGTCGGGCGATGTGGGCAGCCTGTACCGGGAATATGAGATCGACAGCGCCGCGATTCTGGACGCCTGCGCCGAGGCGCTGATCCCCGAAAACGACTAGCCGAGCGCGGCCATAACCTGGGGTAGGGCTGCGGGGAGGCCCTCGGCCAGTAGCCCAGGGCCTAGGCTGCGAGCGGCCTCGCCATGTAGCCATACGGCGGCGCAGGCGGCCTCGAACGATGGCATGCCCTGGGCCAGCAGCGCGGCGGACAATCCCGCAAGCACATCGCCCGTCCCGCCGGTGGCAAGGTAAGCCGGGGCGTTGGTGTTGATCGCGGCGCGGCCATCGGGGGCGGCGATCACCGTGTCGGCACCTTTTAATATAGTCACGGTCCCGGTCGTAGCTGCGGCGCGGCGGGCGGCTTCCAGCTTGCTGGGGCCGATCTCGCCGAAGACCCGGACGAACTCCCCGGTATGCGGGGTGATGATGGCGGTGCCCCGCAGTTTTTCGGGCGCGCCGGTGCAGGCGGTCAGGGCGTCGGCGTCGGCGACGATGGTTTTGCCCGCCGCGATGAGTTGGGCCAGAGCGTCCCCGGCGCGGGCCACGCCCAGGCCGGGGCCGACAATCCAAGTGTGGCGGCGGGCATCTTGCAGCAGCGTGGCCAGTGGGTCGGTCCGCAGGATCAGTCCGGCTTCGGGCAGGACCATCGGTGTGGTGGCGGCTAGCGTGACCATGCCCGCCCCGGCTCGGCGCGCGGCGGCGCAGGCGAGGCGCGCGGCTCCGGCCAGCTCGCCGCACAGTACCGTCACGTCCCCGGCGCTGTATTTGTGGCTGGTGGCCTCGTATCTGGGCAGGGTGAACAGGGCGGGGGTATTTTCCCAGGCTTGCGGGGCGATGTCCTCCAGCACGCGCTCGGGCATGCCGATGTCGCGGAGCAAAAGTTTACCGCATAAGCCGCGCCCGGGGTAGAGCAGATGGCCGGGCTTCTTGCGGAAGAAGGTGATGGTGAGTTCCGCTTGCGGGGCGTAGCCGCGCACCTGGCCAGTGGCGCCGTCCACGCCCGAGGGCACATCCACCGCCACGATGCGTTTGGCCGCGCGCAGGAGATCGGCGATCTGGGGTGAGACATCGCGCGAGAGGCCTGCGCCGAAGATGGCGTCGATGACCAGCTCGGCGCGTTGGACCTGTTCGATGGTGGCGGTGAAGGCATCGGCCACCCGCACCGGCCAGCCGGCCTGGGCCAGATAACGCGCTGCCACTTTGCCGTCCCCGCCATTATTGCCCGGCCCGGCCAGCACCAGCACGCTGCAGGGCTTGTAGCGTTGCAGGATCGCACGGGCCACGGCGCGGCCTGCGGCGTCCATCAGCGCCGCGACATTCCCGGCCGCGGCATCGGCGCGGGCCATCTCGGCCGGGGTTAGCAATTCGTTCATAAAAACATTCGCCTTTCTAACGAATCTGCCATTAATGACGCAGAGCAGGAGGGTTCAACGAATGGGCAAGGTAATTGCGGTTGCACAGCAAAAAGGCGGCGCGGGCAAGACCATGCTGGCGGCGCAGTTCGCTGTGGCGCTGGCCGGGGATGGGCGGGTGGCGCTGCTGGATATCGACCCGCAAGGCAGCCTGACCGTGTGGGGCAAGCTGCGCGAAGGCGCGGCCAAGGCGGCGCATGAGGTGAAGGTGGAGAGCGTCTCCGGCTGGCGGCTGGCCAGTGAGCTGGAAAAGCTGAAGGCGGCTTATGATTATGTGCTGATCGATACGCCGCCAGTGATCGACAGTGATGCGCGCCGGGCGATTCGCGCGGCGGACCTCGTGCTGATCCCGATGAACCCGGCCCCGCCCGACCTTTGGGCCGCCGAGGGTACGCTGAAGCTGGCCGCCGAGGAGAAGCGCAAGACCGCCCTGGTGTTCAACCGCGCGCCCGCGGCCTCGCGCCTGCGCAAGCGGCTGGAAGCCGAGATCGCCGCGCGCGGGTTGAACCTGCTGCCGGTGGCGTTGGCGAATCGGGCTGGCTACGCCAATGCCTTCGCCGATGGGCTGGGCGTGACCGAAGCAGGCTCCGCAACCCAGGCGGCGGGTGAACTGCGCGCGGCAACGGAGGCGTTGAAAGACCTCCTGACCTGAAATTTATGAAAAAAACTTCCCCTTGCCCGATTCGAATGCAGAAAAGAGCATGTCGAGGCTTGCAAGCCGGTCTCTTTTCCGCCACAATCTGAGTGTGGCATAATTGAACAGGTCGCGGGGAGCCGAGGCCAATATAAAGTGTCAGCCGCCAAGTTTAGGGAGCGAACAAAAAAGAAAAACCAAAAGGTTTTGGCCGACCCACAAGGGTCGGCCTTTTTTGTTGGGGTCAGCCTTTGCGCCGGTGGAAGCGGCTGATCTTCACTTCGCCCCACACGCCGTGGCGGTTGAACGGGTCGTTGGCGACATAGCGCTCCACGGCGGCGCGGTCGGCCGCTTACACGATCAGCAGGGAGCCGTTCATCACTTCGCCGTCATCGGTTTGCAGCGGGCCGGAGAAGATGGTCCGCACACCGGCACTTTCCTGCTCCTCGTTATAAGCGCGGTGCTCGGCGTAATGCTCCAGCCGGATGGCCAGGGTGTCGGGCTTATCTACGGCGTAAATAGCGAATAGCGGCATGTTCCCTTGGCTCTTTCTATCGACTCAACTCTACGGGTAATATGAAATTGCCAGTTTGACACGCGACACGCACGCGACCCAGCCTTGTGCTGCGCGCCGTGTGCAGGATTTTTCAGGCACGCGCAGTATGGCGCAATAATAATTGTAAGGAGCCGGGACAATGAAGCTGCTGCGATACGGAGACTCGGGCGCGGAGAAATGGGGCGTGCTCGATGCGGAAGGCCAGATCCGCATTCTGGACGACGCGCTGGTGCATGTGACCGGCGACGAGCTGAGCCCGGAATGGCTGGCCCATCTCGTCAAGCTGGACCCGCAGACCTTGCCGCTGCTGAAAACGAAGCCGCGCATCGGCCCCGCCGTGCCGCGCCCGCTGAACTTCGTGGGCGTGGGACTGAACTATGCCGACCACGCGGCCGAGACGGGCGGCAAGATCCCCAAGGAGCCGATTCTGTTTCTTAAATCCCTCTCATCCTTTTCTGGGCCGTATGACGACATCGTGATCCCGCCCGGTAGCACCAAGACCGATTGGGAGGTGGAGCTGGGCGTGGTGATCGGCACCAAGGCCAGCCATGTGAGCGAGGAGGCCGCGCTGGATTACGTGGCGGGGTATTGCGTGGTGAACGATGTGAGCGAACGTTCGTACCAGAAGGAACGCGGTGGCCAGTGGGACAAGGGCAAGGGCTGCGACACCTTCGGGCCGGTCGGGCCGTATCTGGTGACCAAGGATGAGGTGCCGGACCCGCAGGCGCTCGCGCTGTGGACCGAGATCGACGGCCTGCGCCGCCAGGATGGCACCACCGCCAACATGATCTTCGGCGTGAAGACGCTGGTGGCTTATGTCAGCCAGTTCTTCACCCTGCATCCGGGCGACATCATCGCCACTGGCACTCCGGCGGGGGTGGGCATGGGCATCAAGCCGGAGCCGGTCTTCCTGCGCCCGGGCCAGGAGGTGCGCATGGGCGTGCAGGGCCTGGGCGAGCAGCGCGCCAAGACCGTGGGTGGCTGAAAAATCGTCCCCGCCAGATTTGGCGGGGACGTCAAGTTCAGGCTTGGTCGGTTGCCTGCGGCAGTTTCCAGATGATGGCGCCCCCCAGCGGTGCCACCCAGAACAGCCAGGGCTGGCCCAGGGCGTCGGTCTGCGCGAACAATGCCGCTGTTTAAATGAATGTTAATTGAGTGGAGATAAAGCGAGTGGTTACCGAATTTGCCGAAATCGAAGTGAAGCCGGGGATGGAGGCGGAGTTCATCGCCGGGGTGGAGAAGAGCAAGCCTGCCTTCCTGCGCTCCGAGGGATGCCATGGCGTCTCCCTGGTGCGCTCGGTGGAGAATCCGCTGAAATTCGTGCTGCATGTGCAGTGGGAGAGTGTGGACCACCATATGGTGAAGTTCCGTGCCGCCCCGGAATTTCAGGAATGGCGGAGCAATGTAGGGCATACTTTCGCCGCGCCGCCGAATGTGTGGCACGGGGAGAAGGTGGCGTAAGCCCAGGAAGTTTGGTAGGGGGCCGCGATGGACCAGGCCCTCCCGATTTCCGAAACCATTCCCGGCGTGCCGCCCCGGCGCACCTTCGCCATCATCTCGCACCCGGACGCTGGTAAGACCACGCTGACCGAGAAGCTGCTGCTGTTCGGCGGTGCCATCCGCGAGGCGGGCATGGTGAAGGCCCGCCAGGACCGCCGCCAGACGCGCTCGGACTGGATGAAGATCGAACGCCAGCGCGGCATTTCGGTGACGTCCTCGGTCATGACCTTCGAATTCGGCGGCGCGGTGTTCAACCTGCTGGACACGCCGGGCCACGAGGACTTCTCCGAAGACACGTATCGGACCCTCACGGCGGTTGATAGCGCCGTGATGGTGATCGACGCGGCCAAGGGCATCGAGCTGCAAACCAAGAAGCTGTTCGAGGTCTGCCGCCTGCGTAACATCCCCATCACCACCTTCATCAATAAGGTGGACCGCGAAGGCCAGAACCCGTTCGAGCTGCTGGACGAGATCGCCGACACGCTGGCGCTGGATATCTGCCCGATGGTCTGGCCCATCGGCATGGGCGGGCTGTTCAAGGGCTGTTACGATCTGCGCAACGACAAGCTGGTTTCCGCCCGCAAGCCGGGCGAGGACGCGGCACCTCACGATTTCGCCATTCCGGCGGACCAGAAGGCGCAGCTGGATGAGGATGTGGAGCTGATCCGCGCCGCCTTCCCGGCATTCGACCAGCAATCTTATGCCGAGGGGCATCTGACGCCGGTGTATTTTGGTTCGGCGCTGAAGGATTTCTCGGTGCGCGAATTGCTTGAAGGGCTGGTGGCCAACGCGCCCCCGCCGCAGCCGCGCGAGTCCGATACGCGCGTGGTGGAACCCGGCGAGACGCCGGTGACCGGCTTCGTGTTCAAGGTGCAGGCCAATATGGACCCGCAGCATCGTGACCGCATTGCCTTCACCCGCATCTGCTCGGGCAAGTTCACGCGCGGCATGAAGCTGACGCATTCGCGCACCGGCAAGCCGATGGCGATCCAGGCGCCGATCTTCTTCTTCGCGCAGGACCGCTCGCTGGCCGAGGAGGCTTACCCGGGCGACATCATCGGCATCCCCAACCACGGCACGCTGCGGGTGGGCGATACGCTGACCGAGGGCGAGAAGCTGCGCTTCACCGGCATCCCGGACTTCGCGCCGGAAATCCTGCGCCGCGTGCGTCTGGCCGACCCGATGAAGGCCAAGCAGATGAAGAAGGCGCTGGAGGATCTGGCCGAGGAGGGCGTGACCCAGGTGTTCCGGCCGATGAATGGCTCGGACTGGATCATCGGTGTGGTCGGCGCGTTGCAGTTGGACGTGCTGGCGAGCCGCATCGAGCAGGAATACAACGTGCCGATCGCCTTCGAGCCCGCGCCGTTCGATACCGCGCGCTGGATCTTCTCGGAGGACACGGCGCGTCTGAAATTCTTCATCGAGGTGAACAAGAGCGCGATGAGCGAGGACCGCGAAGGCTCGCCCGTGTACATGGTGCGCAATAGCTGGGAGCTGAACCGGATGAAGGAGAACTTCCCCGAGCTGACATTCTCCGCAACGCGCGAGCGGCGCTAAGCGAGGGCGGGGGCCTGGTTCAGCTTTAGGGCCAGGGCGGTGGGGTCGATTGGCGGGCTCATGTAGAAGCCCTGGCCCTCGTCGCAGTTCCAGGATTTCAGCATGGCGTAGGCTTTTTCGGACTCTATGCCCTCGGCCACCACGCTGTAATCCAGCTCATGCGCGAGGTCGATGAGCGAGCGCACGACCATGGCGGCGCGCGGGTCGGTGGTGATTTTCTGGATGAAACTCTTGTCGATCTTGATGATGTCCGCGGGCAAATGCGTGATGTAGCTGAAATTGGCGAAGCCGGTGCCGAAATCGTCGAGCGCGATGCGGATGCCGGTGGCGCGCAGGGCGCGCAGCTCCTCGAGCACCACGGGGTCGTTGCTGACCAGCACGCCCTCGGTGAATTCAAGTTCGATGCGTGAGGGCTCGACGCCATAGCAATTCAGCAGCTTGGCGACTTGTACCGCAAAGCCGCGGCGGGCGAGGTTGCGTGGCGAGACGTTGATGGCGGTGTTCAGCCGCAGCCCCTTGGCGGCCCATGCCCCAGCCTGAGAGATGGCGTGATGCAGCACCCATTCGGTGAGCGGGTGGATATGCGCGGTGGCTTCCGCCAGCGGCGCGAACTCGGCGGGCGGGACATTGCCGAATACCGGGTGGCGCCAGCGCAGCAGCGCCTCGGCGCTGGTGGGCTCGCCGCTGGCCATGTCGTATTTCGGCTGGAAGTGCAGATAGAGCTGGTCGTCCGCCTTGATGGCGCTGGTGAGATGCGTGAGCAGCAGAAAGCCGCGCTGATGGGCCGTATCGGTCTTGCGGTTATAGCGGGCCCAGTCCCGTCCGGTGTCCCGGCAGTCCCGCGCAGCGGCGAGCCCGGCGCGGAGCACGAAGGCGGCGTCGGCATCCTGGCAATCGGCCACGCCGAGGGCGATGTCCGCCGTGACGGGAATGCGCCCGCAGGTGAGCGGCTTGTTGAACTGGTCGTTGATCCTGTGCAGCAGATCCGGCATGGCGCCGAAGGGCATGATGAAGGCGAAGCTGAGAATGCTGATGTGGTAGATGTCGATGGCTGGGGCCATCACCTCGGTCAGTCGCACGGCCCCGGCGCGCATGAAGTCCTCCGCGTGTTCATGCCCGATGGCACGCAACAGCTCATCGAACTGCTTGGGGTCGGATAAGGTGAGCATGACCAGCTGCGCTCCGGGCTTGGGCCGGTAGCTTGCCATGAATTCCATGCGGTTCGGCAGCCCGGTAATCGGGTCGAGCCGTCCCATTGGCCGATGCGTGCATTGATGATTCATGCCGTCTTTTCCGCTTATCCACTTGAAGCTTGATGCCGGGTGGGCAGCCTAGCCGGTTAATGCTTGCGGCGGAGTTAATGAACGGTATTTAATGCGGCACGGCACTGAAACGAACTGCTTATATATCAGTCGGTTAATAGTTGAACTGATAGGTTATGCCAACGCTGCTGCTCTGCCCACCGGTGGTGGTGGAGGTGCCCGTGGACGTTTGTAACTTTAACCCTTTGTAAAGATTTATTTGCACATCGGCCTGGGTGCCCTGGCCGGTGGTGGATTGGGTGGCCCCCACATATACCCCTGGCGCGACATACCGCCCCGCCTGCACGGAGGGTGCGCCGGAGCCGTTGCCACCGCCGAGGGAGAGTTCGTCCAGCCCCAGCACGTTGCGCATCTTGTCCAGCGGGTTGAGCCCAGCGCCCAGCCCGGAGAGCTGCGCCAGCGCCGCCGCCAGAGAGGCCGCCTGGAACGGGGAGAGGTTTGCCGTGCCCTCGCCGAAGAGCAACCGGGCCAGGATTTCGTCGGAGGGCAGAGATGGGCTGCTGGTGAGGGTGATGGTGGGTTTCTCGGCCGTGCCGCCGATGATGAGCGTGGCGGTGGTGCCGTCAGAGGTGGTGGTGGTGGCTTCGAGGTCCAGCGTGGGCATGAACCCGGCGCCGGTGAAAGTGATGCGGCCCTGGGTGAATTGCAGCGTCTTGCCCGCAAGGGAGAAATCGCCGCGGACTAGCTCGAACCCGCCTTGCGGCGTGGGGTTGTCGGCCGTGCCGGTGATGCGCACACGTCCGCCGAGCACGGCGAACAGCCCCTGGCCGTAGATGAAGATCTGGTCCTTGGCCCGGATGTCCAGCGCCAGGGCGATGGGCGGTGGCGGTGCAGGCGGGGGTGGCGGTGTCTCACCCGCGCGCAGGATGGTGAGCTTGGCCACGCTGGGCGGCAAGGCGTGGGGGATGTTGATCACCGCCTTGTCGAGGATAAGCTTGCCGGAGAGGGCCAGATTGCCCCGCAGCTGGCCTTGCAGGGCGAGGTCGCCGTTCAGGGTTTCCGTCACGAGGTCGGACGAGGTGGGGGTGGCGTTGTCGGCATGCAGGGCGATGTCCACCGGCATGCCTGGGGCGGCGAGGTCCAGCGTGCCGTGGCTGGTGATCTGCCCCTTACCCGCCTGGGCGGTGAGGGATTGCAAGGTGACGGTTTGTCCACTGGCCAGGAACTGCGCCTGTATATTGGTGAGGTTGAGGCCGGAGCCGATATTCTGGACGCTGCCATCGGCCAAGGTGAGCGTGCCGGTGGCGTGCGGGGAGCTAAGCGTGCCGGTAAGGTACAGATGCGTCTCGGCCTTACCGCGCGCGATGCTGCCTTGGGCGGCGATGATGGCGTCCAGCAGGCGCAGATCGACCGTGCCATCGAGATGCAGAGCGAGCCCGTTTTTGGCTTTGACCGGCACCGCGCCCTTGGCCGTGAAGGCGAGGCTGGGACCGGCATTGAAGGCGAGGTCGAGATTGGCGAGCCCGGCATTGAGGGCGGCGATGCCGGTGAGGCTGGCTGGCGGCAGGGAGGCGGCGGCTCCGGTGTTCAGGTGCAGCGCCTGCGCGTTCAGGCTGAGCTTGCCGCCTGGGTTGGCCAGCGTGCCGGTGAGGTTGGCGCTGGCGGTGATGGTGCCGGCGGCGTCCAGGCTAGGGTCGAAGATTTTGACCGCTGAAAGCGGCAGGTTCTGCAACTGCGTGGTGGCGGCGAGGGTGGGGGTGAGCGTGCCGTCCAACCCCAGGCGCCCGCCCGCCACGGCGAGGGAGAGGTGCCGGATGACGAGGCCGTTCTGGGTGGTGATGTCCGCCGGGCCAAGCAGGCTGGGGGTAAGCCCATGCCAGGATGCGGTGAGCCGGGTGAGATGTGCGCTGCGGGCGGGCAGGTTGAGCGTGGCGGCGAGGCTGGCGCTGGCGGGGAGGTTTTCCACGCTGGCGCATTGCAGCTGGGTTTGCAGGGTTAGCGCGGTCTCCGGCCCCTGGGCGTGGAGCGTGGCGTCGAGCGCGCCTAGGCTGGGCAGCCCCTGCACGCCGCTGGCGGTGGCGTCGAGCTTGAAATCCTGGCCGTCAGGGTGGGCGAGAGCGAGATGCACCGCGCCGCGTAGCTTGAGCGGCAGGAAGGGGGCGAAATCTTGCAAGGCGGTGATGGCGAGATTGGCTGTGCCGGTGGGCAGGGCCGCCCCCTTGGCGAGATGCAGGTCCGCCGTGGCGTCCAGCGAGCGCCAGCGGGCGGTGGTGATTTTTAGCGCGGCGTTATCCGCGTCGTCGTGGGTGAGGGCGGCGTCCAGCGTAAGGGGGGCGTTTTCCACCGCGCCGCTGCCGGTGATGGTGCCGGTGGGCGCGCCGGAGAGATGGGATAGGTTGAGCTTTATGTCGAACGGCGCGGAGGGAATGCCCTGGGCCGCGATGTTCCCGCCAAGTTCGGCGGCGAGGGCGTAATCGCCGGTTTTGCCGGTGATGTGCCCCGTCTCGTGGAAGGCGCCGGAGATGCCGGGAGAGAGGGCGGAGATGTCGCTGAACGTAATGCCGGTGGCAAGGTCCATGTCCTCGGCCGCGATGCGCCCGCTGGCCGTGGCGGCAAAGACTGGGCCGGTGAGCTGGAAATTCTCCAGCGTGACGGCGTTGCCGTGCAGTTTGGCGCGCAGGGTCAGCGTCTCCTGCGCGCCAAGGAGTTTGGCGAGGTTTTTCGGCGGGTTGGCGATGGCGGCCTTGCCGTCCAGCGCCAGGGTGGCGTTGTTGGCGCTCTGTCCAGCCACGGTGAGGTGCAACTGTGCGGTGCCGCCGAAGCTCTTGCCCGCCAGCGCCGCGAAGGGGGTGATGTCCGGCAGCATGAAGGTGACATCGGCGCCGGGGTGGCGCGGGGTGAGGTTGAGTGTGCCGGTGCCGGTGAGCTTGGCGCTGCCGAGCGAGGCGGCGAATGTCAGGGCAGAGGCGTCACGTGGGCCGGAAAGTGCGGCATCGATAAGTAGTGGCGCGCTGACTGAAGGCCCAGCGTAATGCCCGAGCAGCCCGTGCGGCGGTTCGGAAACATGCAGGCTGAGCATGGCGGTTTTGGGGCCGAGCGCGGCGGTGAGGTGGTATTGCGCCGTGCTGTTGGGCGTTGTGGCGTCGAGCGTTGCCGCGGCGCGGGCAAGGCCGCGCAGTGCGGCCGAGCCGTTGACGTGCAGCGCCACATTCTCGCCCGCCAGCGAGGCGGGCAGGTTGAGCGTGCCGATGGCAAGCTGGCCGAGTTGGACATGCAGGGACGGCAGGCTGACGCCGCCGCCGCCGCTCTTGCCGCTGGGGGCGGGAGCGCGGGTGATGGTGAGCGTGTTGGCGCTCAGCCGCTCCACGGCGATGGTGCCAAGCAAAAGTTGAAGCGGGCGCCAGCGGAGTTCCAGAGAGATGCCGGTGAGCCAGGGGCCAGTTTTGTCGGCGAGTGTGAGGCTGGAAAGCTTGAGGTCGGCGGGGAAATGCCCCGCGAGGCCCGTGACATGTACGGTTGGTCCGGCGAGGCTGTTGATCTCGGCTTCGGCGAAATGCCGCCCGCCGCCGGTATTGAGGGCCACGCAAAGTCCTGTCACCGCCAGCACGGGCAAGAGCAGAAGGGCAAGCAGGAGGTACAGGGCACGGCGCATTAGAAAGCCTCTCCCAGCCCGATATACAGCGCGAAGCCATTGCTGCCCGCCGTGCGGGTGAGCGGCACGGCGACATCGAGGCGGATCGGTCCGATGCCGGTGTAGTAGCGCGCGCCGATGCCCGCACCCACCCGCAGCGTGCCGGTGAAGGGAGCGTTTCCCGCGCTGACCTGCCCGGCATCGATGAACGGGACGATGCCGATGGTCTTGGTGATGTGCTGGCGGAATTCGATACTGAAGGCGTCCATGGCCGCGCCGCCTTCGGGGGTGTTGTCCGGGAAGAGCGGGCCGATGATCTGGTAGGTATAGCCGCGCACCGTGCCGGAACCGCCCGCGTAGAAGCGCTGGTCGGGCGGAACTTGGAAGTGCTGCGCGCCCTGGATGCTGCCCACCTGCCCGCGCATGGCGATGATGCCGCGCCCATCGGGTTCGACCGGCAGATACCCCGCCAGCGAGCCCAGCGCGATGATGAACATGTGGGATTTGCCGATGATCGGCATGGTGGGGGTGAGGGTGAGGGAGGCGTTGAAGCCGTGGGTGGGCTCCAGAAGGCTGTCCGATGTGTTCCAGCTGAAGTTGATGGGGAATTGCAGCAGCACATAGCTGCGGCTTACGCCCTGCTGGTCCACGCGCTCGGAAACGAAGTTGGGGCCGAAGGTGATGGTTTTTTGCGGGTCGATGGGCCGGTTGAGCGAAGCCCCGATGAGCAGCGCGCGGCGGCTATAGGCGGTGAGGGATTCCTTCAGCCACTCGACGCTGAGATTGAGAGTTTGCCCGCGCGCGTAGAAATCCGGCTTGGCGAAGGCGGTTTTCAGATCATAGCCCGCCGAGGTGGTGCCGGTGCCACCGAGATCGTTGGCCGCCGCCGAGAGGGTGAGGGTTTCGGCGTGGCCGAAGAGATCGCGGTCCAGCCAGGATGTGCCAATGCTGATGCCGGTATCGGTGGCGTAGAGGCCGCTTAAGGTTACGGCGTGGCGCTTCTGCTCCAGCGTGCGGAAGGTGATGGGCGCCTGTCCCTGGGCGTTGACCGGGGAGGGAGGTTCGGGCGTGACCGAGGAGAACACGCCGAGCCCGATCAGGGAGTCGCGCGCGGCCTGGATGGCGGTGTCGGAATAAAGCTGGCCGGTGGCGAGGGCGATGTGGCGGCGGAGGAAATCGGCGTCCATGCGCTTGAGGCCGGTGAAGGTGATCGGGCCGATATCCACGCGCGGACCGGGGTTGATGCTGTAGCTGACGTCGAGCAGATGCGTGGCCGGGTCGGCCACGGCCACGGGCGCGCCCACGCTGGCATAGGCGTAACCCGCATTGTGCAGGGCGGTGAGCAGGGCAGGCTGGGCGGCGAGGATGGGCGCGGCGAAGGCGGGCTCGCCGGGTTTGACCATGGCGGGGCGGGGGAAGCCAGGCGGCAGGCCGGGGAGGTCCACACGGCCGAGCGTGAAGCGCGCGCCCTTTGCGGGCGTGACCTGGACTTTCTCCGTTTCGCTCGACGGGGCTTGGGTGAGGGCGTCGGGCAGGGCGGGATCGTCCAGCTTCGCGCCGTTGATGGTGATGTCCACGCTGCCATCGTCGTAGCCCAGGCTGTGCAGCACGGTGAGGAATTGCTGTGCATCGGCTCGGGCGCGGCCGATGAGGGCGAAGGGCGCGGGCGGGAGTTTTTGTTGCAAATCCACCAGGGTGGAGGTCTGGCGCAGCAGGGAGTCCAGTGTAGCGTCGCCCGAGGGAGCAAAACTGACGGTATAATGCACGGGATCGGCGGCGCGGGCCGGAGCGCCGAGGAGCAAACAGGCACTTAATGTGGTTATTATCCGCCGCCGCATGGGGGGAGTTTGCCAGTTTTACGGGGTGGGAGCCAGCGTGGGCTTCAAGCAAATCCGGTTTCGGGCGGCACCACCCGGAAGCCGGCTGTGGGAGGCGGATCAAGGTCGCTGCACGGGGATGATGATGGGGTGGAAGCCATTGCCGTACGGTTTAGTATTCTATTTGGATCACGGTTATGTTACTCTATCGCCACATAAAGGACAGGTATTTTTGTCCCAAACAATGAAGTGTTGTTTAGTCGCTGTTTTTTCCGGCAACCCGGTTGGGCGCTGAAACGTAAGGGGCAGGGGGCGGTCGTGAGTTGGCGTGCTGACAAGAGTGATTTTTTGGATATTTGGCCGCTCGCCGTGGAGGTAAGCGGAATGGGTATCTGGGACCGAAATGTATTAACCGGGCAGATCCGCTACTCCGCGAACTGGTTCAGGATGTTTGGTTATGAGGGCGAGCCGCAATCGAACCCGATTGAGATCGCCTACACGCGTGTTCATCCGGAGGATCTTGAATACGTAAAGGCCACGATGCAGGCTCATTTTGAAGGCAAGACTGAAAGCTACGAGGTCGAACACCGGCTTCGTTGCAAGGATGGCAGCTACAAGTGGGTCTTGAGCCGGGGCAAGGTTGTCAGCCGGGATGATGATGGCAACGCGTTGCGGATGACCGGGACGACGACCGACATCACCAAGATCCGAGCCCCGGAAGCCATGAGCAGGGGCAAGCAGGCAAACGCCTCTTTGCCAGAACGCAGACGCACCGCCACGCGTCGGCGCAAGCTGTATGCTTACGAAGAGACGCCCGTTTTCCCGCAGCGGCGCACCCGGAGCATTCCATGCTTCACCCGCGGCACCGCGATCCTCACGCCGCGGGGGCCGGTTGCGGTCGAGGCTCTGGCAGAGGGGGATGCCGTACTCACCGTCCGCGAAAATGGCCCGTCCGAGCGGCGTGTTGTTTGGGTCGGGCAGCGTACCTTCGGGACCATGGCGTCGCTGCTGCCCGAGCGTCTGCGCCCGGTCCTGATCCGCGCCGGCGCCTTCGGCCCGGGGGTACCGGAGCGCGATCTCCGCTTGTCCCCAGACCATGCGATCTTCGCCGAGAACCATTTGATCGAAGTCAAAGACCTGATCAACGGCGTGACCGTGGTGCGCGACGCCGCGTGTCGCACGGTCACCTACCACCACGTTGCACTTGACGCTCACGACGTCCTGCTGGCCGAGAATCTGCCAGCTGAGAGCTATATAGATTGCGGCGGCCGGGCATCTTTCGCCGATTTCGTGTCGATGAACGGCGGCGCGATCCTGCTCCGCCCGGATGTCGCGGCGACGGTCGAGGCGTTCGGCTGCGCCCCTCTCGCCGAACCAGGCTCCAACGCACTGCTCAAGGTTCGCGCCCTTCTCGACAAGCATGCCAGCCGGGCAGACCATGCCCCCACGCCGATCCGGTCGGGTCGTGGCGGCCCTGGTCCTCGCCGGGAGGGACCCGCCTGGGGTGAAATGGATCCGGGAAATGGGACCGGGGGCTAAGGCGGAGTTGGGCTGTTCTGCCGTGATGGACAGAGCGGAATAGGAGCAAGACTGCCCCCTTACCGCGTGCGCTTCGGCTTTTCCGCCTCCGGCACGGTAAAGCCCAGATAAGCCAGGCCGTCGCGCATATGTTTCGGCAGCGGGGCCTCGACGATGAGGAGCCCGCCCTCGGGGTGCGGAATGGCCAGGCGGCGCGCGTGCAGGTGCAGTTGCTGGGCGAAATGTTCGGAAAAGACGCCGCCATAGACAGCATCGCCCAGAATCGGCGTGCCCAGCGCCAGGCAGTGCGCGCGGAGCTGGTGCATGCGGCCGGTTTGGGGGTTGAGCTGGACGAGGCAGAAGCGTTTGCCCGCGCGGTCCAGCACCCGGTAGTCGGTGACGGCTTTCTGCGCCTCTTTGTCCTTGCGGCTGGCGGGTTCGGCGCGGGAGGTGGTGCCGAGGTCGATGCGCTTCAGCGGCAGGTCAATGCGCCCTTCCAGTTGCTCCGGCACGCCGGCCAGCAGCGCCCAATAGGTTTTCTCGACATCGCGGCTGCGGAACGCGACGGAGAGCTTGTTCGCCACGCGCGCGTTGCGGGCGATGAGCAGGATGCCCGAGGTGTCGCGGTCCAGCCGGTGCACCAGTTTCGGGCGCTCATCGGCATCGCCTTGCAGGGCGTCCAGCATGCCGTCGATATGCACGGCGATGCCGGAGCCGCCCTGCACCGCGATCCCGGCCGGCTTGTTCAGCACGATCACGGAATCATCCTGGTAGAGGATCATGCCCTCCAGCTCCTTCAGCCGGGCCGGGTCCATCTTCACCACGTGGCGGGTGCGGGGCTTGCGCTCGGGCGGGGCGATCTCGGGCACGATCAGCGTGTCGCCGGGGGTCAGGCGCGTATTGGCCTCGGCCTTGGCGCCGTTCAGGCGGATCTTGCCGGTGCGCAGCAGCTTTTGCAGCACGCTCTGGGTCAGGCCTTCAATTTCGCGGCGGAGGAAGCGGTCCAGCCGCATGTCGGCGGTGGCGTCGGTAATGGTAAACTCGGTCATGCCTTCTCTTCGCGCAGTTTCTGCCAATAAGCGAGGCGCTTGACGATTTCCCGCTCGAACCCGCGCTCGACGGGGCGGTAGAAATCGGGGCGGCCCATGCCCTCGGGGAAGTAATTGGCCCCGGAGAAGCCTTCCTCGCTGTCGTGGTCGTATTCGTAGCCCTCGCCATAGCCGAGGTTTTTCATCAGCTTGGTGGGGGCGTTGAGGATGTTCATCGGCGGCATCAGGCTGCCGGTTTCCTTGGCGGCGCGGTTGGCCGCCCCCAGCGCCTTGTAGGCGGCGTTGGATTTGGGTGCGGTGGCCAGATACAGCACCGCCTGGGCGATGCAGATTTCCCCCTCCGGCGAGCCGAGGCGCTCATAGGCCTCCCACGCCGCCAGGGCTTGGGGCAGGGCTTGCGGGTCGGCCAAGCCGATATCCTCCGAGGCGAAGCGGGTGACGCGGCGGGCGATGTAGCGCGGGTCCTCGCCGCCCGCGAACATGCGGGCGAGCCAGTATAAAGCCGCGTCGGCATCCGAGCCGCGCATGGATTTATGCAGGGCGGAGATGAGGTTGTAATGCTCCTCGCGGTCGCGGTCGTAGAGCGCCGCGCGGCGGGAGAGCATGCGCGAGAGCTGTTCCTCGGTCAGCTCGCCATCGGGTGGCAGGGCAAAGAGCTGCTCGGCCATGTTGAGCAAGGCGCGGCCATCGCCATCGGCCATGGCGCGCAACGTGGCGCGGGCGCCCGCATCCAGCGGCAGGGGGCGGTGCATCTCCGCCTCGGCGCGGGACAGGAGCTGTTCCATCGCGTCGTCATCGAGGCGACGAAGGACGAAGACCTGGCAGCGCGAGAGCAGGGCGCCGTTGAGCGCGAAGGACGGATTCTCGGTGGTCGCGCCAACCAGCACAATGGTCCCGGCCTCGACCACGGGAAGAAACGCGTCCTGCTGGGCGCGGTTGAAGCGGTGGATTTCGTCCACGAACAAAAGCGTGACATGTCCGGCGCGCTGGAGCTTTTGCGCGTCCTCGAACACTTTCTTCAAATCCGCGACGCCGGAGAACACCGCCGAGATCTGCCGGAATTGCAGCCCCGCCTGCGCCGCCAGCAGCCGGGCGATGGTGGTTTTGCCCACGCCGGGCTGGCCCCAGAGGATGAGAGACGCCAGCGAATGGCGCTTGAGCATGCCGGTGAGGCTGCCCTCCGCGCCTAGCAGGTGGTCCTGGCCGACGATGTCGCCGAGCGTCTTCGGGCGCAGCTTTTCCGCCAGCGGCTGGGCGGCGCTGGAGGGCGGAAGTGCGGGCTCGGGCGGGCCGAACAGATCATCCTCGGACATCGCGTTCTTGTAGCCGTAAGCCAAGCAAGCCGCCACGGGGGCTTTTTCAGGTTAGGTGCAAATGCATTGCAGTTGCGTTGTAAGGCGCTTTCCGGCAAGGCTTTTTTCTGTAAAAAGAACGTATACACATTCGGGGTGATCTGAAGTGAGCGATGTGATGGCCGACCGTTCCCTGCTGGAAGTGGAAGCCATTCCCTTTTGGTCTGGTCCCATCAAGATCTGGCCGCTTGAGGGGGGGCACCACCAACCGTAACTATGGCGTATTGCAGGCCGATGGCCAGCGCTTTGCCGTGCGCCTGGGGCAGGACAAGCCCGAGCACGGGGTGATGCGCTTCAATGAGCAGGCGGCCGCAAGGGCGGCGGCGCGGGCCGGGATTTCACCGAAGATTTTCTATACCTCGCCGGGCGTGATGGTGATGCGCCTGCTGCCGGGGCGCAGCCTGAAGGCGGATGAGATCCAGAAGCCGGAGAACCTGCTGCGCGTGGCGGCATTGCTGCGCCGCTGCCATACGAGCATGGCGGGCTTCCTGCAGGGGCCGCTGCTGGCCTTTTGGGTGTTCCACATCAACCGCTCCTATATCGGCGCGCTGTACAAGGCCGATTCGCGCATCCGCGAGCGGCTCGAGGGGCTACAGGAGATCAACGAGAAGCTGGAAGCTAGGGTCGGCAAGGTGGATATCGTGTTCTGCCACAACGATCTGCTGGCCGGAAACGTGTTCGACGATGGCGCCCGGCTCTGGCTGCTGGACTGGGATTATGCCGGGTTCAACGCGCCGATGTTCGATCTCGCCAATCTCTGCTCCAACAACAATTTCTACCCGCATGAGGAAGACGCACTGCTGCGCGCCTATTACGGGCGGGAGCTGGAGCGCGGCGAGCGTGATGCGTTCGAGGCGTTCAAATGCGCGTCTCTGCTGCGCGAGGCGTTGTGGAACGCGACCTCGGAGCTGTCCTCGGACCTCGACGTGGATTACGCCCGTGCCACCGATGATTACCTGCACCGGTTGGAGGTCGCGCTCGCCGCGCTGAATTGAAGCTCACCTTCTGCGTGCTTATATGACTAAATATGAGCAGCATGAAAAACGATGAAGGTCCGGTGATCGACATGACGCCGGAAGGCGAGTTTATCGACCCGCCGCCGGCAAAGTCGGGTGTGGGCGTGTTTCTGGTCCGGCTGGCGATTTTTGGGCTTATGGTCGGGGCCGTCGGGCTGATGTTCTGGACCATGCTGCTGGCGCTGCCTCTGCTGCTGCTGGCGGGGGTGGTCGGGTACTTCATGGCGTTCCGCCCCCGCTCGCCGGGAAGGCTCTAGGGGGTTTTCAAAGCCTTGCGGGACGTAAGTTAGGTCAGCACCGGGTCCAGATCGACATTTACCCGCAGGAAGTGCCGCCCGCCGCCCAGGATGATGCCGCGCAGGGGGGAGACGTCGTTGAAATCGCGGCCCCAGGCGAGAGTGACGTGCTCGTCGCGCACTAGCAGGTTGTTGGTGGGGTCGAAATCCACCCAGCCGACATCCGGGCCCATCCAGGCGGAAAGCCAAGCATGGGACTGGTCGGCGCCGCGGCGCTTCTCCTGCCCTGGTGGCGGCGAGGTGCGCAGATACCCCGACACATAGCGCCCTGGCAGCCCCAGCGCGCGCAGGCAGGCGAGCATGAAATGCGCGTAGTCCTGGCACACCCCGGCGCGTGTGGTGAGCACATGGGCAGCCGTGGTGCAGTTGTTCGTCACGCCGGGGCGGTAGGTCATCTCGTTGAAGATGCGCTGGTTAAGTTCCAGCACCGCGCTCAGGATACTGCGGCCGGGCAGGAAGCTGACGGCGGCGTAGTCGGCGATCTCGCCATTAGGTGCGGCAAGCGTACTGGGCAGGCAGAATTCCGCCACCTCGGGGTCGATGATCCCCCGCGCGGCGATGGCCTCCCAGCGCAATGCCTCCTCGCTCGGTGGCGGGACGGGGTGGGAGACCTCCACCGTGGCGCTGAGGGCGACGCAGAATTCCTTGTGCGCCCCGGTGAGTGACACGGTGGTGGTGCGGTTGCCGAAATGGTCGATCTCGTCGCGCCGGTTGTCCGGGGCGGGGGAGATGTTGAGCTGTGATTCGCGCACCATCTGGCCCACGCGCTCGCGCGGCAGCAGATGCAGGAAATGCGTGCCAAGGACCACTGGCTCGGCATAGTCGTAGGTGGTGGAGTGGTGCAGGCGATAGAGGGTCACTGCGCGGCTTCCAGGATCTCTTCCTCTTCCAGAGTATGCGCCTCTGGCAGCAGGGTAAAAAAGCGCCGGTGCACACGGTCGGAGAGCAGGCGCAGCTTGCCCCCGGCCTGGGTCAGCGGGGTGCGCAACCCGATGGCGGTGCCGGCGAGGTTGGTGACATCCTGCTGCAGCAGGCGGGCGGTATCGGCGTCGTCCTCGGCGCCCAGGCGCTCCAGGCAGACGCGCAGCGCCGCACATTGGTAGCTCAGCGAGCGAGGGTTGGAGACATCGGCCAGCAGCATGGAGAGTACCGGGCCGGGGGCCAGGATGCCCGCGTGGCGCAGGTCGTAGCTCAGCACGGAATCCGCCAGCTCGATACCCAGCCCCATGCCCGGCTCCAGGCGTTCGGGCGGAGCGTCGAGCAATATGGCGAGGCTTCCGGCAAGGGTCTCGCCGCGCTCCAGCCTGCGGCCCATTTCCAGGAACAGCCAGCCGCCATCGCGCGACATGTTCTCCGCCGCGATGCCCGCGAAGGTGGCGGCGAAGCTCAACATGGTGGGCAGCGCGGTTTCCTCGTTGGGCAGGGCCTCGGCGGCTTGGTGCAGGGCGAAGCGCACCGTCGCCAGCATGGAGGGCGAGAGCCGCTCGGAGGCCGCGTTCACCAGCCGTCCCACCTCCTGCAGCAGCCCGGCGACGGGGCGGCGGCGCGCCAGCGTCTGGCGCAGCAGGCGGCCGGAGACGGCGCTGCCCGCGATGTCGGCCGGCAGCAACCCGGCCTGAGCCAGGCAGCGCGACAGCAGGGTGCGCTCGGCGATGTCGCGCGGTAGCGTGGTGCCGGATTCCAAACGCGGCAGGGCCAGCATGAGCAGGCGGCAGGCGGCTTCCAGCCGTTCCACAGAGCGGCCGAGCCAGAACAGATTGTCGGCCAGGCGCGAGGGCAGATGCGCCGCGGGCAGGAACTTCACATGCTCGGGCGGCTCGGCCGGTGGGGGGCCGGCGGTGTAGAGGTCCTCCTCCTCGTCCAGCACCCAGATATCCTTGAGCCCCAGCGGAGGTGCGCTGCTGCCCGCCGAAACCAGGGGCAGGCCAAGCCCGCCGGGCAGGATCTGCCAGTTCGTGCCGTCATTCCAGGCGAACAGGCGGAAGCTGAGGGGCACCGAGGCATAGCCCTTGCCAGTGATGAAGGGCGCCTTGGAGGGGGTGGCGACATCGTCCTCCGTGGCCCGATGCAGTAGCGGTTCTTCCCCCAGCAAAGGCTGGCAGAGCTGATCGATATACGGGAGCAGGGGAGCGGCTTCCAGCAGCCCGGCGCCGGGGGCGTTGAGCATGGTCAGCACCCCGGCGCGCACGGCGCCGAAGGAGCCGGGAATGCCAAGCCCAGGGCGGCCGCCTTGCTCCAGCGGGTCGAGGTCGATGCCAGAGATGCCGCGGATCAGTGTGGCGACATGCAGCAGCCCGCTCAGCGTCTTCATGTGCAGGGCGCCGTTGCGGGCGGCGAGGTCGCCGGGCTCGATCAGCAGCAGGCCCAGCGCGCGGGCGAGCAGGGTTTCGTCCACGCTGTCCTGATTGGCGGGGCCGTTCGCCCCGGCGGAAAGCACGGCGACCAGCGCGCCCTCGGCTTCGCGGTGCAGATGGTCCACCAGCATCTCGCGTGCCGGGCGCAGCGAGCGCAGCCCGCCCGCGCGGAACAGTTCCGGCACGGTGCTGGAGGCGAGGCGGCGCAGGCTGAGCGCGTGGCCCAGCCCGGGGATGATGCCGGTATGGTCGCGCAGCAGGCGGAACTGGCCGTCCGGAGCGCGGATTACATCCGCCGCGTACAGCGCGAGCCGGGGGGCGGCGAGCGGCGCCGTGGTGTGCATGCCGCGCAGAAAATGCTTGTCGCCCAGCACCAGGGCCGGGGGCAGCAGGCCTTCGCGCATCAGCGTCTGTGGGCCGTACATATCCTCCAGCGCCGCGTTGAGCATACGCGCGCGCTGGCGCAAGGCCGCGGCTAGGTTGTCGAACTCGGTGGAGGTGAGCAAGGCGGGCAGGGGGTCGTAGACGAATTTCTGCGTGCTGCCGAACGGTGTGGCCAGGCTGATCTGCCGGTTCAGGGCCGCGGTGCGGCGCTCCAATTCCTCGGGCCCGATCTCGCGCACAGCGGACATGACTGGCCCCCACGGGCGGCGAATCCGGCCCAGGTGGTCGATCATCTCATCACGGGCGGAGGTCTCCGGCGGTGTCTGCATCCTTGCTGGCTTAACAGACTGTCACGCCAGTGCCTACCGGGAAAAAGTCTTGCGCGCGGGGCAGGGGCGGAGTGGTCCGGGATTTGCATGGGCTATGACATGAAGTTGAAGAGAGGGACTTGCGGGGAAACCCGTTTTGGAGGCAGCTTGAAACCATCAAGTGACGGATAGGCGTCAAAACATGGTTAATGCGCGATGAAATTCTCAGCGGGGCACGTCAGTCTGGCGCGGATTTCAGCATTTTATGATCATGGAATGACATACCGCGCGGCACTCCCTCTTCCCGACAATCTGTTCTGTTACTTGGAGGCGCTGGTTTGAACGAGGATTTCCGTAAGCTCTGGCCCGATTACGATCCTGGCCGTTACTTCTGCGAGCTGACCACCACGCGCTCCGATGCCGGCCCCGTGCCGCGCTGGCTGGCCGAGCGGCTGGAGGGAATAGGGCTGGACGCCCTGCGCGCCCGCGCCTCGGCGGCGGAGACGGATCTGATCGATCTTGGCGTCACCTTCACCGTGTATTCCGACGCCACGGCCATCGACCGCATCCTGCCCTTCGACTGCATCCCCCGCGTGCTCACCGCCAGCGAGTGGGATTTGCTGGAGCGCGCCTGCAAGCAGCGCGTGGCGGCGCTGAACGCGTTCCTGGGGGATATCTACGGCAAGGGGCAGGTGGTGAAGGACGGGGTGATCCCGGCTGACCTCGTCTACGGCAATTCCAACTATCGGCCGGAGATGCAGGATTTCCCAGTTCGCTATGGCACTTACGCGCATATTTGCGGCATCGACATCATCCGCGACGAGCATGGCGATTTCCGCGTGCTGGAGGATAATGCGCGCACGCCATCGGGCGTTTCCTACGTGGTGGAGAACCGACATCTGATGCTGCGTACCTTCCCGGACCTGATGGCCGGGATCAAGCTGCGTCCGGTGGACGATTACGGTCGGCGCCTGCGCGCGGCGATGGCCGAGGTGGCCCCCGCCTGCACCGACGATCCGCAGGTCGTGCTGCTCAGCCCCGGCATCTACAACTCCGCCTATTTCGAGCATGTGTTCCTAGCGCGCGAGATGGGCGTGCCGCTGGTGGTGGGCGCGGACCTCACGGTTGAAAACGACCGCGTTTATATGCGCACCACGGCAGGGAAGAAGCGGGTGCATACCATCTATCGCCGCCTGAACGACGACTTCCTCGACCCGCTGGTGTTCCGCCCGGATTCCATGCTCGGCGTGCCGGGGCTGATCGGCGCCTGGAAGGCGGGCAATGTGACCATCGCCAACGCGGTGGGCACTGGCGTGGCGGACGATAAGGCGGTCTATGCCTATATGCCGCGCATTATTAAGTATTATCTCGGCGAGGAGCCGCTGATCCAGAATGTGGACACCCATATCTGCCGCGAGGCGGAGGGGCTGAAATACACGTTGGATAACCTCGACAAGCTGGTGACCAAGCCGGTGGGTGAGTCCGGCGGCTATGGCATCACCATTGGCCCGCGCGCGAGCAAGGAGGAGCTGGAAGCCTCCCGCGCCGCCATTCTCGCCAACCCGGAGAACTGGATCAGCCAGCCGGTGATCGGCCTCTCCGTGGCGCCGACCTTGGCGGAAGAGGGCATCGGTCCGCGCCACCTCGACCTGCGGCCCTTCATCATCACCGGCAAGGAGAGCTGGGTGCTGCCGGGCGGGCTCTCCCGCGTGGCGATGAAGCGCGGAAGTCTGATCGTCAATTCCTCCCAGGGCGGCGGGTCCAAGGATACCTGGGTGCTGGCTGAATCTTTCGCCAAAGGAGATGCGGCATGAGCCATATGCGCGATCCCGGATTGTTGGCGCGTGACGCCGAGGGGCTGTTCTGGATGGCCCGCTACTTCGAGCGGGTGGAGAATCTGGCGCGGCTGATCGACGTGACGCAGAGCTTCGAGAGCCCCGGCGAGGAGACCGCCGCCTGGTGGGGGCTGATCCGCATCAATGCCGATGAGAAGAACTTCCTGGAGCGCGGCTTCTCGGTGGATGCCACGCATGTGAAGCGCTTTTACCTGCTGGACCGGGGCAACAAGACCTCCATCCCCGCCTCGGTGGAGGATGCGCGCACCAACGCGCGCACCCTGCGCCCGCTGATGAGCACCGAGATGTGGCGGCAGATCAATGTGTTCCAGCGCTTCGTCTCGTGCATCACCCCCGAGGATCTGGAGGGCGACGCGCTCTCACGCGTATGCACCAAGCTGAAGGACGGCGTGCAGGCCCATACCGGCATCACCCAGGGTACAATGTACCGCGACCAGGGCTGGTATTTCTACGAGCTGGGCCGGTTCATCGAACGCGCCGACCAGACCACGCGCATGCTCGACATTAAATACACCGCGCTGCTGCCCCAGGGGGCGGAGGAGAAGCGCGTGGCCGAGCTGACGCAGTGGAACGCCGTGCTGCGCGCCGCCGCTGGGTATCATGCGTTCAAGCGCCTCGCCCGCGCGGCGTTCTCGCCCGAGGATGTGGTGCATTTCCTGCTGCGCGACCCGTCCTCGCCGCGTTCGGTGCTGCTTTGCGTGCGGCGGACGGAATCGCATCTCGACGATCTCCGCCGCCTCTATGGGCTGAACGCGGCGGGCGAGGCGATCGAGATGGCGGAGCTGCTGCGCGAATTGCTGGTCGGAAAACCGCTCAGCCATATTCTCGCCACCGGGTTGCATGACTATCTAGACTTGGTTCAGATTCATTTGCAGAAACTTGCGGCGGCGATCGGCCGGGCTTTCTTCCGGGACTGGCGACCGGGCATCGAGACGCCGCAGGAGGCCGCAGCGGTTCAGGAAACGGCTTGACTAAACTAGACGACTTCAGACAGCGCCTCTTACGCCTGTTGCACGCCCCGGACCCGCTGTGGCCCGGGGCGGTGTTCTTGCTGGCGCTGCTGCCAAGGCTCGTCGGGCTGGGGGCACGGCCGTTCTGGCTGGATGAGGTCTTCACCCTGCAGCGCGTCTCGCTGAACACGCCGGATCTGGTGCGGGACTCCTTCTATAACCACCACATGCCCAGCTTCTTCCTGATGCTGCGGCCCTTCCTGGCGCTCGGGCACCCGGAATTCTGGCTGCGTGTGCCCTCGGCGGTGTTCGGCGCGGTGGCGGTCACGCTGGTGTTCGTTATCGCCCGGCGCATCGGCGGGGTGGTGGCGGGGGCGCTTGGCGCTCTGGTGCTGGGGCTCTCGCCCATCGCTTTGGCTTTCAGCCAGGAGGCGCGCTCCTACACGCTGGAGATGTCGCTGATCCTGGTGGCGCTGTATGGCATCACCCGGCTGGCGCAGGATTTGTCCGCCGCCTGCGGGCGGATGCTGGCGCCGCAGGCGCGCGCGGGTTGGCTTGCCTATATCTTTGGCACCGGAGCGGCGCTGGACGTGCTGGGCGATGGTCTGCCCTGGTTGCTCGCGGCCAATCTCATCGCCGTGGCGCTGGCTGTGCAGGCGCCGTCGCGCCGGGCTTTCCTGCTCAACATGCTGCGGGCGGACCTTGCCATCCTGCTGCTTTGCGCGCCGTTCTACCTGATGCTGGAACTGCACCAGGAGAAAAGCTTCGCGCAGACCCTGGCCTGGATTCCGCCGCTCGATTTCACCCGTCTCTGGTACAGCTTCGGTTCCGTCTATTTCATGCGGGTGGCGGATTCGGTGACGTTTCACCTGATGGCGCTGCCCTCGCCGCTGCTGATCTGGGTGATCGATACCACGCTGGCCATGGCGGTGGCCGTGGCGGGGTGGCGGCTGCGCCGCAAGCCCGCCGTGTTGGCCGTGCTGGGCATCTCGCTGCTGTTCCTGCCGCTGCTGCTGACCGCCATTTCGCTCTGGCAGCCCATTCTGCTGCCGCGCTACATGCTGTGGAGCAGCGCGCCCTTCGCCATCTTGGCTGGGATCGGCGCCAGCGCGTTGCTGGAGATGTGGCCGCCCCGGACGCGCGGCTTGGCCGTGGTTGTGGCCGTGGGGCTGCTGGGGATCAACGCTGTTTCTTATTACCGAGCCGAGACCAAGCCGCGCTGGGATCTGGCGGCGCAGATGCTGGCCCAGGAGATGGCGCCGGGCGACGTGCTGTATCTGCACGATTTCTACGCTAGCAAGGAGCTGAAGATCTATCTGCCACCCGGCAAGCGGGCGGAGGTGATGGAGGATGCCGATGGCGATCTGGCCCATGCCGCTCTGGCGATGAGCCAGGGCAAGCGCGTATGGGCCGTTTATGGCTTGGCGGGGCAGGGCAGCGAGAAGACCGAGAAACAGGGCTACCAGGAGAGCCAAACCGTGCTGGGGCAGCCCACCCAGGTGCAGAACGCGGGGGGGCGAATCGTCATCGTGCTGTACGACCCCGCGGCCGGACAGGGCTGCGCGCCCGGCGGCTGCCACTAAGCTCTTGAGGTAGGTTTCCGTATGGCGAGTCTGCGTTCCGTTCTGTCTCTTTCACGCCGTGGGCTATTCAGCCTGCCCGCCTTCGCGGCCATGCCCGCCTTGGCCGACACAGCAGCCGTACAGCACCCGGACCCGCCGCCGCCCGACCCGGCAAGCTTCCATTTCCCGCCCGGCTTCGCCTTTGGCGTGTCCAGCTCTGCCTACCAGATCGAGGGTGCGGTGCATGCCGATGGGCGCGGGACGTCCATCTGGGACGAGTTCTGCCACAACCCGTGCCGCACAACCGACGGCAAGACCGCCGATATCGCCGACGACCATTACCACCGCATGCCCGAGGATGTGGAACTGATCGGCGATACGGGGCTGCGCCATTACCGCTTTTCCATTGGCTGGCCGCGTTTGTTCCCCGATGGCGGTTCCAAGCCGAACCCCAAGGGCTTCGCCTTCTACGACCGGCTGCTGGACAAGCTGCTGAGCAAGGGCATCACGCCCTGGATGACGCTGTATCACTGGGATTTGCCCCAGGCCCTGCAGGACAAGGGCGGCTGGACCAATCGCGACACCGCCTATCGCCTGGCGGATTTCGCCGCCGCCACCGCCCACGCCCTGGGCGACCGCGTGCCCAACTGGCTGGTGATGAACGAGACCGCCGTGCATGCCTATATCGGCCACGGGCTGGGCTACCACGCGCCCGCGCTCACCGGCGTGAATAACTGGTTCTGCGCGCTGCATCACCTGAATCTTGGCCAGGGGCTGGCGATCCAGGCGCTGCGGGCCTCGGGCAGTAAGGGGCGCGTGGGCACCGTGGCCGCTTGCGAGCCGGTGATCCCGTCCAGCCCGTCGCCGCAGGATGTGCTGGCCGCGCAGACGCTGGATGCCGCCTGGAATGGTGGCGTGCTGGAGCCGCTGTTCGAGGGCACTTACCCCGAGCTGATTTCCCCTTACACCGCGCCGTATGAGCGCAGCGGCGATGCCGCGACCATGGCGCAGCCGATCGACATGCTCGGCATAAATTACTACAGCCGCCTGTACATCGAGCATAACCAGGCCCGGCCGCTCAACCTGTTTTTCGGTCCCAACAAGCATCCCTCGCCCTATTATGCGGGAGGCTGGCCCATTGAGCCGGACGGGATGTACGAGATCCTCAAGAGCATCCAGAATCGCTATAAGCCGCGCGAGATGTTCATCTCCGAGAACGGCTATGCCACCGGCACGCCCGATGCCGGCGGCGTGCCGCTCGATGATGTTTCGCGCATCTCCTACATTGCCCAGCACCTGCGCTTTCTGCGCAAGGCCATGGAGGAGGGCGTGAACATGAAGGGCTATTTCGCCTGGTCGCTGCTCGACGGTTTCGAGTGGAATGACGGCATGAAATGGCATTTCGGCCTGGTGGCAGTGGACCCGGCCACGCTCAAGCGCATCCCCAAGCGCTCCTACCACTGGTACGGCGCGGTTGCCCGCGCGTATGAGGCATCGGCGATACAGGTCTGAAACTCAGGCCAAGGCTGTTTTTTTGCAGTGCAACGGCTTGGCCATAATTTTGATATAGTTTATTGGTAAAATGTTTCAGCGGTCATGTGGATGTGGCCGCGAAGTAGAGGAAAAACAACATGTTTCGCCAGTTCGTTCTTGCTGCCACCACCGCCGCCCTGATTGCTGGTCCCGCCATGGCGCAGACCGCCGCTGCCCCGGATGCCGCTCCGGCCGCCACCGCTCCCGCCACCGCGGCGAAGCCGGCGACCCACGTGAAGGCCCATAAGGTCTCTCACCACAAGAAGGCTGCCCCGGCTGCCGCCACCACCACCAAGAGCTAAAACTCGAAGGTTTGGTAAACCGGGGGCCGGTGTAACGCCGCCCCCGGTTTTTTATTGCCTGCTTGACTCAGGCGCGGACCAGCCCCGCTGAGGCGAGGCGCGCCGGACGGTAAGCGGGAGCGGGGTTGGCCTCGGCCAGCTTGTCCCAGTTCCGCAGAATCAGGTCGATTTTCAGAAATACGGTGTTCAGGTCGAGGAACTCCCGCGCCAGCCGCGCTTGGGCGGCGAGGTTGCGGTGCGAGGGCTCGCCCGAGATCAGCCGCGCCCCGGCGGAGACGCGCAGTGCGCCCATCTGGCCCTCGCCTTGCGGCTGGGCCAGCGGCACCGGCTGGCCGATATGGCAGATGCGCGCCGCCACCCAGCTTTCCTGCGGTAGCAGCGGCGAGAGATCGGTGTTCAACCACATATAGACCTGCCTTGCCTCAGCGGGGGTTAGGCAGCGCTCCGGCGCGTGCGGGGCGCGCAGGCTGAAGGTGAAGATGCTGGGCAGGCGCTCCCACGCTTCGTCCGACTCCATGCGGCGGATGGCAGGGGCCTCCAGCAGTGTCAGAGAGGGTTGGGCGGCGATGGCGGCGCGCACCGTCTCGCCGAAACCGCGAAGGATTTCCGCGCGGCGGGCGGGGGGCACACGCAGCAGGGCCTTGATCTCGCCCAAAGCCGCGTGCCAGCGCAGGGAGAGCCCATAATTCCCAACCGGGGGCAAGGGGGTGGCGCAACGCGCGTCGGCGGGGAATTCATCGCGCCCGAAATAGGCGGAGAGACCCGCGGGAAGCGTGCCGGTGGCAAGGCGCGCGCCATAGCTGGCGGGAAGGATGGCGGCACCCGCGAAAGGCGGGCCGGTGAAGAATTTGGAGCCGGTGACGAGCACCACGGCGTCCTGCGCCAGATAGGCGCGGAGCGACGCCGGAGAGAGCCGGGTCTGGCAGGCGTCGAGCACGAAGTCGAACTCGTCGCCATAATCCAGGCGGAGCTTGGCGAGGAAGGCGGGCGAGGGGGCGAGCAGCCCGGTCTTGGAGAGGTCCAGTCCGTGCAGGATGACGCGCTTGCCCTCAGCGATGCCGGCGGCGAGCACGGCTTCGATCTCGGCTTCCACCACCGCTTCTTCGCGCACGGCACCGGAGGCCTCGCGCAGCATGATATTGGCCAATGTGGTGTCGGGGCGGAAACCGTCGATGGGCGCCTCGAAGGTGACGTCGTGGCCGCGCGCGGTATCCACGGCGAAGTGCAGCCCGCGCGCCGCCATGGGCACGCCGCGCCCGGTTTCCTCAGGTGCGATGAGGATGTTGAGGATGGGTTTGTCGCTGCCCGCGAGATGAGTGAGCGCCAGGGCCAGCAGCTCGGTATCGGTGCCCGAGGCGGCGAGGATGATGCGCTCCTCCGCCCCCAGCCCAAAGGCGCTGGCGATGCCGCGCCGCACCGTCTCGATGGATTGGCGGATGGCCTTCTCGGGCGCCGTGCCGCGCAGCAGTGCGGTGGTAACGCGCAGGCGGGCCTTATCCGCCGCGATATAGCCACGTTCGGAGGAGGAGGACGCCGTGGAGGAGGCGAAGGTGATGGCCCAGGGGCGCGGGCGGTGGCTGCAGCCATAGCCGTTGAGCGCGGTTTTCGGGTCGCGGGCGAGGCGGATATCGCCCCCCGTTTCCATCAGCGCCTCGGCGGTGCCGAGATGCGGCCAGTTGCGGTGCAACAGGTCGGACTCGGCGGCGGAAAGGCCGAAATGCCGCGCGAGTTGGGCCGGGCCGGGCGAAACCTCGGCTGCCATGGGGGCAACCCAGCCGGGCAGGGCGGCGCGGTCCTCGGAGGACAGGCTGCCGGCCTCGGCGGTGATGAACTGCGCCGCGGCACGGGCCGCGGCGGCGCGGGCCAGTGCGGCGGGCACGCCCTTGCGGGTGAGTGTCTCGGCCTCCAGTGTCAGGCGCAGATGCAGCCCCAGCAGCGCGGGGCGGGCGCGGGCGTCGTCGTCCAATTCGGCTTTCAGGCCGTGGAAGGCGGCGAATTCTGGGGCGAGACGGACGGCGTCGGCATGGAGCTGGCACTCGATGTCGCGCAGGGTCGCAGAGGTCATTGCATCTCCGGCGGTAAACTTGGAATTGTTTACCCCAGATTACCGAAGCACGCCAAGTTTCTTCCCCAGGCGATGCCCCGCCGCCTTGCGCGGCGGCGGAAAAAATTGATTGCTTAAATTAAATTCAGGTGCCTAACTGCGGCGCAAGCCGGGGAGAGCGCCCTCATTAGAGAAGGGTGACGACGTAGATGAAAAAGATTGAAGCCATTATCAAGCCGTTCAAGCTGGACGAGGTAAAGGACGCGCTGCACAGCGTGGGGCTGCAGGGCATCACCGTGATCGAGGCCAAGGGTTTTGGCCGGCAGAAGGGCCATACCGAAACGTATCGCGGCGCGGAATACGTGGTCGATTTTCAGCCAAAATTGCTGGTCGAGGTGGTGTGCGCCGACGATCTGGTGGAGAATGCCGTCGAGGCGATCATGCATGCCGCCCGGACCGACCGCGTGGGCGATGGCAAGATTTTCGTGACCGAGGTGGATGAGGTGATCCGCATCCGTACCAGCGAGCGGGGCGAGGCGGCGATCTAACCGTCTGAGTGCTTTTATGCCTCTTCGGCGGGCCCTTATGTGGTCCGCGTAGAGGTTTTTTGTTTTTTAGGCCCCTGCAATGCCAAAAAAGAGGTTAACATTTTCTCTGGCTCGTATATGCACGCGCGCGGATGCGGTATGGGACAGCCCGACGGCATTGTAATAGGGCTGGGTTAGCCTGTATGTCCCCTCGGCCGGAAGCGGCCCGATGGGCGGACCCGGCGACGTAAGGAGCGGAGTAGGAAATTGGCGACGATGTATACCGAGACGGTGCAAACCGTCCGGCACTGGACTGACCGGCTGTTCAGCTTCACGGCCACGCGTAATCCCGGTTTCAGGTTCATCAGCGGGCAGTTCACGATGATCGGCCTCACGGTCAACGGCAAGCCCCTGCTGCGCGCCTATTCGATTTGCAGCGCGCATCACGAGGATCACCTGGAGTTCTTCTCCATCAAGGTGCCGGATGGTCCGTTGACCTCGCATCTGCAGAAGATCCAGCCGGGTGACCAGCTGATCGTCGGCGCCAAGCCCACCGGCACGCTGATCCAGCAGAACCTCAAGCCGGGCAAGACGCTGTATCTGCTCTCCACCGGCACCGGCCTCGCGCCGTTCGTCAGCATCGTGAAGGATCCGGAGACCTATGAGCTGTACGATCATATCGTGCTGGCCCATGGCTGCCGCGAGATCGCGGAGCTGGGTTATGGCGAGCAGATCGTGAACAACCTGCTGAACGACGAGTTCTTCGGCGAGATCGCACGCGAGAAGCTGCTGTACTACCCGACCGTGACGCGCGAGCCGTTCCGCAATAATGGGCGCCTGACCGCACTGTTCGAGCAGGGCAAGCTGGAGGCCGATCTCGGTCTGGCTCCGCTGAACAAGGAGACCGACCGCGTGATGCTCTGCGGCAGCCCGCAGATGCTGGATGATTTGCAGAACCTGCTCATCAGCCGCGGCTTTACCGAGGGTAGCCACCACACCCGCGGCGAGTTCGTCATCGAGAAGGCGTTCGTCGAGAAATAATCCGGCGGACCATCCGCAGGGACTGAAGACGGGCCGGCGCATCATGCGTCCGGCCCGTTCGCTTTTTGGTGCAATGATATGGATCATTGATGAACCCGTGGTTGCGCCGCAGTAACCTTGCCACGCGCCGGCCCAAGAACGAGCCGCCCGCAGCCCTGCGGAGACGACCATGGCAACGAACCTCTACACCGAAACCGTAACCTCCATCAGCAACTGGACGGATACGCTGTTCAGCTTCACCACCACGCGCAATCCTGGTTTCCGCTTTCTGTGCGGGCAGTTCACGCCGTTGGGCATTGTGGTGGACGGGCAGCCCTTGGCCCAGGGCGAGCAGCCGGTACTCAAGCGCAGCGCCATGTGCAGCGCGGTGCATGAGGAGCATCTGGAATTTTTCCTGGCCAAGGCTGGGGACGACGAACTGACCGCCCGGCTGCACGATATGAAGGAAGGCGACCAGGTATTGGTGGGCGGTAAGCCAACTGGCGCGTTGACCCTGAACAACCTGCAACCGGGGGCGAAGCAGCTTTACTTGTTTGCCACCACCAGCGGCGTGGCGCCGTTGCTTAGCGTGATCAAGGACATTGATACCTACGAGTTCTACGATTACGTCGTGTTCGTGCATTGCGCGCGCAAGGTGGAGGAGCTGGCCTTCACCGAAGCCAGCATCACCAACCTGCTCAAGGATGAGTATTTCGGCGAGCTGGTGCTGAAGAAGCTGTTCTTCTACCCCACCGTCACGCGCGAGCCGTTCCATACCACCGGGCGCATCACCACGTTGCTGGAGGCGGGGAAGCTGGAGATGGATCTCGGCATGCCGCCGCTGGATATCGCCACGGACCGCGTGATCATCTGCGGCAATGCCGAGATGACGGCGGATGTGCGCGAGCTGATCGAGGCGCGCGGCTTTGCCGAGGGCAGCCACGCGGCGCAGGGGCATTTCCTGGTCGAGGCGCCTCGCTAATCCGGCTTGCGGCGCGCTGTCTGCCGTGGTGCAGTACAGCATGGTCAAACTGGACAAGATTTATACCCGTGGCGGAGACCACGGCGAAACCTCGCTGGGCGATGGTTCGCGCGTGGCGAAATCATCGTTGCGCATCGCTGCCCTGGGCGAGGTGGACGAGGCCAATGCCGTTATCGGCCTTGCCCGGCTGCATGTGGCCGAGGATGAACTGCTGGGCAGGGTGCAGAACGATCTGTTCGATCTTGGCGCGGATCTGTGCGTACCCATCGCTGAAAACGAAGCTCCGGCGCTGCGCATCGTGCAGGCGCAGGTGGATTGGCTGGAGGCGCGCATCGACCAGCTGAACGCCGCGTTGCCGCCGCTCACCTCCTTTATCCTGCCGGGCGGCACGCCGGGTTCGGCGCATCTGCACTTCGCGCGGACCGTGGTGCGCCGGGCGGAGCGCGCGGTTGTGCATTTGCTGGAAGCGCCCGAGGAAAAGGTGAACCGGCTTGCGCTGATCTATCTCAACCGTCTCTCCGATCTGCTCTTCGTGCTCGCCCGCGTGGCCGCGGGCAATGGGGCGGGGGATGTGACCTGGCAGCCGGCGAAGCATCGGCATGGCTGAAACAGCCCCGATAGAAAGCGGCGCATGGCGGGTGGCCATGGCCTTTGCCGCGCAATGCGGGTCGTCCAGCTCGCATAATTTTTTCGCCGTTTATACCGGCGAAAGTTTCGAGAGCCCCGAGCGCGGGGTGATCGGGGTAATGGCCCGCGCCCATGCCGAAACGCAGATCAGCGTGGCCGGCGCGCGCGATGCCGCGCAGCTTGCCGTGCATTCCTTCGCCGAGGGGTATTTCGGCGCGCAGCGCACCCTCTCGGCCCGGCGGGCGGCATCGCAGGCGCTGGTCTCGCTCAACCGCTGGCTAGCCGGGCAGATGCACGGCGATGTCTCGCGCCATCTTGCCCCTGTCTCCCTCTCGGCGCTGCTGCTGGAGCGCCGGCGGATCGGCATGGTGCAGATCGGCGCCTGCCAGCTCTTCCGCCTGCGCGGAAAGGGGCTCTCGCCGCTGATGCGCCCGCATGCCCGGCCCGGCGAGTTTCTGCCCGCCCGCGCCTTGGGGCTGACCGATGATCTCACCGTGGACCATGCCGAGGAGTTCGCCGAGGAGGGGGATGTGTATTTCCTGCTCGGCGGTGTGGAGGGCGTGGCGCCGGAGCTGGTTTATGGCGCGCTGGCCCCGAGGCTGGTCTCGCCCCCCGAGGGTGACGAGGATCTGGCCCAGGCGGTGCTTTCGGCCCTGGCGCCGCTACCGGGGATGGATAAATCCGTGATGGTGATGCGGATTGCCGCCGCCCCCTCGGATAACGGCGACGCGGCGATGGCCGCACTCTCCGACCTGCCACTGCGCCCGCCCCCGCGCGAGGGCGATGTGTGGGATCATTTCATCATCGGGCAGACGCTGTTCCGCGGGCGCTACACCATCCTCAAGGCGGCCTACGATACCATCGGCCAGCGCGAGGTGGCGATGAAGATCCCGCTGCCCTCGATGCTGCAGGACGAGGTGTTCACCGCCGGGTTCATGCGCGAGGCGTGGATCGGCACCGCCGTGCGCGGCAATAACGTGGTGCGGTATCTGGAACTGCCGCCCGAGCGGCGCACCTCGCTGTATCTGGTCATGCCGCTTTACCAGGGCGAGACGCTGGAGAAACGGCTAAACCGCGCCCCGCCGATGGGCCTGCCGGAAGGCATAGGCATTGCGCTGAAACTTTGCGAGGCGGTGCAGGATCTGGCGGCGATCCAGATCATCCACCGCGACCTGAAGCCCGATAACGTGATGCTGCTGGATGAGCGCGGCGAGGTGCGGCTGCTCGACCTTGGCCTTGCCTATCTGCCGGGCATCGATGCCGCCGAGGCGGTGAAGCCGGGCGGGACCATACGCTACATGGCCCCCGAATTGCTGCACAACGCCCCGGCCAGCGCCCGTACCGAGGTGTATGCGCTGGGTGTGACCATCTACCGCATGTTCTCCGGCGGACCGTTCCCGTTCGGCCAGCGCGAGAAGTTGCCTCTGGCGCGCGTGCGCCCGGATTTGCCGCGCTGGCTTGGGCTGGTGTTGCAGCGCACCCTGGCCCCCAGTCCCGAGAACCGTTACGCCGATGCCGGGGAGCTGGCTCAGGCGCTGCAAACCGGGCTGGTGCAGGGCGAGGAGGGGATGCATCAGCCATTCTGGCGGTTGCGGGCCTCGGAGCTGTATGTGTGGCGGCTGCTCACCACGATATTCGCTGCCGGGTTCTTCTATCTGCTATTAACCGGCCATAGATGATCCGCATCCTGTATATGAGTGACCTCCATCTCGAGATGGAGCGCTGGCGCCTGAGTGTGCCGGGCTGGAAGGGCTTTCTCTCGCGCCATAGCGGGGTGCCCAAGCACCCTTCACGCGGGCCGATGCTCACCAACCTGCCACCGGCGGACCTCGTGGTACTTGCGGGGGATATCCATGTCGGGCTGCGCTCTGTCGTTTATGCCGAGCAGGTCTCGGATTTCCTGGGTATTCCCGTCGTGCTCGTGGCGGGCAACCATGAGTTCTACCACCAGCAGATCCAGCTTTTGCAGCCGGCCTTCTTCTCGGCGGCGGAGCGGACAGAGGGGAAGGTGCGGTACCTCGAAAACACCGTCGCCAGCTTCGACCTGCCGGGCGGGCGAGTGCATGTGCTTGGCTGCACGCTGTGGACGGATTTCGCCCTGCGCGGAAACATGGCCGAGGCGATGGAGTTCGCTGGCCGGCACATGAACGATTACCGGCTGATCTACCGCATCGCCACCCGATTCCAGCCCGACAACGCGCTGATGCGCCATGAGCGCTCGCGCGCCTGGCTGCACATCACCATCTCGCGGTTGCGTGAGGAGGACCCGGAGGCGAAAATCGTCGTGGTCACGCATCACGCGCCGGGCGAGGCGTATCTGGGCCGGCGGGATGGTGGCATTGCCCCGGCCTATGCCTCGGACCTGCTGCCCGAGTTCAGCGCCAACCCGCCTGATGCCTGGATTCATGGGCATACGCATTTCCGGCACGATTCCGTGCAGGAGGGAATCCGCGTGGTCTCCGCGCCGCGCGGGTATGTCAGCCATGAGGGGAAAAAGGCGCTGGAGTTCTGTCCGGGCCTATTGGAGGTTTGACAGCAAATAATTCCTGTGCATAACATCGTTTAACCCACAGGAATTATTTTTACCCATGCGTTATTCCGCCGTTTCCGTCATCCGAGAAGCCCTGCGCGGCCACAAGGGCTGGAAGCCAGCTTGGCGCAAGGCCACGCCCGCGCCGTCTTACGATGTGGTGATCATCGGTGGCGGCGGAGGTGGCCTGGCGACGGCCTATTACCTGGCGAAAAACCACAATGTCGGGCGGATCGCGGTGCTGGAGAAAGGGTGGCTCGGCAACGGCAATATCGGGCGCAACACCACCATTATCCGCTCCAATTACGGGCTGCCGGGGAATACCCCGTTCTACGAGCTGTCCATGAAGCTGTGGGAAGGGCTGGAGCAGGACATCAATTACAACGCCATGGTCAGCCAGCGCGGGGTGTTCAACATCTACCACTCCGACCCGCAGCGCGACGCTTATGCGCGGCGCGGCAACACCATGCGGCTGCACGGCGTGGATGCGGAGCTGCTGGACCGCGAGCAGTTGCGCCGCGAGATTCCGTTTCTGGATTACGACAATGCGCGCTTCCCGGTGCAAGGGGCGCTGGTGCAGCGCCGTGGCGGCACGGTGCGGCATGATGCCGTGGCCTGGGGCTATGCCCGCGCGGCCAGCGACCGCGGTGTGGATATCATCGAGAATTGCGAAGTCACCGGTATTATTCAGGAGAATGGCGTGGTGATGGGGGTGGAGACCACGCGTGGGCGCATCGGGGCGAGGAAGCTCGGCATCGCGGTGGCGGGTTCGTCCTCGCTGCTGGCGAATATGGCAGGGTTCCGTTTGCCTATCGAGAGCCATGTGTTGCAGGCGTTTGTGAGCGAGGGGCTGAAGCCGCTGATCGACAACGTGATCACCTTCGGCGCGGGGCATTTTTATATTTCGCAGTCGGATAAAGGCGGTTTGGTGTTTGGCGGCGATATCGACGGCTACAACTCCTACGCCGCGCGCGGCAATCTGCCGACAGTGGAGGATGTGTGCGAGGGCGGTGTGGCGCTGATGCCAATGATCGGGCGCGCGCGGCTGCTGCGCAGCTGGGGCGGCATCATGGACATGACGATGGATGGCTCGCCGATCATCGACTTCTCGCCGGTGAAGAATCTCTTCATCAACGCGGGCTGGTGTTATGGCGGGTTCAAGGCCGTGCCGGCGATGGGCTATTGCTTCGCGCATCTCATCGCCAACGAGGCTCCGCACAAGGTGGCCGCCGCTTACCGGCTGGACCGCTTCGCCGAAGGTAAACTCATCGATGAAAAGGGAGTCGGCGCGCAGCCGAATCTGCACTGATGCGCATCCCATGCCCCCATTGCGGCGCCCGTGGCGTGGAGGAATTCCTCTACACCCAGGATGCCGGTGTGACCCGCCCCAAGGATGGCGGCGCCGAACCCACCAAGGAATGGACCGATTACGTGTATATGCGTGATAATCTTAAAGGCCCGCGCAAGGAGTATTGGTACCACAGCGCCGGCTGCCATGCCTGGCTGGTGGTCACGCGCGATGTCTCCACGCATGAAATCCTGAAGGTGGAGCTGCCATGAGCGGGTTTCGTATCGCCAGCGGCGGGCTGATCGACCGCGCCAAGCCGGTCTCCTTCACCTTCGACGGCAAACATTACCAGGGCTATGCGGGGGACACGCTGGCCTCCGCGCTGCTCGCCAATGGCGTGAAGCTTGTTGGCCGCAGCTTCAAATATCACCGCCCGCGCGGGATTCTCTCGGCAGGGTCCGAGGAGCCGAACGCGCTGGTGGAGCTGCGTACCGGCGCGTATCGCGAGCCGAATACCCGCGCCACCATGGCGGAAATTTTCAACGGGCTTGAGGCGAGCAGCCAGAATCGTGGCTTCTCGCTGAAATACGATCCGCTGGCGGTGAACAACCTGCTCTCGCCGTTCTTCGCCGCCGGGTTCTACTACAAGACTTTCATGTGGCCCGCGAAGCTGTGGGAGAAATTCTACGAGCCGATGATCCGCCGCGCTGCTGGCTTGGGCCGCAACGCGGGCGTGCCGGACCCGGATACCTACGAGAAAACCACAGAGTTTTGCGATGTGCTGGTGATCGGCGGCGGCGCTGATGGCCTGTGCGCGGCGCGCGAGGCGGCGGCGTCTGGCGGGCGCGTGCTGGTTTGCGATGAAAACGCGGCGCTGGAAACGCCGGACTTGCCTGCCAACGTGAAGTTCATGCCTCGCACCACGGTGTTCGCGGTTTACGATGGCGGCACCTATGCGGCGCTGGAGCGTCTGACCGACCATCTGCCGGTCTCCGATGCGCCACGCCAGCGTCTGACCAAGATCGTCGCGGAGCGTTCGATCCTCGCCACCGGCGCGCTGGAGCGGCCGATGGTGTTCGGCCATAACGACAAGCCCGGCTCGATGCTGGCGGGTGCGGTGGCCATCTACATCACCCGCTACGGCGTGGCCCCTGGCCGCAATGCCGTGCTGTTTATCAACAACGATGACGCGGCCAGCCTGATTCCGCTTCTCGTCAGTGCGAAGGTGCAGATTTCCGGCGTGGTGGATTCCCGCCCGAAGAGTTCCGATCTCGTGCATGATCTGGCGCGGGAGGCTGGCGTGCCTGTCTTCGCGGGCGCTGTCATCACCCGCGCGCTGGGTTGCCAGAGCGTGAAGGGCGCGGAAATCCGCCTGAACAATGGCGGCGTGCTGAAGCTTGAGTGCGACCTGATCGCCAGCTCCGGCGGGTTCAACCCGAACGTGGCGCTGACCTCGCATTTCGACGGTAAGCCGGTTTGGGATGACGCAATCTCCGCCTTCATCCCTGGCAATCTGCCGCCGGGCATGGAGGTCATCGGCAAGGCGGCGGGGCAGGGCATCAACCTCAACATCCAGCCCTGCTGGCATGTGGGCGCGTACCCTGGCAAATCCTTTGTCGATTTCCAGAACGACGTGACGGTGAAGGATATCCGGCTCGCGCATCAGGAGGGGTTCTCCTCGGTGGAGCATGTGAAGCGCTACACCACGCTGGGCATGGCCACCGACCAGGGCAAGACCGCCAACGTGAACGCGCTGGCTTTGCTGGCCGAGGCCACCGGCAAGACCGTGCCGGAAACCGGCACCACGCGCTTTCGCCCGCCTTACACCCCGGTGGCGATTGGCGCTCTGGCCGGGCCGCATAAGGGCAAGTTCTTCAAGCCCACGCGCTGCGCGCCGACGCATGAATTCTCCGAGGCGCAAGGAGCTGTGTTCGTGGAAACCGGGATGTGGCTGCGCGCGCAATATTATCCGCGCGCGGGCGAGGACTGGCTGGCGGCGGCACAGCGCGAGGTGAACACCGTGCGCAACCATGTCGGCATCTGTGATGTGACGACGCTGGGCAAGATCGACATCCAGGGGCCGGATGCGGCGAAGTTCCTTGAATGCGTCTACACCAATAGCTGGACCAACCTCGCCGTGGGGCGCGTGCGCTACGGGCTGATGCTGCGCGAGGACGGCATGGTGATGGATGACGGCACCACCGCGCGTCTCGGCAAGCAGCATTTCGTGATGACAACCACCACCGCCAACGCGGCGAAGGTGATGCAGCATCTTGAATTCTGTTCCCAGGTATTGTGGCCGGAGCTGGATGTGACGTTCATCTCGGTGACAGACCAATGGGCGCAGATCGCCGTGGCGGGGCCGGATTCACGCGCCACGCTGGAGAAACTCGTTGATGCGCCCTTCGATATTGGCAACGAGGCGTTCCCCTATATGGGCTGCGCGGAGCTGACCATTTGTGGCGGCACCCCGGCGCGGCTGTTCCGCATCTCCTTCTCTGGCGAACTGGCTTATGAGATCGCCGTCCCTGCGCGCTATGGCAATGCACTGGCGGCGAAGCTGATGGAGGCGGGGGCGGAGTTCGGCATAGCGCCTTACGGGACCGAGGCGCTGGGCATCATGCGCATCGAGAAGGGGCATGCCGCAGGGCCGGAGCTGAACGGCCAGACCACGGCGCATGATCTGGGCCTGCACAAGCTGCTCTCGAAGAAGAAGGACTTCATCGGCCGCGCCCTGGCCGCGCGCCCGGCGCTCACCGATCCCGCCCGCCCGACGCTGGTGGGACTGCGGCCTGTGGATGGCGTGAGCATTATCCGCGCGGGCAGTCATCTGCTGCCTGTCGGGGCCGCCGCTACGGCCGAGAACGACCAGGGACATGTGTCCTCGGCGGCGCGCTCGCCCTCGCTGGGCTCCATCGCACTGGCGCTCCTGGCCAATGGCCCGGCGCGCATCGGCGAGCAGATCCGTGTTTACGATCCCGTGCGCAATGGCGACACGCTGGCCGAAATTGTTAACCCCGTGCATTACGACCCTTCCGGGAGCCGCCTGCATGCTTGATGTTTCACTACCCGCGCTGAGGGCCATGGCACATTTCGCCCCGCTGCCCATCCGCAGCATTGCCAGCCTGGCCAGCCGCCAGCCGGTGGGGCTGGAGTTGCCGAGCGCGGGCAAACGCTTGGGCAATATCCTCTGGAACGGCCCCAATTCCTGGCTGTTCCTGGACACTGAGGCGGCCGAGCTCGCCGCCCGCATTGGGGCGTCAGTCACCGACCAGTCGGACGGGCTGTTCAGCTTCGCCGTCACGGGGCCGTTTGCCGTGGTAATTCTGAAGAAGCTGCTGCCCATCGATATCGAGCGCTTCGCCCCGGATGACGTTGCCATCACCTCGGCCGCGCATATCGGCGTGCGGGTCTGGCGCGAGGGTGATGCTTACATTCTCGCCTGTTTCCGCAGCTTTGCCGGGGCCTTGCATCATGCGCTGGCCGAGGCGGCGGAGGAATTCACTTCGGGGCGAGGTTGAAGGCAGCGCGGCGCGCGCTGTACCTCTTTCTTCAACCGAACCTCAGGAATGCTTCTTCCATGTCCAAAGCCCAATATGTGCTGACACTCTCCTGCCTCAACCGCCCCGGCATCGTGGCCCGTGTGACCACTTATCTGTTCGAGCAGGGCGCGGATATCCGCGAGGCCCAGCAATTCGACGATGCCGAGACCAGCAAGTTCTTTGCCCGCATTGCCTTCGATCTCGGTGGCTCGGCGGGCATTGAGGCGCTGCGCGAGAGCTTTGCGCCCATCGCCGAGGAGTTCAAGATGGGCTGGAAGATCTCCGATCATTCCGCCCCGCGCCGGGTGCTGCTGCTGGTCTCCAAGTTCGACCATTGCCTTGCAGACCTGCTCTACCGCTGGCGCATCGGCGAGCTGGAGATGACGCCCACCGCCATCGTCTCCAATCATGGCATCGAGAACTACGCCGGGCTGGATTTCGGTGGGCTGCCCTTCCACCATCTGCCCATCACCAAGGATACCAAGATGGAGCAGGAGGCGCAGATCTGGGCGCTGGTGAAGGAGACTAAGTCCGAGCTGGTGGTGCTGGCGCGCTATATGCAGGTGCTCTCCGACGCGCTGGCCCAGAAGCTCTCGGGCCGCTGCATCAATATCCATCACTCCTTCCTGCCCGGCTTCAAGGGGGCGAAGCCCTACCATCAAGCGCATGGTCGGGGCGTGAAGCTGATCGGCGCCACGGCGCATTACGTGACGTCGGACCTCGATGAGGGCCCGATCATCGAGCAGGACGTGGAGCGCATTACCCATGCCGACACGCCGGATGATCTGGTCCGCAAGGGGCGTGACATCGAGCGCCGGGTGTTGGCCCGCGCCGTGCGCTACCATCTGGAAGACCGGGTGATCCCGAACGGGAAGAAAACCGTGGTGTTCGCGAGCTAAAGCCAGCTTGTGGCTATCTCGGGCGCCGGGTTCTAAAATGGCGCCACCTATTTCGTATCAACCACCTCCGCCATGGGCGGAGGCAGGCGCAGGGATGTAAGATTTTGACCCAGATTATCGACGGCAAGGCCTTTGCCACCAAACTTCGTGCCGAAATCGCGGCGGAAGTCGCGACGCTCTCCTACAAGCCCGGCCTGGCCGTGGTGCTGGTGGGCGAAGATCCGGCCTCCAAGGTGTATGTAGCCAACAAGGCGAAGCAGACCGTGGAAGTCGGCATGAACTCCTTCGAGCACCGCCTGCCGGCGGACACCACGCAGGAGCAGTTGCTGGCCCTGGTGAGCCAGCTCAATGCCGATCCGGCGGTGCATGGCATTCTGGTGCAGTTGCCGCTGCCGAAGCATCTGGATACCGAATCGGTGATCGCCACCATTTCCCCCGAGAAGGACGTGGACGGGCTGACCGTGGTGAATGCCGGGCGTCTTGCCTCGGGCGCCGAGGGGCTGATCCCCTGCACCCCGCTGGGCTGCCTGCTGCTGCTACAAGATAACATCTCCGACATGACCGGGCTGCATGCCGTGGTGATCGGGCGCTCCAACCTCGTGGGCAAGCCGGTGGCGCAGCTGCTGCTCCAGCAGAATTGCACCGTGACCATGGCGCATTCCAAGACCCGCGACCTGCCGGGGCTGTGTCGCACGGCGGATATTCTGGTGGCCGCCGTCGGCCGCCCGGAGATGGTGAAGGGCGACTGGGTCAAGCCGGGTGCGGTGGTCATCGATGTCGGCATCAACCGCGTGCCGGCGAGCGAGGGCAAGACCAAGCTGGTGGGCGATGTGGCTTATGCTGAGGCAGCCCCCATTGCGGGCAAGATTACCCCGGTTCCGGGCGGTGTTGGTCCCATGACCATCGCCTGCCTGCTGCGCAACACGCTGACCGCCGCCAAGAGGCTGGAAGCCGCGCGCTAACGGAAAGAAACGGTGCCGGCGTCATGAGCCGGTCATCGTTGCGCCGTTGATTTGTAAACAAGGCTGGCCTTTTCTACCTCCGCGTCATAATAATTTGCGACGGAGGTAGATTTATGGCGGTGCGTGCGCAGAGGAAGCCGGTGCAGGAAAAGGCTCGAGTTATCAAGGCTCCATTGCCGGAAGCGCTGGCTGAGGCCGGGTTGCCCGAGCAGATTGCCGAGCCGTTCACTACCGGCAGCAGCGCCGCGGCGGTGTCCGACCTTACGCTGGAGCAGGCCATTGGCGTGCAGGTGCGCCAGCTGCGCCGGCGTGTTGGCATTACGGTTTCCGAACTGGCCGCCGCCGCCGGGCTTTCGGGCGGCATGCTCTCGAAGATTGAGAACGGACAGATCTCGCCCTCGCTGGCCTCGTTGCAGGCGCTGGCCACCGCGTTGAATGTGCCGATCACCACCTTCTTCTCCACCTTCGAGGAAAAGCGCGACTGTTCCTTCGTGAAGGCAGGGACCGGCGTGGTCATCGAGCGGCGCGGGTCCAAGGCGGGGCATCAGTATTCGCTGCTCGGCCACGCTCTGGGCGGCGATGTTGTGGTGGAGCCGTATCTTATCACCCTGTCCAAGGATGCGGTGCCGTATCCGGCGTTCCAGCATGAGGGGACGGAGTTCATCTACATGATCGCCGGGGAGGTGCTGTACCGCCACGGCGAGCAATCCTACCACCTCACGCCCGGCGATGCGCTGCTGTTCGATTCAGCGGCGCCGCACGGGCCGGAGAAGCTGCTGGTCAAGCCGATGACCTATCTCTCGATCATCACCTACGCGCGCGAGCCCGCGGGCAAGCACGAAAACTAACAGAAGCTTTTGGTGCCCTTTTTTAAAAACACCAAAAGCTTCTAAAACTAACCAGCGCCGATCAGTACGCCTGTGGCGAACACTAGCACGCCGCCCAGCGCCACTTGTAGCGTGGCGCGGATGGGCGAGGTGTCCATATAACGCCAGCGGATCCAGGAGATGGCCGCCAGCTCCACGGCCACAACGCAGAACGCGACGATAAGCGCCAGATGGAAATTGGGGATGAGGAAGGGCAGGGTATGCCCAAGCCCGCCCAGCGTGGTCATCAGCCCTGTCACCAGCCCGCGCATGTAAGGCGTGCCGCGCCCGGTCAGCGAACCGTCGTCCGAGAGCGCCTCCGCAAAGCCCATGGAAATACCGGCACCCAGTGCCGCCGCCGCGCCCACCAGGAAGGCGGAGAACGGGTTATGGGTGGAGAAGGCCGCCGCGAAGATCGGAGCCAGTGTGGAGACGGAGCCGTCCATCAGCCCGACCAGACCGGGCTGGATGAATTGCAGCACGAACATGCGCTTGGCGTGCTCGTCCTCTTCCTCTCGCACCGCATCGGGTAGGTTCTTTGCCGAGATCGCCTCGGCCTTCTGCTCGTGTTCGGCCTCGGCGTCCGCCAGATCGCCCAGCAATTTGCGGATGGAAACATCCGTCGCGCGGGAGGCGGCGAAACGGTAGAAACGCTGGGTCTCCACCTCCATGCTTTCGGCGAGGTCACGGATCTCGTTGATGCTCGGGCTGGGCAACTGCCACACGGGCTTGCGGCTGAGGAAGCCTCGCACGTCCTGGCGGCGAATCAGCGGAATATGCTCGCCGAATTTCTCGCGGTAGAGTTCAAGCAACTCGCGGCGATGCTCGCTCTCCTGCGCGGCCATCTCGGCGAATGTTTGGGCCGAGGCAGGATAGTTCTCGCGAAGACGCTCCGCGATGTCGAGATAGATGCGACCGTCTTCTTCCTCGGCGCCGATGGCAAGGGCCAGGACTTCGCGCTCGCTCAGCTGCGAAAAATCACGCATGGATCTCTCCTTTATCTCGCCGTCATCTGGCGGGCGCCGATCAAAACGTCAAGAGAATCATCGCGTTATGAGAATAAGTCGCAAAAACTTGAAGGCTCCACGCGTTGCCTGGGCGGCAAAAGACTGTAAGCATGTCGAGGCGCAACGAACGGGTATGAGGCGGTGACGGAACAAAAAGCGAGTGGCTTGTGCCCGTGCGGAAGCGGTTTGCGGGCGGTACGCTGTTGTTCCTTGCCGCCAGGGGGGCTGGCCGAGGCGGAGAGCCTGGCACTGCTCGACTCGCAGGCCAATGACGCGATCCGCCTGTTCAACGAGAAGAAATACGGTGAGGCCGAGGCGCTGAGCCTGAAGGTGCTCGACCTGGCGCCGAACCATCGGCTGGCTCTGCGTGTGCTGTTCGAGATCCGCAAGGCGCAGCAACGCCACAGCGCGGCGGAGGCGCTGGGAGCAAGGCTGGCGGCGCTGCCCGGCCCGGCCCGGCCCAGGCCCGCGCCACGGCGAATACGCAGTACGCGCAATATCTGGTGGGGCAGGGGCGGCATGCGGACGCGCTGGCCCCGGCCGCCGAGGCGCTGAAAGCGGGGCCAAAGGATGCCTCGGCCCAGCACATGATGGGCGTGGTGCTCACCGAGACCGGGAATGCCGCCGCGGGTGAATATCACTATCGCCGTGCTATCAAGCTGCTGGGGCGGGAGGATGAGCTGGCGCTCTCCAACCTCGCCTGGAATTTGCGCCAGCAGGGGCGGCTGGACGAAGCCGCCGAGCTGTACGGCAAGGTGATCGGTCCACAATCGGACAACCGGCGCGGGATTGGCGGCTATGCGCAGGTGGAGTTCGAGCGCGGCAACCGGGAGAAGGCCATCGCATTGCTGGACGGCGCGCTGGCCCGCTGGCCTGATGACCGCACGCTACGCCTGCTGCGGGTGATGGCGGATCTGGCCATGAACCAGCCGCAGGCAGCGCTCGACAGGCTGGGACCGCCGGAAGCCCTGGTGCCGCTGGAGATGCTCTCCATGGGGCAGGCCATGGCCCAGCTAGGCCGCCGCCAGGAGGCCGTGACCGCCTTTGCCACGGCACGTCACATCCAGCGCGAGCGCAATGGACTTGCCTATAAGCCTGCGCCGCTGGAAGCCCGCGCGGCCGCGTACAAGGCGTATTTCACCGCCGACCGCGTGCAGCCTTTGCCGCGTGCAGGTGCGGGGGCGTTCACACCTGTGTTCCTGCTTGGCTTTCCGCGCTCGGGCAGCGGGCTGCTGGAACAATTGCTGGCGCATGTAGCAGGCTTCGCGGCGGGCGATGAGGCCGCACCTGTGGCCGGTCTGGCGGACGAGGTAGCGCGGCTGGCTGGCGGCGGCGCCCCTTACCCTGAAGCATTGGATGATTTTCTCGTGGCGAATGGCGTCGAGTCTCCCGAGCGGCTGCGCACGCTCTACGAGAGCCGTCGCGCCCGGCTCGGCTTGCTGCGCCCTGGTGTACGTTTTGTCACCGACCGTGCGGCCAGTAATTTCTGGCATCTCGGGCTGATCAAGCTGCTCTACCCGGAGGCGCCAATCATCCATGTTCTGCGCCACCCTTACGACCTGATGCTCTCAAATTTTGGCCAGGACCGGAAGCTGGAAGGCAACGCCCAGGCGAGCGTACCGGCGCTGGCGCGGTATTTCTCGCTGCAGGCCAGGATGATCGGCCATTACCGCGGACAACTAACGCTGCGTTACCTGCCGGTGCGCTACGAGGCGCTGGTGCGCAACCCGCAGGCCGTGCTGCGCGCGGTGCTGGATTTCATCGGTGTGGAGGAAGCGCCGCCCGGCGAGGCCGAGCTGCGCGAGTCGGTGCATGAGCGCGCGGCCTTCCGGCACAAGGCTTATCTCGCCGAGATGCCGCATCTGTTCGACGACGTGCGCGAGGAGCTGACCCCCTGGATTTCGGCGATGGGCTATGAGAATGGGGAGGCAGAGCCATGAGCGGCGCGCAGGAAACCGGCAAGCAGGTCATTCCGCTCTCCGAGGCGCTGGAGAAACTCGCCCGGCTGGAGCAGGAGAACAAGCTCGCCGAGGCCGACGATCTCGCCAACCGGATGCTCGCGGCGATGCCGGAGCATCCGCATATCCTGCATCTGGCGGGTATCGTGGCCTATCGCAATGGGCGGACGGCGCAGGCGATCGAGCGCATGGAAAAGGCCGAGGCCATCGCCCCGGATGTGGCGTTGTACCCACGAAATATGTGCGAGGTGTATCGCGGTGCCGGGCGGCTGGACGATGCCCTGCGCGCGGGCAAGCGGGCGGTGGAGTTGGCCTCGAACGATTCGCGGGCTTACTTTAATCTGGCGCTGATCCATTACGAGCGGCTGGAGCTGGACGAGGCCGTGCGCATGTCCGACAAGGCGATCGAACTCGACGCCGATTATCCCGAAGCGCATTTCGAGCGTGCCGAGGCGCTGCTGCTGGCGGGAAGAATGAAGGAGGGCTGGGAGAGCTATGAATGGCGCTTCAAGCTCAAGCAGGCCGAGGGCATGCTGCCCAAGACTGACAAGCCGCAATGGGATGGCAAGCCCCTGCCGCCGGGCAAGTTGCTGATCATCGGCGACCAGGGCTTTGGCGATTGTATCCAGTTCGGGCGGCTGATCCCCTGGGCCGCGCTGCTCTGCCCGCAGCCGGTGCTGGCCTGCTCGGGTGAACTCACCCCGATTCTCCGGCAGCTTCCCAGCATTGGCAAGATCGTCACGCGCTGGGAGGATACAGGTGATTTTGAGGCGTATATCCCACTCTCCGGCCTGCCGCGTCTGGCCGGAATTGGCACGGATAACGTGCCGCCCTCAGGTTATCTGAACCCCGCACCGGCATTGGTGCGCGAATGGGCGGAGAAGCTCGACCGGCTGGCGCCGAAAGGTAAAAAACGCATCGCCCTGGTATGGGCTGGGCGGCCAACACACAAGAACGACAAGAAACGTACACTTAAACTAACACAATTCGCTCCGCTCTTCGCGCGCGAGGATATCTGCATCGTCACCGTGCAGAAGGGCGATCAGATTGCCCAGGTTGGCGGCTATTACGGCCCCGCGCCGCTGGTGAATCTCGGCCCGGAGATTGGCGACTTCCTCGATACCATGGCGATTCTGCAAAGCGTGGACCGGCTGGTGACGATCGACACCTCGGTGGCGCATGTGGCCGGGGCGAGCAATGTGCCTGCCTCGCTGGTGCTGCCCTATGCGCCGGATTGGCGCTGGCTGCTCAACCGCGCGGACAGCCCCTGGTATCCCTCGATCAAGATCTTCCGCCAGCAGCGCCCCTATGATTGGAGTGGGGTGATCGAGCGCGTCGCCGCGGCGCTGTAGCGCGGCGTTTCGGGAAAACAAAAAACCGCCACCATGCCTGGTGACGGTTTTTCAGCCGTGTTCTCAACGTTGGCGGAGGCTTAGAGCTCGCTGGCGACGCTGTTGAAGGTGGAAGAAACGTTGGCTCCGAGGCTGGTGACGGCGGCGATGATGACCACGGCGATCAGGGCGGCGATCAGCGCGTACTCGATGGCGGTGACGGCGCGGCGGTCGGCGGTCAGTTTCTGCAGGGAAGCGCGAAGCATCGTCGTCAGCATTGTGGGGCTCCTGTTGATGAACGTTGTGTATGTTTTGGTAACGCCTGTGTCCTATCCTTTGTTAGTTTAGTCAATGAATTGTTCACGTTTCCGTTACCAAAAATACCAACAAAAATTTGACAACACTAAGCTTAAACAAAAAAAAGCCGCCACCATGTTGGGTGACGGCCTTTAGTCGCGTTCTCAACGTTAGTGGCGGGTTATCCACCCGCTACCGGACTTGAGGCGAACAGCGCGGAGGGCTTAGAGCTCGCTGGCGACGCTGTTGAAGGTGGTGGAAACGTTCTTGCCGAGGGTGGTGACGGCGGCGATGATGACCACGGCGATCAGGGCGGCGATCAGCGCGTACTCGATGGCGGTGACGGCACGGCGGTCAACGTTGAACTTCTGCAGGGAAGCGCGAATCATGGTGGTCAGCATTGTGAGGTCTCCTGTTGATGAACGCTGCGTAAACTTGCGTGGAGCTTGTGTCATACCCTTTGTTAGTTAAGTCAATAAACTAGTTGGCACAGGGCGGTGGGGGAGGGGGTTAAAAAACTGGCTGGATAAATTGATAGTCTGTTGTTTTTACTTAAGTTGTTTGTTCCGGATGGCGCGCGTTTGCGTCGCAAGCCCAATATAAAATTTTGGTGATAGTACAAAGTCGTCCGCAGCCCCAGGTTAGCGGCTGCTTAATCTTCCTGTAATTGGCCCAAGAAAGCCATGTTTGCATGGGAAAAAGTGGAGGTCCGGGCGGGAATCGAACCCACATTCGCGGATTTGCAGTCCGCTGCATCACCACTCTGCCACCGGACCATCGGTGTGTGGTGGGCGCCCTTATCTACGGGGTGAGGGCGTTGGTCAAGCACCGAGATGCTCGATTGCGGTTGGTGCAGTTGAGTTGTGGCCCAACGGGCCGCTATAAAGGCCATGAATAGCGTATGGAAGGCTAGCATGGCGGACCAGATTTCCCAGAACATTGCCCGCGACCACATGGTGGATTCCCAGATCCGCCCCAACCATGTCCACGATACCCGCGTGATCAGCGCCATGCGCGCTCTGCCGCGTGAGGCGTTCGCCCCGGCGGGCAGCTTCGCCTATGCCGATGCCGATATTCCGCTGGGCCAGGGCCGTTACCTCGTTAATCCGATGGTCACGGCCCGGCTGGCGCAGCTCGTGCTGCAGTCGAATCCGGCGCATGCGCTGGTCGTGGGCGCTGGTTCCGGCTACCTGGCGGCGGTTCTCGGTGCCGCGGGCGTTGCCGTGGTGGCGTTGGAGGAAGAGACCAGGCTGGATACCGGCGCGCTGGCGCAGTTCGGTACTAATGTCGAGGCCGTGACCGGGCCGCTGGCTGCTGGCTGGCCGGCGGGCGGGCCGTATGATGCCATCGTGATCGAGGGCGCGGTGCCCGAGATTTCCAAGGCGTTTGCCGCGCAGTTGGTGCCGGGCGGGCGTGTCATCGCCGTCATCGCCGAGGCGGAAGGGCCGGGGGCGGTTGGTCGCGTCGTGGTTGCCGAGGCATCCGGTACCGGGTTCGCCGAGGTCGAGCAGTTCGACGTCACCCCTCGGCTGCTGCCGCAGTTCCGCCGCGCACCAGCCTTCGCCTTTTGAGGATGAACGGCTGTAGCATTTTACCCAGGAGGGCGATGCTGCTTGCCGGCGTGGCTCTGGCCGGCGGGCTGATGCCGTCCGCCGGCCCGGCCTTCGCCGGTTCGCCCGCCACCCTCACCGAGGCGTTGGTGGAGGCGTACAACAACAACGCAACCCTGCAGGCGCAGCGCGCGTCTTTGCGCCAGGCCGACGAACAGGTGCCCAGCGCCCTCTCCGGCTGGCGCCCGACAGTGCAGATCTCGTCTGCCGTCGGGCACGGTTTCGGCACGGAGAAAATTAACCCTTACAACTCGTATGGGTCGAATGCATACACGGTCTCCGAGAATCGCAATACGCTAGAGAGCCAAGTCACGCTGGACCAGCCGATCTATAAGGGCGGTAAGACCATCGCCTCGCTGCGCGAAGCCAAGAACCAGGTGTTCGCCGCGCGGGCACAGCTTCTTGCCACCGAGCAGACGGTGTTCCTCAACGTCATCAACGCCTATGTCGCGGTCGTTACCGATCAGCAGCTGCTGGATCTGCAGAAGAGCAACGAGCAGGTGATGCAACAGCAGTTGCATGATACCCAGGCGCAGTTCAGCGTAGGGGAGATCACCATGACCTCCGTCGCGCAGGCCGAGGCCTCGCTGGCCCAGGCCAAGGAGCAGGTCGATGTGGCGCAGGGCAATCTGCAGGTGGCCCGGGAGAATTTCCGCCAGCTGGTGGGTGATTATCCGGCGGACAACCCGGCTCCGCCGCAGCCGGTGCTGCTGCCGGTGAAGTCCAAGGGCGAGGCGGGGCAGGCGGCGATCAGCAATAACCCCAACGTCATCGCCTCAGAGTTTACGGATGCCGCGAACAAGGATGCGGTGGATGTGGCCTTCTCGGCGCTGATGCCGCAGATCGACGTACAGGCTACGGCTTTTAACCAGCAAGGCTCGTCGGGTATTGGTGTTGTGCAGAATGGCGGTTCCGTCAGCGCGCAGCTTACGGTGCCGCTGTATCAGGGAGGCTCGGAATACGCGGCCATCCGCACGGCCCGGGCCAAGGAGCAGCAGAGCTTCGCCGCGATTCTGGATGCCCAGCGTAACGCCTACCAGCAGGCCGGGCAGGCCTGGGACGCGCTGTCCTCCACCCGCGCGGCCATTGTTTCAACTAACGCCGCGATCAGGGCCGATGCCATCGCCCTCGACGGTACCGAGCGCGAGGAACTTGTTGGCACGCGAACGACGCTGGATGTGCTGAATGCCCAGCAATTGGTCTTGAACGCACAGGTGCAACAGGTTCAAAATATCGCTACATTGGTGAACAATTCCTATACCATGGTGGCGGCCATTGGCCGCCTCACGGTGCGGGACCTGAATTTGCCGGTGCAGGAATACGACGACCTGAAGTACTACGACGCGGTGAAATACGCTGGTTTCGGGACGGGCGAGGCGGCGGACAAGGCAGCGGGGCTGACGCCAAGCGGAGCCCTGCTGACGGCGAGCCCCATCCCGGCGATTACGGACGGGCGGGCCAGCGGCGCCGCGCCTTAAGGGGGGCAATATCGGTTTGTGCGGGGCGGGGGTTCCGGACAAGCCGATAGAATTGCTCTCGAAACATAAATCAGGGTGGTTCCGCTTGCTGTGGAATCCCTCTAGAAGGATGAGACGATGAGCGAAGCTAACGGCATCTCGAATAATCCCGGCCCCGCCAGCTCGGCGGAGCCCTCTATGGAGGAAATCCTGGCCTCGATCCGCCGGATTCTCACCGAGGAGGAAAATGAACGCGCCGCCATGCCGCGCGACGATTCGGATGACGACGTGCTGGTGCTCGATACCCCCATGACCACCTCTGGCGCCGATATTGCGAGCGCCACCTCCGCGCCGCCCGCGATGCGGATGGAGGGAGATGAACCGTCTGTTACCCATTTCACCTCCGAGCCGACTCTGGACAGCGGAAGCGTTCCCGGCCAAGCTGAAGGTGAGCAATATCTCCCGGCCACCCTGGTGGACGCTGCGACCCCAGCCTACTCTCAAGTTCAGCCTGCGAAGGAAAATAATATGGACGATCAGGTACAGTCTCCCGAAGGACTGGTGAGTGAATCCGCTGCCCAGGAAATCGCCAGCAAGGTTGGCTCGCTGGTTCGCAGCGTTAGCGCCGAGCGCGCCGTGGGCATTGGCCGCCCCGGCGTGACCATCGAGGATCTGGTGCGCGAGGAGATCAAACCGGTGCTGAAGTCCTGGCTGGACTCCCACTTGCCGAGCTTGGTCGAGCGCGTGGTCCGCGCCGAAATTGGCCGCGTTATCGACCGCATGTAATCCGCCTCTGGTGCCGCGCGGCTCATACCGGGCGGCCCGATAACCGTTTATGCGCGCGCTGCCCGGGCGGCGCCGGAGTTTGCTTTGACGACACTGGAAAAAACCTTCGAGCCGGCCTCGGTTGAGGCACGGCTCTATCGTAGTTGGGAAGACTCTGGCGCGTTCGCCGCCAACCCGGAATCCGCGGCCAAGCCGTACACCATCATGATCCCGCCGCCGAACGTGACGGGCAGCCTGCATGTGGGCCACGCGCTCACCATGACATTGCAGGACATCTTCGTGCGCTTCCGCCGCATGCAGAGGCGCGATGTGCTGTGGCAGCCTGGCACCGACCATGCCGGCATCGCCACGCAGATGGTCGTGGAGCGGCTGCTCGATAAGGAAGGCGTTTCCCGCAAGCAGCTCGGGCGCGAGACCTTCCTCTCGCGCGTGTGGCAGTGGAAGGCGGAATCCGGTGGCACCATCACCAGCCAGCTCCGCCGCCTCGGCGCTTCGCCGGACTGGGCGCGTGAGCGCTTCACCATGGATGACGGCCTCTCCGACGCAGTGCGCGAAGTGTTCTGCACGTTGTTCGAGCAGGGGCTGATCTATCAGGACAAGCGCCTGGTAAACTGGGACACGGTTCTGGGCACCGCGATCTCGGACCTCGAAGTCGAGGCGCGCGAGACCAAGGGCAATATGTGGCACATCCGCTACCCGGTTGAGGGGGGCGAGCAAATCGTCGTCGCGACCACCCGGCCCGAGACGATGCTCGCCGATACCGCTGTCGCCGTGCATCCCGAGAATGAGAAATTCAAGCACCTGATCGGACTGCATGTAGTGCTGCCGCTCACCGGCCGGCGCATCCCCATCATCGCCGACACCTATGCCGACCCGGAAAAGGGCACGGGTGCCGTGAAGATCACCCCGGCGCATGACTTCAACGATTTCGAAGTCGGCAAGCGCCACGGCCTGCCGATGCCCTCGATGCTCGACAAGCAGGGCAAGATCACTTTGGCCGAGCTGGGCGAGATGCCCGAATTCGTGCGCGGGCTGGAGGGCAAGGACCGCTTCGTCGCCCGCAAGGAGATCGTGGCCGAGCTGGAGGCGCTGGAATTGCTGGTGGAGGTGAAGCCGCACCCGCATACCGTCCCGCATGGCGACCGTTCGGGTTCGGTGATCGAGCCGCTGCTGACCACGCAATGGTATTGCAATGCCCATGTGCTGGCCCAGCCCGCCATTAAGGCGGTGGAGAACGGCGACATCAAATTTGTGCCGCAGCAATGGGAGAACACCTTCTTCGCCTGGATGCGCGACATCCAGCCCTGGTGCATCTCGCGCCAGCTTTGGTGGGGGCACCGCATCCCCGCCTGGTACGCGCCGGACGGCAAGGTGTTCGTGGCCCGCAGCCAGGAAGAGGCGCAGGCGCAGGCGGGCGAGGGCGTGGCGCTGACCCAGGATGAGGACGTGCTGGATACGTGGTTCTCCTCGGCGCTCTGGCCCTTCTCCACGCTCGGCTGGCCGCAGCAGACGCCGGAACTGGCCAAATACTACCCCACCGACGTGCTGGTGACGGGCTTCGACATCATCTTCTTCTGGGTCGCCCGGATGATCATGATGGGCATGCACTTCATGGGCGATGTCCCCTTCCGCACCGTGTACATCCACGGCTTGGTGCGCGACGAGAAGGGGCAGAAAATGTCCAAGTCCAAGGGCAATGTCCTGGACCCGCTGACGCTGATCGACGCTTACGGCGCGGATGCGCTGCGCTATTCGGTGGCCGCCGCCGCCGGACAGGGGCGCGATGTGAAGCTCGGGCAGAAGATCGTCGAGACCAACCGCGCCTTCATCACCAAGATCTGGAACGCCGCGCGCTTCCTGGAGATGAACGGGGTGAAGCCGAACCCGGACTTCAAGCCGGAGAGCGCCAAGCTGCCGCTCTGCCGCTGGATCCTGGGTGCCGCCAACGAGGCGATTGCCACCGCCACCACGGCGCTGGACGCCTTCCGCCCCAACGACTACGCCGCCGCCTGCTACCGCTTCGCCTGGGGCGATGTGTGCGACTGGTTCATCGAGTTCGCCAAGCCGGGCTTTGCCTCGGATGACGCGGCGGAAATCCGCGACACGGCGGCCCATGTTCTGGGCATTCTGCTGCGGCTGATGCACCCGCTCATTCCCTTCGTGACCGAGGAGCTGTGGGATTACTTCGGCTATGGAGTTGAATGTTCGCTCATCACCGCGTCCTGGCCCGAGCCCGTGGCGGTGAGCAATCTCGAGGACGCCGCCGCCGAGGTGGATTGGGTGATCGGGCTGATCTCCGAGGTTCGCACCGTGCGTTCCGAGATGAACGTGCCGCCCTCGCAGAAATCCCCGGTGCTGTTGCAGGACGCCGCTCCCGCCACGCTGGCCCGCGCGCAAGCTTGGTTCGAGGCGATCTCCCGCATGGCCCGCGCCTCCGAGATCGGGCCGCTCACTGGCCCCGCCCCGAAGAACGCGGCCCAGGCCGTGCTGGGCGAGGCGACGATCATCCTGCCGCTGGAAGGGCTGATCGACCTCGATGCCGAGCGCAAGCGCCTCGCCGCCGCGCTGGCCAAGGCGCAAGCCGAGCTGGCCAAGGTGGAGGCGAAGCTTGGCAATGCCGATTTCGTCTCCCGCGCGCCGGAAGCGGTGCTCGAGGAACACCGGGAGCGCCAGGAGAGCTTCGCCAGCGAGGTGAAACGGCTGGACACCGCGCTGGCCCGGATCTCGTAACCCACTCATGCGCCTGCTGCTTGTGAACCATGAGTTCACCATCACGGGCGCGAGCATGGTGCTGTTCCGCCTAGCCACGTATTTCCGCGAGGCTGGGCACGAGGTCCATATCTTCCCGGTCAACCCGGAGGATGGGCCGATGAAAACGCGCTACGAGGCGGCAGGGATTCCCGTGCTCGCCTCGGTAGTGCCGCGTGAATACGATCTGGCCTTGTGCAATGGTATCTGCGCCGCCGGGCAGGTGCAGCAGATCGCCCCGAATGTGCCGGTGATTTGGCTGGTGCATGAGGCCGAGGTGGCGCTGAACCTGCTGTTGCAGCATCACCAGATGATCCCGGCCTTTGCCGCCGCCAGCGCCATTGTGTACCAGTCGCCGTATCAGGCCGAGGTGCTGCGCTCCTTCACCTATCAGCTCGATCCACGGAAGTTCCACATCATCCCCAACGGGGTGGAGGTCTCGGAGGAACTGCCCCTGGCGCGGGTGCCGCCGAAGCGGCGGGCGTTTAGGGTGGTGCAGGTGGCCTCGGTGGAGCCGCGCAAGCGCCCAGGTGACCTGATCCGTGCCGTGGCGCGCAGCGGGCTGGATGCGGAATGTATTTTCTGCGGCAGGTTCTATGGGCTGGATGACGAAGCGCTCGCCCTGGCGGAGGCGGCGCCTGAGCAGTTCCGCTTTACTGGCGAAGTCGAGCCGGTGGAAGCTCTGGCCTGGGTGCTCTCGGCGGATGTGTTCTGCCTTGCCTCAGGCAGCGAGACGCAAGGGCTGGCGGCGTATGAGGCGGCGCTACTTGGCCGCCCGCTATTGCTCACCGATCTGCCTTGCTACCGCGACATCTTCACCCACGGGCGCAACTGCCTGGTGTTCCCGGCTGGCCGGGCGGACATGCTGGCACTCACTTTGGCGATGTATGCAAGCAGCCCGGAACTGCGCGCCGAAATGGGCGAGGCGGCTCAACGTACCGCGCGGCGCTTCACTAATGCGGCTTTCTACGCCCGGTTCGACGCGTTGCTGACCGAGGTTGCCGCCCTGCCGCGCGGGTGAACCAGCCTTGGCGCCGCGGCCTAGACGTTATTTTTACAGTAGGTGTCTGATGCACGTCCGTGAAATCCACCCCGAAGACCGCGCGCAATGGGAGCTTTTGTGGCAAGGCTATCTCGATTTTTATAACGTGCCGGATCTGGCACCGGAGATTACCGAAAAGACCTGGAGCCGCTTCCTTGACCCCGCCGAGCCGGTGCATGCGCTGGTGGCCGAAGCCGACGGCGTGCTGTTGGGGCTGGTACACTACATTTTCCACCGCAACACTTGGTGCCTGGAAGATGTCTGCTACCTCGAAGACCTGTTCACCGCGCCGCCCGCGCGGGGCAGGGGCGTGGGGCGCGTGCTGATCGAGGCCGTGTACGCCAAGGCGCAGGAGAAGAAAGTTTCTCGTGTGTACTGGCTCACTCACGAGACCAACAAGACGGCCCAGGCGCTCTACGACAAGGTGGCGGCACGCTCGGGCTTCATCCAATACCGCAAGAATTTCTAGGCGCGGCCACGGCGGCAGGTTAGCTTGAGGATATGAACAATTTTTCAATTTTGCTCCTCCTTGCCCTTGCCGCTACGCTGGAAGCCGGTGGCGATGCGATCGCCCGTACCGCGCTTCATTCCCAGGCCGTGCCGCTTGTCCGCCTTGGGCTGTTTGGCGCCGCCGCACTGGTGCTGTTCATCTATGGCGTGACGGTGAACCTGCCGCCCTGGGATTTCGGGCGCCTGCTGGGTGTGTATGTCTCACTGTTCTTCGTCGTGGCGCAGCTTATCAATTTCTTCGCCTTTGACATGAAGCCGAGCCTGCCCATTCTGGCCGGTGGCGCGCTGATCCTGGCTGGCGGGATGCTGATGACCTTTTGGCGAGAATGAAATTATTTTGAATCCGGCAGATGTCGGGCGCTTGCGTGTTAGGGTGCTGGCTCCAAACAATGGAGTTCCAGACATGGGCCTTTTCGACAGCATTTCCAACCTCATCCACAGCGCCCTCGGCGCCGAGGCAGGGCAACTCGCCGTGCCACTGCTGCAGAGCCTGGATGCACAGGGTCTTGGCGGCTTGGACGGGCTGAAGGCGCAGTTCGAACAGAGCGGGTTGGGGGCACATGTGGCTGCCTGGAGCAGCGGGCAGAGCATGCCTATCGACGCTGATACGGTGCAGCAAGTGCTGGGCCTCCCGGCGGTGCAGGCGGTGGCGGCGAAGCTGGGAATCGACCCGCAGCAGGCGAGCCAGCTGATTGCCCAGCATCTGCCGGCGATCACCCAGCACCTTGCCCAGAACGCCCCGCAGAGCGATAGCGCCAGCTCTTGAAGCGCAAGCAATAAAAAAACGCGGCCCCCTGTAGGGCCGCGTTTCCGAGTCCGCCGAGGCGAGACCTGATTACATGGACATGGAGTTCATGATCGCCGGGTCCGGCATGGTGCGGTTATACAGCGAGGCGAACGCCCACACCGAGATACCGATCATCACCAGGAACAGCGGCACGGTGAGGATCAGGGAGATGCTCTTCCAGATCTGGGCGCGGGAGGCGTCCAGCCCGAAGAACAGCGCCGCCTGGGTGACCAAGCTGAACAGCAGCGCGCCGCCCAGGATCTCCAGCAGCTGCACCACCGGGTGCTGGCCCTGGGACTGGACATAGGCGAAGTACATCGCCCCGGCGGACAGAACGGTGCCGGCGACATAGCGCAGGACCGAGCCCTGACGGACCTCGGGATGCGCGAGCGGGTCGTTATGAGCGGCCATTAATGGGCACCTCCGAACAGATACACGTAGATGTAAACCACAACCCAGACCGAGGCCTGGAACTGCCAGAACATGCGCAGGTTCAGCAGCCGGGCCACGACGTTCTCGGTGAAGCCGAACACGCCGACCTGCACCAGCATCACCAGCATCCAGAGGATACCAAAGCCCATATGCAGGGCGTGGGTGAGGATGAGAGTGAAGAAGCAGGAGAGATAGCCACTGCGGGCGAAGCCGTCGCCCGCGGCGCTCAGCGCCGCGAGATCGCCGAGCCCGATGCCGAGGAAAACGACAGCCAGCAAGATGGCGCCGATCATGCCCAAGCTCACCCCCAGTTTGCTGCCACGCTTAAGCGCGACAGTGGCGAGGCTGTAGGACAGCACGCTGCCCAGCACGATGAAGGTTTGCAGCATACCCTTGCTGGCGCTGAGGAAGTCCTTCCCCAGCGGCCCGCCATTGGCATTCAGCGGATTGTTCAGCACCGCGTAGCAGGCGAACACCGCAGCGATGATCAGCGCGTCGCCGAGCAGATACAGCCAGAAGCCGTAGGTGCGTGCGGAGATGGTGTCATGCGCGTCGGCGCCCGGATTCCACAGCACCGTGTCGGCGCCGGCTTTGGTGAAGCTAGCCATTAATGTGCCTCCGCATGCCCGCCAACCGGCAGGACCTTGGATTGTTCAGCGATCACGCTGACGGTGCTGAGATTGCGCTCAGCCGCAGCGATGGTCTCGGCGGGGAGAACGTAGCCCTCGTTCTTGTCGAAGGAGCGGATGATCACGAGCAGGATGATCGCGAGCAGGGACGCCCCAGCCAGCCACCAGATGCGCCATACCAGCGCGAAGGTGCAGGCAAAGCCCAGCATGCCGATGATGAACGGAAGGCCCGTGCTGCTCGGCATGTGGATGGGCACGTAGGTGCTCGGCTGCGCCTTCTCCAGGCCGTTCGCCTTACGCCAGGACAGCTCGTCCAGAGCATGCACCTGCGGGGTGACGGCGAAGTTGTAGAACGGCACCGGGGTCTGCGTCAGCCATTCGAGCGAGCGGCCAGTGCCCCAGGCGTCCTGCTCGGCCGGCTCACGCTTGGCCAGCGAGACGACGATCATGGCCAGGAAGAAGAACACCGACAGGAAGTACACGGCGATGCCGACGACTTCGAGCAGCATCAGCGGACGCAGCGAGGTGTCCCACAGATAGTCCAGACGGCGGGTTTCGCCATCCAGGCCGGCCATGAACATCGGCACGAACACCAGCACGCTGCCGGCGACGAAGGTCCAGAAGAACCACTGGCCCAGCGTCTCGTTCAGCTTGAAGCCGAACACCTTCGGCCACCAGTAGGTGACAGCCGCGAAGACGCCGCCGCCGATGACCAGCACCATGCAGTGGAAGTGCGCGACCACGAACACGGAGTCATGCACCGTGTAGTCCACCACGGAGGCGGAGAGCATCATGCCCGTGATACCGCCGACCAGCAGCAGGAGGATGCAGGTGATGGCCCACAGCATCGGGGTGGCGAGGGTGATGCGGCCACGGAACATGGTGAAGACCCAGTTGAAGGCCTTAACGCCCGTGGGAATACCCACGATCATGGTGGCGGCGGAGAAGAAGCCGATCAGGTTCGGCCCCATGCCCATGGTGAAGAAGTGGTGAGCCCACACAACCCAGCCCACGCCCGCGATGCCCATGGAGGCGGCGATCATGGTCGGGTAGCCGAACAGCGACTTGGCGGAGAAGGTCGAGACGATCTCCGAGATCAGGCCGAAGGCCGGCAGCACCAGGAAGTAAACCTCCGGGTGACCCCAGGTCCAGAACAGGTTGATGTAGAGCATGTAGTTGCCGCCGAACCCGGCGGAGAAGAAGTGGGTGCCGACATAACGGTCAAGACCCAGCATCGCCAGCGCCGCGGTGAGCACGGGGAAGGCGGTGACGCCGATGATGGCGGTGGCCATGTTCACCCAGGTGAACACGGGCACGCGGAACCAGCCCATGCCGGGGGCGCGCATCTTCACGATGGTGGTGATGATGTTGATGGCGTTGAAGGTGGTGCCCAGACCGGAGATCTGCAGCGCCCACATCCAGTAATCCACACCCACGCCCGGGTTGGAGGGCAGCTCCGCGAAGGGCATCAGGCCGACCCAGGTTGCATTGGAGAACTCGCCGACGAACAGCGAGATCATGCACAGCAGCGCACCGGCGACGGTTAGCCACAGGCTCACCGCGTTCAGGTAGGGGAAGGCCATGTCGCGCGCGCCGATCTGCAGCGGCACGATGATGTTGCCGAGGCCGGTGAGCAGCGGGGTGGCGGCGAAGATCAGCATCAGCGTGCCGTGCGCCGAATAGACCTGGTCGAAATGGTACGGCGGCAGGTAGCCGTGGGCCGCACCCAGATAACCGGGGCTGTCGGGGCCGATGGCGATGGCCTGCTGGGTACGCATCATCACGCCATCGATGAAGCCGCGGAACAGCATCACCAGGCCGAGGATCATGTACATCACGCCGATGCGCTTATGATCGACGGAGCACAGCCACTCGCGCCAGATATAGCCCACCTTGCGGAAGTACAGCACGCTGCCCACCACGACGATACCGGCGGTGGCGGCGATGGCGAAGGTGAAGAGGAGAATGGGGTTGGTGTAGGGAATGGCCTCGAGGGTCAAGCGCCCGAGCAGGGGCGACCAGGGGCCGTCAACAGCGACTTGCACGGTTAAAATCCTTCCTTATTTCGCGGCAGGGGAGGCCGGGGCCTCGCCTTCGGTGGAGGAGACGCTCTTGGTCAGCGAATCGGGGACCGGGTAGGTCTTGCCCATCATCGCGTCCATCACGACCTTGCCGAAAAGGCTGCCAGCGTTGGGTGCGGAGAAGTAGGACGGCACGGCGCCATAATTCACCTGTGGCTGGGCGATCTTCTGGGTGAACACGTCGTAGGTGAGTTGGTTCTGGCTCGCCTGCACGCTCTTCACCCAGGCGTCGTAATCGGCCTGGGCCAGGATGCGGGTTTTGAAGTACATCCAAGAGAAGCCGGCGCCCGAGAAATCGGTGGAGAAGCCGGTGAATTCGGCCGGCTGGTCGATCTCGAAGGCGTCCTTGCTGATCATCGCCGGCATGGCGTCGACCATCGGGGCAACCTGCGGGATATAGAACCCGTTCATCGCCTCGGTGGCTGTCATCGTCAGCTGCACGCGGCGGCCGGCGGGGACGACCAGATCGTCGATGGTGGCGATGTTCTCGTCAGGATAGACGAACACCCACTGCCAGTCCGTAGCGATGACCTCGACCTTGACCGGCGGCAGAGAGGCGCCAGGGGCGTCGGCCAGCGCGGGCGTCGTCCAGGGGTCGATGCGGTAGATGGCGGAGACGGACATATAGGCCAGCACCACGACCATGCCGAGCGGAATCGCCCAGGCCAGGATCTCGATGACGGCGGAGAAGTGCCAATCCGGCGTATACTTCGCGTTGCGCGAGTGATGATAGCGCAGCGGGAAGATGATTGTCATCAGCACCGTCGGCACGATGATGAGCAACATGATGCCGGTGATCCACATCGTGTAGTGGTATTCCAGCCCGCCCATCAAGCCGACGGGATGGAACAGGCGCATATTGTCCGTGGAGCAGCCAGCCAAGGCCAACGGGGCTAACAAGCCGAGTTTTCGCCAGTATCGCAATTATTTATCCTCCCCCAGATCGATCCGCCTGGGATAATGCACTCACCAGAAACTACTTCCCCCGCCTCGGCCACGCAGCACCTATTGATTTGAGAAGCTGCTGCTATGACCCAAGCTGTTGGCGGGCATAAGATGATTTCCGGTGCGGTGCAATACTGCGAGGAGATGGCAGAAACCCGGGCCATGCAGACGCCCTCATGGTATCCGTAATTATATGAAAGTTATATGAAATCACATAAAAACGGCGCTCCAGGGGGTGGAGCGCCGTGTTCTGTTTTAGGTCAGTTTCAGGCCACGAGGCGGCGGTAGATATGCCAGGTGGCATGGCCGAGCACCGGCAACGACACAGCAAGCCCCAGCAGCACCATCGCCGTGCCCGCCGCCATGATGGCGGCCACGATGAAGCCCCAGGCCAGCACCACCACCGGGTTGCGGACAAAGGCCCGTGCGGAGACGGTAATCGCCTGCCAGGTTGTGACATCCTGGTCCAGCGCCAGGGGGAAGGAGACAAGCCCGAGGCACAACGTGACCAGGGCGAACACGGCGCCGGTGAGGTAGCCGAGAACGATCATCTCCCAGCCCGCCACGGTGGTGAACACGCGGACGAAGAACTCAATCCCCCGCGCCGGACCGCTTTGGCCCATCGTATGAGCGTAAACGACGCCCGCGACTGCCAGCCAGGCGAGGAACAGCACGATGCTGAGCAGGCCAAGGGCCTGGATGGTGTTCAGGCGGGAGGAGGCGAACGGTTCGGCGGCGGCCTCGGCCAAGGCAAAGCCGCTTCGCTCGCGCTCGCGCGAGAGGGCGGCGAACCAAAGCGTGACCATCGGCCCCAGCAGCGCCAAGCCCGCGCAAACCGGGAACAGGAACGGCAGCAGGCTGGGTGCCGCCACCACAGCACCAAGTATGATCGCCGCGACGGGAGAGAGTACCGCCAGCACCATCACCTCAGTCCGGCAGGCGCGCCAGTCCTCCACCCCAAGGCGCAACGCCTCCCACAAGTCTTTGAAATGGAGTTGCCTGATCTCGAATTCACGCCGCGGAACGGCGCCGCTCGTCGAAAGGAGGGTGGAATGGCCGGCGCTTGGTATAGCACTCATATTTCTTCCCCTTTTTGCTTCGGTGCACGTTCTTGGCCTGTGCAGGGCTGCCGTGGTTGCACGGATATGTTTTTGTGTAGGAACTATAATGCGCTTGGCGCACCGTTTCCAGCAGCAAATCAGCGAGGGGAGATGAAAAATTATGCTTCTTTAGGTTAAGGCCCAGCCTAGGCTGATTGCCGCAGTCGTGGTCAGCCAGATGGCGGCGGGCAGCATCTGGCGGCTGCGCGAGAGGCCCATGGCATAGCCGGTCTTGAGCAGGTTGTTGCTGGCGCTGGCGATGAGCACGGCGCTCACCACGGCCTGCTCGCCCACCTGGAACTTGCCGTCGAGCAGCGAGAAGATGAATGGGTCGATATCAGAGAAGCCGACCGCGAAGCTCAGCACATGCAGGCCGGCGGCGCCGTAGCGCTGGGTAACGAAATTGGTGGCGGCGGCGAAGACCAGGAACAGCAACGCGAAGAGGAAGGCGACGGGGAGGTCCAGCGGGTTGGCACTGACGGCGGCATGGGCGGCGGTGGCGGTGCCCTTGGCATGCCAAGCCAACAGCCCGGCCACCGCCAGCGAGGCCAGGAGCAGCGAGCCGAAGGGCAGGGGCAGGGCCAGGGCGGCATTGGCATGGCCGAGCAGCATGATGATGACCAGCAGCCGCGCATACATCATGGCCGTGGCGATAACGACCGCCGCCGGGGCGAAGGAGGTGGCACCCGGTTCACTGCGTGCGGCGCGCGCCAGCACCACCGTGGCGGCGGTGGAAGAATACAGCCCGCCCAGAACGCCGGTAAGCAGCGTGCCCGCGCGAGGGAACACGTAGCGATGCGCCAGATAGCCAAGATAGGAGATGCCGGAGATGACCAGCACGGCCATCCACACCTTGGTGTAGGTGATGCCCGCGAGATAGGGGATGCTGGCATCCGGCAGCAGCGGGTAGATCAGCCCGGCCAGGATGAAGAATTTGGCGAAGGTCACGCCTTCTTCCGCCGGGAAGGCATCGGAAAGGCGGCGGATTTCCGCCTGTTCGCCGAGCGAGAGCAGGATGAGGATGACCAGCGCCGCCAGCAGGACGATGGGCGCCACCAGCACCACGGGGCCAAGGGAATAGGCGATGACGCCGATCACCGTGGGCAGCAGCGAGGAATCGCCGCCCTTGAGGCGCTTGCGGTAATCCATCAGCAGCAGCAGGTTCAGCCCGCCGAGCCCGATGCAGAAGGGCACGACAGGGGCGATGATCCACAGGCTGAAGCCGAGTGCCGCCAGCAGGGTGATGGTGCGGGTGGTGCCAAAGCCCAGCGCCTCGGGCTGCAGATTCCCGGCATCGCGCCGCCGGTAGGCGTGCAACTCCAGCCCGATAATGAAGGCAAGTCCAATCGTGCCCAGAAAAGCCGAGAGTTCAGGTGGGATAAGGGCGTTCATGCGGCGCGCAACGCGGCCAGCCCCTGCTCCAGGTCTTCGATCAGGTCATCCACGTTCTCCAGCCCGATATGGAAGCGGGCCATCGGGCCCTCGAACACGCCGGTGCCCTCGGAGCGGCGGATGGTGCCGGTAGTCGGCAGCACGAGGCTCTCATACCCGCCCCAGCTCGCGCCGATGCCGAAGAGCTGCAGGCTGTCGATGAAGCGCATCACGGCTTCGGGGCTGAACTGAGGCTGGAAGGCGATGCCGAACAGCCCGCAGGAGCCGGTAAAGTCGCGGAGGAAAAACTCGTGGCCGGGGCAGGAGGGCAGGGCCGGATGCAGCACCCGCGCGACCTCGGGCCGCTCAGCTAGCCAGTTGGCAACCTTCAGCCCCGCCGCTTCCTGGGCTTTCAGGCGCACATGCAGCGTGCGCAGGCCGCGCAGGGCCAGCCAGCAATCATCCGGGCTGGCGTAATTGCCCAGCTCCAGCGCGCCCAGGCGCAGCCAGCGCCAATCCTCCTCGCTGTTCACCACCACGGCGCCGAGGATGATGTCCGAATGGCCGCCGGGATATTTGGTGAGCGCCTGGATGGAAACGTCCACCCCCTTGGTGAAGGGCTGGAAATGGTGGATGCCCCAGGTGTTGTCGAGAAACACTTTCGCGCCGCGCGCATGGGCGATTTCGGCCAGGGTGGGAATGTCCTGCACCTCGAAGGTATGGCTGCCCGGGCTTTCGGTAAATAGCACGCGCGTATTGGGGCGGAACAGCGCCTCCAGCGCCGTGGGCGTGATCGACGGGTCGTAATAGCTGGTCTCGACGCCGTAGCGGCGCAACATGCCGTCGCAGAAGGTGCGGGTCGGGCCGTAAACCGAGTCGGGCACCAGCAGATGGTCCCCGGCTTTCAGATAAGCCAGCAGCGGCACGGTAATGGCGGACAGCCCCGAGCCAGTGACCTGGGCGTGGGAGCCGCCTTCCACCTCGGCGATGGCCGCTTCCAGGGCGAAATGCGTCTCGTTGCCGCAGAGGCCGTAGATATCGACGGGTTCGAAAATACGCTTGCCGATGGCGAGCTTGGTCTCCATGTCCGGGTAGAGCACGGTGGAGCCGCGCGCCAGCTTCGGGTTGACGAAGCCGTAGTCCTTGGTCGGCCTGCGCCCCGCGTGTACCAGGGCCGTCTCGATTTTCTTAGCCATTCATACCTCGACCGGGGTGTCGTCCCGCGACCCCCATTCGGCCCAAGAGCCATCATAAATCGCCGCCTCGGGCAAGCCCGCCAGCCTCAACCCCAGCGCCAGCACGCATGCGGTCACGCCCGAGCCGCAGGAGGCGATGAGCTTGTTCTCATCGGTGATGCCGAGGTCGGTGAATTTCTTCCGCAGCTTGGTGGGGGATAAGAATTTACCCTCGTGCAGCAACTCGCTGAAGGGCAGGGAAATGGAGTCCGGGATGTGCCCGCTGCGCATCCCCGCGCGCGGCTCCGGCACCGTGCCCGCGAAGCGCGCCGCGGCGCGGGCGTCCAGCACCAGCTCGGTTTTGGTCAACAGGTTGCGCTTCAGGTCGTCCAGCGCACGGACCATTCCGGTACGGTACTGGGGGGTGAAATGGCCCGGCGCGGGCGTGTCCGGCTCGCCATGCTCCAGCCCGTCGCCCGTGGTCTGCCAGGCAGGGAGCCCGCCATCCAGCACCTGCACGTTATCGTGCCCGAAGACGCGGAACATCCACCACAAACGCGGGGCGGAAAAGATGCCGCGCTGGTCGTACACCACCACATGGCTCGACGAGCTGACGCCCAGCGCCGCCACGGCGGTGGCGAAGTCCTCGGGCAAAGGCAGCATGTGCGGCAGGCCGGAGGCGTGGTCGGCCACGGCGTCGATATCGAAGAACTGCGCGCCGGGGATGCGCATGGCGGTGAAGATCGACCGCGCGTCCTTGTCCTCATTGGGCAGGTAATAGGTGGCGTCCAGCACCACCACGCCGGGGCGGCCCAGCAGTTTCTTCAGGGCCGCCGGGGTGATGAGCGGCGAAGTCACCCGCGCGCCGCCGCGACCAGGGCGCGCACGCGCTCGGCCGCCGCAGCGCCCTTCACCGCCTCGCGCCAGGCGATTTCGGAGACGCGCTGGTGCGCGGCCACGGCGTCCTCGGCGTTGGTGATCATGGCCACGCCGGATTGCAGGCTGGGCGGGGCGTCGCAGGGGAAGGGGTTGATGGCGAGCGTCGCGCGGTCGCGCGAGCGGAGCAGGGTGAAGGGGCCGTTCGGCTCACCTTGGGCCATCAGGCCGAGCTGCAGGCCGATGGGCTCGCTCTCCATCAGGTTCGCCACGGTCTCGATCTCGCGGATCGCCATCTCGCGGGCGGCGGCGCGCAGGCGGTCGCTGGCGGGAACCAGGGGGCAGATGCCCTCTGCCAGGAATTTCTGGATCGAGGCGGCGGTGAGGATGGCGATGATCGAGGGCTTGCGCGCCGCGTACATGCGCTTGCGCGAGATCATTACGCTCATCAGCTGCTCGGCGGCGGCGCGGGCGGCCAGACGGTCAGCCCCCTGGGCGTCGGCATGTTCCTCCAGCATCTGGGCGAGGAGGGAGTCGTAGCTGTCCGAGGTGATGAGATAGCAGAGCGGGCCGTGCACCTGGAGGATCTGGTCGGAGGATTCCTCGATCTGGCGCAGGCGCTCGGCATAGCCGACAGGCTTGCCGTAATACTCCACGCCGATGCCCAGCAGGGTAAGCGGGGAGATCTTCAGCAACTCGGCCAGGCGGTTCACCGTGTCGAGCTTGATGACCTCGCCTTTCTCGTAGCGGTATAGCGCGGCGCGGGAGACGCCGAGCCGGGCGGAGATTTCCTCAGCCTTCAGGCCGGATTCCATCCGATAGGCGCGCAACTGCTGGCCAATTTCGTTAAACCGCATCGTGACTATAATCCTAAGAACCGGTGTAGTTTGTGGACTAATGGCTGTCCATATTTCGGGACAATATCTCATAAAACAAGCTTTTTTGCAAACGAAAACGCCGTATGGCGGAGTTGCTAAAAAATCTTGAAGCAGGATTGCTTGTTGAGAATGGGCGCCATGCAGCCGGGGCTTGCGGGAGAGGGGGGGCTCAGGCATCACCGGAGCATGAGACTTGACCGGACCATCCTGCTTACCTTGGCGATCACTCTCGGCATAGGTTGTCTGCTCATCCTGCTGCCGTTTCTGCCCGCCATGGTGTGGGCGGGGATCCTTGTTTACTGTCTCTGGCCTTTTTACGCGTGGTTCTGCCGCTATGTGCGGCCCAGCGTCGCGGCCTTCGTGATTACGTTGGTGGTGGCGGGTATCGTGCTGGTGCCGCTGGTGCATCTGGCGTTGCTGGCCGCACGCGAGGCGCGGGAGAGCGAGCGTTGGATGCAGGCGGTGCTCCAGAACGGCTTGCCGCCGGCACCGGCCTTCTTCCAGCATATTCCCCTGGTCGGCGGGCTGCTGACGGATTTCTGGAACAATTCGGCGGATGATCTGGGCGGGGCGGCGAGCACGTTGCAGCCGGTGTTGGGCGTGCTGGCGCATTCGGGCTTCAAGCTGCTGGTGCAGGCGACACACGGGCTGGTCGGCACGGTGGTGGCACTCTTCTTCGCCTATCTGTTCTTCCTTTCGGGCGAGGCGGTGGTGGCGCGCATCCGCCTGCTGCTGGTGCGGTTGATCAGCGAGACCAGGACCAACGACCTGCTACAGCTGGTTGCTTCTACAGTGCGTGGTGTGGTGTTCGGCATTGTCGGTACGGCGGCATTCCAGGGTGTGCTGTATGCCATCGGGTTCGAGGTGGCGCGCGTGCATCAGGCACTGCTGCTGGGAGTGCTGGCGGGGCTGATCTCCATTGTGCCCGCAGGTGCTGTGGTGGTGTATGTGCCGGTCAGCCTGTATCTGCTGGCGATCGGGCACCCGGTGGTGGCGCTGCTGCTGGCGGCGTATTGCTTCATCGTGGTCGGCGGTGCGGACTCTGTCCTGCGCCCGTGGCTGATCGCCCGTGGGGCGTCGCTCTCCTATGCCGTTACGCTGATCGGCGTGCTCGGCGGGGCGATTACCTTTGGCGCGCTGGGGATCTTTCTGGGGCCGGTGCTGCTCGCGCTGGGGCTGGCTCTGGCGGAAGAATTCGCCGGAGAGCCGCGTGGGGCGTGGCGGTAACGGAAGTTAGGAAAAAATTAACTTAATTGGGCGTAAACAGGGAACATGAGAGCAGCTCCTTTGGCCCCGAATCTATCGCCGCTTAACACGCTCGCCCGCCGCCGGGCGGCGCAAGCGCTGGGGCAAAGCGCGGAAGAGCTGGTGGCGGAGAAGCTGGCGACTTCAGGCTATACCATCCTGGCGCAGCGGCTGCGGACCAAGGCAGGGGAGATCGACCTCATCGCCGCCAATGCCCGGCGTCTGCTCTTTGTCGAGGTAAAGGCGCGGCCAAGTCTTGCCGAGGCGGCCTATGCGGTCTCCGTCCGGCAGCAGGCGCGGCTGCTGGAAGCGGCCAGCGTGGTGCTGGCCGTGCATCCCGAATGGGCGCGTGAGGAAACGCGGTTCGATGTCGCGCTGGTCGCCGGTGAGGCCGTGCGGGTGATTAAGGACGCAATCCGCTACGGTTGAGCGGCAAAAGCGGTAAGCATGCGGGCATGCGCCCTTGTGCCGCGATGAAAACAGGCCATCTCGAATTTCTCATTGGGCGAGTGGATGCAGTCGTCATCCAGCCCGAAGCCGACGAGCAGCGTATCCAGCCCCAGATGCGTCTTGAAGGCCTCCACCACCGGGATGGACGCGCCGGAGCCGATCAGCGCGGCTGGTTTGTTGAACTCGGCGGCCAGCGCGGCGGTGGCCGCGCGCAGGAAGGGGGCGTCGGGGCTCAGGGAGAAGCCGGGGGCGGCGCCGCCCCGTTTGAACTCTACCCGCGCATCCTTGGGCAAGCGCTCGGTGACGAAGCGTTCGAAGTGCTTCAGCACTTTCTCCGGGTCCTGCCCGGCGACGAGGCGGAAGGTGAGCTTGGCCGTGGCGTGGGCGGGGATCACCGTCTTGCTTCCTTCGCCCTGATAGCCGCCATAGATGCCGTTCAGCTCCGCCGTCGGCCGAGCCCAGAGTTGGGCGAGGGGGAGCTGGTCCGCCTCGCCAGCGGGGGTGGAGAGGCCGACATCACCGAGGAAGGCGCGGGCATCGAAGCCGAGCCCCGCCCAGTTCTCCGCCTGGGCCGGGGAGACGGGGGTGATGCCATCATAAAAACCGGGGATCTGGATGCGGCCCGTATCGTCCTTGAGTTCGCCCAGGATGCTTACCAGCGCCTGGATCGGGTTCAGCGCGATGCCGCCGAACAAGCCGGAATGCAGGTCGCGCTTCGGCCCGTGCAGTCGCACCTCAATGGCCGCCAGTCCGCGCAGCGAGGTGGTAATGGCGGGGGTGGCGAAGTCCCACATATTGGTGTCGGCCACATAGACGAAATCGGCGGCCAGGGTTTCGCGCTCATTGCTCAGCAACTCGGCGAGAGACGGGCTGCCATTTTCCTCCTCGCCCTCCAGCAGCACGGTCAGGCGTACGGGCAGCTTGCCGTTTACCGCCAGATGCGCGCGCACGGCCTCCATGAAGCTGACGACCTGGCCTTTGTCGTCCACGGCGCCACGGGCGACGATGCGCTTGCCGCGCGGGCCATCGACTAACTGCGGGTCGAACGGATCGGAGTTCCACAGTTCCAGCGGGTCGGCGGGTTGCACGTCGTAATGGCCGTAGAACAGTACATGCGGGGCGTTAGGCCCGGCCTCATGGTGGGTGGCGATGACCCCCGGCAGGCCAGATGTCTCCGACAGCCGGGCACTGAAGCCCATGCCAGCCAGTGCGTCCCGCGCCCACTCGGCGGCTTTACGGCAATCCCCCGCATGCGATGGCTGGGCGCTGATGCTGGGGATGCGCAGGAAGGCGAACAGCCGCTCCAGCGAGGTTTCAAGCTGGGCGTCCACGGTGTCGAGAATCTTTTGCATGGCTCTATCTGGCCGCGTGGGGCGGGAAAAATCAATGCGGCTTGATTTGGAGCCAAAACCCGCCGAAACAGCGCGCATGACACAGCTGACGCTCTACAATACCCGGACCCGCGCCAAAGAGGTTTTCACGCCCATCGACCCCGCCAATGTGCGGGCCTATCTCTGCGGGCCCACCGTGTATGACCGCGCGCATATCGGCAACGCCCGTAACGTGGTGATGTTCGATATCCTGATCCGCCTGCTGCGCCGGCTGTATCCCAAGGTCACGTATGTGCGGAACATCACGGACATCGACGACAAGATCAACAACCGCGCCAAGGAGCGGGGGCTGCCGATCGAGCAGGTCACCGAGGGCCCGATCCGCTGGTATCACGAGGATATGGGCGCGCTCTACGCCCTGCCGCCGGATATCGAGCCGCGCGCGACTGAGCATCTGCCGGAGATCATCGCGATCATCGAGCGGCTGATCGCCAATGGCCATGCCTATGTGGCCGAGGGGCATGTGCTGTTCTCCGTCGCCTCCGACCCCGATTACGGCAAATTCTCTGGCCGCACGCCGGATGAGCTGATCGCGGGGGCGCGGGTGGATGTCGCGCCCTATAAGCGCGATGCGGGGGATTTCGTGCTGTGGAAGCCCTCCACGCCGGATCTGCCGGGTTGGGACAGCCCCTGGGGCCGTGGGCGGCCGGGCTGGCATATCGAGTGCTCGGCGATGAGCTGGAAGCATCTGGGCACGGATTTCGACATCCATGGCGGCGGCGACGACCTAATCTTCCCGCACCATGAGAACGAGATCGCGCAGTCCTGCTGCGCCTTCCCCGGCTCGCATTTCGCCAAGACCTGGGTGCATAACCGCATGCTGCTGGTGAACGGCGAGAAGATGAGCAAGTCGCTCGGCAATTTCAAAGTGCTGAACGACGTGCTGCAAACCGCGCCGGGTGAGGCAGTGCGCCTGTTGCTGATGCGCTCGCATTATCGCTCGACGCTGGATTTTTCCGATGCCGGGCTGGTCGAGGCGCGCAAGGAGCTGGATCGTTTCTACCGCGCGCTGGAGGCGCATCCGGGGGTGAAGGCGGCTTCGGAAGTGCCTGAGTGCGTGCTGGAGCCGTTGCTGGATGATTTGAATACGCCGGGCGCGCTCTCTGGCGTGCATGGTTTGGCCGATGCGGCGCTGGCTGGCGATGCCTCCGCCGCCGCCGCGATGTTGGCCGCCGGGCACGTGCTGGGGCTGCTGAACGTGTCGCCTGCCGAGTGGTTCGCGGGCGATATCCCGGCTGAGGTGCAGGATTTGGCCGCGCAGCGCGTGGAGGCCCGCAAGCGTAAGGATTTCGCGGAATCCGACCGTCTGCGCGATGCCATTGCGGCGTTAGGCTATGCCGTGGAGGACGGACCGGGCGGCACTTACAAGCTGAGGAAATCCTGATGACCGGGCGTAGCGGTGGCGCGGAACTGGAGCCGATCGAGCCTTCGCCGGTGGTGATTCTGGTGCGTCCGCAGATGGCCGAGAATATCGGCGCTGTGGCGCGGGCCATGGGGAATGGCGGGCTGTTTCATCTGCGCATCGTCGCCCCGCGCGACGGCTGGCCCCTGCCGCGCGCCTGGATCACCGGGTCCGGCGCGCATCGGATTTTGGATAACGCGCAGGTGTTTGAGACCGTGGCGGAGGCCGTTGCGGATTTGAACCGGGTGTTCGCCACCTGTCCGCGTCCGCGCCACATCATCAAGCCGGTGCTCACCGCGCGGGGTGGGGCTGCGGAAGTTGTGGCCGCTGGTCAGCGTGGTTTGAAAACTGGCGTGCTGTTCGGGCCGGAGCGGACGGGGCTGGATAATGACGACATTGCCAATGCGGACAGCCTGATCCGTTACGATCTCAACCCGGATTTCATGTCGCTCAACCTCGCCCAGGCGGTGATGGTGTTTGGCTATGAGTGGTGGCTGGCACGCTCGCCGGAATTGCCGCCGCGTGAGTTGCAGGTGAACGAGACCGCGCCCGCCACCAAGGGCGAGTTGGATAACTTCATGGCGCATCTGGTGCGTGCCTGCGATGAATCGGGGTTCCTGCGCAATGAGCAGAAGCGCCCCGGCATGGTGCGGAATTTGCGCCACTTCTTCACGCGCGGCGAGGTAACGCGCCAGGAGCTGAACACCCTGCACGGGATCATCACCGAATTCAGCCGGCGGCGTGGATAATTTTTAAAAATTTTTGCGGGTGTGTGGGGCTTTTTTTAAAGGCTCTAGACCATTAATTTGATGAGTTCGGCGAGGATCGTATCAGGATCCTTGCCCCATCTCCACTCGCATTCTTTGAGG